>NZ_LGEC01000016.1 GCF_001279585.1 Nocardiopsis sp. NRRL B-16309 | reverse complement strand
GTCCTCCCCGGCGCGGGACGCGCGCGGGACCCGCCGGGGCGCCCGTCGGTGGGGGACGGGGGAGCGGCGGCGAGGGTGGAGGCGAAGGGCGGGGTGGGGAGGGCGGGGCGCAGGGTCGCGGCGCCCCGCCCCTGGGGGAGTGGCGGCCCGTCACGGTCGGGAGTGCGGTGACGGGCCGCCGGGAAGGGGGCTCGGCCGGGCGTCAGCAGGCGCCGACGGTCTCCCAGACGCCCCACTGGCCGGTGGTGCCGGGCTCCTCGCCGCGCGTCCACCACTTGGCGCGGTACACGGTGCCCTCGTGGGAGACCGTGTCACCGGCGGTGTAGACGGAGCCGGAGGCCCAGGCGGGGGCGTCGCAGTCGACGGGGTCCTCGGTGGGCTCATCGGTCGGCTCGTCCGTGGGCTCTCCGGGGCCGCTGCCCAGGCGGGCGGAGATCGTCTCGGCGAAGGCGTAGCCGTTGGTGGAGTCCCAGTTCACGGACCAGGTCATCACGCCGCCGATGGGGCCGTAGGGGGTCTCGGGGGAGAAGGATCCGCAGTTGGTCCCGCTCTCCAGGCAGTCGAGCGCCCGCACGATCTCGGTCGGCGCCATGTGCCCGCCGCCGGCCGCGGAGGGGGTCGCGGGCAGCCCCAGACCGACCTGGTCCGGGCTCAGCCCCATCTCCAGCTGGATGCAGGCCAGCGCGGCGACGAAGTCGGCGGTGCCCTGGCTGTAGACCTGGTCGTCGCAGCCCAGCATCGTGCCGGAGTTGTAGTACTGCATGTTGACGATGGTCAGGATGTCCGAGATCTCCATGGCGAGCTTGGGGTACTCGCGGTCCGGGCTCTGGAAGTCGATGGTCTGCGGCGCCATCGTCAGGATCAGGTCGGAGCCGGCCTGGGAGCTCAGGTCGCGCAGGGCACTGCTCATGTACTGGGCGTCGATGCCGTGTTCGAGGTCGATGTCGATGCCGTCGAAGCCGTAGTCCTGCATCAGCGCGAACGCGGTGTCGGCGAAGTTGCGGGCCTGCGTGGCGTTGGTGACGGACACGTGCCCGAGTTCGCCGCCGACCGAGAGGATGACCTTGCGCCCCTCGGCCTGCACGGCCGCGATGTCGTCGCGGAACGCCTGGTCGGTGTAGCCGTCCAGCTCCGCGCTGGCGAGGTTGAACGTGATGCCGCCGTCGAGCGAGGGGTGGTTGTCGGCGAAGGAGACGGCGACCAGGTTGTACTCGCTGGGGACCTCGCCGAGGGTGAGGACGTTGGAGCCGTTGTCGAAGTTGTGCCAGTAGCCGGTCAGCCAGGGGGCGGACTGCTGGGCGGTCTCGGTGTCGGCCACGGGCTCGACCTCTGTGGGGGAGGGGGTGAACTGTCCGGCGCCGGCGACCAGCGCGGAGGCCAGGAGGGCGCCCGCGCCGATCAGGGCGGCGACGGTGCCGCGTCGGCGGGGGGTACGACGGTGTTCGTGCATGGGGGGCGTGCTCCTGTCATCGAGCGGGGAGACGATGCGTCGTTGTGGGGAGGCGCGGAGGCCACGCTAATTGTTAGGAAACCTTAGAGTTGTGTTCCGGCCCCGTCAACGGAAATGGTAAAGAAAGTTGCCCTTTTCCTCGGGGGTGTGTTTGCTGGGGGCCTCCGCGCTGTGTCTCCGGGGGCCTCCGCTCGTTCCTCGCTTTGGCCCGTGCTCGGGGCGCCGAGTAGCCAGCGTTCTTCGTCGTCGACTTGCCTTGCTCGTTCCGGCGGCCCCGTCTCCTCCTGCAGAACACTGGCGCGCCCCTCGCGACACCCCCTGTGGCCCCGCAGTCTGAACGGCCACCTCTCACCCCCTGGGGCTGACGTAGGCCTGTTCGTGCAGGTCCGCACTGCGGGTTCCCTCGGTTGGACGGCTCACGTCTCACCCCTTGGGGTTGAGGGGGGCCGGGTCGCGCGGCTTCCACCCGCTGGCCATGAGGCACAGGGGGTTGGGCGTGCACACGCTGGGCCACCGGCACCACTGGGGGGTGGGCGTGAGCGGTTCCGCTCACCGGCACTACTGGGGGTTGGAGGTGAGCGATGTGCTCTTGGGGACCACTGGGGGTTGGGTGGGCACACGCGGGGCTACGGGAACCACGGGGGTGGACGTGAGCGATGCGCTCTCGGGGACCACGGGGGGTTGGTCGGGGCTGATGCGCTCCCGGGTCTTCCCCCGAGGGGGTTGAAGGTCAGCGGTTCCGCTCACCGGCACCACTGGGGGTTGGAGGTGAGCGGTTCCGCTCACCGGTACTACTTGGGGTTGGAGGTGAGCGATGTGCTCTCGGGAACCACTGGGGGGTTGGACGTGAGCGATGCGCTCTTGGGGACCACTGGGGGGTTGGTCGGGCCAAAGCGAGGAACGAGCGGAGGCCCAAAGAAAGCAGGGGGGTGAGGGGCGCGCCGGTGCCTGCAGGAGGAGTCTCTGCCGCCAGCGAGGAACGAGCAAGGCAGTAGCGACGACGAAGGACCCGGCGTGATGCGCCCCGAACCCTTCCGGCGTGAGGCGCCCCGATCCCTTCCGGCGTGAAGCGCCCCGACCCCCACCCGATCCCTTCCGGCGTGAAGCGCCCCTACCCCCTCAGCGGACGGTGACGAAGTCCTCGGGGTCCCGCGGCGGCCGGTCCCGGGGCGGCTCGGCCGCGTGCCCGACCGCCACCGATCCCATGGGCCGCCACTCGGCCGGGACGTCCAGCACCTCGCGCACGACGTCGGCGCAGAACATCGTCGAGGAGATCCAGGCCGACCCCAGGCCCTCCATGGCCAGCCCCACCAGCAGGTTCTGCACCCCGGCGCCCATCGCCACGAGGAACATCGACTGCTCGGCCGCGGCCCGGCGCTCGTCGGGGTAGGGGTGGGCGCCGTCCGCGACGAGGAACGGCACCACCAGGTAGGGCGCCTCCCGGAGCACGTCGCCGCGCCGGGTGCGGCGGGCGATGGCCTCCTCGGAGAAACCGTCGGCCCGCAGGTCGGCCACCCACGCCTGGAGCATCGCGTCCAACAGCCGCTTGCGCGTGTGCGCCGACTCCACGAGCACGAACCGCCACGGCGTGGTGTGGTGCGGCGCGGGCGCCGTGACGGCCGTGGCCACCGCGCGGCGCACGGCGGCCGGGTCGACCGGCTCGTCGGTGAACGAGCGCACGGTGCGTCGGGCCGGGACCACGTCGCGCGAGCCGTACCGGAACAGGTCCGCGTCGGCCGGGCGCACGAGGGCCGCCGCCCCCGGGCCGTCCTCCTCGGTGACCAGGTCGCCGAGCCCGCTGACGACCGCGACCGGGACCGCGCTCGTCTTGCCCTTGACCAGTTCCCCCGCGCCGGCGATCTCGTCGGCGACCGCGTTGACCGTGGCCTCCATCACGTTGCCGTGCGCGTCGGCGGTGCCGCGCAGGTCCTGGACGGGGACGACCCCGGCGGCTCCGATGGCCACGTCGGTCTGGCCCACCCGCCAGGGGCGGCCGAAGGTGTCGGACACGATGACGCCCACGCGCACGCCCAGGCGCTCGCGCAGCCCCGCGCGCAGAGCGCGGGCGGAGGCGTCGGAGTCCTCCGGCAGCAGCAGCACCGTGCCGGGTTCGACGTTGGAGGCGTCCACACCGGCCGCGGCCATCACCAGCCCGTGGCGGGTCTGCACGATCCGGGTGCGGCCCGCGCGGGCCACCACGCGCACGGTCTCGGCGTCGACGGCCTCCTCGCGGTCCATCCGGCGCGAGCGCCCCTCGGCCTTGCTGACGATCTTGGAGGTGACCACGAGCACGTCGCCGTCGGCCAGCGGGGTGCCGGAGGCGGCCACGGCGTCGGCGACCAGCGCCACCAGGTCGTCGCCCTCGCGGACCTCGGGGATGCCGTCCAGTCCGCGGACGCTGACGCGGGCGCTCACCGGTCCGTCCCCCGCAGCTCGACTGCCAGGTCTACGGCGGCCCGGGCGATCGCCTCGGTCTCCTCCGGGCCCGTCATGTACAGCGGGCGCGAGCGGACCTCGATCCCCTCGACCGCGGTCCCCGCGTCGGCCTCGTCGACCAGCCAGCCGTCGAGCAGGTCCGAGCCCAGGTGCTCGGCGACCGCGCCCGCGGAGGTCTCCACGCCGATCGCGGCCAGGCAGGCGTCGGCCATGCCGCGGACGGGGGCTCCGCCGATGATGGGTGAGACGCCCACCACGGTCTTGCCGACCATGGCCTCGCGCATCCCGGGGACGTTGAGGACGGAGCCGACGCTGACGACCGGGTTGGACGGCGGCAGGATGACCGCGTCCGCCTCGGCGATCGCGGCCAGCACCCCGGGGGCGGGCTTGGCCGACTCGGCGCCCACGCTGACGATCTGCTCGGCGGGCAGGGCGGCGCGGTGGCGGATCCACCACTCCTGGAAGTGGATGGCGCGGCGGCCCTGGCCGTCGTCGACGACCACGTGCGTCTCGACCTGGTCGTCGGTCATGGGCAGGAGGCGCACGCCCGGTCGCCAGCGGTCGCACAGGGCCTCGGTCACCGCGGAGAGCGGGTAGCCCGCCGCGAGCATCTGCGCGCGCACGATGTGGGTGGCGGTGTCCCGGTCGCCGAGCCCGAACCAGGTGGGCTGCATCCCGTAGGCCGCGAGCTCCTCCTTGACGGTGAAGGACTCGTCGGTGCGGCCCCACCCCTGTTCCTCGTTGATGCCGCCGCCGAGGGTGTACATCACCGTGTCCAGATCCGGACAGATCCTCAGCCCGAACAGGGTGATGTCGTCACCCGTGTTGCCGATGACGGTGATGCTGCTGCCTGTGGTCTGGTCTTCGGTGGCAGGAGCGTCCGTTCCCAGCGCCGCCTTGAGGCCGCGTAGGAAACGTGCGCCGCCGATACCGCCGGCCGGTACGACTATCCGCATGCGTCCAAGTCTGGCAGGCTGGTGGCGTGTATGGGTCGTCTGCCCCGCCGTGGGCGCGCGACGCAGGTGTGACCGATCTGGCGCCGGGCCCTCGTGAACCCGGCCGCTCCGGCCGCCATCTCATTCTGTCGACCGGTGCCCGGTGTCCCCAGGTTCTGTCCGGATCCGGTCGATTCATCTGACCGACCGACGATATGCCAAGCTTTCACCGACGCGACGGCGAAGCAGCAGAGGGGAACCTCCCTTGAACACCGAATCACTAGACCGCCTGCGCCCGCTGGGGGCCTGGATCCTCCTGGGAGCCGCGGGCGCATCCATGCTGGCGAGTCTCATCCGCATGATCGCGGGGTCCAGCTACCCCGGGACGTTCGCGTCCGCGATGAGCGGGGCGGGTGCCGGTTTCTACGGAGTGTGGATCGTCCTGCTGGTGTCGGCCGCGGTCGCCGTGGTCGTGACGAACGAGCAGTCGCGCGCCGCCGCGGCCCCGGTCGTGGTGACCGCGATGATCATGGTCGGTGTCGGACTGCTGTTCGCCCTGATCGGCCTGATCACGGGCTTCATCGGAGTCGAGAACGCCGGCTACGGCTTCTCCTCCATGTTCTCCACGCTGAGCCACGGCGCGGTGCTCGGCCTGGTCGGCTTCGTGCTGCTCAAGGTCTTCAACAACCCCGTGCTGGTGCCCCGGCCGCAGCAGCCGCAGCAGCCGCAGTACAACCCGCAGCAGGCCTACCCGCCCGCGACGGGAGCCCAGCAGTCCTTCGCCCAGCCCGGCTACCCCGTCCAGCCGGCCGCCGACCCCGCGCAGACCGGCTACCAGGGCCAGGC
The DNA here is from genome assembly GCF_001279585.1 of Nocardiopsis sp. NRRL B-16309. GTDB lineage: Bacteria > Actinomycetota > Actinomycetes > Streptosporangiales > Streptosporangiaceae > Nocardiopsis. Next base: position 378,449 of record NZ_LGEC01000016.1, on the reverse strand, counting down.
GGCAGCCGCGGACCCGGCCCAGACCGGTGCCGACCCGATGCAGACCGGTCAGCAGCAGGCCTACGCCCAGCAGTACGGGACCGGCGCCCAGCAGGCCTACGGCCAGCAGCAGGGCTATGACGCCGCCGCGCAGCAGCAGGCCGCCTACGGTCAGCAGTTCGGTGTGGACGCCTCCGGCCAGCAGCAGGCCTACGACGCGGCGGCGCAGCAGCAGGCCGCGTACGGTCAGCAGTTCGGCGCGGACGCCTCTGGCCAGCAGCAGGCCTATGACGCGGCCGCGCAGCAGCAGGCGGCCTACGGTCAGCAGTACGGGACGGGTGCCCAGCACGCCTACGGCCAGCAGTTCGGCGCGGACGCCTCCGGCCAGCAGCAGGCCTATGACGCGGCGGCGCAGCAGCAGGCCGCGTACGGTCAGCAGTTCGGTGCGGACGCCGCCGCGCAGCAGCAGGCGGCCTACGGCCAGCAGTACGGGACCGGCGCCCAGCAGGCCTACGGCCAGCAGTACGGCACCGACGCCGCCGCGCAGCAGCAGGGCGAGTACGCGGCGGCCTACGACCCCTCCCAGTACGCGCCGCAGTCCTACGACAGCGGCCAGCAGGCCGCCGACGCGGCCCCGAACTCCGGCGAGCAGGCCGCCCAGGACGCGATCCAGTACGGCTGGTACCAGGGCGCGGACCAGCGAGGGCAGGCGCAGGACACTCCCGCCGAGGGCGGAGTTGAACCATTCTTTAACTCCGGTGAGAACAACGGTACCGACGCGGCCGGCCAGGGGACCGGATCCTACGGAGGCCAGTACGGCTCCGGTTCCGGCTACGGCTCTGACCAGCAGGGACAGAGCGGTACCGGGGATCAGCAGAGCTGGTACGGCGGAGAAGAGCGGCGCTGACCCCGCACGGGGCCCCACGCTCCCGCTGCCTTGGAAGGCCGTGAATTGCGTGGTAATCCGCAGAACGGACATCGCGGAGCCGACGTTGGCGCTTCGTTACATGATATTCAGTGGATTACCACGCAGGGCGCTTGACTATCGGTCACGCGGCCACGTGTAATTTCAAGGTGGGATTCCACCCGGCCTGGGGGACGAAAAGGGCCGGGGACATCTATGGGGGGCAACAGGAGGTGCGCATGAGCGAGGTCATCCCGCTGGCGCACGGCTCGGATGAAGATCTGGGCTGGCAGGAACGTGCCCTGTGCGCGCAGACCGACCCGGAGGCGTTCTTCCCCGAGAAGGGCGGCTCGACGCGGGAAGCGAAGAAGGTCTGCCAGTCGTGCGAGGTACGTGCGGAGTGCCTGGAATACGCACTGGAGCACGATGAGCGCTTCGGTATCTGGGGGGGACTCTCCGAGCGTGAGCGCCGAAGGCTGAAGAAAGCCGCCGGAGGGGATTTCGATTTCCTGGCGGACATGCTGTAGGAGCTGACGCGAAGACGCGCGTTCGGGCTGTGAGTCCGGGCGCGCGTTCTTCATGTTCGGGGTGTTCGCGGAGAACGTTCGTATTGCGTCGAACGCACCACTCGCGGGAAATAGCCCGATATGGCCGGGGCGGGGGCGGCTGCGCCGAATAGGTCCCGAATGGTGCGGGGTGGCGTATCGTGAGGTCCCGGCTCGCCCCCGCGGGCCGCCTCCGGCGCGCTCACGCGCCCACCGACCGCCGGCCTCCGCGGCCGGCACCCGCACGGGCCCGGACACCGGTGCCCACCCCGCCTCCCGGAGAGAACCCACCACAGCCGTGCTTGACCAGGATTCCGCCCGACACGTCGTCACCGTGGTCGTCGTCAACCACGACGGCGCCCGCTGGCTTCCGGAGACCTTGGCGGCGGTCCGCGCGCAGACCCGGCCCGTCCAACGCGTCGTGGCGGCGGACACCGGCAGCACCGACGGCAGCCCCGCCACGCTCGCCGAGTACCTGCCCGCCGACGCCGTCCTCGACCTGCCCGCCGACACCGGCTTCGGCGACGCCGTGCGGGCCGCCCTGGAACTGCCCCGCTCCACCACGCCCGTGCGCGGCTTCGACGACGACGCCACCGAATGGATCTGGCTCGTCCACGACGACCTCACCCCGGAGACGGACGCCCTCGACCACCTGCTGGCCGCCGCGGACCAGGACCCGCGCGCCGCCGTCCTGGGGCCCAAGCTCCGCGACTGGTTCGACCGCCGCCTCCTGATCGAGGCCGGCGTCACCATCGACGGCGCGGGCCGACGCGAGACCGGTCTGGAACAGCGCGAGTTCGACCACGGACAGCACGACGGCACCCGGCAGGTCCTCGCCGTCTCCAGCGCCGGGATGCTCGTCCGCCGCGACGTGTGGGACCGGCTCGGCGGCTTCGACCCGGCCCTGCCGCTCTTCCGCGACGACATCGACTTCTGCTGGCGCGTGGGCGGCGCCGGCCTGCGTGCGATCCTGGTCACCGACGCGGTCGCCTACCACGCCGAGGCCTCGGCGCGCCGGCGCCGGCCCATCACCGCCACCCGCAACCACCCGCGCAGGGTCGACCGGCGCCACGCCGTGTTCGTGCTCCTGGCGAACCTGCCCTTCGGCGGAATGGTCGCGGCCCTGCTGCGCAACTCCTTCGGCTCGCTGCTGCGCGTGCTGATGTACCTGCTCATCAAGCAGCCCGCCAACGCGCTGGACGAGGCCGCGGCGATCACCCTGGTGTACCTGCGGCCCTTCCGCCTGGCCCGCGCGCGCTTCCGGCGCCGCCGCGACCGCCGCCGCACCTACAGCGCCATCCGGCCGTTCCTCGCGCGCGGCGTGGCGATCCGCCAGTTCCACGACGCCGTCACCGGCGTCCTGTCCGGGGACCCGGTGGGCAACACCCCCGGCCGGCACCAGGCCGTGACCGCCGAGCCCGGTCCCGGCGGCGACGACGACACCCCCGACGACCGCAACGGGTTCGTCCGCCGCGTCCTGCTGCGGCCCGGACCGCTCCTGGTCGCGGGCCTGGTGGCCGTCACCCTCGTCGCCGGGCGCTCCCTGCTGTTCGGCGACCTCCTCGCGGGCGGGGCCCTGCCGCCGGTCGTGGGCTCGGCGGGCGACCTGTGGTCGCTGTACCTGTCCGGGTACCCCGACAGCGGACTCGGCTCGGACGCGCCGGTCCCGCCCTACGTCGGGCTGCTCGCCCTGCTGTCCACGCTGACCCTGGGCAAGCCGTGGCTGGCGGTGACCGTCGTCCTTCTCGGCTGCGTGCCGCTGGCCGGACTGACCGCCTACCTCCTGGCCCGCGAGGTGCTGCGCTACCGCCCGGCCCGCCTGTGGATGGCCGGAGCCTACGCCCTGCTGCCCATGGCGACCGGTGCGGTCGCCCAGGGCCGACTGGGCACCGCGCTCGTGCACGCGCTGCTGCCGGTGCTCGGCCTCCTGCTGGTGCGGGTGGTCTCGATGCCGCCGCGGCACTCCCGGCGGGCCGCCTGGGGATTGGGCCTGACCCTGGCCGTGGCCACCGCCTTCGTCCCGATGGTGTGGCTGCTGTGCGCGGCCACCGGTGTGCTCGTCGCGGTCGCCTTCGCCCACCTGGGGCGCCGCATCCACGTCAGCATCCTGCTCAGCCTGGCTCTGCCGGTCGTCCTGCTGATGCCGTGGTCGCTGGAACTGCTGCTGCACCCCTCGCTGTGGCTGCTGGAGGCGGGTCTGCACCGGCCCGAGCTCTCGGACCCGGGGGCGGCCCCGTACGAGCCGCTCATGCTCTCCCCGGGCGGCCCCGGCACCCCGCCGTTCTGGGTGACCGCCGGATTCCTGGCGGCCGCCCTGTGCTCCCTGCTGCTGCTCCGCAACCGGATGCTCGTCGCCGCCGGATGGACCCTGGCCCTGTTCGGGATCCTCATCGCCGTGCTCACCAGCCGGATCGTGGTCGAACCGCACTTCGGCGGGCCCCCGGCGGCGGTCTGGCCGGGCGTGGCCCTGGCGTTCGCCGCCACCGCGGTCCTGCTGGCCTCGGCCAGCGCCGCCCGCGCGTTCGGCGACATGGCCAGGGGCGAGGGCGCGGACGCGGGCCTCCTCCGGCGCTGGTTCGGGCGGGGCGGCCGACGCGTGTTCGCCCTCGGTGTCGCCGCGCTGGCCCTGGCCACCCCGGTCACCGCGGCCGCGCTGTGGATGTGGGAGGGCGTGGACGGACCGGTCACCGCGGACTTCGTCCCCGTCGTCCCGGGCGCCCTGGAGACGCTCAGCGAGGACGGCACCCGGCCGCGCACCCTGGTGGTGACCCCGGACGGGGACGGCGGCGTGGACTACACGATCGTGCGCGGGCGGGAACCGCGGTTGGGCGAGGAGCGTGTCACGCCCGCCCCGGAGGCCCGCGCGGCCGTGGACCGGGCCGTCGCCGAGCTGGCCGTGGGGCAGGGCGGCGACCAGCTCTTCACCCTGGCCGACTACGGCGTCCAGTACGTGCTCTACCCGCGCCCCGACATCGCGGGGCCCTCCGACACCACCATGGTCGACACCCTCGACGGGACTCCCGGACTGGAACGCCAGTCCCTGTCCGACCGGTACGCGCTGTGGCGGCTGAGCGATCCCGGCGGCGCGCTGCGGGTCGTGTCCGAGGACGGCGCCGGGGCCGAGGCACTGACCGTGCGGGGCGAGGCGGGCGACCTCACCGCCGAGACCGCTCCCGGCGGCGCCGGGCGGCTGCTCTCGCTGGGCGAGCCCGCCGACGGCGGATGGCGCGCCACCCTCGACGGCACCGAACTGGCCCCGGTGGCCACCGAACACGGCAACCAGGCCTGGGAGCTGTCCGTGGACGGCGGCCAGGTCCGCGTGTGGCACACCGACCACGTCCACACAGCGTGGCTGGTCACCCAGGCCGTCCTGGTCGTGGTGGTGGCGGTCCTGGCCGCGCCTGGGGTGCGGACGGAGGAGGACGCGCGGCTCATCGAGTCCACGCCCGCCCCCAGGCCCCGCCGCCCCGAAGGGCTGCGGCGGTCGCGCCGCCGGACCCGGACGGGCCGGCCCCGGGCGGGCCGCGCCAGGTCGGACAGGGCGGGGCGCTCGGACCGGTCGGACCGGTCCGGCGCGGCCCGTGCCGAGACCGGGGCGTCCGAACGGACGGTCCTGGACGGCGTGGACGGCGTGGACGGCCCGGACGAGGGAGTGTCGACCGGCGCGCTGCCCGTCACCCGCGGGGGCGGGCGGCGGCGCGGGACCCGGGGCACCCGGCGGCGGGGCCGTCGCCGCGACGACGGGCGCGGCCGGTCCGGCGGCGGTCCCGGCACCACCGAGGGGGAGGAGTAGCCCGTGCGACTGATCGTGGAGAACCGCTTCGCCCTGTTCGGGCTGGTCGCGTTGGCGATGGTGACGATGCTGGGCATCGCGTACGTGATCCGGCCGGTCAACGCGGTCCTGGGCGAGAGCGAGCCGGGCACGATCCGCCCGGACCACTCCGTCCGAGTGTGCCCGGCCCCGCACGAGGACGCCGATGACGCGGAGAGCTCGATCCGGGCGTTCGCGCCCCGGGTGGACCGCGACGACGTGGGCTCGCTGTGGGCCGCGCCGGTCCTGGACGGCACCGACGAGGACGCGCGGGACGACGAGGGCTCCGAGGACGCGGAGGATGCCGGGGACGACGGGGACACCGAGGGCTCCGAGGACGGCGGGGATTCCGAGGACGGCGCGGACGAGGACGGGAACGAGGACGCCGACGAGTCGGCGGCCGACGGCGCGGGTGGCCCGGACGGCGCGGGCGGCGCGGGCGGCCCGGACGGCGCGGGCGACGACGGCCGGACCCTCGGCGACGAACTCACCGAACCGGGCCTGCTGTGGAACACCGACACGGGGACGCAGACCGACCCCGTCGCCCTCCACGCCGAGGGCGCCCTGGCCGCCGGACTCGACGCCGCGCAGGTCACCGTGTCCGACGACGAGGTCACCGAGGTCCGCTGCCTTGAGGCCTCCATCGGCACCTGGTTCGCGCTGCCCGGCGGCAACGACCCCGAGGACGTGGCGGTGGACTCCCTCACCGCCCACCTCGCCAACCCCGAGGACTCGCGCGCCACGGTGAGCGTGGACGTGTTCACCCTGGAGGGCCCCTCCTACTCCTCCGAGAGCCGCGGCATCGCCCTGGCCGCGGGGGAGTCCACCGAACTCGACCTGACCGAACTCGTGCGGAACACCGCCGCCATCGGCGTCCACGTGCGCACGAGCACCGGCCGGGTGGGAGCCGCCCTGTTGGCCGAGCACTCCTCCGGCGCCACCGACTGGGTCCCGCCCACCACGGACCCGGGTGTGGAGCACGTCATCCCCGGAGCGCTCGGCGGCGAGGGCACCCGTCGGCTGTACGTGGCCGCGCCGGGTGACGAGCCCGCCGAGGTGCGGGTCCACGTGGTCGGTCCCGAGGGCTCCGCCGACGAGGACGCCGAAGCGGACGAGGGCGAGGACGAGGGCGAACCGGAGCAGGCCACCGGCACGGTGGAGGACCCGCTCGTGATCGACGTGGCCCCGTCCGCGTCGGCGTGGCTCACGCTGGAGACGGCACTGGGCGGCGAGCCCGGGACCGTGGTCGTGGAGTCGGACCGACCCGTGGTCGCGGGGGTCCTCGCCGAGATCGAGGACTCCGACGGCGACGTCGTCGAGACGGCCTACTCCGCCGCGGTCGAACCGCTGGCCTTCCCCCACGACACGACCGCCGTCCTGGCCAACGTCCCCGAGGACGTCGAGACACAGCTGGTCCTGGGCGCGGTGGACGCGGACGTGTCGATGATCGCCACACCGATCGGAGCCCACGGGACCCAGGGCGACGCGGTGAAGATCACGGTCGGCGCGGGCACCACGCGCGCGTTCGGCTCGGAGGACGACGCCTGGGAGCGTCCGCCGGGGACCGACCCGGAGGACGCCTACGCGGTCCGCCTGGAGCTGCTGGAGGAGTCCGCGGGACCGGTGTACGCCGCCCGCGTGCTGCGCTCCGGGGAGGCGCTCAGCGTCGTGCCGGTGCACCCGGCGCCGGTGCGGGTGGAACTGCCGGTCGTCCGGGACAGCATGGTGGGGATCGTGCCCTAGGCGCTCGGGCGCTCGGGCGCCTTGAGAACGGGAACCTTCTGCCCTTGTGGTGCACGCCGTCGTTCCTCGGGAACCCCCGTCGGCGCCCTCGCCGTGCCTTCTTCGGGCCGCCGCTCGTGCCCACACCGTCGCCCGTCACCACCCTCAACGGACGCCTTCGGCGCGGTTCATCCCGCTTCGGCCCGACCAACCCCCTGTCGTCACGGTGAGCGGGACCGTTCGGCCTGGGGTGCCTGGCAGACGGGGCCTCCGGCACCTCCGGTGCGCGCCCTCACTCCCCGCTTCGGCCCGGATCGAGCCCCAGCGGTTCCGTAGGCCCTCACCGGGATGGGCGACGGCTCAACGTGCCGGGGCGGGGCGGATCAGCTCTCGGGGTCGACGGACTCCGGCTCCACCCCCAGGAGGTTGGCGACCTCCTCGACCACGGTCTCGTGGACCAGGAGGGCCATCTCCTCGGGATCCTTGGTGCGGATCTCCACCGGGCGCCGGTAGACCACGATGCGGGCGCGGCCCGCGGGGTCGGTGTCCAGCCGTGAGAAGGGGATCGCCTCGGGGGGCCGGTCGCCCAGCGGGATCGGGGGGACGTCCTCGACGAGGAAGTCCACGTTGGCCAGCTCCCGAGCCCACAGGCGCTCCAGGCGTTCGACCGCGTCCAGGACAAGGTCGTCGAAGGCCTGCGCTCGGCTACGGAATACCGGCAGGTCAGACGGCACGAGAGGACCGCGGATGCCTCGGCCGCGGCGGTCCCGGCGCCGCACTCGGTCTGGTTGGCCACTGGAAAGGCGCACTCGTCGCACACTCCGAGACTAAGCCATCCCGGGCCCCGCGCGTAGTCCCACGCGTGCCGAACGTGGACGCGTGCCGGAGGCGGCGGCGCGGGGTGGCCGACGCGGTGCGGGGCCGGGGCCGTGGCCATGGTGTGGACATGACCCGAAACGGCCCAGTTCATGGCACGAAGCTGGCGTGTCCCTCGGTAAGGGCATACAGTCAGTGGCTGTGAGCCCAGTTCGACGCTGCTCCCGTACCGCGTGCAGACAACCAGCCGTATTCACGCTCACGTACGTCTACGCGGACTCGACGGCCGTCCTCGGCCCGCTCGCCGCCTACGTGGAGCCGCACTGCTACGACCTGTGCGCCATGCACGCGGAGCGGTTGACCGCCCCGCGCGGGTGGGAGGTCGTACGCCTGCCGGTGGAGACCTCGGGCGGCGGCCCCGGGAGCGACGACCTGGAGGCTCTCGCCGACGCCGTGCGCGAGGCCGCTCGCCCGCCGGCCCGCCGGGAGCCCGACGCCGTGGGCGAGGGCTCCGAGACCCTGCGCCGCGGGCACCTGCGGGTGGTCCGCTCCGACCCCGGCCGCGGCGAGTCCGGCGCGCCCCGCGGACCCCGCGACTGACCGGACCCGTGCCGTCGCCGTCGGTGGTGCCCCTGAGGGGCCGCGGCGACCGCTTGCTAGTTTTGTAGCGCGCGTGGACCCGCTTCGCGCGCGGGACCGAATCTGGAGCAGAACCGACTGGGCCGGAGCAGACGTGGCTGATCTCGGAAGCATCTTCAAGGCGTACGACGTGCGCGGGGTGATCCCGGACACCTTCGACGCGGGAATCGCCCGCGCCATCGGAGCGGCCTTCGCGCACGTGGTCGGCGGCCCCGCGGTCGTCGTCGCACACGACATGCGCCCCTCATCGCCGGAGCTGGCCACCGCCTTCGGGGAGGGCGTCACCTCCCAGGGCGTGGACGTGGTCTTCACCGGCCTCGGCTCCACCGACCTGCTGTACTACGGCTCGGGGCAGCTGGACCTGCCCGGCGCCATGTTCACCGCCAGCCACAACCCCGCCGAGTACAACGGCATCAAGATGTGCCGGGCCGGCGCGGCGCCCATCAGCGCCGACACCGGGCTGGACGAGATCCGGCGCCTGGCCGAGAAGGGGGTCCCGCCGCACGACGGCCCCGAGGGCTCGGTCACGGAGAAGGACCTGCTGCCCGGCTACGCCGCCTACCTGCGCGACCTGGTGGACCTGTCCGGGGTCCGCCCGCTCACGGTCGCCGTGGACGCGGGCAACGGCATGGGCGGCCACACCGTCCCGGCGGTCCTGCAGGACGGCAGCCTGCCGCTGGAGATCCTGCCCCTGTACTTCGAGCTGGACGGCACCTTCCCCAACCACCCGGCCAACCCCCTGGACCCCGACAACCTGGTCGACCTCCAGGCCAAGGTGCGCGAGTCCGGCGCCGACATCGGCCTGGCCTTCGACGGCGACGCCGACCGCTGCTTCGTCATCGACGAGCGGGGCGAGGCCGTGCCGCCCTCGGCCATCACCGCCCTCGTGGCCGCCCAGGAGCTGGAGCGCGAGCCCGGGGCGACCATCATCCACAACCTCATCACCTCGGCCGCGGTCGCCGACATCGTGCGCGAGCGCGGCGGTGTGCCCGTGCGCACCCGCGTCGGCCACTCCTTCATCAAGGCGACGATGGCCGAGACGGGCGCGATCTTCGGCGGTGAGCACTCCGCGCACTACTACTTCCGGGACTTCTGGAAGGCCGACACCGGTATGCTCGCCGCGATGCACGTCCTGCGGGTCCTGGGGACGGACGACCGCCCGCTCTCCGAGATCACCCGCGAGTACTCGCGCTACGCGGCCTCCGGCGAGGTCAACTCCCGGGTCGACGACGCCCCCGGCCGCATGGCCGCGGTGCGCGCGGCCTTCGAGGGCCGCGAGGGCGTCACGATCGACGAGCTCGACGGCCTGACGGTCTCCCTGCCCGGCGGGGCCTGGTTCAACCTGCGCGCCTCCAACACCGAGCCGCTGCTGCGGCTCAACGTCGAGGCGGCCGACGACGCCGGGGTGGACGCGCTGCGCGACGAGGTCCTGTCCATCGTCCGCGCCTGACCGGGCATCATGGAGGGATGGGCGCGGACCGACGGTTCCGCGCCCGTCCGGCTCCGCCGGCACCACGGCCCGGCCCCGACGGCCCGGGCACCACACGAGGAACGAGAACGATGAGCACGAAGATCGACGACTGGCTGCTGGAGATCCTGGCCTGCCCGCAGAGCCAGGCGCCGCTGCGCCACGACCCCGAGACCGACGAACTGGTCTGTGACGAGAGCGGCCTCGCCTACCCCATCCGGGACGGCATTCCGGTCCTGCTGGTCGACGAGGCCCGAAAAATCGGTTGAGGTCGAAGGGAACGTTACGGACGTTTCGGCAGTCATATCGGGAGCGACAGGGGGCGAGGTGCCCCTTTCGGGCGTGAGGGACCGCGTCGCGGTATTCCCCACAACCCGTACCCTGGTGCTGCGCCCCGCCAAGACGACCTCCCTGGAGGACAGAGATGCCCGGTCCCGAATCGCTAAAGCCGAGCGACCCCGTATCGTTCGGTGAATACAGCGTGACCGGTCGCCTCGGCAAGGGTGGCCAGGGCATCGTCTACCTCGCCGAGGACCCCGACGGCGAGGAGGTCGCGGTCAAGGTCCTCAACGACCAGTGGTCCCAGGACACCGACCTGCGCAAGCGGTTCGAGAAGGAGGTCCGCGCCGCGCAGAAGGTCGCGTCCTTCTGCACCGCCGCGATCATCGACGCCCAGCTCGACAGCGACCCGCCCTACGTGGTCAGCGAGTTCGTGCCGGGCAAGGACCTGCAGGAGACCATCGCCAAGGGCGCCACCCAGAAGGGCTCGCGCCTGCAGCGCCTGGCGGTCTCCACCGCGACCGCGCTCGTGGCCATCCACAAGGCCGGGATCGTCCACCGCGACTTCAAGCCGGGCAACGTCCTGCTGGGGCCGGACGGTCCGCGCGTGATCGACTTCGGCATCGCCCGGGTCGACGACGGCACGGCCACCATGACCAACTCGATCGTCGGCACGCCCTCCTACATGGCGCCCGAGCAGATCGAGGGGCGCGGGATCACCGACAAGTGCGACATCTTCGCCTGGGGCTGCGTCATCGCGTTCGCCTCCACCGGCAAGGCCCCCTTCGGCGCCGACACCGTGCCCGCGGTGGTGCACCGGGTCGTCAGCGCGCCGCCGGAGCTGGACGGCATGGACGAGGCACTGCGCCCGATCGTCGAGGCCTGCCTGGACAAGAACCCCGACAACCGCCCCAACGCGCAGACCCTGCTCATGCGCCTGCTGGGCCACGACGGCCCGGCGGACGACTCCACCGCCGACGACGCCCTCAAGCAGGGTGAGCAGATCGCCCAGACGGGGCTGATCACCGGCGGCCAGATGCCGCCGATGCGGCCCCAGGGGCCCCCGCAGCCGCAGCCGCCCCACCCCCAGCAGCACGCCACCGGCGGGCACCCCCCGATGACCTCGGACCCCCGCATGGGTCAGCACCCGGGGATGTCGAACCCGCGGCCCGGCCAGATGGGCCACCCCGTCAGCTCCGACCCCCGCCACGGGTTCGGCGGCCACCCGGGGGTCTCCAACCCCCGCCCCGGAACCCCCGGCATGCCCGGAGTTCCCGGACCCGGAGGCCCCGCGGGCTACCCCCAGCAGCGGCCCGCGCCGCACGTGGCACCGCACGCGGGCAATCCGCTCGCGACCGGGATGAACCCCAACCAGACCTTCGCCCGCCCGGGGATGCAGCAGCCCGTGCCGCGCCCCGTCGAGCAGAACTCCGTCCTCCAGCAGAGCTGGGTCATCCCGGCGGTCCTGATCACCATCGTGATCCTGATCCTCGTGATCATCATCCTCTCCATCGCCTAGGAATCGCCTGGGACGGGATCCCTCCGCGGTCGTTCCGCGGGTCCACTGTGGCCGTTCCGCGGGTCCACCGGGGGGCTCCGCGCCCTCTTCGCGGCGACTGGGGAGCCCTCCGCGGCCGGGTCGCGGAGACCGGCGTTCATCTGGCCGCAATTAGTGCACCGGTGGTATCGATACCGGCGGTTCACGAAATCACGATTGCTTGGGAAGCGTCACATTCCTGACTCCGCACTAGGAGCGAAGGCATGCACCGCTTCCCCCGATCCCTCACCGTGCTCGCCGCACTGTCCCTGCTCGGAGCGACCGCCTGCGCGTCCGGCGCGGGCGAGTCCTCCGACGAGGCGCTCGTCTTCGCCTTCCCCCCGGGCGCCGACGACCCCGAGCAGCTCTCGCAGATCCAACCCGTCGCCGACCACATCGCCGAGGCGGCCGGCCGCGAGGTCACCACCGAGTCCCCGGCCGACTACATGGGCGTGGTCGAGGCACTGCGCCAGGGCCACGTCGACGTGGCCCTGCTCAGCCCCTTCGCCACGGCCATCGGCCAGGAGGCCGGCGGCCTGGACGTGGGACTGGTCTGGGAGGCCGGTGACGAACCGGCCTCGGTCCTGCTCGCCCGCGCCGACAGCGGCATCGAGACGCTCGCGGACGTGGAGGGCCGCCAGGTCGCCTTCGTCGACCCCGGATCCACCACGGGCCACTTCATGCCGCGCGCCCTCCTGAACGAAGCCGGTCTGGAGGCCGAGACCGACTACGAGATGACCTTCGCCGGAGGCCACGACTCCGCGCTCCTGGCCCTGGACCAGGGCGGTGTCGACGTGGCGGCCACCGCGGCGATGCTGATGGAGACCTTCACCGAGGCCGGGCTGGTCGACCCCGACGAGGTCGTCGTCCTGGCCGAGAGCGACCCCATCCCCGTCGGCCTGACCATCGTCTTCTCCGAGGACGTCGACCCCGCGGTGCGCGCCGGCATCGTCGAGGGGCTGCCCGAACTGCTGGCCGGCGACGAGTCCCTGGCCGAGCTGATGGGCGGCGAGACCGCCATCGCCGACCCGGACGAGGAGGTCTTCGAGCCGCTGCTCGACGTCGCCTCCTCCGTCGGCCTCGACCTGGAGGACATCCGATGACCGCCGACGGCACGGCCACCGCACTCGGCGAAACCCCGCCCGCACCCGCCCGCGTGCCCGACGCGGCCGGTCCCGCCCCCGTGGTGAGCGCGCACGACCTCACCGTCGTCTACGACACCGCCGCCGTCCTGGAGGGGGTCGACCTCGACGTGGCCTCCGGCGAGGTGGTCGCCCTCCTCGGCCACAGCGGCTCCGGCAAGTCCACGCTCATGAAGGCGCTCACGGGCATGGCCCCCGTGGTGCGCGGCGGCGCCCTCGTCACCGGGCGCGAGGTCACCGGTCTGCGCGGACGGGCCCTGCGGTCCCTGCGCGCCGACGTCGGCCACGTCTTCCAGCACTTCCACCTGGTGCCGCGCCTGTCCGCCCTGGCCAACGTGCTCTCCGGCGGCCTCCACCAGGCCGGTCCCGCGTCCGTGGCGGGCGTGTTCTCACGGGAGCAGCGTGTGCGCGCCCTCGCCCTGCTGGACCGGGTCGGGCTCGCCGACCAGGCCCGCCAGCAGGCACGCACGCTCTCCGGCGGACAGCAGCAGCGGGTGGCGATCGCCCGCGCCCTGATGCAGGACCCGAAGCTGATCCTCGCCGACGAACCCGTGGCCTCCCTGGACCCCCGCCTGGCCGGGTCGGTGCTGGGGCTGCTCTCGGACCTGGCCCGCGAGCGCGGTGTCCCCGTGCTGGTCAGCCTGCACGTGGTCGCCCTGGCCCAGCGGTACTCCGATCGCGCGGTGGGCCTGCGCGACGGCCGCGTCGTGGCCGACCTGGCCTCGGCCGACCTGGGCCCGGCGGCCGTGCGGGAGATCTACGGCGCCGACACCGAGTTCGGCACCGGACCCGCCCCCGCGCGCCCTCTGGAGGACTCATGACCGCCCCGACCGGACCCCCGGTGCTCCCGGACCGACTGCGCCGCCTGGCCTCGCCCTGGCAGCCGCCGGGAGCCGGGGGCACGCTGACCGTGGTGGTCGTCGCGGCCGCCATCGCCTGGTCGGCCGCCGGGTCGGGGTTCAGCCCCGCGGCCCTGCTCGACGGCGTTCCCGCCATGGCCGACTTCCTGTCCCGGCTGTGGCCGCCGGACTTCGGCAAGGCCGCCACCATCGCCGCGCTGCTCGTGGAGACCCTCCAGATGGCGCTGCTGGGCACGCTGTTCGGCGCGCTGCTCTCGCTCGCGCTGAGCTTCGCCGCGGCCGAGAACATCGCCCCGCGTCCGGTCTACCTGGCCGCCAGGTTCGTGCTCAACGTCCTGCGCTCCATCCCGGAACTGATCTTCGCGCTGCTGTTCGTCTCAGCGGTCGGGCTGGGGCCCTTCGCCGGGATCCTCGCCCTCATCCTCGGCTCGGTCGGCACCATCGCCAAGGTCTACGCCGAGGCCATCGAGGCGGTCGATCCCGGTCCGGTCAACGCGCTGCGGGCGGCGGGGGCCTCGTCCGGCCAGGTCATCACGTTCGCGATGCTGCCCCAGGCCGCCCCTCTGCTCACCTCGTACACGCTGCTGCTGTTCGAGGGCAACGTGCGCGGTGCCACGATCCTCGGCCTGGTCGGAGCGGGCGGGATCGGTCTGGAGCTCACCACGGCCCTGCGGCTGTACGACTTCGGCCACCTGTGCGCCATCGTCATCGGGATCATCGCGCTCGTGACCGCCATCGACCGGCTCAGCGCGCTCATCCGCGCCCGCCTGACCGCCTGACACCCGACGACGGGAGGGCCCGGGCCCCGAGAGCCCGGGCCTTCCACCACAGCCCCCACCACCACCGGGAGCAGCATGAGCACCACCGACCCCACCCCACCCGTCCTGCCCCTTCCCACGAGCCCGGTCACACCGAGCACCCCGGTCAACTTCCGCGACCTGGGCGGAATCCCGACCGCGGGCGGCCGGGTCCGCGACGGCCTGGTCTTCCGCAGCGACGACCTGGCCACCGCCACCGAGGACTTCGTCCGCTCGGCGTGCGAGCGGCACCGCATCGGCCACGTCATCGACCTGCGTTCCACCGCGGAGGCCGCCGCCGTCGGCCGGGGACCCTTCGCCGACCGCTCGGTGACCCGGCACGCCGTGAGCTACCACCACGTCCCGCTCGGCGAGGAACTCGTGGCGGGCGGAACCGGCCGACTGCCGGACACCACGGAGGGGGTCGCCGCCCTCTACGCCGACATGGCGGACTCCTCCGCCGCCTCCCTCACCCTCGTCCTGAGCCTGCTGGCGGCCACCGACCGACCCGCGGTCTTCCACTGCGCGGCGGGCAAGGACCGGACCGGCGTGCTGGCCGCGCTGCTGCTCGGCGCGGTCGGGGCGCAGGAGGGAGCCGTCGTGCGGGACTACGCCCGCACCGAGGCGGTCATACCGGGAATCGCCCGCAGGATCGCCCACCTCGTCGGCGGCGCGAGCGGCGGCGCGTTCGCGGAGGCGGCGGTCGCGCGGGGGCCGATCATGGGCGCCCGGGCCGAGACGATGCACGCCTTCTGGCGGATCATGGCCGAACGGCACGGCGGCCCCCTGGGCGGACTCCGCGCGGCCGGACTGGCCGAGGACGTCGTCCTGCGGCTACGCGCCCGTCTGGTCCAGGACGCCTGACGCTCACCCGCGCACGGTAGGGTCCTGCGGTTCGGCCCGGGGCCGCGCACCGCGCCCCGGGCCGAACGACCCGAGACCCCTCCGCGCCCGTCCCGCCACCGGGGCGGGACGACGAGACCCCTGAGGACCCCCATGCCCACGCAGACCGCACGCGGACCGGGACGGCCGCGCGAGGAGGCCGCCCGGCGCGCGCTCCTGGACGCGACGGTGGAACTCCTGCTCGAACACGAGGACCCGGGACGGGTGACGGTCGCCGCGATCACCGAACGGGCCGGGGTCGCCCGCGCGACCCTCTACCGGCGGTGGGAGTCGCGCGAGGAACTCATCGCCGAGGCCCTGGACAGCGTGCGCGAGGTGCCGCGCATCCCGGACACCGGCGACCTGTCGGCCGACCTCGAACCGTGGCTCGGCCCCGAGTCCGTCGGCGACGACCCGCGCACCCACCGGCTGATCCGCGTCCGCCTCACCCAGACCCTGAGCGATCCCGAACTGCGCCGGGTCTACTGGGAGCGCTACATCCGGCCGCGCCGCCGCCCGCTGCTCGACCGCCTGCGGGCCGAGGTCGACCGGGGCGGCCTGCCCGCGGGCACGGACGTGGAGATCCTCGCCGAACTCATGGCGGCGGTGGCCTACTACCAGCTCCTCGTGCGCCCGGACGACGGCCGCGCGCTCGAACGCGTGCGGCGCGCCACGCGCCTGCTCCTGGACGGCCGCGTGGCCGCCGCCGACACCCGTGCGCCCGAGGACGGGGCGGCACGGCGTCCGGGCTGGTACGACGCCGACAGCGACGGCTGACCGGCTGACCGATCGAGCCGGGGCGATGCACCCGCCGCCCGCTCCCGGGCGACTCCGGCCCTGTTCCGGGATTCGGTCCGGGCCCGGCGCGTCGGCGCACGGCGGGCACGTCCGCGAAGGTGTCCGCGGCCGCGCCGCCGCGCGGCCGTCTCAGACGCGGGTGAGCGCCTGCATGGAGCGGGAGAGGGCCTCGTCCACGAGATCGCGCACCTGCGGCCACCGGTCGTCCGCGCAGTCGGTGGGGATCACGGTGACACTGTCGTCGCCGGTCATGTCCAGGGCGTCGTGCACGCCCTCGGCGGTGGTCAGACGCGCGTTGGCGGTCACCGCGAGCACACCGGTACGCGGGTGGCCGATCTCCTGGACCACCACGGCCAGGGTCAGCGAGGCGTCGCCGACCGCCAGTTCCAGCACCGTCCACCAGTGCGCGGCCCCCGGGGTGAGCACGGTGGGTGCCGCCGCGGCCGCGCCGGCGGCGTCCGCGGACGGGGCGTCCGCGCCCCCCGAGCGCACCGAGGCGCGGGCGCCGGGGTCCATGGAGCGCAGGATCAGGGCGACCGACTCGGCGCGCGTGTGGAGGTAGTCCTGGAGGCGTCTGCGCAGCACCGCGGCCAGCGGCGGAATCGCGGACCGGGGTTGGGGCACGGCTTCGGGGGTCCAGCTCAGCTCGTCGCGCAGGGCGCCGGTCACCAGGCGGGCGAACCGGCTCACCAGGGTGGCGAAGGCGTCGTCCGGCCGGGCCGGTTCCGAGGCGGGATCCGGCAGCAGCGGCGGGAAGTCCGCGCGGCGCAGGACCAGGGACGCCAGGACCCACGGCAGCACCCACGGGGACCGGTCGCGGGGCGTGCGCGGCTCGTCCAGCTCGGTCAGCACGGCCACGCACTCGGCGTAGGTGTGGGCGGCCCGCACCACCGGGTGCGCCGGGAGCGCGGCGGCCTCGGCCAGGCGCCGGGCCTGGTCGGGTCCCAGCTCGCGTCGAGGGGAGCGGGAGGCGCATCCGTCGGGCAGGGTGGCGGCATCGCGGTTGAGCTCCTCGACGACCTCGGCGGTCACCGGGCGCCCGGACATCCGGTCGCCGGAGGCGGACTCCAGCAGCGACTCCAGGGCGTCACCGCCGCCCATCTGCCGGACGCGGCGGTGCACGGACGCCCGCCGCGCGGCTCCGCGCGCGTCACGGGACTGGCCCTGGCGGTGCTGGGCCCAGATCGCCCGGAGCCGGTCTACGTCCATGAGGTCATCGCGCACGCGTTCCGGGAGACGGTCCGGGGCCGCGCTGCCGCTAAGGGTATCCACGTCAGACTCCGTAGCCCGTGCGCTCCCCGCCAAAACCTGTCACGGGGACCCATCTGTGGCCGTGACCGGACGCGCACGGGTGTGAACCCCGCGTCGTCTCCGGCGTCGGGGTCCCGGAACCCGTGCTGGTGGGGCCGATGGGGCTGGAGGTTCCGGTGGTGTCGGATGTGTGGTGTCGGCCCGGGCAGGGCACCGGTTGGTAGGACTCGGCTCAGCGGGATCCGGTTCGGTCGTTCTCGGCTCAGCGGTGACGGGTCGCCAGCTCCGGTGCGACAGCTCTCGACCCGGCCGCGCCAGTTCGGTCGCGCGGGTTCGGCGGGATTCGGCTCAGCGGGATCCGGTTCGCCAGGAGTCGGCTCAGCGGCGCCGGTCCTGGAGGAGCCGCATCGCCTTCTGCTTGTCGAAGTCCAGGGCGCGGGTGGGTGCTGCCGCCAGGCGTCCCAGGCGCTCGCCGTGGTCGCGCACGCGCGCCAGCACGTCGGGTTCGGCGAGCACGCGCAGCGCGAACGCCAGCGCGGCCGGGGGGATGTCGAACTCGCGTTCCAGCTCCAGTCCGGTGGCGATCGTGCGGAGGTCCTCCTCGGTGAACCTGCGGTGCCGGTGGCCGCGGCCCGTCGGCTGCTCCTGCGTGCGGGGCAGCAGCCCGAGTCCCTCGCGGTAGCGCAGCATGCGGGCACTGGTCCCGACCTGCTCGGCGGCCGTCGAGATCGGGACGGGCCCGGCCGTCCAGGCGGAGCGGTCGGGTGTGCGCGGGGCGTCGTCGCGGGCGGCCATGAAGGCGACACTAATCGAAACCGGAGACCAAGGTGGGCAAAGCTGACACTTGATTGTCAGCTTTGTGCCGTGGCGCTGCGTGCGGCTCTAGAATCATGGCGCAACCACGATGACGAGTGAGGAACGCATGGCTTTCGACTTCAAGGTCGCCGATCTGTCCCTGGCCGAGTTCGGCCGCGACGAGATCCGGCTCGCCGAGCACGAGATGCCCGGGCTCATGGCCACCCGCGCCGAGTACGGGGACAGCAAGCCGCTCAGCGGCGCGCGCATCATGGGCTCGCTGCACATGACCGTTCAGACCGCCGTCCTCATCGAGACCCTGGTCGCCCTGGGTGCCGAGGTGCGCTGGGTCAGCTGCAACATCTTCTCCACCCAGGACCACGCCGCGGCCGCCGTCGTGGTGGGCCCCGACGGCACCCCCGAGGACCCCAGGGGCGTCCCCGTCTTCGCCTGGAAGGGGGAGACGCTGGAGGAGTACTGGTGGTGCACCGAGCAGGCGCTCACCTGGCCCGGCGCCGAGGGCCCCAACATGATCCTGGACGACGGCGGCGACGCCACGATGCTCGTCGTCAAGGGTGCCGCCTACGAGAAGGCCGGCGCCGTGCCGGACCCCTCCACGGCCGACAGCGAGGAGTTCGCGGTCGTCCTCGGCCTGCTCCAGAAGAGCCTGGCGGCCGACTCCGGCAAGTGGACCCGCATCGCCTCCGGCATCCGCGGCGTCACCGAGGAGACCACCACCGGCGTGCTCCGCCTCTACGAGATGCAGCGCGAGGGCACCCTGCCGTTCCCGGCGATCAACGTCAACGACTCGGTCACCAAGAGCAAGTTCGACAACAAGTACGGCATCCGCCACTCGCTGCCCGACGGCATCATGCGCGCCACCGACGTCCTCATCGGCGGCAAGGTCGCCGTGGTCTGCGGTTACGGCGACGTCGGCAAGGGCGCGGCCGAGGCGCTGCGCGGCCAGGGCGCCCGCGTGATCGTCACCGAGATCGACCCGATCAACGCCCTCCAGGCGGCGATGGACGGCTTCCAGGTCACCACCCTGGAGGACGTGATCGACACCGGTGACATCTTCATCACCACCACCGGCAACTTCAACGTCATCATGGCCGACCAGATCACCCGGATGAAGCACCAGGCGATCGTCGGCAACGTCGGCCACTTCGACAACGAGATCGACATGGCCGGCCTGGCGAAGGTGCCCGGCGTCAAGAAGAAGGAGATCAAGCCGCAGGTCCACGAGTGGACCTTCGAGAACGGCACGTCCGTCCTGGTGCTCTCCGAGGGCCGCCTGCTCAACCTGGGCAACGCCACCGGCCACCCCAGCTTCGTGATGTCCAACAGCTTCACCAACCAGGTCATCGCACAGATCGAGCTGTTCACCAAGCCCGACGAGTACCCGGTGGCCGTGTACACGCTGCCCAAGATCCTCGACGAGAAGGTCGCGCGGCTGCACCTGGACGCCCTGGGCGTCAAGCTGACCACGCTCACCAAGGAGCAGGCCGACTACATCGGCGTGGACGTCGCGGGCCCGTACAAGGCCGACCACTACCGCTACTAGCCTTCGGGTGGACATGACTGAGCCCTCACACGAGGTGGCGGACCTCGGCCTCGCCGAGGCCGGGGTCCGCCGGGTGGACTGGGCCGAGCGCTCCATGCCCGTGCTGCGCAGCGTGCGCGAGCGCTTCGCCCTCGAACGTCCGTTGGAGGGCCTGCGGATCGCCGCGTGCCTGCACGTGACCGCCGAGACCGCCAACCTGCTGCGCGCCCTGCGCGCGGGGGGCGCGGAGCTCGCCCTGGCCGCGTCGAACCCGGTGTCGACCCAGGACGACACCGCGGCCGCGCTGGTGTCCGAGTACGGGGTGTCGGTCCACGCGTGGGCCGGGATGGACCCCGTCGCCTACGACCGCAACCTCGTCACCGTGCTGGAGACGCGTCCGCACCTGCTGCTCGACGACGGGTGCGACCTGGTCAACACGGTCCACTCGGACCGCCCCGACCTGCTGGAGGGCATCCTCGGCGGCTGTGAGCAGACCACGACGGGTGTCATCCGGCTGCGCCGGATGAGCGCGGAGGGGGAACTGCGGCTGCCGATGGTCGCCGTGAACGACACCGCGACCAAGCGCATGTTCGACAACCGGTACGGCACCGGGCAGTCGACCATCGACGGCATCCTGCGGGCCACCAACGCGATGCTGGCGGGCCGCACCGTCGTGGTCGCGGGCTTCGGGTACTGCGGTCGAGGGCTGGCCGAGCGCGCCCGCGGCATGGGCGCGCGGGTGGTCGTCACCGAGGTCGACCCGGTCAAGGCCCTGGACGCGGTGATGCAGGGCTACACCGTCACGACGATGGCGGAGGCGGCCCCGGTCGGGGACGTGTTCGTCACCGTCACCGGCAACCGGGACGTGGTCGGAGCCGAGCACCTCAAGCGGATGAAGGACGGCGCGATCCTGGCCAACTCCGGGCACTTCGACCTGGAGATCGACCTGGACGCGCTGGACGGCCTCGCCGTGACGGTGAACCGGGGCGTGCGCGAACAGGCCGACGAGTACGTGTTCGCCGACGGCCGCCGGGTCCTGCTGCTGTCGGAGGGACGCCTGGTCAACCTGGGCGCCGCCGAGGGCCACCCGGCCGCGGTGATGGATCTGTCCTTCGCGGTGCAGGCCCTGACCACGGAGTGGCTGGCGCGCTCGCACGCCGACCTGGCCCCGGGCGTGGTGGACGTTCCGGCGGAGACGGACACCGAGGTGGCCCGGCTCGAACTGGCCGAGCTGGGCGTGAGCATCGACGCCCTCACGGCGGGCCAGGAGGCCTACCTCAGCTCCTGGCGGCCCTGAGGACCGTCCGCGCGGACGGGACCCGCGCCGGTACCGGGAGCGCGGACGCACGGCGATGCGAGTGCCGGTGCCTGTGCCGCGCTGAGCCCGGGTCCAGGTCCGGTACGGCCGGGGTTCGGTCAGGTCCGGCCCGGTCCCGCGGGGCCCGGGGTCAGTACCGGGGCCGCTGCGCGGTGTCCGTGTGGCGGCGCCGTCGCTCGGCCAGGACGGCGGCCAGGAAGTAGGGGGGCGTGGTGCCGGGCGGCGGTGGCGGGCTGATCTGGGCCGCGACCCGGTCGGCCAGGCGGGCGCCCATCTCGTGCCGGGTGTGCTCGGCCAGCTCCTGGTAGCGCAGCACGTACTGGCGGGCGGCCGCGGCGGTCTCGTCGGCCAGTCCGGACAGTTCGGCTCCGGCCGCCCAGCCCGCCAGCTGCGGCGGCATCGGGATGTGCTCGTCCCTGCGGCGCCCGGTGCGCTCCTCCACGACCATGGTCCCGGCCACGAAGTCGCCCACACGGCGCCCGTCGCGGTTGATCATCGACGTGATCAGCGCGATCACGCCCGTGACCAGCCAGATCTCCACGAACCCGGCCAGGGCCCGTCCGAGCGCCTGGCGGAACCGTTCCGGCGAGCCGTCGGTGCCGACCACGCGCAGCCCCATGGCCATCTTGCCGAGGGATCGGCCGCGGGAGATGGTCTCGAACGCCGTCGGGTACCCCACGAGGATCAGGACCACGCCGGCGAGGGAGACCGCGCTGGTCGCGGCCACGTCCACGCCGAAACTCATCCAGGCCACCAGCACGCCCAGCACGGCGAGGGCGATCAACTGGACGAGGACGTCGATGGCGATGGCCGCGGCCCGCGTGGCGAAGCCGGCGGGCCTCAGATCGAGGACCACCGCGTCACCCGTGACCAGAGGGGTGACGCCGTAGACGTCGCCCCCGGTCTCACCGCCTCCGGGGTAGGACACCAGCACACGCTCCCTTGAGGGCCGACTTCAACCGTCCACCCGACATTACCCGGCACTCATCAGGCCCGTTCGCACCGGCGGTCACGGGCCGGGGTCGATCCAGTAGGGTCCAATGCGTGGATATCGACGTCTTCGCCGCGGCGCACGCACGGGAGTGGGAACGGCTGGACGACCTGGTGCGCAGGCGCCGGTCGCTGCGGGGTGCCGAGATCGACGAACTCGTCGACCTCTACCAGCGGGTGTCCACGCACCTGTCGGTCGTGCGCTCCTCCGGCCAGGACCCGGCCCTGGTGGGCCGGCTGTCGACACAGGTGGCCCGGGCCCGGTCCGCGGTGACGGGTGCGCACGCGCCCGCCTGGCGCGACGCGGCGGGATTCTTCACACGCGTGTTCCCCGCGGTGCTCTACCGGTTGCGCTGGTGGTGGATCGGTGTGTCCGCGGGCACGGTGCTGCTCTCGACGGCCGTGGCCGTGTGGATGGTCACCAACCCGGACGTCATGTACGCGGTGGGCACGCCCGAGGAGATGGCCCGCTACGTCGAGCACGACTTCGCCAACTACTACGTGGAGAACCCGGCCGGATCCTTCGCCGCCCAGGTGTGGACCAACAACGCGTGGGTGTCGGCGCAGGCGATCATCTTCGGTGTGGCCTTCGGGCTGCCGACCCTGTACGTGCTGGCGATGAACGGGGTCAACCTCGGGTTCGCGGCGGGGATGATGATCGGCCACGGCCGGGGGGAGCAGTTCTTCGGGCTGATCCTGCCGCACGGACTGCTGGAGTTGACGGCGGTGTTCGTGGCGGGCGGTGTCGGACTGAAGCTGGGCTGGACGATCATCGCGCCGGGTGACCGCACCCGCATGCGGGCCCTGGGGGAGGAGGCCCGGGCGGCCATCGCGGTGGTGCTGGGGCTCGTGGTGGTGCTGTTCATCTCGGGGCTCATCGAGGGCTTCGTCACGGGCTGGGTGCACACCACGTGGCTGCGCATCGGCATCGGCGTGGTCGCCGAGGCGCTGTTCCTCGCCTACGTGTTCACGGTCGGCCGCAGGGCCCACCAGGAGGGCGAGACGGGCGACATCAGGGACGCCCCCGCCGCGGTCCCGGTGGGCTGAATCTCGGACGGGAAGGGGCCGCCCGTGCCATCATCGCCCCCATGGACGACCCCGCCCCCCGCTGGTTCAAGAGCAGCCATAGCAGCCATATCAGCGATTGCTTGGAGGTCGCCTTCGCGGGACTCCGGCCCGACAGTTGGTCGAAGAGCAGTGCGAGCCATGTCTCGGGGAACAGCTGTGTGGAGATCCGCTACGCACCCGCGGCGGCCCGCGTGCGGCTCAGGGACTCCCAGGCCCGGTCGGGCCTCGTGCTGGGCGTCGCGACAGCGGAGTGGCGGGCGTTCGTTCGCGCTGTGCGTGGGTGAGATCCGCGCCTGAGAGCCAGGCCGTCAGCCGCCTCCGTCAGGGGAGGCCGTCGAGGATCTCCCGGACGAACACGGTGTCCTGGTGTTCCGGTCCGAGTTTCGGCAGCCAGTGGTCGAGCAGGCGCTCGCAGAGGCGTCGGGCGGCGGCGTGGTCCCCCATGTCCCGAGCGATGACGGCCAGGTAGAGGTCGACCTGGCGTGTGCGCTCGTGGTGCTCTCCCACCGTGCGGACACGGGCCGCCCGCACGGCCCTCATCTCCCGTAGAGCGGTGTCGGCGTCCCCGGTCCGGAAGAGAGCGTAGGCGAGCCCTTCCTTCACGAAGAGTGTCTGCGGATGCTCGTCGCCACTCACGCGCACGCGATCGGCCAGAAGCCGCCGTGACTCGTCGACCACGGCATTCCAGTCCTCTCGGCGGCCCACAGCGAGGGTGACGAGATACCGAGTGTCCAGCGTAGACGGGGCATCGGAGCCGAGGGCCGCTTCCTTGTCGGCGACGAGAGCGCGCAGAGCCCGCTCGGCCTCATCGATGTGACCCTGGTAGAGCCGCGACTCGGCGAGGAGGTGACGCGCGCGGAACGTGGTCGGGTGGTCGGCTCCCAGGCGGTCTCGGGCACCTTCCAGGGCGGTCCGCAGGATCGCCCGCGCCGCGTTACGTTGACCCAGGCGGATCTGGGCGTGGGCGACCGACACGAGTGTGTCGAGGGCCGCCTGAGGGTGATGAGGCCGCAGGCGAGTGTTGAGGTCGTGCAGAACCGTGTACCCGGCGCGTTCGAGGGCCGGGTCGTTGCCGAACTCACGGGAGAGCAACCGCTCGGCCACATCGAGGAGCGGCAGGTCGTCGTCGGTCATGCCGGCGCGCACGCTCTCTGACACGAGTGGGTGCAGACGCAACGCCCGCTCTTCGAGGCTCGTCGTCAAGGTGACCAGCCCATGGACGACCAGTGCGTTGAGCGCATGGGCCATCGCCACCTCGTCCAGTGCGTCGAACGGGTTGTCGGCCAGATCCGAGACCGGCAACCGGCGCAGGGGAACAGGAGATCCCTCCGACCCGAGGACGGAGAGGAGGCGCAGGAGCGGCGCGGCGTTCACATCGTGTTCGGTGACCAGTCGCAGGGACAGTTCCCAGACACCGGACAGGAGCCTGCGCTCGGTGTCGCCTCCGGTGACGAGGGGCGCGGCCAGTGCGTCCAGTGCTGACACGTCCTGATCGAGTCTGGCCAGGAGCGCCCGTGCGTCGGGGAACAGCACCTGGTGCGTCGCCAGGATGCGCCCGGCCAGGAACACCGCTAATGGGACTCCGCCCAGGCGGTCGGCGAGTTCGTCCGCTCCGGGGAGGTCGACCGCCCCCGCGTGGTCGGTGAGTGCGGTGGTCGCGGCCTCGCGGCCAAGCTCGCCGATCCGATGGACGTGCGCGGGCGCCCACTGGGCGGGATCGTCCACACGGCTGGTGACCAGTACGAACCCGCCGGGACTCGCTCGCATCCAGCCCAGCTGGTCTCCTGGCCGGTTCTCCGGGTCCAGCTCCTCCGGTCGGTCCGCGTTGTCGATGACCAGCAGCCATGGCCGGGGCGCCTGGTCCAGGTGCCGCCACACCCAGCGGGCCGCCTGGCGACGGGTGGGCCTGACTTGTTCGGCCTCCGCCCGGGAGCCGCCCGCCTCGACGGCGGCCTCCAGCATGCTCGCCGCGACGTTCCCCGGCCGCACCCAGAACACCGTCCACCCGTCGGCGCGCGCTCGCTCTGCCAGCGCGGCGGCCACGGTCGTCTTGCCGAACCCGCCCGGGCCGGTGAGGATGTGGGGAACGGGCGCGCCCACCGCCATGGCCGCTCCGAGCGTGTCCAGGAGCTCGTCCCGGCCGCGCACGGCGGTCGCAAGGCGGGGCAGGTCCAGGGACACGTCCGAGAGCGGAACCGGAGCCGGGGGCGGAGACGGGACGTTGATCGTCACGCCGCCGTGGATGTCCCTGGCCTGCACCAGCTGGCCGGACACGGCACCGTGGACGGCGTTGTCGTGAGCGTCGGGGGGAGATGCCATGCCCCCATACTGCCCTGCTCGGCGCGCGCGTGTGTGGCGTAGTGCTCGTCGACCAGATGCGCTCTGTCGACCGCCAGATCCGCCTGGGGGACTTCGCAGGGCGACTCGAACCCCACGCACTGGACGAGGTGGATCATGCCTGCCGTCTCGTTCTCGGCCCCCTGTGAGCTGACGGGCCCGCCGGTGGGACCGTGATCCCGGCGGGCCGTCCGTCCCTACAGCCGTCCCTACAGCCGTCCCTGGGCCTTGAGGTTGATGTAGGCGTCGGCCAGGGCGGGCGCGATGTGCTCGGGGTCGGCGTCGACGACCTCCACACCCAGCCGCCGCAGCTCGGCGGTCACCCGGCGGCGCTCGTCGAGCGTGCGCTCGGCCGACGCCGCCCGGTACACCGCGTCGGCGCTGCCCCGCTCCTCGGCCATCGCGTCCACCGCCGGGTCGCGGACCGCCGCGACCATGAGCAGGTGACGGGAGGTCAGCGCGGGCAACCGGGGCAGCAGCCCCTCCTCCAGCGCCGCGGCGTTGAGGTCGGTCAGCAGCACCACCAGCTTGCGGGTCCGGCCCTGGGTGCCCAGGACCGTGCCCACCAGCCCCGCCGGATCGGACTCGACCAGCTCCGCCTCCAGCGGCGCCATCGCCTCCACGATCCGGCCGACCTGGCTGCCCTTGCCCGACGAGCGCACCTGCGCCCGGGTGCGCCGGTCGTAGGCCAGGAAGTCCACCCGGTCGCCCGCCTTGCCCGCCAGCGCGGCGAGCAGCAGAGCGGCGTCCATGGCGTGGTCCAGGCGCGGGGTGTCGCCCACGCGTCCCGCCGACGTGCGCCCCGTGTCCAGCACGATGAGGATGCGCCGGTCGCGCTCGGGCCGCCAGGTGCGCACCACGACCCCGTCGCCCCGGGCGGTCGCGCGCCAGTCGATGGACCGGACGTCGTCCCCGGGCACGTAGTCGCGCAGGGAGTCGAACTCGCTGCCCTGCCCGCGCACCATCGCCGTGTGCTGGCCCTCCAGCTCCCTCAGCCGCGACAGCTTGCCCGGCAGGTGCCGGCGACTGTGGAACGGCGGTAGAGTCCGCACCGTCCACGGGGCCGAGAGCGTCCTCTGGCGCCCCGCCAGCCCCAGCGGGCCCACACTGCGCACGGTCAGCCCCGCGGCGCGGGCGTCGCCCCGGCGCGTGGGCGTCAGCGCCGTGGTCACCCGGCGCCGCTCGCCCGCGCCCACGACCAGGGCCCGCGAGCGCGGCACGGCGTGCGCGCTCGGAGGCCAGGCGTCGCGCACCGACCCCCGCAGCCGCCGCCGGGACGGGTTGGCCAGCGTCACGGACACGGTCGCGGAGTCGCCCAGCCGCAGCGAGGTGTCGCCCTCCCGGGCCAGGCGCAGCGCCCGGGGGCTCGCGGCCAGGAGTACGTCCAGCACGACCAGCGCCACCAGCAGGCCCAGCGCCACCGCCGTGACGACCGCCCCCAGGTCACCCGAGATCGCCACGGCCGCCACCGCCACGAGGGCCAGGAGCACGGCGCGGCCGGTGACCACCATCAGCGGGGCACCGGGACGGAGGCGAGCACACCGTCCAGGATTCCGTCGCTGGTCGCGCCCTCCAGCTCGGCCTCGGGACGCAGCGCGATCCGGTGCCGCAGCGTGCCCTTGGCCAGCGCCTTGACGTCGTCCGGCGTCACGTAGTCACGCCCGGTCAGCCACGCCCACGCCCGGCTCGTGCGCAGCAGCGCCGTGGCACCGCGGGGCGAGGCGCCCAGCTGCAGCGACGGCGACATCCGGGTCGCCCGGCACAGGTCGACGATGTATCCGAGCACCTCGGGGGCCACCCGCACCCGCTCGACCGCCATGCGGGCCGCCTGCAGCTCGGCGGCCCCGGCCACGGCGCGCACACCGGCACTGGCCAGGTCGCCCGGGTCGAACCCCTCGGCGTGGCGGCCGAGCATGTCCACCTCGGCGGCGCGCCCGGGCAGCGGGATGGTCACCTTGAGCAGGAACCGGTCCAGCTGCGCCTCCGGCAGCGGGTACGTGCCCTCGTACTCGACCGGGTTCTGCGTGGCGGCGACCATGAACGGCTCGGGCAGCGCCACCGGGCTCCCCTCCACCGTCACCTGGTGCTCCTCCATGGCCTCCAGCAGCGACGCCTGCGTCTTGGGCGGGGTCCGGTTGATCTCGTCGGCCAGCAGCAGGTTGGTGAAGACGGGTCCCTTGAGGAACTCGAACTTCGCCGTGTTCTGGTCGTAGACGAGCGAGCCCGTCACGTCGCCCGGCATCAGGTCCGGGGTGAACTGCACCCGCTTGTTGTCGAGGGACAGGGCCGCGGCGACCGTGCGCACCAGCAGTGTCTTGGCGACACCGGGCACGCCCTCCAGCAGCACGTGGCCGCGGCACAGCAGCGCCACGACCAGGCCGGTCACCGTCTCGTCCTGACCCACGACCGCCTTGGCCACCTCGCGGCGCAGGTCGGTCAACGCCGACCGCGCCGCCTCGGCGGATGGCAGTGCCTCGGGTGTGAAGGCGCTCACGTGGGGTCTACCTCTCTCATGGAACGGATTGCGTGCGGGGCCCGGGTCACCGCAGCCGCCGGGTCCGGGCGTCCAGCTCGTCGGCCAGGCGCACCAGCGCGCCGTCGTCGGCCGTGAACGGGTCGGGATCGGCGGGGTGGAGCAGCGCCGACAGCACCGCGGGGTCGTCGCCGGTACGGGCGGCCAGCGCCGAGACGACGGCCTCGTCGCCGACGTCGGAGGCCAGGCCGAGCTTGGGGACCGCTCGGTCCAGGAAGCCCGTGCGCATCGCCAGCGCGGCGCGGTCCCGCGCCTTGCGCGAGCGGTACAGCGCGGCACGGCCCCGCGTGGTCTCCGCGGCCTGCACCGCGACCGGCAGCGACTCCGGGACCAGCGGGCCCATCCGGCGTCCCCGCCACAGCGCGAGAAGGACCAGCGCGGCCACGAGCGGGACCAGCGACCAGCGCAGCCCGAGCGGGAGGAGCTCGACCAGTGTCGCCGAACCCTCCTGCCGCGGCGGGTCGGGGCGCAGCCACACCACGTCCTCGGCCGCCATGAGGTTCAGCGCCAGCGCGGCGTTGCCCTCGTCGTCGAGCTCGGTGTTGGTGAGCGGCGCCCCCGTGCCCAGCACCGTGGTCGTGGACGCGCCGTCGTCGACGCGGATCAGCGCGTCGCCCGAACCCGCCGGGTAGCAGCCCACGGCACCGGAGCCCTCGGGGGCGCCGTAGAGCTCGCCGCCGACCTCGGCGTCGCCCGCGGCCACGGCCTCGGTCATCGTGCACAGCGGGGCCAGGACCTCGTCCGGATCGGCGCGCCCGGTGACGTCGACGCCCGGCGCGAAGGCCTCCAGGGACCGCAGCGTGGGCTGGACCAGGACCGTGTCGGCCTCCAGCGCCGCCAGGGAGTCCAGTTCCTCGGGCAGGAGCCGGTGGTCGAGGAACACGACCAGGACGACGTCCCCGCCGGCGTCGGCCAGTGCCTCCTCGGCGTCGGCCGAGGAGCGCACCACCTCGACGTCGCGGTCCTCTTCGAGGATCCGGACCAGCGCGCGCGCTCCGTCCGGGGAGACGCTCCCCGGCTCCAGGTAGCCCTCGGGGAACTGCTCGTTGCCCAGCGACAACAGGACCGCCGCCACGACGAGCGCCGTGACCAGCACGAACGGTACGCGGACGGAGCGCCACAGGCGCGCGATCGCCGACGGCGGGCGGCCCCCTCCTCCGGTGGGAGGGGCGGGCACGGTGGGCGCGGCGGGCGGGGGGACGGTCGCGGTCACGGGTGCGCCTCCTCGGCCGGTGCGGGCCGGGCGGCCCGCAGCCGCTCGTCCAGTTCGCGCATCACGCGCGTGGAGTCCGCCGTGGCCTCGCGGTCGCCGTAGGCCACGTCGTTGAAGACCGCGGCGCCGTCGCGCAGCGCCGTCGCCTCGTCCGGCAGGACCACCGCGGCCTCCGCGGCCAGCTCGGTGGCGGTGCGGCCCGCGCGGGGCGTGACGACGGCCCGGTCCTCCAGGTCCACGCTGATCGCGCGGAGGCGTTCGGCGACCGCCTCCGCGTACGCGCCCGCGGCCTCGTGCGCGTCCGCGGCGGAGCGGTGGTCGGCCGCCGACAGCGGACGGCCCTCGTGCACGGGGACGCCGCGCGCGCGGCTGCGCGAGGGGCGCAGGTAGACGATCAGCCAGACCACCAGGACCGCGACGAGCACCAGCAGGGCGACCAGGTACCACTGGCCCGACAGCACGCCGCCGCCCAGGTCGGCCAGGCTCTCCAGCAGCTCCATGAACCAGGCGCGGAGGCGTTCGATGAGCGTGGGCTCCTGGGACCCGTACACCGGGTCGGAGAGCTCGTCGAGCGCGCGCCTGCGGCCCTCGTCGCGGGTGACCTCCAGGCCGGCTGCGAGGTGTGGTGTCACGCCTGCCTCTCCGGGAGGTAGATCTCCGCGCCCACCTCGTGGCCCGCCTGCGAGGCGGTGTGCAGCTTCAGGTCCAGGCCCTCGCGGCGCATCCGCAGGTCGATGTAGAGCAGCGTGCTCACACCGACGGTGAAGGGCGTGGTGAACGAGGAGATCAGGACGGTGCCGACGTAGATGACGGCGCCCGCCGCGACGGGGACCCAGGCCTCACCGGGGAAGACGAAGGCGGGCACGACCGACAGCAGGGTGAACGGTGTGGTCAGAAGCTGACTGACCACGCCGACCAGCAGCATGGTCAGGAGGAGGATCCCGAGCACGCGCCACCAGCTGCCCCGCGTCAGGCGCCACGACCGCGCCAGCGCGCTGGTCGGGCTCAGCCGCTCCAGGACGACGATCGGCATGGCGAAGTAGATGCGCACGGAGATCCAGGCGGCCAGGACGAGTCCGCCGAGCAGGCCGATCAGCACGGTCACGACCATGACCACCGCTCCGGCCGCGTCCGCCCCCGAGGACAGGAGCGCGAAGCCGAGGACGAAGCCGAGCGCGATGAGGCCGATCACGATGACCGACAGTCCGAAGAAGATCGCCAGCTGGAGCAGCGCCAGTCCGGCGACCGCGCCCAGACGGGGCTTGGCGGCGGCCCACGCCTGCGACGGGCTGAGCTTGCGGCCCAGGACGGCGAGGCCGATCGCGCAGGTCAGAAGACCGGTGAGCACGATCGTGCCGGCGTAGCTGATCAGGGAGCCCCCGTAGAGGGCGACGATCGACCACGTCGAGAAGGGGAAGGGGTCGTCGGTGTCGACCGCGCTCGGATCGGCCATGAGCTGGTCGACGACACGGCCGTAGTCGGACATGTATCCGCCGAAGCCGATCGAGCTGACGATGCTGGCGATCGCCATGACGATGATGGAGACCCCGACGAAGGTCTTCGGGTTGTGCCGGATGAGGCTGAAGGCGCCGTTGAGCAGGTCGCCGACGGTCATCGGCCGCAGCGGGACGACGCCGGGCCTGGGCGCCTGGGGAGGCCGGCCCGGCACGCCGCCGTGGCCGGCGCCCGGGGGCAGGCCCTGGCCGGGAGGACCGTAGCCGCCGGGGGCCGCGTGCCCGGGGACGCCCCACTGGCCCTGGGGCGCGGGTCCGGCCGCGGCGTGCTGTCCGCCGCCGGGCGGGGCGAA
Organism: Nocardiopsis sp. NRRL B-16309; assembly: GCF_001279585.1. Classification (GTDB taxonomy): domain Bacteria; phylum Actinomycetota; class Actinomycetes; order Streptosporangiales; family Streptosporangiaceae; genus Nocardiopsis. Next base: position 347,415 of record NZ_LGEC01000016.1, on the reverse strand, counting down.
GCCGTGGTGCTCGGATCCCGGCGCGCCTCCGCCGGGGGGCGCGAAGCCGTGCTGCGAACCCTCGGGCGTGCCCGAGCCGGGAGCGGCGAAGCCGTGCTGTGAACCCTGGGACGGGTATCCGCCAGATGCCGCGAAGCCTTGCTGAGAACCCTCGGCGGGGTGCCCGCCGGGGGCGGCGAAGCCGTGCCCAGCGCCCTCCGGAGTCCCCGCACCGGGAGTGGCGGAGCCGTGCTGCGAGCTCTCGGACATACCCGCGCCCGGAGCGGCGAAGCCGTGTCCCGCGCCCTCGGGCGCCTCGAAACGGGGCGTCCCGGTGCCCCCCTCCCCGGGGGAGGACGGTTCCGGCGCGGGGCCGGCCTCGGAGTCCGCGGCCCCAGGTGCGTCCGTCCGTTCCCCGTCCGAGCGCTCGGTGGCCGCCCCGGGCTCGTCCCGACGGCCGTCCTCCTGGGTCATGTGGCCCCGCCCTCCGTGAGGTTCGGTTACGCTGCGCGAGCGTCTTCGCGCGATTCTCGGCGTGCTGGAATCCAACCTACCGGCCGGTTCCCTCGGTTATTGGCGGGTTCGCGGCTCACACCGGTACAACCGACGCACTTCATTCCTTTTGTATGCTTTCTGTTACCAACAGGCTGAATCCATGAACGTGTCGGAACCGCGTGCGGCCAGCGCCGACGTCGCGGTTGGCCGACATCGGCCTCCACGGGGGCCGAACACCTTCGACCACTCTCCCAACGGTGCCCAAAGGTGGCAAGGTTGGGGGAACGCGTTCGGTTTCCCTGCCTCGGGGAGCAGGATCCGGATGACCAAGACGCTCGACAGTTCCAGGAGAGAGGAGTAGGCACCGCGGGACCCGCCCACGAAGCGGTCGCGCTGCGTGCCGGATACGCCGATGAAGGGACGTGTACTGGTTGTCGACGATGACCTCGCCCTCGCCGAGATGCTGGGCATCGTTCTGCGGGGCGAGGGGTTCGAGCCCTCGTTCGTGCATGACGGCGACAAGGCCCTGGAAGCCTTCCGCGAGACCAAGCCCGATCTGGTACTCCTGGACCTGATGCTGCCCGGTGCCGACGGTATCGACGTGTGCCGACAGATCCGCGCCGAGTCCGGCGTGCCCGTCGTCATGCTGACCGCCAAGACCGACACCATCGATGTCGTCCTCGGCCTGGAGTCCGGCGCCGACGACTACATCGTCAAGCCGTTCAAGCCCAAGGAGCTCGTGGCGCGCGTCCGCGTGCGCCTGCGCCGGACCGAGGAGCCCGCTCCCGAGGTCCTGCAGATCGGCGACATCACCATCGACGTCGCGGGGCACGCCGTGCGCCGCGACGGCGAGCAGATCAGCCTCACCCCGCTGGAGTTCGACCTCCTCGTCGCACTGGCCCGCAAGCCGCGCCAGGTCTTCACCCGCGAGGTCCTGCTGGAGCAGGTCTGGGGCTACCGGCACGCCGCCGACACCCGCCTGGTCAACGTCCACGTGCAGCGGTTGCGCGCCAAGATCGAGAAGGACCCGGAACACCCCGAGGTCGTCGTGACAGTCCGCGGTGTCGGCTACAAGGCCGGGACCGCCTGACCCACGGTTCAGGTCGATGACAGCAGCCGCACCCGAGGAGCACCGGGGGGCCGACTCCGAAGGGGAGCGGACCGACCCGCCCTCAGGCACGCTCGGCTCCGGAAAGGACCGCGACGACTCCGGTTCCGGTCTGACCAGGGCCTACCTCTTCGCGCAGCGCGCCGCCCGGGCCCTGGTCCGCGGCGTCCAGACCAACTGGCGCCGGTCACTGCACCTGAGGGTCATCTCCACCACCCTGGTGCTGTCCATACTGGTCATCGCCGGTCTGGGCTACGTGCTCGTCTCCCAGGTGCGGGGCGGGCTGCTCGACGCCAAGATCGACTCGGCGGTCAACGACCACCGGGCCGGGCTCAACTACGCCCTGGCCGAGCTACAGGAGAACGAGACCGGGGACCGCGACCGGCTCCTGAACAACATCGCGAGCGAGCTGACCAGCCGCAGCGGTGAGACGGGCCTGTACGGCGTGGTCATCCTGCCGTGGGGGAGCGACGAGCGGGGCTGGGCGACCGTCGACGCCGAGAGCGTCGAGGAGAGCATCCCCGAACGCCTCATCGATCAGATCCGCCAGTCCGAGGAGCCGGAGCAGCAGTACCACACCTACACCCGGATCGAGGCGGACGGCTCGGCCGAGCCCGCGCTGGTGGTGGGCGCCGAGCTCACGCACGCCTACGAGCTCTACTACATCTTCCCGCTCCAGCACGAGCAGGAGATCCTCGACCTCGTGCAGCGCACGGTCGGACTCGTCGGGGTGCTGCTGGTCATCCTGCTGGGCCTGATCGCGTTCGTCATCACCCGGCAGGTGGTGAGCCCGGTCCGCTCGGCCGCGCGCTCCGCCGAGCGGCTCGCCAAGGGCGACCTCACCGAGCGCATGACCGTGCAGGGCGAGGACGACCTCGCCCGGCTGGCGGTCTCGTTCAACGACATGGCGGGCAACCTCCAGGAGAAGATCCAGGAGCTGGAGGAGCTGTCCAAGCTCCAGCGCCAGTTCGTCTCCGACGTCTCCCACGAGCTGCGGACCCCGCTGACCACCATCAAGATGGCCAGCGACGTCCTCTACGACGACCGCGACGACCTCGACCCGACCCAGCGCCGTCCCGTGGAGCTGCTGCAGAGCCAGGTGGAACGGTTCGAGGAACTGCTCACCGACCTGCTGGAGATCAGCCGCCACGACGCGGGAGCGGCGACCCTGGGCATCGACTCGGTGGACGTGCGCGACTCCGTCATGAAGGCGGTGGGCGACGCCGAGCAGATCGCCGAGCGCCGGGGCATCAAGGTCGTCCTCCGGCTCCCCACGGAGCCGTGCGTGGCCGAGTTCGACGCGCGCCGGATCAACCGGATCCTGCGCAACCTGGTCGTCAACGCCATCGAGCACAGCGAGGGCCGCGACGTCGTGGTGGCGGCCGCGGGCGACCGGGACTCGGTCGCGGTGGCCGTGCGCGACTACGGTGTGGGGCTGAAGGAGGGGGAGGAGCACCTGTGCTTCGACCGCTTCTGGCGGGCCGACCCCGCGCGCGTGCGCACCACCGGCGGCACGGGCCTGGGTCTGTCCATCGCCAAGGAGGACGCGCAGCTGCACGGCGGCTGGCTCCAGGCGTGGGGGCAGCCCGGCCAGGGATCGCAGTTCCGGCTGTCGCTGCCGCGCAGGGCCGGGGCCGAGCTGCGGGGGTCCCCGCTGCCGCTGGTCCCTCCCGAGATCGCCCTGGGGCGCAACTACGCCTTCGGCGACAAGACTGACAAGACCGACAAGTCCGAGCGGCCCGACAGGGGCGAGCAGGCCGTCAACGGGGGACCGGCGGCGAGGAACGGGAACGGAACCGCCGAGCGACAGGAGGAGGACGCGTGAGCGCACCTCTGGCCCGCACCGCCCGCACCGCCCGCGCGTTCCGCGGGGTCGGCACGTCCCGGGCGGCCCGCGCCCTGCGCGCCCTCGCCGCCGCCTCTGTGGCCTGTGTCGCGATGGCGGCCTGCGCGACCGTGCCGATGACCGGGCCGGTCGTTCCGGGCGACGGCGGCGACACCCCCAGTGACCCCTACGGCGGGTATGTGCGCCTGCTGCCGGCCGGACCGCAGGAAGGCGTCGGGCCGGAGGGCCTGGTCAACGGCTTCCTCAAGGACATGGGCAGTTTCGAGGAGGACCACAAGGCCGCCCGGAGCTACATGTTCCCGGGGCTGAGAGACGAGTGGTCCCCCGACGGCTCGGTGCGGGTCTTCGCCGATCTCGACGCGGTCGGCCTCGACACGGAGGTCAGCGCCGACGGCCTCACCGCCACGGTGCACATGCGCAGCACACTGGCGGCCACCATCGACGACACCGGTAAGTACATCCAGAGCGACCCCGGCCACCTGCTCGAAGTGCCCTTCGAACTCGCCCGCGAGGAGGGCGACCCCGAGGGCGAGTGGCGCATCCAGGACATGCCGGATGAACTGGTCCTCAGCAAGCTCGACGTGGAGCGCACCCACCGGCCGTTCAGCCTCTACTACTTCAACCCGGAGGGCACCGCCCTGGTCCCGGACCCGGTGTACCTGCCCGTGAGCAACGACGCGCTGGCCGAGCGGCTGCTTGACAAGCTCGTCGAGGGCCCCACGGACTGGCTGGCGCCGGCGGTCGACTCGGCCTTCCCCGAGGGGGTCGCGGCCGACGTGGAGATCGACGACGAGACGGCGATCGTCAGGATTGACGGAGTCGGCCAGGTCGACGAGTTCGAGATGGGCGCGCAGATCGCCTGGACGCTGCGCCAACTGCCGGAGATCGAGGCGTTCACGCTGGTCGTCAACGGCGACGAGGTGCCCTTCCCCAACGCCGACAGCGACAGCAACGACCGGCCGCGTCCGGCCAGCGACTTCTGGTCGGGCGTGAGTCCCAGCGCGATCTCCGCCGGGATCCGCGCGTACTTCACGCACGAGGGCCAGCTGTGGTCGGCGGCCGACTGGGGGGCCGACACGATCGGCGACGCCGAGCGCGTGCCGGGCCCGCTGGGCGCGGGCGACGTGCAGTTGGAGCGGTTCGCCGTCTCGGTGGACGAGACCACGATCGCGGGCATCCCCGTGGGCGGCGACGATGTCGTCACGTCCCTGGCCAGCCCTGGAGCCGAGGTGACGGAGGTCCTCTCGGACGGGGCCTTCACGTCGGTGTCCTGGGACGTCAACGGCGACCTGTGGGTGACCGAGCAGACGAGTGAGCCCGAGGAGGACCCGGAGGAGGAGTCCGCCGCCGAGGACGAGCCCGCCGAGGACGAGCCGGCCGACTCCGGCCCCGCGCCGGAGCCGGGGTCGACCGACCTGTGGCTGCTGCGCGGCGGCGACGAGGTGGTGGGCGTGGACATCTCGGACCTGCGGGACCGGTCGCTGCTGGACTTCCAGATCTCGCGCGACGGCACCCGTGCCGCCGTGGTGACGGAGGTCGACGGTGAGACCTCGCTCCAGGTGGGCCGGGTGGTCTCGGACAGCGACGGCCGGGTGTCGGTCGGTTCGTTCCTCACGCTCGGCCGCGAGCTGGACGAGGTCACCGATATCACCTGGCGCTCCAGCGACCAGCTGGCCGTGCTGGGCAACCGCGAGGGCGGTACCAGCCAGGCGTTCCTGGTCTCGCTGGACGGCGGGACCCCGGCGTCGAGCGCGGGAACGCCGGTACCGGGCATGGTGAACATCTCCGGCGCCCCGGGGCAGCCGCTGGTCGCCGGATCCGACGACGGCAACATCTGGATCACCACGGACCGCCTCAACTGGGAGAACATCGTGGAGGGCGGCTCGCCCACCTTCCCCGGCTAGCCGGGCCACGCCCGCCGACAGGGAGCGGGCGCGGCTTCGGGCGGGCTGGGTGACCGGTGTGCGGCGCGGCAGTGGTCTTCGGGCCCGCGCGCGGGGACGGCCGATTGGGGGGCGCTTTCGGGTGCCCGGCGGGAGGTTGTCCACAGGCGTGGATCGGGGCTGGCGGACGGCCCCGACGCCGCCGATCCTTGACGTATGTCCTTCGCGAACTCCCTGGTGCGGGCTCTGCGCAGCCTGCTCGCCGCCGTGCTCGACCTCCTGCTCCCGCTCACCTGCGCCGGGTGCCGGGCCCCTTCCGGGCCGCTGTGCGGCGCCTGCCTGGCCCGGCTCGACCGTCGGCCGGTGCGCTGCCGCTCCCGGCCGGGGTGCCCGCCGGTCTGGACGGCGGGGCCCTACGCCGGGCTGGACCGCCGTGTCCTGCTGGCCTTCAAGGAACAGGGGACGGACGACCTGGCCGCGCCCCTCGGAGCGCGGGTGGCCGCCGCCTACGCCGCCGCCGGGTGGGCCGGTCCCGACACCCTGCTCGTGCCCGTGCCCGGACGCGGTCCGCCCCGAGGGCCGGTCGCCCGCCTGGCCTACGCCTGCGCGGCGGCTGCGGGCGGGGACTCCGCGGGCCGGGTCGCCGAACTCCTGCGCTACCGCCACCGGGTCCGTCGCCAGGTGGGGCTCGGCCGGGCCGACCGGAGGGCGAACCGGCACGGGGTCCTCACCGCGGCGGGGGCTGCGGCCGGGCGGAGCGGGAGCCGGGCGGTGGTGGTGGACGACGTCCTCACCACCGGCGCCACGGTGGCGGAGGCGACCCGTGCGCTGCGGGCCGAGGGCATCCGCGTGATGGGCGCGGTGGTCCTCGCCGAGCGCCTGCCGCCCCACCTGTCCGCGCAGGGCGCAGAGCGGTCACCAAGGTTTTACGAACCCTCGTGAACAGGTGAAAAGTCAGTGCTCGTGGGGGTTTGCGGGGGTTGTCGGGGGGTTGAGGGGGTGATCGCTACCTGACAGACGCGCCAGGACAGGTTACGGTCCAGGTATGGCACCCGTCCGGGTCCGTGGTTGCGTCGGAGTTTCATCGCCCCTGGGGATACCGGGGAGCGACTTCGGCAAGCCGATGCCAGGCGCAGGCGAAACGGCCCACGTAAGGCGACTTTTCGTCGACCGATCACGGTGCGCCTTAGAGGTAAGCCCTGCCCCGCGGAGGGTCCCGATGTCCCTCATGACAGGGAGAAGAGCAGTAGTCGCGTACAAGAGCGGCGACACTCTCAGCAGGCGGATGTGGGGACGAAGACCAGGTCGGCCGGACGGGTGGCATGCCATCGCTGGGGGACCCGCCGTCATCGGCGGGTCCCACGGGGCGGCGCCCGGTGCGCGTCGGAGCCCCGGATTCCCACCAGTGCCCCGCGCCTACGCGCCCGCGTCGCGCCTCATCGCCCCTCCCGCCGCCGAGCCCTTCGGCCGGCGACGACCCGTCACCGAGTGTCACGTCGTCCTGCCGGCGGCACACGTCCTGCTTCCCCTGGGGGAGGGCCCCACGAATCGCACTGGTGGTGCGCGTGAGGAGCCTGCCTCTGATGGGTATACGCACATCCAAGCGAGTCGAGGGCCGGGCCTGACCGGACCGCCCGCGGAAGGGGGCTAGAGCGCGAAACTCCTTCCGTCCCCCATGGCGGGAGGTATGCAGAACCAGCCTGGCCGTCGCCTTCCCGGCGGTCACGCGATGAAGGGGGTCCTATGGACATCATCGTCAAGGGTCGACGCACCGGTGTGAACGAGAAGTTCCGACAGCACGTCGAGAACAAGCTCGAGAGGCTCTCCAAGTGGGAGAAGAAGGGCATGACCATCGATGTGGAGGTGTCCTCGGAGCGCAACCCCAAGCTCGCCGACGTTCGCGAGCGGGTTGAGCTGACCATCCACTCCAACGGGCCCGTCATCCGGAGCGAGGCGGCGTCCTCAGACCGGCACGGCGCCCTCGACCTGGCGATCGACAAGATCGAGGCCCGACTTCGCAAGTCCGCGGACCGGCGCAAGGTGCACCGCGGCAACCGGACACCCGTCTCCGTCGCGGCCGCCACCGCGAGCCTCCCCGGAGAACTGCCCTCGACGAGTCCCTCCGCCGCACCTCGGACGCCTCCCGCGCAGCGATCCCAGGAGGACGAGATCGACGGCGCCGCGGTGGACGGCCGCTTCTCCGACGAGTTCGTCGAGCTGGACACCCAGGGGGACGTCCCCGTCATCGTGCGGGAGAAGTTCCACCGGGCCAAGCCGATGAGCATCGACCAGGCGCTGATGGAGATGGAACTCGTCGGACACGACTTCTACCTCTTCCACGACGAAGTGAAGGACGCCCCGAGCGTGGTCTACCGCCGCAAGGGCTTCAACTACGGAGTCCTTCGACTCGTGGACTGAGGCCGGTGCGGGGGACCGCCCCCGAGCACCACGCACGAGGGCCGCGCCCGCCGGTTGGTTCCGGCGGGCGCGGCCGCGTTCCGCGAGCTCCTGTGGCGACTCCCGGAAGCCCCGAGGCAAGAGGCGATTCCGGGAAGTCCCGGGAAGCCCTAGGACTCCTGCTTCTTGATCCGGTGCAGCGGGGTGTCGTGCCGCTCCTCCGGTTCCACCCGCGGCGGGTCGAGCACCACGTCGCCCAGGATGTCGAAGGCCATGGCGACCACCGCGGCCGCGACGATCAGCACGGCGGCGATGACCAGGAGGACGACCTGGCCGCCCATGACGATCGCCACGCCGCCCGAGACGAACCCGCCGAGGGCCAGCGCCACCGCGACCCAGGAGGGCAGGCGCCCCCGGTGGGTGTTGGTCGGGGCCAGGTTGCCGCCCTGGCGCTGGAATCCGCGGATCCGGCCGTACTTCTCCTCGTCGTCCGGCAGGTGACGCTCCCAGGCCTGCCCGGGATCGCCCTGCTCCATCGGATGGTCGGGCGTGCGGTGCAGCCGCTCCACCACGTGTTCGATGGCCTCCAACGGCGTGCGCGGTCCACCACTCCGGGGCGGTTGCCTCGTGGCTTCCTCGCGGTTCAGGCTCGTTCGCATGGTGATCCCTCCCGGGAACACGTCCACGTTGCGCTGTCGCGACGGCCGGTCACCGTCGTGACCTTCCGGGGCGGCGGCGGAGTCCTCCGGCGGTGCGCCGGGTGCCCCGCGGCGCGGTCGCCCCTACGGGTGAACTACCCACTGCCGCGCCCTTTCCCGCCTCCACGCGCAAATATCCCGAGGCGCCTCCCGCGACGCCCGGGCCGAGGGCGGTAGGGGCGGGCAGGTCTGTGGGGCGGGGAACATCCGGGACGTCCCCGATCGTTCACTTGGTGGCGCGTGCCGACAGTGACCAGGCGAGAGGGCCCCACCCGAGAGCGGGCCGGGCTTGCGGCTCGGTTCCTCTAGGATGTAGGCCCGAGGGCCCAGGAACCCCCGCCGTCCTTCACGGCCACGGGAAGCGGTCCGCGGGCCTAGATCTGAACTCCACGTGCGTGGAGCCAAACGCGATCTCCGAGGAGCGCATAGGAAGTGCCAGGCATACTCAACAGGCTCCTGCGCGCGGGTGAAGGTAAGATCCTGCGCCGGCTCACGAAGCTGAAGGACCAGGTCAACTCGCTCGAGGAAGACTACCTGGAGCTCACCGACGACGAACTGCGGCAGCTCACCCAGGAGTACAAGGACCGCTACCAGGACGGCGAGTCCCTGGACGACCTGCTCCCGGAGGCCTTCGCGACCGTCCGCGAGGCGGCCCGCCGCACCCTGGGCCAGCCCCACTTCGACGTCCAGATCATGGGCGGCGCCGCGCTGCACCTCGGCAACATCGCCGAGATGAAGACCGGTGAGGGCAAGACCCAGACCGGTGCGCTCGCCGTCTACCTCAACGCCCTCGCGGGCAGGGGCGCCCACGTCGTCACCACCAACGACTACCTGGCCCGCCGCGACGCCCAGAACATGGGCCGCATCTACCACTTCCTCGGCCTCGAGGTCGGTGTCCTGAGCCCCGGCATGCCCGCCGCCGAGCGGCGCAAGGCCTACCAGGCCGACATCACCTACGGCACCAACAACGAGTTCGGCTTCGACTACCTGCGCGACAACATGGCGCTCTCGCTCGACGCCACGGTGCAGCGCGAGCACTACTTCGCGCTGGTCGACGAGGTCGACTCCATCCTCATCGACGAGGCCCGCACCCCGCTGCTCATCAGCGGCCCCTCAGAGCAGAACTCGCGCTGGTACGCCGAGTTCGCCAAGATCGCCCCGCGGCTCAAGCGCGGCCGGGACACCCCGCCCGAGCCCGGCGAGGACCCGGACGCCGTCAGGGGCGACTACGAGGTCGACGAGAAGAAGCGCACCGTCGGCATCACCGAGGCCGGCGTGGCCAAGGTCGAGGACTGGCTGGGCATCGACAACCTCTACGAGGCCGTCAACACCCCGCTCATCAGCTTCCTCAACAACGCGCTCAAGGCCAAGGAGCTCTACCGGAAGGACAAGGAGTACATCGTCAAGGACGGTGAGGTCCTCATCGTCGACGAGTTCACCGGCCGCGTCCTGCCGGGCCGCCGCTACAACGAGGGCATGCACCAGGCCATCGAGGCCAAGGAGCGCGTCAAGATCAAGGACGAGAACCAGACTCTCGCCAAGGTCACCCTCCAGAACTACTTCCGCCTCTACGAGAAGCTCGCCGGCATGACCGGTACCGCCGAGACCGAGGCGGCGGAGTTCCACCAGACCTACAACGTCGGCGTGGTCCCCGTGCCCACCAACAAGCCGATGATCCGTGAAGACGTCAAGGACGTCGTCTACAAGAGCGAGGACGCCAAGTTCCAGGCGGTCGCCGAGGACATCGCGGAGCGGCACGAGGCGGGCCAGCCCGTCCTGGTCGGTACGACCAGCGTCGAGAAGTCCGAGCGCCTCTCCAACATGCTCAAGCGCGAGGGCGTCCCGCACGAGGTCCTCAACGCGAAGAACCACGCGCGTGAGGCGTCGATCATCGCCCGCGCGGGCAAGCTCGGCTCGGTCACCGTGGCCACCAACATGGCCGGTCGCGGTACCGACATCATGCTGGGCGGCAACCCGGACTTCCTCGCCGACGAGGAGCTCCAGTCGCGCGGTCTGAGCCCGCTGGAGACTCCGGAGGAGTACGAGGCGGCCTGGCCCGAGGCACTGGAGAAGGCCAAGGCCGAGTTCGAGGAGGAGCACCAGAAGGTCGTCGAGGCCGGCGGCCTGTACGTGCTCGGCACCGAGCGCCACGAGTCGCGGCGCATCGACAACCAGCTGCGCGGCCGTTCCGGCCGCCAGGGCGACCCGGGCATCTCGCGGTTCTACCTCTCGCTCCAGGACGACCTGCTGCGCCTGTTCAACAGCAGTCGGCTGGAGGTGTTCATGAACCAGATGAACATCCCCGACGACCAGCCGATCGAGTCCGGCATGGTCAGCAAGGCGATCGCCTCCGCCCAGGGCCAGGTTGAGACGCAGAACTTCGAGATCCGCAAGAACGTCCTCAAGTACGACGAGGTGCTCAACCGCCAGCGCCTGGTGATCTACGCCGAGCGCCGCAAGGTGCTGGAGGGCGAGGACCTGCGCGACCAGGTGGTCAGCATGCTGGAGGAGGTGCTCCGCGGCTACGTCTCCGAGGAGACCGCCGAGGGCGACCCCTCCGACTGGGACCTCGACAAGCTCTGGACGGCGTTCAAGCAGGTCTACCCGATCAGCTTCACCGTCGACGAGTTCATCGACGAGAACGGCGGCCTGGAGGCGATCACCGGCCGGCTGCTGGCCGACCGCGTCGTCGAGGACGCCAACGAGGCCTACGCCGCCCGTGAGTCCGAGCTGGGCGAGGCGACCATGCGCGAGGTCGAGCGCAAGGTCATCCTCCAGGTGATGGACCGCAAGTGGCGTGAGCACCTCTACGAGATGGACTACCTCCAGGAGGGCATCGGGCTGCGCGCCATGGCGCAGCGCAACCCGCTGATCGAGTTCCAGCGCGAGGGATTCGACATGTTCCAGCAGATGCTGGAGGCCATCAAGGAGGAGTCGGTCGGCTACCTCTTCAACGTCGAGGTCCGCGTTCCCAAGAAGGCCGAGCCCACCCTGACCGCCGCGGCCGCCGCGCAGACCGCGTCCACCGTGGGCGGCGAGGCCGGTGTCACGGCCGTGGCGACGGCCGTGGACGAGGACGAGGACGAGGAGGCCGCCGAGGCCGAGGCGCCCGCCCAGGAGACCGGCGACCCGGAGGACGTGGTGGTCCCCGGCTTCGGCGAGAACCAGCCGACCCGGCTGCAGTACTCCGCCCCGAGCGAGGACGGCACCGTCGAGCGGCACAGCGAGACGACCGACGAGTTCGCCGGGACGGCGCGCAACGCGCCCTGCCCCTGCGGCTCGGGCAAGAAGTACAAGAAGTGCCACGGGGACCCGGCGGCCAAGTAACCGGCACCGGAACCGAGACGGGGGGCGACCCGCGCGTCCGCGCGGGTCGCCCCCCGTCTGTCGCTCGGCCGCCGTCCCCGGCCACGACTGCCCACGGCCTTCCGGCTAGGGCCCCAGGGTCACGGCCTTCCGGCTACGGCTGCCTGGGCCAGGCCTTCCAGCCCCGGCCCCTCGGCCGCCGCCTCCGGCCAGGACTGCTCGGCCACGGCCCCCTGGGCAGGGCATCCCGGCCACGCCTTCCGGCGACGACCGCCCCGGGCTCTGCCCCGGGCTGCGGTCGCTGGGCCTACAGCTCCACCGGCGCGGAGCCGAAGGCCACCGAGAAGCGTTCGCACCAGATGACCACGCTGGTCATCCCGTCCAGGTCGGCGTCCGCGGGGATCTCGTAGTTGGCGTTGCCCTCGGTGCCCTTGAGCTCGCCGAGCGCGACGTGGCGCCCGTCCCCGTACTTGTACCAGTCGCCGCCGGCCTCCTGGTCGGTGATCCACACCTTGAGGTCGGGGCCGTCGCTCGTGACCAGGTCCGCCAACCGCACGTGCCGCGTGCCGTCGGGCAGTTCCAGAACCGTGGCGGTGCCCGACGTCTCGTGCTCCTGGGTGATGAACGCGCCCTCGCCCAGGACCACCGGCTCGTCGGCCGGTTCCTCCGCGTCCTCGTCCGAGTCCGCGCCGCCCTGCGCGTCGTCGGTCCCGGCCGCCTCGGGGGCCTCCTCCGACGCGGCGACCGCGGTGGGCGGGGCCTCGTCCACGGTCCGGGTGGTGAACAGCCGCCAGGGCTGGAAGGCCCACAGGCCCGCGGCCACCAGGACCAGGACGAGCCCGGCCACCGGCCAGAGCACCAGTGGCCGTCGCAGCAGCGGACGCTTCTCGGTACCCGCGTTCATCGTGTGCCTCTCTCGTGGAAGGATCCGTCGCGCTGGGTTCGGAGCCGGGGCCGCCCTGGCGACCCCGGCACGCGCGTCGGATCCGTCACGATGCGGCGGCGGGGCTCAGCCGGAGGCGTCGGACCTGCTGTCGGGGCCACCGTCGGACTTCCCGCCGGACCTTCCGTCCGAGGACCCCTGCTCAGGCGGCTCCAGCGAGCCGTCGACCCGTGTCCCGGGCCGGTCCTCGGCCGCGCTGGGCACGGTGTGCGCGGCGGTGTTCTCCTCCGGATCCAGTTCCCGGCCCGGGGTCGGCAGGTTGAACCGGGTGATGAGGACGTAGAAGATCCCGAAGTAGAGCCCGAAGTACACCAGGCCCAACAGCAGGATCAGCCCCAGCCCCGAGGTGTTGTCCTTCGTGGCGTTGAGCAGCAGGTCGATCAGGCCCGCCGAGAAGCCGAAGCCCAACTGGGCGTCGAGCGCGTTGAGGATGGCCATGGACAGGCCCGTCAGCACCACGTGCACGGCGAACAGCGCGGGCGCCACGAAGATGAACGCGAACTCCACCGGCTCGGTGATCCCCGTGGCGAACGCGGTCAGCGCCGCCGGGATCATGATCGACCCGATCTGTGCGCGCCGCGCCTTGGGCGCCGCCAGCCACATCGCCAGGGCCGCGCCCGGCAGGCCGAACATCAGCACGGGGAAGAACCCGGACAGGAACGTCCCCGCCGAGGGGTCGCCCGCCAGGTAGCGGGTGATCTCGCCGTTGGACACGTTCCCGGCGTCGTCGGTGTAGGAGCCCGAGACGAACCAGATGAACGAGTTGACCACGTGGTGCAGGCCCAGCGGGAGCAGGAGCCGGTTGACCACCCCGTAGAGGCCCGCGCCCACCGCTCCGGCGCCGATGATGCCCTCGCCGAGGTCCTGGATCCAGGAGCCCACGACCGGCCACAGCATGCCCAGGGCCACGCCGATCAGCAGGCCGGCCAGCGCCGTGACGATCGGGACGAACCGTCGGCCGCCGAAGAAGCCCAGCCAGGTCGGGAGCTTGATGCGGTGGTAGCGCTGCCACAGCAGGGCGGCGACCAGGCCCATCGCGATGCCGCCGAGCACGTCGGTGGGGTTCTTCACCGCGTTGTTGATGACCGCGCCGACCGCCTCGGCCGACGCCTGGTCCACCATGGGCTCACGCGTGACCGGGTCGACCGGCAGCGGATAGGTCACCAGACGCGACCCGAGGTCGCCCGTGGGTCCGTTGAAGGTGACCATCGTCCACGTGGCCACCCGGTCGAACACCAGGTACCCGACGACCGCGGCCAGGGCGGTGGACCCGTCGGCCCGCTTGGCGAAGCCGATCGCCACACCCACCGCGAACAGCAGGGGCAGTGCCTGGAAGATGGAGTCGCCCGCCGCTCCCACGGCGCCGGCGACGGGGTCCATCCACCCCATGCCGGGCATCCCGGCCAGGCCGTCGGCGCCCAGCAGGTCGGGCTGGCCCAGGCGGAGCAGGATCGCGGCGGCGGGGAGCACCGCGATGGGCATCATGAGGCTGCGGCCCAGACGCTGCAGGACGGCCAGCGCGGACGAGGGGCGCTTGGCGCGCTTGGCCGGCTCGGCGGTTCGGGCGGTGGCGCCACCACCGGGTTCCGGGTCCGGGGGTGTGCTGTGGTCCGTACTCATGGGGGGTCCTCCCTGGGAGGCGCGCCTCGTGGGCGCGGGGGGTGATCAGTCGCCGTGCCGCCGCGGGTCCAAACGGGAGTGCAGCTGGTAGCGGTCGGCACGGTAGGTGGACAGCGCCAGTTCCACGCACTGCCCCTTGAAGAAGCTGCGGCGCTGCATGATCAGCACCGGGCTCCCGGCGGGCAGACCGAGGAGCCGGGAGTCCGCGGAGTCGCAGATCCCGGCCTCGATCGTCTGTTCTCCGGAGTCCAGGAGGATGTCGAACTCGTTCTCCAGCACCTCGTACAGCGAGCGCTCGGCGAGGTCGAAGTCCTCCAGTCCCGGAACCATGGCGGCGGGGATGTTGGACCGCTCCACCGCCATCGGCTCGTCGTCGGCGGTCCGCATCCGCTCGATGTGGTGCACCAGCGTGCCCGGCCCGATGTCGAGCATCCGCGCGGTGTGCCCGCTGGCGGGGATGACCTGGCGGATCAGCTCCCGCGCGCCGGGCTCGTAGCCGCGGGCGCGCATGTCCTCGCTGAAGGACGCCAGGACCAGCGACATCTCGATCTTGGGCCGCGCGATGAAGGTCCCCTTGCCCGGGACGCGGTACAGCCGGCCCTCCGAGACCATCAGGTCGATCGTTTGCCGGACCGTCATGCGGGACAGGCCGTAGGTGGTGCTGAGCTCGCGCTCAGAGGGGATCATGTCGTCCACGCCCAGGCCGCTCTCGGTGATCCAGTCCAGGAGCAGGTCACGGAGTTGGCTGTACTTCGGGAGCGGGTTCGTGGGGTCGATCGACATGGGTCGGGCCGGCCTTCTCGGTCGCAGGGAGGATCGGGCGTTCGACCCTAGGGCATGTTCCACGGACGCGCCCCAGCGCGGTCGCGGCGCCGGTGCCCGGGGCGTCCCCGGCTCCGGTGACCTCTCCGATCTGACTGGTATAGTCCGGACTAGACCATAGCTCCGCCCGCGTGTCAATACGCCTGACAGCAGGCGGTTCGTGCCAGAACCGGGGCAGGTCGGACGGTGTCCGGCCCACCCTGGAGCAGCGGCCGACGCGGATCCCGGACCCGGGCCGGGCCGCCCGCCACTCACGGAAGGTTCTCCATGACGACCACGACGAGCGTGATGCGCTCCGAGATCGCCGAGCAGCCCGAGGCGCTGCGCCGCACGTTCGCCGAACTGCTGCCGCTGCGACCCGAGATCGAGGCCCTGGGCCGACGGACCCGGCACGTGCTGTTCATCGCCCGCGGCTCCTCCGACAACGCGGCGGTCTACGGCGGCTACCTGCTCCAGGCGCACACCGGCCGACTGGCCACGCTGGGCTCGCCCTCCATCGCGACCACCTACGGCGCCAAGATCGACCTGTCCGACGTCCTGGCCGTGGCCATCTCCCAGTCCGGCAAGACCGAGGAGATCGTTGAGACCATGCGCTGGGCCGCCGACTGCGGTGCCCGTACCGTCGCCGTCACCAACGGCGCCGGGTCCCCGCTGGCCGCCGAGGCCGACGTCGCGCTGGTCACCCGGGCCGGCGACGAGCTGGCGGTGCCCGCGACGAAGACCTACAACACCCAGCTCGCCGCGCTGGCGGTCCTGGCCCTGGGCCTGGGCGCGGACCTGGACGCCGGCGACCTGGAGCGCGTGCCGGACGGCATCGAGGAGACACTCGCGGCGCCCGCGGACGCGCTGGAGGAGATCGTCGAGCGGATGGTCGCCGTGCAGGGCGCGGTCATCTCCGGCCGCGGCATGGCGTTCTCGACCGCGCTGGAGGCCGCCCTCAAGCTGAAGGAGGCCTGCTACCTGCACGCGATGGGCCTGTCCTACGCCGACCTGCTGCACGGCCCCATCGCCGTCGTCGACCCGCGCACCCCGGCCCTGCTGGTGGCCGCGCCCTCCGGTCCGACCCTGCAGGGGACCGTCGCGCTCGCCGAACGCGCCCGCTCCGCCGGGGCCCCGGTGTTCGGCTTCGGCGGCGGCCCGGCCCTGGCCGCCGCGAGCGACCTGGCCGTCCCCGTGCCGGACGTGCCCGAGTGGGTGTCGCCGATGAACCTCATCGTGCCCGCGCAGCTGCTCACCGAGCGCCTGGCGCGGCGGCTGGGCTACAACCCGGACGTGCCGCGCGGCCTCAACAAGGTCACCCAGACCTCCTGACGCGGGGACCCCGTCCGGCGACCGAGTACCCCCCGCGTACTCAGCGCGGTCGCGCGGACCCTGGTGTGTGGGATGGGTCACCCCTAGGCTCGTCCCGGGGGACTCCCGTTCCCGAGGCAAGCACGGAGGACAGATGGCGGACAAGGCAGCGGCGATCGTCGCCGGGTTGGGCGGCCCGGCCAACATCGAGGACATCGAGGCGTGCATCACCCGGTTGCGGACCGAGGTGGCCGACCCCGGACTGGTGAAGGAGGGCGACCTGCGCGCGGCGGGCGCCCACGGGGTGCTGATGTCGGGCAACGTCGTGCAGGTCGTGGTGGGTCCCGAGGCGGACTCCCTCACCGACGACATCAGGGACCTGCTGGATGAACTCTCCGTGTGAGGGAAGGGATGTCCCATGCCAGACGTGACGGACGCGCTCGACGTCCTCTCTCCCGTGACCGGGACAGCGCTCTCCCTCTCGACCGTGCCCGACCCCGTCTTCTCGGAGGGGATGGTCGGCCCCGGTGTCGCCGTCCACCCCGAGCCGGGGCAGGAGGGCGGCCAGGAGGGCACGCAGTCGGCGCTCGCCCCCATCACCGGGGACCTGGTCAAGCTCCACCCCCACGCGTTCGTGGTGATGGCGCCCGACCAGCGCCGCGGTGTGCTGGTGCACCTGGGCATCGACACCGTGGAACTCGCCGGGCGGGGGTTCACCCTCCTGGTCGAGGAGGGCGCCCGGGTCGAGGCCGGTACTCCGGTGATCCGCTGGTCGCCGGGCCTGGTGGCGGCCCAGGGCAAGCCGTCGGTCGTGCCGGTGGTCGCCCTGGACGCCGGTGAGGGAACGCTGCGCGACCTCGTGGAGGGCGCCGTCCGCACGGGCGAGTCCCTCTTCACCTGGGAGTAGGCCCCTCAGGTTCCAGGACCCGGCGCGCGGGCGACCGTGCACCGGGTCACCCCCTTCGGGGCGGTATTCTCCGGCCGCGACCCTCTGACCACCGGAGATGACACCCGCCATGAGACCGCTCCTACCGCGCGCCCTCGCCACGGCCTGTGCGGCCCTGACCCTGATCGCCAGCGCGTGCACCACCGAGGAGGTGGGTTCCTCGCCGCAGGAGGACGAACCGTCGCCGACCGCCGAGGCCTTCGAGCCCGTGCTCGCTCCGGAGCTGCTCGCGGAGATGGACCTGGACGACAAGATCGGCCAGCTCCTGGTGCTGACCGCCCAGGGGACCACCGCCGCCGCGAACGCGGCCCAGATCGAGGCCTACCGGCCCGGGGGCCTGATCTACTTCGACGCCAACCTGACCGGCGCCGAGCAGATCGCCGAGATGTCCGTCGGCGTCCAGGCCCTGGCGGCCGACCTGGGACAGGGCGTCCCGCTGTTCGTCGGGGTCGACCAGGAACAGGGCATGGTGGCGCGGCTTCCCGTGGGCACCCGCTTCCCGGACGCGATGGCGGTCGGGGCGAGCCACGACCCCGCCATGGCCGAACTGCTGGCCGGGACCACCGCGGCGGAACTGACCGCGCTCGGGATCAACCTGGACTACGCCCCGGTGGCCGACGTCAACACCGACCCGGACAACCCGGTGATCGGGATCCGCTCGTTCGGCTCCGACCCCGAGCTGGTGGCGGAGATGGCCGTGGCCGAGGCCGGGGCCTTCGCCGAGGGCGGTGTCGTCCCCGTCGTCAAGCACTTCCCGGGCCACGGCGACACCGACGTGGACAGCCACACCGGCCTGCCCGTCATCGACCTGCCGCGCGACCAGTGGGAACGGGAGCACCTGCCGCCGTTCCGCGCCGCCGTGGAGGCCGACGTCGACGCCATCATGACCGCCCACGTGCTCATGCCGGGCCTGGACAGCAGTGAGGACCCCGACCCGGCCACGCTCTCGCCGTCGATCATCGGCGGCATCCTGCGCGAGGAGCTCGGCTACGACGGCGTCGTGACCACCGACGCCCTCAACATGGAGGGCGTGCGCCAGCGCCACGACGACGGCGAGGTCGCCGTCAGGGCCGTCGAGGCGGGGGTGGACCAGCTGCTGATGCCGCCGGACCCGGCCGCCGCCGTGGCCGCCCTGCGCACCGCCGTGGAGGAGGGCCGCATCACCGAGGAGCGCATCGACGAGTCGGTGCTGCGGGTGCTCACCCTCAAGGAGAAGCGCGGGATCCTGGAGGCGGACCCGGTGGACCCGGCCGCCGCGGCCGACGCCCTGGGCCACGAGGAGGCGGCCCGGACCGTCGCCGAGGCCTCCGTCACCCTGCTGCGCAACGAGGACGGCCTGCTACCGCTGCGGGACACGCCCGTGCGGGTCGCGGGAGCGGGCGCGGACACGATCTCCGCCGCGCTCACCGAGGCCGGCGTCACCGTCGACCCCGCCGCCCCGACCCTGGTCGTGGGCTCGGACGGGGCCACGCAGGAGCAGCGCGCCCTGGTGGAGTCGGCCCAGGGGCCGGTCATCGTGGTCTCCCAGGGCGGCCCCTACGACCTGGCGGCCTTCCCCGGCGTCGACGCCTTCCTGGCCGTGTACTCGTCCGTGGACGTGTCGCGCGCCGCCGCGGCCCGGGTGATCGCCGGTGAGGTCGAGCCCACCGGGACGCTCCCGGTGGACGTTCCGGACGTCGCGACGGCGGGCGAGGGCCTCTCCTTCTGAGTGCTTCGTCCCTCTTCGGGGAGATTGAACCGGGTGGGGAACGGGAAGAACCGTTCCCCGCCCGAACAGATGGAGGACGCGGATGGACAGCACCCGCCGAGGGGTCATCTCCGACTGGGGCGGCGTCCTCACGCCGCCGCTGATCGACGGAATCCGAGCCTGGCTGCGCGCCGACCGGATCGACATCGACCACTACCAGGAGGTGATGCGGCCCTACTTCGACGGCAGCCTCAACGGCTCCAACCCGGTCCACGCGCTGGAGAGGGGAGAGATCCCCGTCGCGCAGTTCGAGCGCGACCTGGCGCGCCTGCTGCGGTCCACCCACGGCGGGCCGGTCGTGGCCGAGGGACTCATCCACCGGATGTTCGCCAACTTCGAGCCCGTGCACGGCATGTACGAACTCCTGCGCCGCTCCAGGCGCGACGGCGCCGCCACCGCGCTGCTGTCCAACTCCTGGGGCAACGGCTATCCGCACGAGCACTTCGAGGCGACCTTCGACACCGTGGTGATCTCCGGCGAGGTGGGCATGCGCAAGCCCGAGGAGCGCATCTACCTGCACACGTGCGAACGCCTGGGCCTGGCTCCCGAGGACTGCGTGTTCATCGACGACCTGGAGCACAACGTCCGCACCGCCGAGGCACTCGGGATGACGGGCATCCTGCACACCGACACCGAGTCCACCCAGCGGGCGCTGGAGCGCTTCCTGACGTCGACGGTGGCACACTCATAGGGTTCGATCCACGCACCTGAGAGCCGCCCGCATGTACGTCTTCCTGCCCAGCACCATCCCCGGCCTCGCCGACGTCCTCGCCACCGGGACGGCCGACGGCACCACCGCCTTCGCCGCCGACCCGCGCCCCGGCGCCGACGACGAGGAGGCCGGGTACGACGCCATGTACGCCGCCGCCGAGGCGTCCCTGGAACTCCTGGCCGCCGACCCGGACGCGCCCCGCCGCCGCGTCGTCCTGGCGGCGGTCATGCCGGACCAGGTCGTCGAGCGCCGGGGCGGCGCCGGACCGAACGTGGTCCGGGTCAGCGTGACCCAGCCGGTCTCCTACAAGAAGCTGGCGTCGGCGCACGTGGACGACGAGGCGGCGGCCGACGACATCGCCGCCGGCGACGCGGAGGACCACGAACTGCTGTGGTTCGCCGTCCAGGAACTGCGCCACCTCGTCGGCGAGGACGGCGCCTAGCTAGGCGCGCGAACCCGCGGTACCGGGAACGGACCGCTCGACGAACGGCTCGACCTCCTGGAGGATGCGGCGCCGGGGGCGGGCGCCCACCATCTGCCGCACGGGCTCGCCCCCCTGGAAGAGGAAGAGCGTCGGCGTAGCCATCACCTGGTAGCGACGGGTCGTCTCGGGGCTGGCGGGCACGTCGACCTGCACGACCCTCAACCGCCCGCGCAGGTCGTCGGCGAGGGACCTGAGCACCGGCTCCATCTGGCGGCACGGCGGGCACGAGTCCGAGGTGAACTCCACCAGGACCGGCAGGTCCGAGCGCAGAACGTCCTCGTCGAAACCGGCGTCCGTGGTCTGCTGCATGGTCATCCCTTCATCTGGCACAGCGGGTCGGGCGGGTCGGGTAGGTCCGACTCGGCCCGGGCCAGCTGTGCGCCCACCTCGTGGCGCACGGCTCGCAGCTCGTCGATGAGCGTGTCGAGCTCGGCGAGCTTGCCTCGGTAGACGTCCAGCGACGCGGGGCAGGAGTCCCCGGTGGGGTGCCCGGCCCGCAGGCACTCCACGAACGGGCGGGTCTCCTCCAACCCGAACCCGAAGTCCTGGAGCGTGCGGATCTGCTCCACCAGCCGCAGGTCGCCGTCGTCGTAGACGCGGTATCCGTTGACCTCGCGGCGGGTGGGGAGCAGACCGCGGGACTCGTAGTAGCGCAGGGTCCGCGTACTGACCCCCGCCCGCCTGGCAAGTTCACCGATGCGCATGCCCGACACGCTAGACCTTGACGCCGACGTCAACGCAAGGGCACGGGTCGGCATCAGTCCAAAGGCGCCATGGACGACCAGAGCGCGCCCTCGGGATCGCGGGCGGAGTATCCGCGGTCGCCGTAGGGCTGGTCCGCGGGGTCGCGGAGGATCCGGGCGCCCTCGGCGACCACCCGTCCACCGCGCCGGGCCCGGGGGCGCCCGCCGCCCCGTGGCCGGTCCCGGACGCGCGGTTCCTGGGAGAATCGCCCATGCGGCAAGATGGGGGTAGCCCCGTCCCCGAACGTCGAGGAGTCAGCCATCAGCCGCCTGGTGCTCTGGAACATCGACCTCACCCTCCTGGACGTCGGACGGGTGATGAGGGCCGCCTACGCCGAGGCCTTCGAGAAGGTCACGGGCGAACCGCTGGTCTACCTGACCTCCGCCGAGGGGCGCACAGACTCGGAGATGTTCTTCGAGTTCTGCGCGCGCAACGACGTCGACGTCGAACCCGACGGCGACGTCCTCGCCGAGTTCATGGCCCTGCTGGAGGAGGCGTTCGGCCGGCGCGCCGACGAACTCCTCTCCCAGGGCCGGGTGATGTCCGGCGCCGCGGCCTCGCTGGCGGCCGTCGCCGGGATGCCCGACACCGTCCAGACGGTGGTCAGCGGCAGCACCCGCGCCAACGCCGTGGCCAAGCTCGCGGCCTTCGGCCTGGACGCCCACCTGGACCTGGCCATCGGCGGGTACGGTTCGGTGAACTACCCCAAGTCGTCCCTCATCCAGTCCATCCGACTGCACGCCGCCGGCGACGGCGGACGGCCCTACACCGAGCAGGAGACGGTGTTCGTCGTCAGCGCCGTCTCCGACGTCCGCGCCGCCAGGATCGGCGGCGCCGTCCCGCTCGCCGTGCGCACCGGCTCGGCCACCGAGGCCCAGCTCCGGGACGCCGGAGCCGTGGCCGTCCTGCCCGACCTGGGCGATCCCCAGGCGGTCATGACGGCAGTGCACCAGGCGACGGCCCGATAGTTCACAGCGCAAGGCCCCGGAGGTCCATGTGTCCCGTGCCCGTGACCACCGCAATCCGCTTCTTACAGGTTGTAACTACCGCGTAACGGTGTTGCACCTGTCCTCCCGCGCGAAAACCAGTAGCCTGGTCAGCGGATGAGGTGGGGACAACGGCGTCTGCCGCCTCTCCATTGTTCCGCCTGTGCGCACAGGTGCCGTCCCGTCACCGTTCCCGCGCGCCCCGTCACGGGACGCGTCCAGAACCACCCATCAGCACGGAAGTTCACAGGTCACATGACCGGCTGTTTCTCCAGCGCTCGTGCGACGTTGCTCACAAAGGAGTGAGAGATCCCTATGTCCGGGCCATCAGACGTCATCCTCCAGAAGCTGCTCAGTGACGCGGCCGCGAAGTGGTCGCCCCGAGCGGGCCTGACCCCCGAGGACGCCGACGCCGTCCGACGCTTCCTGCCGTTCTACTACCGGCACGCGGACCCGGAGGAGATCTCCGGTCGCACCCCCGAACAGATCTGCGGCCCCGCCGGGGCGCACCGCTTCTTCGGCGCCCACCGCGTCCCCGGCCGCGCCAAGGTGCGGGTCTACACCCCCGAACGCGCGCGCGACGGCTGGGAACAGCAGACCAGCATCGTCGAGATCGTCACCGACAACGCCCCCTTCCTCGTCTCCTCCGTCACCATGGCGCTGCACGACCTCGGCGCCGGCGCCCGCCTGATCATCCACCCCCAGATGACGGTCGGCCGCGACCTCGAAGGCGTCCTGCGCGAGATCGACCCCGAGATCGGCGGCGACGGGCTGCTGCCCACCGACGAGTCCTGGATGCACATCGAGATCGACCGCCAGGACGACCCCGAGCGCGTCAAGGAGATCACCACCCGGCTGGAGAACGTCCTCAACGACGTCCGCTACGTGGACGAGGACGCCGCCAAGATGAGCAACCGGGCGATCCGGATCGCCGACGAGCTGGCCGCCTACCCCGACCGCCTCGTGGCCGGAGGCGTCGACTCCCGCGAGATCGGCGAGAGCGTCGACTTCCTGCGCTGGACCGCCAGCCGCCACTTCACCTTCATGGGCTACCGCGAGTACACCCTGGTCACCGACGAGAACGGTGACGACGCCCTGCGCCCGGAACCCGGCTCGGGCCTGGGCATCCTGCGGATGGACTCGCCCTCGTCCACGGGCTTCGCCGCGCTGCCCCCGGAGATCCGCGCCAAGGCCAGGGAACCCTTCATCCTGGTCCTGACCAAGGCCAACTCCCGCGCCACCGTCTACCGCCCCAAGTACCTGGACTACATCGGCGTCAAGAAGTTCGACGCCCAGGGCAACATCGTCGGGGAGCGGCGCTTCCTCGGGCTGTTCACCCCCCAGGCCAACACCGAGTCCATCGCCCAGATCCCGATCCTGCGCCGCAAGCAGGCCGAGGTCCTGTCGCTGGCCGGGTTCGAGGCCGACAGCTACGACGGCAAGGACCTCATCGAGCTGCTGGAGACCTTCCCGCGCGAGGAACTCCTGCAGATCCCCGTCAACGAGCTGTACAACATCGTCCGCGGCGTCCTGCGCCTGCGCGACCGGCGCGGCACCAAGCTCTTCATGCGGCGCGACCCCTACGGCGGCCGCTACATGTCCTGCTTCGTGTACATGCCGCGCGACGAGTACAGCACCCGCGTGCGCCTGGACATCCAGAAGGTCCTCGCCGACGCCTTCGAGGGCGCCACGATGGACCACAACGTCATGATCGGCGCCGCCCCGCTGGCCCGCCTCTACCTGGTGGCCCGCGCCAAGTCCAAGCAGACCCTGGCCGACATCGACCAGGTGGCCCTGGAGGAGAAGGTCCGCGAGGCCGCCCGCTCCTGGGACACCGACTTCGACGCCGCCCTGACCGAGGCGTTCGGCCCCGGCCGCGCGACCGCCTACAAGGACCGCTACTCCAGCGGCCTCACCGAGGCGTACAAGGTCGACAACTCGCCCGAGACCGCGGCGGCCGACATCGGCGAGCTGGAGAAGCTGCTGGAGCGCACCGACCCCGACCGCCGCCAGGGCGAGTTCGTCGGCCGGCTCTACCACCCCGACGACCCCCGGCTGGGGGAGTGGCGGTTCCGGCTCTACCGGATCGGCGAGCCCGTCACGCTGAGCCGCATGCTGCCCGTCCTGGAGCACCTGGGCGTCGACGTGGTCGACGAGTGGCCCTACGACCTGTCCATCGAGAGCGTGGGCCGGGTCTGGATCTACGACCTGGGGCTGCGGCGCTCCGCGACCACCGAGCTGCCGGCCGACCGTCTGCGGGAGCTGTTCGAGGACGCGTTCGAGGCCACCTGGCGCGACCGCGGCGAGTCCGACCGGTTCAACGCCCTGGTCGTGCGGGCCGGCCTCGACTGGCGCCAGATCTCCGTCCTGCGCGCCTACGCCAAGTACCTGCGCCAGACCGGCGCCACCTACACACCCGACTTCCTCGCCGACGTCCTGGGCAACAACGTCGGGATCGCGGGCCTGCTCATGGAGCTGTTCGAGACCCGCTTCGACCCCGACCTGCCAGACGAGGGCCGCGACGAGCGCGCCGCGGCCCTCGTCGACAAGATCGAGGCCGAACTGGAGGGCGTGGCCAGCCTGGACCACGACCGCATCCTGCGCTCGTTCCTCGCGGTCATCGAGGCCACCCTGCGCACCAACCACTACCAGGGGCATCCCTACCTGGTGCTCAAGCTCGACCCGCAGCGGATCCCGGACCTGCCCAACCCGCGGCCCCGGTTCGAGATGTACGTCTACTCGCCCCGCGTGGAGGGCGTGCACCTGCGGTTCGGTTCCGTCGCCCGCGGCGGCCTGCGCTGGTCCGACCGCTTCGAGGACTTCCGCACCGAGATCCTCGGCCTGGTCAAGGCCCAGATGGTGAAGAACTCCGTCATCGTGCCCAGCGGCGCCAAGGGCGGGTTCGTCTGCAAGCGGCTGCCCGAGGGCGGCACCCGCGAACAGGTGATGGCCGAGGTCGTCGCCTGCTACAAGCAGTTCATCAGCGGCCTGCTCGACGTCACCGACAACCTGGTGGACGGCCGGGTCGTGCACCCCGAGCGCACCGTCCTGCACGACGCCGACGACTCCTACCTGGTGGTCGCCGCCGACAAGGGCACCGCGACCTTCTCCGACACCGCCAACGAGATCTCCACCGCCCGCGGCTTCTGGCTGGGCGACGCCTTCGCCTCCGGCGGCTCGGTCGGCTACGACCACAAGGCCATGGGCATCACCGCGCGCGGCGCCTGGGAGTCGGTCAGGTACCACTTCCGCGAGATGGGCGTGAACGTGCAGGAGGAGCCGTTCACCGTGGTCGGCATCGGCGACATGTCCGGCGACGTGTTCGGCAACGGCATGCTGCTCTCGAAGCAGATCCGGCTGGTGGCCGCCTTCGACCACCGCCACGTCTTCCTGGACCCGGACCCCGACCCGCACACCTCGTGGGCCGAGCGCAAGCGCATGTTCGAGCTGCCGCGCAGCACCTGGCTGGACTACGACCCGAACCTCGTCTCCGAGGGCGGCGGCGTGTTCCCACGCGACGCCAAGTCGGTGCCGGTCAGCCCGCAGGTGCGGGAGGCGCTCGGGATCGAGGACGGGGTGGACAGCCTGACGCCGGACGGGCTCATCCGCCGCATCCTGGCCGCGCCGGCGGACCTGCTGTGGAACGGCGGCATCGGCACCTACGTCAAGGCGAGCGGCGAGACCCACGCCGACGTCGGCGACAAGGCCAACGACCGCCTGCGCGTGGACGCCACCGAACTGCGTGTCAAGGTGGTCGGCGAGGGCGGCAACCTGGGCCTGACCCAGCCCGCCCGGATCGAGTTCGCCCGCGAGGGCGGCCGGATCAACACCGACTTCATCGACAACTCCGCCGGCGTGGACACCTCCGACCACGAGGTGAACATCAAGATCATGCTCGACCGCGAGGTGCGCTCGGGCAGCCTGGACAAGGCCGACCGCGACCAGCTGTTCATCGACATGACCGACGAGGTCGCCGATCTGGTCCTGGACAACAACTACGCGCAGAACACCGTGCTGGCCGCCGCGCGCAGCCAGACCTGCCAGATGCTCCACGTCCACGGCCGGTACATGCGCCACCTGGAGCGCACGAAGGTCCTCAAGCGCAAGCAGGAGGACCTGCCCTCGGACAAGGCCATCGCCGAGCGGCGCGCGGCGGGCAAGGGGCTGACGACCCCCGAGTTCTCGACCCTGCTGTCGTACACCAAGATCGACCTCAAGGACCAGATCGGCGACTCGGACCTGTCCGAGGACCCCTACCTGGCCGACACCCTGACGAACTACTTCCCGACGCCGCTGCGCTCGGAGCGCTTCGCCCAGGGAGTGGCCACGCACCCGCTGCGCCGCGAGATCATCGTCAACCAGGTCGTCAACCAGATGGTGAACCGGTCCGGGGTCACCTTCGCCTTCCGCCTCAACGAGGAGCTGGGCTCCAGCGCCGCGGACATCGCCCGCGCCTACCTGGTCGTCCAGGAGATCCTGCGGCTGCGCAGGTTCTGGAGCCGGGTCGAGGAGCTGGACCACCACATCTCCGTGGACAGCCAGCTCGTCCTGCTGCTGGAGACCCGCAAGCTCGCCGAGCGCTCCGCCCGGTGGCTGCTGCGCAACCGCACCTTCCCGTTCGACGTGCGCAGCGAGATCGGCTACTTCGCCGACGGCGTGGGCGAGGTGCTCCCGCACCTGGCCGACCTGGTCAAGGGCCGCGACCGCGAGGCGTTCGTCGAGCGCCGCGACCGCTACCGCGAGATGGGGGTGCCGGCGGACCTGGCCGAGCAGGTGGCCGTCATGGTGCCGGCCTACTCCACGCTGGACCTGGTGGAGATCGCCCAGCGCACGGGCCGCCCGGTCGAGAAGGTCGCCGAGCTGTACTTCGAGCTCGCCGACCAGCTCAACATCAGCTGGTGGCGCGAACGCATCATCGACCTGCCGCGGGACGACCGCTGGGGCACGATGGCCCGCTCCTCGCTGCGCGACGACCTGTACGCGGCGCACGCCGCGCTGACCGCCCGCGTGCTGGAGTCGGGCGCGCCGGAGGAGTCCACGTCCGGGCTCATCGCCGGGTGGATCGCCCAGAACGAGGAGATCGTCGGCCGCGCGGGCATCACCCTGTCGGAGATCCAGGAGAACGAGCGCTTCGACCTGGCCACCCTGTCGGTGGCCCTGCGCTCGGTCCGCTCCCTGGTCGACTAGCCACCCGCGCCCCGTGCCCCCGGCCTCCGCCGGGGGCACGGCGCTGGGCGGGGGCGGGACGGAACCGGGGCCGGGGCTGTCGGGGAGCCGGCACGGGCCCGACCCGGGTCGGAGCGCTCGCGGGGGCACGGGGGCTCCCCGGGAACGCCCTACACTGGGGGGCGTGGCAGACATGGACCCAGCAGAGAAGATCAAGGAACTCGCGGCGACCCTGGCGAGCGTGTCCGCGGTGTTGGACATGGAGGCGATGCGGACGGAGATCGCCGAACTGCGGGAGCAGTCGGCCGACCCGGAGCTGTGGGCGGACCAGGCCAACGCGCAGAAGGTGACGCGGCAGCTGTCCACGCTGGAGTCCATGGTCACCAAGATCGAGGGGATCGACCAGCGCCTCGACGACATCGGCGTGCTCTACGAGCTGGCCGAGGCCGAGGGCGACAGCGAGACCCGCGACGAGGCCGACCGCGAGCTCGAACAGCTCCGCAAGGACATCGGCGAGCTGGAGGTGCGCACGCTCCTCAACGGCCCGCACGACGAGCGCGAGGCCATCGTCACCATCAACTCCCAGGCGGGCGGGGTCGACGCCGCCGACTGGGCGCAGATGCTGCAGCGCATGTACCTGCGCTGGGCCGAGCGCCACGGCTACCCCACGGACGTCTACGAGACCTCCTACGCCGAGGAGGCGGGCATCAAGTCCACCTCCTTCGCGGTCAAGGCGCCCTTCGCCTACGGGACCCTGCGCGGGGAGCACGGCACCCACCGCCTGGTGCGCATCTCGCCGTTCGACAACCAGAACCGCCGCCAGACCTCGTTCGCGGGCGTGGACGTCGTGCCCTCGGTGGAGCAGAGCGACCACATCGAGATCGACGAGTCCGAGCTGCGCATCGACGTGTACCGCTCCAGCGGCCCCGGCGGCCAGGGCGTCAACACCACGGACTCCGCGGTGCGCATCACCCACCTGCCCACCGGCATCGTGGTCTCCTGCCAGAACGAGCGCTCGCAGCTGCAGAACAAGGCGACCGCGATGACGATGCTCCAGTCCAAGCTCCTCGCCCGCAAGCGTGAGGAGGAGCAGGCCGCGCTGGACGAGATCCGCGGCGACTCGGTGAGCAGCTGGGGTACGCAGATGCGCAACTACGTGCTGCACCCGTACCAGAGCGTCAAGGACGTGCGGACCGGCGCCGAGACCGGCAACACCTCGGGTGTCCTGGACGGCGAGATCGACGCCTTCATCGACGCCGAGATCCGGTGGATGCGCAGCCGCGAGCGCGGCGACTCCGCGCAGTAGCCTCCGGGACCTTCAGAACCCCGTGGGCGCCCTCGGTGTGTCCTTCGGGCCCTGCGCTTCGCTCGGGCCCGTGGCGGGGGCACGCCGGGTGGCGGAGTGATCGCGTCCCGTGTGGCGGCTGTGTCACGAGGGCAGGTTGTGGCCCAATGGTGATGAGTGTGACTCCGCAGTTTTACCAGAACTCCTATATGTGAACGTTATCATCGGTTGACACCTCCGATATGCTCGGGCCAGTCCGGCGGTACGTGATCCTTTGGATCCCTGGGCGAGTCGCGGCCTGGACAATCCGGGCCGCACCCCCCTCTACACTGTCGGTTGGCCATGCGGCCGGTACGATCCCGCGCGGAGCCACCTCCGAGGCGGGTGCCCATACCTTCGAGAACCTTGTGATGCGCCTGTGATCCACTTCGATAACGTCACGAAGGTCTACCCGACCCAGAAGCGCCCCGCGCTCGACGGCGTTTCCATTGACGTAGACAAGGGCGAGTTCGTCTTCCTCGTGGGCCCCTCGGGCTCCGGAAAGTCGACCTTCCTCCGCTTGGTACTGAAGGAGGAGAAGCCCGACAAGGGGCGCGTCCACGTCGCGGGTAAGGACCTGGCCCGCCTGTCCAACTGGAAGGTGCCGCACCTGCGCCGCAGGATCGGCTGCGTCTTCCAGGACTTCCGCCTGCTCCCCAACAAGAACGTCTTCGAGAACGTGGCCTTCGCGCTGGAGGTCATCGGCAAGCCCCGGCGGTTCATCCGCAAGGTGGTTCCCGAGGTCGTCGAGCTGGTGGGCCTGGAGGGCAAGGCCGGACGCATGCCCGGTGAACTCTCCGGCGGTGAGCAGCAGCGCGTGGCCATCGCCCGCGCGTTCGTCAACCGTCCGCAGATCCTGCTCGCGGACGAGCCCACCGGAAACATCGACCCCGCGACTTCCATCGGCATCATGAAGGTGCTGGACCGAATCAACCGCACGGGCACGACCGTCGTCATGGCGACCCACGATGCCGCCATCGTCGACTCGATGCGCAAGCGCGTGATCGAGTTGGAAGAGGGCCTCGTAGTGCGTGACCAGACACGCGGCGTCTACGGCCAGGCGTACTGACCCCTGGTGCGTCCGGCGCCGGCCGGCCGCCCCACAGTGAGGACCGGCGCTGCGAAGCCCCGAAGGATGGACCTTTAACAGATCATGCGAGCACAATTCGTTCTCTCCGAGACGTGGATCGGCCTGCGCCGGAACCTGACGATGACCATCGCCGTCATCACGACGGTGGCCATCTCCCTCGCCCTGTTCGGCGCGGGCCTGCTGGTGAACCAGCAGGTGTCCGAGATGCGCAACTACTGGGACCAGCGGATCACGCTGACCATCTACATGTGCACCGACATCTCCCCGACGGCGACCTGCCAGGAGAACGGCGAGGCCACCGAGGAGGACCGCACCCAGCTCGTGGAGACGCTGGACGGGCTGAACGAGGTGGAGGAGTACCGCTACCTCACGGCCGCCGAGGCATGGCAGGACTTCCAGGAGCGCATCGGCTCCTCCAACGAGGCCCTCGCCGGTGCCGCGCAGGAGGGTGACATCCCGGACAACTACCGGGTGCAGCTCACCAATCCCGACCACTACGACACCGTGCGCGCCGCGGTCGACGGCGCACCGGGCGTGGACACGGTCTCCGACGACCAGCGCGTGCTCGAACAGTTCTTCTCGCTCCTGGACGGCCTCAAGTGGGCCGCCCTGGTGGTCGCCCTCGTGCAGCTGGCAGCGGCCGCGCTGCTGATCGGCAACACCATCCGGCTGTCGGCCTACAGCCGGCGGCGGGAGACCGGCATCATGCGGCTGGTGGGCGCGTCGAACTTCTACATCCAGCTCCCCTTCCTGCTGGAGGGCGCGATCGCCGGCTTCATCGGCGGTCTGATCGCCTCCGGGTTCATCGTGGCGACCAGGTACACGCTGCTCACCAGGATCGAGGACTGGTTCCAGTTCGACGTGGCGCTGGGGGCGGGAGCACTGCTCTACGTCATCGGTGTGTCGATGATCCTCGGTGTGCTGCTGTGCACCATCACCTCGTTCCTGACCCTGCGCCGCTACCTGAA
The DNA here is from genome assembly GCF_001279585.1 of Nocardiopsis sp. NRRL B-16309. Taxonomy (GTDB): domain Bacteria; phylum Actinomycetota; class Actinomycetes; order Streptosporangiales; family Streptosporangiaceae; genus Nocardiopsis. The sequence continues at coordinate 316,861 of NZ_LGEC01000016.1, read as the reverse complement.
GGTCTGACGGGTCCGCCCGACGGGGGCGTTCGCGGGTACCGGGGGGCCACGTGCCCCCCGGACGTATGAAGGGAAACACCCAGTGGCACGGGAAACCGGGCGTAAGCTCATCGCGCAGAATCGGCGAGCCCGGCACGAATACCACATCGACGAGACCTACGAGGCGGGGATCGTCCTCACCGGTACCGAGGTGAAGTCGCTCCGCGAGGGGCGGGCGTCGATCGTGGACGGCTTCGCGCACGTCCACGACGGCGAGGTGTGGCTGGAGCAGGTGCACATCCCCGAGTACACCCAGGGGACATGGACCAACCACGCCGCCCGGCGAAGGCGTAAACTACTCCTGCACCGCCAGGAGATCGCCCGGCTGATCGGCAAGACCCGGGAGCCCGGATTCACGCTGGTCCCGCTGTCGCTGTACTTCAGCGACGGCCGTGCCAAGGTCGAGATCGCCCTGGCCCGCGGTAAGCGCGAGTACGACAAACGCCACGCCATCGCCGAGCGCGAGGCCAAACGCGACATGGAACGCGCGCTGCGCCGTCGACGATGAGGCCCTCGAAAGGAACACACAAGGTGTCCCCCCGTCCCCTTCGCCGCGTCCTGGCCGCCGGAAGCGGCCTGCTCGTCGCGGGCACCCTGGCCGCCTGTACACCCCACCCCAGCCCCGAGGTGGCGGTACGCTCCTTCCTCCTCGCCTGGCAGGACGGCGACCACGCGGAGGCCGCCCGGTACACCACGGGAGACCCGGCGGAGGTCGAGGAGGCCCTGGTGAACGTGCGCGAGCAGCTCGACCTCGCCTCGCTGCGGTTCGGCCTGGGCCTGATCGAACGCGAGGGCGAGTCGGCGACCGCGGCGTTCGACGTCACGGCCGACCTCGGCATCGGCGACCCCACCTGGAGCTACACGGGCGAGATGCCGCTGGAGTGGGGGCCGGACGGCTGGCGCATCACCTGGTCCTCCGCCGTCATCCACCCCGAGCTCAGCGACGACGAACGCCTCGCGGTCAGCTACGAACAGCCCGAGCGCGGCCAGATCCTCGACCGTGAGGGCCGGGAACTGGTCTCCGCCGACAGCGTCACGGCCTTCGGCGTCGTCCCCGCCGAGATGGACGACAAGGAGGCCGGCGTCACCGAACTCGCCGAGCTCCTCGACGAGGAGCCCGAACCGCTGCTGAACCGGGTGCGCTCCGCGCCGCCCGAGCAGTTCCAGCCGCTGGTCCTGATGCGTGACTCCAGTGTGGACGAGTCCCTGCTGGGCGAGGCCGGCCGGATCCAGGGCGTGGCCACCGAAGAGGTGCGGATCAACATGTCGCCCACGGTCGCGCCGGCCCTGCTGGGCGAGGTCGCGGGCACCGCCGAGCACCGGGTGTCCGCCCGGGTCGCCGGCCCCTACCAGGCGGGCGACACCGTGGGCCTGAGCGGGCTGCAGAGCATCTTCCAGCGCGAGCTGGCGGGCTCCGGCACCGCCCAGGTGGTCTCCCTGGACGAGTCCGGTGCGGTCACCGACGTCCTGGAGGACTGGGAGGGCGAGCGCAGCGGCGGCGTGGACACCACGCTCGACGCCGACGTGCAGCGCGCCGCCGAGGCGGCGCTGGCGCCCCTGCCGGGCCGGGCCTACCTGGCGGCCGTGGACACGGCCAGCGGGGAGGTGCTGGCCGCCGCGAACGGGTCGGGCAGCGCGAGCGACGACTCCGCGCTCAACGGCTCCTTCGTCCCGGGCGGCGCCTTCACCATCGTGGGCGCGCTGGCGGCCCTGGAGTCGGGCGCGGTCGGCCCGGACGACCAGGTGCCCTGCGGCTACGAGACCACCATCGACGACCAGACCTTCACCAACCCCGGGCAGGGGGCTCTGAGCTCCGAGTTCGGCGGGCCCGACCTGGCCCGCAACCTGGCGCACAGCTGCACGGTCGGGTTCGCCGGTCTGGCGCCGGAGGTCGGCGCCGACAGTGTGGAACGGGCCGCCCTGGAACTCGGCATCGGCGCCGACTGGCAGTTGCCCGTGCCGGCGTCCCCGGGCTCGGTCTCGGTGGGCGAGGGCGACGCCGGTGTCGCCTCGGCGATGGTCGGCGAGGACGGCGTGCGGGTGAGCCCGCTGTCGATGGCGCTGGCCGCCGCGACCGTCGCGAACGGCGAGTGGAACGCGCCGACGCTGGTCCCCGCGGAGGGTCCCTCCCCGTCGCCCGAGACGGAGCTGGACGAGGCCGACCTGGAGGTCGTGCGGCAGGGGATGCGCGACGCCGTGACCACCCGCATGCCCGAACTGCTCGGCCAGGAGACAGAGGTGTTCGGGCAGGCCGCCCGGGTCGCGCTCGGCGACGGCACCGACCTGCACTGGTTCGTGGGATACCAGGGCGACGTGGCCTTCGCTCTCGTGGCCGAGGCGAACTCCGCGACCACCCTGGTGACGCACCACGCGGTGAACGGCGCCCAGACGTTCCTGACCTCGCTCGCCACGGGCGTGGTCCCGGGTGAGCCGACGGCGCCCGCCGGCGATGCGACGATCCCCGACGGGACCTCGCCCGACGAGGCCGACCTCACCGGCGGCGGCGAGGGCGGCACGGACGCGGCCGGCTGGTAACCGGAGCGTCCTGAGCAGGCAAAGATCGGTCCCGCGGGCAACCCCCCGCGGGACCGATCGCGTCTTCCCTGATGACTGGCCCGCGACAGGGGGTAGCGAGCCAGCGTGAGAGGCAGATCCTCGTCTCGGGGGAGTTTCTGCCCGTTCCCTAGGTCGGCCCGACCCTGCCGACCGCCCCCGTGGGCCGCGTCGACCACATCATGCGTCCGCGCCCGCGGGGGTTTCTCCCTGTCCGGCGGATCCGTACCGCCGACCGGGAATCAGCTTGGCCCTCACCCTGTTGTACGGGTAGAGTGACGAGCGTGGGTGTTCGCACTCGCATGTCGGTCACCGGAGACGGTGGCTTTGACAATTTCACAGGGGGTGATCGGTTTCGACTTCGGTAGTCGTTTCAGGGGAAGCGGGCCGAGGGTTGCGTTTGTGACCTCGTTAATCCTGCATTCGCGTAAACACAAGTGCCAATTCTAAGCGCACTGAGTTCGCTCTCGCTGCCTAAGCGATAGCGTCTCTGTCGGTCCGGGCTCGTCATCGGCTCGGGATCCGGCATCAGCTAGATGACTTACCGCTCAGATCAGGCCACGGGGCCTGAGCGGGACATTTTCGTGGCTGGGCCTGTCAGCGATGTGTTCGTGCAAGCGCTGGGGCCGAGTAGAACGACACCACGAACTGCGCCCGGAGAAGCCCTGGCTCGGTGCTGAAGGACGCGGGTTCGATTCCCGCCACCTCCACGAGAAACGGACCGCTGCGCGGGGGACTGTGTCCCCCGGGCGGCGGTCCGTTTTTTTGCGCGGGCGGCCGCGCCACGGGACCACGTGGCCGCCGATCCGGCGTACAACAAATGTTGTACACTGGGTCCATGAGTGTTGGATTCCGGCCCACCGAGGCCGACGCCGAGATTCTGAACTCCTACAAGCGGCCCGGGGAGACCAACAGCGACGTGCTGCGTCGTGGTCTGCGTGCGCTCCAGCGCCAGGAGTGGGAAGAGCAGGCGAGGGAGGACATGGCGCGCATCGCGGCCAGCGGTGAGGACCTGAGCGGTGAACCGGATGCCTGGGAGTATGACGACCAGGGGCGTATCCGCGTCTCCGGAACGGACGTCACAGTGAACGCCCGTGAGGTGCGCACGTGATCCGAGGCGCGGTCTACCCCGTTGACCTGGGAGACGCCAAGCGCGGACACGAACAGCGGGGCCGCCGCCTCGGGCTGGTCGTCAGTACGCAACGGGACACGTGGTCGGTCGTCACGATCGTGCCCACGTCGACCAGCGCGCAGCCGGCGCGGTTCCGACCCGAGGCGACGATCGCCGGACGGGCGACGCGGCTCCTGGTGGACCAGACCCGCAGTATCGACACCGCCTACGTCGTCGGAGACGCGGTCGACTACATCGGTGGCACCGACATGGCCCAGGTCGACTACGCCCTGGGGCGCTATCTCGGGTTGCGTGTGGAGACCGACTCCTGAGGCGGACCCCTCGAACCCGAGCCGGGCGTCCCAGCGGCCGAAGAGAAGGGTTGTCCATGTACTGCCTGGAAGCCGTCCTGGCCGTCCGGCCGACGCTGGACGCGCTGGTCGGCGGCGATCCGCACGCGCGTGTCGTGCCACTGGACGCGCGGCTGTCGCTGCTCCCGATGACCGGCGAACTGTTCGACTCGGTCGCCGTCGCCGGGGCACCCCGGGCCGAGGGTTTCTGGAAGCTGCCCCCGGGTTTCGACCGCGCTCTGGCCGCGTGCTCGGCCGCCGGTCCGCTGGCCTATGTCGAGGCCGAGTACTTCGGCGGGGCGGGCGAACAGAACGCGCAGGTCTGGAACGGCGGGCGTGTGGTGCTCGGCCCGCTCCACCTGCCCGAGGACCGGCCGTCCGTGGCCGACGGCAGCCCGATCTCCCTCGCGCTCCGACACCTCGGTATCGACCGAGGGGATCACCTCGACGAATTCGACGCGGTCGGGCTGGGCCGGTACCGCAGGACCGAGGACTGGCTCACCCTCCCCGAACAGGGCCTCTGACCTGCGTTGACGCCCGGGTGGGGGCGGCTCCGCACCGGCCCCGGCGCGTGGCGGTCACCATGTGCGCCAGGTCTCACATCGGTAAAGAGTGGCGCCTGTGGGGTTGACCACACTCTTGTGAGCGCTAACACTAGGCGCCATGCCCCTGGGGTTCACGGGGCCGACACCGATCCGAAACGACGGCGGCATGCTCCGGACGGGTGTCGAACCGGTTCGACAACCACTGCCGCACTGGTCACCCGCCGCCCACCAGGGCGCGGGGCCACCGCCGCCGACACCCGCCCGCACACGACCCCGAGGAGGAACGTTGGTCACCATCGGTGACGTGGCGAGGGAGGCCGGAGTCTCCCGCAGTACCGCGTCGTACGCGTTCTCCGGAAAGCGCGCGATCTCCGCGCAGGTCCGACAGCGCGTCCTCGACGCCGCCGGCCGCCTGGGCTACACCGCCAACGCCGGCGCACGGGCGCTGGCCACGTCGCAGACGATGGTGATCGGCCTGCTGGCCCGGTTCCTGGAGGACGAGTTCGCCCCGGCCATGCTGCAGTACATGCTCGGGGTCTCGGACAACGCCCGGGAGCTGGGTTACGACATCCTGCTGGTCACCGAGGCCGACGGGGCCCGCGCCCTGCGGCGGATCACCGACTCGCGGATGGTGGACGGCGTCGTGCTGCTCAACGTGGCCCACGACGACGTCCGGCTGCCCGTGCTGCGGGCCGCACCCCAGCCCGGGGCGCTCGTCGGGCTCCCCGGCGACTGCACCGGCCTGGACGTCTTCGACCTGGACTTCGAGAGCACCGGCCGACTGATGGTCGACCACATGCACGGGCTGGGCCACCGCGAACTCCTCCTCGTGTCCCAGCCCGAACACGTCGCGACCCGGGGCGGCGCCTACGTGTGGCGGCTACGCGACGCCGCGCTCGAACGGGCGCGCGCCCTCGGGATCCGACTGCACGCCGTCTTCGGGGAGTCCAGCCAGCCGGACATCGGCGCCACGCTGCACGCCCTGCTGGACGCCCACCCCTCGGCCACCGGCCTGCTGCTCAACAACGAGGCGGCCGCGGCCGCCCTCCCGTCCGTCCTGAACGCGCGCGGGCTCGACGTGCCCGGCGACCTGTCCGTCGTCGGCCGCTACTCCGACGAGTTCGCGCGCTCCTTCTCCCTGCCCTACTCGTTCGTCGAGAGCGCGCCGGACCGGCTCGGCGACCTGGCCGTCCGCCAGCTGGTGCGCCGGATCGGGTCGACGCAGGCGCGCGAGGAGCCCTACGTCGTACGGCTGCTCACGCCGGAGTTCGCCGACCGGGGCAGTACCGCGGCGCCGGGCTCCCGGCGCCCTCGCGGGACCGGCCGCTCCTGACCCTTCCCACGCCCCCTGACCCCCCGACCCCACGACCCCCGCCCACCAGGCACCCACCCCCCCCGGAGGAATCATGCGACACCCGACCCTGCGCACCCTGTGCGCCATCAGTACCGCCGCGGTGTGCGCCGCGGCCGCGGCGGGATGCTCGGCGTCCGACGACGGCGCGGACGCCGCCGCCGACACCTACACCTGGTGGGACCCCTACCCCCAGCACGAGGAGTCCTCCGACTGGGCGGCGCGGGTCGACGCCTGCGCCGACGAGGCCGGCGTCGCCATCGAGCGGACCGCCTACGACACGACCGCCCTCACCAACCAGGCGCTGCTCGCCGCCCAGGAGAACGCGTCGCCGGACGTCATCCTGCTGGACAACCCGGCGGTCTCGACCCTGGCCGACACCGGCATGCTCACCACGATGGACGAGTTCGGCCTCGACACCTCCGAGTTCGACGAGAACCTCCTGGCCGCGGGTGTGGTCGACGGGAGCGCCTACGGCGTCCCGATCGGCGCGAACACCCTCGGCCTGTACTACAACGAGGAGATCCTCGGCGACGCGGGTGTCGACCCCGCCTCGATCACCGACTGGGCCTCGCTCACCGAGGCGCTGGAGGAGGTCACCGGTGCGGGGCACGAGGGCATCACCTTCTCCGGCATCGGGACGGAGGAGGGCAGCTTCCAGTTCCTGCCGTGGTTCTGGGGCAGCGGCGCCGACCTGGGCGCCCTGGACTCCCCCGAGTCGGTCGAGGCGCTGGAGCTGTGGACCGGCTGGCTGGAGGAGGGCCACGCGCCCAACTCCGTCATCACCAACTCCCAGAACACCGTGTGGGAGGAGTTCCTGACCGGTGAGTTCGCGTTCGCGGAGAACGGCACCTGGCAGGTCGACAGCGCGGCCGGGGCCGACTTCCCCGTCGGGGTCGTCCCCCTGCCGGGCCGCGACGGCGGTGTGGCGCCCACGCCCACCGGCGGGGAGTTCATCGTCGCCCCGGTGCAGGGCGACGACGCCAGGTACGAGGTCACCGCGCAGATCGTGGAGTGCATGACCACTCCGGAGGGCCTGGTGGAGACGGCCACCACCTTCGCCTACTACGTCCCGCCCACCGCGGCCGGGCAGGAGGCGCTGCTGGAGGAGAACGCGGACCTGGAGCCGTGGGTGGACGCGGTCCGCAACGCCAAGGGCCGGACCAGCGACGACCTCGGCACGGACTACCCGCTCATCTCCGAGGCGCTGTGGGGGGCCGTGCAGAACTCCCTGAGCGGCGCCATGGGTCCGGAGGAAGCGCTGGAGCAGGCCCAGGACGAAGCCGAGACGGCGATCAACTGACCCGCCGGTCCGTTCCCCCAACCCCGACCGAGGACGGCACGCCATGACACGGACGCACGTCCGGCCGCCGGCCACGCGAGAGGCACCGGCCGAGCCGGGCCCGTCCCGCCGCGCGCGGGGCGGGCCCGGCCGGCGGGGCGGCCCCGCCTGGCACCGGTGGTCCGCACTCGCCTTCATCGCCCCGCTGATCGCCTACCTGGTGCTCTTCTACGGGTATCCGCTCTACCGCAACATCGACCTCAGCATCCACGACTACACCCCGCGCGCGTTCGTGCAGGGGGACGCGGAGTTCACCGGCCTGGCGAACTTCGCCGACGTCGTCCTGTCCGAGGCGTTCGGCCCCGCCCTGTGGACCACGGCGGTGTTCACCCTGGCCTCGATCGCGGCCCAGTACGCCATCGGGCTGGCGCTCGCGGTGTTCTTCCGCACGAGCTTCCCGCTCTCGCCCGTGCTGCGGGGGATGTTCCTCATCCCATGGCTGCTGCCGATGATCGTGTCGGCCTCCACCTGGTCGTGGATGCTCAACAGCGACCACGGGATCGTCAACTCGGTGCTGTCCGCGTTCGGGATCGGCCAGATCAACTGGCTGACCTCACCCGAGTGGGCCCTGGTGTCAGTGGTCGTCGCCAACATCTGGCTGGGGATCCCCTTCAACCTGGTGATCCTGTACTCCGGGCTGCAGAACGTCCCCGACGAGCTCTACGAGGCCGCCGCGCTCGACGGCGCGGGGCCCTGGAAGCGGTTCTGGCACGTCACGATGCCCCTGCTGCGGCCGGTCTCGGCCATCACCCTGCTGCTCGGCCTCGTCTACACCCTCAAGGTGGTCGACGTCATCTGGATCATGACGGTGGGCGGTCCCGGCGACAGCTCCACCACCCTCGCGATCTGGTCCTACCGGCGGGCCTTCGGCACCGGGCAGCCCGACTTCTCCGAGGCGGCCGCGGTCGGCAACCTGCTCATCGTCCTGGCCCTGGTCTTCGGCGTGGTCCACCTCTACCTCCAGCGAAGGGAGGCGCGCCGATGACCCGCCAACGCACCTGGTGGAAGACCGCGCTGGGCGTCCTGCTGACCGCGGTCATGCTCTTCCCCGTCTACTGGATGGTCAACGTCTCGCTGACCAGGACGAACGACCTGCGGGCCGACCCGCCGCACTGGTTCCCCCGTGATCCCACGTTCGAGGGGTACGCGGCCGTCTTCGACCAGCAGCTGCCGAACCTGACGACCAGCCTGCTCGTGGGGCTGGGCTGCGTGGCCCTGACGCTGGTGGTGTCCGCGCCGGCGGGATACGCGCTGGCCCGGCTGCGGACACCGGGCGGGGGCACGATCGGCTTCCTGCTACTGGTCGCGCAGATGATCCCCAGCGTCGTGATGGTGATGGGCTTCTACGCCGTCTACGTGCGGCTCGGCTGGCTCAACACCGTGTGGGGGCTGATCATCGCCGACTCCACGATCGCCGTCCCGTTCGGGGTCATGCTCTTCACCGCGTTCATGTCCGGCATCCCGGAGGAGATCCTCCAGGCCGCCCGGGTGGACGGGGCCGGCACCTGGCGGACCTTCCGGTCGATCGTCCTGCCGATCAGCCGCAACTCCGTCCTGACGGTGTCGCTCTTCGCCTTTCTGTGGGCGTGGTCCGACTTCGTCTTCGCGTCCACGCTCAACCGCAACGGCGACCTGATCCCGATCACCCTCGGCATCTACAACTACATCGGCAACAACACCACGCAGTGGAACGCCATCATGGCGACCGCCGTGGTCGCCTCCGTTCCCGCCGCCGTCCTGCTCGTCGTGGCCCAGCGCTTCGTGGCCGGCGGCGTGACCGCCGGAGCGGTCAAGTGAGGCGCCCGGCGCGCCGGGCGAGCACGGCGGGCCAGGCGAGCACGGCGGGCCCTGTCCCGGCACCCCGACCACACCTTCCAGAGGAGCACGTGTGACCGTCCACGAGCCAGTCGTCCCGACGGACCCGTCCGGGGGCCGCCCGGTGGTCCCGTCCCGGAGCCGGATCCGCCCGCTCGGACTCGGCGAGGTCGGCCTCGGGCCCGGCTTCTGGGCCGCCCTGCAGGACACCAACGCCGCCGCCACGCTCGACCACTGCGAGTACTGGATGGAGCGGCTGGGCTGGTTGGCCAACTTCGACCGCGTCGCCGGGGGCACGACCGGGCGGGACCGGCCGGGCTGGTGCTTCTCCGACTCCGAGGTCTACAAGCTCATGGAGGCGCTGGCCTGGGAGTACGGGCGCTCCGGCCGGGGGGAGGTGGACGACGCCGTGCGCCGGCTCACCGCGCGCGTCGGCCGCGCCCAGGACGCCGACGGCTACCTCAACACCTGCTACGGGCACGCCGGCCAGGAGCCCCGGTACAGCGATCTGGAGACGGGCCACGAGCTGTACTGCACGGGGCACCTGCTCCAGGCGGCGGTGGCCCGGCTGCGGACGACGGGCCCGGACGCGCTGGTGGACATCGCCAGGCGGGCGGCCGACCACGTGTGCGCCGAGTTCGGCGCCGAGGGGACGGGGCTGTGCGGGCATCCGGAGATCGAGGTGGGCCTGGTGGAGCTGGGCCGGGCCCTGGGGGAGGAGCGCTACGTCGAGCAGGCGCGGATCTTCCTCGACCGCCGCGGACACGGCACCCTGCGCCAGGACCGGGTGCCGCTCGGCAGCGCCTACTTCCAGGACGACGTGCCGATCCGGCGCGCCCACACCTGGCGGGGGCACGCCGTGCGCGCGCTCTACCTGTCCGCGGCGGCCGTGGACGTGGCGGTCGAGCGCGGTGACCGGGAGCTTCTGGCCGCCGTGGAGCGCCAGTGGGAGCACACGGTCGCGCGCCGCACGCACATCACCGGAGGGATGGGTTCGCGCCACCAGGACGAGGGGTTCGGCGAGGACTGGGAACTGCCCGCCGACCGCGCCTACTGCGAGAGCTGCGCCGGGATCGCGTCGGTCATGGTGTCGTGGCGGCTGTACCTGGCCACGGGGGACATGCGCTACGCCGACCTGGTCGAGCGCACGTACTTCAACGTGGTGGCGGCCGCGCCCAGCGCGGACGGCCGGGCGTTCTTCTACGCCAACCCCCTGCACCAGCGGGTCGCGGGGGAGGAGCCGGAGGGGGACGCCCTCAGCCCGCGCGCGGAGAGCGGTGTGCGCGCGCCCTGGTTCGACGTCTCGTGCTGTCCCACGAACCTCGCGCGCACGCTGGCGACCTGGCACACCCACGCCGCCGTCGCGGAGGAGCACGGCCTGGCCGTCCTGCAGTACGCCTCGGCGCGGATCCGGGCGGAGCTCGGCGACGGCCGGGTGATGGGGGTGGCGGTGGAGACCGACTACCCGCGCGGCGGAACCGTCCTGGTCCGCGTCACCGAGGCGCCGCCCGGGGCGGCGACCCTGCGGCTGCGGGTGCCCTCGTGGGCGCGGGGCGCGCAGCTGGAGGAGGGCGGTGGCCGGCGGCCGGTATCCCCGGGACCGGTGGTCGTCGAGCGGGAGTTCTCCGCGGGGGAGGAGGTCCTGCTGCACCTGCCGATGGAGCCCCGGTTCACCTGGCCGGACCCGCGGATCGACGCGGTGCGCGGCTGTGTCGCGGTGGAGCGGGGGCCGCTCGTGTACTGCGCCGAAGCGGTCGGGCAGGCCGACGGGACCGACCTGGACGAGATCCGGGTCGACCCCTCCGTGCCCCCGGACGACCGGGAGGGCGGTGTCGCGGTGCGCGGCCTGACGGGCACCGGTTCCGGGCCGGAAGGCGTCTGGCCGTACGGGGACCGGGCGGAGGAGGGCGGGGGCGGGGCCGTCGAGCTCGTGCTGACCCCGTACCACCAGTGGGCCGAACGCGGTCCGACCGCCATGCGCGTCTGGCTTCCTGCGGCGGCCGGACCCACACGGTGACCCCTGGTCGGCCCGCGGCCCTGCATAGACTCGACTGGTACGGTAAAGCCGTACGGTTTGGAAGGAGTGTCATGTCCATCAGCGCGAACGAAGCCAGAGCGAACCTCTATCCCCTGATCAAGAAGGTTCACGACGACCACGACGTCGTCCACATCACCTCTCGGCAGCACGGCAATGCGGTGCTGATGAGTGAAGAGGACTGGAACGGATGGATGGAGACGGTCTACCTGATGCGCTCTCCCGCGAACGCCTCCCGGTTGTTGGACGCTGTCGCCCGCGACCAGACGAGCGGCGAAGCGGTGACCACCAGCATGGACGAACTCGTCGAGTGGGCGGAGGACGAGTGAGGGCGGAGGACGAGTGAGGGCGGAGGACGAGTGAGGGCGGTTCGCTTCGATCCCGCCGCATGGGATGACTTCCAGTACTGGCTGGAGACGGACAAGAAGGTCGCTCGTCGGACGGTCCGCCTGATCGGCGAGATACAGCGGACGCCCTTCGATGGTCTCGGTAAGCCGGAACCCCTGAAGGCGGACCTGTCCGGGTACTGGTCGCGGCGGATCACCGACGAGCACCGCCTCGTATATCGGGTGACCGAGGACGAGGTGAGGATTCTTCAAGCCCGGTATCACTACCGGTGAAGGTGTGGGAAGGGTGTCCCCTTCCCGGCGCGTTCGGCCGGGGTCAGGGGAGTTCGGTGTAGGCGTCGGCGAGGGCCTGGGCCTCGGCGTAGGTGGGCAGCCCCGCGGGGACGGGCTCGTCGCGGGCGACGGCCAGGGCCGTCGCCACGGTGGCGCCCAGCGCGGCGCGGAACAGGAGCGACCCGCAGCTGACCCGCCGGACGCCCAGGTCGGCGAGGGCGCGCAGGGAGGGCCCGGCGGGCGAGTACAGGATGTTCAGCGGCACGTCCAGGGCCCGGACCAGGTCCGCGATGGCCGCCGCGTCGGTGAGCCCGGGCACGAACACGCCGTCGGCGCCCGCAGCCCGGTAGGCCTCGGCGCGCTCCGCGGTCCGCGCCGTGTGGCCCGGGAGCCAGTGTGTGTCCGTGCGGGCGTTGACGAACAGGTCCGGGGCGGCGTCCTTGACCGCCTCGATCAGGGCGCACTGCCTGTCGGGCGCGCGCAGCCCGCCGTCGGGCAGGCCGTCCTCGATGTTCACCCCGGCGACTCCGGCGTCGGCGAGTTCGGCGGCCAGGGCGGCGACCTGCTCGGGCTCGTCACCGAAACCGCCCTCGACGTCCACGCTGACCAGGGCGTCCAGGCGGACCATGCCGTGGGCCAGCCGGACGGTCTCCGCCCGGGTGTCCCCCCGGGCGTCGGACCTGCCCGCCGCGGCCGCCACGCCCAGGCTCGTCGTGCCGAGGGCGCGGAAGCCAGCCCCCGCCAGGGCGGCGGCCGAGGCCAGGTCCCAGGCGTTGGGCAGGACCAGGGGCGCACCGGCGCGGTGCAGGTCGCGGAACTCCTCGAAGCGGGTCATGGGCGGTGGTGTCCTTCCGTTCGGATGCCGACACGGCGACCCTAGGCCGCGAACGGTTCGGCGCCCGCCGAAGTGTCGCGCCCCGGCGGGCGGCCGACGGCGGACGGCCCCCGGCACAGGTACGGGGCGGCGCCCGGTCGGCGCCGCCCCGTCCGTGACCGGGCCTCAGGCCTCGGTGGCCCCCACGAGCCAGGCGACCTTGTGGGCCGTGACGCCGAGGCTGCCGCTGCTGCCGAGGTAGACCCCGAACGAGGCGATGAACGCGTGGTCGAGTTCCCTGCGCTCGCAGACGACGTCCTCGACCGCGTGGGCCGACTCCGGGTTGGTCACGCGCAGGTACGGGGCGTCCCCGTCGACCACGTCCGCGCGGACCTCGTAGCGGGCCAGTTCGCCGGCGAGTTTGGCGAGGTGCTCGCGTTCCTCGGAGGGCACGCGGGTCGGCTGCTGGTCGTGTGCCTGTCTCGACTGGGCCATGGCGGATCCTTTCGTGTCGAGCACGTGCTTCCTCGGTGCCCTGACTCTATTGTCACTCAGAGTCAAGTTACTAGTACGTACCGACACGATGGCACGTCGTCACACCCACGCGCCACGGAACATCACCCGGGAGACCGCGAGATCGGCGTCCAGCACCACGAGGTCGGCGCGACCACCGGCCTCGATCCGGCCCGCGCCGTCCAGGCCGCCCAGCGCCGCCGCCGGGACCGACGACGCCGAGCGCACCGCGTCCGGCACGTCCACGCCCAGCCCCTCCACCGCGTTGCGCACGGCCTGCGGCAGTACGATCGTGCTGGAGGCGATCGCCCCGGTGTCCACCAGCCGGGCCTGTCCGCCGCTGACCCGAACCCGCAGGTCGCCCAGCGTGTACTCGCCGTCCCCCAGGCCCGTCGCCGACATCGCGTCGGTCACCAGCGACACCCGCCCCGCCCCCGCCGCCGCGAACACCAGCTTCGCCGCCCCCGGGTGGACGTGCACGTTGTCCACGATCAGCTCCACGGACACCCGCTCGTCCTCCAGGGAGGCCGCGATCGGCCCCGGGTCGCGGTGGTTGAGCGGGCGCATCGCGTTGTACAGGTGCGTGGCCACCGTGGCGCCCGCGTCGAAGGCGGCGCGGGTCTGCTCGTAGCTCGCCTCGGTGTGCCCCACGGCGGCGACCACGCCGTGGGAGACCGCGGCGCGGATCAGCTCCGTCGCGCCCGGCAGCTCCGGGGCGACGGTCACCATGCGCACGTGTCCCCGGCCCGCCTTCAGCCAGCGGTCGAACTCCGCGGTGTCGGGGTCGCGCAGCAGCGCGGGGTCGTGCGCCCCGCACTTGGACCGCGCGATGAACGGTCCCTCCAGGTAGACGCCCGCCAACTCCCCGGACTCGCACAGCTCGGCCAGCGCCGCCACCTGGCGGAGCGTGTCCTCGGGAGTGGCGGCGACCAGCCCGCCGACCATCGACGTCACACCATGCGCCCGGTTGAACGCGACGATCTCGCGCACCCCCTCCGGATCCGCCTCGGGGAAGGCGTGTCCGGCGCCCCCGTGCACGTGGGTGTCGACCAGTCCGGGGACCACCCAGCCGCCGTCGGCGTCGTGGGTCGGCCCGGCGGGGGCCTCCCCGGAGCCCAGATCGCGTACGCGACCGTCCGCGACGCGCAGCCAGCCGTCGTGGACGCCGTCGGGGGTCACGACGCGGGCGTTGGTGAGCGTGACGGTGTGGGGCATGTTCGGGCACTCCCTGGGCTGGGCGGTCGGTGGCTCGGCGCGGTGTGTCGCAGATAACACGCGCGCCGCACGGCCGCCGGAAGGGGGTCGGAGCCCGGCCGCACCGGGCTCGGAACCCCCTGCGGAGCTGGGGAATCCCGATGCGTGGAACGGTTGTCCGCGAGCTGGACGGTCCGGTCGGGGCACCGGCGGCGCGCAGGCGGCGGCCGCGCACGCATTGACGATAGCGGTCGGCTCACCTCATGATGGAGACATGTCCGCCGGTGAGCTGCTTGTCCAGCGCCTGCATGTCGATCTTCGACAGCAGGCGAGCGCGCTCTGTTGTAGCTAGCGCCTAACGGGGCCGAGCCCCGCGCTACGGGTGTACCCAGTACGCCCATGCCCTCGCAGACACCGGACGCTCTTCTCTTCCCTTTTCTGGGCCCGGGCCGATTCAGGCCCGAGGAGCACACCCTCCAGGACCGACGCGGCACGCATCCGGACGACGAAGTCCGTCCCCGCGTCGGAACGAGGAACCGTCCTCTCCGGTGTCACCGCATCCCCGTCACCGCCCCCCGACGTTTCCTCCGGTCGATCCCGGCTCGCTCTGACCGAACCCAGGAGTCTCGCATGACCCGCTTCACCGTGCTCGTCGCCGCTCCCCAGCCCCGATCCGCCGTGTACACCACCGCCCTGCGCGCCGCCGCCGAGGTCGCCGCCCGTGCGGGCGTCACGTCCAGCCCCGAGGTCGTCGACCTCGCCGAACTGGGCGCCGACCTGCTCACCGACGACTCCGACGCCGTCAGCGCCGCTCTGGAGAGCGTGCGCGAGAGCGACGTCCTGCTGGTCGCCTCCCCGCAGGTGCACGGCACCTACACCGGCCTGCTGAAGGTCTTCCTCGACCGCCTGCCCGAACTGGGTCTGGGCCACACCGTGGCCGTCCCGCTGGCCGTGGTCGAGGACCTGCGCAACAGCCGTGGCATCGAGGAGGACCTGCGGGTCCTGCTCGCCGACCTCGGCGCGTGGGTGGCCGAGCCCGGTCTGGTCCTGGCCGCCGACGAGACCCACCGCCCCGACAGCGTGGTGCGCGCGTGGGCCGACGTCGCCGCACCCGGCCTGCGCCAGGCCGTCTCGGTGGCCGCCTGAGGAGGGTGGGGCTGTGTTTTCTGGGGGCCTCCGTGCTGTGTTTTTTGGGGGCCTCCGCTCGTTCCTCGCTTTGGCCCCGTGCTTGCCTTGCTCGTTCCTCGCGGCGGCCCCGTCTCCTCCTGCAGAACACTGGCGCGCCCCTCGCGACACCCCCTGTGGCCCCGCAGGCTGAACGGCCACCTCTCACCCCCTGGGGCTGAGGCAGGCCCGCGTGCGCACGCCCAATCCCCGGGGGTGAGGGCAGGCTCAACGGCCACCTTTCACCCCCGTGGGATCACGCAGGCACGTGTGTGCGGCTTCAAAGCCTGGGGGATGGGTCGCCGCGCGTCCCGAGTCAACCCCCTGCACACCGGTTGGCTGAACGGCCTACCTCCAACCCCTTGTGGGCAGGGCAGGCTGACGGTCTACCGATTGCCCCGCCGGGTCGGGGCGCCCGGAGGGCGGGTCAGTGGGGTTCGGTGGCCTCGGGGACGAGGGTGGCCGCGCGCCTGCGGCTGGTGTCGGCCTCGGCCGAGGCGACGTTGCCGCGTACGAGCACGATGACGATCAGGGTGAGCGCGAACCCGCCGACCCGCAGCGCCAGCATCACCGGATCGTCCGGCAGGGTCTCGTTGAACAGGATCGTCCCGGCCACGACCATGAAGACGTTGCCCACCACGTTCGACACCGGCGCCGTGATCGAGGCCCGAGAGCGCTGCAGCGAGGTCTGGAACAGCACGATGCCCACGGCCCATCCCACCGCGTACAGGTAGGGGAACGGCGACAGCAGGGCGGGGACGACCGCCCCCAGCACCCCGTGCTCGGCCAGCAGTCCGCCCAGGCCCTTGCCGTGCAGCCCGGCGCTGCCTTGGGCGAGTCCGGCCGCCGCGCCCATCGCCGCCGCCGACACGTACCGACCGCGGCCGCCCGCCAGGCCCATGGCTCCTACGCACGCCACCACGGTCACGACCGTGACCAGGACCAGCAGTGGTGTGTCCGCACTCGTACCGGCCTCGGCGCCCTCGGCGGTGGACAGGCTCAGCAGGGCCAGCGCGACCGGCATGACGCCCAGCGCCACGTACTCGCCGCGGGTGATCCGCTCGCCCGTCACGAGCGTGATGACCAGCAGGGTCGTGGCCACACCGGCCGCGTAGGCGGGCTGGGCCACCGACACGGGCGCCAGGCCCAGGGACACGATCAGTCCGACACTGCCGATCGCCGCGAAGACGCACCCGAACACCCAGCGGGGGTTGCCGAGCAGGACCCGGGCCAGGTGGAGCGGGCGGTGGACGGAGATCGACTCCGACCCGTGCAGGGCACGCTGTTCCACCGCCAGTCCCACGGTGTAGACCACGGCGGACAGCAGCGCGACCAGGAGTCCGATCACGGGAGGCCTCTCGGTCGGGGCGCGGGCGGACGGGGGCATTCCGGTTCGGCCGACCGCTGGTTGACGCACTGAATATAACCAGTTCTACATCACCCGTCATCCGCTCCGGCCGCGCGGCCCCCGGGCCGGGTGCGGCGCGCCGCCGGTCGGATATGTCCCATTCGTTGTCCGGCCTGGCCTTCAACCGTGCTCTCCAGGCCAGTAACCTGGGGCGGTACGCATTCTCCGCCCCGTGCCCCCGCGTGCGGGCGGAGCGTCCCGGCGGCAGGGTAGAACCTGTTCCGGAGCCGCTCGCGCGGCGCGACTGTGAGGGATCGGGTGACGGTGGCGGACCCAGACGAGCCGGAGAAGGACGACGCGTCCCGGCCCGAGGAGCGGCGGGAGCCGAGGTGGGCGCGCACCGGCCGGCTGTTCGCCCCCGCGTACTGGCGCGGCCTCGCGTGGCGGGACGTCCCGTGGCGCCGACTGCTCACCCGCGGCCACGGCCCCGCCCGGTTCGAGCCCGGCCCACTCGGGCTGCTCGGGGTCATGCTCGCCGCCATGGCGGTCACCCTCCTCATCATCCGCACGGGCTCCGGGGTCGGCGCCGGTGCCGACGAGCGCGCCGACGGGCCCGTCAGCGTCCCCGGACCTCCCGACGGGGAGCTGCGCATCATGCCGGTGGGCGACTCCCTCACCCAGGGCAGCAGCGGCGACTTCACCTGGCGCTACCGCCTGTGGACGCATCTGGAGCGGAGCGGGGTCGACGCCGCCTTCGTCGGCCCGAACGACGACATGCACGCGCTGCACGGGAACGGCGGCGACCGGACCTACGCCGACCCCGAGTTCGACACCGGGCACGCCGCCCGGTGGGGCGCCACCTCCGAGGAGCTGTCCGCCGACCTGGCCGAGATCGCGGCCGAGCACGACCCCCACTACCTCCTGCTCCTGGCCGGGATGGAGGACATCCTGCGCGGAGGCGGCGCGGACCACGCCCTGGAGGGGGTCGGCGAGATGGTCTCGACGGTGCGCGTCGTCCAGGGGGAGGCCCGCTTCGTGGTCGGCGAGCTCCCACCGGTCGAGGGCACCGGCGACGACGCCCGCGTCAACGACGAGATCGCCCGCTTCAACATGGGCGTGGTCGACCTCGCCGACCAGCTGACCTCCTCCGAGTCGCCCGTGATCGTCGCCCAGGTGGCCAGGGACTACACCCCCTCCTTCGACAACTGGGACGAGGTCCACCCCAACGCGCGCGGCGAGGTCAAGATCGCGGCGGCCTTCGCCGACGCGCTCGCCGACCCCCTGGGCGTGGGCGAGTCCTACCCCCGGCCGCTGCCGAGCGTGTCGGTGGGACCGTTGGAGGCGCCTGTGCCCGAGGCGGAGGAGGCCGCCGACGGATTGCTGCTGAGCTGGCCGTCCGTGCCCGGCGCGACCGGTTACCGGGTCGTGCAGCGCCGGATCGCCCCCGACCCCGACGAGGCGACGGTCCTGCCCGCCCAGGCGGAGGGCGACGGGGACCGGCGGTCCGTGCTCGTGGAGGCGCTGTTCAGCGGCGCCCGCTACGAGTTCGTCGTGCGGCCGGTCAAGGGCCGGGACGAGGGGGAGGCGTCCGAGCCCGTCGAGGTCGTGTGGGACGACGACCCGCCGCCCGGGCCGGGCGGGGTGCGCGTCCGTGACGGCGGGGCCGTCGTGGAGTGGGACGAGGTGGCGGAGGCCACGCACTACGAGGTGTGGCTGCGGGCGCTGGAGTGCGGACCGGCCGACGAGTTCCGGTGGCCCCGGGACGGCCTGGACGGTACCCGTACCGGGAACGCGTCCCCCGACGGCTCCCGGACGGACGACGCATCGCCGGAGCCGCGGCCCGAGCCCGAACCCGAGCCGCGGCCCGAACCGGAGCCCGAGCCTGAACCGCAGCCCGAACCCGAACCGCCCGACCCTCCGACGGACCCGCCGCCCGCGCCCTCGCCGGGGACCGACTGCGAGCGACGGGACGGCCGGGGGCCCGAGGACGGCGAAGGGTGGCGCACGCAGGGTTCGACGGGGGAGGACACCCGGTGGGAGGCGACGGTGTCCGGGAACTACGAGGTCGTGGTCAGGTCCTACCGGGACTACGTGGAGGGGCGCTTCTCCGACAGTGTGCTCCTGTGAGGACCGGCCGGGGAAGCCGGGGGAGCGGGGGCGGCGGATGAGCGGACGGTGGCCGGAACGGCTCCTGCCGTGGGCGGTGGGCGTGCTCGCCGGGGCCCTGGCCCTGGGACCCGCGCTCGGGCCCGGCTACGTCCTGCGCTACGACATGGTGTTCGTGCCCGACCTGCCCCTGGCCACGGTGCTGCGCGGGGCGGACGGGTTCCCCCGCGCGATCCCCAGCGACGCGGTGGTGGCACTGGCCTCCCTGGTGCTGCCGGGGGACGCGGTGCAGTCGCTGGCCCTGCTGGCGGTGTTCGCGGTGGGCGGCGCGGGAGCGGCGCGGCTCCTGCTCGGCGCCCTGGACGCTCGGGGCGCTCCGGGGCGGGGGCCGGATCGCGGGACGGATCGTGCTCCGGGACGCGCGGCGGCCCTGCTGGCGTCGGCGGCGGCCGGTACGGCCTTCGTGTGGAACCCCTTCGTGGCCGAGCGCCTGCTGCTGGGCCAGTGGGCGGTACTGCTCGGCTACGCGGGCCTGCCCTGGGTCGTGGGCGCGGTGTCCCGGCTCGGGACGGCGGGGCCGCGCTCGACCGGGCTCTCCCTGGCCCGCCTGGTGTGCGCGCTGATCCCCGCGGCGGTCGGGGGCTTCTCCTCGGTGATCCTGACCGCGCTGACCGCGGGCCCCGTCGCGCTGACGCGTTCCGCCCCCACCGGCCCCGCGGACACCAGGGTTCCCACTACGCCCGGGCCTACCGGCCTCACTTCCCCCACAGGGCCCACACCACGCACAGGAGCCGCCGAACCCTCCAGTTCCGCCGGGCCCTCCAGTTCCGCCGGGCCCTCCAGCTCCGCCGAACTCCCCAGTTCCGCCGGGCCCTCCGGTTCCGCCGGGCCCTCCGGTTTCGCCGAACCCCCCAGCTCCGCCGGGCCCTCCGGTTCCGCCGAACCCCCCAGTTCCGCCGGGCCCTCCGGTTCCGCCGGGCCTTCCAGTTCCGCCGGGCCTTCCAGTTCCGCCGGGCCTTCCAGTTCCGCCGAACCCCCCAGCTCCGCCGGGCCCTCCAGCTCCGCCGGGCACACGGGACCTGCCGACCCCGCTGGGCCTACCGGTTCCGAAGCTCCCACCGGGCTCACGAGCCCCACGCCTGGGGCCGCGGGACCGGAACCGGAGGGGCACGGCGGCCTGGCCGCGCACTGGTGGGGGCGGGGGCTGCTCCTGGCCCTGGCGCTGGTCCTGGTCTCCCTGCCCTGGCTGCTGCCGTCGCTCGTGAGCGGGGCGGCGACCGATCCGGCGGGGGTCGCGGCCTTCGCGGCGCGCTCGGACACCCCCTTCGGGGTCGTGGGCTCGCTCGTACTGCTGGGCGGCGTGTGGAACTCGGGCGCGGTCCCCGCGGGGTACGGCGAACCGGTGACGGCGACCGCTCGGCTGCTGCTGGTGCTCGTGTCCCTCGCGGGATGGGTGTGGTGGATGCGCCGCGCCCGTCCGGCTTTCGGGGCGGGCCTGTCCGTGGCGGCGGCGGCCGGCCTGGGCCTCGCCCTGCTGGGGGCGACTCCCACCGGCCAGGCGCTGGTGCGGGCCCTGATCGGGTTCTGGCCGGGGTTCGGCCCGCTCCGGGACGGTCAGCTCTACGTCGCCCCCCTCGCGCTGGTGCAGGCGCTGGGGCTGGGCGCCGCCGTGCAGCGAGTGTTCGGGGCCTTCCCTTCGCCGCGGCCCGCGGAACCCGGCGCGCCCCCCGCGGGCCCCTCCGCTGTTCCGGCCGACCGACCTCCGGGTGCGGTCGGGGCGGCCGCGGCGGCCTTCGCCGTGCTGGCGCCGATCGTGGTGCTGCCCGGGCTGCTGTGGGGCGCGGGCGGGCGCCTGGACCCGGTCGGCTACCCGGAGGCGTGGACGCGCGCACAGGAGGCCGTCGCGGCCGACGACGTACCCGGTGCGGTGCTCGTGCTGCCGTGGAGCGCCTACCGCGGCCTGGAGTGGTCGGGTGCGCCCGTCGTCGTGCTCGACCCGGCGACCAAGGCCTTCGACCGCCGCACGCTGTGGAACGACGACCTGGTCGTCGGCACCCCCGGCGGGGGAGCGGTGGTGGTCGAGGGCGAGGACGCGCGCGCCCGGGAGGCGGCCCGGGCCCTGGAGGTGGACCCCGCCACCGGCCTGCCCGCACTCGCCGAGGAGGGCCGGAC
This sequence comes from Nocardiopsis sp. NRRL B-16309, assembly GCF_001279585.1. Classification (GTDB taxonomy): domain Bacteria; phylum Actinomycetota; class Actinomycetes; order Streptosporangiales; family Streptosporangiaceae; genus Nocardiopsis. Next base: position 295,789 of record NZ_LGEC01000016.1, on the reverse strand, counting down.
CGAGGAGCTCGCGCACGTGCTCGGCGGGCTCGGCGTGCGGTACGTGGTGGTCTCGGCCCCCATTGATAACCAGTTCTGGTCACAGGGCGCTGGCATGGAGATCGTGCTGCACTCTGCGGATCTGACCCTTCTGCGGGTTCCGGAACAGCACATCAACGCGGACAAACCTGACATTCCGGGGTTGGAAGTTACCGGGGGGTTAGTTACAGTTGGGGCAATCATCTGGTCTATAGCTAGATCAGGTTCTAGTCTCGGTTTCCAGCGCTTCGGCTTCGCCTCGAAGCCGGGCGCGCGGAAGGAGATCCCCAAGTGATCAAGGTAATCGCCGCCTGTGTGATCGGCGCGGCTCTGGCGGGAGGTGCCACCGTCGTGGCCACCAACCTCGCCACCGAGTCGACGGCGACCGCGGAACCGGTGAACGAAACCCTCTACAACTACGGCGACCGCTAGGCCGCCCGTGCAGTGAGGACCAGGGGCGCCTCGCTCCCCGCGGGGCGCCCCGTCCACTGGTCCGCGGTTCAGTCCGCCCCCCATTCCCACCCGACCGTCGACGGGTCCGTCCCGCGTGCGCTCAGCGCTACACGCAGACCCTCACGTCGAGTGTTCATCCCAGCGCGGACGGCGACGATGTCCGACTCCCACCGGACCCCGCGCGGAAGGAGAGCTCGTGGTCTTCCAGAAGGTCCACCACCGGGTCGAACCCGACACCTCCACGGTCGCGGCCCCGGTCGCGGCCGCACCGGTGACGGTTCCGGAGCCGCCCGCCGCGGACCCGGGCCCGCGCCTGGACGGCGTGCGGCTCGTCATGATCAACTGGCGCGACCCCTGGCAGAGCGCCGCCGGAGGCGCCGAGGAGTACGCCTGGCGGATCAGCCGCCACCTGGCCGGACGCGGTGCCATCGTCACCTTCCTCACCAGCCGCGAACCCCACCAGGCGCGCGTGGAGACCAAGGACGGCATCGTCATCCGACGGATGGGCGGCCGGTTCACCGTCTACCCCCGCGTCATGGCCTGGCTCGCCCTGTGGCGACGCGAGTACCACCTCGCCTTCGACTGCATGAACGGCATCCCGTTCCTGTCGCGCCTGGTGCTGAGACGCCGGACCCGCGTCGTCAGCGTCGTCCACCACGTCCACGACCTCCAGTTCAACGCCTACTTCCCGGCGCCGCTGGCCTGGTTCGGGCGCTTCATGGAGTCCGCGGTCGCCTCCCGGGTCTACCGCGACTGCACCACCGTGACCGTCTCGGAGTCCTCCCGCGCGGCGATGCGCGACAAGCTCGGCTGGCGCGCGCCCATCGAGATCATCCACAACGGCGGCGTCCCGGCACCCCTCCCGGTCCCCTCCCAGCTCCCCGCGCGCACCGCGGACGGGGACGGGGGCCCCGCGGCCGCCGGCGCCCCGGCCATCGTCAGCCTCGGCCGCCTCGTCGTGCAGAAGCGCGTCTCCAGGGTCGTCGGCCTCGCCGCCGGCCTGCGGGCGTCACACCCGGGCCTGCGGGTGCACATCATCGGCCGCGGTCCGGAGGGCGAGCACCTCGCCGAGCAGATCGAGCGCGACGACCTCGCCGACGCCGTCCGCCTGCACGGCTTCCTCCCGGAGGCGGACAAGAACCGCCTCCTGGCCTCCTGCGACCTGCACGTGACCGCCTCGGAGTTCGAGGGCTGGGGCCTGACCGTCATCGAGGCGGCCCGGCTCGGCGTCCCCACCGTGGCCTACGATGTGGACGGACTTCGCGATTCGGTACGCGACGGTGAGACCGGGTGGCTCGTACGCGAGGGAGAGGACCTCGCCGACGTCGTCGACCGGGCCCTCAAGGAGCTCTCCGACCCCCGGAGGGCCGCGGAGGTCCGCCGCGCCTGCCGGGCGTGGGCCGACCAGTTCACCTGGGAGGCCAGCGGCGCGAGGATGACCCGCCTGGTCGCCGCCGAACTCCGGCTCCCCGACCCGGCCACCACCCCCGGTGGACACGACTCCGCGGCAGGCAAGAAAGAGACGATGTGACTTCGGCGGAATCCACCGTCAGGCGCGAACCGGCGGATTCCAGGACACCGTCCGCCCCCGGCGGAGGACTGGACGAGACGCTGCGGGCGCGGCTGAAGGTCCTCACGGTGTGCGTGCTCCTGGGCGCGCTGGCGGCCAGCATCGACCCCGGCCGGATCGTCAGCGACACCAAGATCGACCTGACGGCCAACCCGCTGGGGTTCCTGGAGCGCGCCCTCTTCCTGTGGGACGCCTCCTACTTCGGGCAGATCCAGAACCAGGCCTACGGGTACTTCTTCCCCAACGGCCCCTTCCACCTGCTGCTCGACCTGGCCGGCATGCCCGACTGGCTCATCCAGCGGCTGTGGATGGCGGTCCTGCTCATCGCCGCGTTCACCGGCGTGTACAAGGTCGCCGGAGCCCTGGGCCTGGGCACCGTCAACACCCGCATCCTCGCCGGGCTCGCCTACGCCCTCGCGCCGCGCGTGCTCACGCTGCTGTCCTACAACTCCGCCGAGCTGCAGCCGATGCTGCTCATGCCGTGGATCCTGCTGCCCCTGGTCCTCGGCGCCCGCCACGGCCGTTCCCCCCTCCGGATGGCCTTCCTGTCCGGCACGGCCTTCCTGCTGTGCGGCGGCACCAACGCGGCCTCCGAACTGGCCGTGCTGGTCGTTCCCGGCCTCTACCTGCTGACCCGCGCCCGCGGCCCCCGCAAACGGCGGCTGATCGCCTGGTGGTCGGTCGCGGTCGTGCTGGCCTCGTTCTGGTACGTCGCCCCGCTGCTGCTCATGTCGCGGTACGTGTACTCGTTCATGCCCTACACCGAGGACGCCGCCGTCACCACCGGCGTCACCTCGCTGGTCAACGCGCTGCGCGGGACCTCCAACTGGATGGGCTTCCTGCCGGACCAGGGCAACACCGCGCTGCCCTCGGGCGCCGAGCTGTCCACCACCCCCTGGCTGATCGCCGTCACCGCCCTGGTCGCCGGACTCGGCCTGGCCGGACTCATCAACCGCCGCACCCCCGAACGCCTCTTCCTCATCGCGTGCCTGCTCACCGGGACGGCGGTGATCGTCGCGGGCCACACCGGCGACCTCACCGGACTCTTCGCGGGCGGCATGCGCGACCTCCTCGACGGCGCGCTCGCGCCCTTCCGCAACGTCCACAAGTTCGACGCGCTGATCCGCCTGCCCCTCGTCCTGGGGCTGGCCCACCTGCCGGTGGTCGTGGCCCGCGACTGGGCCGACCGCCGCTCGGCACCCGTCTCGGCGCGCGTGCGCCGGTCGGTCACGGCCCTGGCCGCCGTCGCCTTCCTGGTCACGCTGCTGCCCATCGGCGCCGTCGGCATCGCCCCGGCGGGCGGCTACGAGCGGATGCCCGAGCACTGGACCGAGGCCGCCGACTGGCTGAACGAGCGCTCCGACGAGCGCGGCATGACGATGGCCCTGCCGGGGTCGGCGCGCGGTGAGTACGAGTGGGGCCGCCCGCTGGACGAACCCATGCAGCCGCTGCTCTCGGGCGCCTGGACCAACCACCAGATCATCCCCTGGGGCTCGGCGGGGGTCTCCCGCCTCACCCACGAGATCGACCAGCGGGTCTCCTCCGGTCGCGGCTCGCCGGGGCTCGCCGACACCTTCGCCCGCCTGGGCGTCACCCACCTGATCGTCCGCAACGACCTCCAGCGCACCGGCAACAACGGCGGCTGGCCCGCCCGCGTGCACCAGGCCCTGCGCACCTCGCCCGGCATCACCGAGGCGGCGGAGTTCGGCCCCGTCATCGGCTCCCTGGACCACCAGTCGGCCTCCCAGTGGTTCGACCAGCCCTACCGGGCCCTGACCGTCTACGAGGTCGCCGACGCCGCACCGACCGTCGGCACCGTGCCCGCCGACGAGGCCGTGCGCGTCACCGGCGGGCCCGAGTCCCTGCTCCACCTGGCCGAACAGGGCCTGATCACCGACGACCGCCCCGTCCTGCTCGGCGACGACCCCGGCGCCGAGGAGGTCTCCGCCGCCGACACGGTCGTCACCGACACCGCGCGCCGCCGCGAGGTCGTCTACTCCGACGTCCGCCGCAACGTCTCGGCGACGCTGACCGAGGACCAGGAGCTCGAACGCGACGTCCCCGCGCCCGACGTCCTCGACCCGGCGTGGGAGGACCACGTCGCCCACGCCCAGGACCTGGGCATCGCCTCGGTCACCGCCTCCTCCGCCGAGAGCGGCGCCGACGCCCGCGGCTCCGACCGCGACCCCGGCAACGCCCCGCACGCGGCCCTGGACGGCGACCTGGCCACCTCCTGGCGCTCCAGCGCGTTCACGGGCGCCCTCGGCGAGTGGCTGGAGGTCGAGTTCACCGAACCGCGCGACCTCGACGGGCTCAGCCTCGCCTTCGAGCAGCTGCCCGGTGAACCGCCGCCCTCCCGCGTCACGCTCGTCACCGACAACGGCGAGGCCGACGTCCCCGTCGCCGGGACCGACGAACCCCAGGACATCGTGGCCCCGCCCGGGCTCACCTCGACCCTGCGCGTGCGGGTGGACGAACTCGCGTGGGAACCGGAGTACCGCTTCGGCACGCGGGTGGGGATCGCGGAGCTCTCCCTCCCCGGCCTGGAGGTCGACCGCACCCTCGTGGTGCCCGGCCCCGCCGACACCGGCACCCTGGTCTTCACCGGCTCCACCGGCACCGCGCCAGGGTGCATGGAGGGCTCCCACGTGTGGGTGTGCAACTCGCGGCTCCAGGTGCGGGGCGAGGACGCGCGCCGCCTGGACCGCACCTTCGAGCTGTCGGAGGAGTCCGCGTCGGGACCGCACCGGGTCTCCGGCGAGGTCGTGCTCACCGACCCCCGCGAGGCGGAGAACGCCGCCAACCGCGCCGGCGGGTACCCGACCGTGACCTCCTCCTCCACCGCCGTGGAGCACCCGGCGTCGATGGGCCGTGGCGCCCTGGACGACGACGAGAGCACCGTCTGGTACCCCGACCCGGAGGAGAAGGAGCCCTGGCTCGACATCGATCTCGGCGAACCCACCACGCTCGGGTACCTGGAGGTCGACTTCCCCCGCGCCGACAGCGTGCTGCGGCCGATCAGGGTCACCGTCGAGGGCGGGGACACCGTCCGCGAGGGCTGGCTCGACGGCAGCGGCCGCGTGGACTTCGCGTCCCTGACCACCGACACCCTGCGCGTGACGTTCGAGCGGCCCGAGGGCCAGGCGCTGGAGATCGGCTCCATCGGCCTGCCCGGCGTCGAGCCCGTGGAAGCGGTGCCCTCCGGCGACGCCTCCACCGCGTGCGGGCTGGGACCGACCCTGCGGGTCAACGGCGAGCGCGTGGAGTCGCGCATCAGCGAGGGCACGCTGGCCGACCAGCTCACCGGCCTGCCGCTGCGCTATGAGTCCTGCACCGACTTCGACCTGGACGGGGGCACCAACCGTCTGGAGGTCGACCCGGGCAACCGCTACGAGGTCCGCTCGGCCGTGGTGGACTCCGCCGACGCGCTCGCCGACCGCTCCGAGGTCGCCATGGCCGAGGTGGAGGCGGTGCACGGCTGGGGGCCCAGCGGCCGCAGCTTCGACGTGGACGTGGACGAGGACAGCCTGCTCGTGGTCAACGAGAACTTCAACGAGGGCTGGACCGCCCGGTTGGAGGGCTCGGACGGGCCGCTGGAGCCGATCCGGCTGGAGGGCTGGAAGCAGGGCTGGGTCCTGCCCGCGGGAAGCGCGGGGACCGTCACCCTGGAGTACGCGCCCGACCACGCCTACCACGCGGCCCTGCTGGTCGGCTTCCAGATGGCCGCGCTGCTCGTCATCGTGGCCCTGTGGCCCCGGGGCCGACCCGCGCGCACGTCGCCGCCGCGCGGCCAGCGCGCCCTGCCCGCCGCCGAACCCGGCTGGCTCGGCCGCGGGGCCGTCCTGCCCCTCGGACTGGCCTACGGCGTGTGGGTCGCCGGTTGGACCGGAGCCGCCCTGGTGGGCGCCATCCTGCTGTGCGTGTGGTGGCTGGGCCGCCGGGCGCCCAAGGCACTGCGGCACGCCAAACCCGGGCGCCCGTCGATGGGCGGGCGGCTGCTGCCCCACCTGGCGGGGCCGTGGCCGGTGACCGTGTCGCTGGCCCTGGCCGGACTGGCGATGGGCGCCGGGACCTACCTGGCCCTGTACATGCCCTTCCACGACGTCTCCCAGGTGTTCGGCGGCCCCCTGCGCGGCTGGGTGCCCCAGGCGCTGTGCCTGCCGGCCCTGGCACGGCTGGTACTCGCCCTGGGCCAGCGCGGCCTCGACGAGGACGCCGACGACGACCCGCCCGGCGTACGCGCCGGAACCCGGACCGGCAGCCGAGTCGGCACCGCCTCCGGCTCCACCGCGGGCTGGACGACGGGTGCGGACCCGGCCCAGGAAACCGCCGCAGGCATGTCCGGTCGTGCGGGCACGGCGGGCGGTACCGCCGCGGGCCGGACGACCGGGCCCGGCCCGGCTCCGGGGGCCGTCGCGGACGCCCACTCCGGGGACCCGCGCGAGCCGGACGGAGCGATCCAGCCCGAGTCCGGCGTTGAGCCCGAGCCGGACGGAGCGATCGCGGCCGACGGACCCGCGGCCAACGGTCACGCGGCCAACGGTCACGCGGACCGGGGCCGGGACGCCGACGGACCCGCGACGGCCGACACCGAGGAGGCCCGGACATGACCACCGGCACCGGGAGCCAGGTCGGCCCCCTCACCGCGCCGCGGCGATCGCTGCCCACGGGCACCCTCGCCGTGGCCGCGGGGGCGTTCCTGCTGACCCTGGCCGCGCTGCTGCCCCTGTACGTCCACGACCGCGTGGCCCTCATCCCGGCCTCCACCGAGTTCTCCGTGGCCATGGTCGACGCGGAGGCCGGTTACCTGGACACGTCCCGGTGGGCCTGGGTCGAGGGCGTCGAGATGCGGCGCGTGACCCGCGTCGACGCCACCGCCCACGGTCGTGACTGGTCGGCGTGGGAGATGGTCGTGGACACCTCGCTGCCGGACCGCATGATCGACCACTCCAGCCGGCGCGTCATCGTCGACCGCGAGACCGGGCGCGCCGTGAACTGCTGCGGCGAGCACGTCAACGGCGACCGCGCCGTGCGCCAGGCGGGCCTGGTGCACTTCTGGCCCGCCGGCGCCGACGAGGGCGACTACCCCTACTACGACGCCGAGGTGCGCGCCGCCCCGCTGCTGGAGTTCGACGACTGGGAGGAGGTGGCCGGGCTCCGGACCGGCCGGTACACCCAGACGGTGAGCGCCACCCAGGTCCCGGACTCGGCGCGCCCGGTCCCGGCCGTGCTGTTCTCCGCCGGGGCCGAGGGCACCGTGACCGCCACCCGGTGGCTGGAGGTCACGCGCACGTTCTGGGTGGAGCCCGTCACGGGCGTCGTCGTCAACGCCACGGAAGAGCGGGAGGAGACCCTGCGCCCGCGCGACGGCCAGGGCGGGATCCCGCTGCTCAGGGCCGCGCTCGCCCTGGAGGAACCGCAGGTCGCGGCCAACGCCGAGCAGGCCCGGGTGCGCTCGGTCCTGCTGCGCGCGCTGGACTCCTGGGCGCCCGCGGTGCTGGGGCCGCTGGGCGCACTGGCCGTCCTGGTCGGACTGGGCCGCGCCTGGCGGGCCCGGGACACCGGTTCCCCGGACCCGGGCGATCCCCTGGAACCGGCCCCGTCCGGCCCCGCGCCCGTGCAGGCAGCGGCCGACGACGCCGCGGACGCCGGCGCGCGCCGCCCCGGCCCCGACGGCTCCCGGACGCCGGACCCCCGGAAGGATGTCACGGCGGAGCCGTAGGATCACACCCATGTGCGGTCGCTATGCCCAGTCCCGGAACCAGCACGAGCTCCAGCTCGCCTTCGACCTGCCCGAGGAGGCCCTGCCCGAGAATCCCGACCCCCGGGCCTGGCCGCCGCTGGAGGACCTGCCCCCGGACTACAACGTCTCGCCCGGGCGGCCCGTGTACGCGGTGCTCGGCCCGCCGCCCCAGGGCCCCGGTTCCGCCGAGCCCGGACCCGCCTCCCTGCACACCCTGCGCTGGGGCCTGGTCCCCTCCTGGGCCAAGGACCGCAACATCGGCTACCGGATGATCAACGCGCGCAGCGAGACCATCGCCGACAAGCCCGCCTTCCGGACCGCCTTCCGCCGCCGGCGCTGCCTGCTGCCAGCCGACGCCTACTACGAGTGGCAGCTGGTCGGCAGGGACGGCCGGGTCGAGCCGAGCACCTCGCCGGTCACCGACCCCCACCACAAGAAGCGCAAGGCCAAGGCGGCCAAGAAGCCCTACGCCATCCGCTACCCGGACGGCGCGCCCCTGGCCATGGCCGGGATCTTCGAACGGTGGCGCGACCCCGAGGCCGACGAGAACGACCCCGCCGGCTGGCTCTGGAGCTGCGCGGTCGTCACCACCGACGCCGCGCCCGCGCTCGCCCACATCCACGAGCGGATGCCCGTCATCCTGCCCCCGGCCACCTGGTCCACCTGGCTGGACCCCGAGGCGGCGCCGGACGACCTCCTCCACGTGCTGGCGCAGACCCCCGCCGACGCCTTCGCCGTGGACGAGGTCTCCACCGAGGTCAACACCATCAAGAACAACTCCGCCGACCTGCTCACACCGGTCGCCGCGGTCGCCGGGCCGGAGCCGGACACACTTTTCTGACCCCTGGGCCCCTGGACAGGTCCGGGTGGGGGACGGATATGGTGTGCGAGGCCACAGGGCCGGGCGCCCCCACGGGGGCCGCCCCGCACGCGCGACGTGCCACATGTGAATAAGCAACGCGGGAGCTCGCACCATGGCGGGCTGAGAGGGCGACTCAACGGTGTCGCCGACCGCAGAACCTGTTCGGGTAATTCCGACGTAGGGAGGCATGCCATGACGGCTGTTGACGGCCGCGACACCGGTTCCACCACCGACGTCCACCAGGTGACCACCGGTCCCATCATGGGATCGGTCAAGGTCCACCGGGAGATCGAGACCCCCGAGGGGCTCACGCTCCGCGTCCCGCAGCGGCGGGTGGAACTCAGCAACGGCAGCCATTTCGACCTGTACGACACCTCAGGCCCGTACACCGACGACTCCGCGCTCATCGACGTCCACTCCGGTCTGCCCAGGACGCGGCAGCCCTGGATCGAGGCCAGGGAACCGGTCGGCGGCGCGGTCACCCAGCTGGCCCACGCCAAGGCCGGGACCATCACCCCCGAGATGCGCTTCGTGGCCGCCCGCGAGGGCATGGACCCCGAGTACGTCCGCCAGGAGGTGGCGCTGGGCCGGGCCGTGATCCCGGTCAACCGCTGCCACCCCGAGTCCGAGCCGACCATCATCGGCAAGAACTTCCTGGTCAAGATCAACGCCAACATCGGCAACTCGGCCGTGACCTCCTCCGTCCCCGAGGAGGTCGAGAAGATGGTGTGGGCGACCCGCTGGGGCGCCGACACCGTCATGGACCTGTCCACCGGCAAGCGCATCCACGAGACCCGCGAGCGCATCATCCGCAACTCGCCGGTCCCCATCGGCACGGTCCCCATCTACCAGGCGCTGGAGAAGGTCAACGGCGACCCCACCGCGCTGAGCTGGGAGGTCTACCGCGAGACCATCATCGAGCAGGCCGAGCAGGGCGTCGACTACATGACCGTGCACGCGGGCGTGCTGCTGCGCTACGTGCCGCTGGCGGCCCGTCGGGTCACCGGCATCGTCTCGCGCGGCGGCTCGATCATGGCCGCGTGGTGCCTGGCCCACCACAGGGAGAGCTTCCTCTACACGCACTACGAGGAGCTCTGCGAGATCTTCCGCGAGTACGACATCACCTTCTCCCTCGGTGACGGACTGCGCCCCGGCTCCATCGCCGACGCCAACGACGAGGCGCAGTTCGCGGAGCTGCGCACGCTCGGCGAGCTCACGCACATCGCCCGCGCCCACGACGTGCAGGTGATGATCGAGGGCCCGGGGCACGTGCCGATGAACAAGATCGCCGAGAACGTGCGCCTGGAGGAGGAGCTGTGCGGTGAGGCGCCGTTCTACACGCTCGGCCCCCTGGCCACGGACGTCGCCCCCGGCTACGACCACATCACCTCCGCCATCGGTGCCGCGCAGATCGGCTGGCTGGGCACCGCGATGCTCTGCTACGTCACTCCCAAGGAGCACCTGGGCCTGCCCAACCGCGACGACGTCAAGACCGGCGTCATCACCTACAAGCTCGCCGCGCACGCCGCCGACATCGCCAAGGGCCACCCCAAGGCGCAGGAGTGGGACGACGAGCTGTCCAAGGCGCGGTTCGAGTTCCGCTGGCAGGACCAGTTCCACCTCGCCCTCGACCCCGAGACCGCGCAGGCCTTCCACGACGAGACCCTGCCCGCCGAACCGGCCAAGACCGCGCACTTCTGCTCCATGTGCGGGCCGAAGTTCTGTTCGATGAAGATCTCCCAGGACGTGCGCAAGTACGCCGAGGAGAACGGACTGGACACCGTCGCCGCGATCGAGAAGGGCATGGCGGACAAGTCCGAGGAGTTCGCCGAGCACGGCAACCGGGTGTACCTGCCCCTGGCCGACTGAGGCCCGGGCACGCCGCCCCCGCCGGACGGCGGCGTCGGGGACCGGTCGGACACCGGCCGGTCCCCGACCGCTTCAGTCGAGGTCGGCGAGGAAGCGCAGCTGTGCGCGCATCTGCTCACCGCCGCCGCCCTCGTGCCCGTTCCACGGCCACACCGTGATGTCCTTGGGGCCCGCCCAGTGGTTGTGGGCGGCGAACACGGTGGAGGGCGGGCACACCTCGTCCATCAGGGCCACCGAGTACAGCGCGGGCACCCGGCCCCGCGCGGCCAGGTTCATCCCGTCGAAGTAGGACAGGGTCTCCATCACCCGCTCCTCCTGGCCGCGGTGGGCGGCCAGGAAGCGGACCAGCTCGGCGTAGGGCTCCTTGCCGGTGATCTCCACGGCCCGGCGCATGTGGCACAGGAACGGCACGTCGATCACCGCCGCGCGGACCCCGGGATGCAGGGCCGCCGCGGCCTGGGCGATGGCCCCGCCCTGGCTCGCGCCCGACACGGTGATCCGGTCGGCGTCGACCGCCGGGTGGCCGGCGGCGGTGTCCACGGCCCGCACCGCGTCGGTGAACAGCCGCCGGTAGTAGTAGGTCTCCGGGTCGAGCACGCCCCGGGTCATCATCCCGGGCGCCTGCGCGAACGCGCCGCCGTCGGGGTCGGCGGTGGCGCCGGGCGCGTGGTGGGCGGCCCCGCCCTGGCCCCGGCTGTCCACGATCAGGGCGGCGTGGCCCGCCGCCGCCCACACGATGTGGTCCTCGGCGAAGCCCCGGCCGCCCCCGTAGCCGATGAAGCGCACCACGCACGGCAGGGGCCCGTCGGCACCCCTGGGCACGAGCAGCCAGGCGTTGATCCGGTGGCCGCCCCAGCCGGAGAACGAGGTGTCGTGCACCTCGACGCCGGTCAGCGCGGTGTCGGCGGGGACGAACTCCGGAGCCAGGTCGAACTCGGCGGCCTCGGCGAGCGTCCTGCTCCAGAAGTCGTCGAAGTCGGCCCGCTCGGTGCGCTCGGGCTTGTACGTCCGGAGTTCGTCGAGGGGGAGGTCGAACAGGGCCATGTCTCTCCAGGGTCCGTGGCGGGTCGGCGGGGGTCGCCGGGCGCAAGTGTAAGCGCTTGCCCGCGTCGGGCCCGGAGCCAGGACCCTCGTTGCGCACCTGGTCCCGCCTTCGCCGCTCCCGCCGGGCCGCCCCCGTGGGGCCCCGCCGGTCAGTCCGGTTTGCGGGCGCTGGCCACCATGTGCACGCCGACGTAGTCGTCGGACTCGGTGGCCCGCAGCTCCATCTCGACCAGTCGGCCCATCGACCGGGGGTCCCGCGCCAGCATCATCTCCACCGTGGACGCCGACAGGACCGTGCGCGGCTTGATCCACTCCAGCTCCAGCCCCGCGTCGACGAGGGTCTCGGTGAGCTGCTCGCCGGTGAAGCACCGGGTGATGGAGCCGTCCGGCCAGGGGACCAGCAGGACGTCGGCGCTCGGGGCGTGGCTCAGTTCCGGCCAGCAGTCCTGCTCGGCCAGCAGGGCCATGCCCAGCACCACCGAGTCCACGCTCACCAGGGCCCGCCCGCCGGGCCGCAGTACCCGGGCGATCTCCGCCATCGACGACTCGGTGGCCAGGTGGCGGGACAGGACGCGGTTGTCGGCGATGACACCGTCGAAGACCTCGGAGGCGAACCCGCGCAGGAAGTCGGAGTCGCCCACCACGCGGCGCAGGCGCCCCCTGCGGGCGGGCGGCGGCACCATGGCGCGTCCGTTCACCAGGGTGAGCGGGCCGCGCAGGGCCAGGTCCAGCGACGGGAGCAGGGTGACCACGTCGTGGCCGGCGGCCACGGCACGGGGCGTGCCCTGGAAGTCGGGGCTGGACAGGTCCAGCAGCCGTGAGGGTGTGGGCGGGAGCCAGCGCGCCGTCTGGGCCTCCGCCACCGCCCAGTAGAAACGCCAGTAGTCCGACAGTCGGTCGGGGGTGGCGAACTGAGCGGCGGGAGACCGGGGGCGATCGGACGCCGGAGTCGAGGACGGACGCACGTGCACTCCTCTCCCATCCTTCATTGGTCCTACCCGCACTCTGCCATGCCTCACCTCGTCGACCGAGGCAAACGACAAAGTCGTGCAGGTCGCGGGGACCGGCTTCGCCCAGGGCGGAATCAGTCCGGCGGACGCGTTGTTGAGATCGACACCGCGCCCGGAGTCAGGATTCCGGGCCGATGAGGGTGACATCACAAGGAGGAGCGCCAGACCATGGCGACAGCCGGTGCGTGCCTCGTACGCGAGGAGGAGGTGTCGGCGCCTCGCGGCGTCGATGCGCGGGTCACAGGTATGGGATCGTATCGTGTGGATATGGATGCCGCAGCTGGGACCAGCGCGAGGAGGCCGACGGGCTTGGAACAGGGCCAGGAGACAGCCGAGGAGCGGGACGAGCGCTTCGAGAGGGACGTTCTGCCCTTTCTCGACCAGCTCTACTCAGCCGCCCTGCGGATGACCCGAAATCCCGCGGACGCCGAGGACCTGGTCCAGGAGACCTTCGCCAAGGCGTTCGGTTCGTTCCACCAGTTCAAACAGGGGACGAATCTCAAGGCGTGGCTCTACCGCATCCTCACCAACACCTTCATCAACTCCTACCGCAAGAAGCAGCGTGAGCCCAAGCAGGCCGGGACCGAGGACGTCGAGGACTGGCAGCTGGCGCAGGCCGCCTCGCACACGGCCGCGGGCCTGAAGTCGGCCGAGGCCGAGGCGTTGGAACACCTTCCCGACAGCGACGTCAAGCGGGCGCTCCAGGAGCTGCCCGAGGACTTCCGCATCGCGGTGTACCTCGCCGACGTCGAGGGCTTCGCCTACAAAGAGGTCGCCGAGATCATGGGGACGCCGATCGGGACGGTCATGTCCCGACTCCACCGAGGGCGTCGCCAGCTCCGGTCTCTACTGGAGGAGTACGCGGTGGACCGCGGTTTCCTCGGAGCGACGCGCGCGGCCGAGGCCGCCGGTGCCGTCGCCTCGGGGTCGTCCGCGGCCGGACGGGTAGAGGCGACTGGGTCGGATCGAGGAGATCGGTGATGGGCGGCGGCCACGGCAAGGACCACGACACCCCGTGCAGCGAGGTGCTCGACAAGCTCTACACGTACATCGACGGGGAGCTTGAGGAGGGCAACTGCGAGGACATCCGCCGGCACCTGGACGGATGCAGCCCCTGCCTCGACGAGTACGGGCTCGAGGAGGCCGTGAAGAAACTCGTCGCCAAGCACTGCGGGTGCGACCCGGTGCCCAAGGATCTGCGTGACAAGGTGCTCGGGCGCCTGGCGCGGGCCCGGAACGAGGAATTGGCACGCGAGGGGCGTGCCGAGCGCCTGGAGTCCCCGGGGGCTCCCGCCTGACCTTCGTCCGGGGAAGAAGGGTCCTCCCCGAACGCCGGGCCCCGGCGAACACCGGAGCGGCGACAGCTGAAATGCCAGCTGTCGCCGCTTTTCTGCGTGCGTGCCAGAGTTTATGGACATTGGCGTCCTATGTCGTGATGCGGTCTGTTTGTCGCCGTTTGTGGGAGCGTCGTGCCGGATTCCCCTTCCCTGTCGGGGTTTTGGTCATGCCGTCCCCCGGGCGTCCGCGGCGGTACTGACCCGACACGCCCGGCGCGCCCGGCCGAATCGCCGTCGTGACCGACTCGGAATGATTTTTACCAGGCCGATGCCTGGGGGGTTCCTGTGGTCACTGGCTGTAGTTGATGCTGGCCAAGGGATGCGAGGGGGTGTCGCTCCGTGCCGTTGTGCCCGTCGATCGGTGGCGAGTGTCCGATGTCGTCTGATTACGCAGAGTCATTGGCCATCATTACTAATGGAATTCGTAATTCCATGTTTCGGAATCCGTGACCCAATTGGCGGGCCCCTGCGCCCCCGGTTCGGGTTGTGGTGAATCATGGCGCGGTGAGGGCCCGTTAAACTGGACGCCATATCCAACGAATGGGGTAATTTACGCGGCGTGCGCCGGGGAATTCGCGCACGCCCGTGTCGGGGGAGAGGGGACAAGACATGTTCGTACACATGATCCAGGCGCTGGCTATCACCCAATGGGTCGCGACCACTGTCTCCGGATGGTCTTGGTGGTAGAACAGAACCGGTGAAACCATGACAGTCCGGTCGTCGTTGGTGGGGGGTGAACGGGGGTGCGGGCTCTTCCCGCGGGCGCGCGTGTCTACGTCGGAATCGTCGTTGTCAGTGCGGTCACCATCATGCTCGTCGGGCCCTATTCGGGCATCGATCTGAAGACACTGATCTTCGTCGCGGTTCTGTTCGTGGTCGCGGAGTCGATCAGCACGATCGTCGTCGCGGACGTCAAGGCCGGGATCTCGCCGAGCTCGGCGGTGGCACTGGCGGCCGTGGTCCTGGTGGGCCCGGTGGGCGCGGCCGTCGTCGGTTTCGCCTCCTGCCTGACCATCCGCAGGCAGAACATCGTCAAGCGCTCCTTCAACGGGGCCCAGTTCGCCCTGGCGGCCTTCGCCGCCGGGCACGTCTACCTACTGCTCGGCGGCACCGTGGGGGAACCGGCCCAGGAGGACTTCCCTGCGGTCGTGTTCCCCTACGTCGCCGCCGTGCTCACGCACACGCTGGTCAACTCCGTGCTCATCGGCCTGCTCATGTGGACCCTGGGGGCGGTCCGCGAGCGCCGCGGCGGCCGGTTCCGCTGGCGCCCGCTGATGGCCGTCGAGCTGTCGTCCATCGGCTACCAGATGCTCGGCCTGGCCATCGCGGCCGTGTGGGGCGGTGTCGGACTCATCGCGCCGCTGCTCGTCCTGCTCCCGCTGTTCATCGCCCGCTGGACCTTCGCGCAGCAGTCCGGTGAGGCCCGCGCCCACGAGGCGACGCTCGCCACCCTCTGCCAGGCGGTGGAGACCAAGGACTACTACACGCGCGGCCACAGCATGCGCGTCGGCGAGGGCGCCGCGATGATCGCCCGGGAACTGGGTATGCCCGCCGAGCGGGTGCAGAAGATCCGCTACGCGGGGATGCTGCACGACATCGGCAAACTCGGGGTGCCCACCAAGGTGTTGCAGAAGACCGGCAAGCTCACGGACGACGAGTACGCGGCGATCAAGCTGCACCCCACGCGCGGGTACGAGATCGTCCGCGAGATCAGCTTCCTGGACGAGGCCCTGGCCGGGATCCGCCACCACCACGAACGCTTGGACGGACGCGGCTATCCCATGGGGCTGGTGGGGATGGAGATCCCCGAGTCGGCCCGTGTCATCAGCGTCGCCGACGTCTTCGACTGCCTCACCTCCACGCGCTCCTACCGCAAGGCGTGGTCGGTGGAGGACGCCATCGCCGAACTCCGCAGGTGCGCCGGGACCCAGTTCGACCCGCGGATGGTCGAGGCCCTGGTCCGGGCCGTGGAGCGGGACGGCTGGCAGACCCCGGACATCGCCGAGCCGCCCGGCGGCAGCTACGACCGGAACGACCGCCCCGATCCCGAGGGGCCGGAGGCACCCGTGCCCGACACCCCCGAGCAGGACGCCGCGACCGTGCGGACACCCGGGCCCGACGCGGACGCCGACACCGGCTCCGCGCCGGCCGAGGCAGTGACGGGCGGGCGTGACCGGTGATGACGCAGCGGCAGTCCGAAGGACCCGCGTCCGTCGGATCCGAGACCGATCCGACCGCGGTCGGCCCGCCCGGCCGACGGCGCGCGGGCGTGCCCTGGACCGACCGGCCCGTGCGGGCCGCCCTGGTCGGCGCGGTGGGGGCGGGCGCCCTGGCCGCCGTGGGCTGGACGGCCGTCACCGGCTTCACCGGGCCCTACACGGCACTGGCCTTCTGCCTGGTGATCGCCATCGGTGAGCTGGCGCGCATCACCCTGCCCGGCCACCGTGAACTCGCGCCCATCGCCTCGGCCGGGGCGATCAGCTACTCGCTGCTGCTGAGCCTGGGCGACGAGCCCGTCCTGTACCCGGCCTGGCAGGTCGTGGCCGTGGTCGCCCTGGGCGTGGCCCTGGGCGAACTGCCGCACGTGGCCGTGGGCCGCGGCCCGCAGGTCGAGGGCGTCGCCCGGCGGATCCTCGTCGCGATGCTGCTGGCGGTCGCCTTCCGGCCCCTGGTCGAGGGGCTGTCCCTGTCCGGGCCGTCGGCGACCGCCACGCTGCTGATGGCGGCCCTGGTCGTGTTCGCCTGGCTGGCGGACACCCTGGTGGCCGCGGTCCTGCGGGCCGAACGGCTGCGCACCCGTGTGCTGGTGGCCGTCGGCGACGAGGTCCGCGCCCAGTCCGCGGCGGGTGCCGCCATCGGCTCCAGCGGCGTGCTCATCGCGTTGGCCTGCACGGTGACCGGGCTCGTGGGGCTGCTGGTGTTCACCGCGCCCCTACTGGTGTCGCAGGTGGCCTTCCGCAGACACGCGGAGGTGCGGCGCACCTACCTGGAGACCGTGCGCGCGCTCAGCCGGGTCACCGAGGTCGGCGGCTACGTCGAGAACGGCCACTCGCGCCGCGTCGGCCACCTGGCCCGCGCCGTGGGGTGCGAGCTCGGCCTGGTCGAGGCGCAGCTGCTGGAACTGGAGTACGCGGCCCTGATGCACGACATCGGCCAGCTGTCCCTGCGCGAGCCCATCGCGGGCGGGGCGACCGTGCTGGCCTCCCCGCGGGAGCAGCGGCGCATCGCGGAGCTGGGATCGGCGATCATCCGCGAGACCGGGGTCCTGGACAACGTCGCCGAGCTCGTCCGGCGCCAGTGCGAGCCGCTGGACGGCGACGGGGACGAGGGCGTGCCGCCGCTGGGGAGCCGGATCATCAAGGTCGCCAACGCGTTCGACGACCTCGTGGGCGGCAACAGCGACGAGGAGCGCCGCGCCGCCGTTCTGGAACGGCTGCGGATGGACACCGACAGCGAGTACGACCCCCGTGTGGTGGACGCGCTGGCCGTGGTGCTCGGACGGCTCTAAGACGGGGCCTTCGCGCCTTCCGGTGCACGCCCTCGTTCCTCGGGAGTGCACCTCCAGCCACTCCAGGACCCGTCGCCGTCCTCGCCGTGCTTCTTTGAGCCTCCGCTCGTGCCCACACCGTCGCCCGCCACCACCCTCAACGGACGCCTACGGCGCGGTTCTTCCTGCTTTGGCCCAATCAACCCCCCAGTGGTCCCCGAGAGCACATCGCTGAGAGCACATCGCTCACGGCCGACCCCCTGTGGTGCCGGTAAGCGGAACCGCTCACCTCCAACCCCCTGGGGCTCAGACAGGGACATATGGGGTATGTCCGACCCGCGGGGCGGGCACGCTGAACGGCCTGTGTCTCAGCTCCCGAGGTCCGAAGGCTCGGGTGTGCGCCTTTGGCCACGGGGGCGGGGGCTGAGCGCGGTTTCACACTTGGGGGCGGGAGTGGGTTGCTGGACCATTGGGTCTGGGGTTCGGGTAGGACGAGTCAGTCTGTCGGGGGGCGGAGGCGGGTGACGAACTTGTACCGGTCGCCGCGGTAGAGCGAGCGGACCCACTCCACGGGGTGGCCGTCGCCGTCGAAGCTGTGCTGGCAGTGCAGGACCAGGGGCAGCCCGACGTCCACGCCCAGCAGGCGGGCCTCGTTGGGTGTGGCCAGGACCGTCTCGATGGAGGCCTCCGCCTCGGCCAGGGAGACGTCGTACGCGCTCGCCAGTGCCTCGTAGAGCGAGGCGTAGCGGTCGAGCTGGCGTCGGAGCCCCGGGAAGCGCCGCGCGGCGAGGTGCGCCGTCTCCACGGCCATGGGCTCGCCGTTGGCCAAGCGCAGCCGCTCGATCCGCAGCACGCGTCCGCCGGACCGGATCGCCAGGAGTTCGGCGAGCTGGTCGTCGGCGTTGATGTAGCTCACGTCCAGGATCCGAGTCGCCGGGTGCAGTCCGTGTGCCCGCATCTCCTGCGTGTAGCTCGTCAGCTGCAGCACCTGAGCGACCTTCGGCTTGGCCACGAAGGTGCCCTTGCCCTGGATCCGCAGCAGGCGGCCCTCGACCACCATCTCGGTCAGCGCCTGCCGCACGGTGGTGCGCGAGGTCCCGAACTGGGCGGCCAGTGTCCGCTCCGGGGGCACGGGGTTGCCCGCGGGCATGGCCTCGATCAGCTCCAGCAACTGCTTCTTGACCTGGTAGTACTTCGGCACCCTGGGGTTGCCGTCCAGTGTGCTCTGACCTGTCATCAGTCTCCTCCACCGCGATCCGAGCTCTGCCACACGCCCGTCCGGAGGTGGTCGTGGCGGCGGGGGCGGGCCGCCGATTGGTGTGGACCACTGGTCGAGTCGTATCCCTTGAGTATGCACGCCTTCATGGGATGATTTGTGAGTGCCTCACCTCAGTGATCTCATCAGACGCCACACGTCGCTCAAGCAAGCGGACCTGGAGTGGATCCACGCCCTGGTCTCCGACTGGCAGCTCCTGGCGGACCTCTCGTTCGCGGACCTCGTGCTGTGGGTGCGTCTGCGCGGCGACGACGGCTGGGTGGCGATCGCCCAGATGCGCCCGACGACCGGACCGACGGCCTTCCAGGACGACCTGGTCGAAACCGTGCTGCTCGACGACATGACCGATCTCACGTCGCGGACGGCGCCCCGTGTGGTCGGCCGCCGGGCCCTGATCGACCGCGCGTGGAACGAGGGGCGCATATGCCGGGACGGGGACCCCGACTGGTCCGGGGGCGTCCCGGTCCGGGAGGAGACGGTTCCGGTCCGGAGGCAGGGGCACCTCATCGGCGTCATCCAGCGCAGCACCAACCTGAGTTCGGCGCGTACCCCCAGCCGCCTGGAGCTCACCTACCTGCAGAGCGCCGGTGACCTGGCGCAGATGATCGCCGAGGGCGTCTTCCCCTTCGTGGACCAGGGCCCGCTCATGGTGCGCTCGCCCCGCGTCGGCGACGGCCTGCTGCGACTGGACCAGAACGGCGAGGTGGTCTACGCCAGCCCCAACGCCCTGTCCGCCTACCGGAGGCTGGGGCTGGCGGCCGACCTGGTCGGGGCACGGCTGGACCGCACCACGCTGGAACTGGCGGAGTCGACGGAGGCGCGCGACGAGGCGCTCACCTACACGGCCAGCGGCCGGGCGCCCCAGGAGGCGGAGGTGGAGGCGCGCGGGGTCACCGTGCAGATCAGGGCGATCCCCCTGGTGATCGACGAGGTGCGCATCGGCGCCCTGGTGATGGTCCGCGACGTCACCGAGCTGCGGCGGCGCGAGCGCGAGCTGATGACCAAGGACGCCACCATCCGGGAGATCCACCACCGGGTGAAGAACAACCTGCAGACGGTCGCCGCCCTCCTGCGGCTGCAGTCGCGCCGCCTGGACATCCCCGAGGCGCGCGCGGCGCTGGACGAGGCCGTGGGCCGGGTCGGCTCCATCGCGATCGTGCACGAGATGCTCTCGCACACGCCCGACGAGGTCGTGGACTTCGACGACATCGCCGACCGCGTCATCCAGATGGCGGCGGAGGTCTCCTCGACCGACGGGGTGGTGGTGCCCCGCCGCGTGGGAGGGTTCGGCCTGCTCTCCGCCCTGGTGGCCACGCCGCTGTCGATGGTCCTGGCCGAGCTGGTCCAGAACGCCGTCGAGCACGGGCTGGGCCAGGGGCCCGGCCGCATCGAGGTCCGGGTCCAGCGCTACGACGCCGGTCCCGGGTTCCCGGGGACCAGCAGTCTCGAACTGGCCGTCTCCGACGACGGGGGCGGCCTGCCGGCCGACTTCGACCTGGAGGGGACCACGAGTCTGGGACTGCAGATCGTGCGCACCCTCATCGTGGGAGAACTGGGTGGCACGCTGGCCATCAAGCCCAAGGAGACCGGCGGCACCGAGGTGGCGATCACCCTGCCCGTGGAACAGGAGGAGCCGGAACTCCCCTGAACACGCCCCCGAAGCATCAAAGCCACGGGCACGGTCCCTCGGGGCCTTGGGCCCAAGTCCTCACGCGCGGTCAGCGGAACCGCGGGGCTTTCGCATGGTCACCTGTCCGGGGCACACGCAGGACGTCCTGCTCCCGGGGGCCACCCGAGTTGTCCCGGGGCCCGGAAAGCTACGGGATCGGCCCCGCGGGACCCCTGGGGATGAGGTAGCGCCGTGCGCTCGGGGGCGCGGAGGGGTTCGCGATGGATACGCGCCTGCCTGTGCCCCAGGGGGTGGAGGGTGCACATGTTGGGCCCGCGGGACCTCGTGGGGGTGAGAGGCAGTCCCGTGTGCCCGGGGCGCGGAGGGGTTCGCGATGGATACGCGCCTGCCTGTGCCCCAGGGGGTGGAGGGTGCACATGTTGGGCCCGCGTGACCCCGTGGGGGTGAGAGGTAGGCCGTTCAGCCCACAGGTGTGCAGGGGGTTGGTCGGGCCGAAGCAGGAAGAACCGCGCCGTAGGCGTCCGTTGAGGGTGGTGGCGGGCCACGGTGTGGGCACGAGCGGAGGCCCGAGGCAAGCACGGCGAGGGCGCCGACGGGTCCTGTGAGGGCCTGGAGGTGGGTCCGTGAGGAACGAGCGGGCACACCGGAGGGCGCGAAGGCCCCGTCTTATGGGCGCCCGAGTCGGACCATCGGCCGCCGGGCGGTCTCCCTCTTGCGGATGCGTCGGCGTTCGTCCTCGCTGGTCCCGCCCCAGACACCGCCGTCCTGGCCGCTGTCGAGTGCCCAGCGCAGGCACGCGGCGCTGACGGGGCAACTGTTGCAGACCGCCTTGGCTTCCTCGATCTGGATCAGTGCGGGGCCGAAGTTGCCAATCGGGAAGAAGAGCTCGGGGTCTTCGTCACGGCAGGCGGCGTCATGGCGCCAGTCCATGCGGTCCACTCCTCACGGTGAGGCGATCGGGTTTTGTGAAGCTTTTCACGACCGTGTGCGTAACCTGCGTCTACGCTCGCGGTGCGTATGCCTGTACGAATGTGTCCGCGTATCGTGCGTGGAGCGCCCGGTGGATGGGTTCCACCGGAGGGAGTCGCAGCCAGTGAGGTCCAGCTTTCACCCCATGGCCACATGGGAAGCGCCCCAATTAACTCGCCCGTAACCCGCGGCGATATGTTGAGCGTGACAGGCTTGTAGGGCGCGTGCAAGGCTTCCCGAGGTCAAAGGTCCCAATCGGCGTGTCAGGTGCGTCACACAGCCTCTGACCTCCGCACACGCACTCCCCGAAAGGGCGCGGCGGTCCAATTAGCACACGATTCGTAATGCCTTCGATATCGAATGGAAGTTGACCTGCTCGCGGTCTCCGAGGTATTCACCGTCGATTTGGAATGCTCGCGGGTGGCTCGACGTGATGGTGATCGTCTGCTGGTCGTGCCAGGTCAGGTAGCCGTCGCCACGCGCGGGAAGCCCTTTCGGGAAGAACATCTGGGACAGAATCCAGCCCGTCAGGGCGTGTGACGACTGGGTCAGCGCGAAAGCGTCCAGCCCCAGCTCGAAACGTGAGGACGGCGTCGGCTGGAGTGGCAGGGCCCCCGCATACGTCCACGGGGTGGTGTTCGTGACGAGAGCGAAATACACCCCTTCCTGGGTCCTTCCGGGCGTGGCCACGGTGAGTGACGGATCCTGGATATCCCCTTGGAAGAAGAGCTTCACGGCCACTTCCGCGTACAGGGCGGGAGTGGCCCTGCGCCCGTTCGAGCGCTCGTGCTCCACCTGTTGGACGACGTCGGCGTCCCAGCCGAACCCCGCGCTGAACGTGAAGAACCGGTCGTCCCGGTCGCTGGTGATCCGCCCCAGGTTGATCTCCCGCTCGCGCCCCTCGCGCACGGCCTCCAGGATCACCCCGGTGGCCTCGACGGGATCGCCGGGCACGCCCAGGGAACGGATGAACACGTTGGCGCTGCCGCCCGGGATGACCGCGTACCGGGGCCGTTTGAGTCCGGCCGGCGCCGACAGCAGCCCGTTGACGACCTCGTTGACCGTCCCGTCGCCGCCCAGGCTGAGCACCAGGTCGAAACCGTCGCCCGCCGCGTCTCGGGCGAGTGTCCCGGCGTGGTCCCGATAGCGGGTCTCGGCGACGGTGACGTCCATTTCGGACGCCAGGGCGCCCAGGATCACCTCACGGGTGCGCGAGGTGGTCGTGGTCGCCTGGGGGTTCACGATGAATAGGGCGCGCACGAGATCAGTGTAGGTCTCCCGGGGGCGCCACGCGCGGGACGGCCGCGCGGGCGGGCCGGGGCGCCGCGGGGCGGCACGGGACATGCCCTAGTCTCGATGGGTGTCCTCGCGTCCCTTCACCATCGTCATCGCCGCCGCGCTGGAGGCCCTGATCGGGCTCGCCGCCGGAGCGGGCGGCCTCTACAGCCTCGTCAGCGCGGTCTCCGGCAACGCCGCCGACGTCACGTCGGCGATTCCGCTGGCCGTCCTGGGCCTGGGGGTCGGCGCACTGCTCGTCTACGTCGCCCGCGGCCTCTGGCAGATGCGCGACTGGGCCCGCACGCCCGTCTTCGTCACCCAGATCTTCCTCGGGGTCGTGGCCTACTACATGTTCACCAGCGGGCAGTACGTCCTCGGCGCGGTCATGGCCGCGGTCGCGGTGGCCGCGGCCGCGGCGGTGCTCTCCCCGCCGACGACCGCCGCGCTGTTCCCCCACGACCCGGAGGGGTAGCGGCGCGGACGCCCCCGCGCGGCACCGGAGTGCGTAGGAGCACGCGGGGCGGGCATGGTGTCGGCAACGGGGCGCGGACGGGATCCGCGGATCGCTCGCCCGCGCCGCCACGCGGACGCGGGGAGACGGCGGACCAGTGGGGGACGAACGCGGGCGGGAGGGCGGAACCCTCGGCCTCCTCCAGTACCTGAGGAGGGCGGCCGACGCCACTCCTGCGCGTCGCGACCGCTATGTCGACTTCCTCCGGGCCCTCGCCATCTGCTTCGTGGTCGTGGGGCACTGGCTGGCCGCCGTGATCGTCACCGACAACGGCGTGCGCGGCGACAACGCCCTCGCCCACCTGGACTGGGCGCAATCGCTCACCTGGATCTTCCAGGTCATGCCGGTGTTCTTCCTCGTCGGCGGCTACGCCAACGCCGCCTCCATTGACGCGCACCGGCGCAGGGGCGGCGACGGCGCCGGATGGTTCCTCGGCCGGACCGACCGGCTGCTGCGGCCCACGACCGCGTTCCTGACGGTGCTGTGGACGACGGCGCTGGCGGCCTACCTCCTGGGCGCGCCCCCCGGGCCGCTGGGGCTGGGCGTGTGGGCCGCCTCCATCCCGCTGTGGTTCCTCGCCGCGTACCTGGGCGTGGTCCTGTGCGCGCCGGCCATGTACCGCCTGCACCGCCGCCACGGCCTCGCCGTGCCCGCGGTGCTCGTCGTCGCCGTCCTCGCGCTCGACGCCCTGCGGCTGGGCGGGGGCGTCCCGATCGTGGGCCAGGCGAACTACCTGCTGGTCTGGCTGGCCATGCACCAGCTGGGCTTCGTGTGGCGCGACCGCTGGACGGGGGTGCGCCCGGCCGTGCCCGCGGCCCTGGCGGTCGGCGGCGTCGGCGCGCTCGTGCTGCTCACCACCGCCGGGCCCTACCCCGCGAGCATGGTGGACGTGCCCGGGGCGGACCTGGGCAACACCTCGCCGCCGACGTTCGCCCTGCTGGTCCTCGGCCTGACGCAGACGGCGCTGGTCGTCGCGGTGGCGGGTCCGGTCCGGCGGGCGCTGGACCGGCGCCGTCCGTGGATGGCGGTCATCGCCGTGAACGCGGTGGTCCTGACGCTGTTCCTCTGGCACATGACGGCGGCGGTGCTCACCGGGGCGCTGGTGTACGGCACGGGCCTGTTCCCGCAGCCGCCGGTGGACTCGGGGGCGTGGCTGCTGATGCGGATCCCGTGGCTGCTCGCCGTGCTGCCGGTGCTGCTGGTCCTGGCGGCGGTGTTCGGCGGCGTCGAGGCGCGTACGGCGGCCTCCAGCGCGGGCTGGCGGGCGGGTGCCCTGCGCGGCGTTCCGGCGGGCCGGGCCGTGTCGAACCTGCTGGTCCTGGTGGCGTCACCGATGGTCATCGGCGGCCTGGTGTGGATCGCGCTGGCCGGTCCGGAGCACCACGGGATCGGCACGCTGCCCACCGCGGCCTGCCTCGTGTACGCGGTGGGGGCGAGCACGCTGCGTCTGGCGCGGCGTGCCAGGGCCCGCGACGGGCCCGGCGGGACGGGGCGTGAGGAGTAGGACCGCGACGACGGGTCGCCGCGGTACCGGGAGGGCGTCCGCCGAACACGCCCTGGCGGCCGGCGCCGGTGACGCGGCCGCGCGGGGCGGTGCTGGTGCCCCGAACCGTGGCGGTCCGGGGCACCGCTCAGTCGTCCGTGGTCAGGGCCTGGCGCAGCTGCGCCAGGGTACGGGCCAGCAGACGTGAGACGTGCATCTGGGAGATGCCCAGTTCCTGGGCGATCTGTGACTGGGTCATGTTGCCGAAGAACCGCAGCAACAGGATCCGCTTCTCCCGTGGCGGCAGCTGTTCCAGGAGCGGCTTCAACGACTCCCGGTACTCCACGCCCTCCAGCGACTCGTCCACGATGCCGAGCGAGTCGGCGACCGCGGGCGCGTCCTCGTCCCCGCTGTCGGGCGCGTCCAGGGAGACGGTCGAGTAGGCGTTGGCGGACTCCAGGCCCTCCAGCACCTCCTCCTCGGTCATCTGCAGGTGGGCTGCCAGTTCCGCGACCGTGGGGGAGCGGCCCTCCCGCTGGGACAGGTCGCTCACCGCCTTGGTGAGCGAGAGCTTGAGCTCCTGCAGGCGGCGGGGCACCCGCACCGCCCAGCCCTTGTCCCGGAAGTGGCGCTTGATCTCCCCGACGATCGTCGGGGTGGCGTACGTGGAGAACTCGACGCCGCGCTCCAGGTCGAAGCGGTCGATGGACTTGATCAGCCCGATCGTCGCCACCTGGGTGAGGTCGTCCAGCCACTCGCCGCGGTTGCGGAACCTGCGGGCCAGATACTCCACCAAGGGCAGGTGGAGTTCCACGAGCTCGTCACGGATCCGGCGCCGTTCGGCCGAGTCGGCGTCGAGTTCGTTCAGGCGCTCGAACAACTGTCTCGCGCGGGCCCGGTCGGGCACCGCGTGCTCGGTCTTCGCTGTCAGAGCGGGCCCCCTTTCGCTCACGCCGACTCCAGGGTGCCGCGGCGCTTGTACAGGACGATGTAGACGCTGTCGTCCGGACCGACCCCCGCGTCGACGTCTCCCGCGAGCGCGGAGAGGACGGTCCAGGCGAAGGTGTCGCGGGCGGGAAGGCGTCCGTCGGCGGTGTGGACCGAGACGGAGATGCGCATCCCCTCAGGGGTGAGTTCAAATTCCGTGGTCAGTTCTGTGCCGGGCAGCGCCTGGGCGAGGAGCATCGCGCACGCCTCGTCGACCCCGATCCTCAGGTCCTCGATCTCGTCGAGGGTGAAGTCGAGGCGTGCGGCCAGTCCCGCCGTCGCCGTCCGCAGCACGGACAGATACGCGCTGTCCGCGGGCATGTTGACGGTGACGGCGTCCCGGACGCCGATGGCGTCGGCCGTGGGCACAGCGGTTTCTTCGGTCACGTCCCTCCTTCGGGGGGCGAGGTTGCCGCTTGACTGCAATGTATCTCGTTTCACCCCCGCGCTGACGCAGGGAGACGAGATCGTGTCCACATCATCCCCGACCGGGCGAGACGGACGGAGCCCCCCGACCCGTTCCGGCGCCCAGCGCGGCGAGCGCGGCCCCGTCCAGGCGACGGTCCGTCCACTCGTCCAGCGCGGTGGAGCCCAGCGAGTCGTAGAACCTGATCGCGGACTCGTTCCAGTCCAGAACGGCCCACTCCAGCCGCGGATAGCCGCGTTCGACGCACAGCGCCGCGAGTTCCCGGAGCAGGGCCAGGCCGTAGCCGTGCCCGCGCAGGTGCGGGTGGACGTACAGGTCCTCCAGGTGGATGCCGCGCCTGCCCGTCCACGTGGAGAAGGTGTGGAACCAGAGGGCGAAACCGGCGTGTTCGACCGAGCCGTCCTCCCCGGTGTGCTCCGCGACGTGGCAGAACGCGGCCGGGTCGGGTCCGAACAGGGCCGCGCGGATGTCGTCCTCGGTGGCGGTGACCGACTCCGGCTCCTTCTCGTACTCCGCCAGGTCCCCGATCATCCGGAAGATGGCGGGGACGTCGTCGGGACGGGCAGGACGGATCATCGGATCACCTCGGTCGCGGGGCGCGGTCGAGCCCAGGATATGCGGGGGCCGGCCCGGTTCAGGCGGGCCGGTTCAGGCGGGCCGGTGGGCGACCAGCCGCTCGACCAGCCCGAAGAACAGGCGGTCGTGGTGGCCGACCGCGAAGCCGGCCTCCAGCGCCAGGTCACGGGGCAGGCCCCGCGGATGCTCGCGCCGGCGCTCGATCCACCTCAGCGGGAGCCGGGCGTACTCGATGTGGTCCACCATGAGCAGCCGGCCGCCCGGCACCAGCACCCGGTACATCTCGGCCAGGGCGCGGCCCTGGTCGGGGATCGTGCACATCGACAGGGTGCACAGCACGGTGTCGAAGGAGCCGTCGTCGAAGGGCAGGCTCTGGGCGTCGGCCTCCACCAGCGTGACGTGGCGGCCGAGCTCCCCGGCCCGCTCCCGGGCCCTGCCGAGCATCTCCGGGCTCAGGTCGATCCCGGTCAGCTCCACGCCGGGCGGGTAGAACTCCAGGTTGCGCCCAGTTCCGACGGCCACTTCGAGGGTGCGCCCCCGGGCGCCCGAGCAGAGCAGTTCACGGCTGCTCCGCAGCGCCACCCGCTCGGTGCGGCCCCAGCGGTCGAACGCGGCCGCCCGCCGGTCCCACAGCCTGCGTGTCTCTTCTGTTCGCGCGTCCATCGTCACTCCCTGAGGCGGGCCCGTGCTCCGACTCTGGTACCGGCGCGACGCGCGGTCAAGGAGACCGCGCGAGTTGGCCGGAACGCGCCACGCGGGGTGGTCGCGCGCCGGGCCCCGCGACGCTTCCGAGGCGCGCAACGACGGTTGTCGGGCACCGGGTACCCGCGAGACTCCCGATGCGCCACGCGGGGTGGTCGCGCGCCGGGCCCCGCGAGGCTCCGAGCCGGGGCCCGCCTGCCGGAACGCGCCGGGCCCCGCGCTCCGGGGAGTCGCGGGGCCCGTCCTCGTGCGAGGGGTCCGGGGGCTCAGAGGACCTTGGACAGGAACGCGCGGGTCCGCTCGTGCTGGGGGTCGCGGAGCACGTCGGCGGGCACGCCGGTCTCCACCACCATGCCGTCGTCCATGAACACCAGGGAGTCGCCGACCTCGCGGGCGAAACCCATCTCGTGGGTGACGACCACCATCGTCATACCGCCCTCGGCGAGGTCGCGCATGACGTCCAGGACCTCCCCGACCAGCTCCGGGTCCAGGGCGCTGGTGGGCTCGTCGAAGAGCATCAGCGACGGCTCCATGGCCAGCGCGCGGGCGATGGCCACACGCTGCTGCTGGCCGCCCGAGAGCTGCTCGGGGTAGGCGTTGGCCTTGTCCGGCAGCCCCACCCGTTCGAGCAGTTCCTCGCCCAGGGCGACCGCCTCGGCCTTGGACTTCTTCTTGACCTGCGTGGGAGCCTCGATGATGTTGCCGAGCACGGTCAGGTGCGGGAACAGGTTGAAGCGCTGGAACACCATGCCGATGTCGCTGCGCTGCAGGGCGATCTCGGTGTCCCGCAGCTCGTACAGGCGCCCGCGCTTCTGCCGGTACCCCATCAGCTCGCCGTTGACCCACAGGCGCCCGGAGGAGAGCTTCTCCAGGTGGTTCACGCAGCGCAGGAACGTGGACTTGCCGGACCCGGACGGGCCGACGATGCACATGACCTCGCCGCGCTTGACCTCCAGGTCGATCCCCTTGAGGACCTCCAGGCGGCCGAAGCTCTTGTGCACGTCCTCGGCCACGACGAGGGCGTCGGCGGGCAGCGCGGTGCCCTCGTCGGTCTCCAGGACCGGCTCGTTGGTCTGTGACATCAGTGCGTACCTCCCACGACGCGGTCCCGGACCCCGCGTTCGCTCCGGTTGAACCGGCGTTCGATGAAGTACTGGCCGACCATCAGCACGCTGGTGATCGCCAGGTACCACAGGCAGGCCGCGACCAGCATCGGGAAGATCTGGTAACTGCGCGTGCCGATCGCCTGGAGCTGGTAGAACAGCTCGATCGTCACCGGCACGTAGGCCAGCAGGGCGGTGTCCTTGAGCATCGCGATGGTCTCGTTGCCCGTCGGCGGGATGACCACGCGCATCGCCTGGGGGAGGGTGATCCGGCTCAGGACCTTGGTCCGGCTCATGCCCAGGGCCTGGGCCGCCTCGGTCTGGCCCTTGTCCACCGACTGCAGGCCCGCGCGGATGATCTCCGCCATGTAGGCGCCCTCGGACAGCGACAGCGCGAGCAGACCCGCGGTGTAGCCGCTCAGGAGGGTGCGGGCGTCGATCTCGAAGAAGCGGGCGTCGCCCTCCAGGCCGAGCCACGGCATCCAGTAGTTGTCGAAGGGCAGGCCGATGGCGACGGTGGAGTACAGGATGGCCAGGTTGCCGAAGAGCACCGCCAGCACGAGGCGGGGCACACCGCGGAAGAACCAGGTGTACATCCAGGAGACCGTCACCAGGACGGGGTTGCCCGACAGCCGCATGACCGCCAGGAGCACGCCCAGGACGACGCCGATGACCATGGACAGGACGGTCGCGCTGAGGGTGATCCACACGCCGCGCACGACCGGCGGCGAGAACATGTTGTCCCACATGTACGGCCAGTTGAACGCGTCGTTCGTGAACAGCATGTGCACGAACATGGCCGCGAGGACCAGGATGACCCCGGCGGCCACCCACCGCTCGGGGTAGCGGACGGGGACGGCGGTGACGGGGTCGGCCGACCGGCCCGGGGACGGGGTCGCCGTCTCCGCGCCGGTCGACGGCTCGGTCGGTGAAGACAAGGGTCAGACCTTCGCTCGTGGGGTTCCGGCTCGACTACTCCTCGACGGAGGGGTTGACCTCGGCGGCGTCGATCGCACCGGCGCTGATGCCCCACTCGTCCAGGATCTCCTGGTAGGTGCCGTCCTCCATGATCGAGTTGAACGCCGCGGCCAGGGCCTCGGCCATCTCGGTGTCGTCCTTGTGCGTGACGATGCCGTACGGGGCCGCGTCGTACTGCTCCCCGACGAACTCCAGGACGCCCTCGCCGGTCTGCTCCAGCGCGTAGGCGGAGGTCGGCATGTCGGCGAGCGAGGCGTGGTTCAGGCCGGAGACGACGGTCTCGGTGGCCTGCGGCTGGCTCTGGAACTTCTCGATCGTGATCGCGTCCTCGCCCGCCTCGACGCAGGCGTCGCTGCGGGCCTCGATGTCCTCGTCGTGGGTGGTGCCCGACTGCACGGCCACGCGCAGACCGCAGGGGCTCTCCGGGTCGACGCCCTCGGGGTTGCCCGCCTGGACGAACCACTGCGTGCCGGAGGAGAAGTAGCCCACCATGTTCACGGCGTCCATGCGCTCCTGCGTGACGGTGAAGGAGGAGGAGCCGAGGTCGTAGGTGCCGGAGTCGACGCCGATGATGATGGAGTCGAAGTTGGCGGAGACCCATTCCGACTCCAGGTCCAGCTTGGCCAGGGCGGCGTCGAGCAGGTCGACGTTGAAGCCCAGGACCGTCTGGCCGTCCTCGTCCAGGAACTCGCCGGGCGGGTACTCCGACTCCACACCGATGCTGACGGTGCCGGCCTCGCGGATGTCGTCCGGCACCAGGGCCGCGAGCTCCTCGTCGGCGGAGACCTCGGGGGCCTCGGGGGTGTTCGAGGCGGTGTCGTCCTCCCCGCCGCCGCCACAGGCGGCCAGGGTGAGCACGCCGGCGGCCGCCAGGGCCGCGAGTGACGTGCGATGCGACAGTGGCGTGTACGTGGCCATGGTGAGGGTCTCCTTCTAGCTCACGGCGTGCCCGATGAACAGTCGGCAGACAGGCCGCATGTCGATCATCAGCACCGTTCAGGACATTATGTGTCAAACCATTGTGTACCGGTGACATCACATCGTCCCGACCCGCGATGCTCCTCGGGTCACCGTTGTGAGAGGATTGCGTAACGGGTCATCCCCGTGAGAGGCGGCCGCGCAGCACTCGCATAAGAGTCAGGCGAAGACTGTCCCCCTCCGGTGACACATCCGGTCATGGCCGACCGGCGCCGGGGAGGGCTCCCCTAGCACCCACACGTCATCGCGCGCGACCCGCTCCATCGTTCAGTCCGCCCCGTCATGGCCGACGCGGGCGTACACGCAGACCGAGGGGTTTGAGTAGTGACCACCGAATCGCGTACTTCGCGTACCCAGAACGCCCATGCCCATCTGGATGAGGATCCCGCCTTCGCCCTGCACCGGGGCGGCAAGCTGCAGGTGACCTCCTCCGTCGACGTCAGCGACCACGCGGGCCTGGCCCTGGCCTACACGCCGGGTGTCGCCCGCGTGTGCGACGCCATCGCCGAGACCCCCGAGCTCGTCGAGACCCACACCTGGAAGAGCAACCTGGTCGCCGTCGTCACCGACGGCACCGCCGTGCTCGGCCTGGGGGACATCGGCCCCGAGGCATCCCTGCCGGTCATGGAGGGCAAGTCGCTGCTGTTCAAGCAGTTCGGCGGCGTCGACTCCGTGCCCATCGCGCTGGCCTGCACCGACGTCGACGACATCGTCGAGACCGTCGTCCGGATGGCGCCGTCCTTCGGCGGCATCAACCTGGAGGACATCGCCGCGCCGCGCTGCTTCGAGATCGAGCGCAAGCTGCGCGAGCGCCTGGACATCCCCGTCTTCCACGACGACCAGCACGGCACCGCGATCGTGACGGTCGCCGCCCTGCACAACGCCGCGCGCCTGACCGGGCGCACCCTGGGCGACCTGCGCGCCGTGGTGTCCGGTGCAGGCGCCGCGGGCGTCGCCGTCACCAAGATGCTGCTCGACGGCGGCATCGGCGACATCGCCGTGGCCGACTCCAAGGGCATGATCTACCAGGGCCGCGAGGGCCTGACGCCGGTCAAGCAGGAGCTGGCCGACATCAGCAACCGGGCCGGGGTGCGCGGTTCCATCGAGAGCGCGCTGGTCGGCGCCGACGTGTTCATCGGCCTGTCGGCGGGCGAGGTGCCCGAGACGGTCGTGGCCACCATGGCCGACGACGCGATCATCTTCGCGATGGCCAACCCCAACCCGGAGGTGCACCCCGACGTCGCCCGCAAGTACGCGAGCGTCGTCGCCACCGGGCGCAGCGACTTCCCGAACCAGATCAACAACGTGCTGGCCTTCCCCGGCGTGTTCCGGGGCGCCTTCGACGCGGGGGCCACGGACATCACCGAGAACATGAAGCTGGCCGCCGCCACCGCGCTGGCCGCACTCGTGGGTGACGACCTGAGCGCCGACTACGTCATCCCGAGCCCCTTCGACGAGCGCGTGGCCCCGGCGGTCGCCGCCGCGATCGCCGAGCAGGCCCGCAAGGACGGCGTCGCCCGCCGCTGACCCGGCAGCGACCCCTGTATGAGGCGGGCCCGGCGCGAATCGCGCCGGGCCCGCTTTTCCGTCGCGGTCCTGGAACGGCCCGAGCCGTGGCCGGACACACGGAGAGGCCCGGAGGGCGCGCCCCCGCGGCACCTCCGGACCTGTCCGTGTGTGGTCCTACGAGTCGTTCCTGTCGTTCTTGTCCTCGCCGGGCCGCGAGGGGTCGTCGACCGCCGCGCTCCACGGGTCGCCGCCGGACGGCGGCATCGGTGTGGCCCGCGGTTCCTCGGTGCCCTGCCCATCGGTAGCGGAGTCCGACGGCGCGTCGGCCTTCGGCTCGGCCTCGGGCGCGGGTGCCTCGGGCGCGGGTCTGGACTCGGTCTTCGGCTCCGGTGTCCCGGTTCCGGACGGTGCTTCGCCCGGGGCGGCGCCTGAGTCCCCCTTCGGGTCCTCGCGGGGCGGGCCCCAGTGGCGCATGTCCTTGCGGATCACCTCGATGGTGTCGTCGAGGATGCGGCGCAGGTCGCGCGCGGCGGCCTCGCCCACGTGCCCCGCCTCGCGAGTGACGTCGCGGACGCGCTCGCTGAAGTCGCGCAGCGCCTGGTCGAACTCCGGTGCGCCCTGGCGCTCGGAGTCGCCCCGGCCCCACACGGCGCCGAACGCGCCGAAGCCCTGCGCGAAGCGCTCCCACTCGCGGGCCCACGGACTGCCCTCGGGGCCGCAGCGGTCCCGGTCGCCGTCCTTGCCGCGCTGGGACTTCTCCTCACCGGCTTCCCCGGCCTTCCCGGACCCGGAGGCGTCGGCCGCGTCAGCCGAGGCCTTCTCCTCCTGGGCCCGGTCCGTGCCGGGCTCCTGGTCGGTGGACTCGGGGCCGGACGCGGGGCGGCGCACGCCGCCCGCGGCGAACTTCAGCTCCTCGCGCAGCGAGCTGATGGTGGCGCGCACGTCCTGCTTGACCGCGCGTGCGATGTCGCGCACGGAGTCGGTGATCTCGCGCTCCAGGTCGTCCAGGTCGCCGCTGCGCTCACGCAGCTCGGCGCGCCCCTTGTCGGTGAGGCTGTAGACCTTGCGGCCGCCCTCCTCGGTGTGCGTGACCAGCCCTTCCTCCTCCAGCCGGGCCAGACGGGGGTAGATGGTGCCGGGGGAGGGCGAGTACACGCCCAGGAAGCGGTCGCGCAGCAGGCTGATGATCTCGTAACCGTGGCGCGGGCTCTCGTCCAGCAGTTTGAGCAGGTACAGCCGGAGTCTGCCGTGGCCGAAGATGGTGCTCATTCAGGCTCCCTCGGGGATCGCCGCGGGCGCCTCGGGTGCGCGGCGCAGCAGCGCGGTGCGGGCGGACACGGTGGTGGTCGTGATGGTCGCGGGGTCGACGCCGACGCCGATCTTCCCGCTGAGGATGCTGCGGGCGGGCGCGCTGCGGCGGTCCAGGCCGTAGTCGGACTCCAGCTTGCCCTTGACCGAGCGCATCTCCACCGTCGCGGAGGTCTCGGAGGGTATCCGCAGGGCGATCTCACCGGAGACCGAGTGCAGGCGGACCCGCCCGGACGGAGCGAGGTCGGTGTCGGCGAGGACCTGCCCGGAGGCGGTCTTGGCGTTGAAGTCGGACAGCCGTCCCCCCGCCACGGCGAGCTGGCCGCTGACGCTGTTGAAGCTGAGGCTGCCGCGCGGTCCGCGCACGGACGCGTTGCTGGATGCCGTGGTCACCTCGGTCTCGCCGGTCACGTCGTCCAGCGTGATCTCGCCGGACGCGGTCTTGATGCTCGTGCGGGAGCTGAGACCGGCGGCGACCACGGGCGCGCTGACCGTGGAGACCTCGACCGGGCACTCCGCGGGGATCCGCAGGTTCACGGTGGCCTTCCGGCCGCCCATGCCCTTGTAGCTGTTGAGCTGGATGGGACGCAGCCGGTCCAGCAGGCCGTGGCCGGTGAGGTCCTCGTAGTGGATGGTGAGGATGCCCGCCTCCTGGGTGACCAGGACGGGCTCGCCGACGATGTCGGTCACCTCGAAGGTGACCGGGTCGTCGGTGGGGAGGATGTTGACGTGACCGCCGATGATCCGGACCCGCAGCGCGACGATGCCGTCCAGGGTCTGTGTCATCGGCTGGTCGATGGTCCAACGTGCCATCGTGCACCCTTTCACTCGCTCGATGTCTTCACGATATGTCGCGAGTGGGGGTAACTCAAGATATGTCGCGGCTTTCCGGGGGTGTTTCAGGGGCGGCTCCGGGTTCCCCCGGACCCGGACACGACGAACCCCCGGACGCCGGTCCGGGGGTTCGTCATGGTTCCGGTGCCTGGAGGCCGGTTCGGGCCCGTCGCCAGCGTGGCGCCCTACGCCACGGATCGCACTCCCGCGAGCAGAGCGGTCCACTCGGTCCGGGGGACCGTCAGGTGCCCGGCGTCCCGGTTCTGGGTGTCGCGGACGTCCGCGCCAGTCGCATGCTCGCGGACCTCAACGCAATTGCCCCCGGTGTTGCTGTAGGTGCTCTTGTGCCAATCGTTCATGCGAGATCCTTCAGGAGAGTCGGAGGTCTACGCTACGGACCGCACTCCGGCGAGCAGGGCGGTCCACTCGGCGGCGGGTACTGCGAGGGTCGCGTCGGTGGGGTTCTTGGAGTCTCGGATCTCGGCGACCCGCGTGACGCGGCGGGCTTCAACGCAGTCGCTCCCGTTGGGGCTGTAGCTACTGGTGCGCCATTCGTGGTTCACGCGAAACCTTCCAACACTTCAAGGGACATACGGGAGGGGAGCGCTGCTGCCAGAGCTGTCGACACCATGGAGGTCAATCGGGGGTGCATCGACGTTTCCGCCACCACGCTACCGGTCGCGTGGTCGGACGAGATCACCTGTTCGCCGTTCGCCAACTGGAAGACCATCACGGGAGCGGTCGGCACCAACAGGAGCGATTCGTGCGGGACCAGGTGCAGGGTGACTCGACCGGTCGAGACCCACCGCTGAAGTGCCGCCACCTGCTCCGCGCGGATCTCGGTGGGAAGCGAGTCGATCGCGGACACCGGGAACACCGCCGTCACACGAAGCTCGGGCAGTTGCTCCAACCGCTGGCAGCGCAATTGCACCAGGCGCTCGATCTCCGAGTCCGGAGCCCAGGGGCGGGACGCCCGGAACAGCATCGACGCGTACAGGGGCGACTGGAGATACCCGGGAACCAGGGCGAGCGCCACCACGTGGACCGTCCTGGCGGCGGTCTCGATGGACACCAGATCTCGGGCCCACGGGGGAACCGTGAAGCCGTCCTTCGCCTCGTCGAACCGGGCGAGCAGCCGCCCGTCCGTCCGAAGCTCGTTGTCGAGCCGCTCCGCGTTCTCTCTCTTGGGAAGCGAACCACCTTGTTCCCACCGATTCAGGGAGGACAGGGAGATACCGGCCTGCCGTGCAAGCTGGGTCTGAGTCAGCCCGAGAGCTTCCCGGGACCGGATCAGCTCATCAGTGAAGATGTTGGGAGGCATGCGGGGACACTACCGGGAGTGACGCCGGGATGTGGCGGGATTCGTGCAGAAGGCTGTGGAAGTCAGCCGTGAGTGGCGAGGCTCAGAGCATGGAACTCCACGACCCTCGCGTCACCTATCTCCGTGATCTCCAGCGAGCGCTGGCCGACCGACAGCTGGGCAGCAAGCTCGCCCAGACCATGCACCGCGGCGAACTCACGCCCACGCTGTGCTGCGACCCCTATCTCGGCCAGGCGGCGGTGCGGGTCGAGGACGACCAGTTCACCTTCTTGGGCGTCACGACGGCCCGAGTGCGGGTCTCCGTCACCCGGCCCGAGGAGTGCGTGAACGAACTCATCCGGCAGCGCGCCGGACGCACGATCTCGACGTAGCGCTCACGAGAACCGTTCCCGGCTCGGCCCGGTGGCACGGGGCCTCCCTGACCTGGGGTTCAATGGGATGCTGTTCGTCAATCCAGACAAAACAGTCAGGAGATCCCCCGTGCATCCCCCAGAGCCCGTCTCCTACTCACCGGAGCCGATCCCCATCGGCGTGCCGGACGACCGGCCTCCGGTCATGCCGCGCCGACTCAGGGTCCTCCGCATCCTCTTCGGACTGGCGTCGCTGCTCGCGCTGTTCGGCCTCGCCACGCTCGTGCTGGCCCTCATCGGCGCCTACCTCGCACCACCACCCGGGATGGACCGAGGCGAGGATCTGCTCCTCCTCGACCACGTCCTGATACCGACCGTCGGAATCATCACGGGAGTGAGCTACGGCATCGCGGCGGCCCGGCTCGGCCGCGGAGACGCGATCGCACTCCAGTGGGCGCTCATCGCGATCGGCACCGACGTGGGCCTGCAGCTGGCGCTCATCCCCACCATCAGCAACACGGAGGGACTCGTCGTCGCGGTGGCCGTGTCCGTGCTCGGCCTCGTCTTCCCGGGGCTCTTCCTCCTGCTGCTGCTCACCCGGGCCAGCCGGGACTGGTTCCGCACCGCCGCCTGAGGCGCCCCGCGCACGCGGAAGGGGCCCGGATCGCATCGGCGATCCGGGCCCCTTCCGTCAGGTGCCGCCTACTCCTCGTCCTCGTCGTCCAGCCGCGCCAGCCACGTGGCCAGCCGGTCGACGGGCGTCTCGAACTCGGGGTGCACGTCGGTGAAGGTCCGCAGCTGCTCGGCCAGCCAGCCGAAGCTGACCTCCTCGTCGCCGCGGCGCTTCTCCAGCTCCTCGATTCCGCGATCGGTGTAGTACATGGGCTAGTCCGCCGGCGGGAACACCGTGTCCACCAGGGCGCGCTGCTCGGCCTCGTGGCGCTTGGCCGAACCGGCCGCGGGCGCGGAGGAGGCCGGACGCGAGATCCGGGTGAACGGGCGGTCGAGCTGCTCGGAGAAGACCAGCGCCACGAACGGCCACGGGCCCATGTTCGCCGGCTCCTCCTGCACCCACAGGACCTCGCCCGCGTTCGGGAAGGCCTTGAGCTGCTCGCGGATCTCCTCGATCGGCAGCGGGTAGAGCCGCTCGGCCCGGATGATCGCTGTGTGCTTGTCACCGCTGTTGCGGCGGGCCGCGTCCAGGTCGTAGTAGACCTTGCCCGAGCACAGCACGACGCGGCGGACCTTGTCCGGCGCGATCGAGTCGTCCGTGATCAGCGGCTGGAAGTGGCCCGTCGTGAAGTCCTCGGCCGCCGAGGTGGCGGCCTTGAGGCGCAGCAGCGACTTGGGCGTGAACACGACCAGCGGACGCTCCAGCGGCGACTTCGCCTGCCAGCGCAGCAGGTGGAAGTAGCTCGCCGGGGTGGTCGGCATCGCGACGGTCATGTTCTCCTGCGCGCACTGCTGCAGGAACCGCTCGATGCGGGCGGACGAGTGGTCCGGCCCCTGGCCCTCGTAGCCGTGCGGCAGCAGCAGGGTCACGCTGGAGCGCTGGCCCCACTTCTGCTCGCCCGCGCTGATGTACTCGTCGATGATGGTCTGCGCGCCGTTGACGAAGTCACCGAACTGCGCCTCCCACATGACCAGTGCCTCGGGCCGGGTCAGCGAGTAGCCGTATTCGAAGCCCAGCGCCGCGTACTCGCTCAGCAGGGAGTCGTGCACGTGGAACCGGGTGGTGCCCGAGTCGAACTGCTTGAGCGGCGTGTGCGTCTCGCCGGTCTCGCGGTCCATCAGCGTGGCGTGCCGCTGGCCGAACGTTCCGCGGCGGCTGTCCTGGCCGATCAGCCGCACGGGGTGGTCGTCGAGCAGCAGCGACCCGAAGGCCAGCAGCTCACCGGTCGCCCAGTCGATGGCGTCGTCCTGGACGGTCTGCGCCCGCCGGGCGATCTGCGGCGCCAGCCGCGGGTGCGGCTTGAAGCCCTCCGGCAGCGACACCTGGGTGTCGATGACGCGCTTGACCGTCTCGGTGCTGATCGCGGTCTCGACCCTGGAGTGGTCCAGGCGGCCCTCGGTGAACACCTCCGGCTTGATGACGGAGCCGGCCTCGATCGGCCTCTTCTCGACCTCGCGCGTCTCGGTGAAGGCGCGTTCCAACTCGGTCTGGTAGTCGCGCAGCGCCGACTCGGCCTCCTCCACCGTGATGTCGCCGCGGCCGATGAGGGCCTCGGTGAACAGCTTGCGGGTGGAGCGCTTGGCGTCGATGACGTCGTACATCAGCGGCTGGGTGAACGCGGGGTTGTCGCCCTCGTTGTGACCGCGCCGCCGGTAGCAGACCATGTCGATGACGACGTCCTTGTTGAACGCCTGACGGTAGGCGAAGGCCAGGTGCGCGACCCGGACCACGGCCTCGGGGTCGTCCCCGTTGACGTGGAAGATCGGCGCCTGCACCATCCGCGCGACGTCGGTGGCGTACACGCTGGACCGGCTGTCGGACGGCGAGGTGGTGAAGCCCACCTGGTTGTTCACGATGATGTGCACCGTGCCGCCGGTCCGGTAGCCGCGCAGCTGCGACAGGTTCAGCGTCTCGGCGACCACGCCCTGGCCCGCGAACGCCGCGTCGCCGTGGATGAGGATCGGCAGGACGGTGAAGCCGTGCGGGCCCTTGTTGAGCAGGTCCTGCTTGGCGCGGACGATGCCCTCGGCGACCGGGTCGACCGTCTCCAGGTGCGACGGGTTGGCCGCCAGCGTGATCTGGATCTGGTCGCCCTCGTGCGACTCGAAGGTGCCCTCGGTGCCCAGGTGGTACTTGACGTCACCGGAGCCGTGCGCGCTGCGCGGGTCGAGGTTGCCCTCGAACTCACCGAAGATCTGCCCGTAGGACTTGCCGCAGATGTTGGCCAGCACGTTGAGCCGGCCGCGGTGGGCCATGCCCATGACGGCCTCGTCCAGCCCGGCCTTGGCGGCCCGGGAGATCACGCCGTCCAGCAGCGGGATCAGGGACTCGCCGCCCTCCAGCGAGAAGCGCTTCTGCCCGACGTACTTGGTCTGCAGGAACGTCTCGAAGGCCTCGGCGCTGTTGAGCCGGTGCAGGATGTGCAGCTGCTCGTCGCGGTCGAGCTTCTCGTGCTCGCGCTCGACGTGCGCCTGGATCCACTCCCGCTCCTCCGGGCTCTGGATGTGCATGTACTCGATACCCACCGTGCGGCAGTAGGTGTCGCGCAGCACGCCCAGGATGTCCCGGAGCTTCATGACCTGCTTGCCGCCGAAGCCCCCGGTCGGGAAGGAGCGGTCCAGGTCCCACAGGGTGAGCCCGTGCTCCAGCACGTCCAGGTCGGGGTGGCGGCGCTGCTCGTGGTCGAGCGGGTTGGTGTCGGCCATGAGGTGGCCGCGCACGCGGTAGGCGTGGATCAGCTCCTGGACCCGGGTGGTCTTGTCGAGCTGGGTGGCGGGGTTGACGCGGATGTCCTGGACCCAGCGCACCGGCTCGTAGGGGATGCGCAGCGAACGGAAGATCTCGTCGTAGAAACCGTCCTCGCCGAGCAGCAGCTGGTGGATCCGCTTGAGGAACTCACCGGACTGCGCGCCCTGGATGATGCGGTGGTCGTAGGTGGACGTCAGCGTCATGACCTTGCTGATGCCCAGGTCGGCCAGGGTGTCCTGGCTGGCCCCCTGGAACTCGGCCGGGTACTCCATGGCACCCACGCCGAGGATGGTGCCCTGTCCGGGCATCAGCCGCGGCACGGAGTGCACGGTGCCGATGCCGCCCGGGTTGGTCAGGCTGATCGTCGTGCCCTGGAAGTCCGGCACGCCCAGCTTGTTGTTGCGGGCCTTGCGTACCAGGTCCTCGTAGCCGCTCCAGAACTCCGTGAAGTCCATCTGGTCGGAGCCCTTGATGGAGGGCACGACGAGCTGACGGGAGCCGTCGGGCTTCTGGAGGTCGATCGCCAGGCCGAAGTTCACGTGTTCGGGCTTGGCGACACCGGGCTTGCCGTCGACCTCCACGTAGGAGTGGTTCATCTCGGGCATGGCCTCGAGGGCCTTGACCATGGCGTACCCGATGAGGTGGGTGAAGGAGACCTTCCCACCGCGCCCGCGCCGGAGATGGTTGTTGATGACGATGCGGTTGTCGAACAGCAGCTTCACCGGTACCGCACGCACGCTCGTCGCGGTCGGCAGGGTCAGGCTCGACTCCATGTTGGTCGCGGTCCGCGCGGTCGCCCCGCGCAGACGCTCCTGCTTGACCTCGAGAGACTCGTCCTTCTTGGGTGCCGGGGCCGCGGCGGACTTCTTCTGTGCCGGTGCGGCAGGGGCCTTGGGGGTCTTCTCGGCCTGCGCCTTCGCAGGGCCCCCACCCCTCCCGTTGGCCGTTTCCGCGGGCTTGTAGTCCGCGAAGAAGTTCCACCAAGCCTTGTCAACCGAATTCGGGTCGGTGAGGTACTTCTGGTAAAGGTCCTCGACCAACCACTCGTTCGGGCCGAAATCTGTCAGGGGTTGAGACGCCTCAGACGACACGGCGGAGATCGCCCACTTCCGCAGCTCGCTTGTGAATGTGTAGGAAGACGGGTGGCTGCTGGCAAGGCGGGCTCAAGAAGAATCGGGAGCGTCCCCACGCCAGTGGGGAGCATCTGACCTGGCCAGCACTCGTCGGGTACAAGGCTACTTGTCCCGGCCTCCTGCGGGGGAACACGAGGGTTGTTGAAACTAGGAGATAGCTAACAATCTTTC
Organism: Nocardiopsis sp. NRRL B-16309; assembly: GCF_001279585.1. GTDB lineage: Bacteria > Actinomycetota > Actinomycetes > Streptosporangiales > Streptosporangiaceae > Nocardiopsis. The sequence continues at coordinate 255,451 of NZ_LGEC01000016.1, read as the reverse complement.
ACATGGTTGTTGCCTCTGCGTGTGGTTCCCCTTGCCCAACGTGTCTATCCTGTCGCTTTTGTGATGATTCCAGGTGGTTCGGACGTGTGAAAGAGATGGCCGCCCCTGGCCACGGGGAGTGTGGCGCGGAACACGTGGAACCGGTCGGCGCGGGGCGGCGTCGGAACGTGTGTGCGAGGCCGGGCAGGACGGCCGGGTCCCCTCCGCCGGTTCCAGCGGGGATGGAGGGGACCCGGGCCCGGCCTCCAGCGCGTGGTCGGCGGCCCCGACCGCGCCCTTTCTCTCCCGCGCGGGTCCGGCCGGTGCGGAATCGCCGGTTCCGGCCGACGGGGGCGGGCGTATCTGTGTCCTCTCCCGGGTTTTCCCACACATGAAGCCCTCTCGTGTCTACGATCGCGATACGAACTCTGGACACACGGGGAGTGACATCGCCTTGAGGGGGCTAGGGGAACTCGAAGCGGCCATCATGGACGCTCTGTGGCGGTCCGAGACACCGCTGCCCGTCCGACGCGTGCGCGAGACCATGGTCTACGACCGCGAGATCGCCTACACGACCGTCATGACCGTCGCCAACATCCTCTACCACAAGGGCCTGGTGGACCGGAGGAAGTCCGGCCGCGCCTGGGTGTACTGGGCGAAGGAGAGCCACGCCGAGTACACCGCCCGGATGATGGACGAGGTGCTCAACGCCGGACCCGACCCCGGCGCGACGCTGCGCAGCTTCGTGGAGCGCTTCAGCGACGAGGACATGGCCCGCTTCCACCGCGTGCTGGACCAGGCGCGGGACGGGCGGGGCATCGCCCGCTGACGGGGACGCCGCCTCCGGCGCCGTGCGGGCGTGCGGGCGTGCTCCGGCCCCGCCCCGGCCGTCAGCGCGTTTTCGCCCACCGGGGCTGTCCGGCCGGTGTGCCGTCGTGCTTTGCTGGTCCGCGACCCTGCGGAGCGAAGGGAAGCGGACGGCGATGGGCGGGAACGGTGGGGAACGCGGCGGCTGCCTGAGCGTGCCCAAGGAGATCCTGGGCGAACTGCTGGGCTACGCCCTGCTCTTCCTCACGCTGTGGCTGTTCCCGCTCCTCGTCGGGTGGACCGGGATCACCCACCTGTGGCGGATCGCCCGGCTGCGCCGCACCGGCACGCGGGTGGCCGGCCGGGTGGACGCGGACTACGAGCCCCGGCGGCTCCTCCGCGGCGGCCGGACGCGGGCGCCCTTCACCTTCCACACCCTGGACGGTGTGGAGGTGGCCGCGCGCCAGCGGCTCACCCTCGGCCACAACGGGCTGCGCGGCGGGCAGTGGGTGGAGATCGCCTACGACCCGGCCGACCCTTCGAGCGCCGACATCGTCACCGCGCGCTCCCAGGTCGCCGCCGCGACGGTGCTCGTCGTGGCCGGGATCCTGCTCGTGGGCTTCTTCTACGTGCTGCCCGTGTACGCGCTCGTCGTGGACGCGCGCGGCTGAGGGGGACGGCCGTCCGGTCGAAACGGCCGCCCGGTCGAGCGACAGCCGGGCGAAGCGGCAGCCGGTCGAAACGGCCGCCCAGTCGAGCGACAGCCGGGCGAAGCGGCAGCCGGTCGAAACGGCCGCCCGGTCGAGCGACAGCCGGGCGAAGCGCCGTCCGGTCAGCCCAGCACCCAGCTGCGGCCCTCCGCCGCGAGCTTGTCGACGAGCGTGGCACTGTCGTGCTCCTTGGCGAACAGGTGCTCGGGCCGGGTGATCGGCACGATCCACAGCCAGCGCACCGGGTCGCCCTGGAAGGAGAGCCCGGAGGTGTCCGGCGGCCGGTGCTCCGGCCGCGTGACCAGCGGATCGGGGTCCTCCAGGAGCAGGACGGCGCCCGCGCCGCCGCGCATCGCCCGGTCCTCGGGGTTGTCCAGCCACTTGACCGTGTGGCCGGTCCCGAACCACGTGACCGCCCGCCAGGGGAACGCGCCGATCCACCGGAAGACGCGCGCCGCGTGGTGGGCGGGCAGCGTCGTGGCCAGCGCCAGCTCCACCCGTGCGTGCTGGGCGGTGTTGGCCATGTACCGGTCCAGCGTGGGCATGCGCTGCCCGCACATCCCCACGGTGGACAGGATCGTGAACGGCCGCTCCGCCGTGGGCGGGCGCTCCGAGACCCGCAGCAGCGGGGGATGGCCGTCGGAGACGTCCCAGTAGTGCCCGGCCTCGCCCACACGCCGGTTCAGGTGGCTCAGCACCGTGCGCTGGACGCTGCGCCAGGCGCCGGAGGCGCGGCGCCAGTCCCAGTAGGCCTCGGCGTGCACGACCCGGGGCCAGAGCTGTCCGCGCACCGAGTCCAGCTCCCAGGCGTAGGCGCTGCGGCCGATCGCCTCGCGCGCGTACCCCGGGAGCCCGCTGTCGGCCTCGGCCCAGCCCGGGATGACCGCCAGGAGGCCCTCCTCGTCGACCAGGGCGACGCCGTCGCCCTCCTCGAACCACACGGCGCGCAGGCACGCGGGGTCGAACCGCGGGCGGCCCTGCGGGTGCTTGGTGTAGGCCTCCGGCATGAGCGGGGCCCGGCCCTCGTAGAGGCCGCTCGACTCGCTGGTGCGGGGAGCGCTCTCATGGTTGGCCAGCCAGACGGGGACGCGGATGCGCCCGCGCGCGTCGAGGAGGTAGGCGGCCGTGGTGTGGGAGTCGCATTCGACGACCACGCGGCGGCTCTGATAGGGACTGATCTCGTCGAGCAGGACGTCGATTCCGGTCACCGGCCCTCCCAGACGCCGATCGTCGCCGTACCCGTCGGCGGACCAGTCCGGTCCGTCCGGACGTAGAATCGAAGGTAGTGCCCTCTCCGGCGGAGCCGCACTGCGACCGCGTATAGGTCGTATAACGACCGCCGTTCCACTCCGGGCATCGACCACCCACTTGTTACGGATGCTTATGCCCGCCGAGCTCACCTTTGTCGCCCCCCGCCGCGCCAAGCCGCCCCAGCACCTGGCCGACCTCAGCCCCGAGGAGCGTGCCGAGGTCGTCGCCGACCTGGGCGAGAAGCCGTTCCGCGCCAAGCAGCTTGCCAAGCACTACTTCGGCGGTCTGGAGTCGGACACCGGGGCGATGACCGACCTGCCCGCCGCCTCCCGTGAGCGTCTGGGGGAGGCGCTGCTGCCGACCCTGCTCACACCGGTCCGGCACATCACCTGCGACAACGGCATGACCCGCAAGACCCTGTGGAAGGCGTTCGACGGGGTGATGTTCGAGTCGGTGCTCATGCGCTACCCGGACCGCGTCACCCTGTGCATCTCCTCACAGGCGGGCTGCGGCATGAACTGCCCGTTCTGCGCCACCGGCCAGGCGGGGCTCACCCGCAACCTGTCCACGGGCGAGATCGTCGACCAGGTGGTCGCCAGCGCCCGCGACCTGGCCCGCGGCGAGGTCGCCGGCGGCCCGGGGCGGATCAGCAACATCGTGTTCATGGGCATGGGCGAGCCCATGGCCAACTACAAGCGGGTCCTGCAGACGGTCCGGCGGATCACCGACCCCGTGCCCGAGGGCATGGGCATCTCCCAGCGCGGCGTCACCGTGTCCACGGTCGGCCTGGTGCCCGCCATCAACAAGCTCATCGACGAGAAGATGCAGGTGCGCCTGGCGATCTCGCTGCACGCGCCCGACGACGAGCTGCGCGACGAACTGGTGCCGATCAACACGCGCTGGAAGGTCGACGAGGTCCTGGACGCGGCCTGGCGCTACGCCGGGACCACCGGCCGCCGGGTGTCGATCGAGTACGCGCTGATCAAGGACATCAACGACCAGGCCTGGCGCGCCGACCTGCTCGGTGAACTGCTCAAGGGCCACCTGGTGCACGTCAACCTCATCCCGCTCAACCCCACCCCGGGGTCGAAGTGGACCGCCTCCCGGCCGGAGGACGAGCGCGAGTTCGTCCGGCGGCTCGAGTCCCACGGGGTCTCCGTCACGGTCCGCGACACCCGGGGCCAGGAGATCGACGGGGCCTGCGGCCAGCTGGCCGCGGCCGAGGGGTGATCGAGACCGGGCTGGCCTTCCTGGTCGCCCTGCTCTCCGGGCTGATCCCGGTCCTCAACATCGAGCTCTACCTCGTGGGGGCCGTCGTCGCGGTGGACGACGGCGCCCTGGTGGCGATGGCCGCCGCGGCGGGACTGGGTCAGACCCTGGGCAAGCTGCCGTACTACTACGTGGGCCGCGGCACGATCTCCGCGCCCTGGCTGCGCCGCAAGGCCGCCACCCCGGGCCGCTGGACCGCGCGTGCCGAGCGCTGGCGCGAGAAGGCGCAGGAGCGCCCGGTGTGGGGCCTGGGGCTGGTGGCCCTGAGCTCGTTCGCGAGCGTGCCGCCCTTCGTCATCGTCTCGGTGCTGGCCGGGGTCGTGCGCATCGGCGTGTGGCGGTTCGCCGTCATCACCTTCGTCACCCGCACGGCGCGGTTCCTCATCGTGGTCTACGCGCCCGCCTGGGCCCTCACCTATCTCCCCGGCTGACCGCGCTCGCGTCCCCAGCTCCGCGCCCCTCGGCCTAACCGTTCCCTCGCGTCTCTCATGGGGCTCCCACCCGTCCGGTGCCCCCATACGCAGCCCCCAGGCCCCCTCTCACGGGACTCCCGCCTGTGCGGTGCCCTCATGCACAGCCGCCAGGCTCCCGCGAGGAGGCTCCCGCCCACAGGGCTCCCCGCTCACCGACCTCCCGCTGACGGGGGCCCACTCGCAGGGTTCCCACGGGGCTTGCGCGATGGGGCTCCCCTCCACGGGTCTCCCGCAGACGGGGCTCCGTCCCATAACGGTCCCGCCCGTCCGGTGCCACGGCCCCCTTGCGGCCGGAGGGGAGCGGAGCCTAAGGTGGAGTAAAGGTTTGCGATACAAACCGGAGGCGCGGATGCCCACCGAACCCGACTTCGACCGACTCCGGCGGCTGCGTGACGTCACCGCCGGGTTCCGTGACTACCAGGGGCTCAACCTCGTTCCCCCCGGGCTGCTCCTGATGGGCCTCGCCCTCCTGCACGGCCGCGGCGTGGAACCCCTGTTCGCCGCGATCCCCGTGGCGGCGGGGCTGGCCCTGCTGGTCCGCTGGTACTACCGTCGGCGCTTCGGCGTCGTGGAGGCCCTGGCCGGACGGCCGCGGATCCCGGCCCACGTCCTCCTGCTCGCCGCCCTCTGCGTCGGGGCCCTGTTCGCCGCCAACCTCGTTCCGCCGGGGCCGGTGGGCGTCGGCGGCCTGGTGTTCGCCGCGGCCATCGCCCTGTGCGCCTACCCGCACTGGCGTCTGCGCGTCCACCACCTGGTGGTGGGCGCCGCGCTGGCGGTGGCGAGTCTGCTGCCCCTCGGGCTCTGGACGCCCACGGGCGAGCACCCGCTGGGCTTCACGTCGATGGTCGTGCTGACGGCCGTCGGCGGCGCGGCCGTGTGCGTCGCGGGCCTGTTCGACCACCGCGTGCTCGTGCGCACCCTCCCCGCGGTGGGGACCGCGAACGGGAGCGGATGATGGGGACGCCCTTCGAGGACATGGCGGAGATGGACCGTCTGGTGCACGAGCCCGCCCGGCTGGCGATCACGAGCGCGCTGCTCTCCTGTGAGAGCGCGGACTTCCTCTTCCTCCAGCGGATCACGGGCCTGTCCAAGGGCAATCTGTCGAGCCACCTGTCCAAGCTGGCGGCGGCGGAGGTGGTGGAGGTCCACAAGAGCGGCGACGGCAGGCCGCGCACCACCGTCCGCCTCACCGGACGCGGCCGGACCCTGGTCGCCGAGCACTGGGAGCGGCTGATGCGCCTGCGCGAGGCGGCCCGGACGTGGACCGCGCCCGTCGCCTGAGCCCCGCCGGTCAGAGGGCGTGGTCGGCCAGGCGGACGGTCGCGGCGACCACCTCGGGGCCGAACGCCAGCGCGGCGTCGTTGTGTCCGGCGCCCGCCACCACCACCCGTTCGACCAGGTGCGGGGCGGCCTCGGCCACGGCCAGGCTCTGTCGCGGGGGGACGATGCCGTCCGCGTCGCCGAGCACGACCGTGACCGGGCGCTCGATCCCGCCGATGGTGTCGAGCACGGGATAGCGGTCCCACAGCAGGGCGCGGACCGGAAGCAGCGGGTAGTGGTGGGCGCCGACGTCGGCCAGCGAGGTGAACGGGGAGCGCAGGAGCAGGGCCGCGGGCGGGCGCTCGGCGGCCAGCGCGGTCACCACGCCCGTGCCCAGGCTCTCCCCGAAGTAGACCGTCCGCTCCGGCGGGTGGCCGCGCGCGACGAGGAGGTCGGAGGCGGCCCGCGCGTCCGCGGCCAGTCCCTCCTCGGAGGGCCGCCCGGGGTTGCCCCCGTAGCCGCGGTAGTCGAACAGGAGCACCGTGAAGCCCTCGTCCGCCAGCGCGCGGGCCAGCGGGGCGCGGGTCTGCCGGTTCCCCGCGTTGCCGTTGGCCACCAGCACGGCCGTGTCCCGGTCGGCGCCGCTCGGCGGGACCAGCCAGGCGCCCAGGCCGAGTCCGTCCGACGTCCGCAGGCGCACGTCCTCGGCTCCCTGGAGCACGCTCCCGGCCGGGGGCACCCCGCCGGGTGCGGGCAGGTAGACCAGTGAGCGCTGCAGGCTCCACATGCACACTCCCAGGAGCGCGACGACGACGATGACGGCGGCGATCGGTACGAGCACGCGGCGGCGCCCGCGGCGCGTGGCCATGTGACCCCCTTCCGGGTCGCCTTCCCGGAGTACCTCCCCCGGAGCGGCGGCCCCGACGCGCGGAGGCCCGGCGCGGGGGCGTGCCGCCGGTGCGCACCGGCGGCACGCCACCTCAGACCGTGGCCAGGTCCCGGCGGCGGAACCCGGCCAGGCCGACCGCCGCCGTGGCCAGGGCCGCGCCGAGCACCACGATGAAGGGCGCCGTCTCGAACTCCTCGACCGGCAGCTGGGCCACGAGCCCGAACGGGCCGTAGTCCATCATCCACTCCGGCAGGTCCAGCAGCGGTCCGAAGATCGTCGCGACGAGGCCGTAGCCGAACCACGCCCACACCACGCCGACCAGGCGCGGCGCGACGCCGACGAACAGCGCGGTGAGCCCGACGAACATCAGGACCACCGGCAGCTGGGCCGCGGCGGCCTCGGTCACCGTGCCCACCCAGTCGTCGTCCCCGGTGGCCAGGGCCGCGCCGAGTCCCAGGGAGGCGCCGCCCAGCAGCGTCATCACGATCGCGGTCAGCGTGCTGACCAGCATCGCCGAACCCATCCACCGGATCCGGCCGACCGCCGTGGACAGGACCAGCTCCGCGCGACCGGACGTCTCCTCCGCCCTGGTGCGGAGCACGGACAGCGTGGCGAAGGCGGCCGCCGTCATCACCACGTAGAGCAGCAGCATCCCCAGGAACGCGCTGGACATGTTCTGCGCGTCCAGTCCCATCCGCGTGACCAGCTCCGGATTCTGCTCGACCATCGTGTCGATCTCGGCGATGAGCGTGCCGAAGGACAGCGCGAACAGGGCCACCGCGACCGTCCAGGCGACGATCGACGTCCGCTGCTGGCGCAGGTGCAGCGCGAACACCCCGTTGAGCAGCGGGCTCGCGTTGACCGGGCCCGGCCGCGCGGCGACCAGCCCGGCGCCGAGGTCGCGCCGGCCCGCCAGGAGGAAGGCCACCGCGAACACCGCCACGATGACCACCGCGTACAGCGCCAGCGGCCACCACCGCAGGTCGTCGTACATCCGGGTCTGCTGCACCCAGGCGAACGGCGAGAACCACGACGGGGCGCTGCCGCCGCGCTCGGCGATGTCGCCGACCACGCGGAACATGAACAGCACGCCCACGACCAGGAAGGCCAGCCCGCTGGCGCCGCGCGAGTGCTCCGAGACCTGGGCGCACACGGCGGCGATCGCGCCGAAGGTGATCCCGGCCAGGGCCAGCCCCGCGCCGTAGGCGACGGAGTCGGGCGCGTCCAGGCCGTTGGCGACCAGGGACAGCGTGATCAGCCCGCCGATGACGGCGTTGACGACGGCGTTGGTGGCCAGCGCCGCGGTCATCTGGGCGCCGGAGCCCACGACGTTGGCGCGCAGCAGTTCGGCGCGGCCGCTCTCCTCCTCGGCCCGCGTGTGCCGGACCACGTGCAGGACGCTCATGACGGCCAGCGCGACCAGCAGGGTCATGGTCATCTCGTTGGCGACCATCGCGCCGAGCCCGTAGGTGTCCAGCCCGTACCCGGGGCCGCCGAGGACGATCCCGGTCGGGGTCTCCATGATCGCCGCGCGCCCCAGGCGCTGCTCCGGGGTCTGGAACATCTCGTCCAGCGTCGGGACGGTCATCGCCATCATGCCGACCAGCGAGACCGTCCACACCGTCATGCGGACGCGGTCACGGCGCAGGATGAACCGGATCAGGCTGCCGGTTCCGGTGAACGTCCTCATTCGGCACCGGTCCCGTTCCCGGCACCGCTGCCGTTGAGGGCGGCCAGCTCGTCGCCGTAGTGGCGCATGAACAGCTCCTCCAGCGAGGGCGGGTTGCACACCAGGGAGCGCAGGCCCAGGCCGGAGAGCGCGCGGACGGCGTCGTCCAGCTCGGCGTTGTCGACGTCGAAGGTGACGGTGTCGCCGTCCACCTCCAGCCCGTGGACCCCGGCCATGCCGCGGAGCACGGACGGGTCGCCGTCGGTGGTGGCGCGGACGGTGGAGCGCGTCAGGTGGCGCATCTCGTCCAGCGTCCCGGACTCCACGGCCACACCCTTGCGGATGATGGTGACCGTGTCGCAGAGCTTCTCGACCTCCGCCAGGATGTGGCTCGACAGGAGCACGGAGCGGCCCTGCGCCTTCGCCTCGCGGACGCACTCGGTGAAGACGGACTCCATCAGCGGGTCCAGCCCGGAGGTGGGCTCGTCCAGGATGAGCAGCTCGGCGTCCGAGGCCAGGGCCGCCACCAGGGCGACCTTCTGGCGGTTGCCCTTGGAGTAGGTGCGCGCCTTCTTGCCCGGGTCGAGCTCGAAGCGGGCCAGCAGCTCCTTCTTCCGGGCGGGGTTGGCCGTTCCGTGCAGCCGGCCGAGCAGGTCGATGGCCTGGCCGCCGGTCAGGTTCGGCCACAGCGCCACGTCGCCGGGCACGTAGGCCAGGCGGCGGTGCAGGGCCACGGCGTCGGTCCACGGGTCGCCGCCCAGGACGCGGGCGGTCCCGCCGTCCGCTCTGAGCAGCCCGAGCAGGACCCGGATGGCGGTGGACTTCCCGGCGCCGTTGGGTCCGAGGAAGCCGGCGACCTGGCCGGTCCCGACGGTGAGGTCGAGGCCGTCGAGGGCCTTGAACCGGCCGAAGTACTTGTCGAGTCCGCGGACGTCGATGGCGGGTGATGGCATGGGAGATTCCTTCGTGCGGCGGGGGGTGGGCGTGCTCTGGTCTCGGGGCCGTTCAGCGCGGTTCCTCCGGCGGATCGCTGATGTACAGGAGGTAGGCGTCGAGCATCGTGCGCTCGGTGAGCAGGCCCTCGGTGTACACCTCCAGCGCGGGGAGCATGATGTCGTGCGTCGCGCGGCGCAGGAGTTCGCGGAAGTCGGTGTCCGGCCCGAGGCCCTGCAGCGTGAAGAGCATCGTGATCGAGCCCAGGCCGTTGGCGGCCAGCCAGCGCGCCCGTGCCTTCGGGTCGCGGCTGGGGCGGATGGTGCCCGCCTCCTCGCCCTTGGCCAGGTACTCCTCGATGTCCTCGACCATGTGCTCGAAGAGGGCGACGGCCATCGGCCCGCCCGCCTGGAGTGAGCGCAGCACGTAGCCGAGGAGGTCGGAGTACTCGTCGATCTCGGCCAGCTGCTGGAGGAACGTCTGCTCCCCGTGCGCGGTGACCGCCTCGGTCTTGGTCTCGCGGATCGTCTGGCGGACGTACTCGTCGCAGGTCTCGCGCAGCCCGGCCTTGGACCCGAAGTGGTGCAGGACCAGGCCGGGGGAGACCCCGGCGCGCTCGGCGATGGCCCGGACGGTGACGTCGAAGCCGTGCCGGGCGAAGCACTCGACGGCCGCGTCGCGGATGCGGGCGCGTGCGGTGAGGTCCTCGTCCCGGTCGGGAGGGCGCTTCGGTGTTGAACTCATGTTCAATAGGTTAAACACGTGTTCAGCTTCCTGGCAAGCCGTTCAGCCCCGCCGATCTCGACCGCGGCACCGGGCCCGCCCGGGACGCAGGAGCCGACCGTGCCGACCGTGCCGACCGTGCCGACCGTGCCGACCGTGCCGACCGCACGAACCGCGCGGCCGGGCCGTCGGCCCTCCGGGTCGTACACTCGGGAGACGCCCGTCCCGGGCAGACGTCCCGCGGGCCGCCCGCCGGGGCGCGCCCGCACGAGCAGTGTGTGAGGAGTGGTCCGATGGTGCGCGTCGCGGTCGCCCAGTTCGCCCCCGGTCAGGACAAGGCCGAGAACCAGCGGTCGGTCGCGGAGCTGGCCGGCCGGGCGGCGGCCGAGGGGGCCGACGTGGTCCTGTGCCCGGAGTACGCGATGTTCACGGCGCCGCGCACCGACCACCGCTACGTCGAGGCGGCCGAGCCGCTGGAGGGCCCCTTCGTCGCCGCCGCGGCCGAGGCCGCGCGCAAGGAGGGCGTCCACCTCGTGGTGGGGGTGAACGAGACCGCTGGTCCCACCCACTTCACCAACACCCTGGTGGCCCTGTCCCCGCAGGGCGAGCGGGTCGCGCACTACCGCAAGATCCACCTCTACGACGCCTTCGGCGTGCGGGAGTCGGACGTGGTCGCGCCGGGCCCCATCGAGGAGCCGGAGACCTTCACCGTCGACGGTGTCGTGTTCGGCCTGCAGACCTGCTACGACCTGCGCTTCCCCGAGGTGACCCGGCGGATCGCCGACGCGGGCGCGCACGTGGTGCTGCTGGCCGCCCAGTGGGTGCCCGGCCCGCTCAAGGAGGAGCACTGGCGCACGCTCGCCCGCGCCCGCGCGGTGGAGAACACCGTGTACGTGGCGGCGGCGGGGCAGGCGGCGCCCTCCGGGGCGGGCAACAGCATGGTGATCGACCCGATGGGCACCCCCCTCGCGGCCCTGGGGGAGCAGGCCTTCGCGGTCGCCGCGGCCGGGGTTTCGGCCGCAAGGGTGGACGAGGTTCGTGTGACCAATCCGAGCCTGTCGATGCGCCGATTCGGCGTCGTTCCGCGCGCGTAGGCCGAAGGTCCCGAGCTCCATCCCCTGGGGAGTAACGGACGAAGGGCAGTAAAGATCCTCTGTGACCTGGGGTCTTCCCAGGCTTCGTTACTTAGGGTTATGATTGCCCTGCACGGAGTGATTTAGATTGGTCCGGGGCCTTCCGGACGCCCGCAGACTTTGATTCACTTGAGAGCCGGTATCTATCGGCCCGCCAGACTGTCCTAAACCACGGGGGGAGCAAGGACATTGCGCGGAACGAGCACGATGTGCCAACCAGACACGCGGCCCGATCACTCGCCGGGCCTCCACGTCTACGACCCAGGGCTGCTGAGCCGGGCGCAGTGCGAGGGGGACGCCTGCGTCGCCTGCCACACCAAGTGGCCCCGCCCCCGCCGGGTCCTGGGAGTACTGCCGGACGGAGGCCCCGTGTTCGGTTGTGACGAGTGCGCCCGGATCATCGGCGCCGAGGCACGGATCCCCGCACGCGAGGTGATGGTGGCCGCGCGCTAGCGCGTCGCGCGGCGGGGGCGCGCTCCACGGAGCACGCCCCGCCGCGGAGGTCGGGAGGTACGGTCGCGCTCCGGGTCCAGGGGGAGAATCGGACCCGGAGCGCTTCCGCTGACGCACCCGCTTCCATGGGGAGGAGGGGAAATGAGCGCGTCTATCCCGGATGGTCTCCGGTCGCCGTCACGGCAGCCGACCACGTGCTGTGAGGGGCGACCGTCACCAACGATACTCCGTGTTGTCCACCACCGACCGTCAGTGAGAGACATCCATCCGTTAATTCGCTGAACTCTGGGCTACCCGTTGGTCGGGAACCCCAGGTCGACGCCGCCTTCGGGCCGCTTGCCCGGGTCGGTCCAGCGCGCGGTGACCGCCTTGGTCCGGGTGTAGAAGTGGACACCCTCCGTGCCGTGCGCGTGCGAGTCGCCGAAGAGCGACTGCTTCCACCCGCCGAACGAGTAGTAGGCCATCGGCACCGGGATGGGCACGTTGATGCCCACCATGCCGACCTCGACCTCGTTCTGGAACCGGCGGGCCGCGCCCCCGTCGTTGGTGAAGATCGCGGTGCCGTTCCCGTACGGGTTGTCGTTGATCAGCTTCACGGCCTCGTCGTAGCCGCCCACGCGCAGCACGCTCAGCACCGGCCCGAAGATCTCGTCCCGGTAGCAGGACATCTCGGGCCCGACGTGGTCGAGCAGGGTCGGGCCCAGCCAGAACCCGTCCTCCCCGCCGCCCAGTACCGGGTGCACCCGGCCGTCGATGGCCAGGGTCGCGCCCTCGCGCACGCCCGACTCCAGGTACGAGGCGACCTTGTCCCGGTGCTCCCGGGTCACCAGCGGTCCCATCTCGCTGCGGTCGTCGTCACCGGGGCCCACCCGCAGGCGGGAGACGCGCTCGCGGATCTTCTCGACCAGCTCGTCGGCGACCGACTCCACGACCGCGATCGCGGAGATGGCCATGCACCGCTCACCGGCCGAGCCGAACCCGGCCGAGACCGCCGAGTCCGCCGCCAGGTCCAGGTCCGCGTCGGGCAGCACGACCATGTGGTTCTTGGCCCCGCCCAGCGCCTGCACGCGCTTGCCGTGCTCGGCGGCGGTCCGGTAGATGTAGCGCGCGATCGGGGTGGAGCCCACGAAGCTCACCGCCGCGACGTCCGGGTGCTCCAGCAGGGCGTCCACCGCGGCCTTGTCGCCGTGGACCACGTTGAACACGCCGTCGGGCAGCCCCGCCTCGGTCCACAGCTCGGCGATGAGCAGCGACGCCGAGGGGTCCTTCTCGCTGGGCTTGAGGACGAAGGTGTTGCCGCAGGCGATCGCCACCGGGAACATCCACATCGGGACCATCGCCGGGAAGTTGAACGGTGTGATGCCGCTGACCACGCCGACCGGCTGCAGGATCGAGTAGGAGTCCACGCCCGTGGACACGTTCTCGGAGAACCCGCCCTTGAGCAGGTGGGGGATGCCGCAGGCGAAGTCCACGACCTCCAGGCCGCGCGCCACCTCGCCCTGGGCGTCGGAGAACACCTTGCCGTGCTCGGCGCTGACCAGCTCGGCCAGCCTGTCCCTGTTCGCGCTGAGCAGCTCGCGGAACCGGAACAGGATCTGCACCCGCTTGGACAGCGAGGTGTCGCGCCAGCCGGGGAAGGCCTCGCGGGCGGCGGAGACCGCGGCGTCGACCTCCTTGGCCCCGGCCAGGTCCACGGTGCCCGTGACCCGGCCCGACGCCGGGTTGTAGATGTCCCCGCGGCGCTCGGCGCCGCCGTCGAAGAGCGCCCCACCGATCCAGTGGGTGACGTGCTTGCTCATACTTCCTCTTCCTCGGTGTTGTGCGGCCGTGTCCCGCGGGTGCCCGCGCCGCTCGTGGCGGGCGGCGCCCACGTAACACGGCCTCTGGGGCGGGGCGCTCAGGCCCGGGCGTCGACCGCGCGCACGGCGTCCAGCAGGACGTCGCGGCCCTCCGCCGCCTCCTGCGCCGACAGGGTCAGCGGCGGGGCCATGCGGAGCACGTTGCCGTGCACGCCGCCCTTGCCCACCAGCAGGCCGCGCTCGCGGGCCTCCTCCAGCACGCGGCCGGCCAGGGACGGCGACGGAGCGCCGGTCGCGGGGTCGACCATCTCCACGGCGAACATCAGGCCCTTGCCGCGCACGTCCCTGACGCTCGGCAGCTCGGTGAGGGCCCGCAGCCCGTCGGTGATCAGCGCGCCCTGGCGCAGGGCGTTGCCCTGGAGGTCGTGCTCCAGGACGTAGTCGAGGGTGGCCCCGGCCGCGGCCATGGACACGGGGTTGCCGCCGAACGTGGCCACGCCCAGCGCGCCCAGGCGGTCCATGAGGTCGCCGCGCGCCACGACGCCGCCGACCGCGTAGCCGTTGCCCAGCCCCTTGGCGAAGGTCATGGCGTCGGGCACCACGCCGTGGTTGCCGATCCCGAAGAAGCTCGTCCCGGTGCGGCCCCAGCCGGTCTGCACCTCGTCGGAGACGAAGAGGATCCCGTGCTCGTCCAGGACCTCCTTGTAGCGGGCGTAGAGCCCGTCCGGCGGCATCGCGAACCCGCCCACGCCCTGGATCGGCTCGGCGATCAGGCACGCCACGTTGGGCGCGGTGGTGTCCAGGACGTCGCGCAGGTCGGCGACGCACGCCTCGACGTACTCCTGCTCGGACATCCCGCGGAAGGCCGGGGCGGCGTGGTCGGTGCCGTGCAGGTAGTGCACGTTCAGCGGCGACAGGGACGAGTTCTTCCACGCCCGGTTGCCGGTCACCGCGACGGTGCCGAAGGAGCGGCCGTGGTAGCTGCCGCGCATCGCGAGCACCTCGTCGCTGCCGCGCGCGAAGGTGGCCAGCAGGAGGGCGGTCTCGTTGGCCTCGGTCCCGGAGTTGGTGAAGAAGACCTTCGCGTCCGGGATGCCCGACAGGCGGGCGATCTTCTCGGCGAGTTCGACCTGGCCGCGGATGAGGTACAGGGTGGAGGTGTGCACGACGCCCTTGGCGATCTGGCGCTCCACCGCCTCGCGCACCTCGGCCACGTCGTAGCCGAGCATGTTGGTCACGATGCCGGTGAAGAAGTCGAGATAGGTGTGGCCGTCGGCGTCCGTGACGCGGGAGCCCTTGCCGCTGACGATCTCCAGCGGGGACTCGTAGTACAGGGGCAGCCAGGAGGGCATGACCGCGCGGTGGCGCGAGAGAAGTTCGGACATGATCCCAGTCTCACCCCGCCCCGGGCGCTTGGCCAGCGTCAGTGTGTTGACAACATGGTGGCCGGTGTTACGGACTGTAAACCCGGTTCCCCGCGGGCGGAACCGGTGGTCAGGGCGCCTGCCGCGTACGCCAACGTGTAAGGCGATTCGTCCCGGAGACGACACCCCGTCCTAGTATGTGGGGGTGCTACCCACTCTCGCCGAGGTCCTGAGCCTGCCCGCCCTCCAGCGCGCCCGTCCCCGTGTGGTGGTCGGATCCGAGTACCTGGACGTGGCCGTGCGCTGGGTCCACATCGCCGAGGTGACCGACCTCGCCCACCTCCTGCGCGGGGGCGAGCTGGTGCTGAGCACCGGCATCGCGATGCCCGACGACCCCGACGCCCTGCGCCGCTACATCGACGACCTGGCCGCCGCGGGGGTGAGCGGGATCGCCGTCGAACTCGGCCGCAAGTACCACGCCGAGCTGCCGGCCGCCTTCCTCGACGCGGCCCGGGACGCCCGCGTCCCCGTCATCCAGCTCGACCGCGAGGCCCGCTTCGTCGAGATCACCGAGGCCGTCCACGTCCGCGTGGTCAACCAGCAGCTGGAGGAGCTGCGCGAGTCCGAGAAGCTGCACTCGGTGTTCACCCAGCTCTCCGTCGAGGGCGCCGACACCGCCCAGATCCTGCACGAGGCCGCGCAGCTGTCCGGGTGCCCGGTGGTCCTGGAGAACCTCACCCACCAGGTGCTGGCCTGCGACCTCAACGGCGAGGACCCGGGGACGCTGCTGACCTCGTGGGAGAGCCGCTCGCGCGCGATCCGCTCCGGCTCCCGCACGGTCCACAACCCCGCCACGGGCTGGCTGGTCACCATGGTCGGCGCGCGCGGCCAGGACTGGGGGCGCCTCATCCTCATCGCGGGCGCGGCGCCGACCCCGCGCCAGAGCATGCTCATCGAGCGCGCCGCCACCACGCTGGCGCTCGGCCGGCTCCTGGAACGCCACCAGGAGAGCCTGGAGCGCCAGACGCACCGGACGATCATCGCGGGCATCATCGACCGGGCCTACTCCGACCCGGAGGAGGCCCTGGTGCGGGCCCGCGCGGTCGGCGTTCCCCTCAAGGGCCGTGCGCTGGTCGGCCTGGTCCTGCGGCTGCGGGAGAGCGGCACCGGTCTGGCCGCCCAGGCCCGCCTGTCCGACACCGCCGAGGGCGCCGCGCGTGCCTGCCGCGAGCTGCGCCTGCCCGCGCTCGTGGGCTCGCTCGACGACCTGCGGGTGGGCGTCCTGCTGGCGCTGCCGACCAAGCAGCGCCTGGACCCCACGCTGAACATGCTCGCCGACCGCGTCCACCAGGCGGTCGGCGGTGCCGCCGTGCTCGCGGTCGGGTCGTCGGCGGACGACATCCGCGAGGTGCGGCGCTCCTTCCTGGAGGCCCGCCAGGTCGGCGACGTCGCCATCCGCCAGAGCGACCAGCGGCCCTTCTACCGCCTGCCCGACCTGCACGTGCGCGGCCTGCTGCACCTGTTCCGCGACGACGAGCGGCTGCAGACCTACGTGGAGCGGGAGCTGGGGCCGCTGCTGGACCACGACGCCCGGCACGCCGGGGACCTCACCGACATGCTGCGGTGCTACCTGGGCGCGGGGCGCAACAAGGCGCTGGCCGCGAGCCGGGCACACCTGTCGCGGCCGGCCTTCTACGAACGGCTGCGCCGGATCGCCAACATCCTCGACGCCGACCTGGAGTCGGTGGAGACCTGCCTGTCACTGCACGTGGCCCTGCTGTCGCTGGACTCGGTGCGGGACGAGCGCTGAGCAGCACGAAGACCCGGTCGGCGACGCTCCCTCCACCCGTGACCGAACCGTGCAGTAACTTTGATTCCGTTGTCGGTCGTGATCGCGGCGAGGTTTTCCGCCCCTGGCCGCACCGCGTATTCTCGGATTCCTTCGGAACCAACGGAGAGCCTCGTGAGTGAGCAGTCGGATCCGGGTCACCCCCGGCGCAACAACGGCGTCGTGCTCGACGACACGGCCAAACGCATCATCGAGGTGCTCCAGGAGGACGGCCGCCGGTCCTACGCCGCCATCGGCAAGACCGTCGGGCTGTCCGAGGCGGCCGTGCGCCAGCGCGTCCAGCGGCTGCTGGAGGCGGGCGTCGTCCAGGTGGTGGGCGTCACCGACCCCATGATGCTGGGCTTCAGCCGCCAGGCCATGATCGGCGTGCGCACCAACGGCGACCTCAACGTCGCCGCCGACGCCATCTCCGACATCGAGGGCGTGGAGTACGTGGTCATCACCGCGGGCTCCTTCGACCTCCTGGTCGAGGTGGTGGCCGAGGACGACCCCAAGCTGCTGGACATCCTGGCCGACATCCGCGAGGTGGACTCGGTGGACACCACCGAGACCTTCCTCTACCTCAAGCTGCGCAAGCAGACCTACGCCTGGGGTACGCGCTGAGCGGTCGTCCCGTCCGCCGGGCTCTCACGCCGGGCCCTGGAAGCGGTGCTCCACCTCCGCGCCCACCCGCTCGAAGGAGCGCAGGACCCGTTGGACGGCCAGCCGCTCGGCCTTGTCCGGGCGCAGGACGGCGGAGACGTGCCGCGCGGACGGCAGGCCGGTGAGTTCGCGCAGCACCATGCCCCCGCCGGCCGGCACCGTGGCCGGCGTCGTGAAGCGCGGCAGGACGGCGACCTGGTCGCCCGACGCCACCAGCGCCTCGATCAGCCGGTTGTCCACCAGGCGCTGGACGACCCGCAGCTCCCGGCCGGTCACCTGCGCGATCATCCGCAGGACCGTGTCGAAGGGGTAGCCCTCGGGCACCCCGATCCACTCGCAGTCCACCAGGTCCCCGGGGCTGACCGAGGCGCGGTCGGCGAGCGGGTGGTCCGCGGCCATCGCGATGTCCAGGGGTTCGCGCGCCAGCGGTACGACGGTCAGCCCCTCGGCGCCGGCGGGCCGGACACTCGTGAGGCTGTGCGCGACGACGATGTCGTGGTCGGCGGCCAGGTCGGCGAACGCGGCCTCGGCGAGGTCGACGTCGGCGCAGCGCAGCGTGATGGCGGTGTCGGCGAGTTCGCGCAGGACGTCGGGGAGGAGGAACGTCGCCGCGCTCGGCAGGGCGGCGACGGCGACCGTGCCGGCCGGTTCGCCGCGGAACGCGTCCCAGCGCGCCCGCGCCTGTTCGACGGCGGTCGCGACGGTGGCGCCGCCCTCGGCGAGGACGCGGCCCGCCTCGGTCAGCCGCAGGCCCCGGCCGAACGGCTCCACCAGTTCCGCCCCGAACTCCCGCTGGGCGGTCTTGAGCTGTTGCGAGACCGCGGAAGGGGTCCGGTAGGTGGCCTGCGCCACGGCGGTGACGCTGCCGCGCTCGGCGAGTTCGCGCAACAACTCCAGATGTCGAACGTCCATGTAGGCAGCCTACAGAGTAGTTGTCGAAACTATTGATTGTGCTTAAGGAAAAAGGCTGCTGATCTTGGACACATGCCGATCCGTCACCGATTGCTCGCCCTGTCCGTCGCCCTCATGTGGGGCCTCAACTTCATCGCCATCGACGCCTCGCTCGCGCACTTCCCCCCGTTCTTCCTGGTGGCCCTGCGCTTCGCGCTGATCGCCGTCCCCACGGTGCTGTTCGTCCCGTGGCCGAAGGTGCCCGCGCGCTGGCTGGTGGGCTACGGGCTCGGTTTCGGCACCCTGCAGTTCCTGTTCCTGTACTGGGGCATGGCCGCCGGGATGCCCGCGGGCCTGGCCTCCCTGGTCCTGCAGTCCTCCGCGCCGTTCACCGTGCTGCTCGGTGCGACGTTCCTGCGCGAACGCGTCAGCGGTCGGCAGCTGGTCGGCATCGTGGTCGCCGTGTGCGGGATGACCCTGGTGGGCTGGCAGCGCGCGGAGAACGCCACGGTCGTCCCGTTCCTGCTGACCCTGGCGGGCGCGTTCGGATGGGCGATCGGCAACACCTGCAACCGGCTGGCCAAGCCGGCCGATCCGCTGCGCCTGACCCTGTGGATGTCGGTCGTCCCGCCGCTGCCGATGCTCGCCCTGGCCCTCGCCGTCGAGGGGCCCGCGCGGATCGGCACGTCCCTGACCTCGTTCGACGAACCCGGCGCGCTCGCCGCCGTGGCCGGTCTGGCCTACACCGTGGTGGTCGGCACCGTGTTCGGGTCCGGTGTGTGGACCTGGCTGATGGCCCGCCACCCGGCGGGCGTGGTGGCGCCGTTCTCGATGCTGGTCCCGGTCGTCGGGATGACCGCGGCCTGGGTGGTCCTGCGCGAGACCGTCAGCCCCGGCGAGCTGATCGGCGGCGCCCTGGTCGTGGGCGGGGTGCTGCTGGGCAGCACCCGGCGCCGCGCGCCACGCGTGCCGGTGCCGGACGTCCGCGCGACGGCGGAGCCGGTGGCGGCGGTGGGACCGCCCCGGAGCGGGAGGGTGGGCGCCTCCCGCCCCGGGGCGGTGGAATGAGCCCGGTCCGGGACGGTGGGATGAGCCCGGTCCGGGACGGTGGAACGGGCCCGGGCCGCGGCCAAACACCTGCCCCAGGTGCCGTCCGGAACGGCTCCCGCGCCACGGGGTACGAGGCGAAGCGAGGGTTCGAGACCACGGACCGGCTCAGGGCACGGGTGCGGCCCGCAGTTCGCGCCGCGCGGCCGAGTGGTCGCGCGGGCGGTCCAGGCTCTCCACCGCCAGCAGGCCGCCCCCGGCCAGGCAGCGCACGGTGAACGGGCCCTCGCCGGGAGCTCCGCCGACGTCGGTCGTGTCGTAGCCCGTCGAGAGCCCGGCGATCCGCAGCGTGTGGTGGTACTGGTCGGACCAGAACACGGGCACCCAGCCCTGCCCGGCGTAGGGGCCCGGGTCCTCGCCCGCCAGACGGGCCGCGACGTGCTCGGCCGAGGCGGAGGCGTGGCCGACCGACTCCAGGCGCAGTCGCCCGCCGTACCCGGCGCGGGGGAAAGCGGCCACGTCGCCGACCGCGCTGACCAGCGGGTCGCGCGTCGTGCGGAGCGCGTCGTCCACGGCGATCCCGCCCGTCCCGGAGTCCTGTTCCAGGCCCGCGGCCGACGCGAGTCCGGTCTCGGGGCGGACCCCCAGCCCGACGACCACCAGATCCGCCGCCAGCGCGGTGCCGTCGGCCAGGCGAACCACCCGGGGGGCTCCCCCTTCCCCTGGTGCCACGTCCACGCACCTGGTGCCGGTGATGACGCGCACCCCGTGCTCCTCGTGCAGGCGGGCGACCGCCGCCGACGTCACCGGGGTGCACACGCGGCCCAGGACGCGGGGGCCGGCCTCGACCACCGCGGTCGGGCAGCCGCGCCCTCGTGCGGCCGCGGCGACCTCCAGCCCGACGAAGCCGCCGCCCACCACGACCAGCCGGACCCCCTCGCGCAGCAGGGGTCGCAGCCGCGCTCCGTCAGCGGCCGTGTGGACGGTGTGCACGAGGCCCGGCCGCTCCGCCCACGGCGGGGGGACCACCGGGCGTGAGCCGGTCGCCAGCACCAGGTGCCGGTAGGAGACCGCCTCGCCGCCGTCCACGGCCACCGTGCGCCGGGTGCGGTCGATGCCGATGACCCGTGCGCCGACGCGGACCGCCACGCCCTGTTCGGCCAGCCACGCGGGCGAGTACATCGACAGCCGCCGTGCCAGGTCCGCCTCCGTGCCGACCGGTTCCGTGCCCGCCGCGCCGGTGAGTTCGTCCTTGGTCAGCGGCGGGCGCTCGTACGGCGGGTGGGGCTCGGCTCCGAGCACCGTCAGCCGGTGGGCCAGGCCCCTCCGGTGCATCGACGCCACCAGGTGGCCCGCGGCCATTCCGCCGCCGACCACCACGACATCGCCTGTGGTCCGCATCGTGAACCTCCTCGTTCCTCCGGCCGACGCGCCCCGTCGGCGCGTCCCCTTGACCGGAGTCTTCGTTGAGCATACGCTCAATGAGCAAATACTCAATGAGTGATTGCTCAACGAATATTCCGACCCACAGGAGGCACCGATGGCGACGAGCCGACAGCAGGCGGCCGAGGAGCGGCGCCGCCACATCCGCGAGGTCGCGCTACAGCTCTTCGCGAGGTACGGGTTCGCGGCGACGACCACCAAGCTCATCGCGAAGGAGGCCGGGGTGGCCGAGGGGCTGCTCTTCCACTACTTCAAGAACAAGGTGGAGCTGCTCCGCGACATCGCCGACTCCCCGGAGCTGGACCGCGCCGCCGTCACCGGCACGCTGCGCGCCTGCGACCCCGCGTCGCCCGGTGAGGGCGTGCGCGCCTTCGGCACGGCCCTGCTGGCCCACCTGCGTGAACGCGCGGACCTCATGGCGGTCCTGGCCGCCGAGGGCCAGCTCGACGGCGAGCTGAACGGCCTGTTCTGGCAGGTGGTCGAGGAGTTCCGCGCGGAACTGGCCCAGTGGCTCACCCGTGCCGCCGGGCCCGACGCCCCCGCGGCGGCCGCGGCCTCGGCCGTGACCTCGTCCCTGTCGTTCTTCTTCCTCGAACACCGCCGCGACGACGACGAGCAGTGGGACCGTCTGGCCGAACAGCACGTTCTCGGCCTCGCCGCACTCGTCGTCCACGGCATCGCCCCCCGCCCCGGACCGGAGGAGTGAGACCGATGACCGACCGCGAGCCGACCTGGCTGCCCGCCGGGTCCAGAGCCGACCTGGCCGCCGAGGGAGCCCTGGTGGTGTCAGGGCCGCGCGGGGCGATCGCCGTCTTCGACACCCCTGAGGGGCCGCGCGCCCTCAGCGACACCTGCACGCACGGCCAGGCCTCGCTCTGCGAGGGCTGGGTCGAGGACGGCACCGTCGAGTGCCCAGCCCACCTGGCCGTGTTCTCCCTGCGCACCGGCCAGGCCCTGTCCGGGCCCGCGACCGAGCCCGCCACCGCCTACCGGGTCGAGGTGCGCGGCGACACGGTGGGCGTCCTCCTCGACGCCACCGGGCCGGAAGGCGCCGGCTGACCCGCCATCGACCGGACCGAACACACCACGACGATCGGAGCGAACATGACCACCGCACCTCCCGAGGGCCCGTCGGCCGCCGCACGGGACCTCATCGACCTCGACCTCGGAACGCTGAACCGCGAGGTCTTCGAGTCCGGGCCCCTCCTGCGCACGGAGCTGGCCACCGTCTTCACCCGCAGCTGGCTGTTCCTGGGCCACGAGTCCCGGCTAAGCCGCCCCGGCGACTTCACCACCGCCGTCATGGGTCAGGACCACGTCATCGTGACCAGGAGCAGGGACGGCCGGATCCGTGCCTTCCTCAACGTCTGCCGCCACCGCGGGATGCGCGTGTGCCGGGCCGACTCCGGGTCGGCCACCCGGTTCACCTGCTCCTACCACGGTTGGTCCTACGACGGCACGGGCGCGCTGGTCGAGGTGCCCAACCACGACGACGGCTACGAGGGACGCCTGCCCCTGGACCGCTGGGGCCTGGTCCCGGTCACCCGGGTCGAGTCCTACCGCGGATTCGTCTTCGGCTGCTGGGACGAGGACGCGCCCCCGCTGGCCGAGTACCTCGACGGCTACCGGGGCGTCCTGGACTGGGCCACGGACGGACTCGACGAGCCCGAGCTCGTCGGCCCGATCAAGTGGCGCCTCCAGGGCAACTGGAAGCTCGCCGCCGAGCAGTTCGCCAACGACACCTACCACCCGCAGACCGCGCACCTGTCCGCGACGTCCCTGCTCGGCGTCAACATGCCCACCGAGGGCCGCGAACTGGGCAGCCGCTACGGCCACGGCTGGACGATCATCCTGCCCGAAGACCCCAACTACGCGGCCTTCACCTTCGGGCGCGATCCCGACTCGGCGGAGCCCGGGCACCAGGCGCTCATCCACGGCACCGTCTTCCCCAACTTCTCGATGCTCGGAGACCGCGTCCTGCGCGTGTGGCACCCCCGCTCGGTGGACGACATGGAGATCTGGTCCTGGGTGCTGGTCGACGCGAGCTGGTCGCCCGAACAGCGCCGGCAGGCGATGCGGATGGCCACCCTCACCTTCTCCAGCACCGGCATCGTCGAGACCGACGACAGCGAGAACTGGTCCGAGATCCAGGCGGTCGGCGGCGGCCACGTCACCGGCCGGACCGCGCTCAACTACCAGATGGGGCTGGGCTCGACGACCACGGGAGACCCGGCCGTCCCCGGGTTCACCGGCGAGGTCGGCCACATCCTCAACGACGTCGGCGCGCGGGCCTTCTACCGCCGGTGGCTCGAACTCATGGAAGGCCCCGCTCCGACGCTGCCCCAGACCGCGCCCGCCCCCATGCCCGCCCCGAGCGGGCGCTGACCCACCGATGAGGAAGTGAAGAGCCGCCATGACAGCCACCCCGACCACCACGATCTCCACACAGTCCTTCCGGCCCCGGCCGCCCGAAGCCGGTCCCGTGGAACGGCCACGACCCGTGGACCCCGCCGAGCAGCACGAGATCGAGCAGTTCCTGTACTTCGAGGCCCAACTCCTGGACGAGGCGCGCTACTCCGACTGGCTGGACCTGCTCGCCGAGGAGGTCGCCTACCGGATGCCCTCCCGGGGCAACCGGCTGCACCGCGACCTGACGAGGGAGGCGGGCGGCCCCGGCGACCTGGGCCACTACGACGAGGACCTGGCCACCCTGCGCCTGCGCACCGCGCGCGTGCAGCAGACGGTCGCCTGGTCGGACAACCCGCCGCCGAGGGTCGTGCGCGCGGTGACCAACGTCCAGGCCACTCGACCGCCCGATCGGGGCGAGGACGTCTTCGCGGTCCGCAGCGTCGTGAACGCCTACCGCAACCGGCTCGCCGACGACACCGACCACTTCACGGGTTTCCGGGCCGACGTGCTGAGGCGGGGGCCCGAGGGGCTGTTGCTGGCCGAGCGCACCGTCTATCTGGCCGACAGCGTGATCCTGGCCAAGAACGCGTCGCTGTTCCTGTGAACCGGACCGCCGCCGCGGGCGGCGCGGAGCGAGAGGAGGTGCGGCCATGCCCCTGGCCGTGACGGTCCTGTCGGTGGTGCTGGCCATCGCCTTCGGCGCGACCGGCGCAGCGAAGGCACTCGGTTCCCGGGCGCTGCTGGACCGGGTCGCCTACCTGCCGGTCGGCGCGGGCGTCCTGCGCACGGCGGGACTGGTGGAGGTGGTGTGCGCCGCGGGCCTGGTCGCGGGGGTGTGGCTGCACCCGCTCGGTCTGGCCGCCGCCGCGGTGCTGGCCGTGCAGTCGGCGCTCGCCGTGGCCGTCCACGTGTGGGCCCAGCGGGACCGCGGATCCCTGGTCGCGGCCGCGCTCCGGATCCCGGCCGCCTACACGGGCGCGCTCGTGGTGCTGCTGGCCGGTCTGCTGGTGTGGACGTGAGGAGACACGCCCACGCGGCTCCGCCCGCGTCCCGGACAGGGGACGCGGGCGGAGCCGGGACCTCGGCGGGGTCACTGGGCGCGGGGTCTACCAGAACCAGGGCACGCGCCGCCGTGACCGGGCGATGTCCGCCAAGGGGGTCTCGCGAGGGGCCGGCCCGAGCACGGGCCGAAGCGAGGAGAGCGCGGAGACCCTCGGCCGTGTTCCGCGGATCATTCCGGGCTCGCGGCGATCGGCGCAAGCGCCGAGCCAACCGAGAGCGTCCACGGAGCACGCCCTAGGAAAGCCCGGCGAACGCCTCGGCCAGGATGTCCAGGCCCTCGTGCAGGAGCTCGTCGCCGATCACCAGCGGCGGCAGCATGCGCACGACGTTGCCGTAGGTGCCCGCGCTGAGCAGCACGAGCCCCTGCGCGTGGCAGTAGGACAGGATCTTCGCCAGCGCCTCGGGGTTCGGCGCTTTGTCCTCGCCCCGGACCAGCTCGATCGCGACCATCGCGCCGCGCCCGCGCACGTCGCCGATGACGTCGTACTTGGCGGCGAGCTCGCGCAGGCGGCCCAGCATCAGGTCGCCGATCTCCCGCGCGCGGCCGACCAGGCCGTCGGACTCGATGGCCTCCAGCGCGGCCAGGGCGGCCGCGCAGGCCGCCGGGTTGCCGCCGTAGGTGCCGCCGAGGCCGCCGCCGTGCACGGCGTCCATGAGCTCGGCGCGGCCGGTCACCGCGGCCAGCGGCAGGCCGCCGGCGATGCCCTTGGCCGTGGTGATCAGGTCCGGGACGATGCCCTCGTGGTCGCAGGCGAACATGTCGCCGGTGCGCGCGAAGCCGGTCTGCACCTCGTCGGCGACGAACACGATGCCGTTGGCCCGGCAGAAGTCGACGACGGCGGGCAGGAACCCGGCGCCGGGCTCGATGAAGCCGCCCTCGCCCTGGATCGGCTCGACCACCACGGCGGCGACGTTCTCGGGGCCGATCTGCTTGGTGATCTGGTCGATCGCCTGGGCCGCGGCCTCCGGGCCGCAGTTCTCCGGGCCGGTCGCCCAGCGGTACGGGTAGGCCATGGGCACCCGGTAGATCTCACCGGCGAACGGGCCGAAGCCCTGCTTGTAGGGCATGTTCTTCGCGGTCAGGCCCATGGTGAGGTTGGTGCGGCCGTGGTAGGCGTGGTCGAAGACGACGACGGCCTGGCGCCCGGTGGCGCTGCGGGCGATCTTGACCGCGTTCTCCACCGCCTCGGCGCCCGAGTTGAGCAGGATCGACCGCTTCTCGTGGTCGCCCGGCGTGACCCGGTTCAGGGCCTCGCACACGTCCACGTAGGCCTCGTAGGGGTTGACCATGAAGCAGGTGTGCGTGAAGCGGCCCATCTGCTCGGCGGCCCGCTCCACCACGCGGGGGTCGGCGTTGCCGACGTTGGTCACCGCGATGCCGGAGCCGAAGTCGATGAGGGCGTTGCCGTCGACGTCCTCGACGATCCCGCCGCCGGCGCGCTCGACGTAGACCGGCAGGACGCTGCCCACGCCCTGGGCGACGGCGGACGCGCGCCGCTCCTGGATCGCGCGGCTCTTCGGGCCGGGGATCTCCGTGACGATCCGACGGGACTGGACGACCTCGGTCGTGGCCATGCGGCTGCCTCCTCTGTGCTTGCTTATTCGCTGCGCTCTCCCGCGCCCCCGCCCGCCACCACGTTCGGCGGATGCCTGCGGCGCGGGCTCTTCCTGCGAACCCGCCTCCGGACCCGCCGGAATCCTGGCGGCGCCCGACCCGGCCCCACGGGCCGGGCGGTCTCAGAGAGTGACCCTAAGGTCGGCGGTCGCCGACACACATGGACACAGTGGATAATCGATCCAGGGCCCTGTGCCAATGCGGCGGGGTCCGGGCGGTCGAACACGTGGAGGGGAGGCCCCGATGCCCCCGACCCTGGGCGCCCTGCTGCGCACGCCCAACCTGCGGCTGTCCCTGCTGACCGGCCACGAACGGCTGGACCAGAGGGTGGAGTGGGTGGCCGTCAGCGAGCTGACCGACCCCACGCCCTACCTGGCGGGCGGCGAACTCGTCCTCACCACCGGCGTGCGCTGGGCCGACGCCGCCCCGGACCCGCGCGAGTACGTCCGCCGCCTCGCCGAGCGCCGCGTGGCCGGACTCGGCTTCGGAGCCGGCGTGGTGCTGGAGCGCACCCCAGAACCGCTGCGCGCCGCGGCGGCCGAGTTCGGTCTCGCCCTGATCGAGGTGGCCCGCGAGACCCCGTTCATCGCGGTCGGCAAGGAGGTCTCCCGGCTCCTGGCCAAGGAGGAGTACGAGGGCCTGACCCGGGCCTTCACCGCGCAACGGGCGCTGACCCGCGCCGCGCTGTCGGGGGCGGCGGCGGTCGTGGAGCGCCTGGCGCGCGAACTCGACGGCCGGGTGCTGCTGCTGGCCTCCGACGGCGGCGTCCGCCACGCCGCGCCCGCGCGGGCGGCCGAGTCCTCCGCCGTCGTGGCGGCGGAACTGTCCCGCCTGCGCGGTGCCGGACCCCGCGCCAGCGTGTCACTGACCGCGGACGGCCTGCACCTCTCCGCGCAGCCCCTGTCCGCCGGGCGCCGCGTGCGGGGCTTCCTCGCGGTCGGGACCGAGCGCCGGCTCGGCTCCGACGACCGCACCCTGGTCAACGCGGCCGTGTCCCTGCTCTCCCTGGAACTGGAGCGCACCGCGCCGGGCCGGGGCGCCGCGTGGGGCGAGGGCGTCCTGGCGGCGCTGGTCACCGGGGCACTGGACCCCCGGGCCCCCGGCGCGGCGGACCTGCGCCGACTGCTCCCGCCCGAACCCGTCGTGGTGGCGGTGGCCGCGGGCCTCGGCGACTCCGGCCCGGCCGAGGGCGTGCTCGCCACCGAGCACGACGGCCGGGGACTGCTCCTGGCTCCCGCCGACACTCCGGACGAGGCGCTGGCGGAGGCCCTGGAGGGGCCGGCCGGGGTGAGCGAGGCGGCGGGGTACGGCGACCTGGCCCCCGCCCTGTCCCAGGCCGAGCGCGCCCTGGCCGCGGCCGAGGAGGGCGACGGCGGGCTGGTGCGGGCGGGGGACCTGCCGGGCGGGCTGCTCGGGCTCGTGGACACCCCGGCGGGCGCGCGGATGGCCGACGACCTCCTCGCGCCGCTGACCGGGCAGCGCACCTCCGCCGAACTGCTCGCCTCCCTGCGCGCCTACCTCGCCGCCTCGGGCCGCTGGGACACCGCGGCCGACGCCCTGGGGGTCCACCGCCACACCCTGCGTTACCGGATGCGGCGCATCCGCGACCTGCTGCCGGGCGACCTGGACGACCCCGACTACCGGGCCGAACTCTGGATCGCGCTGCGCGTGCGCGGCTGACCGATGTCACGCAGGGTGAAAGTCGGGACGTATTCCGGCATTCCAGGGATCTCGCACCGGCCCGTCCGCGACAATGGACGTTGCTAGCGGGGTGTAGTCGCGCGGTCACGCGGTTCGCGCGCAAGGCCGGGGGTTGTGTGTTGTGAGGTCACTACGGGACGACGAGCACGAGACGGGAGGCCCGGGCCCCGGAGGCACGGTGGTCGGGGCGGTCGGCATCCGACCCGTCACCCAGGTCGCCCGTTCGGGCGTGGGCCAGGCGTCGCTGCGGTGGAAGCCGCCGATCGACCGCTCCGAGGTCCGGTCCCTGCTCTCCTACCTGCGCGCCTGCCTGAGCCGGGAGGCCGTGCACACCCACGGGGTGCGGGCCGAGCACGTGGACTCCGACACCTGCGCGTGCCTGCCGACCGGGCCCGAACTGCTGTTCAGCGGGGCGCGCGAGACCCTGCCGCTGCATCCGGAGTCGGCACGGGTCCTGCGCCTGTCGCTGCGCCGGGGGCAGGCGCTGCGCTACGGCTACCCGCTGGTGGTCGTCGGCGAGGGCGCGGACCGGGCGGCCCTGCCGCTGCTCACCGTGGACGTGCGGGTGGTCGACGACCTGGAGGCGGCCACGGGGGCCTACGACCCGACCGGCGCACAGGGGCCGCTGGTCCGGCCGGTGGGGCCGCCCGACGTCAACTGCGCGCTGCTGGAACGGCTCGGCATCACCGATCCCGAGGACCTGTTCGAGCTGCGGACCCGGCTGCGCACCGGCGCCCCCGACACCGCCCGGCGGCCCGCGGCCGTCGCCGAACTCGCCGCCAAGGTGCGGACCCTGCTCAGCCGGCTGGAGATCGAGCGGGTGGACGACATCGACCCGCTCGGCACCCGGGGGCTGCCCCGGGTCATGGACCCCGGCGCGCACAACGTCGCCGTGGTCTTCCGGGCGGGGCCGGGCGGCCAGTTCGACACCGACGACCCCGAACCGGGCGGCGTGGAGGGGATTCTGGCCGACCTCGACCCCGCCGACCGCGACGGGCTCAACCCCGACGAGGTCGCAGGGACCGCACTGGCGTCCCTGCTCGGCGGCGGGGCCCGGGACACCGGCGCGGCGGGCGGCGACGGGGACACGCCCCCCATCTCCGCGACGGCGCTCACCCAGTCCCAGTACGAGGTCGTGCGGTCGGCCATGCGCGACCGGCTCACGGTGGCCGCGGCCCCGCCCGGCAGCGGCCTGACCGACCTGCTGGACGCCCTGGTGCGCACGGCCGTCGGCCACGGCCTGCGCGTGCTGGTCTGCGCCGCCGCCGAGGACGACGTCCGGGACGTCCTGCGCGCGGCCGAGTCCGCGCCCGCGCACCCCGTCGTCCGGATCGGCGGCCCAGGTCAGCGCGCCGCCGAGATCCGGCTGCTCGACCGGATCCTGGCCGAGCACGCGGGCCCGCCCGCCGAGGGAGCCCGCACCCCGCCCGGCGCCGAGGACGCCGCCCGGCACTGGCGCGAGCTGTCCGAGGCCTGGAACCGGGTCCAGGAGGTGTGGCGGACCATGGACACCCTGGCCTCCGGCGGCCACGCCCTGGCGCGGCTGGCGGTCGAGCGCGTCCACAGCATCTCCCAGGGCTGGGACCCCGACCGGCTCTTCACCCCCGAGCACGGCGGTCCCGAGTACTGGCTCCACCGCGCCGAACGGGCCAGGTCCGGCGGGCTGACCGGACTGCAGCACCGCACCGCCATCCGCCGCGAACTGGGCGTGCCCACCGACCCCGACAGCCTGGTCCGGCTGTGCGCGGTCGCCCGGATGGAGAGCGAGTGGCGCGAGGCCGTCGACCGCCGCACCGGCTGCCCGCCGCTGGGCCGCCTCACCGCGGAACTCGCCGACGCCGGGGAGCGCCACCAGCGGGCCGGGGCGGCCTGTCTGCGCGCGGTGACCGAGCCCCGGCTGCGCCGGGGCCGGGCCGCCGTCGAGAACCGCCTGGAGACGCTGAACTGGCACCACGGCAGCGGATGGCCGGGCCTGCCCGCCCTGCTCGACACCCTGCCCGCCTGGGTGTGCCGCACCGACCAGGCCCGCGCCCTGCCGCCGACGGCCGGACTGTTCGACCTCGTGATCGTGGCGGGCGCCGAGCGCACCCGCGTCGCCGAACTCCTGCCGGTCCTGTACCGGGCCACGCGCGCGGTCGTGATCGGCGACCCCGCCCATCCCGGCCCGACGAGCACGCTGGAGCCGGACGAGGAGCGGCGCGCCCTGGCGGCGGCCGGGACCACCGCCGACCAGTTGGAGGCCCGGGGCCTGCGGCACGGGTCCGGTTCGGCGCTGCGGGCGGCCTACAAGGCGGCCCCGCCGCTGCTGTGGCTGGACGAGCACCACGGAGCGTCGCCCGAGCTGGCCGAGATCGCCTCCCAGCGCTGCTACGGCGGCCGCGTCGCGGTACGCACCGCTCCCGACATGACCGGGCGGGGCGTCGTCGACTGGCGCGATGTGGCCGGGACCTGCGAGGCCGCGCCGGGCGCCTCCTACATCAACCGGGACGAGGCCTACCGGGTGCTGGTCGTGGTGGACGAACTGGACGCCGAGGTGCCGCCCGGGACGACCATGGCGGTCGTGGCGCCCACCCAGCCGCAGGTGGCGCTGATCCGGCGGCTGCTGGCCAAGCGGGTGCTCCGGCACGACGTCCGGGTGGGCGGCGCCGACCTGCTGGGCCGCGACGGCGACACTGTGGACCTGACCGTCCTGTCGCCCATGCTGGCCAAGGGCTCGCCCGCCATCGCCGAACGCCGGGTCCGTCGGATGAGCCACCTGTGGTCCACCGTGTTCACCCGCACCCGGCGGCTGGTCGTGGTCGGCGACCGCACGTACTGGTCGGGCGAGGACGGCCCGCTCGGCGACCTGCTGGCCTCCGCGGCCGACACCGGCGCCATCGGATCCGACCCGGCGCGCGCCACCCTCGTCGATCGGCTGCGCGGGGCCGGGACCAGCGTGCTCACCCGGCAGACGATCCAGGGGTGGACCGTGGACCTGGTCGTGCACTTCGGCGCCCGGCGGCTCCTGCTGCTGCTCGACCGCGAGTCCCACGGCCGGGGCCTGCGCCACCTGGTCGCGCGGGGCGAGGCCCTCAACCGCACCACCGGGGACCCCGTCGTGGTCGTCCCCGCCTGGCGCTGCCTGGCCGACCCGGAGACCCTGGTCAGGGAGATCCTGTCGGCGCGTTAGCCGCGCTGTCCGGGCACGGCTAGTCTGACCGGTGCGAAGGTTCGGAGTGCGAGGACCGTCCCCTTCCGGGGGCCGGCCCGGACCGGGTCGGAAAGGGGCCGGAGTTGCCTGAGGGGCACACGCTGCACCGCTTGGCGGCGCACTTCGACAAGGCCTTCGGCGGCGGCACCGTGCGTGCGTCGAGCCCGCAGGGGCGCTTCGCCGCAGGGGCCGCGCGCGTGGACGGCCGGGTGCTCGCCGAGAGCGAGGCGCACGGCAAGCACCTGTTCCTGGGGTTCGACTCGGGGGAGTGGGTGCGGGTGCACCTCGGGCTGTACGGGGCGTGGACCTTCGGCGACGCCGACGGCGAGCGCCACCTGGGCGCGCCCAGGGCCGAGGGGGCCGGGCGCCTGGACCTGGAACGCGACGCGGAGGGCTTCGTGGTGCCCCCGGCACCGGTCGGCGCGGTGCGGGTCCGGTTCGTCAACGCCGCGGGCTGGGCCGACCTGCGGGGCGCCTCGGTCTGCGAGGTGATCACGGGGGACGAGAAGGCGGCCGTGCAGGACCGCCTGGGGCCCGACCCGCTGCGCGCGGACGCCGATCCCGAGCGCGCCTGGCGGATGGTCAGCCGGTCGCGGACGACCATCGCGGCGCTGCTGA
The DNA here is from genome assembly GCF_001279585.1 of Nocardiopsis sp. NRRL B-16309. GTDB lineage: Bacteria > Actinomycetota > Actinomycetes > Streptosporangiales > Streptosporangiaceae > Nocardiopsis. Next base: position 224,272 of record NZ_LGEC01000016.1, on the reverse strand, counting down.
TGCGGCAGGACGTGGTCGCGGGCATCGGCAACATCTACCGCGCGGAGTCGCTCTTCCGCGCTGGGCTGGACCCGCTCACCCCGGGACGGGACCTGACCCGTGACCAGTGGGAACGGCTGTGGACCGACCTGGCCGGACTGCTGCGCGACGGTGTGCGCGACGGCTACATCATCACCACCCGGCCCGAGCACCGGCCCGATCCGGGCGCCCGTCCGGTGCCCCGGCCCGACACGCTCTACGTGTGCTACCGGACCGGCGAGCCCTGCCGGGTGTGCGCGTCGCCCGTGGCCGCGCGTGAGCTGGCCGGACGCACGCTGTACTGGTGCCCCGGATGCCAGGGCGGCCGCTGACCGGTCGCGGCCCCCACTCGCGCCCGAGGCGGCGCGCATCGTGTGCGTTACAATCCCATGCCGTCTGCTTAACCGGTTCAGCAAAGGAGGCGAAGTGGGGGCATTAATGCGGCGTCCGACCATCATGGACATCGCCAAGGCGGCGGGGGTGTCCAAGGGGGCGGTGTCGTACGCGCTCAACGATCGGCCGGGGGTCTCCAAGGCGACCCGCGCCCGGATCCTGGCGATCGCGCACGATCTCGGATGGGCGCCCAGCAGCACCGCGCGGGCCCTCTCGCCGGGCGGCCGGGTCGGCGCCCTGGGCCTGGTGGTCGACCGTCCGGCCCACTCGCTGGGCGTCGAACCGTTCTTCATGCAGCTGGTCTCGGGTATCGAGGCCGAGCTGGCCGTCACCGGTATGGACCTGTTGTTGCAGGTCACCGAGGACGCCGATGCCGAGTTGGCGGTCTACCGCCGGTGGGCGGCCGAACGCCGGGTGGACGGGGTCATCCTGGTGGACCTGCGCGTCGACGACGCGCGGGTCGCCCTGGTGGAGGACCTGGCGCTGCCCGCGGTGGTGCTCGGCGGGCCCGACGGCGCCGGAACGCTTCCGTGCCTGTACAGCGACGACGCCGCCTCGATGCGCGAGGTGGTGCACTATCTGGCGGCTCTCGGACACGAGCGTATCGCACACGTCTGCGGCCCGGGCGGCCTCGTGCACTCGCGGGTGCGCTCGGAGGCCTTCGGGCACGCGGCGGCCGAGGCCGGGCTGCACCAGGCGTTCTCGATCGAGGCCGACTACACCGGCGAGGCCGGGACGCGCACCACGCGCAAGCTCCTGGCCAGGTCCGATCGTCCTACCGCACTCGTCTACGACAACGATCTGATGGCGGTGGCCGGCCTGGGCGTGGCCCGGGAGATGGGGGTGGACGTGCCCTCGCGGCTGTCCATCGTGGCCTGGGAGGACTCGGTGCTGTGCCAGCTGGTCCGCCCGTCGCTGACCGCGGTCTCCCGGGACGTGCCCTTCTGTGGCGGCGAGGTGGCCCGGATGCTGGCCCTGGCGGTGGCCGCCGAACCCCTGGGACCACGCGAGGCACCCCGCGGAGAGCTGCACCCGAGGGCCAGCACGGGCCCCCGGAGAGCATGACCACCACCCGTCGCCGCTGTTACAAGGCCATAACAGCGAAGTGTCGGGGATTGACGGCATTCGTCCGCGCATGTTGTTGTTAACGTCACTTACCCGGTTCAGCAAACGGCCCATCCCGGCATCGTCTGGGAGCGCTCCCAGCTCTAGGGGATCCCCCCACGGGCCGTCCGGGTCGAAGGAGGAGTCGAGATGAGATCGCTGCGGCTTCCGGCGGCACTCGCGGCACTGGCCATCGCGGCCACTGCCTGCTCGAGTGGCGGCGGAGAAGAAGACACCGGCTCGGGGTCCTACCCCCGAGAGGAGACGCTGTACACCACGGGCACGGCCTGGGGTCCACCCACGAGCTGGAACCCCATGATGAAGGGCCAGTACGCGGTCGGCACCATCGGTCTGGCCTACGAGCCGCTGTTCCTCTTCGACTCGGCCGAGGGCGAGTACGTCCACTGGCTCGCCGAGAGCGACGAGTGGACCGCCGACAACGTCCACGAGATCACCCTCCGCGAGGGCATCACCTGGACCGACGGTGAGCCCCTGGTCGCCGAGGACGTGGTGACCACGCTCGAACTCGGGCAGATGGAGGGCTCGCCCTACAGCAACCTGTGGGACTACGTCGAGTCCGTCGAGGCCACCGACGACCTGACCGTGGCGGTCACCTTCTCGGAGTCGCGCCCGCAGGAGTGGATGAACTGGGCGTACACCAACCCCATCGTCCCCTCCCACATCTGGTCCGAGATGTCGGAGACCGACGTCATCGAGAACCCGAACGAGAACCCGGTCGCCACCGGTCCCTACGTCTACGAGTCGCACGCCGACGACCGCATGGTCTGGGAGCGCAACGACGACTGGTGGGCGATCGAGGCCCTCGACATGGACATGGACGCCCGCTACATCGTCGACATCGTCAACGCCTCCAACGAGGTGACGATGAACATGCTGACCCAGGGTGAAGTCGACCTGTCGAACAACTTCCTCCCGGGCATCGACCAGGTGCTGGAGGGCGACGAGACGCTCACCAGCTTCTACGACGGTCCTCCGTACATGCAGAGCGCCAACACCGCCTGGCTGGTCGTCAACCACGACCGCGAGCCGATGAACGACGTGAACTTCCGCCAGGCGCTGGCCCACTCGATCGACATGCAGGCGATCATCGAGGGCCCGTACTCCAACCTGGTCGAGGGCGCCAGCCCCACCGGCCTGCTCCCCGCCTGGGACGAGTTCATCGACCACGAGCTGGTCTCCGAGGAGGGCTTCACCTTCGACCAGGACGAGGCCGTCGCGATCCTGGAGGCCAACGGCTACCTCGACGAGGACGGGGACGGCTTCGTCGAGACGCCCGACGGCGAGCCCATCGAGCTGACCCTGCAGGTGCCCTCCGGCTGGACCGACTGGATGGAGTCGGCCCGCCTGATCGCCGAGCACGCCCAGGCCGTCGGCATCAACGTCACCGCCGACTTCCCCGAGTTCGACCTGCTCGTGGACAGCCGCAACTCCGGTGACTTCGACATGCTCATCAACAACGAGCGCCAGCAGAGCAACACGCCCTGGACCTACTACGACTACCTGTTCCAGCAGCCCGTCCAGGAGCAGCAGACCACCGTCAACTTCGGTCGGTACGAGAACGAGGAGGTCTGGGAACTGGTCGAGGAGTTCGCCGCCCTGCCGGTCGACGACATCGAGGGCCAGGTCGAGCTCAGCTCGCAGATCCAGGAGGTCCAGCTGACCGAGCTGCCGGCCATCCCGCTCTGGTACAACGGCCTCTGGGCGCAGCACAGCACCAACAACTGGACGAACTGGCCCTCCGAGGCCGACGACACGCCGGACTACCCGGCCGCGCTCTGGAACGGCTGGCTGGAGCTCAGCGCCGTGCAGATGCTCGCCGAGCTCGAACCGGCCGGCGAGTAGCCACTCCGAGGCCGGGGCGTCAGGAGCTCCCACCTCCCGCCCCGGCCGCTCCCAGCCCCGGCCGGACCGCGATCCCCGTGACGAGCCAGTGCGGACGTCACCGGTCCGGTCCGGCCGGGGCCGTGTCCCGGCGGGGCGGGCGCCGCCCCCAAGCCCGGCGCCCGCCCCGCGAGGGGCGCGCGGGATTCCGCACGAGGAGCCGCCGCCGCGGCCTGCTCGCGAGCAGGCCGGCCGCGCCGAGGAACCCACCGTGCCCCGAGCCCCACCGATCCCGGTCCCAGGGCAACGGGGCCCTCGACCGTCCGCCGCCATCACCCTGGAGGAAAGTGTGTGGCGCTACATCGGCCGCAAGCTGGCCGTCTACCTGCTGACGTTCGTCGTCGCGGTCACGATCAACTGGATGATCCCCCGGTTCATGCCGGGGGACCCGGTCCGGAGCATGCTCTCCCGAGCCTCGATCAGTGACCCCGAGGCCCTCGAACGCATGAACTCCTACTACAACGAGGTCTTCGGACTCGACACCCCGCTGTGGCAGCAGTACCTGAGCTTCTGGGCCGGGCTGTTCCGCGGTGACCTGGGGATCAGCATCATGCTGTACCCCGAGCCGGTGATCGACATCATCCTGCGCTCGGTCCCCTACACCCTCGCGGTCCTGCTGCCCGCGATCATCCTCAGCTGGATCGTCGGCAACCGCTTCGGCGCCTTCGCCGCCCGCAGCAAGATCCTGGACAACACCATCCTGCCGGTCGGCTACGTCCTCACCGCGACGCCGTACATGTGGCTGGCACTGCTGTTCGCCTGGGCCATGGGCGTCGTGCTCGGCTGGTTCCCCGTCTCCGGCGGCTACAGCTACTCACTGCGCCCCGCGTTCTCGGGGGAGTTCGTCTGGGACCTGGTCATGCACTGGTTCCTGCCGTTCCTGTCCATGTTCGTCGTGGCCCTCGGCGGCTGGGCGATCGGCATGCGCAACATGATCATCTACGAGTTGGAGGCGGACTACTCCAACTACCTCCAGGCCCTGGGCGCCCCGCGCAAGCTCATCCGCCGCTACGCGTTCCGCAACGCGATGCTGCCGCAGATCACCGGTCTGGCCGTCCAGCTGGGCACGATCATCGCCGGAGCCCTGCTCACCGAGATCGTCTTCAACTACCCGGGTCTGGGTTCCCTGATCCTCGACTCCCTCACCAACCGCGACTTCTTCCTGCTCCAGGGCATCTTCCTGTTCGTGGTCGTGGGAGTCCTGATCGCCAACTTCATCATCGACATCGTCTACGTTCTGGTCGACCCGCGTACCAGGGTCCAGATGACGGGAGGAGCGGCATGACCGACGTCGCGGGCGCCACGGGCGCCGACAAGGCGCCTGCCCCCGAACCGGCCGCGGAGCGCAGGTTCTCCGAGACCCTGCACTTCGCACGGCGCAACCCCAAGCTCCTCATCGGGTCGGGCATCGTCCTCACCCTCCTGTTCATCGGGCTCATCGGCCCCTTCTTCGTCGGTGACGACCCCAACGCCTACGTCGGGCCGCAGAGCGAGCCGCCCAACGGCGAGTACTGGCTGGGCACGACGAGCTTCGGCCAGGACATCTGGGCCCAGTTCGTCTACGGCCTGCGCTCCACGTTCCTGATCGGCGTGTTCGGCGGCGGCGTCGCGTTCGTCATCGGCACCGCCATCGGCTTCGTGGCCGGGTACAAGGGCGGGATCATCGACGAGGTCCTCAACATGATCACCAACGTGGTCCTGGTGCTGCCCGCCATGGTCGTCCTGATCGTGGCCGTGGCCTACCTCGACGCGCGCGGAGTGTTCGTCCAGGGCCTGTTCATCGGACTGACGTCGTGGCCGTGGGCCGCGCGCGCCGTGCGCTCCCAGACGCTCTCCCTGGCGACCCGCGACTTCGTCGACCTCGCCCGGCTGAGCGGACGCCGCACGTGGCGGATCATCACCACCGAGGTCGCTCCGAACATGAGCTCCTACCTGGTGATGACCTTCATCCTGCTCTTCGGCAGCGCGATCCTCATCGCCGCCGGCCTGGACTTCATCGGCCTCGGCCCCACCAACGGCGTCTCGCTCGGACTGATGCTGGAGAGCGCGGTGGCCTGGAGCGCGCTGCAGCTGCAGATGTGGTGGTGGTTCATCCCGCCCGGCCTCGGCATCACCACGCTCGTCGGTTCTCTGTACATCCTCAACGTGGGTCTGGACGAAGTGTTCAACCCCAAGCTGCGGGAGCTGTGATGACCCTGCGCGTCAAGGACCTGAAGGTCTACTACCAGACCCTGCGCGGGGACGTCCACGCCCTCGACGGAGTCACCTTCGACCTCGCCGACGGCGAGATCATGGGCCTGGCCGGGGAGTCGGGCTGCGGCAAGTCCACCCTGGGCAAGAGCCTGATCCGGCTGGACTCGCGGATGCGCCACGTCGGCGGCTCCATCGAGCTCGACGGCAAGGACCTGCCCATCGCCGACGACGACGCGATGGTGCCCTTCCGCTACCACGAGATCTCCCTGATCCCGCAGTACGCGATGAGCGCGCTCAACCCGACGCGCAAGATCGGGCGGATGATCAACGAGCTGCTCCGCGCGCGCGGGCTCCGTCCGGCCGACATCGCCGAAGAGCTGGAGCGCCGGCTGGAGCTGGTCGGCCTGGACACCGACGTGCTCAACCGGTTCCCGATCGAGCTGTCGGGCGGGATGAAGCAGCGCGTGGTCATGGTGATGTCCACCCTGCTCAACCCGTCGCTGCTGATCGCCGACGAGGCCACCTCGGCCCTGGACGTGTCCACCCAGCGCTCCGTGGCCGAGTCGATGGTGGAGTTCCGCGACCGCGGCTACGTCAAGAGCATGGTGTTCGTGACCCACGACATCTCGCTCGTGTACCAGATGGCCGACACGATCATGGTGATGTACGCGGGCCGCATCGCGGAGAAGGCCTCCACGAGCACGATCATCAACAACCCGCAGCACCCCTACACCCAGATGCTGATCTCGGCGCTGCCCGAGGTCGGCTCGACGGCGGAGGAGACCCGCCTGGAGGGCATTCCCGGCACGCCGCCCGGACTGCTCCACCCGCCGACGGGCTGCCGGTTCAAGGACCGCTGCCCGATGGCCTTCTCCAAGTGCAACGAACAGCCGCCGCTGCTCGAGATCGAACCCGGCCACTGGGCCGCTTGCTGGAAGACGGGGTGAGGCAGACCATGCTGGAACTCGACCGCGTGCACAAGGTGTACCGCGTGGGAGCGTTCGGCGGCGGGCGGCTGCGCGCCGTGCGCGACGTCAGCCTGACGGTGAAGCCGGGGGAGGTCGTCTCGCTCATCGGTGAGAGCGGCAGCGGCAAGAGCACCATCGGCAAGATGGTCCTCGGCCTGTTCAGGCCGACGTCGGGCCGGATCACCGTCGAAGGCACCGACATCACCACGATCAAGGGGTTCGCCGCCCGCAAGGAGTACTACCGGAAGGTGCAGGGGGTCTTCCAGGACCCGTTCAGCTGCTTCAACCCCATCTTCAAGGCCGACCGGGTCTTCGAGATGATCCGCAGCTCCTACTTCCCCGGTGTCTCGGACGCGGACTGGAGGGACAAGGTCCTGGCGGCGGTGGGCACCGTGCGCCTGGACCCGGAGAACGTCCTCAACAAGTACCCGCACCAGCTCAGCGGCGGCCAGCTCCAGCGCCTGCTGATCGCTCGGGCGCTGCTGCTGGACATCAAGCTGCTGGTCGCCGACGAGATCATCAGCATGCTGGACGCCTCCACCCGGATCGACGTGCTCAACCTGCTCGGCGATCTCAAGGAGCGCGGACTCGGCATCCTGTTCGTCACCCACGACCTGTCGCTGGGCAACTACGTCAGCGACACGTCGGTGATCCTGCGCAAGGGCGCCATCGCGGAGATGGGTCCCACGCTGCGGGTGTTCGACAACCCGCTGCACCCCTACAGCCGCCACCTGCTGTCCTGCGTGCCGCAGCTGCACCGCACGTGGGCGGAGGTCGACGCGGAGCTGGCGGCCAATCCGCCGGAGGACGTGACGCTGCCGACGGTCGCGGAGGACGACGACTCCGCCCCCCTGCTCGAAGCCGAGGAAGGCCACTTCGTCGGGATCGACCAGGGCTGAGGCCCGTCGCGCCGCACCGTGCCCGGCCCGGAGAGGGAGGGTCCACGACCTCCTGGTTCGCCCCCCGACGGAGGACTGGACCCTCTCCGCGCCGCCCGTTCCGCCGCCCGTGGACGACACGCGGGCGGCTTCCGCGTGAGCGGAGGGTGGCGAGCGGGTGTCGATCCCAGGCGTCACAGGGGTTTCCCGCGCGGACCGACCGTATTCCTCAGGACGTGGTGCGTGTTGCCACACTCAGAGCCCTCGCCAACGCGCTCGTCTGTGATAAGTTCAGTAGTGATTGTTAGTCGTTGAATTTCGCAGTTGGTGTCTTGCCCGCGGAGTTTGTGACCGGCGGGCGGTTTCTCATGGATCGGCTCGCGGCAATTATCGGGCGTGTGAGTATGCGTCCGTGTACACCGAGCTGAAGGAGAAAACATGGCTCAGGGAACTGTGAAGTGGTTCAACGGCGAGAAGGGCTTCGGCTTCATCTCCCCCGACGACGGTGGCCCCGACGCCTTCGTTCACTACAGCGCGATCCAGGGCACGGGCTTCCGTAACCTGGAGGAGAACCAGCGCGTGGAGTTCGACGTCGTCGCCGGCACCCGCGGCCCGCAGGCCGAGAACGTCGTCGCGATCTAAGACGTAGACACGTCGTAGGGCGCCCCCGGAAGGTTCTTCCTTCCGGGGGCGCTCTCGTGTGTGCGGACCCTTCCGCTCGCCCGGGCGGGCGCGGACGGGGTCCGCGCCCGCGGGGCGCTCAGCCCTGGAGCAGTTCCTCGGTGCGCCGGCGCACCTCGGGCGTGTCCAGGCCGCGCACGGTCACTGTGGTGCGGCGGCGCAGGACGTCGTCGGCGGTCACCGCCCACTCGTGGTCGCGGGCGAACACCACCTGGGCCCAGATGTCGGGCCCGTCGGGGTGCACGCGCTCGCCCAGTTCCGGCTGTTCGCGGACCAGGGCCGCGATGTCCAGGGCCAGGTTCCCGTAGTGCGAGGCCAGGTGCCGCGCGACCAGCGGGTCCATCCGCGCGCCCGGGTCGCGGTCGATGATGATGCGCTGGGCCACCGCGTCGGGACTGGCCAGGCCGGGCAGCGGGACGGTGCGCAGCGGGTCGGCCATGTCCTCGGCCAGCGGCACGGCCGAGACCCGGCGCAGCTCCTCCAGGACGGTTCGGCCGATGTGGCGGTAGGTGGTCCACTTGCCGCCCGCGACGGACAGCATGCCGCCGCGGCCCTGGGTGACCACGGTCTCCCGCTTGGCGGTGCTGCTGGCTCCGGGGCCGCCGGGCAGCACGCGCAGGCCCGCGAACGAGTAGCTGATGTGGGCCGGGTCGAGGTAGGGCGCGTCGATGCCCAGCGCGGCCTCGCCCAGGATCTGGTCGATGTCGGACTGCACGACGCCGACGTCGGCGGGGTCGCCGGTGAACTCCTCGTCCGTGGTGCCCAGGAGCAGGCGGCCCTCCCACGGGATGGCGAAGGAGACGCGGTACTTGTCGACGGGGATCGTCAGCGCGGCGCGCCACGGCTCCGGCGTCTTGAGGACCAGGTGGGCGCCCTTGGACAGGCGGACGCTGGGCGCGGCGTCCGGGTCCTCCAGGCGGCGCAGGCGGTCGACCCAGGGGCCGGTCGCGTTGAGGACCAGGCGCGCGTCGATCCCGAACTCCTGCCCGCCGACGCGGTCGCGCAGGTCGGCGCCGGTGATCCGGCCGCGCGTGCTGCGCAGCCCCACGACCTCGGCGTGGTTGAGGACGACCGCGCCGGCGTCCACCGCGGCACGTACGCTCATCACGGCCATGCGGCTGTCGTTCATCTGGTGGTCGCTGTAGGCCGCCACCGACTTCAGTCCGTCGGTGCGCAGGCCCGGGGCCAGGCGGTGGGCCTGGGCGGGGGAGAGCAGGCGGCCCATGCCGTCGCCGAACGCCGACAGCGCCGAGTACAGGAACACCCCCGCGCCCATCTTGGCGGCGCCGTGGGGGCCGTCCTTGTAGATGGGGACCAGGAACGGCATCGGGTTGACCAGGTGGGGCGCCACGTCGGAGGCGAGGGAGCGGCGCTCCTTGTGGTTCTCCGCGACCAGGCGCACGTTGCCCGTCTGGAGGTAGCGCAGGCCGCCGTGGACCAGCTTGGAGGAGGCGCTCGACGTCGCCCCGGCGAAGTCCCCGGAGTCGACCATGGCCACGCGCAGGCCGGCCTGGGTGGCGGTCCAGGCGACGGAGGTGCCGAGGATGCCGCCGCCGATCACGAGGAGGTCGAAGGTGCCTCGCGTGAGCTCCTCGCGCGTGTGCGCGCGCGAGGAGGTGATGTCGTTCTGGTGGGCTCTGACTGTCATGGCTGGTGCTCCAACCGATCGGGAGGGATGGCGGGGATCCGCGCGGTCACCTGAAGGGGCTCCACGTTTCAGGGGCATGTCCACTGCATAATACGACAATGCCGAACGACAGTGAAGATCGGCCGCATCTCTGGTGGTGGAAGTTCCGAAGATCGAATCCGAGTTCGAGGTTTTCGTTACCCCATGTGGTTGTCGTTGCCTGAGTGGCTACTGTCTGCTCACGTTGTGCGGCATTGTCGAACTTGGTTCGGGGGGTGCGTGCGCCCGCTCCGCGGTCGGACACGGCGAGGGGCGCCCGGCACAGTGCCGGACGCCCCTCGCCGTGTCTGGCGGCCTCGCGCGCAACCCCGTGGGCCCCTCGCGTGGGACCGCTGCCGGGATCAGGCGCCGAAACCGGTGAGCCGCCAGATCCAGGCGCCGATGACACCGCCGACGATCGGGGCGACGACCGGGATCCAGGCGTAGCCCCAGTCCGAGGAGCCCTTGCCCGGGATGGGCAGCAGCGCGTGCGCGATGCGCGGGCCCAGGTCGCGGGCCGGGTTGATCGCGTACCCGGTCGGGCCGCCGAGGGAGAGGCCGATGCCCAGCACCAGCAGACCGACCAGCAGCGGGGCGAGACCGGTGGCGAACAGGCTGGACAGGTCCACGTCGCCGTTGGAGACGTACTCGGAGTTCGCGTTGATGCCCAGGATGCCCAGGACCAGCATGGCGGTGCCGATGACCTCGGTGGCGACGTTGGCGACGGGATTGCGCACGGCGGGCGCGGTGCTGAAGACGGCGAGCTTGGCGTCGGCGTCGTCGGTGTGCTTCCAGTGCGCGAAGTAGGCCAGGTAGACCAGGACCGCGCCGGTGAAGGCGCCGGCGACCTGGGCCGCGATGTAGCCGGGCACCAGGGCCCAGTCGAACTCGCCGATACTGGCGAGGCTGATGGTGACGGCGGGGTTGATGTGGGCGCCGCTGGTGGTGCCGACGACGTAGACGGCCATCGCGACCGCCATACCCCAGCCGAACGTGATGACGATCCAGCCGGCGTTCTCCGCCTTGGACTTGGCCAGGACGACGCCGGCGACGACACCGCCGCCGAGCAGGATCAGGATCGCCGTACCGACGAACTCTGCCAGGTAGACCATGGGGACCTCCGCCCCTTCTGGGGCAGCCGGGTCACGGGAGGACCGGCCGTGCCGGCGAGGGACTGCCGGACACGGGCATAACCGGACCCACCCGTCACATGATGGGGATGGAAGGGGGCACGCGTCGTGCCCCGGGACCGCGCCCAGGGGTTCCAGGTGGCACCTTGGGCGTGTCCCGCGGATACTCGCCCGCCTGCGCGGGCAGCATCCACGGAACACGCCCAGCACCCCTGGGCCGCGGTTGATGTGGAGGGGAAGACTCCCCGGTTACTTCTCTTCGTCGCGCTCGACCCAGTCCAGGGTCCGGCGGACGGCCTTCTTCCAGTTGTGGTACTCGCGGGCGCGGACGTCGGCGTCCATCTTCGGCGTCCACTCGGCGGCCTTGTGCCAGTTGGCGCGCAGGGTCTCCACGTCGGGCCAGTAGCCCACGGCCAGACCGGCGGCGTAGGCGGCGCCCAGGCAGGTGGTCTCGGCGACCATCGGGCGCACGACCTCGGCGTCGAGGACGTCGGACAGGATCTGCATGAGGAGGTTGTCGGCGGTCATGCCGCCGTCCACCTTCAGGGAGGTCAGGTCGATCTGGGAGTCGGCGTTCATCGCGTCGACGACCTCGCGGGTCTGCCAGGCCGAGGCCTCCAGGACGGCGCGCGCGATGTGGCCCTTGTTGACGTAGCCCGTCAGACCGGCGATGACGCCGCGCGCGTCGCTGTCCCAGTGCGGCGCGAACAGGCCGGAGAAGGCCGGGACGATGTAGCAGCCGCCGTTGTCCTCCACCGTGCGGGCCAGCGTCTCGATCTCCGGCGCGCTCGCGATCAGGCCGAGGTTGTCGCGCAGCCACTGCACGAGCGAGCCGGTGACCGCGATGGAGCCCTCCAGGGCGTACACGGCGGGCTCGTCGCCCAGCTTGTAGCCCAGGGTGGTGAGCAGGCCGTTCTCGGAGGTCACGGGCTCGGTGCCGGTGTTCATCACCAGGAAGGTGCCGGTGCCGTAGGTTCCCTTGACGTCGCCTGGGTCGAAGCAGGTCTGGCCGAACAGGGCGGCGTGCTGGTCGCCCAGCGACGAGGCGACGGGGGTGCCCGCGAGGTAGCCGCGGGCCTGGCCGTAGACCTCGGAGGAGGAGCGGATCTCGGGCAGGACGGCCGCGGGGATGTCCATGGCCTCCAGGACGCCCGTGTCCCACTCCAGGGTGTGCAGGTTCATCAGCATGGTGCGGCTGGCGTTGGTCACGTCGGTGACGTGGCGGCCGGTCAGCTTCCAGATGATCCAGGTGTCCATGGTGCCGAAGAGCACCTCGCCGCGCTCGGCGCGCTCGCGCAGGCCCTCGACGTTGTCCAGGAGCCAGCGGAGCTTGGGACCGGAGAAGTAGGTCGCCAGCGGCAGGCCGCAGGTCTCGCGGAAGCGGTCCTGGCCCTGCTCGCCGCCGAGCTCGCGGGCGAGGTCGCCGGTGCGGGTGTCCTGCCAGACGATGGCGTTGTGGACGGGCTCGCCGGTCTCGCGGTCCCACACGACGGTGGTCTCGCGCTGGTTGGTGATGCCGATGGCGGCCACCTGGTCCGGCGTGATGTCGCTCTTCTGGAGGGCGTTCTTGACCACGACCTCGACGTTGGCCCAGATCTCCATGGCGTCGTGCTCCACCCAGCCCGGCTGGGGGAAGATCTGGCGGTGCTCGCGTTGGTCGACCGAGACGATGCGCCCGTCACGGTCGAAGAGGATGCAGCGGCTCGACGTGGTTCCCTGGTCGATCGCGGCGACGTACTGCTGACTCATCGGGTGCTCGCCTTCAGGTGAACGGCTCTGGGTGGGTGGCGGACGGGGAGGGTGTCGCGGTGTCCGGGTGCGGTCTCGTGTACGCGAGACCGGCTCCGGTGGGCCGCTGACGTGTGAACCCTTCTCAACTCCGCACGATGTACGACATTGACGCACGATTAGGCGCTAGTTTCATCCGTCTTTCCTTCCCATGTCAAGGCCGCGTGACGCAATCGTGTCGCGTGGGTCACTGTGCGACCGTCCATCACGCTTCCAGAGCCGGGCAGGGCGAGGAAGCGCACCACTCCGGCGAGGGGTGCGTGATAATTCCGGTGAACCGCTGTGAACCGGGTTCGGGCGCCTGGCAGACGGGGCCTTCGCGTCTTCCGGTGTGCCCGCTCGTTCCTCGCGGACCCACCTCCAGCCACTCCAGGACCCGTCGGCGCCCTCACTTGTGCTTGCCTTGGCCTTCGCTCGTTCCTCGCTTCGGCCCGGGCGCCTGGCAGACGGGGCCTTCCTCGTCGTTACTGGCGCACGCCGAGCGAACCCCCTGGTCAGAGGGCAGGCAGGGGCGGGTTCAGTAGGGCGTGACGCCCAGCTCGCGGGAGATGGCGCGCGCGGCGTCGCGCACGTAGGACACCTGTTCCATGTCGGGCTTGCCCTCGGAGCTGGCCAGGCGCTCCACGGCGCCGCGTACCCCGATCGCGCCCACGGTCACCCCGCGCCGGTCGCGGATGGGCGCGGCGATCGACACCTCGCCCTCCACCAGCTCCTCGACCTCCCAGGCCCAGCCGCTGTCGCGTACCTCGACCAGCTGCTGTTCCAGGGTGGCGGGGGAGGTGACGGTGTGGCGGGTGAAGGAGGTCAGGGTGAGGGCGTCGCCGTCGTCGGCGGTCGCGGGGTCCTCGTCGGGCACGGCCAGCGGGTCGAAGGCCATGAGGGCCTTGCCGATGGCGGTCGCGTGCAGCGGCAGGAGCGTCCCCACGTCCAGGGTCTGGGCGGAGGAGTCGGGCCGGAACACGTGGTGCACGATCAGGACCTGCCGCTTGTGCAGGGTGCCGATCCGCACGCTCTCCCCGCTCCGTGAGGCGAGGGTGTCCGCCCAGTTCAGAGCCCGTGTGCGCAGCTCGTTGCCGTCCAGGTAGCGCGTGCCCAGGCTCAGCATGCCGCCGCCGAGCCGGTAGTGGCCGGACTCGGGATCCTGTTCGACGAAGCCCACGTGCTGGAGCGTGCGCAGGATGCCCAGGGCGGTGCCCTTGGGGAGTTCGAGCGACCGGGAGATCTCCGCGAGGCTCAGCCCTCTGGCGCCGCTCGCCAGCAGGCGCAGGATGGCGGCCGCGCGTTCGATGGACTGGATTCTTCCCGGCATTGCGGTGCTACCACTCTCTAGTACGACAATGTCATACGCCGAATGCTACTACGCGTCGTGACGCGCACCACCCCCGGGCGACGGACACGGGTGCGGGACCGGCACAGTGTAGCCGCGGGTCCTGCGGCCTGACCTGGGCGGGTGGCGCGATCACAGGTGGGCGGCGGCCTTGGAGATCGCCTGCGCGGCCTCGGCGACGTCGCCGTCGGTGATGTCCAGGTGCAGCACGAGACGGATGCGCGATCCGCGGCCCAGCGCGGCCACCCCGTGATCGTTGAAGGCGTCGATGTACTCGGCCGCCCGGCCCTCGGGTGTGTCCACCAGGACCATGTTGGTGGCGGCCGTGGCCGACAGCCCGGGCAGCTCGTCGATCCGGGCCGCCAGCAGCTCCGCGCGCTCGTGGTCGGCCACGACCCGCTCGCGGTGGTGGCGCAGCGCGTACAGCGCCCCGGCCGCGATGATCCCGGCCTGGCGCATCCCCGCCCCGAGCAGCTTGCGGCCCCGGCGGGCGCGCAGCACCGCGTCGGCGTCACCGGCCAGCGCGGAGCCCACGGGCGCGCCCAGTCCCTTCGAGAAGCACACCGAGACCGTGTCGAAGCCGTCGGCGACCTCGGCCGGGGCGGCGTCCAGGGCCGCGGCGGCGTTCCACAGCCGGGCGCCGTCCAGGTGGGCGCGCATGCCGTTGCGGTGCGCGAACGCGGTCACCCGGTGCTGCTCCGCCAGCGGGACCACCCGGCCGGTGAAGGTGTTCTCCAGCCACAGCAGGGAGGGATCGGCCCGGTGCACGTTGCCCTCGCGGGCACCGGCGAACCAGGACTCCAGCCGCGCGTCGGAGGGCGCCACGCCCTCGGAGAAGGTGCGGGGCTGGACCCGCGACAGCACCGCCGAGGCGCCCTGCTCGTCCCCGATGAGGTGGTGGTGCTCGTGCGCCCACACCTCGTCGCCGCTGCGTGTGGACACGTACAGCCCGAGCTGGTTGGCCATGTGTCCCGAGGGAACGTACAGGGCCGCCTCCGTGCCGAGCAGCGCGGCGGTCTCCTCCTCCAGCTCGCGGACCGTGGGGTCCTCGCCGAGCACGTCGTCGCCGACCTCGGCCTCGGCCATCGCCCGGCGCATGGCCGGGGTGGGGCGGGTGACGGTGTCCGAGCGCAGGTCGATCATGGCGGGCTCCTTCGCGTGGGCTGCCCACCGAACATAACCGGCGCGGGTCAGTCCCCGGCGACCCGGTCCAGGGCCCGGGAGAGCGAGCGCAGTGCCGTCAGAGCCTCCTCGGCCTCCTCCGTCCCCATCTCGGCCACCAGCGCCTCGGCGAACCGGGCGTGGTCGGGCCCGATCCTGCGCACCGCGGCCAGCCCCGCGTCGGTGGGTCTGAGCAGCTTGGCCCGGCTGTGCGCCGGGTTGGGCCGGTACTCGCACAGCCCCTGCTCGACCAGCACGTCGGCGATGCGCTGGACGCTCTGCCGGGAGGTGCCGAACCGTCGGGCGATGGCGGAGACCGGCAGCGGCTCGGACAGGACCGCGCCCAGGACCTGCCACCGCGCGGCCGTCAGCCCGCCCGCGCGGGCCAGCTCCTCGGCCACGGCCAGGATCTGGCCGTTGAGCCGGAAGACGGTCATCGCGGTCCCGCTGAGCAGGGCGGCGTGGTCGGACGTGGCGGGTGCCCTGCTCACACCTCCTCCTGGAGCACCATGTACGCCGAGGCGTCGTGCTGGGCGAACAACCGGTGCCAGGCGTCGACGATCCGGGGCTGGTGCAGGTCCAGGCGCAGGAAGATCTCGCGGGCGAACTCGACCGGCGCCGTCGGGTTGGCGGTGATGAGGTCGCCGTCGGTCACGGCGAGGTCGTGGCGGTAGCGGCCCGCGCCGGAGTAGCCGGTGGCCTGGAGGTACTCCGGGACCGCGCTGGTGTGGTCCCGGTGGTCGAGCAGGCCCTCGCGCGCCAGCCCGGCGGTGGCGCCGCAGATGGCGGCGACCGGAACGCCCGCGTCGAGGAAGATCCCGGCGGCGGAGGCGAAGGGCGCCAGCGACTCGGGGTCGGTGTCCCAGCCGGTGGCGCCCGGCAGGATCAGCATGGCGCTCGCGGTGGGCTTGAGGTCGGCGAGCGTGATGTCGGGCAGGACCGTGAGGCCGCCCATCGTGGTGATCGGCGCGCCGCTGAGGCCGACCGTGACGACGTCGTAGCGTCCGGGCTGGCGCTGCCAGTCCCCGGTACGGATCTGGGACACCGCGTGCCCGATCTCCCAGTCGGCGAGGTCGTCGTAGACGGCGAGGTGGACGGTGATGGCGCTCTCTGTGCTCATGACAACATCCTGTCAAAACGACAACATGCTGTCAAGTGGTGCGTGTGGGCGGCCACCGAGGGAATGCGCGGGGAGAACATGATTCCCGAGAGCTGGGAAGCGTGTAGGCATAATGAGATGAGTGTCGGCTATCCGTTCCTTTTCGGGCGACGCGCAAAGACAATTACCCCCACGGCGAAAACCGGAGAGCTTGGCCCCCTTGCCGAGTGGGGCCGGTCGTCGCTTCTTCCTCGCCACCGGCGTCTCCAGGTGCCGGAACCTCCCTGAGGAGCAGCAGTTGGGCCGGGTCGGCGCGGAGGTTCGCGCCGTCCGGGACCTGTTCCCCGCATTCGACCACGAGCCCGTTTCGGAGGGCATGGGCGGATACGAGAGCGCGAACGACATTCGCGAGAAGATCAGGCGCTGGGTCGCGGACGTGGACCTCAACGACGAGGATGTGGTCGTCCTTTGTTTCGCCGGTCCCAAGGAGCTCGAACCGCTGTTCGGCGGGATCGACGACGTGCCCGTGGACAACGGGCCCAAGGCCCACGACGCCGCGCCCCACCTCACGTCCGAGGAGGTCGGCCAGGCGGTGGCCGCGGCCCTGGCGGGCTGAGGCCGACAGAGAGCCGACGGAGAGAACCGTCGTGACCGGGCCCCGGGGAGGTTCCTCCCCGGGGCCCGACGTGTGGGAACGCCTGTGGGGCGGGGCTGGTGGGTGACGCGGGTCTCAGCGGAGTAACAGATGCGAACGCCCGGGTTCACAGAAGCTCACAAATGGTATTACCATTGCCGACGTCCGTTTCAGCGTGGGTCAGAGCCGTTAACGCGGCGGCCACCGCACCACCGTCCACTGGAAGGCTCCGTCGTGGAGAACTTCGAGCCCGTCTACGGCACGGGTCCCCTCCTCGGGATCGCGGCGGGCGCCATCGCGCTCCTGCTGCTGTTGATCATCCGTTTCCGACTGCACGCGTTCGTCGCGCTCGTCCTGGTCAGCGTGCTGACCGCACTCGCCGCCGGCATCCCGGTCTCCGGGGTGGTGCCCACCCTCCTGGACGGGTTCGGCGGCACCCTCGCCAACGTCGCCCTCCTGGTCGGCCTGGGCGTCATGATCGGCCGCCTGCTGGAGATCACCGGTGGTGCCGCCGTCCTGGCGGGCGCCCTGATCAGGCTCTTCGGTGAGAAGCGGGCGCCGCTGGCCCTCGGCGTGGCCTCGCTGCTCTTCGGCTTCCCGATCTTCTTCGACGTCGGCCTCATCGTCATGCTGCCGATCGTCTTCAGCGTCGCCCGCCGCGTGGGCGGGTCCGTGATCACGTACGCCCTGCCCACGGCCGGTGCGTTCGCGGTCATGCACGCGTTCGTGCCGCCGCACCCCGGGCCGGTCACGGCCGCCGTGGAGGTCGGCGCCGACATGGGCCTGACCCTGCTGGTCGGCCTGGTCCTGGCCATCCCGACCTGGTACGTGTCCAGCTACCTGTTCGGCCTGTGGGCGGGCAAGCGGTTCGAGCTCCCCGTGCCCGACGACATCCTGTCCGACGGCACGGTCAAGCACGAGAACCCGCCGCACCTGGCCACCGTTCTCGGCCTCCTGCTGCTGCCGATGCTGCTGATCTTCGGCAACACCGGCACCGCCACCCTCGTCGCCACCGGCAACATCGCCGAGGACGCCCTGTGGGTCCAGGTCCTCATGCTGCTGGGCCAGACGCCCATCGCGCTGCTGGTCACGCTGCTCGCGGCCATGGTCGTGCTGAGCAACGGGCGCTTCAGCCGGGCCCGCGTGGAGGAGATCGTCGGGGGCGCGCTCGGCCCCGTGTGCGCCATCATCCTCATCACCGGCGCGGGCGGCATGTTCGGCGGCGTCCTGCGCACCAGCGGTATCGGCGAGGCGCTCGCCGGGACCCTGGAGTCCACCGGCCTGCCCGTGATCGTCGCGGCCTTCGTCATCGCCCTGGCCCTGCGCGTGGCCCAGGGGTCGGCGACCGTCGCCCTGACCACCGCCGCCGGCCTTATCGCCCCGGCCGTGCACGCCGACACCGGGCTGTCCTCGATCGACCTGGCGCTGGTCGTCGTGGCCATCGCCTGTGGCGCCACCGCGTTCTCGCACGTCAACGACTCGGGCTTCTGGCTGGTCGGCCGCTTCCTCAACATGGACGTCAAGACCACGCTGAAGACCTGGACCGTCATGGAGACGCTCATCGGTTTCGTCGGCTTCGGCCTGGCCTTCGGCCTCAGCCTGGTCGTCTAGGGGCCGGATCCCCGCTCAGGAGGACGGCGCGTCGTCCGGCTCGGATGGCGTGTCGTCCTCCAGTGCGGTGGAGACCTCCGTGACGATGGAGCGCATCGCGGCCTCCGCGACGTCCGGGAGCCCGTCCCGGATGGCCTGTGCCACCGCCAGGTGCAGGCGCAGCGCCTCGGGGCGCGGCGTGAGCGGCATCAGGTGGTAGGAGGTCCGGCCGACCAGCACCTCGGCGACCACCTGGGCCAGTCCGGCGAACATCTCGTTCCCGGACAGTTCGAGAATGCTGCGGTGGAAGGCGATGTCCAGTTCGAGGAAGGTCTCCAGGTCGCCCGCGCGGCCCGTCGCGGCCATCTGCTCGGCCACCACGGCCAGCCGGGCCCGCTCCTCGGCATCGCCGTGGCGGGCGGAGAGGGCGGCCGCCGCCGGTTCCACGGCGGCACGCAGCTCGTTGAGGGAGCGCAGCTGGACCATCCGGCCCTCGCCGGCCAGCCGCCAGCGGATCAGCTGGGGGTCGAAGATGTTCCACTCACGGCGGGGCCGCACCCGGATACCGGTGCGGGGGCGGCTGACCACGAGCCGCATCGACTCCAGGACACGGACGGCCTCGCGCGCCACCGTCCGGGAGACACCGAAGTCCTGCTCCAGCCCCTGGAGGGTGAACGTGTGGCCCGCGGCGTACTCGTCCCCGGCGATGGCGGGCCCGAGCACCGCCAGCACCCGGTTGTGCAGCGTGCGGTGGTCTGTCGCCATCGTTCCCGTGCTCCTGTCGGCTCCGTCCTCGACCGATTCCGGCCAGCGGTCAGCCTGAAGCCTAGCCCGAAAGATTGATATCACTATTAGTGGTGCCCGCCGCCGACACACGTGCGGGCCCACGACACGGAGAGACCATGCACTTTGTCTTCATGGGCGTCGCGGGCAGCGGAAAGACGACCGTGGCCCAGAACGTGGCCGCGCGGCTCGGCCTGCCCTTCGCCGAGGCGGACGCGTTCCACCCCCCGGCCAACATCGACAAGATGTCGGAGGGCGTGCCGCTGACCGACGAGGACCGCTGGCCGTGGCTGCGCGAGCTGGCCGGGTGGATCGCCGCGCACGACGCCCGCGGGGAGCACTCGGTCATGGCCTGCTCCGCGCTCCGGCGCGACTACCGCGACGTCCTGCGCGGCGGCGCTCCCGGTGTGCACTTCCTGCACATGGACGGACCCGAGGAGGTGATCATCGACCGCATCGCCGCCCGCGCCGACCACTTCATGCCGCCCGCGCTGCTGCGCTCGCAACTGGACACCCTGGAGCCGTTGGAGCCCGACGAGGAGGGCGCGGTGTTCGACGTGCGGCTGGACGTGGACACCTTGGTCGAGCGGTCCCTGGGGTACGTCGAGCAGCGGCTGGGGTCGACCTTCACCTGATCACCGGCGATGACGACGGCCGGGCGGTGGAACGTTTTTGTTACGCATGTGCCGTGGTGGGCGACTTGTGTGAGCGCGGTCGACACGCGACCCTGGTCGGCATGCAAGATACCGTTTCGTCCCCCGCCACGGCCCCCGCGGAGGTACAGACCGACACGTCCGAGAAGCCCGAGAACACCGAGAACGCCGACAGCGCACCGCAGGCCGACACGTCCGGGACGGCCGACAGGAAAGAGGAGGGCGAGAAGCCCGAGACCGCTGAGTCGACCGAGGCAGCCGAGACGGCTGACGGCGCCGACGACGAGAAGCCCGAGAAGGGGGACACCCCCGAGGCGGCCGAGACAATGGACGAGTCCGAACAGCCTGAGACGGCTGAGACGTCCGGGGCGGCTGACACCTCCGAGTCGGCTGACGAGCCTGGGAAAGCCGACACGTCCGAGACGGCTGACATGTCCGGGGCGGCTGACGCTTCCGAGACAGCCGAGACGGCTGGGTCGGCTGACGGTGCCGACGACGAGAAGTCCGAGTCGACCGACAAGTCTGCGAGTGCCGACACGTCCGAGAAGCCTGACACGGCCGGGACGGCCGACACTTCTGAGACGGCTGAGACGTCCGGGGCGGCTGACACCCCCGAGACAGCCGACGGAGCGGAGAAGGCCGACGAGCCCGGGGCGTCCGAGACGTCCGACAGGGCGGAGAAGGCCGACGAGCCTGGGGCGTCCGAGACGTCCGACAGGGCGGAGAAGGCCGACGAGCCTGGGGCGTCCGAGACGTCCGACAGGGCGGAGAAGGCCGACGAGTCCGGGAAGCCCGAGGCGGCTGGGTCGGCTGAGGCAGCTGAAACGGCTGACACGTCCGGGACGGCTGACGAGCCTGGGAAAGCCGACACGTCCGGGGCGGCTGACACCTCCGAGACAGCCGACACCCCCGAGGAGGCCGACCCCTCCGGGACCGCTGACGCCCGCGGCGACGCCGACCGGACGGACGAGCCCCGGTCCGCCGACGGCGGCCGACGCGTCCCGATCCGGATCCCGGCCCGCCTCACCTCGCTGCCCCGCGTCGACGCCCGGCGGGTGGTCACCTCGCTGCCCCGGGTCGACGTCCGGCGGCTCTTCACCTCGCGCCGCGCCGGTCAGCGACCGCCCGCGGACGTGCGGCAGACCGCCGGTGTGCTCCTCGCCGCGCTTCCGGTGGGCGCGCTCCAGGCCTACCTGGTGTGGGCCGTGCTGGACGCCGGTGTGCCGGACCGCTTCCAGACGCCCATGTGGACCCTGGTCGTCGGCGCGGCCATCGTGGGCGCGGCCCTGGCCGGGACGGCGATCCCCGTGCGCCGGGCCGTGCCCGCGCCGTGGTGGACGGCCCGCGTCCTCGCCGGGATCGCGTTGCTCGGGGCCGCCCACGCGCTGCGCCTGGCCGCCCAGTTCGCGGACACGCCCCTCATGCTGGCCGGCTTCCTCTCCGCGATGCTCGCCATCACGGCCAACATCGCCCTGTGGAGCACCGAGGTGCGCCGCTGGTGCGGAGCGCGCGACTCGTAGCGGAACGCGACGAGGGCCGCGCGGGCCGGGTCGCCGCCCGGTCCGCCCGACCCTCGCGCGTGTCCGGCGGGGTGTCCGCCGCACACGCCCTCGCGTGTGTCCGGCACGTGTCCGCCGGACACGCCCTCAGACGGCCTGCTCGTGCTCCTCGTCCTCCTCGGCGCCGTCGGCGATGACGTGCAGCCGGGCCAGGTGCTCGCTGTCGTCCTCCCCGTGGCGCGTGACGTACAGTTCGCGCGCCTCGTCGGCGATGTCGGAGGTCTCGTCCTCGAACCCGTAGTCGACCAGGTCGTCGAGCAGGTCCAGGACGCGGTGGAGGGCGTCGCCGTCGTCCTCCTCCTCGTCCTCGGCGGCCGGTACGTGGTCGACGACGGCGGCCAGGGTCGCGGCCCGGGCCTCCTCGACGACGCTCTCGGAACCCGCCGCGGCGGTCAGGCGGATGCGGGTGATGGGGTCCTCGTCGGCCACCAGCATGAGCTGTTCGGCCAGCCAGGAGGTCTCCTGGCCTTCCAGGAACGCGGTCAGGTCCGCGTCGTCAAGGGGAGTGGTCATTGCCAGATCATAGGGCGCTTCCGGCCCCGGTGCGCAGGGGTGGGGCGGGGTTGGTGTGACGAATGGGGACGAAATCGCCCGCCGTCATTCATCCGATGAGCCGATGAAAAACGGGTTTCTGCGCGTGCGCGGAAAGTGACAGGGGTATCGCGCGGCCGTTGGTCGTGATAAGGCCGCGCAGTTGTACACGATGCCGGGAAACGCCATCTATGGATCCCGGCACAGAACTGAAACGGTTGTATTAATACCCAGTCGTCTATCTTCACACCGGGACCGCGTTCGGTCTAGGGTCCACTCAATCGACGAGGGCCACACCCCCGGCCCGCATTGAGGTGGACCATGCTCAGGAAGTCTTCCCGAAAGCCGCTCGCCCTCCTGGCGGCGGCTACCTCACTCGCGCTGGTCGCGACAGCGTGCGCGGAGAGTACGCGCGAAGGGGGTGACGGTGCCGACTCCTCAGAGCCCTTCGTGTTCGCGGCCGCGGGCAGCATCAGCACCCTGGACCCCTTCCTCACCAGCGATGGTGAGACCTACCGATACAGCCGCCAGGTCTTCGAGACCCTGCTGCGCCACGAGTCGGGCGGCAGCGAGATCGTCGGCGGGCTCGCCGAGGACTGGGAACAGTCCGAGGACGGAACCGAATGGACGTTCCACCTTCGTGAGAACGTGCAGTTCCACGACGGCGACGCCCTGAACGCCGAAGCCGTCTGCGCGAATTTCGACCGCTGGCACAACCTCACGGGCGGTTACCAGAGTTCCAACAACTCCTACTACTGGCAGTCGGTGTTCGGCGGCTTCGCGGAGAACGAGGACGAGGACATCCCCGACTCGCGGTACGTTTCCTGCGAGGCCCAGGACGAGCTGACCCCCGTCATCACCATCACGGAATACTCCTCGATCTTCCCCGGCGGATTCAGCCTCGCGGCGTTCGGACTCATGAGCCCGTCCACCCTGGAGGCCATCGCCGACCAGGAGATCACCGGCGAGGAGGGCAACTACACGCTCCCCGAGTACAGCCAGGTCGCCGGGACCGTGGCCGGGACCGGGCCCTTCACCGTCGAGGAGTGGGACCAGGACCAGGACGAGGTCACCCTCCAGCGCTTCGAGGACTACTGGGGCGAGCCCGCGGGCTTCGAGACCATGCTCCTGCGCGCCATCCCCGACGAGACGGCCCGCCGCCAGGCCCTGGAGGCCGGCGACATCCACGGGTACGACCTCGTGGCGCCCGCCGACGTGGAACCGCTGGAGGCCGCCGGCTTCCAGGTGCCCACACGCGACGTGTTCAACGTCCTCTACATGGCCTACCAGCAGGAGGCCAACGAGGCGCTCGCGGACCTGGAGGTGCGCCAGGCCCTCGCGCACGCCGTCGACCGCCAGCGCATCGTCGACACGATCCTGCCCGCGGGCGGCGAGGTGGCCACGCAGTTCCACCCCGACACCCTCGACGGCTGGTCGCCGGACGTGCAGACCTACGACTACGACCCCGACCTGGCCGAGGAGATGCTCGCCGACGCCGGCCAGGAGGACCTGACGCTGGAGTTCTGCTACCCGTCCGACGTCACCCGCCCCTACATGCCCGCGCCGCGTGACATCTTCGACGTCATCTCCGCGGACCTGGAGGCGGTCGGCGTGACCGTGGAGCCGGTCACCTACGAGTGGGCCGACTACATCCCGCGCACCAACTCCGGCGAGTGCCCGCTGTACCTGCTCGGCTGGACCGGTGACTACAACGACGCCTACAACTTCATCGGCACCTGGTTCTCCGGCTACAACAGCGAGTTCGGCTTCCGCGACGAGGACCTGTTCGAGGCCATGGCCGAGGCGAGCGGCAACCCCGACGACGCGGAGCGCGTCGCCGCCTACCAGGAGCTGAACAACCAGATCATGGACATCCTCCCGGGGCTGCCCATCTCCAGCTCCCCGCCGTCCATCGCCTTCGCCGAGAACGTCAACCCACCCGCGGTCAGTCCGCTCACCCAGGAGAACTTCTCCGAAGCCTCCTGGAAGTAGGGCACCAGCCCCCGACAGGGCCCGGCCGGTCCACACGACGGCCGGGCCCCTCCCTGCACGCGGATCCGCGTGCCGCCCGGCGCCCGCGGGCCATCCCCGCGGACGACGGGCCGACCCACCACCCTCCCCGACGACGCCCGCCCCATCCCGGCGGAGGCGTTCGCGTCCCATCGTTCTCACCACTGACGAAAGGCGGCGAAGGTGCTGCGATTCATCGTCAGGCGAGTTCTCCAGCTGATCCCGACCCTGGTCGGACTCTCGATCCTGCTGTTCGTCTGGCTGCAACGGCTTCCCGGCGGTCCGGAGTACGCCCTCCTCCCCGACGACGCGACCGATGAGCAGCGGGCCTCGCTCCGGCGCTCGCTCGGGCTCGACGAGCCGCTCACGGTCCAGTACCTGTCCTTCCTGCGGCGCATCGCCCAGGGCGACCTGGGCACCTCCATCGCCAGCGGTCGGCCGGTCCTGGAGGAGTTCCTGACCCGCTTCCCCGCCACGTTCGAACTCGCCGTGTCGGCCATGGTCATCGCCGTCGCGGTCGGGCTGCCGCTGGGCTACCTGGCCGCCCGCCGGCGCGGGACCGTGCTGGACTTCGCGGCGGTGGGCGGATCACTGGTCGGCATCTGCACACCGGTGTTCTTCCTGGCGTTCATCCTCAAGGTCGTCTTCGCCGAACGGCTCGGACTGTTCCCGTCGGCCTTCCGCCTCTCCCCGGGGCTGGACCGCACCAACCTCAGCGGCTTCGCCGTCCTGGACGGGCTGCGCACCGGCGAGTGGGACGTGGTCGCCGACGCGCTCGCCCACCTGGTGCTGCCGGGCCTGGCACTGGCCTCCATCCCGCTCGCGGTCATCGTCCGCATGACGCGGGCCAGCGTGCTGGAGGTGCTGGAGGAGGACTACGTGCGCACCGCCGACGCCAAGGGCCTGCACCGCAACACCGTGCGCACCAGGCACGTCATGCGCAACGCGATGCTGCCGGTGGTCACCGCCATCGGACTGCTCACCGGAAGCCTCTTCGCCGGGGCGGTCCTCACCGAGAGCGTGTTCGCCTTCCCGGGGATCGGATCGTTCATCTACTCGGCCACCCAGGAGCGCGACTACCCCGTGCTCACCGGGTTCATCCTGATCATCGCCACCGTCTACGTGTTCATCAACCTCCTCGTGGACATCTCCTACAGCCTCCTCGACCCGAGAGTGCGGGCCCAGTGATGACGACGCCACCGAGTTCCCAGAACCCCGCCGGCACCGGGACCAGGGGCGGGGCCGCGCCCCTGCTGGGGCGCAAGGCCGCCAAGGTCGACCGGCTCGCCGAACTCATGGGAGAACGCGGCGACGACGGCCACGGGGCCGGCGTGTGGCGCGAGGCCTTCCTGCGCATGCGCCGCAGCCCCATGGCCATCTCCGGTGCCGTCATCGTCACCGTGTTCGTCCTCGTGGCGCTCTTCTCGCCGCTCATCGCCCCCTACAGCCCGACCGCGCAGACGTGGGGCGCGGAGGTCTTCCCCAACCGCAACGTGTTCGTCGGTCCGCGCGCGGAGAACCTGCTGGGGCTGGACAACCTCGGCCGCGACCAGTTCTCCCGGATGGTGATCGGAGCCAGGCAGACCCTGCTGGTCGGCGTGGTCGCCACCCTCGTCGGCTTCTGCGTCGGCGCCCTGCTGGGCGGTTCGGCGGGAGCCGCGGCCAGCCTCGGCGGCGCCTGGGGCCGCCGGTTCGACAACGTGGTCATGCGCGTCATCGACATGATGCTGGCGCTGCCCACGCTGCTGCTGGCCGTCACCGTCGCCGCGCTCATCGGACCCAGCCTGACCACGGTCATGATCGCGGTCGGCGTCGCCCAGATTCCCATCTTCGCCCGCCTGCTGCGCGGCGCCATGATCTCCCAGGGCTCCCGCGACTACGTGCTGGCCGCCCAGGCGCTGGGCGTGCGCAAGCGCCGCATCGCCCTGGCGCACATCCTGCCCAACTCCATGGGCCCGGTCATCGTCCAGAGCACCCTCACCCTGGCGACCGCCATCATCGACGCCGCGGCCCTGTCCTACCTGGGCCTGGGCAACCCGGACCCGGCCTTCCCCGAGTGGGGCACGATGCTCGCCGACGCCCAGCGGTTCCTGTCCAGCGCGCCGTCGCTGGCCGTGTACCCGGCGCTGGCCATCATCGTCACCGCCCTGGGCTTCACCCTGCTGGGTGAGGCGATGCGCGAGGCCCTCGACCCGAAGGTGAGGAAATGACCATGAGTTCCAGCACGCCGCTGCTGACGGTGGACGAGCTGTCCGTGGTGTTCCACCGCCGCGGCGCGGACGACGTCCGGGCCGTGGACGGGGTCTCCTTCACCCTGGAGGAGGGGCGGGTCACCGGCCTGGTCGGCGAGTCCGGCTGCGGCAAGAGCGTCACCTCGCTGGCCCTGATGGGACTGCTGCCCTCCCGCGGCCTCACCGTCGGCGGATCCGCGCGCATGCGGCTGCCCGAGGGCGAGACCGACCTGCTCGCCCTGTCGCCGCGCCGGATGCGCGACCTGCGGGGCGCACAGCTGGCGATGATCTTCCAGGACCCGCTCAGCTCCCTGAACCCCGTCATCCCCATCGGCCTCCAGGTCACCGAGATCCTCCGGCGCCACCGCGGGCTGCGGGGCTCGGCCGCCCGCAAGGAGGCCGCCGACCTGCTGCACCGGGTGGGGATCCCCGATCCCACACGGCGGCTCCGGGAGTACCCGCACCAGCTCTCCGGCGGGATGCGCCAGCGCGCCCTGATCGCCATGGCGGTGGCCTGCCGGCCGAAGCTGATGATCGCCGACGAGCCCACGACCGCGCTGGACGTGACCATCCAGGCCCAGATCCTGGAGCTGCTCAGGGACCTGGTCGTGGAGGAGGGCACGGCCCTGCTCATGATCACGCACGACCTGGGCGTGGTGGCGGGCCTGTGCGACGACATCAACGTGCTGTACGCGGGACGGGCCGTGGAGGCGGCGCCCCGGAGCCCGCTCTTCGCCGAGCCCACGCATCCGTACACCGTCGGGCTGCTGGGCTCCGTGCCGCGCCTGGACGCGCCCCGCGGCGAGCCGCTCACGCCCGTGCGGGGGTCGGTCAACGACAACATCGCCTGGGCGGACGGGTGCGCGTTCGCGCCCCGGTGCGACCACTACACGATGGAGTGCCTGCGAGGGGCGCCCGAGCTCGTGCACGCGACCGGGGAGCACGCGCACCGGTGCGTGAACCCGGTCGGACACGCGAAGGCGGCGGACCGCGCCGTACAGGAGAGCCCGGCCGCGGTCGGCGACGAGGAGGCACGCGGATGAGCCTGCTGGAGATCAGGGACCTCAAGGTCCACTTCCCGATCAAGCGCGGTGTGGTCTTCGACCGCACGATCGGCCACGTGCGCGCGGTGGACGGGGTCAGCCTGACCATCGAGCGCGGCCAGACCTACGGGCTCGTGGGGGAGTCTGGCTGCGGCAAGACCACCCTCGGCCGGGCCGTGCTGCGGCTGGTCGACATCACCGAGGGCCAGGTGGTGTTCGGCGACCGGAACCTGGCGGACCTGGACACGGAGACGATCCGCCGGGAGCGCCGCCACCTGCAGATGGTCTTCCAGGACCCGCTCGGCAGCCTCAACCCGCGCCAGAACATCGGGTCCATCCTGCTGGAGGGGCTGCAGGCGCACGGCATCGGCGGCCCGGGTGAGGAAGAGGACATGAGCCCGCGGGAGCGCCGCGCGCGCACGCTCCAGGACCAGCGGGCCCGCGTCGTGGACGCGCTGGAGCGGGTGGGACTCTCCGCCAAGGCGCTGTCCCGCTACCCGCACGAGTTCTCCGGCGGCCAGCGCCAGCGCATCGGGATCGCCCGCGCCCTGGTGCTGCGGCCCGACCTCATCATCTGCGACGAGCCGGTGTCGGCGCTGGACGTGTCGATCCAGGCGCAGGTGCTCAACCTCCTGGAGGGGCTCCAGAAGGAACTGGGCCTGACCTACCTGGTCATCGCGCACGACCTGGCGGTGGTGCGCCACGTCAGCGACGTGGTCGGCGTGATGTACCTGGGCTCGCTCGTGGAGGAGGCCTCCGGCGACGACCTGTACGAGACGCCGATGCACCCGTACACGCGCTCGCTGATGTCGGCCGTGCCCGTACCGGACCCGGAGGTGGAGGACGCCCGCGAGCGCATCCTGCTGGCGGGCGACCTGCCCTCCCCGGCCGCGCCGCCCCCGGGCTGCCGCTTCCACACCCGGTGCCCCTGGCGCCAGGAGGAGCGCTGCGACACCGAGCGCCCGGAGCTGCGCACCGTGAGGGGCACGCACAAGGTGGCCTGCCACTACGCCGAGCAGATCCTGTCCGGGCAGATCCGGCCGAACGAGGAGTACGCCAAGCGCATCGTGCACGGCACCGGTACCCGCCCGGGGACCGGCGCAGGGGAGGGGCCCGACACGGCGTGAGGCGCGGGCGGCGGGGTAGTCCTGGTGAATCCGCTGGTCACGGGCGGTCATGAGAGAACGGCCCCGTTGGTCACCATTTCGCATCTGTCCTGATGTGTGGCTACTGCTACTCGTGGGAAAGAAGGTAGTTTTTGCTTCGTCCCGTACACAGGTGACCGGGTGCCCCCGCCCACTCCGGCATCACGACCAGCAGGAGTCCCCTGTGACCCCCATCTTCGTTCCGCGTGCCCTGGGCGCCCGGCTCCTGGCCGGCGCCGCCCTGACCGCCACGGCCGTCCTGGCCGGGCCCGCCCTCGCGTCCGCCGGCACCCTGCCCGCCTCCCCTCCCGGCGACAACGGCACGGTGAAGATCCACTCGCCGAGCACGCCGGAGGAGGACAACCGGAACGTGCCCAAGGTCTGCGACTTCCAGATCGTGGCCTTCGGATTCGACGCCGCCCAGGAGGTGGACTGGGAGATCGTCGTCCAGGGCGGCGGCAACCCGCACGACGCCGAGCCGGTGCTCGACGGCACCCTCGTCCTGGACGGCGAGGGCGAGGGCAGCACCGAACTCCTGGACCTGGAGAACGGCCACTACCACCTGAACTGGACCTTCGAGGGCCAGCACGGCAAGGCCAAGCAGAAGGTCTTCAAGGTCCGGTGCGAGGACGAGGAGCCGGAGCCCACCGAGGAGCCCCAGCCCACCGGGGAGCCGACCGAGGAGCCCACGGAGCAGCCCTCCGAGGAGCCGACCGAGGAGCCCACCACCGAGCCGTCGGACCCGGGAACCGAGCCCACCGACGAGCCGACGGAGCCCACCGAGCCCACGGACGGCGCCACGGACCCGGCCGAAAGCGACGAGCCCACGACGCCGGCCGACGAGAGCGGAACCCCCGATGGTCCGGGCGGCCTCCCCGTCACGGGCACGGCCCTGGCCGGCCTGGTGGCCGCGGGAGCCGTGGCGGTCGCCGGCGGTGGCGCGGCCGTCTACTTCACGCGCAAGCGCCGGAACAGCCCGGCGGAGCCGGGTGAGCCCACCGAGGGCTGATCCCCGGAACCCGTACCGAGGGGGCGGCGCCGACGGCGCCGCCCCCTCACGCGTCCCGCAGTTCCCGGCACACCCGCAGCAGGCGCTCGCGCAGGTCGGCGCCGCGCTCGGCGAACGCGCTCTGGGCCGCCATGTACTCGGCCTTGCCCTCCGCCGTCTCGATGCGGACCGGCGGATACCCCCAGTCGGCCAGGTCGTAGGGCGAGGCCCGCATGTCCAGTACCCGGATGTCCTTCGACAGCTCGAAGCAGTCCACCACCAGCTCGGACGGTACGGCCGGGGCGAGTTTGTAGGCCCACTT
This sequence comes from Nocardiopsis sp. NRRL B-16309, assembly GCF_001279585.1. Lineage (GTDB taxonomy): Bacteria > Actinomycetota > Actinomycetes > Streptosporangiales > Streptosporangiaceae > Nocardiopsis. The sequence continues at coordinate 194,475 of NZ_LGEC01000016.1, read as the reverse complement.
GTACAGGTCCATGTTGGCGTGCAGGCACCCGGGCTGGTCCAGGTCGGACTGGGTCTCGCGGGTGGGCCGCAGGGTGTTGAGCGGCCTGGCGGGCTCGGTGAAGAAGCGGTACGCGTCGAAGTGCGAGCACTGGACGCGGTGCGACTCCACCACCCGGTCCGTGCCCGCGTGCCCCAGCCGCAGCGGGACCTGGCCGTGGCGGACCTCCGTGGTCCGGTACACCATCGCCCATTCGTGCAGCCCGAAGCAGCCCAGGTGCGCCGGACGCGAGGCCACCGACTCCAGCAGCCGCTCGACGAACCCCAGCACCGGCCGCGCGTCGACGAAGGCCCCGGCGTCCAGCACCACCGCGCCGTCGGCCTCGGTGTAGAACCTCTCGTCCAGCCGGACGCGGGCGCCCTGGCCCAGCAGCGCCGTCCCCGCACCGGGGTGCCACCTGCGCAGCTGGGACGGCTTGAGGTTGTAGTAGGTGAAGAGGAAGTCCTCCACCGGGTGGCGCACGCCCTCCCGGCGCCGCCGCAGATGGTCGGCGACCAGCGCGTCCACGCGTGCCTCGTGCCGGTGGGCGCGCTCGCGCCACTCGGCCTCGGCGAGCGCGTTCCTGGTGATCGTCACGGCCCCCAGGGTAGGCGGCGTGCGGCCCCGGCCGGACCCGGACGTGTGCCGGGCCGCCCGGAGCCGCCCGGAGCCCCGCGGGAGCCGGAGGCAGGGGGCGGGAGGGGCGGTCACGTCCCGGCGCGGTAGGCGCGGGCCCGGATCCCGTACAGCTCGGCGTAGCGCCCGCCGAACGTTCGGAGCGAGACCTCATCGTGTGCCTGCACCAGACGGAGGACGGACCTCCGTGGCGAGAAGCTCCATCGACGCCACCGAAGCGCTCGCGCGCGTTGTCGACGGGAGACCCGCCCGTGCGGGAGCGGACACGACGCGGCGCGGGGCGGTGGTGGGGCGCCGAGGCGGGCTCGGGGCGGGCGTCAGTTCGACTGCTGGACGGGCAGGTGGCGTCCCAGGTAGCCGATGTAGACCCGGTTGGTCGTGCCGGGTCCCAGGTGGGGGTAGAAGTACAGCCGGGGGCAGATCCCGTACTCGATGTCCAGCTTGATGTGCGCGTACATGGGGACGCGCCCGCTCGGCTCCACCTCGGTGGGGACGCGGAACAGCCGCTTCTCGTTGAGCTTGCCCCGGTTGCGCACGTAGTCCGACTCCTGGGAGGCCAGCCGCTTGACCGGGATGACCTGGTAGCCGTCCGGGGTCTCGCGCAGGTAGGAGTGGAAGCCCAGCCCGCTGCCGGGGTTGTCGAACTGGTAGCGGGCGTAGTCGTTCAGGGCCAGCAGCGCCTCCCACGCGCGGGTGACCCACAGGGTCTCCTTGCGGCTGTCCTCCAGCTCGTGCACCGTGTCGTGGTCCTCGATGGTGAAGAACAGGTGCGGCAGGGCGCTGCCGTCGGTGATGCGGTCCAGCAGCTGCCGCACGGTCACCGGGGGGCGCTGCTGCGGGTCGCGGGGCGCGGGGGTGGCGGCCAGCCGGAACAGGCCCTCCTCGCGGATGCGCTCGCGCAGCCAGCGCGCCTCGAAGCGGGCGGCGCGCAGCTGCTCGCGCGCCGTCTCGACCTCCTCGGCGAGGTCGGCGGTCTCGGCGAGCAGCGCCTGGCGCTCCTCGGACAGCTCCGCGATCCGCGCGTTCTGGCGCCTGACCTCCTCGCGCAGCCGCTGGGTCAGCTGCTCCTGCGCGTCGCGCTCGTGGACCGCGGCGAGGCCGCCGCCGGCCGTGTCCCCGGAGGGGCGGCGGGCCGAGGGCACGCGGCCCTGGTCGTCCGGTCGGCCGTGGCCGGCCCCGCCGCCGTTCCGGCCCGGGTCGGCGGCCGGCCCGCGGTCCCTCCGGCTCAGCGCACGGAGCCGCAGGTCGGTCGTCTCCTCGGCCAGCAGCGCGTCCACCGCGGCCAGCGGAGCGGGCAGGCCCGCCGCCAGGGCGGTCTCGCGGACCCGTCGTGAGAGGGCCGCGCCCACCCAGTTGCGGATGCGGTCGCCCTCCCGCGCCGTGTCGAGCGTCGCGGGGCTCATCCGGGGATGGCGCGCGTGGTCGCTCTCGTCCGCCACGTCCACGGCGGGTAAGAACGTGCGGACTCCGCCCGTGGGGATGTCCAGGCCCCGGGGCAGCAGGGCGCCCACGCGCTCGATGGCGGCGGCGTCGAGCACGTAGCCGGCGCACATGCCCGTGGACCTGGCCAGCGCGCCCGCCATGGCCTCGCGCCAACCGGCGACGGTGACGTCGCGGGGCGTGCCCGTGGCCACCACGGCCAGGCGGCGGTCGGGGGCGCGGATCGCCGACACCAGCGTGTCCACCAGCGCGTCGTCGCGGCCGCGCACGATCCGGGGGCCGGCCGGGAGCGGTTGGGCGCCGTCGCGCGCGGCGACCTCCTGCAGGAGCATCCGCGCGGCCTCGGGCGGCATCACGTCCAGGCGCGGCTGGTCCGCGGGGGACTCCTCGCGGGGCGCGGGGTCGACCGCCATGTCGATCCACAGGTGCTGGCCGGGGGAGAGCTCCGGGTCGACGACCACCGAGGCGGTGGTCCGCCAGACCCCGTCCGGCTTGTCGGACTCGGTGGTGAGCCGGAGGAAGGCCAGCCCCTCCTCGGGGTTGTCGTGCCGGACGACGAGGGCGCGGGAGCGATTGCTCAGTTCGTAGTGGCCCGAACAGGTGAAGTCCACGCGTGCGCCCGAGTTGCCGCGCTTGCTCAACCAGCGCGAGAAGACCGCAGACGCCGCGGCGACGAGGTCACCGTCGTCCTCCGGGACCGAGGCGAGCGTGCGGTACACGAGCGGCAATGAGCACTCCAGGGCGTTGTCGGCGAACCGGGGCACGGCTCGTTTGTGCTGGCCGAACCCTCATCCACCACTCTGGATGAAGGACAGCGCTCACGCCAGTCGGTTGACCCGAACAACCTGTGCGCGTCTTCGGCGCCGTCGCCACACGGCGGCGACCACGGGCACGCTACCGGTGCCGACCGGGGCCGGTCGCCCCCGCGCACCGCGGTCCTGCGCCAGTGTGGCCAATTCCCGTCACGGTGTTGGCAATCGTGGACAAGGCGGACCCCGTCGGCGGGGGCTAGCGTCACTGCCATGTCTACGCGCCCGTTCTGGCTGGCCGGCACCGCCGCGACCGGCGACACCGAGATGACCGTCGTCAACCCCTACACGGGTCGGACCGCGGGTACGGTCGCCGTACCCTCCGTCGCCCAGATCGAGGAGGCCGTCGCCGCCGCGCACGCGGTCTCCGCCGAGGCCGCGGCCCTGCCCGCGCACGTGCGGGCCGACGCCCTCGACCACGTCTCCCGGCGCCTGGCCGAGCGCGCCGAGGAGATCGCCCAGACCATCACCGCCGAGAGCGGCAAGCCGATCAAGTGGGCGCGGGCCGAGGCCGGCCGCGCCGTCTCGGTGTTCCGCTGGGCGGCCGAGGAGGCCCGCCGCGACAGCGGCGAACTCCAGCGCCTGGACACCGACCCCGGCGGTACCGGGCGGATGGCCCTGGTGCGCCGGGTGCCGCAGGGCCCGGTCCTGGGCATCTCACCGTTCAACTTCCCGCTCAACCTGGTGGCGCACAAGATCGCCCCGGCCATCGCCGTCGGCGCGCCCATCATCCTCAAGCCCGCCCCGGCGACGCCGATGACCGCCCTGCTCCTCGGCGAGATCATCGCGGAGACCGCGCTGCCCGCCGGCATGGTGTCGGTCCTGCCGATGCCCAACGACCGCGCCGCCACCCTGCTCACCGACGAGCGCCTCCCGGTGATCTCCTTCACCGGCGGCCAGTTCGGGTGGGAGCTGCAGAAGCTCGCCCCGCACAAGCACGTCACCCTGGAGCTGGGCGGCAACGCCGCCGCCGTCGTGCTCGACGACGCCGACCTGGACTGGGCGGCCGGACGCGTGGCGCTGTTCGGCAACAACCAGGCGGGCCAGGTGTGCATCGGCGTCCAGCGGGTCGTGGTCACCGACGCCGTCCACGACGAGTTCGTCGCCCGCCTGGTCGACGCGGTCGAGGCGCTGGGCGTGGGCGACCCCGCCGACCCCGCCACGGACGTGGGCCCCCTGGTCGACGAGGCCGCGGCCGTCCGCGTGTCCGCGTGGATCGACGAGGCCGTCGCCGCGGGAGCCAAGCTGCGCACCGGCGGCACGCGCGACGGTGTCACCGTGGCGCCCACCGTCCTCACCGACGTGCCCGCCGACGCCAGGGTCGTGCGCGAGGAGGTGTTCGGGCCGGTGCTGGTCGTCCAGCGGGCGGCCGACACCGACGAGGCCTTCGCCACCGTCAACGACAGCGATTTCGGCCTCCAGGCGGGCGTGTTCACCCGGGACCTGCGGACCGCCTTCCGCGCCCACCGCGAGCTGGAGGTCGGCGGTGTGATCATCGGCGACGTGCCGACCTTCCGCGCGGACCAGATGCCCTACGGCGGTGTCCGCAAGTCGGGCGTGGGCAAGGAGGGCGTGCGCTCGGCGATGACCGACCTGACCTACGAGCGGGTCCTGGTGCTCACCGGCATCGACCTGTAGGGCGTTCGCGGGCCGGTGTCCTCCGGGGCCGCCGTTCCCCGGGGGTCTCCTGGAGAACACCGGCGCGCCCCGAACCGGCACCCTGGGGCTCAGGGCGAGCTGGACGCCCACCCCTCACCCCCGGTGGCCCCGGTGAGCGGGGCCACCGGGGCCGGCGGGTTGGGCTTACAGGCGCTCGGCGTGCTCGAACACCTGGCGGGCCGCGGACCCGAGCCGCGGCCCGTACTGGACGCTCCTGTCGTTCGCGTACTTGAAGCTCACGACCGAGGAGATCGTGCCGCGGCCCGTCCCCGTGTCGAAGCCGGAGAACCACGGGCCTCCGCTGGATCCCTGGGTCATCGTGCAGCCGACGCCGTTGGCGGTCGTCCCGCCCGTGTCGGGCACGGTCCGGCCCGAGCAGTAGTGCAGGTCACGGCCGTCGAACGGGGAGGCGGCCGGGTACCCGAACGTGTACACCTGCACGCCGTCGCGGACGCGCTCCTCGGTCCAGGTGTCGAACGCGATCCGCTGGGCGCCCACGGCCCCCTGCACGGACCGGCCGTCCCGGGTGTTGAGGACCGCCATGGCGAAGTCGTAGCTGTCGTCGGCCTCGCGCTCCCACTGCGGCGCGACCAGCAGGTCGCGGGCGGTGTAGCGGCCGTGCGGCGAGGCGCCGTCGGCGTACCCGGGCACGAACGCCCAGTTCTTCGCCCAGGAGCCCCGGCCGTCCTTGGCGCAGTGACCGGCGGTGACCAGGGTGCTCCGGTTGTCGGAGTCCACGACCGACGCCGAGCACGTGAAGTCGCGCCCGTCCATGGTGAGGAAGACCTTGCCGGTCGTGCGGGTCACCAGGCCGCCGGCGGTCCAGCGCTCACCGGTGCTCTCGGGATGCGGCGCCGCCTGCGGCTCGGCCTCGGCCCGCTCCGCCCGCTGCGAGAGCTGGAGGGCGTCCTCCACGAGGTCGACGGCGGCCATGCTGATCGGCTGCGCCGCCGCCATGCGGTCGATGGTCCAGTAGTCGAGTACCGCGCGGCGCTCGGCCTCGGTGACGGCGGCCGCCTGGTGCGACACCCCGTCCGCGTGGGAGAGCGCCTCCCGGTCGGGGGCCTCCGCGGTGGAGGACACCGTCCGGGTGAGGGCGGAGGCGGGTGAGGGAAGCCGCTCGGCGGCGGCCGTTCCGCCGACGAGGACCGCGGCGGCGGCGAGGCAGGCCAGGATCTTGGGAGTGGTGGGCACATTCATGCGCCCGATACTTGCATACTTTGAGTGACCCAAAGGCTACTTTGGGTTTGTGTCCGTCGATCCTGGGAACGAGGCGGCCGGACGGCGCGGCGGGAGTCGCGCCGCCCGACCGCCGTCCGGGGGCCGGCACCGGTCGGGGGCGGGTCGGGCCGCGTCAGGCGAGCGGGATCGTGACCTGCGACGGGGCCTGCTCCGGAGACGTCACCGTGACGCGGTCGCCGATCCTGCTCTCACTGTCGTAGCGGTAGTCCTTGGAGTCCACCACGACCGCCAGGCGGTGCCCCGCGGGCACGTCCCACACCACCGGCTGGAGGTCGGCGCGCACCGTCACGGGCTCGCCGGGCACGGCGTCGCGCAGCGTGTGGGGCGTGTGCGACACCAGCGACCCGTTGCCGTGGCCGTCGATGGCGTACAGGTACACGAACACCGACTGGTCCGGCGCGGTCGGCGTCAGCGTGAACACGGCCTCGGGCGTGCCCGCCACGCGCGCGCCGTCCGGGAGGCGCGGGCTGGTCCACACGGCCGACCGGTAGCGGTCGACCAGGGGCAGTGACACCCCGGTGGGCACGTCGAAGAACTGCTGGAGGGCACCGGAGAGCAGCACCGTGCCGCTCTGCGCGGTCGTGGCGATGCCGGTGCGGAAGCGGTAGTCCCAGTCGGTCGCGGGCTCGGGTTCCATGTCCCCGCTGCTCTGCCAGCGGAACCAGTGGGTGCTGGGCCGGTCCAGGTAGTAGGTCTCGGTGGAGCCGGTCACCGACGGCCAGTCGGGGTGGGTGGTCCACTCGCCGCGCCCGTTGTTGGGCCGCACGTGGACCGGGTGCTCGGTGGCGACCGCGTTGGCCTCGCCCTTGAGGTGGTGGTCGAACCAGTCGCCCAGGGAGGCCCAGATCTCGTTGGGCAGGCCGACCGCGCCGAACGCCTCCTGGGTGGCGTGGTCGCCGGGGGCCAGCATCAGCCGTTTCGGGCCCTCCAGCGCCTCGTAGAAGTCGGTGATCTGGCCGGGCGGGAAGATGCCGTCGTTCCACGCGTTGGCGAGCATGACGGCGGTGCCGTTGGCGTTGATGTCGTCGACCTTGGTGGCCACGGAGCGGTCGGGGGCCATGTCCAGCGCCGGCTGGATGTTCCCGTCGCGGTACTCCCGCTCCATCTCCCGCAGGCTCTCGCCAGGGCGGCCGGTGAGGTGGCCGGCCAGCAGCAGCAGTTCGGCCGCCTGCTCGTTGACGGTGGCGTCCGGGTACAGGGAGGCGGCCAGGTCGGTCCACCCGCTGAGCGCGGCCACCGCGCGCACGCGGTCGTCCTCGGCGGCGGTCAGCAGGCTGATGCCGCCGCCGTAGGAGATGCCGCCCATGCCGATCCGCTCGGGATCGGCGTCGGTGTTCTCCAGCGCCCAGTCGATGACGGCGCTGGCGTCGGCGCGGTCCTCGGGGCCGGCCACCTCGATCTCGCCGCCGGAGTCGTAGAAGCCCCGGGAGGTGTAGGCGATCACCTGGTAGCCCGACTCGTGGGCGAGGCGGTGGGCGGCGCCGACGTAGATCAGGTTGGGGGTGCCCCAGGCGGAGGGCATGACCAGCAGCGGGTGCGGGCCCTCCACACCGGTGGGGGTGAACACCTTGGCCTGGAGCTCGATGCCGCCGTGGCCGGGGATCGTCTCGTGGGTGACCGTCGCGCCGACCGACGCGGCGGCGGGTGCGGCGGGCAGGAGCACGGCCGCCAGCAGGGCGGCCAGGACGGCGGAGAGCAGGCGCGCGAGGGTGCGCGCGGGCCCGTCGGCGGCGGGCGGGCGGGGATCGGGCACGGGGATGGGGGCGGGCGCGGAGGGCATGGGGCGTGACCTCGGGGGTGGGGGACGGGGGAGGGGGAGTCCCGAGGGCGTCGCGCCCCGCCGTCGGGAGGTCGGTTGCTTAACTCGTCAGTAACCTACTCACGGGTCAAGTTAGGTGACCACCGCCGTCTTGTAAAGACCCCTTCCGCGACGGTCCGGAGCCGCTTCCGGCCGCCGCCCCGGGGCCGACCGCGCTCGTCCACAGGCCGTCGGCGGGAACCGCCCGGGTGCGGAACAATGAGGACGTGCGAGAAGAACAGCAGCGAACAGTAGTGATCCTCGGCTCCACCGGATCCATCGGGACCCAGGCCGTCGACATCGTCCAGAGCAACCCCGGGCGCTTCCGGGTCGTCGGGCTCGCCGCGGGCGGCGGCAGGGTGGACCTGCTCGCCAAGCAGGCGGCCGAACTCGGCGCGGCCACCGTCGCGGTCGCCGACCCCGACCGCGCGGGCGAACTCGCCGCCGCGCTGTCGGTGCACGGCAGCGACGCCACCGTCCTCGCCGGGGCGGACGGTGTCGCCGAACTCGCCGGATCCGCGTGCGACGTCGTCCTCAACGGCATCACCGGCGCGCTGGGCCTGGAGTCCACCCTCGCCGCCCTGCGGGCCGGCCGCCGGCTCGCGCTGGCCAACAAGGAGTCCCTCATCATCGGCGGTCCGCTGGTGCGCGAGCTGGCCGCTCCCGGCCAGATCGTCCCGGTCGACTCCGAGCACTTCGCCCTGGCCCAGTGCTTCCCCTACCTGCCCGAGGGCGAGCTGGGCAGCCTCGCCCAGGGCCACGTGCATGCCCGCCGCGACGAGGTGCGCCGCCTGGTCGTCACCGCCAGCGGCGGGCCCTTCCGCGGCCGCACCCGCCGGGACCTGGCCGACGTCACTCCCGAGGACGCTCTGCGGCACCCCACGTGGAGCATGGGCCCGGTCATCACCGTCAACTCCGCGACCCTGGTCAACAAGGGGCTGGAGGTCATCGAGGCCCACCTGCTGTTCGACATGCCCCTGGACCGCATCGACGTCGTCGTGCACCCGCAGTCCATCGTGCACTCGATGGTGGAGTACGTGGACGGGTCCACCATCGCCAAGGCCAGCCCGCCCAGCATGATGATCCCCATCGCCTACGGCCTGGGCGCTCCCGACCGGGTCCCCGGGGCCGCTCCCGGCCTGGACTTCACCGCGGCCCAGAGCTGGACCTTCGAGCCGCTGGACCACGAGGCCTTCCCCGCGGTCCGGCTGGCGTGCGAGGTCGGCGCCGAGGGCGGGACCGCCCCCGCGGTCTACAACGCCGCCAACGAGGAGGCGGTCGACGCCTTCCTGAAGGGAAACCTCGCGTTCCCGGCCATCATGGACACCGTGGCACGGGTAGTCTCGGACCACCAGCGGGCGGGGCAACGGGGGCCGTCGCCCTCGGAGCTGACCCTGGACGACGTCTACGCCGCTGACAGCTGGGCCCGGGCCCGCGCGCACGAGCTGCTCGGGGGTTAGGACCCACACCGGCTTGAGGAGAGATGCATGGTCCTGTCGATGACCGTGATCGGGATCATCCTGTTCGTACTGGGTCTGCTGTTCTCGATCGCCTGGCACGAACTCGGCCACCTCTCCACGGCCAAGATGTTCGGCATCAAGTGCACCGAGTACATGGTCGGTTTCGGCAAGACCCTGTGGTCCGTACGGCGCGGGGAGACCGAGTACGGCATCAAGCTCGTCCCCCTGGGCGGCTTCGTGCGCATGGTCGGCATGCTGCCCCCGGCCCGCCGGACCGCCGAGGACGGGGACCGCAAGCTCTCCCGCTGGCGGGCGATGGCCGAGGACGCCCGTGAGGCCTCCTACATCGAACTGGGGCCCGAGGACCAGGACCGCCAGTTCTACCAGCGGGCGCCGTGGAAGCGGCTGATCGTCATGTTCGCCGGCCCGGCGATGAACGTCGTGCTGGCCGCGATCCTGCTCGGCGTGCTGTTCATGGGCATCGGCGTCCCGCAGAGCACCACCACCATCGGCGCGGTCAACGAGTGCGTGGCGCCCGTGGGCAGCTCGGCCACCGACTGCGAGGGCCTGCCGCCCACCCCGGCGGCCGAGGCCGGCCTGGAGCCGGGCGACGTCATCGTGTCGGTGGACGGGGAGCCCACGCCCGACTGGAACTCCGCCAACCAGCAGATCCGGCAGTCGCTGGGCAGCACCGAGGTCGTCGTCGAGCGCGACGGCGAGCGGCGTGCCCTGGACGTCGACATCATCGAGAACGAGCTGCCCGCCCGCGACGCCGAGGGCGAGATCCTCTACGAGATCGACGCCGACGGCGACCCCGTCTACGACGACGAGGGCTTCGCCGTCTACCGCACCGAGACGGTGGGCTTCCTCGGCATCATCTTCCTCAACGAGCGCGCGCCGCTCACCCTGGGCGAGTCCGCGGCGGAGATGGGCGGCATGCTCGTCGCCGTCGGCGAGGCCCTCATCGACCTGCCCAGCCGGGTCCCGGAGGTGTTCGCCGCCGCCTTCCTGGGCGAGCAGCGCACCCAGGACTCCCCGGTGGGCATCGTCGGCATCTCCCGCATCGGCGGCGAGATCATGTCGCAGGGCCTGCCGGTCGCCGACACCGCGGCGCTGATGATCCAGATCCTGGCCGGGGTCAACCTCTTCCTCTTCGCCTTCAACATGCTGCCGATCCTGCCGCTGGACGGCGGACACATGGCGGGCGCGATCTGGGAGTGGATCAAGCGCGGCTGGGCGAGACTGACCAAGCGGCCCGACCCGGAGCCGGTCGACGTGGCGATGCTGACACCGGTCGCCTACGTCGTGGTCGCCTGCTTCCTCGTCTTCAGCGTGGTGCTGTTGATCGCCGACGTGGTCAACCCGGTCAGACTGTTCGGTTAACGGCGGTGAAACCGGCGGGGCGACTTCGGAGGACCTGCCGGTCGGCCCCGTCGGTGCAGGTAACCTTGAGGTCGCGATCCGGGAACGGCGGTGCGGCCCGGGCCGCCGGTTGCACCGGTCGGTCGTGCGCACATCCGGACGCGACACCGCGCGCTGCGCCAGGCGCCCTCTATCGGAAGATTTCAAGTGCCGCCCCTCCCTCCGGGCGGTAGACGAGGTGAATCAAGCGTGTCCATCGATCTCGGCATTCCCACCACTCCGCCGCGCCCCTTGGCGACCCGTCGGCGCTCCCGGCAGATCATGGTGGGAAACGTCCCCGTCGGCGGGGACGCCCCGGTCTCGGTGCAGTCGATGACCACCACCCGGACCTCCGACATCAACGCGACGCTCCAGCAGATCGCCGAGCTGACCGCTTCCGGCTGCCAGATCGTCCGGGTGGCCGTGCCCACCAACGACGACGCCGACGCGCTGCCGATCATCGCCAAGAAGTCGCAGATCCCGGTGATCGCCGACATCCACTTCCAGCCCAAGTACGTGTTCGCGGCGATCGACGCCGGGTGCGCGGCGGTGCGCGTGAACCCGGGCAACATCAAGAAGTTCGACGACAAGGTCGCCGAGATCGCCCGGGCCGCCAAGGACTCCGGGACCCCGATCCGGATCGGCGTCAACGCCGGCTCGCTCGACAAGCGCCTGCTCGCCAAGTACGGCAGGGCCACGCCCGAGGCGATGGTGGAGTCGGCGCTGTGGGAGTGCTCGCTGTTCGAGGAGCACGACTTCCGCGACATCAAGATCTCGGTCAAGCACAACGACCCCGTCGTGATGGTCAACGCCTACCGGCAGCTCGCCGAGGCCTGCGACTACCCGCTGCACCTGGGCGTCACCGAGGCGGGCCCGGCCTTCCAGGGCACGATCAAGTCGGCCGTGGCCTTCGGCGCGCTGCTGTCCGAGGGCATCGGCGACACCATCCGCGTCTCCCTGTCGGCCCCGCCGGCGGAGGAGGTCAAGGTGGGCGCCCAGATCCTGGAGTCCCTGGGCCTGCGCGAGCGCGGTCTGGAGATCGTCTCCTGCCCCAGCTGCGGCCGGGCGCAGGTGGACGTCTACACGCTCGCCGAGGAGGTCACCGCGGGTCTGGAGGGCATGGAGGTCCCGCTGCGCGTGGCCGTCATGGGCTGCGTGGTGAACGGTCCGGGCGAGGCCCGCGAGGCCGACCTCGGAGTGGCCTCCGGCAACGGCAAGGGCCAGATCTTCGTCAAGGGCGAGGTCATCAAGACCGTCCCCGAGTCCAAGATCGTGGAGACCCTCATCGAGGAGGCCATGCGCATCGCCGAGCAGATGGGCGAGGCCGGCGTCGAGCCCGGTGAGCCCACCGTGGCCGTCGCGGGCTGACACTCCGCGCGCGTCGGGCGCCGCTCCGGCCGCCCGTCCCCGACCCGTCCCCCTCCACCGTGAGGCGGGGCGGGTCTTCTCGTGCCCACGGCGCCGCGTCGGCCGTGATGACGCCGCCGGAAGCCGCTGCCTCGCGCACCGGCGATCGCCCGGCCGACTCGTGCCCGCTCGGCGGCCTCGGCGCCCGGCCTCCTGTGGGGCCGCTCACCCCGCTCGTTGGGCGGGACTGTCCATGAGCGGTGGGACGTTACGCGAACGTTGGTGAAACCGCAGGTCACGCGGGTCTGGACACCCTGCGTGATTTTCGGTGACATGCATCACGCCATCGTGCGTTTTGTTGCGCCGTGCCGCACGGAATCGGGATGTTCGGCCGGACAAACGCAATGAATGTGGGTCATGTTACGCGGGTTACACGGCTAATGTTGCCTGGGGCACTTTCCAGCCGGAACAGGCACGGAACGGACGCCCACCCCCTTTACACCCGGCCAGGGGACCACTGTGTCCTGCCTGGTCTTCGGTGTGCCCGCACGCAGGAACGTCGAGGAGTGACACGTGGTCGACCAGCAGACCCCAGTGGGCGCGAACGCGCCCACGCGCCCGGGCGGTGCGCCCGCGCTGAGGGAACGACTGACCAGACGCAAGCCGGTCGAGAAGCTGGTGGCGGAGACCGAGGGCGCCGAGGGCGCCGGACTGCGGCGCCACATGGGCTTCTGGCAGCTCGCCATGATCGGGATCGGCGCCACCCTCGGCACCGGCATCTTCGTCGTCCTGGGCGAGGCGGTGCCGGTCGCGGGCCCCGCCGTCGTGCTGGCCTTCGTGCTCGCCGGAGTGACCGCGCTCTTCTCCGCCCTGGCCTACGCCGAGATGGCCGGGATGATCCCCGCCTCCGGATCGGCCTACTCCTACTCCTACGCCACCATGGGCGAGTTCATGGCCTGGGTGTGCGGCTGGTGCCTGATGCTCACCTACGGCGTCTCCGTCGCCGCCGTCGGCGTGGGCTGGGGCCAGTACATCAACGAGCTCCTGCACCTCACCACCGGTCTGTCGATGCCCGCGGCGATGCTCGCCGGGCCCCTCGAAGGCGGGCTGGTCAACGTCCCCGCCGCCGTCGTGGTCCTGCTGTCGATGTTCGCCCTGCTCGTCGGAGTGCGCGAGAGCAGCCGCGTGAACGCGGTCATGGTCGCGATCAAGATCGCCATCCTGGTCATGTTCGTGGCCATCGCGGTCACCGCCGTCCAGGACGGCAACTTCGCGCCGTTCATGCCGATGGGCATGGCGGGTGTCAGTGCCGCCGGCGCCACCCTGTTCTTCTCCTACATCGGCTTCGACTCGGCCTCCACGGCGAGCGAGGAGGCCAAGAACCCCCAGCGCGACCTGCCGCGCGCGATCATGTTCTCGATGATCCTGGTCACCGCGCTGTACTGCCTGGTGGCGTTCACCGCCGTCGGCGCGCTCAACTGGGCCGACTTCGCCGACGGTGAGACCTCGCTCGCCGGGATCCTCACCGCGGTCACCGGCACCACGGTCTGGGCGGTCATCTTCGCGGCAGGCGCCGTGCTCGCCCTGGCCAGCGTCGTCCTGGTGGTCCTCTACAGCCAGACGCGCATCCTCTACGCGATGTCGCGCGACGGGCTCATCCCCAAGGCGTTCTCCACCCTGGACGCCAAGGGCACCCCGCGGGCCAACACGATCATCACGTCGGTGCTCATCGCGCTCCTGGCGGCGCTCATTCCGCTGGGCCCGCTCGCCGACGCCACCGCGATCGGCACCCTGTTCGCGTTCGCCCTGGTGAACGTCGCCGTGCTCGTGCTGCGCCGGTCGCGGCCCGACCTCAAGCGCGCCTTCCGCATGCCGGGTGCCCCGGTCACGCCGGTCCTGGGCGTGCTGTCCTGCGCCTACCTGATGTCCAGCATGGCGCTGAGCGTGTGGGTCGCCTTCGTCGCCTGGCTCGCGGTCGGCCTGGTCATCTACTTCTCCTACGGCATGCGCCGCTCGGCCCTGGAACGCGAGGACACCGTCGAGGTCCGCTCCTGAGGTCCGCACCGCACCCGCGGTGAACGACGCGGAGGGGTCGGGGCCGTGCTCTCGGCCCCTCCCTCGCGCCACCCGTCGTGGCCTGGGACACATATCCCGCGCGAAAGCAGGTATCGGCGCAAGAAAAATGGGCGATCCGCAGAGAATACGCAACGAATCCATGATTCGGTGCACTGAAAAAGCGGACATCCGCCCCTAGAGTGGATGCGGCCGAGCAGCGACCGACGACCGGAGGTGACACGGTGAGCGACCGGACCCTGCGCGTGGCCCTGGACCAGGGGACCGCACCCAGCGGTGACACCGCCGCCGCCCTCGCCCGTCTGGCCGAGCGGGCCGCGACCGCGGCCGCCGCCGGAGCCGACCTGCTCGTCGGCCCGGAGATGTCGATGACCGGCTACAACATCGGCGCGGACACCGCGCGCCTGGCCGAACCCGTCGACGGGCCCCTGTGCTCCGCGGTCGCCGCCATCGCCGCCGACGTCGGGGTCGCCATCGTCCACGGCTTCCCCGAGCGCGCCGACGGCACCGTCTACAACACCGTCCAGCTCGTCGGAGCCGACGGCACGCCCCGCGCCGCCTACCGCAAGGCCCACCTGTTCGGCGACCTGGACCGCGCCGCGTTCACCGCCGGGTCCGAGCCAGTCGTCCAGGTGGAGCTCGGCGGACTGCGCGTGGGCCTGCTGGTCTGCTACGACGTCGAGTTCCCCGAGCCCGTGCGGGCCCATGCCCTGGCCGGAACCGAGCTGCTGGTCGTGCCCACGGCCCTCATGCGCCCCTTCACCGACGTGCCCACGCGCGTCGTGCCCGTCCGCGCCCTGGAGAACCAGATCCACCTGGCCTACGTGAACCGCTGCGACACCGAGGGCGACCTGCGGTACGCGGGGCTGAGCGCCCTGATCGCGCCGGACGGCACCGACACGCTGCGGGCGGGACCCGACGAGGAGCTGCTGGTCGGCGACGTCGATCCGGCCGCGCTCACCAGGGCCCGGCGCGACCAGTCCTATCTGGCCGACCGGCGTCCCGAGCTCTACACCACCGGCTGAGCCGCGCGCTCACCGCGCCCGCCGTGCCCGTCGCATCCGCACCGCGGCACCTGCCGAGCCGCCGCCCGGACCGACCACCCCACCCGCACCACCCGCACCAACCCTGATCCGCCCGGCCCCCGGCCGGCCAACCGAGCCAACCGCTCGCCGACACCCACGTGAAGGAGGGGCCTGATGACGTCTGCCGTGCCCACGGCCGCCGGTTCCACGCCCGCGCAGGACACACCGCTGAACATGTGCGGACCGGACTTCCCGTTCGCCTACGACGACTACCTGCGCCACCCCGCGGGGCTCGGCCAGGTCCCCGCCGCGAGCCACGGGACCGAGGTCGCGGTCATCGGCGGCGGGCTGTCGGGCATCATCACGGCCTACGAGCTGATGAAGATGGGCCTGAAGCCGGTCGTGTACGAGGCCGACCGGATCGGCGGCCGGCTGCGGACCGAGAAGCTCGACCACTGCCCCGACGACGTCGTCGCCGAGATGGGCGCCATGCGCTTCCCGCCGTCGTCCACCTCCTTCTGGCACTACGTCGACCGGGTCGGGCTGGACACGGTGGCCTTCCCCAACCCGCTCTCCCCGGTCACCCCGAGCACCGTCGTCGACCTCAAGGGCCGTGCCCACTACGCCACCACCCTGGACGACCTGCCCGAGGTCTACCGCGAGGTGGCCCGCGCCTGGGAGCGCACCCTGGAGGAGGGCGCCCAGCACACCCGGATGCAGCGGGCCATCCGCGAGCGCGACGTCGCCACGCAGAAGGAGATCTGGAACGAGCTGGTCGCCGAGCTCGACAACCAGACCTTCTACGGCTTCCTGTGCGACTCCCCGGCCTTCGCCTCCTTCCGGCACCGGGAGATCTTCGGCCAGGTCGGCTTCGGTACCGGCGGCTGGGACACCGACTTCCCCAACTCCATCCTGGAGATCCTGCGCGTCACCTACACCGGCGCCGACGACGACCACATGAGCATCGTCGGCGGGGTCCAGCAGCTGCCGCTGCGCCTGTGGGAGGACGCCCCCGACAAGCTCGTGCACTGGGCGCAGGGCACGACCCTGGCCTCGCTGCACGAGGGCGGCCCGCGTCCGGCCGTGACGGCCCTGCGCCGGACCGCGGCCAAGGGCTCCCCGTCGGGCAACATCACCGTCACGGACGCCTCGGGCTCGACCCGCACCTACGCGGCGGCGGTGTTCACCGCGCAGAGCTGGATGCTGCTGTCCAAGATCGACTGCGACGAGGACCTGCTGCCCATCGACCACTGGACCGCGATCGAGCGCACCCACTACATGGAGTCCTCGAAGCTGTTCGTGCCGGTGGACCGCGCGTTCTGGCGGGACCAGGACCCCGAGACCGGCCGCGACGCCATGAGCATGACGCTCACCGACCGCATGACCCGGGGCACCTACCTGCTGGAGGGCGAGGACCCCGACGGCCCGGCCGCCATCTGCATGTCCTACACCTGGTGCGACGACTCGCTGAAGTGGCTGCCGCTGTCGGCCAACGAGCGCCTGGAGGTCATGCTCTCCTCCCTCGGCAAGATCTACCCGAACGTGGACATCCGGTCGCACATCACCGGTGACCCGGTGACGGTGTCGTGGGAGGACGAGCCCTACTTCATGGGCGCGTTCAAGGCCAACCTGCCCGGTCACTACCGGTACCAGCGCCGCCTGTTCACGCACTTCAAGCAGGACGCCCTGGACGAGCGCCACCGCGGCCTGTTCCTGGCCGGGGACGACGTGTCCTGGACCGCCGGGTGGGCCGAGGGCGCCGTGCAGACGGCCCTCAACGCGGTGTGGGGCGTGGTCGACCACTTCGGCGGCGGGACCGACCCGGCCAACCCGGGGCCGGGCGACGTCTTCGACGAGATCGCCCCGCTCGCCCTGCCCGAGGACTGAGCCCCGCCGGAGGCCGGAACCCGGACCTGCACCTCCTCGGCCCCGGCCGCGCCACGCGCGGCCGGGGCCGACGCCGTTCCGGAACACTTTCACTGAGTGAAAGCCGTACTGCGCGGCCGGTCGCGCGTCACACAGCATGGTGACCGAGGCCACGGAGTGCGGAACATGTGGTTCCGGCGACCCGACACCGCCGTTCGCGGCGGTGCGCCGTCCCCGCGCTCCGGGTGGCCGCCCACCGACGCAGGAGGCCGCGCACATGACGGAGTTCGTTCGCAACCAGTGGTACGTCGCCGCGTACGGGACCGAGATCGGTCGCGCGCTGTTCGCGCGCACGATCCTCGGTGAGCCGATCGTGTTCTACCGCACGGAGGCCGGTGAGGTCGTCGCCCTCGCCGACCGCTGCGTCCACCGCCGCTACCCGCTCTCCGAGAGCCGGTTGGAGGGTGACCGCGTCATCTGCGGCTACCACGGCTTCACCTACGACACCCTCGGCACGTGCGTGTCCGTACCGGGCCAGAAGCGGATCCCGCGCACCGCCCGTGTCCCCGCCTACAAGGTCGTCGAGCAGGACTCCTTCGTGTGGGTGTGGATCGGCGACCCGGACCGGGCCGAGGCGACCCCGATCCCACGCGCCCCCTGGCTCGACGACGAGGCCTACACCGTCGTGTGCGGCATGGAGCCGCTCGCCGCGCGCTACGACCTGCTGGTCGACAACCTCCTCGACCTCTCCCACGAGACCTACCTGCACGGCGGCTACATCGGCACCCCCGAGGTGGCCGAGACCCCCATCACCACCGAGGTCGACGAGGCCGAGCGCGTGGTCTACGTCAGCCGCCACATGGCCGACGCCGCCTGCCCGCCCTTCTACGCCGAGTCCACCGGGATCCGCGGGCGCATCACCCGCTGGCAGGACATCGAGTACCGGCCGCCGTGCCTGTACCTCCTGCACAGCCGCATCGCCCCGGTGGGGGTGCTCCCGAACGAGGACGGCACCGACCCCGACGCCTTCCACGTCGAGGTCGTGTACGCCATCACGCCCGAGACCGAGCACAGCACCCACGACTTCTGGGCGGTCGCCCGCGACTTCGCCCTCGGGGACGACCAGGTGTCGGCCTTCCTGAGGGAGAACAACCGCACCGTCGTCCTCCAGGACGTGGTCGCCCTCGACCTCCTGGAGAAGGTGGTCGAGCAGGAGGCCGACGGCTACCAGGAGCTGTCGGTCAACATCGACACCGGCGGTCTGGCCGCGCGCCGCATGCTCAAGGCCATGGCGGCCGAGGGGCGCGGGCAGGAGTCCGCGACGCCGACCGCGGCGGCCGGACGGGGGCGGTCGTGACCCCCGCGGGCAACCGGCCGATGCTCCAGGGGGACGGCATCGTCCGCATCCACTGGGTGCTGGGCACCGACCAGCTGCGGGCGGTGTGCCACTGCGGCGCGGAGCGGCTCTTCGAGGACCCGGTCGTGCTCTGGGAGTGGGTGCTGGACCACCCCGAGGGGCACAGGCCCGGTCCCGCCGGCGGGGCGGGGACGGGTCCCGCCGAACACGCGCGACACCCGCGCACACCGGTTCCGGCCGGCCACTGAACAGTCACGGGACCGCCGTGGACGAGGAGGGGCAGAAGATGACCGTGACCACCGGGCCGCGCGTCGAGCTGGAGTTCGACGCGCGGCTGGAGCGCAGGGAAACCGTCGCCGACGGCGTGCTGCGGCTGACCTTCACCCGGGTCGGCGGGGGCGCGTTCGACCCCTGGGAGCCGGGGGCGCACGTCGACCTCGTGCTGGGCCCCGACCTGGTCCGCCAGTACTCGCTGTGCGGCGACCCGGCCGAGCGCGACGTCCTGCGCGTGGCCGTGCTGGACGTCCCCGACGGCCGCGGCGGCTCGCGGTTCGTGCACGAACGGCTGGACGAGGGGAGCACCGTCCGACTGCGCGGACCGCGCAACACCTTCCCGTTCCTCCCGGCACGGCGCTACGTGTTCGTGGCCGGCGGCATCGGCATCACCCCGCTGCTCCCCATGGTCCGCGCGGCGCACGCCGCCGGAGCCGACTGGCGGCTGCTCTACGGCGGGCGCACCCGGACCGCCATGGCCTTCGGCGCGGACCTGGCCCGCGACCACGGGGACCGGGTGGCGCTCGCGCCCCAGGACGAGGTCGGACTGCTGGACCTGGACGCCCTGCCCGCCGACCCCGGCGATGACGCCCTGGTCTACTGTTGCGGACCCGAACCCCTGATCGCGGCGGTGGAGGAGCGGGCCGCCGGATGGCCGCGGGGTACGCTCCGGGTCGAGCGGTTCGCTCCGCGGGAGGCCGCCTCAGGCGGCGGCGCGTTCGACGTGGAGCTCGCCGAGACGGGCGTGACCGTCCACGTCCCCGAGGACCGGTCCGTGCTGGAGGCCGTCGAGGACTCCGGTGTCCAGGTGCTCTCCTCGTGCCGCGAGGGCACCTGCGGGACCTGCGAGACGCCCGTGCTCGACGGGGTGCCCGACCACCGGGACTCGCTGCTCACCGACGAGGAGCGGGCGTCGGGGGAGATGATGATGATCTGCGTGTCCCGCGCGCGCACGCCCCGGCTCGTCCTCGAACTCTGAGCCGCGGAGGCCCGGGCGCGCGGGCCACGGGAGGCGGAGGGGAGGTGCGCGTGGCGGACACCGCGGACGGGGCGCGCCCCGACCACCGGACGGTCACCGCCAAGGTGCTCGCGCTGCTGGGCGCCTTCACCCCTACGAACCCCGAGCTGACCCTCACCGAGCTGGCCCGCCGGTCCGGGCTGTCCCTGCCCACGGCCCACCGGCGGGCCGCCGAACTCGTGGAGTGGGGCGCCCTGGAGCGCGGCGCCGACGGACGCTACCGGATCGGTCTGCGGCTCTGGGAGGTGGCGTCCCTGGCCCCGCGCGGCCTGGGCCTGCGCGAGGCGGCCATGCCGTTCCTGGAGGACCTGTACGAGGTCACGCGGGAGAACGTGCAGCTCGCGGTCCGCGAGGGCGGGGAGCTGGTGTTCGTGGAGCGCATCGCCGGGCGTCACGCCATCCCCGTCCTGACCAGGGTCGGCGGTCGCTTCGACCTGCACTCCACCGGTGTGGGGCTGGTGCTGCTCGCGCACGCGCCCGCCGACGCGCAGGACGCGGTACTGCGCGGGCCGCTGCGCGCCCACACCCCGCTGACCGTGACCGACCCCGTCCGGCTGCGGGCCCGCCTGGCCGAGATCCGCCGACTCGGGTACGCGGTGAGCGAGGGCCAGGTGACCACCGACGCGCTGTCGGTCGCGGCGCCGGTCCGCGACGGGAGCGGCGCCGTGGTGGCCGCGGTGTCGCTGGTGGTGCGGCTGGACGAGGCCAGACCCGCCGCGCTGGCGCCGGTCGTCCAGGCCGCCGCGCGGGGGATCTCGCGGGCGCTCGGCTCCGCGCCGCGCCGCCGCTGAGGCGGACGCGGCACCGAGCCGGGCTCAGGGCAGGTCGGCGGTTCCGGCGAGGATCGGCTGGTCGACCAGCCGGGACAGGACCAGCGTGCTCTTGGTGCGCACCACGAAGGGCTCGGCGCCGATGCGCTCGATGACCTCCTCCAGGTGGTGCGTGTCGCGGGCCCGCACCTGGACGATGGCGTCGGCCTCACCGGTGACCGTGCACGCCGAGGTGATCTCCGCGTAGGAGGCCAGCCCGGTGCGGATCTCGCCGGGCGAGGTGCGCGCCCGGCAGTACAGCTCGATGAACGCCTCCGTGGTCCACCCGATCGCCTGCGGCTCCACCACCACGGTGAAGCCGCGCACCGCGCCGGACTCCACCAACCGGTCGACACGCCGTTTGACCGCGGACGGGCTCAGGCCGACCGAGCCGCCGATCTCGGCGAAGCTCATGCGCGCGTCGGCGCCGAGTATCGCGATGATCCGCTCATCGACGCGATCCAGACGCATACCGACCTTCCGTCCCATTCCGATCTGACCAGGGCACATGCTACCGGGCAGTGGGAGGAAGGCCCTCGTGTCGCCGCTGATCGTCACACTTCGTAGTGATAACTATGCAGAGGGAAACAGGTCGGGTGTGAGGGAGTCGACGAGTGCGAGCACGAACCTGGGCCACCGCCTCCACCGGAGCGGTCCTGGCCTCCCTGGTGGCGGCGCTGCCCGTCCAGGCCGCCGAGACGGCACCGGCGACCAGGGTCGACCTCAGGGCCCTGGAGTGGAGCCCGTGCCAGGACATCGCACCCGTGGGCGACGAGACGCTGGAGTGCGCGACCCTCACCGTCCCGATGGCCCGAGGGGACGACGCCGGAAGCGGGCGGGACGCGACCGTCGACCTCGCGCTGTCCCGCGTCCCCGCCACCGGAACCGCCGAACACACCCTGCTGGTCAACCCCGGCGGCCCCGGCAGTGCCGGACGCATGTGGGCCGCCCACACCCACCGGCGGATGTCCGAGGAACTGCGCGAGGTCTACGACGTCGTCTCCTTCGACCCCCGCGGCGTCGGCGCCTCCACCCCCGCGGCCGCCTGCGACCCCGACTACTTCACCCCGGTGCGCCCCGACACCGTCCCCGCCGGTGCCGAGGAGGAGGCCGCCCTGCTGGACCGGGCCGAGGCGCACGCCCAGGCGTGCGCCGACCACGGCGGCCCCGTCCTGCGGCACATGCGCACCGAGGACACCGCCCACGACATGGACGCCATCCGCGCCGCCCTGGGCGAGGAGCGCATCGACTACCTCGGCTACTCCTACGGCACCTACCTGGGCACGGTGTACTCCGCGCTCTACCCAGAACGCGTGCGCGCCCTGGTCCTGGACAGCGTGGTCGACCCCGACAACCCCTGGTACGAGAGCAACCACGTGCAGAGCCGTGCCCTGGACCGCGCCGCCGGCACCTTCTTCTCCTGGGTCGCCCGCCACGAGGACGCCTACGGCCTCGGCGGCACACCGGAGGAGGTCGCCGACGCCTACTACCGTCTGCGGGAGCGTCTGGGCACCGAACCGGCCGGGGGCACGGTGGGGCCCACCGAGCTGGAGGGGGTGGTGATCGTCGTCGCCTACAGCGGGCGCACGTGGCCGACCGTCGCCTCGGCCCTGTCGGCGCAGGTCAACGACGACGATCCCACTGCGCTGACCGGCCTGCACGAGACCTACGGCGACGACGCCGACAGCGACAACGGCTACGCCGGCTACCTCGCCGTCCAGTGCACCGACTCCCACTGGCCGAAGGACTGGGACACCTGGCGCTCGGACACCGAGGACGTCCACGAGGACGCGCCCTTCATGGCCTGGCACAACACCTGGTACAACGCTCCCTGCGCCACGTGGTCGGCGCCCGCCGACGACTGGTTCGGGATCGGCGACGGCCCCGACGAGCACCCCGCCTACACCGGCGACGCGCTGGTCGTGCACGCCACCGGCGACGGCGCGACCCCGGTCGAGGGCGCCCACTCCCTGCACCGGCGCCTGCCCGGATCCGCCCTGGTCATCGAGGACGGCGGCCGCACGCACGGCGTCGCGCTGACCGGCAACCCCTGTGTGGACGAGGCGGTCTCCGCCTACCTGCTCCGGGGCGAGCTGCCCGCGGCGGGGCCGGGCGCCGACCTGGTCTGCGAAGCCGGGCCCGAGCCGCGGCCCCGCGAGGCCCAGAGCGACCCCGCGCCCGGCCTGCAGCGGGTCGGGCCCTTCGGACTCGACCGCGCCTCGGACTCGGCCGACATGGTCGAATAGGCTGGAATCGGCGCGAACAGGCGCGTGCGGCCGTGACCGGCGGCCGCCGCGACGTCGGCGGAACGATGGGGGAGATGCGATGCTGCGGACCTCGCCGGTACGGGTCCTGGGAGAGCGGGACCGCGAAGCCGTCCACGCGCTCCTGGACACCGATCCCGTGGGAAACGTCTTCGTCACGTCACGGCTGATGGCGACCGGGATCTCGGCCGGTCCCACCGGCACCGAGGTGTGGGGCCACGTCGACCGGGGACGCCTGACCGCCCTGTGCTACTCCGGTGCCAACCTCGTCCCGGTCAACGCCGGCCCGGAAGCGATCCGCGGGTTCGCCGACCACGCCCGCTGGCGCGGTCGCCGCTGCTCCTCGATCGTCGGCCCGGTCGACGCCGTCGCCGAGTTCTGGCGGCGCATCACCCCGGCGTGGGGGCCCGCCAGGGTGATCCGCGCCAGCCAGCCCGTCCTGGAGATCGACGGCCCGCCGCTCGTCGCCGCGGACCCGCTGGTACGCCGAGTACGCCCCTCCGAGCTCAACATCCTCGTCCCCGCGTGCGTCGCGATGTTCACCGAGGAGGTCGGTGTGCCGCCCGACTCCGGTGACGGCGGCGCGCTCTACCGGGCGCGGGTCGAGGAACTGGTCCGCACCGGACGCGCGTTCGCGCGCATCGAGGACGGGCGGGTCGTGTTCAAGGCCGAGATCGGCGCCGTCACACCGCACGCCTGCCAGGTGCAGGGCGTGTGGGTGCACCCCGACCTGCGCGGCCGCGGCCACTCCACGGCCGGGATGGCGGCGGTGGTCGAGTACGCGCTCGCCGAGATCGCCCCCCGCGTGACGCTCTACGTCAACGACTTCAACACCCCCGCGCGCGCCGCCTACCACCGGGTCGGCTTCCGCCAGGTCGGCGAGGTCATGTCCGTCCTCTTCTGACACCCCGACCACGCGGCCGACCCCCCGAAGGCCAGCGAGGCGTTGAAGGCGAGCAGCCCGATTCGCCGTGACCCGGGGACTGAGGAGGAGCGAACCCGCCCACCGGTACCCGTGAGGTGGAAGGCCAGCGAACCCGCCGGTACACCCGAGGGGTTGAAGGTCGGCGGCCACCTGGTGTGCCCCTCGGGCATGAGACGTGAGCGTTCGCGCCCACCGATACCCGTGGGGTTGAGGGCGAGCAGCCGGTTCGCCGGGACCCAGAGAGCGTAGGTGAGTGGTCCCGCCCACTGGTACCCCGGGAGGGCGTAGGTGAGACCGGTACCCGTGGGGCCGAAGGCGGGCGGGTTCGCTTGCCTCGGCCGCAGGGGGTTCGAGGCGAGCGGTCCCGCTGCCAGAACCACTGGGGGTCGGGTCAGCGGTTCCGCCCGCCGGAACCACAGGGGGGGTTGGCCGGGCCGAAGCGAGGAACGAGCGGAGGCCCAAAGAGAGCACGGGCGAGGGGCGCGCCGGTGCCTGGGTGCCTGCAGGAGGAGTCTCTGCCGCCAGCGAGGAACGAGCCAGGCAGTAGCGACGACGAAGGACCCGGCGTGAAGCGCCCCGAGTCAAGCGCCCCGAACCACCCGGCGTTAAGCGCCCTGAGGCGCGAAGTCCGGCGTGTCGGCGATCAGCGCACGCGTGTACTCGTGCTCGGGCGCCGACATCACCTCCCCGACCGGCCCGTACTCCACGATCCGGCCCTTGTTGAGCACCGCGACGCGGTCGGCGATGTTGGACACCAGCGCGATGTTGTGGGTGACGAACAGCAGAGCCATCCCCGCGTCCTGGAGGTTGCGCAGCAGCGCGACGATCTCCGCCTGCACCGACACGTCCAGGGCCGAGGTGATCTCGTCGCACACCAGCAGGTCGGGCTTGGTGGCCACCGCGCGGGCGATGCACACCCGCTGGCGCTCGCCGCCGCTGAGCTGCTCCGGGAAGCGGTTCGCGTAGGAGGCCGACAGGGCGGCGCGCTCCAGTGCCTCGGCCACCACGGCGTCCGGGTCCTGCGGCCGTCCCACCAGGTGACGGTAGGGGCCCAGGATCTGGTCGCGCACGCGCTTGCGCGGGTTCAGCGCCTCGTAGGGGTTCTGGAACACGTACTGCACGCGCCGCCGCTGCTCGGCGGTGCGCCGGTAGCTTCCGGTGGCCAGTCGCGCGCCGTCGAAGAGCATCTCGCCGGAGAACTGGTGGTGCAGGCCCACGACGGACCGGGACAGGGTGGTCTTGCCCGATCCGGACTCGCCCAGCAGCGCCACGCACTCCCCGCGCGAGACCGACACGTCGATGTCCTCCAGCACCGTGGTGCGCCCGTACCCGGCGGACAGCCCGCGCACCCGCAGCAGCGGCTCCTCCTCGGGGGCGGACTCCTCGGGGCGGTGGTCGGTCCGCAGCAGCGGGACGGCCCGCAGCAGGCGGCGCGTGTACTCGTGCCCGGGCGCCGCCATGACCTCCTCGGTGCGCCCGCGCTCGACCAGTTCGCCCTGGTACATGACCGCGATCTCGTCGGCCAGGCCGGCGACGACCGCCATGTCGTGGCTGATGTAGACGCCCGCCGTCCCGTAGTCGCGGGTCATCCGGCGGATGGTGTCCAGCACGTGCGCCTGCGTGGTCACGTCCAGGCCCGTGGTCGGCTCGTCG
The DNA here is from genome assembly GCF_001279585.1 of Nocardiopsis sp. NRRL B-16309. GTDB lineage: Bacteria > Actinomycetota > Actinomycetes > Streptosporangiales > Streptosporangiaceae > Nocardiopsis. Next base: position 169,402 of record NZ_LGEC01000016.1, on the reverse strand, counting down.
AGCACGATCACGTCCGGCCGTCCGATGAAGGCCATGGCGATCGCCACGCGCTGCTGCTGGCCCCCCGACAGCTGGTGCGGGTAGCGCGCCAGGAAGGCGTCGTCGTCGGGCAGCGCGACCTCGCGCAGCACCTCGCGCACCCGCTCGGACACCTCGCCCGCGGACAGGGAGGAGTCGTGCAGGGCCTCGCGCAGCTGCGTGCGCAGCCTGAGCGCGGGGTTGAGCGCCGAGGCGGGGGACTGCGGGATGTAGGCCACCGCCCGGCCCCGCAGCGCCCTCACGCCCTGCTCGGACAGCGTCGCGAGGTCGGCCCCGGCCACCTCCACGCGGCCGCCGGAGATCTCCGTGGCCCGCTTGCAGTGCGCCAGGAGCGAGAGCCCCAGCGTGGTCTTGCCCGATCCGGACTCGCCGACCAGGCCGAGGATCTCACCGCGCCGCACCGTGATGGACACGCCGCTGATGATCTCCACGTCCGAGGGACGCCCGATCACGGTGAGGCCGTCGACCAGCAGTGCGGTGGTGTCGTCCGGCGTGTTCTCCTGTGTCACTTCTCGACCCCCCGGTCGATGCCGATCGCGGCCCGTGAGAGCCCGTCGGTGATGAGGTTGGCGCCGATCGTCAGGACCGCGATCGCGGTCACGGGCAGTGCCACGGCCCACGGCTGCACGGCCATGCCCTGGCGGTTCTCGTTGATCATCAGGCCCCAGTCGGCCGTCGGCGGCTGCAGACCCATGCCGAGGAAGCCCAGGACGGCCACCACGCCGATCGAGTAGGTCAGGCGCAGGCCCAGCTCCACCAGCAGCGGGCTGGTCACGTTCGGCAGGATCTCCACCGCCATGATCCGCGTGCGGGGCAGGCCGATCGCCTCGGCGGCCTTGACGTAGTCCTGCTCGATGACCTTGCGGGTCGCCTCGCGGATGACCCGGGCCACGCGCGGCAGGTGCGAGACCGCGATGACGGCCACGATCAGCCACACCTGGGGGCCGATGATCGACATCACCAGCAGCGCCGCGATGAGCTGGGGGAAGGCCAGCAGGACGTCGTTGACGCGCATCAGGGCGTTGTCCAGCCATCCGCCCTGGTAGCCGGCGACGATGCCGACGACGGTGCCCGCGGCCACGCCGATCCCGGCGGCGGCGCCCGCCAGCACGAGCAGGGTCCACCCGCCCCAGAGGAAGCGCGTGAGCACGTCCCTGCCGCGGTTGTCGCCGCCGAACAGGACGCCGTCCACGCCCGTCTCGAACGGCTTGGCCACGAACTCCGTCGGCGTGTACGGGGCCACGAACGGGCCCACCACGGCCACCAGGACCACCAGCGCGGTCAGGACCACGCCCACCTTGGTCCGGCCGAACCGCCACGCGGTCCGGAACAGTCCGGGGCGGCGCCGGGGCGGGGCGGCGACGGCCTCGGCCGTCGGTGTCGAAGGCGTACTCATCGGTTCGCGACCCTCACCTTCGGGTTGGCAGCCAGACCGATCACGTCGGCGACCAGGTTGACGAGGATGTAGATCCCGGCGATGAGGAGCACGACGGCCTGGATCAGCGGCACGTCGCGGTTCGCGATGGCGTCCATCAGCACCTTGCCGACGCCGGGGAAGTTGAACAGGTACTCGATCGCCACCACGCCGCCGGCCAGCCACGCCAGCTGCAGAGCGACGACCTGGGCGACCGGGCCGATGGCGTTGGGCGCGGCGTGGCGCCAGAGCACGAGCCGTTCACTCATGCCCTTGAGCCGTGCCTGCTGGACGTACTCGCTCTCCAGGACCTCGATCATCGTCGCCCGCATCATGCGCACGATCGGCGGGGCCACGGCCAGCGACAGCGTCAGGACGGGCAGGATCCACTGGTCGGGGCCGCCCTGGCGGGCGTACACCGACGGGAACAGGTCCAGGCCGCCGGGGCCCAGCAGCAGGATCAGCAGGATGCCGACGACGAACTCGGGGATGGACGCCACGATCAGCGTTCCCATCGACGAGGTGTGGTCGAAGGCCCGGTCCCTGCGCAGCGCGCTGAACGCGCCGACGGCCAGCGCCACCGGCGTGGCCACGAGCGCGGACAGCCCCATCAGGGTCAACGAGCTCTGGACGGGCGAGGCGAGGTACTCCGCGACGGGCCGGCGGTTGGAGAACGAGGTGCCCAGGTCGCCCTGGACGATGCCCTGGAGCCACTGCATGTACTGCACGGCCACGGGTTCGCCCAGGTTGAGCTGTTCGCGCAGCACGGCCAGGCGCTCGGGCGTCGCGTCGCGTCCGAGGATGAGCTGGGCGGCGTCGCCGGGAAGCGCCTGGGTGGCGGCGAAGACCACGAGGGACACCGCCCAGAGCGTCAGGGCGCCGAAGAGGAGCCGGACGACGATGAGTCGAGTCATGGTGAGCTTTCGGTTGCGGTCGGACGGGGGCGGGTGCCCGGAGCACCCGCCCCCGCGGGCGGTGCCGTCCTACTGGTCCATCCACACCCGGTGGAAGGCGTAGGAACCCAGGGGGTGGCCGGAGACCGCGGGCTCCAGCCCGTGCACGCTCGTCGTGTGGGCGTCGATCAGGTTGACGAAGCCCCAGACGATGTAGCCGCCCTCCTCGTACTCGATCCGCTGCGCCTGCCGGATGATCTCGTTGCGCTCCTCCAGGTCGGAGGTGCTGCGGGCCTGGTCGACGAGCTCGACCCACTCCTCGTCCTCGCCCCACATCGTCTCGTTGTAGGGCGCGCCCACGACCGAGCCCTGCGCGGTCTGCGTGATGTAGTTGCGGGCGCTCCAGAAGTCCTGGCCGAAGGCGTAGGGGAAGCCCTCCTCCGGGTTCCAGTAGTCGCTGGGGTTGACCCGGCGCAGGGTGACGGTGACCCCGGCCTCGGTGGCCTGCTCCTTGAAGACCTCGGCGGCGGCGACCACACCCACGCTGATGTCGCTGGTGACCAGCTCGACCTCCAGGCCGTCGCCGTGGCCGGCCTCGTCCAGCAGGCGGCGGGCCTCCTCCAGGTCCTGGTCGCGCTGCTCGAAGTCCTCGGGGTAGGAGGGGTCCATCCGCGCGTACATGTCGTTGCCGATCTGCCCGTAGCCGGACAGCGCCTGGTCGATCATCTCCTGGCGGTCCACGATGAGCCGGAACGCCTGGCGCACGCGCACGTCGTCGAAGGGGGCCTGGTCCACGCGCATGGTGAACGGCAGCCACATGCCGGTCTCGGACTCCATGATCGACAGCGACGGGTCGCCCTCGATGATCGCGACCTGGGCGTGCGGCACCTGACTGATGATGTCGACGTTCTGGCTGCTCAGCGCGTTGACGCGGGCATCGTCCTCGGGGAAGTCGATGATCTCCAGCTCGTCGACGTAGGGCAGGCCCTCCTCGTGGTAGCCCTCGTGCCGCGCCATGAGGCTGTACTCGCCGACGGTGAACTCGGTCAGCCGGAAGGGGCCGCAGCCGATCGGCTCGTCGGGGTCGTAGCCCTCGGGCACCACGCAGTTGTAGTACTCGGCCAGGGCCTCGGGCAGGGTGACCATGGGCTCGGTGCAGTGGACGACCACCGTGCGCTCGTCCACGACCTCCAGGCCCTCGTAGTCGACGCCCTCCAGGTCGCCGGCGCCGCGCATGGGGTCGTCCGGGTCCAGGATGCGCCGGAGCGAGTAGACGACCGAGTCGGCGGTCACGGGCGACTCGTCGTGGAAGGTCAGGCCCTCCTTGAGGACCAGGGTCCACTCGGTGCCGTCGTCGTTGGACTCCAGGGACTCGGCCAGGTACGGCTCGATGGTCCCGTCGTTGCTGTAGCGCATCAGCGACGCGTACAGCGCGTAGTTGCGCGCGATGTCGACATTGTCGGTGGGGTCGTGCGCGTCGAGGGTGTCGCTGGCACCGCCGCCCGCGATGCCGACGCGCAGGTGGCCGCCCCGCTGCGGCTCGCCGTCCCCGGAGCCCTCGGACCCCTCGTCTCCGCCGCAGGCGGCCAGGACGGGCGTGACGGCCGCTCCCGCGGCCGACGCCTTGAGGAGGGAACGGCGGCTGGGAACGCCGAGCACGCGGACGGTGGGGTCTTCGGACTGGGACGGCACAGGACACCTCGTCTGGACTGGGAACTACCGGGTGCCGACGCCGGGTGGGGGGCGGCGCCCGTGGGGCACGGGACATGGGGCCGGCGTCGACGCCCTTGATCCTTGTTGCGCCTGATGAGAGCGTCAAATGCACTCATGTGGTGACACGTGACGGTTTCGGCGTGCCGTCCGGGGCGGCGAACCCTCCGCGTGCCGGGGTGGTGAAACCGGCCGTGGCCTGGTACTTCCCGGCGACCGGCGCGGGCACTCCGCGGGGTCGTGTGCGCATCGCGCCCGCGCTCCCAGAGCGGTGTCCACCGCGCTCGGGGTACCGGGGGTTGTGCCCTAATCGATGTCTCCGGGAAGTGAAACCGTGGTGTTTAACGGGTGATTTATCCGTTTCGCCGGTTTCCATGACGGGGTGGTGACGGTGAGATCCCGTGTGGCTGCTGTGCGTGCAGGTGCGCGGTGGGCCGAGGTGGTGGGAAGCCCCGCCGGCGGCCGAATCCGGCCACCGCCGTGACCACGCGCATTGCCTGCGTGTTACACCTCACATGGGTTCGCCTGGGGTCCGGAGCGTTTCCTTTGTCCTCCTCGGGGAGGACACGGGGCGGGGTTTTGTGGCCAATCCCCGGCATGCCGAAGCCGGGTGTGCTGTTCTGGAGCACGTACGCCCTTGTCTAAGGTGAGTGCAGGCGGCGCGACCCGCGCGCCCGACGCGGGTGATTGGAGTGACCGGATGGCTGAGGCGAGGCAACTCCGCGAGTTCGTGCCCGCGGACGCCCCGGACGGCATCACCCCGGACGTCGCGGCGATCGATGTCGCGGACGTGACCGGAGGCGTCACCGACCACACCGTGTGGAGCTGCGCGGGCAACCTCACCGCGGTCCGCTCGGTCCGCGCACGGGTGCGCGAGTTCCTCGACCGCATGGGCCACTCCGACGAGGTCCTCGACGACGCCGAGCTCGCGGTCAGCGAGCTGGCGACCAACGCGCTGCTGCACTCGCGCTCGGGGCAGAGCGGCGGTGTCATGACGCTGTTCATCCGCTCCGACGCCGGACGGCTCCGCGTCGCCGTGGCCGACCAGGGCGAACGCGAGGGCGAGGGAGGGCACTCCCGCGACGACGGCGAGGACTTCGGTCGCGGCAAGCTCATCGTCGACAGCTGCGCCACCCGCAGCGGCGACTACTGGAACGAGGACACGCACGTGGCCTGGTTCGAGATCGACGATCCCCGGGCCACGGTCGACGCCGCCGCGGGCTAGGGACCCGGGGCGGCTCGCGGACCGGCTCAGTCGTCGGTGGCGACGAGGAGCGTGATCCGTCCGGCCGAGCGGTCGATGAGCACGAACTCGTGGAAGCAGTCCTGCACGCGCCCCCAGTCATGGACGGCACCGTCTCCGAGTTCCCTCAGGTGGTGGACGCGGTCGGCCGCGGCCACACAGGCGAAGGCCTCCCGCTCCAGAACCGCCTCCAGGTCGGCGGGCACGGGCTCGTACTGGTTCGCCCACTCCCGAAGGACGCGCGCACACTCCTCCCGGCCCACGGCGTCGTACTCGCGCGGGGTGATCAGCCTCAGCCAGTACGGGCCGTGCCTGATCTCGTCCGGCCGCACCCCGCTGCCCGCGTAGGCGTCGCGGAACTGCTCGTGCCCGATGAGCGCGGCGAGCAGATCCGCGTCGGAGGCGGACCCCGGGGAGAACCGCAGATGTTTCGTGCTGACCCACCGGAACCCGTGCGCCCACGGACCCCGCCACCGGAAGAGCCGGAAGTTGACGAAGGCGCCGCCTTCGTACGTGAGTGCGTTCTCCATGGCGCCGGAGCCTACGGCATCCTCCGTGGACTCACCCGTGGCGCCGGTCGTGCCGCGGACCTCGGGTCAGCACATGCCTTCGGCACGGGGGTGGGCGACGCGGACCGGCTCGGGGGCGCACCGCACGGTGACCTGGCGCCCCTCCGGGGCCGGGGAGCCGGTGCCGCACACCACGCACGCGCCCGTCCAGAGCGCCAGCGCCACCAGGGCGGCACGAGTGGGCTCGTCGCCCCGCTCGTCCACCGCCACGACGTCGTCGGCGGTCAGCTCCAGCCGCCCGCGCAGGTCGGTGAAGCGGGCCATGAGGTCGCTGTGCGGGTAGAGGGTGGTCAGGATCCCCTCGGGCGTGCGGTCGTAGCCGAGGATGCCGTTGTCGAACAGGCCCCGGGTGGGGTTGTAGCCGTTACCGTCCGGGCTCGGCTGCAACAGGTCGTCGAAGGGCGTCGTGCCCAGGGCGCCGCCGAAGGCGATCACCTGCCGCACGCGCGAGCGCTCGGCCAGCTCCAGGGCGGTCGTCGCCAGGTCCGCGCTCACCAGCAGCAGCCGGGCGTCGGTCTCGGCGAGCACCGCGCACTGGGTGTCGGGGTCGGACTCCGTGGACAGCGGAAGCGCCCGGCCCCCCACGGCCATCACCGTGTACGTGGCCGTGAACCGGTCCGGCGAGACCGGTGCGAGCACGCCCACGACGTCGCCCAGGCACAGGCCCCGGCGGCTCAGCCCGGCGGCGGCGCGCTCCACCGTCGCGGCGAACGTCAGCGCGTCCACCCGGCGGCCGGCGCCGCGGATCGACCCCCCTCGGGTCGGCCGCAACCGCAGCCGCTCGCACAGACCCCCGGTCAGTGATCCGATCGGGTCGTCCCTGCGCGGCAGGTGGCGTCCCGACCGCTCGGTTCCTGAAGTCAGACCAACCCCCATGCGTACCCCCACTCGTCCACACGACGACGGATCCGCTGCGCGGGCTCGTCACGCCCCCTCCACGTGGCGAGCCCGGCAGCGCCGTGCGGAGGCGGGGGCCCTCCCCAGGTTCCACCCCGCGCTCGCACGGTTCCACCGGCCCCGGGACGGGCCCGGGGCTGACGGTCCGACGGGTGCCCGGTGTTCGGCCCGGGCCCGACGGCCGCTGTCGGAACCCCTGCGTCCACCGCCGCTCCAGCGAGCGGAAGGGCCTGAGTTCCATGTCTGGAAGCCTAGCGCGTTCACAGCCAGATGCACATGCATATTGCGATGCAGATGCATATGTAGATTCTGTCGGCGCACTGACTACACAGCCCGTTCCGGGCGATTCGCGAGGGCTCCGGAGCCCCTCGTTCAGCCGGTGTCGCGGTGCCGCTCCACCCACGCCGCGATCTGCGTCCGCGAGTGGAAGCCCATCTTCCGGTTGATGTTGGCCACGTGCCGCGCGGCGGTCGAGGGCGTGATGAAGAGCGTCCGGGCGATCTCCGGATTGCTCTTGCCCCGGCTCACCAGCCGTGCGATCTCCAGCTCCCGCTGGGTGAGCCGCGAGCTGGGGGGCTCCGACTCCGCGGGGGCGGGTGCCGTGGTCCCGGAGCGCCCGTCGGGGTCCTCCCGGGGTTCCGGGTGCTCCCGTCCGCTGTCGGGCGTTGTACCCGCCTCGCGGCCCCGCATGCGCGGCGATCGCGACGGAGGGCGGCGGCCGTCCACCGCCACACGCTCGGCGAGGTCCACGGCGTCCGACAGCGGCATCGCCCGACCCCGTTCCCACCAGTCGACCAGCCGCCGGCGCCGCCGACGGACCCGCTCCACCTTCACGAACGGCCACGGCGCCTCGTGGGTCATCAGGCCCAGGTCCGACCGCACCTCGGTCGCCGACCCGGCGAGCAGGCACGCCTCCTCGCGCAGGCCCGAGCCGAACGCCACCCGCGCGATCGCGACCAGCGTCCGCGCCGCCTCGGCGCGCTGCCCCGTCGAATGGCTGAGCACCAGCCCCTCGCTGAGGTAGTCGTAGGCCTGTTCCGTGGAGCCCAGCGCGTGCGCCACCCGGCCGATCCCGGCCAGGCAGCGCGCCTCCTCGGCCACCGACCCGATGACGCGCTGGGTGTCCAGCGCCTCCCGGTAGCAGCGGTCCGCCGTCATGAGGTCGTCGTTGGCCTCGGCGGCCCGCGCCTGGCCCATGAGGGTCACCGCCACGCCCCAGCGGTGGTCCATGCCGCGCAGCAGCGCCAGCGCGGTCGTGTAGTGCTGGTCGGAGCTGGGGTAGTCGCCCTGCTGGGCCACCAGGGCCGCACGGGTGCCCAGCGCGATCGCCTCGCCCCACACGTCGCCGGCGTCACGGCACAGCCGCAGCGCCTCCTCGACCCGCACCGCCGCCCGGTCCGGCGTGCGCGAGCGCACGCCCACCAGGGCCAGCAGGTTCAGGGCGGTACGGACGAACACGTCGTCGCCCGCCTCGCGGCACAGCCGCAGCCCCTCCTCGCCCATGGACAGCGCCAGCTCGTGGTCGCGGCGCACCCGGGCCAGCTGGGCGCGCCCGACCAGGGCGCGGGCGCGCGAGGGCGCCTTGGCGGCCTCGTCCAGCGCCAGCAGCCGGTCCAGCCAGTGCGCGCCCTCGGAGTAGTTGTGGTGGCTCACCCAGTGGGCGGTCAGGCTCACGCACAGCCGCAGGCCGGGCTCGGCGGCACCGCGCTGGTAGGACCAGCGCAGCAGGGAGCGCAGGGTGTCGTACTCGGCGATCACCCTCTGGCGCCCGGAGTCGCGCTCGGCCCAGGGCATGCCCCGGCTCGACTCCAGCCGCCGGCCCAGGTCCTCGGCCAGGCGGAGCATCCGGGCCATCAACCGCTCCTGGAACACCTCCGCCTCACCCGCCCCCGACAGCCGCTCCTGGGCGAACCGGCGCACGGCCTCCGGCAGCCGGTAGCGGACCCGGCCCTCGAACTCGCCGGTGACGGTGATCAGGGACCGGTCCAGCAGAGACGTCAGCAGATCGAGGATGTCGGCCTCGGGCAGGACCTCGTCGGAGCAGACCTGCTCGGCCAGCTCCAGGTCCCAGCCGCGGAACACCGACAGCCGCCGCAGCAGGAGGCGCTCGGGCTCGGGCAGCGACTCGTAGACGTAGTCCAGCACCAGCGGCAGCACCTCGTTGCGCGAGACCGCCTGGCCGGGGCCGGGCCGCGCGAACGGCGAGGCCAGGTGGGAGCGCAGGCCGCGGGCGAGCCCGTCCGGCCCGGTCTCGGGCGCGCTCGCGCCCAGCACCTCGATCGCCAGCGGCACGCCGCCCGCCAGGTCGCACACGACGGCGACGTCCTCCAGCTCCTCCGGCGACGCGGAGAAGCGGGGGTCGCGGGTCCGGGCACGGTCCAGGAACAGGCGGACCGCCTCGCCGTCGGCCGGGTCCGGCGGCGGCGCGTTGCGCGCCGCCACGGGCGGCGCCATCGCCGGAACGCGCCACACCGTCCCGCCGGACAGCCGGATCGGCTCCTCACTCGTCACCAGCACCGACACGTTCGGGCACGAGGCGAGCAGCGACTCGCCGACGCCCACGACCTCGTCCGCCACGTGCTCACAGGAGTCCAGCACCAGCAGCAGACGGCGGTGCCGCAGCGCCTCGGTCACCGTGGCCGACAGCGGCTGCCCCGGCTCCTCCACCACTCTGACCGCGTGCGCCACACGGGCGTACACCTCCAGCGTCGACCGGGCGTCGGTGAGGTCGGCCATCCACACGCCGTCGGGAAAGGAGGCCGTGGACTGCTCGGCCACCCGGAGCGCCAGCCGGGTCTTGCCGATGCCGTCGGCCCCGCACAGGGTGACGGAGCGGCTGGAGCCGAGCAGGCGGAGCAGATCGCTCAGATCCCGCTCGCGGCCCACGAAGCCGGTCCCCGGCCGGGGGAGGTTGTGCCGCGCGGGCGCGGTCAAAGGTGCCATGGCCTTCACTTGTAGGGGCTGACAGAGGAGGAGCGGGAGCCGGAGGCTCCCGGTCGGGGGTGGAGGCCCCCTCCCTTCGCGTCGTGCTCGGGGGCGGGAGGACCGGGAGCCGGAAACTCCCGGTCAGGGTCGGAAGCCGCCTCCCCCCGCGTCGTGCTCGGGGCCGATGGTGGGAGGCGGGTGGGAGGCCCTCACCGGGGCGGGAGAGGGGTCGTCGGATCGGGGCAGGGAGTGAGGTGGGCAGCGGTGTACGGAGTTCCTGGTTTAGCGCGTGCACGCGCACTGTGCAAGTGCTTCCGGAGCCGCGCGCGGTGCTCAGCCAGGGTCACGGGAAGCGCTCCAGCCGGTCAACTGTGTCCTCGACGAAATGGAGAGTTTTCTGAAGATGTTCGCGATGTGCCGGGCCGCGGTCGCCTGGCTGATCGTGAGCCGTTCGGCGATCTCCCGGTTGGACAGACCGTGTTCGGCCAGCTCGGCGATCTCGCGCTCCCGGGGCGTCAGGGCTCCGTAGGGTGACTCCTCGGTCACCACCTGCGGGAACGCCAGCGCGCGGTCGCGGACCTGCTCCAGCGGCAGCGAGCGCCAGGCGTTCCAGGCCTCGGCCGCGCGGGCCGCCCCCACCCGGCGCTCCACCGCCGACCTGAGCCGGACGGTCTCACCGGACGGGCGGTCCAGCGACGTCCGCAGGTCCGAGGCCACGCCCGTGAGCGCGGCGGCGCGCTCGGCCTCCTCCTCGGCCAGCGCCAGCTCCGCCAGCGCCTCCAGGGCCCGTGCGACCGCGATCCGCTGCCCGGACGTGAAGCTCACCCTCAGGCACGTCGCGAGCGGCTCGCGGGCCGCCATGACGTCCCCCTCGGCCAGGTGCAGGCGGCCCAGGGCCCGGGCGCAGCGGGCCGTGGCCGGCGCGGCGTCCAGCTCCTCGAAGACCGACAGCGCCTCGGCGCACAGCGCGCGCGCCCGGACGAAGTCGCGCTGCTCCGCGGCGATCGCGCCCAGGCCGTGCAGGCAACGCGCCGAGCCCCAGCGGTCACCGAGCTCCTCGCCCATCGCCATGCTGCGCTCCAGGTGCGCGACGGCCTCGTCCGTGTGCCCCGCCCGGCGCGCCAGCTGGGCGAGCACGTCGAGGACGGTCCCCTCGGTGATCGGGTCGTGGACCTCGGCGATCCACTCCTGCGCCCGCTCGGCGTGTGCGCGGGCCTCCTCGGCCGCTCCCGTGCGCAGGGCCAGCGACGCCAGGGTGGCCAGGGCGGAGGCCGCGGCCCCCGCCTCACGGCACGCCCGGGCCGCCTCCAGCGCGCTCAGGGCCAGTGTCGTGGTCGCCGGAGCGGTGTCGATGTCCAGCCGCAGCTCCGCCTGGAGCGCCAGGGCGCGCGTGCGCAGGGTCGGGGGCTGGTCGTCGGGGGCGGTGGCCAGCACCCGCCCCAGGAGGCGGCTGCCCTCGGACGCGAGGTCGCGCACCATCCAGTAGGGGCGCAGCGCCAGGCACACGCGCAGGGCCTCGGCGACGCGGCCGGCGCCCAGCGCCCAGTCGACCACCCGCCCGTAGTTGTCGCGGTGGTGGTCGAGCAGGCGCAGCTGCGACAGCCGCTCCGACCACTCCAGCGGGGTCAGCGAGCGCTTGGCGGCCGTCTCCAGCTGCGCGACGCAGAACCGCAGGTACCGCGACCAGCGCTCGTGCTCCTCGCGGCCCTGGGCGGCCAGGTGCTCGGCGGCGTAGGCGCGCACCGTCTCCGTCAGGCGGTAGTGCGCGGTGCCGTCGATCTCGGCGTCGATGACGACCAGGGACTTGTCCAGGAGGGAGAAGTGCAGGGGCAGGATGTCGGCGGAGGCCACGCCCTCGCCCGAGCACACCTCCTCGGCCGCCTCCAGGTTCCAGGTGGTGAACACCGACAACCGGTGCAGCAGCAGCCGCTCGGGCTCGGTGAGCAGGCCGTGGCTCCACTCCAGGACCGCGCGCAGGGTGCGCTGGCGGGGCGGCAGGTCGCCGGAGCCGTCGCTGGTGAGCAGCTGGAAGCGGTCGTCCAGGCGGCGCAGGATCTGCTGGACGCTCAGCACGCGCACGCGCGCCGCGGCCAGTTCGATCGCCAGCGGCATGCCGTCCAGCATCCGGCAGATCTCGGCGACGTAGCCGGAGTTCTCGCGGGTCATCTCGAAGCCGGCGCGGGCCGCGTGCGCGCGTGTGACGAACAGGCGCACCGACTCGTAGCGCTGGGTGTCGCGCCGGGGGATGGGGGCCGGGTCGTCGGCGTAGGGATCGGTGGGGGTGGGGCGCGAGGGCAGCGAGAGCGGCGGCACCCGCCAGATGCTCTCCTCGGGCACGTGCAGCGGCTGGCGGCTGGTCGCCAGGATCCGCACGCGGGGGCAGTCGCGCAGGATCGCCTGGCAGAGTTCGGCCATCGGCCCGACGGCGTGCTCGCAGGTGTCCAGGAGCAGCAGGAGGTTCTGGGTGCGCAGGGACGTGATGATGGCGTCCGTCATCGTCCGGGCGTCGTCCTCGACCGCCTGGAGGCTCACGGCCACGGCGCGCAGCGCCTGCTCGTGCGTGGAGGCTTCGCTGAGGTCGACGAAGCGCGCACCGTCGGGGAACCGGCGGAGCACGCGCTCGGCCAGGTGGAGGGCGAGCCGGGTCTTGCCGATGCCGCCGGTGCCCGTCAGGGTGACGAGTCTGGCGGTGCCGAGCAGACGGCCGAGGTCGACGATGTCGCGCTCGCGTCCGACGAACCGGATGAACTCGCCGGCGGACAGGGGCAGGTTGTGGCGAGGATGAGACATGGCCTCGATTACGTAGGACACCGAATCGGCCCGCGACGTGCACACCGCAGAGGGCGTGGCGACCACGGAGGACAGGCTGTCACCAGTCTGGCACCCACGGGTCGCGTATGTCTCGGGAATGGCCGGTTCCGGTACGGGCGGCACTGATGCGCCCGTACCGGTCGCGCCGTGACGATACAGCCGTTATCCTGCGGCGCCCTGCCAGGTCGCGGGGTCGGCGGAGGCCTGTTCGCCCGAGCCCATGTCCTTGACCTCGTGCTCGCCGCCGTCCTCGAACGGCGGGAACCAGACGAAGGGGATGCCCTTCTTCGCCGCGTACTGGATCTGCTTGCCCACCTTGGCGGTGGAGTGGAACACCTCGGTGTTGAAGCCGCGCTCGCGCAGGAGCGCCCCGGTGCGCAGCGCGTCCGCGCGCCGCTCGGCGCCCGGCACCACGACCATGACGTCGGTCGGGCAGGCCCGCCCCTCCTCGATGCGCCCCTCGGCCACCAGCTTGGCGAAGATGCGCGTGAGGCCGATGGAGATGCCCACGCCGGGCAGGCGCCGCCGGATGAACTGGCCGGCCAGGTTCTCGTAGCGGCCCCCGGCGCAGATGCTGCCGTAGCCGGGGTCGTCGTCGAACGACGCCTCGTACACGGTGCCGGTGTAGTAGTCGAGGCCGCGCGCGATGGACAGGTCGGCCACGACACTGCCCTCGGGCAGGTCGGCGAGTTCGTCCAGGACGAAGGTGAGCTCGTCCAGGCCCTCGGTGAGCAGTGGGGAGGTGACACCGAGCGCGGCGACGCGCTCGGCCGCGTCGGCGCCCCGGATCCGGGCGAGCGCCAGGCAGGCGTCGGCCTGCTCTCCGGTGAGCCCGTCACCGAGCAGGATCCCGCGCACGCCCTCGTCGCCGATCTTGTGGAGCTTGTCCACGGCCCGGATGACGGCCACCGGGTCCTTGACGCCCAGGCCCTCGTAGAAGCCCTGCAGCACCTTGCGGTTGTTGACGTTGAGCGTCCAGGCGGGCAGGTCCAGGCCGGTCAGGACCTGGTGCACGATCCGGGGCAGCTCGGCGTCGAAGTGCAGCGGGACGGAGTCGACGTTGATGACGTCGATGTCGCACTGGGTGAACTCGCGGAAGCGCCCCTCCTGGGGGCGCTCGCCCCGCCACACGCGCTGGGTCTGGTAGCGCTTGAACGGGAAGGTCAGCTCGTTGAAGTGCTGGGCGACGTACCGGGCGAAGGGCACGGTGAGGTCGAAGTGCAGCCCGAGCCTGGCGTCGGAGTCGTCCTTGGCGTCGGACTGGAGGCGGTGCAGGGTGTAGACCTCCTGCGAGGTCTCGCCCTTGGCCATCAGTACGTCCAGACTCTCGACCGAGGGGGTCTCCACGGACGCGAAGCCGAAGGACTCGAAGCCGGCGCGGATATGGTCCAGCCAGCGCTGCTCCACGGCCCGGACCTGGGGGGTCCACTCGGGAAAACCGCTGATGGGGGTGGGGCGGACGACGCGCTGCTCGGACATGTGGGGTTCTCGGCTCCCTCGGGAGAGAAGTCGGATGGGCTCGGCCCGCGGGCCGAGCCCATTCTAGGGCGTGCCCGCCGGGCAGCCGCGCTGACCGTGTTCGGAGCGTGAGGGGGAGGGGGCGGGACCGCCGCGGCCGTCCGTCGAGGGCGGTGCCTGTGCCTCTCGTGCCGCGGCCGGGGTTCTCGCGCGGCGCCCTCCCGGGGCCTCCACCGGCCCACGTGGACGGTTGTGGGCCGGTGGGGCGCTGGAGCGCCGTCCCGGGCGAGGCCCGGACCGACGCCGAAGAGCGAGGCGTCGGTTCCGGCCGGCCGCCGCGTGGGCGTCGCCGAGGCTCCCGCGGAGGGTCGCGTCCTCGTGCCAGGAGTCCGGATGACCGTGTGTCGGCGGGTGCCTGTCCTCCACCGTAGACTCCGCCGCCGGGCCCGGACAGGGATTGGCGCGGCCAAAAGCGGCCGGAAGCGGTCGCTCACAATGTCGTAAAGTGCCGCCGCGAGGGTACAGATGTGTGCTCGACCGATCACCCAGTGTTCCCCGGCGGGTGGCGCGAGGGAAAATCGGGACCTTTGGTCACGAATCCGCCCGGAGCCGGTCCTTCCCTGCTCATGGCACCCGTACTCGTCCCGTCACGGAGCGCGGTGAACCACGTCTCGTCGCCGACTGAGCGGAAACGCCGCCCGGGAGGTCCTGCCGGTGTTAGGTTCCAGATGCGGCGCCCCGCGGTGGTTCGGACCGGGGGAGAGTGCCGTTCCCCTCAGCACCGGGCCGCCTGAGCCGCACGGCCGCGCCCGGCTCTCCCGCTAGGACACACCGTGAATGAGCCAGCCAGCAGTCAGCACACCGTCCACGCTCCTACCGAACTGTCGACCAAGATCATCATCGCGGGCGGCTTCGGCGTCGGGAAGACCACCTTCGTCGGCACCGTCTCCGAGATCCCTCCGGTGCGCACGGAGGCGGCCGTCACCGCGGCGAGCGTGGGCGTCGACGACCTCTCGCACACCCCCGACAAGACCAGCACCACGGTCGCCATGGACTTCGGCCGGATCTCGCTGGAGACCGACCTGACCCTCTTCCTGTTCGGGACACCGGGCCAGCAGCGCTTCTGGTTCATGTGGGACGACCTCGTGCGGGGGGCGCTCGGCGCCGTCATCCTGGCCGACGTGCGGCGGCTGGAGGACACCTTCCAGGCCCTGGACTACTTCGAGCGCCAGTACCGGCTGCCCTTCGTGGTCGCCATCAACCAGTTCGACCCGGAGTACGCCTACGGCGCCGACGAACTGCGCGACGCGCTGGACCTGGCACCCGAGGTGCCGGTCGTCTACTGCGACGCGCGCGACAAGAAGTCCGTGGTCGGGGTGCTGGTCACCCTCGTCAAGCACGGCATGGCGATGGAGGCCAGGCAGCGCTCGCGGGGCCAGCTCGTCCGGTGACCCGGCGGACCCCGCGCGGGGCAGGGGTACCCGGGGGGAACGAAGGGGTTGTGTCCGGCGTTACTCTGGCGTGGTGTTCGGACGAATGGCGGAAAGCGTCCGCCGCCTACTGGGCAAGCCCGGTGCGGTGGACCTGAGGCCCTATACCAAGCTCCTGCCGGCGATCGAGGACAAGGAGGCGGATCTGCGTGAGCTCGACGACTCCGAGCTGACGGAGGCCGCCATCGAACTCGGCAACGCCGAGCTCCCCTATGAACGCGACGACCTCGTGTCGCTGTGCGCCGTCGGCCGCGAGGCGGCCCGGCGCGCCCTCGACGAGCGGCCGTTCGACGTCCAGCTGCTCGGCGTCATGGCGCTGCTGGACGGGCACGTCGCCGAGATGGGCACCGGTGAGGGCAAGACCCTCGCGGGCGCCCTGGCCGCGGCCGGGTTCGCGCTGCGCGGCCAGCGCGTGCACCTGGTGAGCGTCAACGACTACCTCGCCAAGCGCGACGCCGAGTGGATGCGCCCCCTCTACGACCTCCTCGGCGTCACCGTCGGGTGGATCAACGAGGACTCCACGCCCGCGGAGCGCCGCGAGGCCTACTCGTGCGACGTCACCTACGCCGCCGTCACCGAGCTCGGCTTCGACGTCCTGCGCGACCGCATGGTCACAGACGTCGACGACCGCGTGGTCCCGCCGCCCAACATCGCCATCGTCGACGAGGCCGACTCCGTGCTCGTGGACGAGGCGCGTGTGCCGCTGGTCCTGGCCGGTGCCGCGGAGAGCCAGGTCGGAGACGTGGAGATGGCCGAGATCGTCCGCCACCTCCGGCCCCGCCTGCACTACACGGTCGACGCCGAGGGCCGCAACGTCCAGCTCACCGACGACGGCATCGACGCGGTGGAGAAGGCGCTGGGCGGCGTCGACCTCTACTCCAAGGACGACACCTCGATCCTGCCGCAGGTCAACCTCGCCCTGCACGCGCACGCGCTGCTCCAGCGCGACGTCCACTACGTGGTGCGCGACGGCGAGGTGCGGCTCATCAACGAGTCGCGCGGGCGCATCGCCCTGCTCCAGCGCTGGCCGGACGGTCTCCAGGCCGCGGTCGAGGCCAAGGAGAAGGTCGAGGTGAGCGAGACCGGCGAGGTGCTGGACTCCATCACCGTGCAGTCGCTGGTCCTGCGCTACCCCAGGCGCGCCGGCATGACCGGTACCGCGATGGCGGTGGCCGAGCAGCTCCGTGAGTTCTACGAGCTGGAGGTCGCGGTCATCCCCTCCAACAAGCCGAACGTCCGCGAGGACCACGGCACGCGCCTGTACGCCACGCGCGAGGAGAAGGAGGACGCCCTCGTCGCCAAGGCGGTGGAGGTCCACGCCACCGGGCGCCCCATCCTCATCGGCACGCAGGACGTCGCCGAGTCCGAACTCCTCGCCGGGCGCCTGGGCGAGGCCGGGCTGGAGTGCGTGGTCCTCAACGCCAAGAACGACGCCGACGAGGCGACGATCATCGCCGAGGCGGGCACCCACGGGGCCGTGACCGTGTCCACCCAGATGGCGGGCCGGGGCACCGACATCCGCCTGGGCGGCAGCGACATGGCCGACCGCGACCGGGTGGTGGAGGCCGGCGGACTGTTCGTCATGGGCTTCGGCCGCTACCCCAGCAGCCGCCTGGACGGGCAGCTGCGCGGTCGCGCGGGACGCCAGGGCGACCCGGGCGACTCCATCTTCTTCGTGAGCATGGACGACGACCTGATCGTCAACAACGCCCCGGAGTCCACCGGGTACGCGACCTCCGCCGACGGGGAGATCACCGACGAGGGCTGGCTGTCGATGGTCGACCACGCGCAGCGCGTCGCGGAGGGGCAGCTGCTGGAGGTACACCGCAACACGTGGCGGTACAACCAGCTCATCGACGTGCAGCGCGACGTGGTCCTGGAGCACCGCGAGCTGGTGCTGACCGGTGACCAGGGCGACCGGCACGTGGCCGCGGACCGCGCGGAGCGGCACGCGGAGCTGGTGGAGGAGCTGGACGAGGAGCGGGTCGCCCGGGCGGCGCGCCTGATCACCCTGTACCACCTGGACCGCGGCTGGACCGACCACAACGCGTTCCTGGCGGAGCTGCGGGAGGGCATCTACCTGCGCTACCTGGGCCGCCGCGACCCGCTGGACGAGTTCAACCGCGAGGCCGTGCCGGTCTTCAAGAGGTTCCTCGACGACGCGCGCACGCGCGCGGCGGAGGGCTTCGAGGAGCTGGAGGTCGTCGACGGCGAGCTCGACGTGAGCACGGTGGGGGTCAAGCGGCCGTCGATGACGTGGACGTACATGGTGCACGACCAGCCGTTCAGCTCGGCCCTCGAAACGTTCGTGGGGCGGCTCAAGGGCTCCCCGTCCAGGGGCTGAATAAAACCGAAGGAATCCGGAGCGCGGGTGAGGACCAAAGTCCTCGCTCGCGCTTTCCCTTTGTGGGCTAACATCGTGAAGCGTCGTTCGCATGTGGCCCGAAGAATTCGAGCGGGGGGTATCGGGCGGCGATTTCAATGGAAACTGAGACGGTTGGGACTGGATCCACTGTGGTGCACGAGGTCGGCGCGCAGGAGAAGATCAGTTACGGGCGGAACGACCGCTTCGCCGGGGGACCGGTGGGCGGCGGCCACTTCTGGGTGGACGAGGACGGCCGTCCGGTCGCCAAGATCGGGGGACCGAAGGAGTGGCGGCCCACTCCGATGATCGACGTTCGGGCCGGTGACGTCTTCACGGTCGGCGGCCAGGCCTGGAGAGTGACCGATATCGTGGACGCGGACGCGCCATCGGCTTATCTGCTGGCCACGAGGATCAGTTGAGCCAAAGCCCCGGGGTTTTTCTCCCGGGGCTTTTGTGTTGCCCCCGATGCGGGGAATTGCAACCTCGTGCAACCTTTCCGATTTCGGTGACGCAGCGTTTCCCATAGACGAAGTGTCCCCCGGCCGACGCGGCCGGCACCACGGGAGGGGAGCGGGGCGGGGCGCGCCGCGGGAGCCGCGCCGGGGGTCGTGGACGGGGTCCGCGCCCCCGGCGCCCCTCGGCAATCGAGACGTTCCGGTTATCCGAACAGGGGTGTTCGCGTTACCGCCCGCTCGTTAACGTCAATGAGACGGGGCGCGCCTCGCTCATGTCCTGGAGGCCGCCGGTCGTGCGGAGGGTCCCGGACCGCCGCGTCCGTCGCCCGGGTGTCGGTCCCAGGGGCTGTCCCCCGCCCCTGGGCCTGACGGGAGTAGGTTCTCCCGTATGGCTATTCGACACATCGCACTGTTCCGCTGGCGGGACGACGTCACGCCCGACGGCGTCGCCCGGGTCCAGGAACTCCTCGCCGCGCTTCCGAGCGCCGTCCCGGAGCTGCGCGCCTACTCCTTCGGTCCGGACGCCGGGATCAGCGACGGCGCCTTCGACTTCGCCGTGGTGGCCGACGTCGACGACGAGGCCGGTTTCGCGGCCTATCGCGACCACCCCCAGCACCAGGCCGCCTTGGGCGTCATCCGTCCCATGCTCGCTGACCGGGCGGCGATCCAGTACACGCCCGCGGATGCCGGATAGATCCTGTTCCACCAAGCGTGGTGTGCCGCTGTCCGCTGCGCTTATGGGGGAGGATCGGAGTGCATGGGGGGCTTGCGGTAGAACGCGTTTCAGTATTAGTCTCTGCGTAGTGCCTGGCCCGGTGAGGGCGTCCGGCGGCCCCGCCGCCGGACGCCGGCGGTGGCAGGCGAGCGAGAAACGTCGCCCGTTGAAGCCGGATCGCGCCCCGGCTTCGGCGGGCGACGTCGTCGTGGGCACCGGCACGGGCTCAGCGCAGCAGGCGGGCGAGTTCGTCGAAGGTGGGACAGGGCCAGGTCCTGCGGCAGCCGTGGCACGTCGACCCGGCCTCCCCGTCCTCCTCCGCGTCCGGGCTGTGCAGGCGGAGCAGGTCGGCGCACACCCCCGCCAGTGCCGAGACCTCCTCGCGTGCGTTCGCGTAGAAGGCCACGTCGTTGATCCGGGCCAGTGCGCTGTCCGAGGCCGGTTCCGGCAGGCCGACCGTGTCGGGCTCCCAGGGAACCGCCCGAGCCGAGCGCTCCTGGATGCCCTGCACGCACCGGAGCAGCCGGGCGTGTTCGGAGTGTCGGCCCCGCAGGGACGTCCGTGGCGCTTGTCGCGTGAACGGCGGCATCGCTGATCTCCCCCAACGGGTGGATACGCAGCTTCGTAGTGACTCAGCGTATACCTATCGTCGCGGAATGTCGCGACACGCGGGGTGTGGTCCCCCGGAAAGCGGGCCGCCCCCAAGGGGAGGGGCGGCCCGCCGGCACCGGTGTGTCTAACCGCAGTTGCCGCCACAGCTGCACGAGCCGCCGGACTGGCAGCCGCAGCCGCATCCCGCACCGCAGCTGCAGCCGCTCAGTCCGGGGGGCGTGCTCAGGGGGTGTATCACAGTCCCTCCTCAGGGGTCGGTGCCGTTCGTGCGCGATCACGCCGATCTCCGCCGAACCGGAGGGGCGCCACGAACGGCTCTCCGAGAGGAAGGGTTCCCGCTCCCGGGCTTGGCCAACCCGAGGGCCGGAGTTGGCCTTCGCGTGACTCTGGGCGGTCAGCGAACACCGCGGACGAAGGCGCGGATGTCGTCCGCGAGCAGCTCCGGCACCTCCATCGCGGGGAAGTGACCGCCCTCGGTGAACTCGCTCCAGTGGCCGATCGCCTTCCACGGGTCCATCACGCGGCGCATGAGCGGGTGGGTGTCGAACACGGCCCATCCGGACGGCACGTCGGCGGCCATGGCCAGGCCGAGTCCGGAGTGCTCGGACTCGTAGTAGAACTGCGCGCTCGACGCGCCGCTGCGCGTGAACCAGTACAGGCTGACGTTCGTGAGGAGCTGGTCGCGGTCGACCGTCTCGTCCGGCGTCCGGTAGGCACCGCCGGTCCCGGTCTTGAACTTCTCGGCGATCCAGGCGAGCTGACCGGCCGGCGAGTCGGTCAGCGCCGCGCCGATCGTGTCGGGACGGTGGTCCTGCATCGCGAGGTACCCGCGTTCGGCCGCGTACTCGCTACGCACCGCGTCGAGCTGGGCGGTCTCGTCGTCGGACAGGCCGTCGGGGCAGGGGAACTTGTCGCCGACCAACCCGAGCAACCGGGGGTCGACGGCGATGTGCAGGCCGATGACGCGCTCCGGGTGGAGCGCCGCGAGGCGGCCGGCGGTGCCCGCACCGATGTCGGTGCCGTGGACCGCGAACCTCTCGTAGCCGAGACGCGTCATGATCTCGGCATAGGCCCGCGTCGTGCGCGCCAGCTCCCAGCCGGTCCCTGACAGCGGGGTGGAGAACCCGAAGCCGGGCAGCGACGGGACGACCAGGTGGAACTCGTCGGTCAGCAGCGGGATGAGTCGCTGGTAGTCGACGAACGAGCTCGGCCAGCCGTGGTTCAGCATCAGCGGGACGGCCTCCGGGTTCGCCGATCGCGTGTGGACGACGTGGAACACCTGGCCGTCGACGACCGTCGTGGACTGTTCGTGCTCGTTGAGCCTCGCCTCCTGCGCACGCCAGTCGAAGCCGTCGCGCCAGTACTCGGCGAGCTCCCTCAGGTACACCGGCGGGATGCCGCGGCTGAAGTCGGTGCGGTCGTCCCGGTCCGGCACCGGGACCGGCCAGCGGGTGTGCGCCAGCCGGTCGCGCAGGTCGTCGACGTCGGCCTGCGGGATGTCGACGCGGAACGGTGTGAGTGCGGTGTTCTCGTTCATGGCGGCCACGTTTCCAGGCAATGCGGCAGATTCGCTTCCGCAATTGCTGGGATGATCGGGACCATGTTGCAGACCTCGGCCCGCCTGCTCGAACTGCTGTCACTGCTCCAGCTCAGGCGCGACTGGACGAGCGCCGAACTCGCCGGCCGGCTCGAGGTGAGCACGAGGACCGTGCGCGCCGACATCGGCAGGCTGCGGTCGCTCGGCTATCCCGTGGACGCGCGCCCCGGCGTCGCGGGCGGGTACCGGCTGGCCGCCGGGACGGCGATGCCCCCGCTCCTGCTCGACGACGACGAGGCCGTCGCCGTCGCGGTCGGACTGGGTGCGGTCGCGACCCAGGGCCTCGGCGTCGAGGAGACCTCGCTCACCGCGCTCGCGAAGCTGGAGCAGGTGCTGCCCTCGCGCCTGCGTCGGCGCGTGGAGGCGGTACGCGAGGCGACGAGCGTCGTTCCAGGAGCTGGACTCCCGCTCGACCTCTCGGTTCTCGGCGCGGTCGCCGCCGCGGTCCGCGGCCGCGAACGGCTCCGGTTCGGATACACGAAGCCCGGGGGCGGCGAAGGGGCCCGCCACACCGAACCGCACCGGCTGGTGAGCTGGGGGCCGCTCTGGTACCTGCTGGCGTGGGATCTCGACCGTGACGACTGGCGGGTCTTCCGCGTCGACCGCATGGCCGCGCACGCACCGACGGGTGCGCGGTTCCAGCCGCGCGTGATCCCGGCGGACGACGCCGTCGGGTACGTCGTCGGGCGCGTCAGCAAGGCGGGCTGGACGTACCGCGCCCGGGTCCTCGTGCGTGCTCCCGCCGAGACGGTCGCCGCGAGGATCCCCGTCCCGGTCGATATCGAGGCGGTCGACGCGTCCACGTGCCGCGTCGAGCTGGGTTCGGACGACCCGGACCGGCTCGCGCTGTGGATGACACAGCTCGACGCCGACATCGAGGTGATCGACGGAGACGAGCTCTCGGCGGCGTTCGACCGCCTCGCGAGGAGGTTCCGCCGCGCGGCGGGTGGCGCGTTCTCGGACCCCGGCGACGACCGGTAGGCCGGTCCCCGGCGCGTCCCCGGCGCGTCCCCGGTGCGTCCCCGGTGCGTCCCCGGTGCGTCCCCGGCGCCTTCCCGGCGTCGAGGGCATCGGCCGGCTCCTCGCCCACGGAACGGACCTCCGGGACACGCGCTAGGCGAAGAAGGTCGGGGCGGGGGCGGGGCGGCGTGCCAGCCGGTACATCCACACCTGGCCGAGCACCATGAACGGCACGGCCGGGGCCAGCGCGGCCCACACGAACACCGCGGTCGTGGCCGGGACCGGCTCCGTCGGCAGCTGCGCGGACAGCGCCGTCAGCACACCCGCCGCCCCCATCGCCAGCGCCGACGTGTGGCGCGACAGCATCGGCCCCCGCACTCCGCTGGTCACCGCCAGGAGGACCAGCAGCACCAGCGCCGACGCGGCGGCCACCACCGGCCGGTCGGTCGCCACGCCGCCCGGCAGCGGAGCGGCCCCCGTGGCCAGGAGGGCCGCGGCCAGCGCGACCCTCGCCACGACGCGGGTCGCCCGTGCCGCCACGTCGGCGCTGTCGTCGTGGAGCGCGCCGACCAGGCGCTCGGCACCGAAGGACGCGCCCCGCAGGGCGAAGAGCGCGAGTACGGCGACCGCGCACAGCGGTGTGAACACGCTCGCCGTGAGGCCGCCGGTCAGCAGACCCGCCAGCACGAGCCCCCAGGAGGCGGCGACGACCCAGCTGCCCGCCACGACCGCCGTGTCGCAGACCGCGCGCCGGGACGGGGCGTCCACCCGCGCCCGCAGCCACAGGCCGGAGTCGCGGACCAGCCAGCCGCCCAGCAGGGTCACCAGCACCGGCCACAGCTCGGCGACCACGTGGTGGTCCAGGGCGGGGAACAGGCCCGCCAGCACCCCGACCGCGGCGACCAGCCAGACCTCCGAGGCCAGGAAGTAGGGGGCGATCGCCGCCACCGCGCGGCGGCGCTGTTCCGGCGTGCGCGCCACCACCGGCATCAGCAGGCCCAGCCCGATGTCGGCCCCGGCCAGGACGAGGTAGCCCACGACGAACAGGGCGAGGAGAACGGTGGAGAGGACGTCCATGTCAGGTACTCCGGGTCTCGGAACGGGGGTCTCAGAACGAGGTGACGGGGGCGGCGGGCTCTTCCGCGTCCGCGGGGCGCTCCGCGAGCGGACCGCCCCCCGGGCCGCGCCGGGCGTAGCGCACCAGAAGCCAGGACGTGGTCGCGGCCAGGACGGCGAACGCTCCCGTGAAGAAGGAGAAGGAGGCCGCGGCCATGCCCGGGGCCATGGGCGTCACCGCGTCGGCGGTGGTCAGGTGGTGCACGACCGCCCACGGCTGGCGGTTGGTCTCACGGAACACCCACCCGGCGACGCTCGCGAGGTAGGGCAGCACCGGGGTGATCAGCAGCGGCGCGAGGAGCAGGTTCCGCAGCCGGGGCAGGCGTCCCAGCGGGCGGCGCAGGAGCAGGACCACGAGCATGGCCGGACCGAGGAGGAACATGAGCGCCCACGCGGTGAACATGAGGACCTCGCCTGCCGTGTTGGCGGCCGTGAGCAGCGGTCCGCCGGACGCCGCCTCGATGGCCTCGATCTCCCCGGCGGTGTAGGTGAGCCCGCTGGTGGGCGGGTCCTGGCCGAAGAGCGCGAACTGCGTGCCGCCGAACGCCGCCACGGGGAGGGGCATGACGCAGGCCATGACCGTCGCGTAGACGAGGCCGCGCCCGAACATCCCGTCCGGATCGTTCCCCCGGATCAGGTGGTGGGCGCTCGTGGCCCCGACCACCAGGGCCCCGAGCAGCAGCGCGCCGGTGATGATGTGCAGGAAGGCCATGAGCGCCGCGGGGTTGGCCATCAGCGCCACCGGGTCGGTCAGGTGCGCCACGCCGTCGACGATCTCGAAACCGACCGGATGGCGCAGGAACCCGTTGGCCACGAGCACCCACCAGGCGGAGAGGTAGGCGGTACCGGTGACCACCGCGAAGCACGCGAGGTGCGCCCACCGGCCCATGCGGTCCCACCCGAAGATCCACAGCCCCAGGAACGTCGACTCGACGAAGAACGCGGTCATCGTCTCCAGGGCCAGCGGCGCCGCGAACGAGTAGCCGAACACCGCGTGCAGGCCGGTCCAGTTCACCGCGAGCTGGAGCTCCATCACCAGGCCGGACAGCACTCCCATGCCGTAGTTCACCAGGTACAGCCCGCCCCAGAAGCGCACGGAGGCCATCCGCCGGCGGTCGCCGCGCACCGTGGCGACGAGTTGGCCGACGAGGATGTAGGGCGCCAGCCCCAGGGTGAGTGCGACGAACACGTAGTGCGTCGCCGCGGTCAGGGCGAACTGGAGCCTGGCGAGCAGGAGGGGATCATCGAACATCGTCTGCCTAGCGTTCGGCGTGCGGTGGGAACGCTGTCAGCATCCGACGCGGGTCCGGGGCGGCACATCGTCCCGGCGGGGTCTCCCGGCCTCCCTCCCCGGGGGTAGGCCGGTCCCGTCGCTGCGCCCCGGGGTGTAGGGGATGTCCCCGAGGGCACCCCGGCCCGGCCCTGGGGCGGGCCGGGGCGGCCGGTCAGGTCCCCTGGCTCCACTTGGGGGTCACCAGCGCGCTCTCGTAGGCGATCACGACCAGCTGCGCCCGGTCCCGCACGCCCAGCTTGACCATGGTGCGGCTGACGTGGGTCTTGGCCGTGGCGGGGCTGACCACGAGCCGCTGCGCGATCTGCGCGTTGGACAGGCCCTCGCCGACCAGCGCCAGCACCTCGCGCTCGCGCTCGGTGAGCCCGTTCAGGCGGGTCGACGGCGCGGGGGCGCCGCGCGGGCGGCCCGCGTAGTCGGCGATCAGCCGCCGCGTGACCCCCGGGGAGAGCAGGGCCTCGCCCCCGTGCACCACGCGTACCGCCTGCAACAGGTCGCGGGGCTCGGTGTCCTTGACCAGGAACCCGCTGGCCCCCGCCCGCAGCGCGTCGAAGATGTACTCGTCCAGGTCGAACGTGGTGAGGATGACGATCCGGACCGCGCCCAGGTCCCGGTCGGCCAGGATCCGCTCCGTGGCCGCCAGTCCGTCCATACCGGGCATGCGGACGTCCATCAGCACCACGTCGGGGCGCTCGGCCCGGGCCAGGCGGACGGCCTCCCCGCCGTCGGCGGCCTCGGCGACCACCTCGATGTCGGCGGCACTGTCCAGCAGCGCGCAAAAGCCCGCCCGCACCAGTGCTTGGTCGTCGGCGAGCAGCACGCGGATCACGGGGACCTCGATTCGTCGGCGGAGACGGCGGCGGGACGCTCCCCGCCGTCCAACGGCAGACGTGCCCGCACCCGGAATCCTCCCCCGTCAAGGGGCCCCGCGTCCACCGAGCCCCCGACCATGGCGGCGCGCTCGGCCATCCCGGTGATCCCGTTGCCGTGCGCGGCCGGGCCGACCGTGCCGTGCCCGTCGTCGGTGACCTCGATGTCCAGCGCCGACGCACCGTAGGCGATCCGCACCCGGGCGTGGGCGGCACCGGAGTGGCGGACCACGTTGGTCAGCGCCTCCTGCACCGTGCGGTAGGCGGCCGTCCCCGTGCTCACCGGGAGGTGCTGGGGGGTGCCCGCGGTCTCCAGCGTCACCTCGACACCGGCGCCCCGGGTGCCCTCGACGAGTTCGGAGAGCCGTTCCACGCCGGGGACGGGGGAGCGGGGTGCCGCCTCGTCGACGGCGCGCAGCACGCCGAGGATGCCCCGCAGCTCCGACAGCGTGTCCTTGCTGGTCCGCTTGATGGTGGACAGGGCCTGGGCGGCCCGTTCGGGCTCGGACTCCATCAGGTACAGGGCCGTGCCCGCCTGCACGTGGATCAGCGAGATGTTGTGCGCGACGGTGTCGTGGACGTCGCGCGCCAGGCGCAGCCGCTCGTCGGAGGCCCGCCGGAGCAGCTCCTCCTCACGGGTGCGGCCCGCCTCGGCGGCGCGCTCGCGCTCGGCCTTCTGGTACTCGCCCCGCCAGCGCAGGATCTCGGCGCTGCACAACAGCACCAGGACCCACGCGATGATGCCGAGGGCCTCGGGGCGCACGGTGCCGAAGAAGGCGAACTCGTAGAGGTTGAGCGCCGCGAACTGCCCGATGCCCAGGGACCAGCCGAGGACGCGGTGGCCGTGCCGGACCAGGGTGTAGAGCATCACCGCGGCGTTGAGCATGACCATGCCGTCGGGGAAGGCCAGGGGGTAGTACACGCTGGCCGCGACCACCACCACGACGGCGCTCGCGCGCGGGAACGCCGTACACCAGAGCACGGGCACGGTGGCCACGAGGATGAGGGCGTACCCCCAGGGCCAGGGGTCCCGGTCGGTCGCGACGGGACCGAACACGGTGATCGCGCAGGTGCTGCCCACCGCGAGCAGGAGCAGGATCGCGGTGAGCCCGGCGTCGGCGCGCGTGGGGCGCGGGAGTAGTGCTGCCACGACACCGACACTACGGTCCGCGCCTCGGGGTCGCGCGTCGTCCGGGGGGAGGCGTTCCGTCGGTCCGCGTACGCCCCGCGGAGTATCCGAGCGGCCCCGGTCACCGGGGCGGAGGCGGCGGACGCTCCGGCGGTGGCGCCCACTCCGGGTCCGCGGACCGCCGGTCCCCGGCCGCGTCGGTCAGAACAGGTCCTCGGGAGGGGCGGGGGAGTCGGCGGCGTCGGCGTCGTACACGGCCGAGCGGCCCGAGGCGAACCGGTCGAGGTCCCCGCCCTCCACCAGGCGCGCCATCTCCGGGTCGCGGTGCGCGCGGCGGCCCAGTTCGTCGGAGGGCAGCGGCCGGTGCCCCGCCACCAGGACGAGGTTGCCGAACCTGCGGCCGCGCAGCACGCCCGGCTCCGCGGTCAGCGCCACGTGGGGCAGGACCGCGCGCACCGTCGCCACCTGACGTCGCGCGTGGGCCAGCGCGTGCCCGTCCCCGACGTTGACCACCAGCAGCCCCGAGGGGCGCAGGACCCGCGCGGCCTCGGTGTAGTACTCCACCGACGTCAGCCGCGCCGGCGTCCGGGCACCGGCGAACACGTCGCTGACGACCAGGTCCGCACTGGAGTCGTGCCGGGCGCTGATCCACTCGCGCGCGTCGCCGATCCCCACGCGCAGCTGGGCCCGGCGGTCCCACGGCAGGCGCCGACGCACCAGCTCGACCAGGGGCGCGTCGACGTCGACCGCGCGCTGGCGCGAACCCGGGCGGGTGTGCGCCACGTAGCGCGCCATCGTCAGCGCACCCGCGCCCAGGTGCAGCGCGTCGACGGGCTCGCGCTCGGGCGCGACCAGGTCGGCCGCGTGCGCGATCCGCCGCATGTACGAGAAGTCGAGGTAGGTCGGGTCGCTCAGGTCCACGTGCGACTGCGGTGTGCCGTCCACGACCAGGAACCACGACTCGGCGCGGTCGGCGTCGGCGAGCAGCTCCATCCGGGGCGGCCCGTCCGCCTCGGGGGCCTCGTCCCGCTCCCGGGTCCCGCGTCTGCCCATGTTCCCGCCCCCCGTTCGGCTACCGTCCCCACGGTAGGACACCGCGGGCGTACCGGGACCTGGCCCGGAGCGGCGACGCGGGCTCGCTCGTGGCGCTAGCCTGGGGAACCCCGGCAGCTGAGTTTCGCTGGATCCAGGTTCCGACGGAGAGCCTGTGCCGCCGGGGGCCCGAGTTCCGAACCCCGCGCCCGACGGGCGTGTTCACCGAGGAGTGGCCGTGCTACTGCGGATGTCGAACCTGTTCCTGCGCACCCTGCGTGAGGACCCGGCGGACGCCGAGGTGCCGAGCCACAAGCTCCTCGTCCGCGGCGGCTACGTCCGGCGCGCCGCCCCCGGCGTCTACTCCTGGCTGCCCCTGGGCAAGATCGTCCTGGAGAACGTCGCCCGCGTCGTGCGCGAGGAGATGGACGGCATCGGCGGCCAGGAGGTGCTGCTGCCCGCGCTGCTGCCCCGGGAGTACTACGAGGCGACCGGCCGCTGGGACGACTACGGCGACACCCTCTTCCGCCTCCAGGACCGCAAGGGCGCCGACTACCTCCTCGGCCCCACCCACGAGGAGCTGTTCACGCTCCTGGTCAAGGGCGAGTACTCCTCCTACAAGGACTTCCCGGTCATCCTGTACCAGATCCAGGAGAAGTTCCGCGACGAGGCCCGGCCCCGCGCGGGCGTGCTGCGCGGCCGCGAGTTCCACATGAAGGACTCCTACTCCTTCGACATCGACGACGAGGGCCTCCAGGCCGCCTACGACGCCCACCGCGCCGCCTACGTGCGCGTCTTCGAGCGGCTCGGGCTGGAGTACGTCATCGTCTCCGCCACCTCCGGCGCCATGGGCGGCTCGGCCTCCGAGGAGTTCCTCGCCGTCGCGCCGACCGGCGAGGACACCTTCGTGCGCAGCACGGAGTCCGACTACGCGGCCAACGTCGAGGCCGTCACCACGCCCGCGCCCGCCGCCCGCCCGATCGAGGGGCTGCCCGAGGCGGTCGTGCACCACACGCCCGGCACGGCCACCATCCAGACCCTGGTGGACTTCCTCAACGCCGCCGGGCTGGGCCGCGACTTCGTGGAGGCCGACACCCTCAAGAACGTCCTGGTCAAGACCCGCGCCCCCGGCTCCGACGAGTGGGAGCTGCTGGCCGTGGGCCTGCCCGGCGACCGCGAGGTGGACTTCAAGCGCCTGGAGGCCGCGCTGGAGCCCGCGGAGGTCGCCCTGCTCGACGAGTCCGACTTCGCGGCCAACCCGTTCCTGGTCAAGGGCTACATCGGCCCCCGCGCCCTGCTCGACAACAAGGTGCGCTACCTGGTCGACCCGCGCGTGGTCACCGGCACCGCGTGGGTGACCGGCGCCGACCGGGACCAGCACCACGTCATCGACCTCGTGGCCGGCCGCGACTTCACCCCGGACGGCACCATCGACGTCGCCGAGGTCCGCGACGGCGACCCCTCCCCGGACGGCAAGGGGACGCTGTACACGGCGCGCGGCATCGAGATCGGGCACATCTTCCAGCTCGGCCGCAAGTACACCGACGCCTTCCAGGTGGACGCGCTGGGCTCGGACGGCAAGCCCAAGCGGATCACCATGGGCTCGTACGGCATCGGCGTCTCCCGCGCGGTCGCCTCGGTCGTGGAGCAGTCCCACGACGACAAGGGCATCGTGTGGCCGCGCGAGATCGCCCCCGCCGACGTGCACGTGGTCGGCACCGGCAAGGGCGACCAGATCGAGGAGGCCCTGCGCGTCGCGGGCGAGCTGCGCGACCAGGGCCTGCGCGTCCTGGTGGACGACCGCAAGGGCGTGTCGCCCGGCGTGAAGTTCACCGACGCCGAACTGCTGGGCGTGCCCACGAGCGTCATCATCGGCCGCGGCCTCAAGGACGGGCTCGTGGAGCTGCGCGACCGCGCCACCGGCGAGCGCGAGGAGGTCGCCCTGGGCGACATCGTCGAGCGCACCGTCGCCGCCTGCCGCGGCTGAGACAGCGACCGCGGAACCACCGGCCGGGTCCCGTGTCGGTGTCCGCTGCGCCCCGGGGCGCAGCGGACACCCTCAGGCCTGGTCGAAGCCCGGCAGGGCGTCCAGCTCGCCGCCCCACGTCAGCGCGCGCACCGTCGTCTCCTGGAGCGCCCGCCCGGCCGTCCAGCGCAGCCCGGCGTCGTCGGAGGCGGTCAGCCACAGGTACGCCCGGGCCGTCGTGCCCTCCAACTCCACCGCGAAGGCGTCCACGTCCTCGTCGCCGTGCCCCTCGGGGAGGGGGTAGGAGGCCAGTGCGGTCGGCGGGTCGATGCCGCGCTCCACCGCCGCCGCGCGCAGCGCGTCCCGCAGGGCCCTGTGCTTGGCGGCCTCGTCCAGGGCGCGCTCGCGGCGGCCCTGGCCGTCGGCGGCTCCGCCCAGGTACTCGTACCCGTACACGGCCGCGTGCTCGGCGCGCAGCGCCTCGGCCAGCGCGTCCGGGCCGGCGTCGGTGCCCTCGTCGTTCGCGGGGGTCTCGCTCACCATGCTCCTCCTCCTACTGCCTGCCGGGCCGAGCCCTACCGTTCCTCGTCGAGCAGGTGGGCGTGTCCGGCCTCGCACGCGCCGATACCGCAGATCAGCTGGGCCAGACCCGCGTCGGTGACCGCGGCCGCCTGGTCGAGCCGCGCGGCGGTCGCCGACGACTCCAGCACCAGCAGGCCGGCCGCGGAGAGGGGCGTGTCCAGCGAGGGGCCCTCCACCGCGGGCGCGGACGCGTCCGCACCGGCCTCCGGCGCGGGCTCGGCGTCGTCGGGCAGGGCGTCCGCCAGAGCGTCGGCGTGGGCGAGGTGGTGCTCCAGGAACCCCTCCAGCAGTTCCGCGGGCTCCGCTCCGTGCGCGATCGCGGTCTCGTAGCGGGCCACCATCCGCTCCTTCTCGCGCAGCACCGCGCGCACCACGTACTCGTCGGGCGTCACGTCGGCCGGATACCACTCGGCCCCGCCGCAGGCCGACAGGCCGACGGCCGCCGCTCCGGCGGCCGCGGCGCCCAGCACCGTGCGGCGGTTGACGCAGCGATGACCCGTGCTCACGCGGACTCCTCCCGTGCGCGCCCTGCCCGGCGCGCGGCACTCGCACAAGCGGCCGCCGGCGGCGGTCGCCCACCCATCTTTCCACGGCCCCCGGTCGGCGGCGGCCGCACCGACACCCCCTGCCACACGGCGATTCGGGTGTGCGGGGGCGGGTGCCCGACGCGCCCCGTCGGCCGACGGCGACCTGGACGGCGTCCAGGTGTGGATACCCTTGCAGCACAGCCGCCGTCGAACGCGACGTGCGCTGGGTCCGCGCCCCTCGGGACGCGGACCGATTCGTCGAAGACTACGTACAGAGCTGGACCGCCCCGTGCACGGCCCGTCGGCCGCGGGGGCGGAGTTTCGCCTTTGGAGGGGCAGACACGACATGGGAGCGCAGTCGCGTGACGAGCGCATCGTCGAACTGCTGGAGCCGGTACTGGCAACGGCCGGACTGGACCTGGAGTCCGTCGAGCTGACACCCGCGGGCAAGCGGCGGGTGCTGCGCGTGGTCGTGGACTCCGATGACGGGGTCGACCTGGACACGGTGGGCGAGGTCACGCAGGAAGTCGACGCCGTGCTGGAGGACTCCGACGTCATGGGCGCACAGCCCTACGTCCTGGAGGTCACCTCCCCGGGTGTGGACCGCCCGCTGACCGAGCCGCGGCACTGGCGACGGTCCCGCGGCCGCCTGGTGAAGGCCTCCCTCGCCGAGGGGGGCGAGGTCACCGGTCGTGTCACCGCCGCCGACGACCAGGGAGTCACCCTGGACGTCGAGGGGCACCCCCGGACCTACACCCACGCCGAACTCGGCAAGGGCAAGGTCCAGGTGGAATTCCGTCGGGCAGCCGACACCGACGCGGCGGACTAGAGGGGGAGCCCCGTGGATATTGACATGAGCGTCCTGCGCAGCCTGGAACGCGAGAAGGACATCTCGGTCGAACTGGTCGCCAAGGCCATCGAGGACGCGCTCCTGATCGCCTACCACCGCGAGGAGGGCGCCGACAAGCGTGCCCGGGTCGAGCTGAACCGCTCGACCGGCCACGTGACCGTGTGGGTCTCCGAGCTCGACGAGGAGGGGGAGGTGGTCGGCGAGTACGACGGCACCCCCACCGGCTTCGGCCGCATCGCGACCTCCACCGCCAAGCAGGTCATCCTCCAGCGCCTGCGCGACGCCGAGGACGAGCTCACGCTCGGCGAGTTCGCCGGCCGCGAGCACGACATCGTCTCCGGCATCATCCAGCAGGGCAAGGACCCCCGCAACGTGCTGGTGGACCTGGGCCGCATCGAGGCCATCCTGCCGCCGCAGGAGCAGGTGCCCACCGAGGAGTACACCCACGGCGAGCGCCTGCGCGCCTACGTCGTGCAGGTCCGCAAGGGCCACCGCGGCCCGTCGGTCACGCTCTCGCGCACCCACCCCAACCTGGTCCGCAAGCTCTTCGAGCTGGAGGTCCCCGAGATCGCCGACGGCACCGTCGAGATCGCGGCGATCGCGCGCGAGGCCGGCCACCGGACCAAGATGGCGGTCCGCTCCAACCGGGGCGGCGTCAACGCCAAGGGCGCCTGCATCGGCCCGCTCGGCAGCCGCGTCCGCAACGTCATGGCCGAACTGCACGGCGAGAAGATCGACATCGTCGACTACTCCGACGACCCCGCCGTGTTCGTCGCCAACGCCCTGTCCCCGGCGCGGGTGAACTCGGTCGAGGTGCTCGACATGGCAGCCCGCGTGGCGCGCGTGATCGTGCCCGACTACCAGCAGTCCCTGGCCATCGGCAAGGAGGGCCAGAACGCCCGGCTCGCCGCGCGGCTCACCGGGTGGCGCATCGACATCCGCTCGGACGCCGACCCCGCCGGCGCGCCCGTCGAGACCGGCGAGCCGGACGCGGACGACGCACCTCCGGCGGGCTGATCGGACCGTGCCCGTGTCACGACGCGATAGGGTGGTCGAAGACGGTCGTGACGGTCCCGTGCGCACCTGCGTGGGATGTCGGTCGCGGACAGTCCAGTCCGACCTCGTGCGGTTGGTGGCCGTGGGCTCGGCCATCGTGCCCGACACCCGGGGTCGACACCCCGGGCGCGGTGCCTACCTGCACCACGACCGGCGATGCTTCGAGCTCGCCGTGCGTCGCAGGGCGTGGTCACGCGCCTTCCGGGACCGGGAGGGATCCGGGCGCACCGCGTGGGACGTCTCACGGGTGGACGCCCTCTTCGAGCCCGCCCCAGATGGCGGATCGGGTCGGCCCTCCCTATAGGGTTGGAATGTCTGGGCCGGCCTCCGGGTTGTACTGACCGAGGTCGGCGTACTGTGCTGTGTCGGCACGTGTTAACCGGCCCATTGTTGTGTAGCGATGAGGAAGCAGGTCGAGATTGCGATGAGCGCCTGATGAGTACGCAGCGATGAGTAACTCAAGCTAACGACGGTCCGGCACAGGCCCATGTCCCGGACCGAAGCTGAAGGAGAGCAGTGGCGAAGGTCCGGGTGTACGAACTCGCCAAGGAGTTCGGTGTAGAGAGCAAGGCCGTCCTGGCCAAGCTCAACGAGATGG
Organism: Nocardiopsis sp. NRRL B-16309; assembly: GCF_001279585.1. Classification (GTDB taxonomy): domain Bacteria; phylum Actinomycetota; class Actinomycetes; order Streptosporangiales; family Streptosporangiaceae; genus Nocardiopsis. The sequence continues at coordinate 136,233 of NZ_LGEC01000016.1, read as the reverse complement.
GCGAATTCGTCCGTTCGGCGTCCTCGACGATAGAGGCGCCGGTCGTGCGACGTCTGCAAGAAGCTTTCAAGGGGTCCGAGAACAACGGCGGCAAGAAGGGTGGACCGGCTCCCAAGCCGGGTCCGCGTCCTGCCGGCCAGGCCCCCAAGCCGGGTCCCGCGGCTCCCAAGCCCGGCCCGGCCCCCAAGCCTGGCCCGAAGCCGGCCCCGGCGGCCAAGCCCGCCGCGCCGGCCGAGGCTGCGGCACCGGCACCGGCCGAGCAGCGTCCCGCCGCTCCCAAGCCGGCGGCCAAGCCCGCACGCGAAGAGGCCGGTCCGCGCCCCGGTGGCGCGCCCAAGCCCGCTCCGCAGGGCGGACGTCCCGAGCGCGGTGACCGCCCCGAGCGCCCTGAGCGCGGCGAGCGGCCCCAGCGCGGAGAGCGCGGCGGCCGTTCCGAGGGCGGCCGTGCCCCGCGTCCGGGCGGTCCCCGTCCGGGTCCGCGTCCCGGCAACAACCCGTTCGCCTCCAACGCCTCCGGCATGGGCTCCAAGCCCGCCGGTCCGCGTCCCGGTGGCGGCGCTCCGCGTCCGGGCCCCCGGCCCGGTCCGCAGGCCGGCGACCAGCGCGCTCCCCGTCCGGGTGGCGGTGCTCCGCGCCCCGGTGGCGGCGGTCCCCGTCCGGGTCCGCGGCCTCCGCAGGCCGGCGACCAGCGCACCCCGCGTCCCGGCGGTGCCGCGGGCGCTCCCCGTCCCGGCGGTGGCGCTCCGCGTCCCGGTGGCGGCGGCGGTGCCCCGCGTCCGGGCGGTCCGCGTCCCAGTCCGATGAACATGCCCTCCTCGCGTCCCTCGGCTCCGGCCGGCGGCGGTCGCGGCGGAGCGGGCGGCGGTCGTCCCGGTGGCGGCGGTCGCGGTCGCGGGGGAGCCCCCGCGGGTGCGGGTCCGCGTCCCGGTGGCGGCGGCGGTCGTCCGGGCGGCTTCGGTGGCCGTCCCGGTGGCGGCGGTCGCGGCCGCGGTGGCGGAACGGCCGGTGCGTTCGGTCGTCCGGGCGGTCGTCCCGGGCGTGCGCGCAAGTCCAAGAAGCAGCGGCGCCAGGAGTTCCACGAGCTCTCGGCCCCGTCCTTCGGCGGCGTCAAGATCCCGAGCGGCAACAACCAGCTCATCCGTCTGTCCCGCGGCGCCTCGCTGTCGGACTTCGGCGACAAGATCGACGTCAACCCGGCGTCGCTCGTCCAGGTCATGATGCACCTGGGTGAGATGGTCACCGCGACCCAGTCGCTGCCGGACGAGACCCTGCAGCTGCTCGGCGAGGAGCTCAGCTACCGCATCGAGGTCGTCAGTCCCGAGGACGAGGACCGCGAGCTGCTGGAGTCGTTCTCCATCGAGTTCGGTGAGGACGAGGGCGGCGACGAGGAACTGCGTCCGCGCCCGCCGGTGGTCACCGTCATGGGTCACGTCGACCACGGTAAGACCCGACTGCTGGACACGATCCGTAAGACGAACGTGGTCGGCGGCGAGGCCGGCGGCATCACCCAGCACATCGGTGCCTACCAGGTCGCGACCGAGGTCGACGGCGAAGAGCGCAAGATCACCTTCATCGACACCCCTGGTCACGAGGCGTTCACCGCCATGCGTGCCCGTGGTGCGAAGGTCACCGACGTCGCGGTTCTGGTCGTGGCGGCCGACGACGGCGTCAAGCCGCAGACGGCCGAGGCCATCGACCACGCCAAGGCGGCCGACGTGCCGATCGTCGTCGCGGTCAACAAGATCGACGTCGAGGGCGCCGACCCGCAGCGGGTGCGCGCCCAGATGACCGAGTACGGCCTGGTGGCCGAGGAGTACGGCGGCGACGTCCAGTTCGTGGACATCTCCGCGCTCCAGGGCACCAACCTCGACGCCCTGCTGGAGTCGATCGTGCTCACGTCCGACGCGGCCCTGGAACTCCAGGCCAACCCGGACATGGACGCGCAGGGTCTGGCGATCGAGGCCTACCTGGACCGCGGTCGCGGTTCCATGGCCACGGTGCTGGTCCAGCGCGGCACGCTCAACGTCGGCGACTCGATCGTCTGTGGCGACGCCTTCGGCCGCGTCCGGGCCATGCTCGACGAGCACGGCCAGAACGTGCAGAGCGCCGAGCCGTCCCGTCCGGTGCAGGTGCTGGGTCTGACCAACGTGCCCAGCGCCGGTGACAGCTTCCTGGTCGTCAAGGACGACCGGGTGGCGCGCCAGATCGCCCAGCAGCGTGAGGCGCGCGAGCGCTTCGCCCAGCAGGCGAAGTCGGCCCGCCGTGTCACGCTCGACAACTGGCAGTCCGCCATCAAGGAGGGCGAGCGCTCCGAGCTGCTCCTCCTCATCAAGGGCGACATGTCCGGTTCGGTCGAGGCGCTGGAGGAGTCGCTGCTCAAGATCGACGCCGGCGGCGACGAGGTCAGCATCCGGATCATCGGTCGCGGTGTCGGTGCGATCACGCAGAACGACATCAACCTGGCGTCGTCCGCGGACGCGATCATCGTCGGCTTCAACGTGCGGCCCGAGGGCAAGAACAGCCAGCTCGCGGACCGCATGGGCGTGGACATCCGGTACTACTCGGTGATCTACCAGGCCATCGACGAGGTCGAGGCCGCGGTCAAGGGCCTCCTCAAGCCCATCTACGAGGAAGTCCAGCTGGGCAGCGCCGAGATCCGCGAGGTCTTCAAGGTGCCCAAGATCGGCAACATCGCCGGTTCGATCGTCCGGAACGGACTCATCCGCCGCAACTCCAAGGCCCGGCTCATCCGGGAGGGAGTCGTCATCTCCGAGAACCTCACCGTGGAATCCCTGCGGCGGTTCAAGGACGACGCGACCGAGGTCCGCGAGGGCTTCGAGTGCGGTATCGGGGTCGGTTACAACGACCTGCGCCCCGAGGACGTCATCGAGACCTACGAGATGCAGGAGAAGCCCCGCGACTAGTCCTCGCGGAGTCTGATCCCCCTGGGGCCCCGGCCGTGCGGCCGGGGCCCCGCCTTTGACGGTTCACACACAACCCAGGTGATCACTTGTACGTTGGGGCGCTGACCCTGGACGTCCTTCTCGGAGACGTCCACTCGCTCAAGCAGAAGCGTTCGCTGGTCCGCCCGGTCGTCTCCGAGCTGCGCCGGAAGTTCTCGGTGTCGGTCTCCGAGGTGGGCGAGCACGACCTGTACCGGCGGGCGAAGATCGGGGTCGCGGTGGTCGCGCCGACCGCCGCGTTCGCCCGCGAACAGATGGAGACCTGCGAACGATTCGTCGCGGGCCGCCCCGAACTGGAGCTGCTCTCCGCCAGGCAGCGGCTCTTCAACGAAGAGGAAGACTGACGATGGTTGACGCCGCACGCGCGCGCAAGATCGCCGACCGCATCCAGCGCATCGTCGCCGAGATGCTGGACCGGCGGATCAAGGACCCGCGACTGGGGTTCGTCACCGTGACCGACGCCCGGATCACCGCCGACCTGCGGGACGCCACGGTGTACTACACGGTGTTCGGCACCGCGGACGAGAAGGCGGCCTCGGCCGCCGCCCTGGAGAGCGCCAAGGGCGTGATCCGCACTGAGGTCGGCCGCCAGACCGGTATCCGGCACACGCCGAGCCTGACCTTCGTCATCGACGAGGTGCAGGAGAACGCCCAGCACATCGAGGAGCTGCTGGTCAAGGCGCGCCAGGCCGACGAGGAGGTGGCCCAGCGGGCCACCGGCGCCTCCCCGGCGGGAGAGGCCGACCCGTACAAGGCCCCCCGCGAGGTCGAGGACGACGAGGACCAGTAACACCCGGGGCGGCGGCGCGGACCGCGCCGCCGCCGGCATTCACCCCGAAGGAGTCTCATGGCCGAGAGCGGCGTCGTGGTCGTGGACAAGCCCGCCGACTGGACCTCGCACGACGTGGTCGCCAAGACGCGCGGGCTCGCGCGGACCCGGCGGGTGGGCCACGCCGGGACCCTGGACCCGATGGCCACGGGCGTCCTGGTGCTCGGGGTGGAGAAGGGCACGAAGCTGCTCGGCCACCTGACCCTCACGGAGAAGGTCTACGAGGCGACCCTCCGGCTCGGCCAGGTGACCAGCACCGACGACGCCGAGGGCGAGCCCGGCGCTCGGGTGGACGCCTCCGGGGTGGCGGACGAGGCCGTGCACGCGGCGGTCGCCGCCCTCACCGGGCGCATCCAGCAGGTCCCACCGCAGGTCAGCGCGATCAAGGTGGACGGCAAGCGCGCGTACAAGTCGGCCCGTGAGGGCAAGGAGGTCGCGCTCAGGGCCCGCGAGGTGACGGTCTCCGAGTTCACGGTCACCGACATCCGCCGGGTGGTGGACGAGGGCGGCACGTTCGTGGACGTCGACGCCGAGGTGACCTGCTCCAGCGGGACCTACATCCGCTCGCTCGCCCGCGACATGGGCGCCGCCCTGGGCGTGGGCGGCCATCTGACCGCGCTGCGCCGCACAAGGGTGGGGCCCTACGACCTGTCCCGGGCCCGCACGCTCGACCAGCTGGCGGAGGAGTTCACGCAGGTGCCGCTCGCCCAGGCGGTGGCCGCGGCCTTCCCGGTCCGCACGCTCACCGAGGACGAGACCGGCCGCATCCGGCACGGCAACCGGATCGGGCCGAGCACCCTGGGCGAGGGCCCGGTGGGGCTGTTCGCCCCCGACGGCCGCGTCGTCGCCCTGGGCGAGAACCGCGGTGACCACATGAAGCCGGTCGTGGTCTTCGACCCCGCCTGACCGACTTCAGATCTTGATGATGGTCGCTTTCCCGCCGCAGAGCGCCTTGAGGTCGTCAGGATCAGAGGTGAGGATCGTGACCGGTCCGGGTGCGGCCAGGGCGGTGGCACACAGCATCGCGTCGATGGCGTGCCGATGGCCATGCAGCCCGGCGGCGTCCAGCAATCGGGTGGCTTCCCGAGCGACATGCTCGGTCACAGGTTCGATCGTCAGCCGGGACAGTTGCCACTCTAGAGCCGCACGGTTGATGCGTGGGTGAATGACTTCCACGAGTGTCGCGGAACTCGTGATCACCCGACTGTCGTCGGCACGGGCGAGGACGAGCCAGCGGGTGATGATTCGATCCTGGAGAACGGCCCTGGCCAATCCTTCACTGTCCAGGACGAGTGTGCCGTTCGGGCGGTGAGGGCTCGGGCTCACCTACTCCACCGGTCCCGGAGTGCCCTGTTCCCTGCGGGCACGGTGCAACTCCTCGCGAGTCTGCTGGAGTTCTTCGTCAGTGATCGGGCCGTGATGGGACTCCAACGCCTCGATGAGGTCATTGAGATTGTCCCGTTCGAGCTGTCTGGCGACAGCGGCGGCGACATAGGAGGACAGCCCTGAGGGGCCGCCTCGAGAGCGTGCCTGCTCGGCGATGTCTCTGGGCAACGTGATGGAGTACTTCTGGGTAAGACCGCTCATAGGATTTATGCTACCAGCAATGCCCCCGCGCGTAACCTCAACGTGAGCATGCGACTACCGACAAGTGGGGCTGTGTCCCGTGCACGCCAGCCGCCGGCGCTCCGCCGACCCACCCCTGTCTGCGGCGGCAGAACGTGCTGAGTGGGCCGGGCCACACCACCCGCGTGTCCGTGCGGGGGCGGCGGGCGTGGCACCCTTGTCTGGGGCCCCAGGGGGAGCGTTCGTCCCCCCGGAGCCCGGACAGCGTCAGCGAAGTGGGTCGAGGGGAGCCGGACGTGCGGCGATGGGGCGGGCTGGAGGACATTCCCTCCGAATGGGGGCGGTCCGTGGTGGCTGTCGGGGTCTTCGACGGAGTGCACCGAGGCCACCAGGCCATCCTGGCGACCGCCGTCGAGCGCGGCCGGGAGCTGGAGCTGCCCGTGGTCGTGGTGACCTTCGACCCCCACCCGGAGTCGGTCCTGCGCGGGGCGACCCCGCCGGTGCTGACGCCGCTGGACCGGCGGGTGGGGCTGCTGGAGGAGTACGGCGCCGACGCGGTGTGCGTCCTGCCCTTCGACAAGCGCCTGTCGGCGCGCTCGCCGGAGGAGTTCGTCCGCTCCGTGCTCACGGACCGCCTGCACGCGGTCGCCGTGGTCGTGGGCGAGGACTTCCGGTTCGGCCACCGGGCCGCGGGCGACGTCGCGGCGCTGGCCGGATTCGGCCGCGGACTCGGCTTCACCGCGCACGGCGTGCCGCTGGTGGCCGACGGGCGCACGATCACCTCGACGCGCGTGCGCGCCCTGCTCGGGGACGGCGACGTGGCCGGTGCCGCCGCCCTTCTGGGCCGGCCGCACCGGGTGGAGGGCGAGGTCGTGCACGGTGCCGCGCGCGGGCGCGAGCTGCTCGGGTTCCCCACCGCCAACATGGACCTGGCGCCCGGCACCGCCGTGCCCGGCGACGGCGTCTACGCCGGCTGGCTGAGCCGGACCGCGTCCGCGGCGGGCCAGGAGTCCCGTTGGCCGGCCGCGATCTCCGTGGGCAGCAACCCCACCTTCGACGGCGCCGAGCGCACCGTGGAGGCCTACGCGCTCGACCGTGACGACCTCGAACTGTACGGCGTGCACATGGCCGTGGAGTTCACCCACCGGATCCGCGGGCAGGAGCGCTTCGACAGCATCGACGAGCTCATCGTGGCCATGCACCGCGACGTCGACCGGTGCCGCGAGGTGCTGGTCGGCGGCGGGGCGGGCGAGCGGACCGGCGATCCGGCGGGGGAGAGCGGCTCCACAGGGTGACGCAGCTCCGTCACCTCGTGGTTTGCGGTAGTGTGGAGACGTCCACGTGTGCCCCGTGTCAGGCCCTCCGTCCGCGGAGGGCGTCGGCGCGGGGAGCGCGCTGCACCGACGCCGTCGGCGACGGTCCGCGCCCACCACACGCGACGGTGACTGTTCGTACGCGCGGTCACCGCGTCTGACCCCGGCTCCGTGCCACGGGTTCGCCCTGCGTACCGAATCATTGAGTGAAGGAGCGTCGTGTCGATCGACACCGCCACCAAAGAGAAGATCATCGCCGAGTACGCCACCTCCGAGGGTGACACCGGCTCCCCCGAGGTCCAGGTCGCGCTGCTCACGCACCGCATCACCGAGCTGACCGAGCACCTCAAGGGCCACAAGCACGACCACCACAGCCGTCGTGGCCTGCTCCTGATGGTCGGTCGCCGCCGCCGTCTGCTCAAGTACATCGCCAAGCAGGACATCACCCGCTACCGCTCGCTCATCGAGCGTCTGGGCCTGCGCCGCTAGAACCGGCGACGGGAGTGGCTTCGGCCGCTCCCGTTTTGTTAGTAAGGTGTGACACGCGTGGCGGTCCACGGCCGTCACGCGTGCACCACCCACAACTCCATAGCGAACACCCCCGCGATCCTCATCCTCGGCAGCAGAGTCGAGGCCGGTCCTCGGTAGTGGTCCCCGGACACCGCCCCCCAGGGGTGGCTGCCGTGGGCTTCGATCGATGACCGGCCGTCATCAACTCCCTGGACCGGACGCGGGACGAAGGACCCAAGGCCGTGGAACGCGCAACCGCGCGAGCCGCGGCACATCCCACACCTGTACCAGGAGGTCGCCCATGGAGGGCGCTTACTCGGCCGAAGCCGTCATCGACAACGGCAAGTTCGGCACCCGTACCATCCGCTTCGAGACCGGCCGCCTCGCCCAGCAGGCCGCCGGATCGGCCATGGTGTACCTGGACGACGAGACCGTCGTCCTGTCCGCCACGACCGCGTCGAAGCGGCCCAAGGAGAACCTCGACTTCTTCCCCCTGACGGTGGACGTCGAGGAGCGCATGTACGCCGCGGGCCGCATCCCCGGCTCCTTCTTCCGGCGGGAGGGCCGTCCCTCCGAGGACGCCATCCTCACCTGCCGCCTGATCGACCGGCCGCTGCGCCCGTCGTTCAAGAAGGGCCTGCGCAACGAGATCCAGGTCGTCGAGACGATCCTGGCCCTGCACCCCGAGCACCTGTACGACGTCGTCGCGATCAACGCCGCCTCGATGTCCACGCAGATCTCCGGGATCCCCTTCTCCGGCCCGATCGGCGGCGTGCGCGTCGCCCTGATCGAGGGCCAGTGGGTGGGCTTCCCCACCCACGGCGAGCTGGAGAACGCCACCTTCGACATGGTGGTCGCCGGTCGCGTCCTCGATGACGGCGACGTCGCCATCATGATGGTCGAGGCCGAGTCCACGCCCCGCACCCTGAAGCTGGTCGCCGAGGGCGCCGTCGGTCCCAACGAGCAGACCGTGGCCGAGGGCCTCGACGCCGCCAAGCCCTTCATCAAGGTGCTGTGCAAGGCCCAGCAGGCCGTCGCGGAGCAGTCCAGCCGCGAGGTGGCCGAGTTCCCGATCTTCCTCGACTACGAGGAGGACGCCTACGCCGCCGTCCAGGCCGCCGTCCGGGAGGACCTGGCCAAGGCTCTGACCATCGCGGACAAGCAGGAGCGCGAGGCCGAGCTGGACCGCGTCAAGGCCGCCGCCGGCGAGAAGCTGGCCGAGGACTTCGAGGGCCGCGAGAAGGAGGTCGGCGCCGCCTTCCGCTCGCTGAGCAAGCAGCTCATGCGCGAGCGGGTGCTGCGCGACCAGGTCCGGATCGACGGCCGCGGCCCCAAGGACATCCGTTCGCTGAGCGCCGAGGTCGGCGTCCTGCCGCGGGTGCACGGTTCGGCCCTCTTCGAGCGCGGTGAGACCCAGATCCTGGGCGTCACCACGCTCAACATGCTGCGCATGGAGCAGATGGTTGACACGCTCAACCCTGACAAGACCAAGCGCTACATGCACAACTACAACTTCCCGCCCTACTCCACCGGTGAGACCGGTCGGGTGGGCTCGCCCAAGCGGCGCGAGATCGGGCACGGCGCCCTCGCCGAGCGCGCCCTGCTCCCGGTCCTGCCGTCCCGCGAGGAGTTCCCGTACGCCATCCGGCAGGTGTCCGAGGCGCTGGGCTCCAACGGCTCCACCTCGATGGGCTCGGTCTGCGCGTCCACCATGTCCCTGATGGCGGCCGGCGTGCCCCTCAAGGAGATGGTGTCGGGTATCGCCATGGGCCTCATCAGCGAGGGTGACCAGTTCGTCACGCTGACCGACATCCTGGGCGCCGAGGACGCGTTCGGCGACATGGACTTCAAGGTCGCCGGTACCCGTGAGCTCATCACGGCCCTGCAGCTGGACACCAAGCTCGACGGCATCCCCGCCGAGCAGCTGGCGATCGCGCTGCAGCAGGCCCGCGGCGCCCGCCTGGCGATCCTCGACGTCATGCGCGAGGCCATCGAGACCCCGGCCGAGATGAGCCCGAACGCTCCGCGCATCCTGACGGTCAAGGTTCCGACCGACAAGATCGGCGAGGTCATCGGCCCGAAGGGCAAGATGATCAACTCGATCCAGGACGACACCGGCGCCGACATCACGATCGAGGACGACGGCACCATCTACATCGGTGCCGTGGACGGCCCGTCCGCCGAGGCCGCGCGGGACACGATCAACCAGATCGCGAACCCGACGATGCCCGAGGTCGGCGACCGCTACCTGGGCACCGTCGTCAAGACGACGACGTTCGGCGCGTTCGTGTCGCTGCTGCCCGGCAAGGACGGCCTGCTGCACATCTCGCAGATCCGCAAGCTGCACGGCGGCAAGCGGATCGAGAACCTCGACGACGTCATCGGCATCGGCGAGAAGATCCAGGTCGAGATCCGCGAGATCGACGACCGCGGCAAGCTGTCCCTGGTCCCCGTCGAGGTCGTGGAGTCCGAGGCGGCGGCCTCCGCCCCGGCCGCGGCCCCCGAGGCCGCCGACGAGGCCCCGGCCGACGACGACAAGGGCGGCGAGTCCGGTGACGCCCCGCGCCGCCGTCGCCGCCGCAGCTCGGGCGGGCGTTCCGAGAACACCTGATCCCACCACGCCTGAGGGGGCGGCCGCACCAGCCGGTGCGGCCGCCCCCGCGGCGTATCCTCGGCCTGACGAGGGGCGGCGCACTGTCCCGTGGCCGACCCCGCTCCCACGCGAAGACGAAGAAGAAGGATTCATGAGCTCTGCCCCCATCGCCGCCGAGCAGGACCCCGGCACCACCGTGACGCTGCTGGAGCCGGACGGCGGCTCCGGACTCGTGCGGCGCACGGTGCTCCCCGGCGGTCTGCGCGTGGTCACCGAGAACATCCCGGGCGGCCGTTCCGCCGCCTTCGGGATCTCCGCGACCACCGGCTCGCGCGACGAGGACTCCGCGCACGCGGGGTCGGCGCACTTCCTGGAGCACCTGCTGTTCAAGGGGACGCGGACCCGCTCGGCGCTGGAGATCTCCGCGCTGCTGGACGGTGTCGGCGCCGACCACAACGCCTACACCACCAAGGAGCACACCTGCTACTACGCCAAGGTGCTCGACCGGGACCTGCCGCTGGCCATCGACGTCGTCGGTGACATGGTGGCCAACTCGGTGCTGGACGAGGGCGAGGTGGAGACCGAGCGCGGCGTGATCCTGGAGGAGATCGCCATGTACGAGGACGAGCCCGCCGACCTGGTGGACGACGTCTTCGCGGAGCACTTCTTCGGCGACACCCCGTTGGGACGCCCGATCCTGGGCACCATCGACTCCATCCGCGCGCTGCCGCGCGAGCGGATCGCCGAGCAGTACCGGGACGCCTACGTGCCCTCCGAGCTGATCGTCACGGCCGCGGGCAGCCTGGACCACGACGCGGTCGTGGAGCAGGTCCGCGCGATGTTCGCCGACCAGCTCGCCGCGGCGGGCGACGCCCGCCCGGCCGGTCCGCGCGTCGGCGGAGGCCCGGTGGCGGTGAACGGGGGCACCGTGGTGACCTCCCGCGACACCGAGCAGGCCCACATCATCCTGGGTTCGGAGGGGCTGCCGCGCACGGACCCGCGCTGGCACGCGCTGCGCCTGCTCGGCGCGGCCCTGGGCGGCGGGATGTCGTCGCGCCTGTTCCAGGAGGTGCGCGAGAAGCGCGGCCTGGCCTACGCGGTGCACGCCTACCACACCGCCTACGCGGACACCGGCACGTTCCAGGTGTACGCGGGCTGCCTGCCGGAGAAGGCCGACGAGGTCATCGGCGTGTGCCGCGACGAGCTGGCCAAGGTTGCCGCCTCGGGGATCGACGCCGAGGAGCTGGCCCGTGCCAAGGGCCAGATCCAGGGCACGTGGGTCCTGGGCAGCGAGGGCACCAACGCCCGGATGAGCCGCCTGCTCGCCCACGAGCTGAGCCACCCGCGCCACTTCTCGATCGACGACGACCTGGCGCTGTTCGACGCGGTGACCGAGAAGGACGTCGCCGAGGTGGCCGCCGACCTGTTGACGCGCCCGCGCGCACTGGCGGTCATCGGCCCGTACGAGGAGGGGCGGGAGTTCTAGTCGGGGGCTCTGTGCTGTGTTTTCTGGGGGCCTCTGTGTTTTCTGGGGCGCTGGAGGCCAGATGTTCTTCGTCGTCGACTTGCCTTGCTCGTTCCTCGCGGCGGCCCCGTCTCCTCCTGCAGAACACTGGCGCGCCCCTCGCGAACCCCCCTGCACACCCGTCACTTGAACGGCCACGTCCAACCCCCTGCGGTTCGGCAGGCCCGCATGTGCACGTTCAACCCCCAGGGGTGAAGGCAGGTTGAACGGCCACCTCCGGCCCCCTGGGATCAGGGCAAGCTCGCGGGTGCACGTTCAACCCCCTGGGGCAGGTTGAACGGCCACCTCTCACCCCTTGGGGCTGGGCAGGCCCGCGTGCGCACGCCCCCAGGGGTGAAGGCAGGCCGAACGGCCACCTCCGATCCCCTGGGATCAGGGCAAGCTCGCGGGTGCACGTTCAACCCCCTGGGGTCTGGGCAGGTTGAACGGCCACCTCTCACCCCTTGGGGCTGGGCAGGCCCGCGTCTGCACGTTCGACCTCTGGGGTCTCGGCAGGTTGAACGGCCACTTCCGGCTCCAAGGGCTGAGGCAGGCCCGCGTGCGCAGGCCCCCAGGGGTGAAGACAGGCCGAACGGCCACCTTTCACCCCTGGGGTCGGGTCAGGCTCGCGTGTGCACGTTCAACCCCTTGGGGTTCACGTGGGCGCGTGTCTCTCGGGCCCCTTTGGCCCCGAGAGGGTTGAACGGCCGCCCTTTCGCCACCTGGGGGGTCGCTCGCCCTGGGCCAACCCCTGCACACCGGTTGGCTGAACGGTTGGCTTTGGCCCCCCGGGGGTACGTGTGTTCCTCCGGGCTTCCCAGGGGGTGTGGGGCTTGCGCTAGGCGGCGACCTGGCGGACGAGGTCGCTGCGGGCGCGGGCGACCCGGGAGCGGATCGTTCCTACTGGTGCCCCGACCAGGCGGGCGGCCTCCTCGTAGGTGCAGCCCTCGACCTGGGTGAGCACGAACGCCTGGCGGCGTTCGGGGCTGAGCGAGTCCAGCAGCGTGCGCAGGGCCAGGTACTCGTCGAAGCGGCCCCGGGAGGCGGGGACCAGCTCCCAGTCGGTGCCGCCGACGCAGTCCGGGCGGGCGGCGTCGCTGCGGTAGCGGTCGACGACGGTGTTGCGGGCGATGGCCAGCAGCCAGGCGCGGACCGGGGCGCGCCCGGAGTAGCGACGCAGAGCCCCGAGGACGCGCAGGTAGGTCTCCTGGGTGAGCTCCTCGACCCGGTCCTGGGGGACTCTGCGCGCGATGTAGCGGGTCACGTCGGGTCTGGTCCGCCGGACCAGGTCCTCCAGGGCGGAGCGCGACCCCGTGCGCGCGTGGGCGGCCAGGTGTTCGAGGTCGTCGATGTGCGTGACTGGCATGGGCCCTCTTCGGTGCCGAGCGCGCGCCGACCGGCCCGGGGCCGGGGGCGCGGGAGCGCCGCCAGGGGCGGCACGGCACACGCCCCGCCCCGGGCGTCGGTACGCGCGGTGTTCAGGGGACGCGAAGGGCGTGGGCGATCCGGCCGGGGCACGGGGAGCCACGCCTCAGAGCGCGACCGGTGGTCCCCTGAGAACCAGGCTGTGGCGCAGGTACGGGGCGCTCGGGCGGGGCCGGACGGGTGTCGGCGGCCGTCCGGGGCGCGGGACCGGGCGCACCCGGGGCACGATGGCCAGCAGCAGCGGCAGCAGGGCCGCGGCCACCGAGCGCAGGTAGGCGAAGAGGGCCGCCTCCCCCTGGCGCAGCCACCAGGCACAGACCGCGGCGGCCGCGAGGTGGAGGCCGAGCATGCCGCCGCTCCCGGAGGCCGCCGCCATCGCCTCGGCGCCGGCCGCCACGGAGCCTGGGTCGTGCCCGCCGTGGCCGGTCGAGGAGGACGCCACGGAGTAGAGCAGGTGCAGGGCGAGCTGGCCCCACAGCATCCAGGCGGTGATCGCGCCGAGTCCGCGCTCGCGTGCGCTGCCCGCCCAGGCGGAGAGGAACACGAGTCCGGCGCCCGCGACCAGGCCGATCAGCGGGACGCCGTGCCCGGAGGCGGCGGCGTGGCCGCCCGCGGACACGGCGAGGCACACCGAGGTGAAGACCCCGGCGCGCGCCGCTCGCATCGGAGGCAGCTCCGTCATGGGTTCATGGTCGCATGATCACCCCTCCACGAGTGCCCGGCCCACGTAGTCGCCCTCCTCGCAGCCCGGCGGGATCGCGAACACGGCGGATCCCACGGCGGTGACCCACTCGTTGAGCAGGTCCAACTCGTCCAGGCGGCGCTGGATGGGCACGAACTGGCGGACCGGGTCGGCCTGGAAGGAGGCGAACAGCAGCCCGGCCTCGCCAGAGCCGCCCAGCGTGTCGCGCAGGTCGTAGTTGTAGCCCCGGCGGAAGATCCGCTGGCGGGGGTCGCCGGTGCGGGCCCGCCGGACGTGCGCGAAGGCGGGGATGACCGGGAGGCCGGTGGAGTCGGTGGCGTCCAGGTCGACGTCGTCGCGCTCGCCCCCGCCCGTGAGCGGCGCGCCGTCGGACACCCTGCGCCCGATCACCGCCTCGCGCCCGGGGCGGTCCAGCTCGTCCCAGGTGTCCAGGTCGGTGGCGATCCGGCGCAGGACGAGCGACGTGCCGCCGTCGAGCCAGGCCGGGCCGCCGGTGGCCCACACCAACTGATCGAACTCTTCCGTCCCCGGTCTCGGGTTGATACTGCCGTCCACCTGCCCCATGAGGTTGCGCATGGTGGTGCCGTCCGGCTGGGAGCCGTGGGCGCGGCGGAAGCCGGTCTGGGTCCACGCGACTCCGGCGAACGCGCGGGCGTCCTTCACCAGCATCCGGGCCGCGTGCGAGACGGTGACCGGGTCGTCCGCGCACACCTGGAGCAACAGGTCGGCCTGCCCCCACTCCGGGCGCAGGTCGTCCTGGTCGAACTCGGGCAGGGGGCCGAGCCAGGAGGGGACGGCTCCGGGGTCGACCCGCTCCACGAGCCCGCGCCCGAACCCGAAGGTCGTCGTGAGCCGTGCGGGGACCTCGGCGAGTTCGGGCTCGGTGTCCGCGAGCGGGGCCCGCCCCGCGCCCAGGCGGGCGGCGTCGTCGCTGAGCAGCCGCAGGAGGCGGCCCACGCCCTCCGCGTCCACGCCGGACTCCAGGTCCAGGCCGACGAAGCAGGCGTGCGCCTGGGGCGGGGTCTCCACCCCGGACTGGCGCGGTCCGTGGAAGGCGACCGTCTGTGTGCCGTGGACCGGCGGCGCCGCGTTCTCGGGGACGGGTTCCCCGCCGACCAGCCGGTGGGCGACGGTCGCCCCGGCGGCGCCGACGCCCGCCGCGGCGCCGCCCAGGAGCAGCCCGCGCCGCGAGAACCGGTCCGAGGGCGGTCTGCGCTCGCTCATCAGCCCTCGTCCTCCATGTGCTCGTCCTCGTGACCGGCGTGCTCGTCGTGGCCCTCTTCGTACTCCTCCTCGTCGCCGCTGCCGCCGTCGTAGTCCTCGTTGGCGCCGGCGAACTCCTTGACCTGCGCGGTGAACTCGGCGGTGGAGCCGTCGGCGAACTCCACGGTGACGGTGGACTCGCTGCCCGGCTCCAGGTCCTCGGTCAGGTCCATGAGCATGATGTGGTCGCCGCCCGCCTCCAGGACGCGCGAGCCGCCCGCCGGGATGGGGAAGCCGCCCTCGATCTCGCGCATGGTGGTGTCGGCGCCCTCGGTGACGCCCTCGTGCAGTTCGACCATGCCCGCGGCCTCGTGTTCGGCCGAGACGATGGTCACGTCGGCGTCGGAGGTGTTGCTGATCTCGCCGAACACGGCGGTCATGCCGTCGTCGACGGTCGCGGCCTTGATCCAGGGGTCGCTGATCTCGAAGCCGTCGGCGGCGGCGGTGTCCTCGGCCGCGCCGTCCTCGGCGGCGGCTCCCGCCTGTTCCTCGGGCTGGTCGGCCCCTCCGCAGGCGGACAGGGCCAGGGCGAGGGAGAACAGGGCGGCGGCCCCGGCGGTACGGGTCGGGTTCATGGGTGCTCCACGGTCTCGGGCCGCAGGGTGCGCGGCCGTTCCCCTCCCAAGTCGGTTCGCGGCCCCGTTCGGTTCCCGGCACTCTCCGGACGGACGGGGACCCCCTGCGGTGACGCGTCGCAGGGGGTCCCGGCCTGTCGGCCACGAGCACGTCCGGGCCCGCGGGCACGCCCGGACGGTGGGGCGCTACTGGCGCTTGCGCCGCCGGACCGAGATCTTCCGGGGCGCCGCGGTGTTGGCCGCGCCGTGCACGGTCACCTCCAGCAGGCCTTCGCCGTAGCTCGCCTCGATGTCGTTCTCGCTGATCTCCTCGGGCAGGCTGATGTCCCGTCGGAAGGTGCCCATGTACCGCTCGGAGGAGTAGTACACGACGTCGTCGTCATCGCGCCGGCGCTCCCCGCTGATGGTGAGGACGCCGTGGGACAGGCTGACGGCCACGTCCTCCTCGTAGACCCCGGGGACCTCGCACCTGACGACGAGGTCGTCGCCGCGGGCCAGGATGTCGGTGGGCGGGCTCCAGGCGTCGGCGTAGCCGCGCTCGCGCTCGCCCGCCTGGCTGGTCTCGATCGAGGACATGGTGTCGGAGATGCGGTTCATCTCGGTGATCATGTCCACCACCCCGTGGAAGGGGTTGCTGAACCTCTTCGGTGTCACGTCCGCCTCCTGTCGGTGTCCGTGGATGCGTGGTTCACGCGGTGTGCTCCCTCCGACCTAGGGTTTGGCGGGCGGTCGCTGGTCCTCGGTGGGGCGCTCCGGTCTGACCAGCTTCGGGACCCTCTCCTTGGCCAGTGCCCGTCCCAGTCCCCAGAGCATGAACAGCAGGATCAGGGCGAAGGGCAGTCCGGTCACCACCGAGGCCGCCTGCAGCGCCTCCAGGGCGTTCTCCCCGCCCAGGACCAGCAGGATGAGGGTGACCGCGCCCTCGGCGACCGCCCAGAAGGCCCGCTGCCAGCGGACCGGGTGCGTGTCGCCCCCGTTGGTCAGGGTGTCCACCACCAGCGATCCGGAGTCGGACGAGGTGACGAAGAAGATCGTGACCACGACGATGAGCAGCAGCGAGACCGCGTCGCCCAGCGCGGGCGCGAAGGAGAACATCAGGTCCATCACGCGGAACGCCCGGTCCTCCTCGTCCAGACCGGCCAGACCGGCGTTCTCGTACAGCTCGTAGTACAGGCCCGAGCCGCCGAACACGCCGAACCACAGGATCGAGACGGCGACCGGGGCGAACAGCGCGCCGATGACGAACTCGCGGATGGTGCGGCCGTAGGAGATGCGGGCGAGGAAGATGCCGACGAAGGGTGCCCAGGAGATCCACCAGCCCCAGTAGAAGACGCTCCAGGTCGTGGTCCAGTCGGCGGCCTGCGGGTCCGTCAGCGGGCTCGGGAAGGACAGGCTCCACGGGACCAGGTTGCCCAGGTACTCGCCCGCGGACGTGGTCATGGTGGAGATCATGAACAGCTTGGGGCCGAACAGGAAGACGACGACCAGGAGCAGGAACGCCAGCCACAGGTTGATGACCGACAGCCGCCGGATGCCCTTGTCGATCCCGGCCAGCACGCTCAGCAGGGCGATGCTGGTGATGACGATGATGATGACCGACTGGACGGTCGAGTTGCTCGGGATGCCGAAGACGTGGGTGAGCCCGCCGTTGATCTGGAGCGTGCCCAGGCCCAGGGACGTGGCCAGGCCGAAGATCGTGCCGAACACCGCGAGGATGTCGACGATGTTCCCGGGCCAGCCGAAGGCCCGCTCCCCGATCAGCGGGTACAGGGCCGAGGCCGGGCGCAGGGGCAGGCCCTTGCGGAAGGCGAAGTAGCCCAGCGACATCCCCAGCGCGATGTAGATCGCCCAGGGGTGGAAGCTCCAGTGGAACAGGCTCAGGGCCAGGGCCTCGTTGGCGGCCTCCGGCACCGGGCCGTCGTCGACCAGGTAGTCGGCGTCGCGCGGCCACGTCAGGTGGTGGATGGGCTCGGAGACGCCCCAGAACACCAGGCCGATACCCATGCCGGTGGTGAAGAGCATGGCGAACCAGGCGAGGGTGCTGAACTCCGGGCGCGAGTCGTCGGGGCCCAGCCGGATCCGGCCGAACCTGCTGAGCATCATGAAGACGGCTAGGCCCAGGAAGAACGTCGTGGACAGGACGTACAGCCAGCCGAGCTCGCTGCTGATCCAGTCACGGGTGGCGGTCGTCGCGTCGAGCAGGGGGTCGGTGGCGACGATGCCGATGGCGAGGAACGCGATGATCACGGCGCCCGAGACGCCGAAGACCGCCGGGTTCGTGTGTTCTCTGAGGTAGGTGCGCAGGGATGAGATGGTGGCTCCTTCCCAGCCCGGGTGGGACGGGTACGCCTGCGGCGGTTCGGTGGCCCGGGCCCCTCGGCTACGGGGCCCGGTGCCGGGATGGTGTCCCGTGGATGGTAAAGGCGGGGCCCGCCGGTCGCCAAACAACCTCGACAACGTGGACGTTCGTCATGTTTCGGGACGAAGGGGGCGGGGAGCGCGAGAACGGGGCGGGGGAGCGCGTCAGCCGGAGCCGGCGATGAGGTCGTCGAGTGTGGTGCCCACGCGGTCGAGCCAGTCCGTGATGACCCGTAGTTCGTCCACCGAGTAGCCCTCGTGCAGCCGGGTCATGGCCTCGCGCATCCCGGGCGCGGAGGCGGCGGCGACCGTGTCCGCGCCCTCGACCAGGCGGACGGCGACCTTGCGGCGGTCGCGCGGGTGGCGGGTGCGCTCCACGAGCCCGTGCGCCTCCAGGCGGTCGATCACGCCGGTCACCGATCCGGTGGACAGGCGGAGGCTGTCGGCGATCTCCCCGGGTGTCAGCGTGCCACCGACCCGCAACAGCGTGTAGCACTGGAAGTCGGTCGGGTTCATGCCCGAGCGGTCGGACATCCGGTGCAGGAGGCGGACGAGCCGTACGGCGAGTTGCTGGCCGTCGGTCTGCAGGGCCTGGTAGAGCTCGGCCCGTGCCCGCTCATCGCTCGTACCACCCGGGGCTCCACCGGAGGCGGGGGTGGTCGATGCGGTGTCCATGCGGCTCCCAACGGCTCGGCGGCCGGATGGTCGTTTCCCCGTGAGTCTACGGGGCGCGGCGCATCGGATGATTGACGATCGTCGCACGGGGAATTAGAACGAAAACCAAGATTCTCCCTTTCCAAGGTATGTGTGGCACTGAGGAGCCGGTCATCCACAAGGTGCGAACGGATCAGGACGGGACCCGCCTCCCGGTCGGCTCGGACGCGGAGTCCGTGCGCGCCGCCGTCGACGCCGCGCTGGGCCGCTGCCTGGACGAGCGGCAGCGCGAGGCCGAGGAGCTGGACCCCGGGTTCGGCCGCGACCTGGTGGGCGGCCTGCGCGCCTTCACCCTGGGCGCGGGCAAGCGGCTGCGCCCGCTGCTGGGCTGGTGGGGGTGGATCGCCGGAGGAGGAGCCCCGGCGGGCCCGGCGGCCGGGGCCGCCCTGCGCGCCTGCGCCGCCCTCGAACTCCTCCAGACCTTCGCGCTCGTCCACGACGACGTCATGGACGGCTCACCGCTGCGCCGGGGAGCACCCTCGGTCCACGCCTCCTACGCGGCCGAGCACCGGACCGGCGCCTACGCGGGCGAGGACCGCCGCTACGGCGAGGCCATGGCGGTCCTGACCGGCGACCTCGCACTGGCCTGGGCCGACGACCTGCTCGACGGCGCCCTGGCGGACCTGCCCACGCGCGCGGCCGGGCGCCGGGTGTGGAACCGGGTGCGCACGGAGGTCATGGCCGGGCAGTTCCTCGACATCCGCGGCCAGGTGCGGCGGGAGCGCTCCGAGAGCGGCGCCCTGCGCGCGGACCTGTACAAGACGGCCGCCTACACGGCCGAACGCCCGCTCCACCTGGGCGCGGCGCTGGCCGCCGCCCCAGAGCCGGTCGTGCGCGCCCTGCGCTCCTACGGCCGCGACGTCGGCGTGGCCTTCCAGCTGCGCGACGACCTCAGGGACGCCTACGGCTCGCCCGCGCGGACCGGCAAGCAGGCCGGGGAGGACCTGGCGCGGGGCAGGAACACGCTCCTGCTGTCGGCCGGGCTGCGCCTGGCGCGCGAGCGCGGCGACACCGCGGCCGAACGGCTCCTGGACGGCGTCGGGAGGGAGCCCGACCCCACCGACCCGGCGCTCGCCGCCCGCGTGCTCGACGCCCTGGGCGCCCGTGAGCTGGTCCTGCGGCGCTGCCGCGCGCTGGCGGACCGCGGGGTCGCCCACCTGGCCGGCCTCCCGATCGACCCGGACGTCATGGAGGGGCTGCGGAGCCTCGGCGCGGCGTCCGCCCGACCCTGAACGCGCCCCTCGGGGCGGGAGAGGACCTACGATCATGCCGATCCACCGGAGCCGGGGCGCGCGGGACGGGCGCCGACCGGGGGGACCACGCGGGCGCGACCCGGTCGTCGTGGTCGGGGCGGGCCTGTCCGGTCTGGCCTGTGTGCTGCACCTGCTGGGCGCCGGGCGCGAGGTCGTGGTGGTCGAACGCGAGGACCACCCCGGCGGACGCGCCGGCCGACTGGACCTGGACGGGTTCCGGATCGACACCGGGCCGACCGTCCTGACGATGCCCGACCTGCTGGACGAGGCCTTCGGCGCGGTCGGCGAGTCGGTCCACGAACGCCTGGACCTGGTGCCCCTGGCGCCCGCGTACCGGGCCGCCTTCGCCGACGGCTCCACCATCGACGTCCACACCGACCGCGCGCGGATGGCGGCCGAGGTCGCGCGCGTGGCCGGGCTCCGCGAGGCCGTCGGCTACCTGCGCCTGCGCGAGTGGCTCACCCGCCTGTACCGGGTCCAGATGCGCTCGTTCATCGACGCCCAGTTCGACTCGCCCCTGGACCTGCTCCGGCCCGACCTGGTCAGGCTGGCGGCCCTGGGCGGGTTCGGCCGCCTGGACCCGGCCGTGGGCCGCCACGTACGCGACGAGCGGCTGCGCCGGATCTTCTCCTTCCAGTCGCTGTACGTTGGGGTGCCGCCGGACCGGGCCCTGGCCGCCTACGCCGTCATCGCCTACATGGACACCGTCGCGGGCGTCCACTTCCCGCGGGGCGGCATGCGCGCCGTGGGCGACGCCCTGGCCGCCGCCGCGGCCAAGGCCGGGGGCGTCCTGCGCTACGGGGAGTCGGTGACACGCCTGGAGCGGCGCGGCGACAGGGTCACCGCCGTGGTCACCGACCAGGGGGAGCGGCTGCCCTGCGACCAGGTCGTGCTCACCACCGACCTGCCCGCCGCCCACCGGCTCCTGGGCCACCGGGCCCGCCGCCCGGTGCCGCACCGCTTCTCGCCCTCGGCGGTGGTCCTGCACCTGGGCACGGACCGCACGTGGGGCTCCCTGGCCCACCACAGCATCCTGTTCGGGCGGGCGTGGAAGCGCACCTTCGACGAGGTCATCGACGAGGGGCGGCCCATGAGCGATCCCTCCCTGCTGGTGACCCAGCCCACGGTCACCGACCCGACGCTGGCGCCCGAGGGCCGGCACCTGCTGTACGTGCTCGCGCCCGCGCCCAACCTCGCCGCCGGGCGGATCGACTGGGACGCCGAGGGCCCGCGCTACCGGGACCGCCTGGTCGCCACGCTGGAGGAGCGCGGGCTGAACGGCCTGGACGCCTCGATCCGCACCGAACGCCTGGTCACCCCGGCCGACTGGGCGCGGCAGGGGCTCGCGTACGGGACCCCGTTCTCCCTCGCGCACACCTTCGCCCAGACCGGGCCCTTCCGTCCGGGCAACACCGTGCCCGGGACGTCGAACGCGGTCCTGGCCGGCTGCGGGACCACGCCCGGAGTCGGGGTGCCCACCGTCCTGGTCTCGGGCAAGCTGGCCGCCGCGCGCGTGCTGTCCCGGACCGGAGGCGTCCGGTGAGGGGCGTCCTCGGCGAACTCGACGCGGCAGGCATCAGCGGGGACCGGCTCCGGGCCGACTACGTGTACTGCCGGGCCCTGCACGCCCGCCACGGGCGCACCTACTACACGGCCACGCGCGTCCTGCCCCCCGGGCGCAGGCCCGCGGTGCACGCGCTGTACGGGTTCGCGCGGTGGGTGGACGACATCGTGGACGAACCCGCCCCGGGCACCACCGTCGCCGATCAGCACGAGCGCCTGGACGCCGTCGAAGCCGGGCTGGCGCTGGTGCTGTCCGGCGGCGAGGCCCCCGACCCCGCGCTGCGCGCGCTCGCGGACACGGCACGGCGCTACCGCCTGCCCGACGACTACTTCACGGCGTTCATGGCCTCGATGCGGATGGACCTGACCGTCACGCGGTACACCGACCTGGCGCACCTGCGCACCTACATGTACGGATCCGCGGCCGTCATCGGCCTGCAGGTGCTGCCGGTCCTGGGCACCGTCGTGCCCCGCGAGGAGGCCGCCCCGCACGCCGCCGCGCTGGGCGAGGCCTTCCAGCTCACCAACTTCCTGCGCGACGTGGCCGAGGACCTGGACCGGGGCCGCGTCTACCTGCCCGCGGACGTGCTGGCCGAGCACGGGGTCGACCGGGGCCTGCTGGAGCGCTGTTGGCGCGCCCGCGCGGCGGACCCGCGCGCCCGCCGCGCCGTCGCCGCCCTGGTGGAGGTCAACGAGGACTTCTACCGCAGGGCGCGCCCCGGCATCGCGATGCTCTCGCCCGTGGCCCGACCGTGTGTCGCCACCGCCTTCCGGCTCTACCGCGCCATCCTGGACGAGATCCGCGCCGCCGACCACGACGTCTGGAGCGTCCGGCACCGGGTCTCGGACACCCGCAAGGCGGTCGCCGCGGTGCCCGCCCTGGCCCGTTCGCTGCTGGCACGGTCGGTTCCGCGTCCGCGGAGCGCGGAACGCGGCGCCCACCTGTGGAGGACTGATTCGTGAGCACCCCCGAACCCGGAACCGGCCGGTTCCCGCTGTCCCGGCTTCCCTCGACCCGGTGGAACGCCCAGGAGCCCACCTGGCGGGGCGCCGCCCCGGCCGTCATCGGAGCCGCGCTCAAACGCGCGCTGGTCCGGCCCTCCGGCAACTGGTTCGTGCTCGCCGCGAGTGAGCAGGTCCGCGCGGACCGGCCGTTCGGCCGGGTGGTCGCCGGGACCGAGCTGGTGGCCTGGCGGACCCCGGACGGGACCCCGCACGCGGGGCCAGGCGCCTGCCCGCACCTGGGCGCCCCGCTGTGCCGGGGCGCGGTGGCCGAGGGGCGCCTGGTGTGCCGGTGGCACGGCCTGTCCCTGGGCTCGGACGGATTCCCGGGCTGGAGCCCCTATCCCGCGCACGACGACGGCGTGCTCGTGTGGGTCCGCCTGGACCGCGAGGGCGGGGAGGAGCCCCTGCCGGAACCCGTCGTACCGGAGCGGCCCCGGGCCGAGGCCGCCATCTCCGCCGTGGAGAGCCTGGCGGGCCGCTGCGAGCCCGAGGACGTGATCGCCAACCGCCTCGACCCGTGGCACGGGTCCTGGTTCCACCCCTACTCGTTCCTGGGCCTGAGGGTCGTCGAGGTGCCGGAGGGCCCCGACCCCGAACCCGACCGGATGGTCGTGGACGTGGGCTTCAAGGTGGCCGGGCGGTGGGGCGTCCCGGTCCGGGCCGAGTTCACCTGCCCCGAACCGCGGACCGTCGTCATGCGCATCACCGAGGGCGAGGGAGTGGGCAGCGTGGTCGAGACCCACGCCACGCCCCTGGGCACGGACCGGGACGGCGTCCCGCGCACGGCGGTCATCGAGGCGACCGTGGCCGCGTCCGGGCGCCCCGGCTTCGCGCTGGCCCGCCGGCTCGCCGGGGCCGTGCGCCCGCTCCTGCGCACGGCCGCGCGGCGGCTGTGGCGCGACGACCTCGCCTACGCCGAGCGCCGCTACCTGCTGCGCGCCTCGGGCCGCTGGCCCGGCTGACGCGCCGCCCGGGCCAGGGCGCGCAGCGGGCGGCTCCGTCCGCGCGACGGCACGCTCCACACGGTGTGCCCCGGCCGCCCCCAGCGGGACAGCAGCGCGTTGGCGGCCAGGAACCCGCTGGTGGCGGCCCGTTCCATCAGCGCGACCGGCAGGTCCACGCCCACGTGGTCACCGGCCACCGCCAGCAGGGGGTCGGGCGTGCCGACCCGCACGCGGTCCCGGTGGCTCCCCGGCGGGAACAGGGGGCAGTCCGCCCGCAGCTCGTGCCGGGAGTCGACCGCGCGGGCGGCGCGCAGCTCCGGGTAGACGGTCGCGGCCTGTTCCCACAGCGAGGCCCGTTCGGCGTCGGGGTCGCACCCGGGCTCCAGCGCGTAGGCGTGCAGCTCCACGACCGAGCCGCCGGTGCGCCGCGCCCAGTCGCGCGCCTGGTCCTCGTAGCGCTCCAGCACGCTGACGTTGTCCAGGGTGGGGTACCCGGCGGTGCCCAGGAAGGCGGGCCGGTGCGGGCGCACGGGCCGGTCCAGCCAGTAGCGCGAGACCAGGAAGGGCGGCGCGCTCGGCAGCCGCGCCACCCGGTCGCGCCAGGCGGCGTCGCCCAGCCCGGGGGAGGCCGCGACCAGGGCGCGCAGTCCGCCCGGGTCGGTGGCGAGCACCACGCCGTCGAACTCCTGCGCCTCTCCGCCGCCCCAGGCGACGCGGAACCGGCGGTGCCGTCCGCGCTCGACCGACCCGACCGGCGTGCCGGGGCGCAGCACCGCGCCCTCGTCGGCCAGACGCGCGCACAACGGGTCCCACAGCGCCTGCGGGAACGGTGAGCGGGGCACGTCGAAGACCAGCCCCTCGGACGAGCCGAGGAAGTACACGTGGAACATGACCGCCAGCTCGGCGGCCGAGAGCCGGTCGGGGGAGGCGAAGAAGCTGCGGGTGAACACCTCGAAGGCCAGGTGGCGCGCGGTCGGCGGGAAGCGGACCGCGTCCAGGAACTCCCGTGCGCTCAGGTGGTCCAGTCGCTCGTAGACCCCGGGTGTGTCCACGTCCAGCAGCTGGAGCGCGGCGGGCACGTTCACCCGCGCCAGGTCGCGCAGCGGGAAGCTCGGGCTCACGGCCGCCAGGACGGCGGCGTTCCACGGCGGAACCGGGGGCAGGCCCGCGAAGCGGTCGCGCGGCCCGTCGCGGTGCACGAGCGGGTAGTCGGCGAGCGGGACCAGCCCGTCCAGGCCGGGGTCGGACCGCCGCAGCAGGGCCCGCAGGTTGTAGTACTGCCGGAAGAACGCGTGGAAGCCCCGCGTCATGGTGGCCCGGGACCCGTCGGCCAGGACGGTCTCCCAGCCGCGCAGCCGACCGCCCAGGGTGTCCTCGCGCTCGAACACGACCGCCTCCACGTCGCGCTCGGCCAGGGCGCAGGCCGCGGCCAGCCCGGCGATCCCGCCCCCGATCACGGCCGCGCGAGGGGTCTGCCGCGGCCGGGGCCCCGAGGGCGGGGCGGGGCGCAGGGCCTCGGCCCGGGGGTCGGCCGGCTCTGCTCGGAAACCGGCCGCGTCGATCCGGGAGCCTGCCCCGTTGGCGCGGGAGCGCGTCGCGTCGGCCCCGGGGCCGGCCCCCCTTACTGGCGGATCGGCTCCGTCGCCCCGGGAACCCGTCGCGTCGGCCCTGCCCATCCGTTCCGCGCTCATCTGGTCCGGCCCTCCAGCGGGCGGGCGCCCACGAACGTGTGCGTGATCCCGTACTGCCATCCCGGGAGGGGCGCGCTCGCCACGGTCACCAGACCGGCCCGGCGCATGCGGTCCAACAGGCCCGCGCGCCCGTCGAACTCCATGGCGCTGCGCCACAGGTAGCGGAACAGGTCTGTGCGGCCGGTGAGCGCGCCGCCCGCGGGGATGACCACGCCCCAGCACACGGCGGACCACACCGCGCGCGCCGCCGGTGAGTCGGCCACCGAGTACTCGTGCAGGGCCAGTCGGCCGCCGGGCCGCAGCACCGAGCGCACCGAGGCCAGCAGCGCGTCGGGGTCGGGGACGTTGCGGATCAGGTAGGCCGCGAAGACGGCGTCGGCGGGCCCGCCGAGGTGCTCGTCCGCCCACGCGGGGGTGATCTCCTCGGCCCGGGCCCGATGGAAGGTGACCCCCCGCGGCCACTCCTTCGCGGCGGCCGCGTCGAGCATGCCGCGCGAGGCGTCCACCGCGGCGATCCGCGCCAGCGGCGCCGCGCGCAGCAGGGCGGCCGTGGAGGCGCCCGTGCCGCAGCCCAGGTCCAGCAGGCGCAGGCCCTCTCCCCGGCCCGGCAGGCGCAGCCGCCGCGCGGAGGCGCGCAGGTGGGAGTGGTAGCCGGGATTGGCGGCCACCAGCCGGTCGTAGGAGCGGGCGGCGTGGTCGAACTCGTCGGTGACCGCGCCGTGCTTCATCTCGATCGTGGTGCTGGACATACCCTTCCCCGGGCTGGTGGATGTCGCCCGCCCGCGGACCGCCGCGCGGCGGGCATGCTGGTCGCATGGCCGACTACGACGTGGCGATCATCGGCGGGGGAGCCGCTGGGCTCACTCTCGCCCACCTGATGGGGCGGGTCAACGAACGGCGCGGTGTCCCGTTGGACGCGGTGCTGGTCGAGGCTCCGCCGGGCCCGCACACGCCGCCGCCGCGGACCTGGTGCTTCTGGGAACGGGGCGGGGGCCCGTGGGACGCGCTGCTGGCCGCGCGCTGGGAGAACCTGTCCGTCGTGGGCGCGGACGGGACGGAACGCACCTCTCGGGCCGACCCCTACGTGTACAAGATGCTGCGCTCGACCGACGTCGCCGAGCACGTGCGGGCGCGCTCCGGCGGGCACGTGGACCAGCGCACGCTGTTCGTGACCGGCCTGGCGGACGGGCCCGACCACGCCACGGTGTCCGCCACGGCCCCCGACGGCTCGCCGCGGACCCTCACCGCCCGCTGGGTGTTCGACTCCCGCCCGCCGCCCCGCCCGCTCCCGGCGCGGACCAGGCTGCTCCAGCACTTCCGGGGCTGGTTCGTGCGCACCCCCGGGGACGCCTTCGATCCCGCGGCGGCCGTGCTGATGGACCTGCGCACACCGCAGCCCCGGCACGGGGTGTCCTTCGGCTACGTGCTCCCGCTCACGCGCCGCACCGCGCTGGTCGAGTACACCGAGTTCGGCCGCACCGCACTGAGCACGCCCGCCTACGAGAGCGCGCTGGCCGACTACTGCGCGCTCGCCGGGCTCGGGGAGGTGGAGGTGACCGCCGCCGAACAGGGCGTCATCCCGATGACCGACGCGCGGACGCCCACCCGGGTGGGGCGGCGCCTGTTCCGGCTGGGGGCGGCGGGGGGCGCGACCCGGCCCGCCACCGGCTACACGTTCAGCGGGGTGGGACGCCAGGCGCGCGCGGTGGCCGCCGCCCTCGCGGACGGGCGCGTGCCGGTGCCGCCGGTTCCGCACCGCCGCCGCCACCTGGCCATAGACGCGGTCATGCTGCGGGCCCTGGACACCGGGCGGGTCCAGGGCGCGGAGTTCTTCACCGGGCTGTTCGCGCGGAACCGGCTCGGCGACGTGCTGGCCTTCCTGGACGGCGACTCCCCGCTGCACCGCGAACTGGCCATGGGCCTGACCACCCCCGTCGGCGCGATGTCCCTGACCACCGCCGAGCACCTGTGGCACCGCCTCGCCGGGCGCGGCGGCCCGGCCGGAGGGGGTGGGCGAGTCCCGTGATGCCGACCGGGAGCACCGGCGGGCTCGCCGAGCGCGACCGGGGCGCACCGGCCGGGGACGCTGACCGGAAGCTTCGTCCCGCCTGGCTCGCCGAGTGCGACCGGCTACCGCAGCAGGGCCGCCACCGCGTCGCGGAGCGAGCCCAGGTGGCCGTGCGCGAACCGGGTCGCGCCGCCCTCCCGCCATCCCGGCCCGGCGGTGAACACCGCGGTGTCGACGGGCGCGTCGGCGGCCGCCCGGGCGGCCGCGGCCAAGACGGCGGCGTCGGCCTGCTTCGGCGCGTGCGACCACAGGACCAGGGCCCGCGGGCCCAGCCGCCGCAGGGCGCGCAGCGTCGCCTCCACCGGGGTGCAGGGGCCCAGGACCCGGTACGGCGACCCGGCCTCCCGCAGCGCCGCCGCCAGGGCCTCGACCGGTAGGCCGTGCATCTCCCGCGGCGTGCAGGCCAAGAGCACGGGCCGCACCCGCGTCGACCCGTCCACCGGACCGGCCGCGACCCGGCGCAGCGCGGAGGACACGCACCACGACAGCAGGTGCTCCACCTCCACGTAGGTGCGGGTCGCCTCCCACTTGCGTCCCATGCCGTACAACAGGGGCTGGGCCAGTTCCTCCCACGCCCCCACGACGCCCGACTCCCGCAGGCGCTCCTCCAGCAACGACTCCACCAGGTCGGCGTCCAGGCGCATCGCCGCGCGCGCCACTCCCTGCAGCGCCGCCGGGCCGGCGCCCACCGGCAGGTCCTGGTCGGCGGGGGCCGGGCCGACGTTCGCGTCGGCGGCGTCCTCGTGGACCGATCCCGACGCGGTGTCGAGCGCCTGGCGCGCCGCCTCGGCGGGCGGCAGCCCCTCGCCCACCAAGCGGCACAGGGTGCGCAGCCGGGCCAGGTCGCCGGGGCCGTAGCGGCGGTGGCCGCCCGGACTGCGCTCGCGGGGACCGATGCCGTAGCGGCGGTCCCAGCTGCGCAGGGTGGCCGGGGCCACGCCGAGCAGCCGCGCGGCGGCCCCGGGAGTGAGCGCGTCGGACATGGTGTCCCCAACCGATGCGAAAGCGATGCGACTTGTGGCCCGCGCCACTGTGGGCAGACTCTAGCTGCAAGGACACCGCGAGGGGGGCGGATCATGGAACTCGACACACGCCGCAGGCCCGACCGTCGGCTGGACACCGTCTACCGGGTGGGCGCCGGGGCGACCGCGCTCATCCTGATCGGTTTCGGGTGGGCGGGGCTGACGACCCGGCTGCCGCTGTTCGACACACAGGGGGAAGTGGTGGCTGGGCTGTCCACCAACGGGGCCCTGGGCTTCCTCTCGGTGGCCTTCGGCGCCCTGCTGCTGGGGGCGGCGGTGCTCGGGGGAGTGTTCGCCTCCACCGTGTGCACGGTCATGGGCACGGCGTTCGTGGGGAGCGGGCTGGTCAACCTCTACCTGATGAGCGCGGGACCCAACATCCTGGCCTTCTCGATGCCCAACGTCATCTTCAGCTTCGTGGTGGGGCTGATGCTGATGACCTTCGGGATGTACGGGCGCTTCAGCGGCGGCCTGGCCGAGGACAACCCGTTCCGTGAGCACCGCGCGCGGGGGCCGCGGTGGCACGGGACCGGGCTCCCGCGGGCGCACGGATGAGCGGGCCACGGAGGAGCGGGCCCGGGCGCGTCCTGGTGATCGGCGCGACCGGCTACATCGGCGGCCGCCTGGTCCCGGAGCTGCTGGCGGCCGGGTGCCGGGTGCGCTGCCTGGCCCGCACGCCGGCCAAGCTGCGCGACCACCCCTGGCGGGACCGGGTGGAGGTCGTCCGGGGCGACGTCGTCTCGGGGGAGGGGCTCGCCGAGGCCCTGGACGGCGTCGGGGCCGCGTACTACCTGGTGCACTCCATGGCCGGCGGGCGCGGCTTCGAGGGCACCGACGCGCGGGCGGCGGCCAACGTCGCCCGCGCGTCGGGTGAGGCCGGCGTGCGCCGCCTGGTCTACCTCGGCGGCCTCGCGCCCAGGAACGCGGAGCTGTCGCCGCACATGGCCTCCCGGGAGGAGGTCGGCCGCATCCTGTCGGAGGGGCCGGTGCCGACCGTGGTCCTGCGCGCCGCGGTGATCCTCGGGTCCGGCTCGGCGTCCTTCGAGATGCTGCGGTACCTGACCGAGCGCCTGCCCGCGATGACGACGCCGCGCTGGGTGTCCAGCCGGGTGCAGCCGATCGCGGTCCGCGACGTGCTCCGACTGCTGGTCCGGGCGCTCGACCTGCCCGAGGGGACCGAACGCTCCTTCGACATCGGCGGCCCGGAGGTGCTGACCTACGCCGAGATGATCCAGCGCTTCGCGAAGGTCGCGGGGTTGTCGCGCCGGCTGATCCTGCCGGTGCCGGTGCTCTCGCCCGGGCTGTCGAGCCTGTGGGTCGGCCTCATCTCGCCGGTGCCGCCGTCGGTCGCCCGGCCGCTCGTGGAGTCGCTGCGCCACGACGCGGTCTGCGGCGAGGACGACCTGTCCGACCTGCTCGACGACCACGGCCGGATCGGGTTCGACCAGGCCGTGGAGCTGGCGCTGCGCCGCGTCGACCAGGCGCGGGTGGACACGCGCTGGTCGTCGGCGGCGTGGCCGGACGCGCCGTCGGACCCGCTGCCGACCGATCCCGACTGGGCCGGGGGCAGCCTGTACACCGACCGCCGGGCCCGCCGGGTGAACGCCTCGCCGGAGCGGCTGTGGCGTGTCGTCGAGGGCATCGGGGGCGAGCGCGGCTGGTACTCGTGGCCGCTGGCCTGGTCGGCGCGGGGCTGGATCGACCTGGCGATGGGCGGGGTGGGGCCGCGCAGGGGGCGGCGCGACCCGGCACGGCTGCGGACGGGCGACTCGCTGGACTTCTGGCGCGTGGAGGAGATCGTGCCCGGCCGCCTGCTGCGCCTGCGCGCGGAGATGCGGTTGCCGGGACTGGCGTGGCTGGAGCTGGGCGTGGCACGGGTGGGGGGACGCACGGTCTACCACCAGCGCGCGCTCTTCCGCCCGCGCGGCCTGTCCGGCCACCTGTACTGGTGGGCCGTGACGCCCTTCCACGGCATCGTCTTCGGATCCATGGCCCGCAACATCGCGCGGCGGGCCGTGCGCGAGGACCCGGCCGCGGCGCACTGAGGGGGCGCCGCGTCCGGGTGCCCGCGGGGACGCCGAGATCACGGGGGCCGGTGCGCGTACCGGGTCGGGAGGGGGTAGCCTGACGTCGTCAAAAAAGCTCGAAATCCGAGAATCATGGATTTAGAGCATTCTCGTGCGGCGGAGGGGACGGCGACAGTGCGCACACGCGCGAAGACGGGGACGCGGGGACCATGGCGGTGGACCGTCGTGGCCCTGCTGGTCACGGTGGTCTGGGTGCTGGGGGCGGGCCCGCTCGGCTCCTTCGTCGGACGCCTGGGGGAGGTGCAGACCAACGACCCCGCGGCCTTCCTGCCGGTCGGCGCCGAGTCCACCGAGGTCGACGCGATCGCCGAGGACTTCGACCGCGCCGAGGGCGTCCCCGCCGTCGTGGTCTACTCCGCCGACCACGACCTGACCGAGGAGGACCTGGCCTCCGTCCGCGAGGTCGCCGAGCGGGTGGGCGAGCGGCCGTGGGCCCTCGAACCGGTCGCGGGGCCCTTCCCCGGCACCGAGGACGCCTCCGTGGCCCAGTTCGTCGTCACCATCGGGTCGGAGTACGACACCGGCGACAGCGTCGAGGACCTGCGGGCCCTGCTGGAGCGGGACCGGGTCGACGGGCTCACCGCGCAGGTCACCGGCCCGGCGGGCTACGCGGCCGACCTGTCCGCCGCCTTCGGCGGCATCGACTCCACCCTGCTGGTCGTGGCGGTCGCCGCGGTGCTGGTCATCCTGGTCGCCGTCTACCGGTCACCCCTGCTGCCGGTCCTGGTGATCCTGGCGTCCCTGCTCGCCCTCGGGCTGTCCGGCGCCCTGGTCTACGCCGCCGCGAACGCGGGCGCGGTCAGCCTCAACGGCCAGAGCCAGGGCATCCTCTTCATCCTGGTCGTGGGCGCCTGCACCGACTACGCGCTCCTGCTGGTGGCCCGCTACCGCGAGGAACTGCTGCTGCGCGAGCACGCCCCGGGGGCCGCCCTGGCCGCGGCGCGCGCGGTGACCGGCCCCGTGCTGGCCTCCGGCGGCACGGTCATCCTGGGCCTGCTGTGCCTGCTGGCCGCCGACCTGTCCTCGACCCGCAGCCTCGGCCCCGTCGTGGCCATCGGCGTGGCCGCGGCCATGCTGTCCGCGATGACGTTCCTGCCAGCCGCGCTGGCCCTGTGCGGGCGGGCGGTCTTCTGGCCGCTGGCCCCCCAGCGCGAGGGCACCGGCACGCGCGAGTCCACCGACCTGGTCCTGTCCCGGCACCGCCTGTGGGGCCGGGTGGCGGCTTCCGTGGGCCGCCGGCCCCGCGCGTACTGGCTGGCCTGCGCGGCGGTGCTGCTGGCCGCCGCCGCGTTCGCGCCCCGGTTCGACGCGGGCGGCAGCGGGCAGGCGGAGATCTTCCGCACCGAGGTCGAGGCGGTCGAGGGGCAGGAGGTGCTCACCCGCGGGTTCGGCGCCGACTCCTCCGCCGCACCCGCCCTCGTGGTCGCCGACGCGGGGCGTCTGGACGAGGTCGTCGCCGCGGCCGAGGACCTGCCCGACGTCGTCTCCGCGGGGCCCTTCACGGAGGCGGGTCCGCCCGCTGCCGAGGGCCGGCCGCCGGTCACGGAACCGCCGCTGGTCGTGGACGACCGTGTCCTGGTGGAGGTCGTGCTGGCGGCCGAACCCGAGTCGAGCGAGGCCGTGGACGCGGTCCGCGAGCTGCGCGCGGAGCTGGCCGGCGTCGAGGGCGCCGACGCCCTGGTGGGCGGGGTGACCGCCACCGACCTCGACACCCTGGAGACCGCGCAGCGCGACTTCACCGTCGTCGTCCCCCTGGTGCTCGTGGTGGTGTTCCTGGTCCTGGTACCGCTGTTGCGCTCGTTCCTGGCGCCCCTCCTGCTCGTCGCGGCCAACGTGCTGTCCTTCGCCGCCACCCTCGGCGTGGGCACGCTCCTGTTCGACCACGTGCTCGGACTGCCGGGCGCCGACCCCGTGGTGCCCCTGTTCGCCTTCGTGTTCCTGGTCGCCCTCGGCGTCGACTACAGCATCTTCCTCATGTCGCGCGCACGGGAGGAGACCCTCGAACACGGACACCGCGAGGGCGTCCTGCGGGCGCTGACGGTGACGGGCGGGGTCATCACCTCGGCCGGCGTGGTGCTGGCCGCCACCTTCGCCGCCCTGGCCGTCATCCCGCTGCTCTTCCTGCTCCAGCTCGCCTTCCTCGTGGCGTTCGGCGTCCTGGTGGACACGCTGCTCGTGCGCACCGTCCTGGTGCCCGCGCTGTCCCTGGACGCGGGTCGGCGCGTGTGGTGGCCGGGCCGGGCCTACAGGCGGTCCCCCGACAGCGCGGCGTAGCCGTGGGCCAGCCTCGTCACCACCGGGGAGGAGGGCAGGTGCACACCGTCCAGGGCGGCGACCGGGCGCAGTCCGGTGGCGGCGTTGGTGACGAAGGCGCCCGACATCCGGGTGGCCGCCGAGGCCGTGAGCGAGCGCCGGATCACGGGGATGCCCAGGTCGGACGCGACCCGGTCGACCAGGCGCGCGGTCACACCGTCCAGGGCGGGGGCGTCCGGCCACACGAGGCCGCCGCCGTCCACGAAGCCGATGTTCCACGTCGGCCCCTCCGACACCAGCCCGTCGGGCGTGGTGAACAGGGCGTCGTCGTGGCCGTCGAGCCGGGCGGCCCGGCGCTCGCGGACCGCGCCGAAGAGCCCGGTTCCCTTGACCTCGGGCGCCTCCCGGCAGAACCCGCGCGTGCCCAGGCGCACGGGCGGCGGCACGGACCCGGGGTCGGGTGCGGGGCGGGCGGTGACCAGCACGTGCGGCAGGACGCTGGCGTCGGGGCGGCCCAGGTCCATGTGCGGGTCGTAGACGGTCACCCGGACCACCGTGGGGGAGGGGTGCTCGCGCGCGGTGCGGCGGGCCAGCTCCCGGACCCGGGGCAGGTCCAGGTCGGCGCCGAAGAGCGTGCGGCAGTCCCGGGCCAGCCGCTGTGCGTGCAGGTCCAGGCCGCGGACCCGCAGGTCGTCCACCAGCATGGTGGTGAAGTGGCCGTAGCCGTACAGGGCGAGGGAGGCGAGTTCCCCCGTGCTGACGGGGCGTCCGTTCAGTTCCATGGCGCCCCCATCATGGCATTTCAGGACCTTGGTCCGGGGCCGTTCTCCATGGCGGTGAAGGCGGTCACGAGCTGGGTCTCGGAGGCGTCCAGGTAGGCGGCCAGTTCGTCGGCGGCCAGGTCCGGGTGCCCCGCCGCCAGGGCGGTGTGGATGCGCCGGTTCCAGTCCAGGTAGGGCGCGTGGTACTCCTCCGGGTCGTTCATGACGTGGAAGACCAGGCGGGTCTCGGCCAGGACCTGGTTCATGAACTCGTTGAGGCGCGCGCTGCCCGCGAGCGCGGCCAGGGCCTGGTGGAAGCGCATGTTGGCGGTGCCCATCGCCCACCAGTCGGCGTGGTCGCGGGCGGCCTCGCCCTCGTCGACCGCGGCGCCCACGGCGCGGACGGCCTCGGTGTCGGCGCGGTCGGCCCGGCGGACGGCGGGCAGCTCCAGGTGCCGCCGGACGCTGAACAGGTCGCGCACGTCGGCGCAGGTCGGGCGGCTGACGAACACGCCGCGGTGCAACTGGTGGACCAGCAGGCGCTCGCGGCTCAGCAGGCGGAACGCCTCGCGCAGGGTGTTGCGGGAGACCTCGTACTTGCGGCTGAGCCGTTCCTCGGACAGGCGGACGCCGGGGGCGAGGGAGCCGTTGATGACGAACGACCGGAGCATGTCGGCGACCCGCTCGGCCTGGCTGCTGACCGGCGCCAGGGCGTCGTCGGCCTCGGGGAGCCGGTCGATGTGGTCGTCCGTCGCCGTCAACGTGGGCTCCTTCGAGGCTCGTGGGCCTTCCATGTTACGTACCGGAGTCGGGCGATTTTACGTTCGGTCCCTCTACAGATTCTCGAAGGATTGAAGTATTGTTCAACAATCCCACGACGGCGTGGGTGGCCGTCGTGTAACCCCCTCGCCACCGTTCAGGAGAACCCATGGGCGACATCCCTCCCGCGCCATCCAAGGTGCGGCCCCGTTTCGGTCGGGTCACGCTGGGCAGCGGACTGCTCGGCGCCCTGTTCCTCATGGCCACCAGCGCCGTGGGCCCCGGCTTCATCACCCAGACCACGACCTTCACCGCGCAGCTCGGCGCCACCTTCGCGTTCGCGATCCTCGTCTCGATCCTGGTCGACATCGCCGTCCAGCTGAACATCTGGCGGGTCATCGGCGTCGCGAACGTGCGCGCCCAGGACCTGGCCAACAAGGTCGTGCCCGGCGCCGGCTACGTGCTGGCCGCCCTCATCGTCTTCGGCGGCCTGGTCTTCAACGTCGGCAACCTGGCGGGCACCGGGCTGGGCCTGGACGCCATGACCGGCCTCGACACCCGCGTGGGCGCCGTCCTGTCCGCGCTGCTCGCCGTCGTCATCCTGGGCGTCAAGCGCCTGGGCGCGGCACTCGACCGGATCCTCGTCGTGCTCGGCGTCGGGATGATCGCCCTCACCCTCTACGTCGCCGTCGTCTCCCGGCCGCCGGTCGGCGAGGCCCTGCGCCAGTCCGTCCTGCCCGACCAGCTGGGCACCGACGTCTTCCTGGCGACCGTGACCATCATCGGCGGCACCGTCGGCGGCTACATCACCTACGCGGGCGTGCACCGCCTCGTCGAACTCGGCCACGGAGGCCGCGAGAACGTCGCCGCCATCACCCGGACCTCGGTCACCGGCATCGTCGTGACCGGCGTGATGCGCGTCCTGCTCTTCCTCGCGGTCCTGGGCGTGGTCGCCGGCGGCGCCTCGCTCCTGGACTCGGCCAACCCGGCGGCCGAGGCGTTCCAGCAGGCCGCGGGCGAGACGGGCATGCGCCTGTTCGGCGTGATCATGTGGGCGGCGGCGGTCAGCTCCGTCATCGGCGCCTCCTACACCTCCATCTCCTTCGTCTCCACCTTCCACCCGCTGCTGGAGAAGCGGCGCGGGACACTGGTGACCGCGTTCATCGGGGTCTCCCTGGCCGTCCTGCTGGTCTCCGGACAGGCGCCGACGACGCTGCTCATCCTGGCCGGGGCGCTCAACGGCGTGATCCTGCCGGTCGGCCTCGGCATCATGCTCTACGTCGCCACCCGCCGCTCCCGCGACCTGTTGGGCGGCTACCGCTACCCGGTGTGGCTGCTGGTCGTCGGCTGGCTGGCGTGGGCGCTCACCGCGTACATGGCCGTCAACTCGCTCAGCGGGATCGCCGCGCTCTGGCAGTGATCTCCTGGCACGGGCCCGACCCGGACGGGCGGGACCGTCGGCAGGGCGGGGTTCGGCGCGGGCGCCCTGCCGCGCGGCACGCGACGGACCATCCACCGGACCCGCCCTCGTCCACAGGCCCGGGTCCGCTCCGCTACGGCGGGCGGGACGGGGTAAAGACCCGGTAGGAGCCCGGG
The DNA here is from genome assembly GCF_001279585.1 of Nocardiopsis sp. NRRL B-16309. Classification (GTDB taxonomy): domain Bacteria; phylum Actinomycetota; class Actinomycetes; order Streptosporangiales; family Streptosporangiaceae; genus Nocardiopsis. Next base: position 100,915 of record NZ_LGEC01000016.1, on the reverse strand, counting down.
CACGACCACCGGGACCCGTGCGGACCCGGCACGATCGCTCGGGCCCGTGCGGACCCGGCACGACCATCCGGGGCGGGCCCGGGCACGATCCACGAAGGAGCACCGACGTTGCGCATCGACCTCAACTCCGACCTCGGGGAGCACTTCGGCCGCTGGGAGCTGGGTGACGACCGGGCCCTGCTGTCCATCGTCACCAGCGCCAACGTCGCCTGCGGCTTCCACGCCGGGGACCCGTCCGTGCTGCGCCGCACCACCGACGAGGCCGCCCGGCGCGGGGTGAACGTCGGCGCGCACGTGTCCTACCGCGACCTGGCCGGGTTCGGCCGCCGCTTCATGGACGTGCCGCCGGCCGAACTGACCGACGAGGTCGTCTACCAGCTGGGCGCCCTGGCGGCCTTCACCCGCCTGGCGGGCGACCGCGTGCGCTACGTCAAGCCGCACGGCGCGCTCTACAACGCGATCGTGCACCACCAGGAGCAGGCGGAGGCGGTCGTCACGTCCGTGCGGGAGTTCGACCCCGACCTGCCGGTCCTGGGGCTGCCCGGATCGCGCTTCCTGGAAGCGGCCGAGAAGGCGGGCCTGCGCACCTACCGGGAGGCCTTCGCCGACCGCGCCTACACGCCGGAGGGGACGCTGGTGTCGAGACGCGAGCCCGGCGCGGTGCTGCACGACCCCGAGGCGATCGCCGAGCGCTGCCTGCGCATCGCCCGCGGCGAGCCCGTCACGGCCGTGGACGGCACGGAGATCCTGGTCGAGGCCGACTCGCTGTGCGTGCACGGCGACAGCCCGGGCGCCGTCGACATCGCCAGGGCCGTCGCCGCCCGACTGCGTGCCGAGGGCATCGAGATCGTGCCGTTCGCGGAGAAGTATGTGTGACCGTCCCTGCCCCCGTTCGGCGGACGCTCACACCGGCGGGCGACGCACCAGGCGTCCCCTCCGCCCTGGCGGCCACGGTTCGCGGCGCAGTAGCCCGTCTGCCGAGGGTCGCGTCGTCCCGACAGCCATGACCGGACTCGTCGTATGAGTAGTGCCTTCCGTTCCGTCCGCTCCGGCGGCCACGGTTCGTGCCGCAGTAGCTTCTTCCGACCCACCCGCCCCGCCCCGACATGCTTCGCCGCGCCCGAGGAGGCCACGTGCGCGTTCTGACCTGTGCCGACACCGGCGTGCTGGTGGAGGTGGCCGATCTGGCCGAGGTCGTCGCGCTGCGCGCAGCCCTGGCCGCGCAGCCGCCGCCCGGCGTGACCGACGTGGTCCCGGCCGCCCGCACGGTCCTGCTCCGGGTGGAACCGGGGACCGACACCGACCGGGTCGCGGCGGCCGTCGCAGCGCTTCCCGTCACTCCGGGGGACCACGGCGGTGGCGGTGGCGCCGTCACCATCCCGGTCCACTACGACGGGGCGGACCTCGCCGACGTCGCCGAGCTGACCGGTCTGACCCCGCGCGGGGTCGTGGCCGCGCACACCGCCGCCCACTGGACCGTCGCGTTCTGCGGCTTCGCACCCGGCTTCGGGTACATGGTCGGCGACGACCCGCGCCTGCACGTGCCACGGCGCGGCGAGGCGCGCACCCGGGTGCCCGCCGGGTCGGTCGCCCTGGCCGGTGAGTTCACCGGCGTGTACCCGCGCAGCTCGCCCGGCGGCTGGCAACTGCTCGGCCGGACCGAGACGCGGATCTGGGACCTGGACCGCGACCCTCCCGGGCTGCTGCGCCCGGGCGTGCGCGTGCGCTTCACGGAGGCCCCATGAGCACGGCGAGCGCGCTTGAGGTCGTCGCCGCCGGACCGATGACCACGGTGCAGGACACCGGGCGCTTCGGCCACGCGGACCTGGGGGTGGGCCGATCCGGCGCGGCCGACGCCGACTCCTACGCGCGCGCCAACCGGCTGCTCGCCAACCCTCCCGGCGCGGCGGCCCTGGAGACGACCATGGGCGGTCTGCGGGTCCGCGCCCGTGGCCCGGTCACGGTCGCGGTCACCGGTGCGCCGGTCCCCCTGACCGTCGGCGGGCGCGGTGCCGCGACGGACACCGTCCTGCACCTGCCCGACGGAACCGAGCTGGCCATGGGTCTGCCGCCCCGCGGACTGCGCTCCTACCTGGCCGTGCGCGGAGGAGTGGACGTGCGCCCCGTACTGGGCTCGCGCAGCACCGACGTGCTGGCGGGGCTGGGGCCGGAACCGCCCGTACCCGGCTCGGTGCTCCCGGTCGGCCCGCCGCCACGGGACTTCCCGGTCGTGGACCACGTGTGCGCCGCCCCCGTGAGCGGGGACCGGATCACTCTGCGGGTGGTCCTGGGGCCCAGACAGGACTGGTTCACCGGCCGCGCCCTGGAGACCCTGCTGTCCGGCGAGTACGAGGTGACCCCGCGCAGCGACCGGGTGGGCGCCCGGTTGTCGGGCCCGGCACTGGAGCGGTCCCACCCGGGCGAGCTGCCGAGCGAGGGCATGGTGGCGGGGTCCCTCCAGGTGCCGCCCGGCGGCGAACCGGTGCTGTTCCTGGCCGACCACCCGGTGACCGGCGGATATCCGGTCGTGGCCGTCATCCGGTCCGCCGACCTGCCCCGGGCGGCCCAGGCGCGGCCGGGCACCCGGATCCGCTTCACCGACCGGACCCGCCGTTGACCGACCACTGGAGGACGAGATGACGACCCCGGCCGAGCTGTCCCCGTCCCGCGCCCGCGCGCTGTTCCGGGACGGGCTGCGGGTGCCCACCTCCGGCTACAGCGCCGGATACGCGCAGGCCAACCTCATCGCCCTGCCGCGCGAGGCGGCGTTCGACTTCCTGCTGTTCGCCCAGCGCAACCCCAAGCCCTGCCCGGTTCTGGACGTCACGGAGCCGGGCGAGACCAGCGCCTCGGTGTTCGCCGGAGACCTGCGCACCGACCTGCCCGCCTACCGGGTCTACCGGCACGGCGAGCTGGTGGAGGAGCGCTCGGAGGTGGTCGGCCTGTGGCGCGAGGACCTGGTGGCCTTCCTCCTCGGATGCAGTTTCACGTTCGAGGCCCCGCTGCTGGAGGCGGGGATCCCGGTCCGCCACCTGGAGGCCGGGACCAACGCCGCCATGTACGTCACCGACCGGCAGTGCCGTCCGGCCGGGCGGTTCCCGGGCCCGCTCGTGGTGTCGATGAGACCGGTCCCGGCCGACCGGGTCGCCGACGCCGTCCGCGTCACCTCGCGCTACCCGGCGGTGCACGGGGCACCGGTGCACGTGGGGGACCCGGCGGCCCTGGGGATCGCCGACCTCGACGCCCCCGACTACGGGGACCGGGTCGAGGTCCGGCCCGGCGAGATCCCGGTGTTCTGGGCGCGCGGTGTCACCCCGCAGGCCGCGGTGGCGGCCTCGGCACCGGAGTTCGCGATCGGCCACGCCCCCGGCCACATGGCCGTCACCGACGTCCGCGACAGTGCCTACCAGGTGCCCTGACCGGCCCCCGGTGCCAGGGCGGCGTGCTCAGGCCCCTTCGGCCTCATCGTCGTCCTCGTCCCACTCCTCCTCTTCCCATGCCGTCCTCTCACCGGGTCCGACGAATCCGTGGCGGCAGTGCTCGTCGTGCCCTATGGCCAACAGCCCGGACAGGAGCCAGAGGAAGGTCAGGAAGCACAGCATCAGGGCGAGGGCACATCCGAACCGCTTCCCGCCGAAGGGTTCCGATCGTGTATCCGACATGACCAGGGAGTCCAGACCCCCCGGGGTTGCGCGGACGCGGCCTCGGGCGCAGCGGATGATCGCGGGACGCTCAGCCGCGTGGCGGTGATCGAGTGCCCGCAGTACTCGCACGTGGCCGTCGCGGTGGTGCCGTGGCGCACGGGCGGCTGGTCGGGGAGGTAGTCGTGACCCGTGGGGCTGGAGCACGGGACCGTGCCGTCCATCGACGTTCTCCGTTCGTTCGCCGGGCCCGGAGCCGGGGAACGCTCCGGGCCCGGCTGTTCGGGGACGCGTCAGTCGCGTAGGGCAGCGTGGAGGAGGGCCCGCAACCGGAGGACGAGGTCGCCGTCTGTCTCCGGTGAGGGCGGTGCGACGAGGGCGAGGCCGACCGCGTCCGCGAGCGCTTCGGAGGAGAGGACGGGCGCCCCGGCATCGCCGGAACCGTCCGCGTGCCCGCTCACGGGAGCGCCTCCGGGTCCTCCAGCGGGGACCGCCACACGAGCGGATGCCGATGCAGGTCCGGCCCGGTGTCCCGCGCCAGACGGGTCAGGTGTCCGCGCGTGGCGCCGTAGACCGGGCGGTTCTCCAGGTCGGCGCCGAGGTAGCGGATCCGGCCGCGGTGTTCGGCGGCCCAGGTGCCCAGTTCGGCCAGGGTGGGGAGTTCGCGGATGTCGCAGAAGCGGATCACCGGCTCGCTCCCGTCCTCAGCAGACCGCCGAGCACCGCGCTCAGCACGCACGCCGGAAACGGTGACGTGCACGGACCGGGCGCGTATCCGCGCACGCGGGCCGACCGACGAGGCCGCCGGGGGAGGGGATCGGGGCGGCCGTTCCGGGCCCGCCCCCGGTTGGGTGTGTCACTGGGTATGCGCACTGGTCTGGTTCCTCTCGCTGGTCTCGAACAACCCGGCGGCCCGTGGCCACCGCACCGACGCCGGAGATCGTCTCGATGGCTCCCCGCCTCACAGGAAGCGGTCGATCTTCCCCGGCCCCTCAGCGAGTGACGATGGCACGCGATTGCCGAGCAACGAAAGGAATTCGGACTCAGGAGAAAGTTCAGGAACATCTGTGGATTCTCGAAAACTTCTGAGCTCATGCTTTAGGATCGACTCATGGTCGATGCCGCCAAGGAAATCCCGGACGTCCGTTTTGGTCGTGCTTTGTCTCATGCGCGTAGATCTCGCGGGAAAACGCAGGAGTGGCTCGCGAACCAGGTCGGGTGCAGCAAGAGCCACATCAGCAACGTGGAGACCGGGGCGCGGCCACTTCAACCAGTTGACGTGCGTCAAGCCGACGACTGTTTGGGGCAGGGCGGACGGCTGGTGCGCCTGCGCCGGGAGTTGTACGAGCCCGAGGTCCTGGACTGGCTGGATCAGCTGCATCAGCTTCAATTGGAGGCGGAACTGATCCGTGAGTATCAGCCGATACTGCCTCCGGGACTGCTGCAGACCAAGGAATATGCCTCGTGTGTGATTCCTGCTGGAGCTCCGTGGTTCACGTCAGACGATGTGGAGAGCCGCGTGAAGACCAGGATCGCCAGATCTGAGAAGATCCTTGGGGCAGACGTTCCGCACTATCACGTTGTGCTGGATGAGATGGTGATGCGGCGGCACGTCGGGTCTCCTGCGGTGATGGCAGGCCAGTGCCGACGGCTGATGGAACTGGCTGAGTCGGGCCGTGTTCTCCTACAGGTCTATCCGTGGCGGACGTGGCCGCACGCCGGACTGAACGGCCCGCTGTCACTGATCTCGTCCGCGCACGCGCCTGACGTCCTGCATGTGGAGTCGGTGTATCTGGGGCAGACCAGTGATGAAGCGGGCGCGGTACGTCGCTATGGCATGCTGTTTGCCAGGTTGCAAGCAGATGCGTGGTCTCCTGCGGATACCGTCGAGTTCCTGCGTGGGCTGAAAGAGGAGTATGAGAATGGTGTATGGCCCCGAATGGCATAAGTCCAGCTACAGCGCCGGTTCTGAGAATTGTGTCGAGGTGGCCGAGGGGCGGGTGACCGGGGTGCGGGACACCCAGCACCGGGGCCGGGGACACCTGGACGTTCCCGCTGGTGAGTGGGCGGCGCTGCTGGTCTCCGTGGGCATGGCCGCGTAGGGCTTGCTCTCTGGGCGGGGCGCCTATTCCTTCGGTTCCTCGGTCGGCCGGTGCGCGGTGTGGAACCACACCCCGGCCACCAGGGCCGCCCCGGACACGATCAGTGCGATCGCCCACGAGCCCGCCGGTGCCATGGCCATCCCGCACGAATTGATCATCATGTCGGGCGTCTCGCCGAGCGAGTACCACCCGAACGTCGCGTCGCCGCGCATGGGCCTCCACCAAGCCGCCCCGCACGGCCCACTGGGAACCAGGCCCAGGGCCACGCCGCCGGCGATCAGGGCGGCGGCCACCGTGCGGATGATCTGAACAGGGGACACGGGTCTCTCCTCGACGCAGGGGGTTTCCACGTTGGACGTTCCCACGAACCCCCGGGTGGCCGCCACCTCAGGACGCCTTTCACGGGTCACGCGTACCGGACGGACCGCCGCGCCCGTCATCGGCCACGGGTCGCCCCCGCGCTCCGTGGCCGATAGCGGTAGGGCGTGGTCAGGAATCGGACGGTGACGGGGTTTCCACCACGGTCACCACCGTCTTGCCCCGCGCGTGGCCCCTGCCCTGGCGGGCGAGCGCCTGTGCCGCGTCCGCCAGCCCGTAGGACCTGTCGATGACCGGCCGTACCTGACCGGACTCGATCATCGTCGCCAGGGCGGCCAGGTCGTCCGCGTTCCGCTTCGCCGCGAAGGGCTTCATCCTCGGACCGCCGCGCAGGGAGGCGAGCATCACGCGCAGGAGGTAGGGGAGCGGCCCGAGCACAGGACCGCCGGGCATGCCCGTGGCGGAGACGTAGACACCGTCCCGGCGCAGCACCCGGCGATAGGCCGCCGGGGTGTGGCTGCCCACCAGGTCGAAGACGACGTCGTAGGGCTCCGCGCCCCGCGTGAAGTCCTCCCGGGTGTAGTCGATGACCTCGTCGGCGCCGATGGACGTGACCAGTTCGGCGTTGGCGGCGCTGCACACGCCGGTCACGTGCGCGCCGAGCGCCTTCGCGATCTGGACGGCGAACGTGCCCACACCTCCCGAGGCCCCGTTGACCAGGACCCGGTGGCCGGGGCGCACACCAGCGGTGTCGCGCAACCCCTGGAGCGCCGCGACGCCCGCGAGGGGGACGGCCGCGGCCTCCGCGAGGGCGAGTCCGGCCGGCGCCTGCGCCAGCTCGTCCTCCTTCGCCAGGACGAACTCGGCGTAGGCGCCGGCGTTCAGCTCGCCGAACACGGCGGCGCCCCGCTGCCACCGGGTGACCCGGGAACCCACCGCCTCGACGGTTCCGGCCACGTCCTTGCCCCGGACGGGGTTCCTCGGCCGGGCCAGGCCGAACGCGAGCCGGAGCACGTACGGCAGGCCCGCGAGCTCGAACCAGTCCGCGGGATTGACCGACGAGGCGTGCACGCGCACCAGGACCTGGTGGTCCCCGGGCTCGGGACGTTCGACGTCGCGAAGCTCCAGCACGTCCTGGGGCTCGCCGTAGCGGCTCTGCGCGATCGCCTTCATGTCGCTCCATCTCTCTACTTACACCGTAAATACTTACTCTGTAAGCTAGACTGCGGTCCGCTGCCCGTCAAGAGGAGGTCGATGTCCCGGTGCCGACGCCGAACGATCCGCCCAAGGCGCGCCGAGCGCCGCTGACCCGCGACCGCGTCCTCGACACCGGTGTCGCCCTGGCCGACGCCGAGGGCATCGGAGCCCTGTCGATGCGCAGGCTCGGGCGGGAGCTCGGGGTGGAGGCCATGTCGCTGTACAACCACGTCGACGGCAAGGCCGACCTGCTCGACGGGATGCTCGACCGGGTCGTCGGAGAGATCGAACTGCCCGAGGGCGACGAGGACTGGCGCGAGCAGGCGCGGCGGCGCGCGGTGTCCGCCCACGACGCGCTGATGCGCCACCCCTGGGCGGCGTCGCTGTGGACGTCGAGCCTCAACCCGGGGCCGCGGCGGATGCGCTACATGGACAGCGCCCTGCGTTCGCTGCGTGCCGCGGACTTCACCCCCGGCCTGCTCGACCGGGCCTTCCACACGATCGAGGACCACCTGGTCGGCCACGCGCTGCAGGCACTCGGTTTCCCGCTGGACCCCGACCAGATGGCCGAGGTCGGCGAGAGTGTCCTGCGTTCCTTCCCGGTCGACACCTATCCCGACCTGGCCGCGCACATCCGCTACCACCTGGAGCCGCACGAGGAGGGGGGCGGCTTCGAGTTCGGACTCGACCTCATCCTCGACGGCCTGGAACGGCTGCGCGGCACGGTCTGAGTCCTCCGGCCCGGTCCTTCTCCGTCTCGGAGAGAGAGCGGGCCGTGCGGTCGCCGGGGCCGCCGTTTGCGTCGTGCGGACCTGGGTAGCGCGTGGCACCAAGACGCCTCCCGTGCGCCGCCGCACGGTGCCCGGGAGCGCGGACGCCTTCCGCACTGTGAGAAGGGAGACCGACGTGAGCAGTCGCGAACAGCTCATCACCTGGCTCAACGACGCCTATGCGATGGAGAAGGCACTGGAGGAGGTCCTGGAGCGCCACGCCAAGGACGCCGAGGACCACCCGGAGGTGCACGCGCGGATCACGCGGCACATCGACGAGACCCGGGAGCAGGCGGAAACCGTACGGGGCTGTATCGACGCGCTCGGCGGCTCGGTTTCGGGAGCCAAGAGCGCCTTCGCGAGCATGTTCGGGGCCATGCAGGGCATGGCGAACAAGCCCGCGGGCGACACCCTGGTCAAGAACGGTCTGGCCGACTTCGCCGCGGAGCACTTCGAGATCGCGTCCTACAAGGCCCTCATCCAGGCCGCCCGATCCCTGGGCGAGGAGGAGATCGCCCGGAAGCTGACCGGGATCCTGCACCAGGAGGAGGACATGGCGGCCTTCCTGGAGGAGAAGCTGCCGGACGCGGTGAGCGAGACACTCGCCCACGCCTGAGCCGTCAGCGCCCACGCGTGAGCGCCGGCCGTCCACGGGCGGTTCGCCACCCGCCCGTGCCGGTCGGCTGCCCGTCGATGTCCCGGCCGCCGATCCGCGCGTGAGCCCTGTGCCCATGTGAGGGTGACCAGCCGTCCGCGGGCGGATCATGAGCCGTCCACGGGCGGCGAAGACTCCGCACGGATTCGGCCTCGACTTCGGACCTGACCTCGGCCCTGACCTTCGCGGTCGGGGCAGAGCCCCGGGCGCGGGGTGGCAGGAGCAGGGCGGCTCAACTCTCCTGTCGCGGCTCCTCGGGCGGCGTGCGCCGGGGGTGGGACAGGGGCGGTCTCAGATCGGGACGGGACAGGTCGCCACCGGTCTGTTGGCCGCGGATCCCGCCGCCCGTCCGCGGCGGCGCTTCCGATCCGGCCCCCGGCGCTTCCGGCCCCGCCTTCGGTGACTCGGATTCGGCCCCCGGGGTCTGCGGTCCGGTCTTCGGTGGCCCCGATCCCGCTTCGGGCCCCGCTTCCCGCGCCTCCGGCCCGGGCTCCTGCGCCTCCGGCCCGGGCTCCTGCGCCTTCGGCCCGGGCTCCTGCGCCTTCGGTCTCGCCTTCGTCGGCTCCGATCGCGCTTCCGGCGCCTCCGGTGACTCCGCCCCGGTCCCCGGCGCCTCCGGTCCGCTCTGCGGCTGGTGCCGACCGCGCTTGCGCGAGTACCCCGACTGGCTGGAGTACAGCGACTTGGAGGTGCGCGAGGCGTCGTCCGTGCGCGCCATCGCCGACATCCGGCCCAGTTCCTCGGCCTGCGCCGACAGTTCCGCCGACGCCGCGCCCGGGGCGCTCGACGGTCGGGACAGTCGGTCGCGCGCGCGGTCCAGGATCTCCGCGGCGCTCTTCCGATCGCCGCGGCGCAGAGCCTCGCTCGCCTCCCGCTTGGCCGTCTGCGCGCGTTGGAGGGCCTCCTCCGTACGCACCTCCGGCCGGGGCGAGCGGTCCCGGGCCTCGTCGCCGGGTACCACGTTGACGGTGATCGGCAGGCTCGCGGTGTAGGTCGTCATCGTGGCCGGATCCACGTAGGTGACGTCGAGCGTGGTCACGGTGACCGTCCCCAGCGACGCGAGCCCCGGCACCTCCACACGCAGCAGCAGGCGGCGCGTCTCGCCGGAGAAGAAGTCGCCCAGCTCCACCATGAGCGCGCCGTCCGGCAGTCTCGTCGACGGCATCTCTCCCACCACCGAGACCGCCTTGACGTGCGGGCCGGGCGGCACCCGCAAGGACGCCGCCTGGGCCGACTTGGCCAGCAGGTACTCCGCCTCCTGGGCGATGAGCCCGCCCGCGGTGTCGGGGTCCTCGGCGAACAGGGCACTGCCCGCGCCGCCGTCCGCGACCGCCCCGAGCAGCGCCTCGTCGTAGCCCAGCCCGTAACCGAGGGTCGTGGTGGCCACGCCGTGCCCGTAGGCGTCGGCGGTGACCTGCCGGAGCAGGTCGTGGTCGGTGACGCCGTGGTTGGCGTGCCCGTCGGAGATCAGCAGCAGGGTGGCGCCCCGGTCGCCGCCGGCCCGGCGGGCCTCCTGGATCCCTCGGAGCAGCCCGGAGGACAGGTCGGTGCCCCCGCCCGGGGCCAGGCCCCGGATGCGGCGGCGCACGGCCTCCTTGTCGGTGAGGGGCCCGGTGGGCACCTCCACCACGGCCTGGGTGTCGAAGGAGACCAGGCCGAAGTTGTCGGTGGGCGCGAGCCGGTCCACCAGACCGACCAGGGCCGTGACCGCTCCGGCCAGTCTCCCGCCGCCCATCGAACCGCTGCGGTCCAGCACGATCTGCAGGGTCGCGGGCGGCCGTTCGGTGTCGGCCTCGCGTTCGGGGGCCGTGATGTCGATCAGGACGGACACGGCGTCGTCGGTGTCGAAGGGGACGACGTCGAAGTCGAGGAGGGCGGACAGGTGCATGCGTGCTCCGAACGTTGGTCCGAACTCCAGCTTAGGAAGCCGGACCGACGATCGCGAGGCCGTTCCGACGCCTGTGGACAAGACGAGGGGGAGCCGGGCCGACGGGGGGCGGCCGGCGGCGGGGAACGGGCCGCTCAGACCGAGCGCAGGCCGAGCCTCTCCAGTTCCAGCGCGGCCAGGACACGGGTCGCCTCGGGGTCGTCCGCGTGCCAGGCGCCCACCGGATCCGCGTGGGCGCCGGTCAGCCGGGACGGCGACACGGCCGTCAGGGCGCGCAGAGCCAGCAGGCGGGACCGGGCCTCGGGAGTCATCGCCCGCATGCTCCGTACGGAGGCGGCCTGGCGCACCCAGCGGGCACGGACGGGCAGCCAGGTGGCGGCGAGCAGGGCCAGCGGGATCACCGCCGTGACCAGGGGCAGGTACAGGGCCAGGGCCGCCACCGACTCCTGGAAGGACGTCCCGGCCGAGGCCAGCGACTCGCCCGCCCCGCCCATGCTGGTGAAGGGGGTGGCGAGCGCCTCCCCGGCCAGGGGGACGCGCTCGGCCGCCTCCGCGGCGGTGCCCATGTGCTCGGACACGCCCTCGCCCGCGCTCGCGATGAGCTCGCCCGGGCGGTCCAGGCCGGTGATGATCTCGCGCAGCGACAGCGCGGTGGTGATCCACAGGACCGCCCAGGACAGGGCGAGCAGGTCGGACAGCAGTTGGAGGCAGGCGCGAACGGGGCGTTCGGCGTACAGCTTCACGGGGGCTCCGGGGGAGTGAGGGTTCGGCGGGTGCGGCGGTCGTCGAAGGACCGTTACCCGCCTGGTGCCGCCTCCACCCTGTCACCGCGTTCTGTTGGAAATAGACTGATCGTGTTGACTTGATGTTTGATTTCGTATGGTCTGTTGGGAAAAGCGAGCTTCCTCGGAGGGTGCAATGCGGGTACTGGTCACGGGCGGCGCCGGATACATCGGCGGCGTCGTCACGGCGATGCTCGTGGAGGAGGGGCACGCGGTCACGGTGCTCGACGACCTCTCGACCGGGCACGCCGACGCCGTGCACCCGGGCGCGCGCTTCGTCCAGGGGACGGTGCGCGAACGAGCCGCCGAGGTCCTCCGGGAGGGCTTCGACGCGGTCCTGCACTTCGCCGCCAAGTCCGTGGTCTCGGAGTCGGTCGCACACCCGGGCCTGTACTGGAGCGGCAACGTGGGGACCTCGCTCGCCCTGCTGGAGGCGATGCGCGCCACCGGTACGGGCCGCCTGGTGTTCTCCTCCACCGCCGCCGTCTACGGGGAGCCGGAGTCGGTGCCCATCACCGAGGACGCGCCGGTGCGCCCGACCAACCCCTACGGCGCCACCAAGGCCGCGATCGACGCCGCGCTGACCGAGCACGCCCGCATGCACGGCACCGCGGCGGTGAGCCTGCGGTACTTCAACGTCGCCGGCGCCCACCGGGGGCTGGGGGAGCGGCACACCGTGGAGACCCACCTGGTCCCGAACGTCCTCAAGGTGGCGCGGGGCGAACGGGAGTCGGTGTCGGTGTTCGGGGAGGACTACGCCACGCCGGACGGCACGTGCGTGCGTGACTACATCCACGTGGCCGACCTGGCCCGCGCCCACCTGCTCGCCCTGGGACGGGCGCGGGCCGGGCGCCACGAGGTGCTCAACCTGGGCAACGGCGCGGGCTTCTCGGTGCGCGAGGTGGTGGAGGTGTGCCGCGAGGTGACCGGGCACCCGATCCCGGCGGTGGCCTCGCCCCGCCGCCCCGGCGACCCGGCGGTGCTGGTGGCCTCATCCGACCGCGCCGGGGCCCTGCTCGACTGGCGTCCGGAGCGCTCGTCCCTGCACGAGATCGTCGCCGACGCCTGGGCCTTCCACCGCGACCGCGCCGGAGCCGCCGCCGAGTGATCGCCGCGCGCCCGGACCCCTGGTGCTGAGCCAGGACAGGCGCCGCCTCGGTTCGACACCGGTGGGCGGTTCGGTGGACGCCGGAGGCCCGCCCTCCTGGACCAAGGTCGTCCGGGCGCCCTCAGGCGGCGGGAGTGCCGGTGCCGGGGCTCGCCGCGGGGCCGCGGAAGGTGCGCCGGTACGCGCTCGGGGAGACGCCGAGTTCCGCCTGCATGTGCTGGCGCAGGGACGCAGCGGTGCCGAACCCCGCCTCGTGGGCGACCCGGTCCACCGGCATCCCCGTCTCCTCCAGGAGTTGGCGGGCCCGGTCCAGCCGCTGCCGGGCGATCCACTGCCCCGGCGAGACCCCCATCTCGTCGCGGAACCTGCGGGTGAACGTACGCACGCTCACCGACTCCCTGGCCGCCATCGCCCGCAGGCTCGGCTGGCGGTCCAGGTGCTCCAGCGCCCACGCGCGGGCACGCGCCGTCCCGGAGCGCTCGGGTTCGGGCACCGGGCGGCGCACGTACTGGGCCTGCCCGCCGTCGCGGTGCGGCGGCACGACCGTCCCGCGCGCCACGTCGTTGGCGACGGCGGCGCCGTGGTCGGCGCGGATCATGTGCAGGCACAGGTCGATGCCGGAGGCGACCCCGGCGGCCGTGAGCACGCGCCCGTTGTCGGTGTAGAGCACGTCCGGGTCGAGGTCGATGTGCGGGTACAGGGCACGGAAGAACCCGACCGAGCGCCAGTGCGTGGTCACCCGGCAGCCCGAGAGCAGCCCGGTGGCGGCCAGGACGAACGCGCCCGTGCAGATCGAGGCGACCCGGGCGTCCGGACGGATGCGGCCGAGCGCCGCCGCCAGACCGGGGTCGATCGGGGTGTGCGGCCGCTCCCCGTAGTCGGCGTCGGCCGCGGGGACGACCACGGTCCGGGCGCCGTCGAGCGCTTCGGGGCCGTGCGCGACGTTGAGGCTGACGTCGGTGTCGGTGCGGACCTCCCCCGGAGTGAGCGCGCAGGTGGCGACCTCGTAGAGGAAGGCCCCGGACGAGTCGCGGGCCTGCCCGAACAGGCGGTGGACGATACCCGCCTCGATGGGCAGGACCCCGTCCCTGACGAGTACGGCGACGCTGTGGCGGTCGGGACGCGTGAAGACGGACATGGCCCGATTCTTGCGCATGTTGGCCTTCGGGTCACTGTCGGGGCGGGTATCCGCGCCCCGAAGCTGGTCACATGACGCACCAGACACGTACTCCGCTCCTCCACCGGGCCTGGCCGGTCGCGCTCGTGGCGGGCCTGGCCATCGTCGCCGCCGCGGCGTTCGCCGGGATGCCCGGCCTGCTCGTCGACCCGTTGCACACCGAATACCAGTGGTCGCGCACCTCGATCGGGGTCGCCGCCTCCGTCAACATGGTCGTCTACGGGCTGGTCGCCCCGTTCGCGGCCGCCCTGATGGACCGCTTCGGACTGCGCCGGGTCGCCGTCGCCGCGCTGTCGGCCGTCATGGCCGGTGCGGCGCTGACCACCCTGATGGACCACGCCTGGCAGCTCACGCTCTACTGGGGCGTGCTGATCGGCGCGGGCACCGGTTCGCTGGCGATGACCTTCGCCGCCACCGTCGCCCACCGCTGGTTCGTCCGGCGGCGGGGCCTGGTGATCGGGGCGCTGACCGGTTCGAGCGCGTTCGGCCAACTGGTGTTCCTGCCCGCGCTGGCGTGGGTCACCGACACCCAGGGCTGGCGCCCGGCGGTCGTGACGCTGGCGCTGTCGGCCGGGGTCGTGGCGGTCCTGGTCGTGCTGGTGCTGCGCGACCATCCGGCGGACGTGGGGCTGCGGCCCTACGGCGCCCTGGAGGCGGTGCCCCGGCCGAGGACGGAGGAGGGTGCCGCGCGCCGGACGGTGCTGGTCCTCGCCCGGTCCGTGCGCCGCCGCGACTTCTGGCTGCTCGCTGGGCTGTTCGCGATCTGCGGGGCGACCACGAACGGCATCCTGTGGACGCACTTCGTCCCCGCCGCGCGCGACCACGGGATGGCGGTCACGGCGGCCGCCGCGCTCGTGTCCACGATCGGCGTGTTCTCCCTGGTCGGCACGGTGGTCTCCGGCTGGCTCACGGACCGCTTCGACCCCCGCCTGCTGCTGGCGGCCTACTTCGGCGGCCGGGCCGCCCTGCTCGCACTGCTGCCGATGCTCTTCGGACCGGACGCCGGACCGGCGATGATCGCGTTCGTCGTGGCGTTCGGGCTGCTCGACGTGGCGACCGTGCCGCCGGTGATCCTGCTGTGCCGACGGGTGTTCGGTGCGGACGGCGCGATCGTGTTCGGCTGGGTCAACGCCCTGCACCAGGTCGGGGCCGGGGCGATGGCGGTGTTCGGCGGTCTGGTCCGCGACGTCACCGGGGACTACGGGCCGCTGTGGGTACTGGCCGCCGTGCTGTGCGCGGCCGGGGCGCTGCTCGCTCTGCGGGCGCCCGGCGCGGGAGGGCCGGAGCACGCCGAGGGGGAGCCCCGTTCGGAGGGAGAGCCCGGTCCGGGCGAGCGGGCGACGGAGGTGCCCCGATGAGTCGGAAGGGCTTCTCTCCCGCGTTCGCCCTCGTCCTGACGGTCCTCGCCGGAACCGTGGCGTACGTGGGCCTGGCCGGACTCGACCAGGGGCTGCGCGCCGCCCGAGGCGAGGGCGCTCCGGGCGTGTTCACCGCGACCGCGCTCACCTGCGTCCAGCACCCCGGCCACGAGTCGTGCGGCTGCGACGGCACCTTCACCGCGGCCGACGGAGGTCCGGCGCGCGAGGTGACCCTGCACGGAGCCGGCCGCGACACGTGCGTGGTGGGCACGGAGATCGCCGCCGTGGACGCCGGTGCGGACACGCGGGTGTACGGGCCGGACGGGTCCCGTGAGTGGATCTTCTCGGCGTTCCTGCTGGCGGGTGCGTCGCTGGCGGTCCTGTGGTCCGCGTTCCAGGGCGTCCTAGCCCTCCTCGACCGTGCGCGGCATCGCTCCGACTCCTCGCCCGCTCGCGAGAGCGCTCACGGGTGAGACCCCCGACGCCCCGTGGGGGCGGCGGCCCTCCCGCGTCCCTTCGACCCCGGGTGCCCCGCCGTCCGGCTTGGTGCCCGACTCGGCTCCCGGAGGCGGCGGGACACCCGTCAGGCTCAGGAGTGGCGGTCCGGGAGGGCGAGGCGTGTGGCCACCGGGCGAGGCGGTCGGCCGGGCCGAGGGCTCAGCCGCTGACGCCGTCGGGCTCCCGTGGATCGCGCACCCGGACCAGCTGGCTGAGCACCGCCAGGACCGGCAGCTCCACGAGGGGGCCGATCACCAGGGCCACCGCGATCAGGGGCCGGTCGGGGAAGGCGGCGACCGCGATGCCCAGCGCGACGGGGGAGTTGCGGGCCACCGTCGTCATGGTGAGCGCGGCCCGCTGGTCGCCGGGCAGCCGCAGAACGCGCGCGACGAGCACGGCCACCAGCGGTGCCACGACGAAGAACACCCCCAGGGGCACCAGCAGCACCGCCAGCTCGCCCAGATGCGCGGCCACGGTCCGTGCCTGGGAGGCGAACATCGCCAGGACCGCCAGGTAGAGCAGCGGCAGGACCGCCCGCCCGGCCGGGGCGACCACCACCCGCTCCCGCCACCGCGGACCCTTCCACCGGCCGGTGGCCCACCGCAGGAGCGCGGCGGCCACCAGTGGCACCACCAGCACCAGCACGACGGCCTCGACCAGCGTCCCGGTCCCCACACTGGCCGCCTCGCCGCCGAGGAGCAGCACGTAGACGGGCAGCAGGGCCAGCTGGAGCACCAGGTTGATCGGCAGCAGTGCCGCCGCCACCCCCATGTGCCCCCGGGCGAGCCCCGTGAACACCAGGTACCAGTCGGTGCAGGGCGTCACCAGCAGCAACAGCAGACCGATCCGCAGATCCGGCGCGTCGCCCAGCAGCCCGACTCCCAGAGCCCACGCCAGCAACGGCGTGAAGACGAAGTTGAGGACCAGACTGGCGGCCACCACCGTCCCGGCGTCCCGGGCCAGGCGGACCCGGGCGGCGTCCACCTGCACGAACACCGCCACGAGCAGCAGGACCAGCGCGGGCAGGACCAGGTGTCCGGCGACCGCCCCGACCGGCCACAGGGTGCCGACGGCCAGACCGAGCACGGCGGCCAGCGCCACGAAGACGCTCTGGAGTCTCTCGGCGACGGACACGGTGCTCTCTCGGCGGGGATCGGCGGTTCGTTCCCCCACTCTAGGACGGGCGCCCGGGACAGGACGGGTGCCCCGGACGCCGTCCGGTCGGATCGGTCCGGCGGCAGCGACGATCGCCCGGGCGGGCCCCGGCGCGCACTCCCCGAACCGACGTGCCCGGTGGCCTGGGCACACGCTCGCGGGGCCCGGGCACGCCTCCGTGTCCGCCGGTCCCAGTGGACTGGATGAACGCTCGTGGGGCTCGGGCAAGCTCCTGTACTCACCAGCCCCGGTGGCCTCAGCACACGCTCGCGGCTCGGGCACGCACTCCGAACCATCGGATCGGTCCGGCCCCTACCGCGCTCCCACGTCAGGCCCGCCAGTGTCTGTGTTCCCGGGCCCCGGCGGCTCCTGGGCCGCGACCCCCAGGCTCCGCAGGAACGACACCACCGCGGCGCGCATGTCGACGGTGCCCGGGTCGAGCAGCCACTGCACCCGCAGGCCGTCGGTGAGCGCCACGATCTGTTGGGCGGCGATCTCCGGTGTCGGTCCGTCACGCTCGTCGAGCAGGTCGGCCAGCGCCGGAACGAGGTGGTCGCGCAGGTTCCGGTACCGGGCGACGAAGTACTCGTGCGCGGGATGGACCGGGTCGGTGGCCTCGGCGGCCAGGGTCACGTGCAGCGAGACCGGCCCGGGCGCGCCCGCGTCGTGCTCCGCCATCCGCACGATGACCTCCACCAGCTCCCGGGGGTCCGGCCCGGGCGCCGTCAGCAGGGGCGCGTCCAGCTCGTCCCGTCGGCTCAGGACATGGAGGAGCACGGCCTCCCGGCTCGGGAAGTGGTGGAGGACGCCCCCGTGGGTGAGCCCGGCGCGCTCGGCGACGTCGCCCAGGGTCACGCCCCAGAAGCCGCAGCGCGAGTACAGCTCCGCGGCGGCGTCGATGATCCGGCGCCGGGTGCGCTCACCCCGGGCCGTGTGGTCGCGCTCGTGGTCGGACACGGGCGGCCTCCTCGGTGCTGGTCGTGCGGCCGCCGGCGGTCCGGAGACCACCGGCGGATCCGAGACTACGGACGAAGCGGCCCGTGGGTGTGCTCTCCGTCCCGGACCGCCCCTGTGTCGCGCCTGGTCCCGTACGTGCCCCTGGAAGTCGCACCCCGGCCGCCCCCGTTCCCGGCCCGAGGGCGCCCCGCGCACGGCCCGGTCCTCACCCGGTCACGACCACGCCCCCTCCGCGGCGGCGCGGGCCACGTAGCCGCCGAAGTCGCCCGCGGGGCGGCCCAGCGCCCGCCGCACGCCGTCGGTCGGCTTGGCGTTGCGGCCGTCCAGGATCTCGGCGAACAGCTCCGCGAGCCCCGTGGCGACCTCGGCGGGAATCCCCGCCCGGCCCGCCTCGGCCACGAAGTCCGCGGGCGTCACCGGCAGGTAGGACACCGGGTGCCCGGCGGCCTCGCCCATCAGGGCGCACGCCTCGGCGAAGGTCAGCGCGGTCGGCCCGGTCAGCTCGTACAGCCGCCCCGCGTGCCCGTCCTCGGTGAGGGCGAGCACGGCCGCCTCGGCCACGTCCGCCAGGTCCACGAAGGGCTCGGGCACGTCCGGCACGGGCAGGGCCACGGTTCCCGAACGCACACCGTCGACCAGGATGTGCTCGGAGAAGTTCTGCGCGAACATCGAGCAGCGCAGCACGGTCAGGTCCGTGAAGACCGCCCGGACGGCCCGCTCCGCCCGCTCCGCGCCGTCCTCCCCGCGCCCGGACAACAGCACCATCTGGGTGGCGCCGCGCTCGGCGGCGCGGGCGGCGAACGCCGAGACCGCCTCGGCCGCGCCGGGAAAGGCCAGGTCGGGGTGGAAGCACAGGTAGACGCCGTCGACCCCGTCCAGAACGGCGTCCCAGGTGGCGGGGTCGTGCCACTCGAAGGGCGGGGTGCCCGATCGGGAGCCGACGCGGACGTCGGCCCCGCGCTCGGCCAGGTGGTGGGAGACGCGGCGACCGGTCATGCCGGTGCCGCCGGTGACGAGGATTCGTTGGTTGCGCATGTCCTCAGTACAGCGGACCAGATCCGGACGAACCATGGTCGATTTACTGGATGGCATAAGAGATCGTCCAGGCGTAGCCTGCCTTCATGGACCCCCTCACACACCTGCTCGACGGCCCGCGGGCCCGCGGCGCCTTCACCCTGCGCGTCGTCATGAGTGCGCCCTGGTCGATCGACGTCCGCGACGGGTCCGCCCTGGGCCTGGGCGTGGTCACCTCCGGCCGGGTGTGGGTGCGCACGCGCGACCAGGAGGCGGCGCTCGACCCCGGCGACGTCGTCCTCACCCGCGGTCCGGACCCCTACGTGCTGTCCGACCGGTCCGGGCGCCCACCGACGATCACCGTCCACCCCGGCCAGCGCTGCGTCGCCGACGACGGCCAGGAACTCCACGTGAGCATGTCCCACGGCGTGGGGATGTGGGGCAACGACCCCGAGGGCGCGTACTCCCTGGTCATCGGCGCCTACGAGGACGACAGCGAGGCCGGGCGCCTGGCCCTGTCCGCGCTGCCGCCCCTGGCGGTCCTGCGCGCGGGCAGCGTCGACCCGGCCGTGGTCGACCTGCTGGTCCGTGAGATCATCACCGCCGGCGTCGCCCAGGCGAGCCTCAACGACCGCCTCCTGGACTGCCTGCTGGTCATGGCCGTCCGCGCCTGGATGGCGGAGCACCCCCGCACGGAGCCCAGCTGGCTCAGCGCCCGGGGCGACGGCGTCGTGGCGCGGGCCCTGGAGCTGGTCCACGAGGGCCCCGAGCGGCCCTGGACCCTGGCGTCGCTCGCCCGCGCCTGCGCCGTCTCGCGCTCGACCCTGGCGGAGCGCTTCCAGCGGGCGGTGGGCACCCCGCCCATGGCCTACCTGCGCACGTGGCGGCTGACCACCGCCTGCGACCTGCTCTCGGCCCGCCCCGACCTGGGCCTGGAGGCCGTCGCGGGACGGGTCGGCTACGGCAGCGCGTTCGCGTTCAGCTCCGCGTTCAAGACCCACACCGGAGTCAACCCCTCGGAGTACCGGCGGAACGCGCACAAGCCCGCGCGCCCGGGATCGGCGGCACCGGTGGGGTAGGGTCACAGCCGCGGCGACCGACGACGGAGAGGACCAGCGTGGGCGACCGGACCCAGGCCTTCGACCGGCTCACCGAGGACTACCGGCGCTTCCGCCCCGGCTATCCCGCGCCCGTGCTCGACCGGCTGCGCGAGTACGTCCTGGCCGGGAGCCGTGCCGGTTGGCCCGAGCCGTGGCTCCTGGTCGACGTCGGGGCCGGGACGGGCATCTCCACGCGCGCGCTGCGCGACGTCTTCGGACCCGGTCCCCGGGTGGTCGGCGTGGAGCCCGGACACGCGATGCGCGAATCCGCCGCGGCCGGACCCGGCGGGGTGGAGTTCACCGACGGCCGCGCCGAGGACGTGCCCTTCCCCGACGGCTCGGCCGCGCTCGTGCTCGCGGCGCAGGCCGTCCACTGGTTCGACCGCCCCGCCTTCTACGCGGAGGCGGTCCGCGTGCTCGCCCCCGGCGGCACCGTCGCCGTCCTCGCCAACGACCGCGACTGGACCGCGAGCGCGTTCGTCGACGCGCACGAGTCCCTGCTCGAGGAGCACGGGGACGGCTACCGGCGCGACTACCGCAGCTTCGACACGGTCGGCGAACTGGCGGCGCGGGAGGGGCTGGACGAGGCCACCGCGTACACCGGCCGCTGGGTGCGCGAACTCGATCTCGACGGGTACCTGGGGATGGCCCTGTCCTCCACCAAGATGGCCGCCGTGGTCCGCGCCATCGGCCTGGAGCGCACCCGCGCCGCCCTCACTGACCTGGTGGCGGAGCACTTCCCGGACGGCGTCGTGCGCGTCCCCTACCTCACCCGCCTGCACATGGCCCGCCGCACCTGACCGCGGGCCCGGCCCGGTGCGGGTGCCGTCCGGACGTGGACGGCCCCCGGCGGGCGGGCCCGCGCTGGAACGTGGACGGCCCCGCGCCGGAACGGGGGGCCCGGCGGGCAGACGGTGGGGGCCAGGGCCGCGGGGCCGGGCCCGGAGCCGGTCAGTCCAGGGTCGCGAACGCCTCGACCTCGACGAGCACGTCGGGCTCGAAGAGGTAGTCGACGCCGATGAGCGACAGGGGCGGCAACGGCCGCGGGAGTCCCAGCTCGTCGGCGACGTTCTCGATACCCGCCATGAAGGCGTCCGCCATGTGGGGATTCCAGCCCGTGACGAAGAACCGGAGGCGCACGACGTCGGAGAAGTCCGCTCCGGCGCCGGCCAGCCCGCGGGCGGTGTTGCGCAGGGCCTGCCCGACCTGTCCGGTGAGGTCGCCGGTCGCGACGGGCCTGCCCTCGGCGTCCCGCGCGATCTGGCCCGCGACGTGCACCTGGCGGGTGCCCGTGCCGATGGAGACGTGGTGGTAGGGGACGGGCTGGAACATGCCCTCGGGGGTCAGGAGTCGCACGGTCATCGGAGGTCCCTTTCGTCGGTCGAGTAGGTGGTATCCAATGTCTACTTGGTGGCCGCAGGGAACTTCAATTAACCTAGGTTTCATGCGGGATACCGACGAGGCCGAGTCCGGCCACTCCCAGATCACCGCCCCTCAGCGCGAGCTGCTCGACCAGCTGCTGGACAAGTGGTCGCTCCAGGTGCTCGACCGGCTGTGCGGGCGTCCCTCGCGCTTCAACGAACTGCGCCGCGCGATCCCCGTCGTCACGCAGAAGTCGCTCACCGCGACGCTGCGTCGGCTGGAGCGCAACGGGATGGTCGAGCGCGTCGTCACCAGCACGCGGCCCATCGCCGTCGAGTACCGGATCACGCCGCTCGGCACGACGCTCCAGGACCTCATCGACGCCCTCCTGGGGTGGAGCGCCACCAACCTGCCCGCCGTCGAGCGCGCCCGGGAACGGTTCGACGACGAGCGGGCATGACCGGCGCGCACGTCCGTCGGGTGTCGGGCGCCGGGTGCGGTCGGGGACCGGTGCGGGGCGCGGGCGCCGGACCCGGTTCTGTCACCGCCGAGCCGTAGCGTGCCGACCATGATGATGCGACCCTCCCGCGTGTGGCGCGAGACCAAGAAGGACGTGGCCGCCGAGGTGGCCGCCGGCACGTGCGAGGAGAACTGGGCCGAGCACCTGTGGCCGGACGCCGCCGTCGAGGCGATCGACGCCGTGCTCGCCGACTACGAGGCCGACGTCGCCGCCCTCGTCGCCGACGGTGCCTTGCCCGGCGACACGGCCGTGCTCGCCGCGGCCGAACGCGCGGTGACCAGGATCAACGCGGTCGATCACGAACACGGCATGATCGAGACCGGTGAGCGCGAGCGGCTGTGCGAGTACATCTGGGCGGTCCCCGCGGGGCACGGCGTGGACCTCACGGCGATGGCCGCGCGGCACGGATTCGACGAAGGCGACCTGGCGGGGCTCTGGCGCGACTGGTGATCCGCGGGCGCTCGGCCCGGCCCGCTCCGACCGCCCCTCCCGGAGCCTGAGCGCGTCACGCAGACCGCCCGCGCCGAAGCCTGAGCGCGCCGTGCCGACCGTCCCCGTGGCTTTGCGCGCCGTGTCCCCTGCCTTGGTGCTAACGGGAGACGATCCGGGGAAGCCTCCCGCCGATCGGGCCCGGAGCGGGTCCGGCACCATGACGGGGGGAAGACACCCATGGCTCAGCTGATCGTCCTCGGGGTGGCCGACCGCGACACTGCGGAGCGCGCTCTGGACATCGCCTCCGACCTCGGTAAGCAGGAACTCCTGCGACTGGAGGACGCCGCCTACGTCTACAAGGACGAGAAGGGGCGTCCGCGGATCCACCAGACCGTGAACATGACCGGTTACGGCGCCCTGGGCGGCGCCTTCTGGGGCACGCTCATCGGCCTGCTCTTCCTCAACCCCCTCCTGGGGCTGGCCGTCGGCGCGGCCTCGGGCGCCGTCGCCGGCAGGCTGACCGACATCGGCATCGACGACGACATGATCAAGAAGATCGGCGGCGAGCTCGACCAGGGCCGCGCGGCCGTGTTCCTGCTCGCCGACGAGGCCACCCGGGACCGGGCCGTGGAGGCCTTCAAGCCGCTGGCCCCGACGGTCATCCAGACCAACCTCTCCCACGACGACGAGCAGGAGCTCATCGACGCCCTGCGCGCCTGAGCACGGGCCTCGCCACACCGCCGGTGCGGGTCGCCCGTACCGGCGGTGCCGCGCGCGCCGTGGCTCCCGCGCGTCCCACGGGCGGAGCCGCCCGCGCCGCCGGAGCGGGGTCGGGGCACGCGCTCAGAGCCGGACGACACCCGGGCGTGAGCGCAGGCGCCGCAGCATCCGCGCGTCCTGGAACCCGACCGCCCGCGCGGCGGCCTCCACGGTGGCGCCGCCGCCGATGAGGTGCTCGGCGTGCTCCACCCGCAGGACCTGCTGGTAGCGCAGCGGCGTGAGGCCGGTCGCCGCCGCGAACGCGCGGCTGAGCGTGCGCTCGCTGACGCCGACCGAGGCGGCCAGGCCGGCCAGCGGCAGGGCGGACCGGAAGCGGGCGTCGATCGTGTCCTGGACACGGTGCACGACGTCGACGAGATGGTCCCTGTGCCGCAGCATGGCGCTGGCCTGGGGCTCGTCCCCGTTGCGGCGCGCGTGGACCACCATGTTCCGCGCGATGGCCGCCGCCGTCGCGGGACCGTGGCGCGTGGTGACCAGGTGCAGGGCGAGATCGATGCCGCTGGCGATCCCGGCCGAGGTCACCACGCGGTCGTCGGACACGTACAGCACGTCCGGGACCACCCGGGCGCGGGGCCGACGGCGCGCCAACTCGTCCTGGAGTTCGTGGTGGGTGGTGCAGCGGCGCCCGTCCAGCAGGCCGACGTCGCCGAGGGCGAAGGCGCCCGAACACACGCTGGCCACGGTGCCGCCCGCCGCGTGGTGGGCGGCCAGGGCGGCGGCGTGGTCCGCGCCGAGCACGTGGCGCCGGACGCGGTCCCGGGTGCGCCAGCCGGGGACGACCACGAGGTCGTCGGGGCGCGTTCCGGGCATGTCCGTCTCGGCCCGCAGGCCCACGCCCTGGGCGGTGGGCACGTCGGCGTGCTCGGCGACGTAGCGGATCCGGTAGCCCAGACCCGTCTCGGCGGCGGTGGAGAACACCTGGGCCGGGCCAGCGAGGTCCAACAGGTGCAGGCCCGGCGTCAGCAGGAAGACGACAGTGGTCACGATCCGGTCAGTCTAGTCGTGCCCGTCCGGACGCGGGCCGGGCTCGCTCCGGATGTGCTCAGCGCTCATCCGAGGTGCGCGCCGGGTGCGGGTCGAGGGGCGGGTTCGGGGCTCGGCCGTTCCTTCTCTCGGGCCTCCCCGGCCTCCCCGTCTCACCCGGTGATCTCCGCGACCGTGCGCACGTCGGCGAACCGGCCGGAGAGGGCGTAGACCGTGCGGGTGATGACGTCCTCGGGCAGGAGTGTGCGGGGGTCGGCCAGGACCTCGGCCAGCGGGCGGCCCGCGGGCGAGCCGGGCGCCCCGATCGGCTCGGTCGCCGTGGCGTCCACCGCGAACGTCACCCGGAAACCCAGGTCGGAGGCGACGCGGGCGGTCGTCTCACAGCACTGCTCGGTGCGCACACCGCAGACGGTGACCTCCTCCACGCCCCAGCCCGCGAGGACCTCGGCCAGGTCGGTGCCGGTGAAGGCGTTGTGCGCGGTCTTGGTGCGCACGGGCTCCCCCTCGATCGGCGACAACCCGTCCATGAGCTCGACGAACCCGCGCTCGGGGTCGAACACCGTGCCGCTGCCCGGTTCGGTGTGCAGGACCCACACGACCCGGTCGCCCCGGTCGCGGAAGTGCTCCACCAGGCGCGCGATGGTGGCGGCGATCTTCGGGTCGGAGGCCGCGTTCCAGCTCTCGCGCTGGAGGAAGGACCGCTGGGCGTCGATCACGAGGAGTGCTGTCGTCATGCCCCGATCGTGTCAGCCCGTCCGAGGCGGCGACAGGCACGATCCCGACGCCGACCGGACCGATCCGGTCACGTGGTTCCGCGGTCTCCTCCGGGCTCACACCAGCAGGCGGGCCACGTCCGAGAGGTCGTCGACCACCGTGGTCGCGTGCGCCAGGTGCTCCCTGGCCGTGGTGGAGGCCACCGCGACCACCGGCATCCCGGCGGCCAGGCCCGCGCGGGCACCGCCGGGGGAGTCCTCCACCACCACGCACGCCGACGGCGCCGCGCCCACGCGCTCGGCGCCGAGCAGGTACGGCTCCGGGTGCGGCTTGCCCTCGGTGACGTCGTCCGCGGTCACCAGCACCCCGGGCAGCGGGAGCCCCGCCGCGGCGATCCGGGCCGTGGCGATCCTGCGGCTGCCCGACGTCACCACCGCCCAGGGGCGGCCGCGGCCCCGCAGCGCCGCCAACAGGTCGTGGGCCCCGGGCATCGCGCGGACGGTGTCGCCCCGCTCGGCCTCGTGGCCCTCGATCACCAGGTCCTCGGCCTCGGGGTCCAGATGCGGCGCGACCAGTGCGACCAGCCCGGCGTTGGTGCGCCCGTGCGAGTGCCCCAGGACCCGCGCCGGATCCAGGTCGCGCTCACGGGCCCAGGCGAGCAGGCCCTCGCGGACGGCCGTCTCGGAGTCGACCAGCACGCCGTCCAGGTCGAACAGCACCGTCGCCTCACCGAACTCCGCCATGCCCCGCTCCCATCCGTCACGTGCGCTCCGCCCCAGCATGCCAGCGGAGCGGCGAGCGGCCGGTGCCGTGGCACGGTCAGGCCCCGGGCAGGGAGATCTCCACGAAGAGCGCGCGGTGCGCGGTGCCCCGCACGTCCACGGCGGTGAAGTCCTCGATACCGGCCCGCGTGTCGACCAGCACGTGGTCGATCGCGACGCGGGGCAGTGGCGGACCGTCCACGGGCCAGGTCCCCGTCAGGCCGTCGCCGGTGACGGACGCCGCGTCCGCGTACCCGGTGGCCAGTACCGCCCGCAGCTCCGCGTGGTCGAGCGTGGCGTTGAAGTCCCCCGCCAGGACCGTGACCGGGCCGTCGCCGCCGGCCTCCGGCAGCGCCCGGTGGGCGTCCCGCCAGGCGGCCATCGACGACGGGCGGCGGGGTGACATCGGATGGACGGACGTCACCTCGATCCCCGACGAGTGGCCGGGCACGTCCACACCGGCTCGGGGCATCGCCAGCGACCCGAGGTCGCGGCCCGGGTCGCCCAGGTCGGTGAGCGGGTGCACCGCGTGGACGCTTCCGCCCGCCGCGGCGGGGGCGGAGTGGTCGACCGCGTAGGGGAGCAGGTCGTCGAGCCCCGCCGCCGACAGGTCCGCGGCCAGCTCGGGGGTCACCTCCTGCAGCGACAGCACCTGCACGTCGTACTCGCGCACCAGGTCGACCACCGCGTCCGGGGAGGCGTGGCCGAAGTGGGTGTTGAGGGTGAGCAGCCGCAGTCCGGTCCCCGCGGAGCCGCCCTCGGCGGCGCTCGCCGAGGGCAGGGCGCGGGGCACGACGACCGCGGCCAGCACCGCCACGGCCAGGAGCAGCGCGGCTGAGGAAAGGCGGCGCCGCAGCACGGCCGTGCCGATCAGCGCCACCAGCGCGGCGGGCAGGACGTAGGGCGTGTAGGCCAGCAGCGGCACCAGCGGGAAGCCGCGTTCCAGGCCGAACACCCGCAGAGCGGCGAACGCCAGGAACCCGGCGGCGGCCAGCGCGCACAGGACCGTGACCCAACGGCGCCGGGGCGGTGGAGCGGAGGTCGGGGCCGGAACCGGCATCCGGTTCGGCGCGGACTCAGGGGGACCGGGGGGTCCTGGGGGGTTCACGGGGGGCTCCCATCGATCGTCGGGCAGCGGTCGGTACGCGCCCGGCGGGTCGCCGGAGATCGTACCGGTCCGGGCTCCCGGTGCTGGCGCGGGGAAGGCGGCCAAGGGAGTGGTTCTTGAAGGCTTCCGGGCGAGCGAGCGGTCGCCAGGCCGTCTCTCGCAGGACGATGTGCGAAGTTCAGCCTGGTCGTGCTGCACGAGCGCAGAGACGCCGCGAGAGGCAGCCTGGCGGCCGCGAGTACGAAATGATGCAAGAAACGCGGCCTAACGGCCCGCGGGCATCGTGACCTCCGCGAACACACCGAGGTGGTCGGTGCCCTCCACCGGCACGACCGCCGCGTCGCCGACGCCGATCGCGGAGTCCACCAGCACGTGGTCGATCGCCACTCTGGGCAGCGGGCCGGACGACGGCCAGGTTCCGGTCAGTCCCTCGCCCTGGACCGACGCCGCGTCGACGTAGCCGGAGGCCAGCACGCCGCGCAGCTCCGCGTGGTCGAGCGTGGCGTTGAAGTCCCCCGCCAGGATCCGCAGTGCCCCGCCGTCGGAGGCCTCTGGCAGCGCGCGCAGTCCGCGGCCCCAGTCGGCCGTGTGGGCGGCGTCGACCGGCGGATACGGGTGCACCGCCGTCACCTCCAGCACGCCGTCCCACCCCGGGACCTCCACCCGGGCGGTCGGCATCGCGAACGCCGGTACGCCCTCGCCCGCGTCGCCCAGATCCGTCAGGTGGTGGACCGAGTGGAGGCTGGTGCCCTCCACCGAGGGCGCCGAGTGGTCGACCACGTGCGGGAGCAGGTCGTCCAGGCCCTCTGCCGAGAGCCGCGCCAGCATCCGAGGGGTGGACTCCTGGAGCGCGAGCACGTCGACGTCGTGCTCGCGCACCGCCGCCACGACGGCCGCGGTGTCCGCGCCGCCGCCCAGCACGTTCACGGTCATGATCCGCAGTGCCGGTCCGCCCGCCGAGCTGGTGCCGAAGGGAACGGCGCGCGGGACCACCGCGACCGCGAGCACGACCGCCGCCGCCACGAGGACGGCCAGCGCGGCCCACCGCCGCAGCGCGGCGACCGCGATCACGGCCAGGAGCGAGGCGGCCAGGACGTAGGGGGTGAAGGCCACCAGCGGAACGAGCGGGTAGCCCCGTTCCAGGCCCGCCGCCCGCAGCAGCGCGAAGGCCGCGAACCCGGCCGTCACCGACCACGCCGCCACCGTCACCAGCGCGGACCGGGGCCGCGCCCCTGAGTTCCCACCCGGCCGCTCGCCAGCCTGTCCCGGTGTTCGTCCCGGCCACGGTCGTTCACCGGCCTGTCCGGGTGCCCCTCCGGGACAGGGTCGTTCACCGGCCGGTCCCGGTGTCCCTCCGGGCCAGGGTCGCTCACCCACCGGTCCTTCGCTCCCCTCCGTCTTCCGCGCCCCGCCTGGCCGCCCACCCGTCGGTCCGGGTGTCCCCGCAGCCCCGCCTCGTCGACCATCGGCCGTCCCCGGTGTCCCGCCTGCCGTGGGCGTCCTGCCCGGCCGACCGTCCGCCGGCTCCGCCGCGTCCACCGCGCCCCCTTCGTGCGGGCGCACGCCGCCCGCCCCGTCGTCGCGTGGGATCCCGAGCGGGGCCTCCTGGTTCGCCCGACGCGCTCGACGGCACCGCTACCAGTCGCGGGCGGCGCTCCGCAGCACGTCGTGGACCCTGGCCAGATGGGGATGGTCCACCGGGCCGGGCCGCCGGACCAGGTACGCGGTGTTGATCGGCGGGTCCTCCGGCTCCAGCAGCGCCACCAGTCGGCCGTCGGCCAGCTCGGTCTCGCACAGGTAGCGGGGCAGGACCGTCACACCCGCCCCGTTGACCACGGCCGCCAGCACCCCGCGCAGGTCCGGGACCACGATCGCGGGCTCGTAGGCCAGGCGCACACCGAAGACGTGCCGCCAGTACCGGCGCACGATGGGCAGGTCCTCGGCATAGGTCACCAGCGGCACGCCGCACAGGGCCGTGGGCCCCTGCCGTTCGATCCGCTTGACCGCCGCGTGCCCGGCCGCCTCCGGCACCGCCGCGTCGGCGCACGGCGACCCGATCCGCTCCGCCCAGCCGGCGTTGGCGACCAGCACGAAGTCCTCGTCCATCAGCGGATCGGCGCGCAGGGCACGCCCGCGCGGGCGGATCGGGGACACCACCAGGTCGTGCCGCCCCGAGCGCAGCTCGTCGAGCAGGTCCTCGGCGAGCCCGGAGCGCACCCGCAACCGCACGCCCTCCTCGGTGAGGGGAGCGAGGGCGGGCAGGATCCGGGCGCTGAGGATCTCGGCCGGACCGGCCAGGCGCAGCGGTGCTGGCGGCGCCGCGGGGGCACCGAAGTCCCACCCGACCGCCACCTCCAGGGCGTCCAGGGGCCCGGCCACGCGGGCGGCGAGATCGTTGGCGTCGGCGGTGGGGGAGACCCCGCGCGGCAGCCGCTCGAACAGGGTGTGTCCCAGCCGCTTCTCCAGGGAACGGATCTGGGTGGTGACGGTCGGCTGGGACAGCCGCAGCAGCTGCGCTGCGGCCGTGAACGAACCCGACCTGTGCACCGCCAGGAAGGTCCGCAGCAGTTGGAGGTCGAGCGGTCCGCTCGGAGCGGGTTCCGCGGAGGGCGTGTCCGGTGCCGCGTACCCATCGGAATGCTGATGGCTCACGCTGTTCATCCTATGCGTGGCGCAATGACCTGGGGCGCTAGGGTCGAATCGGCATTCCGCCGTCCCGCCCGCGGACGGCTGCCGGTGCCACCACCGCACGACACGACGGAGTTCGACACATGCCCGTTTCCAGCAAGGAAGTCCACCTCGTCAAGCGTCCGGTCGGCGAACCCGACACCGGTGACTTCGCCCTCGTCGAGACCGCGGTCGCCGAGCCCGGGCCGGGCCAGGTCCTGGTGCGCAACGACTGGATGTCGGTCGACCCCTACATGCGCGGGCGCATGAACGACGTCAAGTCCTACCTCCGTACGCGCTGCTGGACGCCGCGGCGGCCCGGCCCGTGGACACCTCCCTCGCCCCGGCCGAGGCCTACCTCGGCGTGCTGGGCATGACCGGCCTGACCGCCTACGCCGGTCTCACCGAGATCGCCGGCGTCCAGGAGGGCGACGTCGTGTTCGTCTCCGGTGCGGCCGGCGCGGTCGGCAGCGTCGCCGGGCAGATCGCGCGTCAGCTCGGCGCCTCCCGCGTCGTCGGCTCGGCGGGCGGCCCGGAGAAGAAGCGCCGCCTGCTGGAGGAGTTCGGCTTCGACGCCGCCATCGACTACCGCGAGGGCGACCTGGAGGGCCAGCTCGCCGAGGCCGCGCCCAAGGGCATCGACGTCTACTTCGACAACGTGGGCGGCGACCACCTGCGCGCCGCCATCGGCGCCATGCGCAGGAACGGCCGGATCGCCATCTGCGGCATGATCTCCCAGTACAACGCCACCGAGCCGGTGCCGGGCCCGGACAACCTCGCGCTCACCATCGGCAAGCGCCTGACCCTGCGCGGCTTCCTGGTCGGCGACCACGGCCACCTGGCCCCGGAGTACGCCGAGCGCGCCGCCGGCTGGATCTCCGAGGGCCGGCTGCGGTACGACCAGACCGTCGTCCAGGGCATCGACAACGCCGTCGGCGCCTTCCTCGACATGATGCGCGGGGCCAACACCGGCAAGATGCTCGTCCGCCTCACCTCCTGAGCCCGCGGGGCCCCGGCCCCGCACACCCCCCGTCCACTCCCGCTCCGTGACCACGGAAAGGCAGCCATGCAGCACGTCTCGCTGAACGACGGCCACACCATGCCGCAACTGGGGTTCGGTGTCTGGCAGGTGCCGGACGACCAGGCCCAGGGCGCGGTCGAGACCGCGCTGGAGGCCGGCTACCGCAGCATCGACACCGCCCGCATCTACGACAACGAGACCGGTGTCGGCCGCGCCGTCGCCGCCGCCGGGATCGACCGTGACGAGCTGTTCCTCACCACCAAGCTGTGGAACGGCGACCAGGGCTACGACGCGACGCTCAAGGCCTTCGACGCCAGCCTGGAGCGCCTGGGCCTCGACCACGTCGACCTCTACCTCATCCACTGGCCGCTCCCCGCCCGGGACCTGTACGTGGACACCTGGCGCGCGATGGAGCGGATCCGCTCCGAGGGCCGCGCCCGTTCGATCGGCGTCTCCAACTTCACCCGGTCCGCCCTGGACCGGCTGGTCGCCGAGACCGAGGTCGTCCCCGTCCTCAACCAGATCGAGCTGCACCCCTACCTCAACCAGGCGGACATGCGCCGGGCCGACGCCGAGCACGGCGTCCTCACCGAGGCCTGGAGCCCGCTCGGCCAGGGCAAGGGCCTGCTGGAGGACCCCGTCCTGACCTCGCTGGGGGCCAAGCACGGCAAGTCCGCGGCCCAGGTGGTGCTGCGCTGGCACCTGCAGCTGGGCAACGTCGTCATCCCCAAGTCCGTGACCCCGTCGCGGATCCGGGAGAACATCGACGTGTTCGACTTCGAGCTGGACGCCGAGGACGTCGACGCGATCAGCGCGCTGGACCGCGGCGGCCGGATCGGCCCCGACCCCGCCACGTTCGACTACACCGGCTGAGCGTTCGGCCCGTGGTGTCCCCGTAGTCCCCGTACCGGCGCCCCGGTGCGGGGACACCGTCGTTTCCGGACCCTGGGCTCCTTCGCCTCCCCTGCGATGGGGTGGCGTGTATAAGAAGAATTGTCCGTATTGCGAATTGTGTCGCCTGTCCGGGCCGACCCCTCGGCGATTCCGTGAGCCGAGTCCGTGCCGTTCTGTGCATTTCCGTGTGCTCTCCGCGATTCTGGGGAAGGACGCTTCCAACGTCCGCCAGCCTGTCCCCGGAGACCGTTCCACCAGAAAGCAGACGGCATGCTCGACTTCCTCGCTCGAACACTGGGTCTTCGGACGAATCCGGTGATCTTCTTCGCGGCCGCGGCGCTGACGCTCTTCTTCGTCCTGTGGTCGATCCTCTCCACGTCGACGGTCGATCTCGTCTTCGGGGCCACGTCGGCCTGGATCCTGTCCCGCCTGGGCTGGTTCTACATCCTCGGCGTGACCACCTTCCTCGTCTTCCTGGTGTGGATCGCGCTCAGCCGTTTCGGCCGGGTCCGGCTGGGCGACCAGAACAGTCGCCCGGAGTACAGCAACCTGGCGTGGTTCTGCATGCTCTTCGCGGCGGGCATCGGCAGCATCCTCATGTTCTGGGGCGTGGCCGAACCCATCAGCCACTTCGCCGTACCTCCGCAACAGAACGTCGAGCCGGAGTCGGTCGAAGCCGCGCGACAGGCGATGGGATTCACGCTCTACCATTTCGGCCTGCACACGTGGACGATCTTCTGCCTGCCGGGGCTGGCGTTCGCCTACTTCGTCTACCGCAAGGGCCTGCCGTTCCGGGTCAGCTCGATCTTCCACCCGCTGATCGGCGAGCGCATCAACGGCCCCATCGGCCGCACGATCGACGTGATCGCCGTGCTGGGCACCCTCTTCGGCGTCGCGGTCACCATCGGCCTGGGCACCATGCAGATCAACAGCGGGCTCAACGTGCTGTTCGGCGTGGAGGAGAGCCGGCTCAACCAGGTCATCCTCATCGCGATCGTCACCGCCATCGCGGTCACCTCGGTGGTCAGCGGGCTGGACATCGGCATCAAGTGGCTCTCCCAGATCAACATCGTCCTGGCCGTGGGGCTGCTCCTGTTCGTGTTCCTGGCGGGGTCCTCGCTGTTCCTGGCCAGGGGCGTCATCGAGACCACCGGCGTGTACCTGTCCTGGCTCATCCCGCTGTCGTTCTGGAACGACACCTTCGGCAACACCGGCTGGCAGGGCACGTGGACGGTGTTCTACTGGGCGTGGACCATCACGTGGTCGCCCTTCGTGGGCATCTTCATCGCGCGCATCTCCAAGGGACGCACGATCCGTGAGTTCGTGATCGGTGTGCTGGCACTGCCGACGGCCTTCAGCATCGTGTGGTTCAGCGTGTTCGGGCTCTCCGCCTTCGACATCGAGCTGAACCAGGACGGGGGCCTGGTCGAGGAGGTGGTCGTCCAGGAGGACATCCCCGGGGCGCTCTTCGCCTTCCTGGCGCACTACCCGTTCGCCACGGCGGTGTCGGTCCTCAGCATCATCATCGTCATCATCTTCTTCACCACCTCCTCGGACTCCGCGTCCCTGGTGGTGGACATGCTCTGTTCGGGATCGGCCGTGGGGCCCACCCGCCAGCGGGTGTTCTGGGGTGTGACCGAGGGCGTCGTGGCGGCGACCGTGCTGACCGCGACGGGCAAGGACGGGTTGGACGCGCTGTCGGAGACGATCATCGTGTTCGGGCTGCCGTTCTTCGTGATCGCGTTCCTCATGATGTTCGCCCTCGTGCGCTCCCTGAGGCAGGAGGAACTCGCGGGCACGGTGTACCAGGGAGCGAGCCTCGCCGGGCCCGTCGAACCGGCGGTCGGCCCGGGCGAGACGGCGGCGGGAGCGGACGAGTCGGGGCCGGAGGGGACGGCCGGTCCGGGCCAGGGACCCGAGAAGCGCGACGGCTGACGCGCCGGTGGGTGGCCGCCCCGGACCGGGGCGGCCACCCGTTCGGTTGTCGATTGCGCGCGGGGGTCGCGGACGTTCGCGCGTTCGGTCGCGCCGCCGGTCACCGCGGGTCGCGGCCGAGGGCCGGCAGGAGCACTTCGTCCACGATCCGCTCGACGTAGGCCGGCGACGGCGGTTCGAGCCGGTCCAGGGTGTACTTGACCATCATCGCCTCGCCGACGTCGATGGTCACCGGGGTCACCCGGGCCGGGTCGACCCCGCCCCGGTCGGCGTAGTACCGGAGCACCGTGGCGGTGAAGCGCCCGCCACGGGGCTCGTACACCTCGCGCCACAGCCGCTCGTTGAACTCGGGCCGGTAGGACGCCTCGGCCACGCAGGAAAGCATGACCGGGCCCAGCGGCTCCTGTTCCATGAGCCCGTGGAAGAGCATCAGCGCCGCCACGAGATCGCCGCGCAGGTCGTCGGCACCGGGGGAGGGCTCCTCCTGGGGATAGGCGCCGTGCAGCGCCTCCA
This sequence comes from Nocardiopsis sp. NRRL B-16309, assembly GCF_001279585.1. GTDB lineage: Bacteria > Actinomycetota > Actinomycetes > Streptosporangiales > Streptosporangiaceae > Nocardiopsis. Next base: position 67,504 of record NZ_LGEC01000016.1, on the reverse strand, counting down.
TCAGGATGTCCTCCGGTGTGGACCAGCGCCGGTAGAGCGAGGTCTTGGCCGTGCCCGCGCGTCGGGCGACGCCCTCCATGGTGAGCCGGGCGACGCCGTTCTCGGTGGTCTCGCGCAGGACCGCGTCGTGGATGGCGTCGACGAGTGCCCGCCCGCGCCGTCGCGTCGCCCTGGACGGCGTCCGGGGAGTCTCCCGGGCCTCAGGCGCCTCGGTGCCCTCGCGCGTCGCGCGCACGTCGGTCGCTTCGGGAGTCTCCCGCGTCTCGTGTGCCGCGCGCGTGTCGGTGGCCTCCGGCGTTCCGGGTGTCACAGGTGCCCCGGTCGCTCCGTGCGTCGCCGGGGATGGCCGCTTCCGGTCAGTCACGTGGTTACTTTCTAAGCAACGGTGCCGTATCTTAAAGTGGTCCGGTGAGATACGCCTGCGTATCTCCAGAGTCCCCGTTTCCCGGGAGTCCGACCATGTCCTCTCCTCCGACCCCCGCCGCCCCCGCCGCCCCCGGCGCCGCCCCGGTGTCCCTGGCCCGGCGGTCGCTCGCCCCCGACCTCGCCCGCGGGTTCATGCTGCTGGTCATCGCCACCGTACACGCGCACATGTTCCGGCAGTTCTCCACGGGCGGCGGCGAGACCTTCGCCCTGACCGGCACCCTCGACACCGTCGTCACCGCCTTCATGCTGATGTTCGCGGAGAGCCGCGGGTACCCCATGTTCGCCGCCCTGTTCGGGTACGGCCTCGCCCAGATCGTCCTGCGCCGGGGCGCCGAGGGCCACGGCACGGCGTGGGTGCGCTCCCTGGTGCGCCGGCGCGGCCGATGGCTCATGGTCATCGGCTTCCTGCACACCCTCCTGCTCTTCTACGGCGACATCATCGGCGTGTACGGGCTCATCGCCCTGGCCTTCGCGGGTCTGCTGTGGGCCGGTGACCGGCGCCTGCTGGCGCACGGCTTCGCCTGGATGTCGGTCGGCTCCCTGCTGTACGCCGCCGCCATGGCCGCGGCCTTCTCCGGGACGGACCCGCGGCAGGAGTCGGCGGCGGAACTGACGCCGCTCACCGACATGCTCATGCGCCTGGGAGCCTGGCCAGTCATGCTCGTCCTCATGACCCTGGTGTCGGTGTTCCCGTTCACCGTCGGTGTCTGGGCGGCCCGCCGCAGGCTGTTGGAGGAGCCCGAACGCCACCTGGCCCTGCTGCGCCGCGTCGCGCTCGTGGGTATCCCCGTGGCCGCGCTGGGCGGGATCCCCCAGGCCCTCCTGGCCATCGAGGTGTGGCCGTCCGGCTTCCCGCCGGCGTTCGGCGCGGGCTGGCTCCACGTGCTGTCCGGCTACGCGGGCGGGTTCGGCTACGCCGCGCTCATCGCGCTGGTCGCGGTCCGGATCGGCGATCGCCGGGGCCCGGTCGTCCAGGCCCTGGCCGCGACCGGGCAGCGCTCCATGACCTGCTACCTGCTGCAGTCGGTGGCCTGGGTCGTGCTGTTCCTGCCCTACACCCTGGACCTGGCACCGGGCCTGTCCGACGCCGCCGCGGTCCTGGTGGGAGCGGCCGTGTGGCTGGCCACCGTGGTCGTGGCCGACCTGATGCGGCGGGCCCGCCTGCGCGGCCCGGCCGAGGCGTTCCTGCGCCGACGCACCTACGGGCCACCGGTCCGGGCCGCCGACACCGCGTCGCGTTGATCCCGTCCCGAACCGCTCGTCCGGCTGAGGCGCCGGTCCCGGCCCGGGCCCGCCCCGGCATGATGGAGCCATGACCACCGACGACGAACGCTTCCTGACCGCGACCGCCGACCGGCTCTCGGCCCTGCCGGTCGTGCGGGCGGTCAGTCTCGGCGGCTCCCGGGCCCAGGGCACCCACCGGCCCGACAGCGACTGGGACCTGGCCGTGTACTACCGCGGCGCCTTCGACCCGCAGGACCTGCGCGACACGGGCTGGGAGGGTGAGGTCTCGGAGATCGGCGGCTGGGGCGGGGGCGTCTTCAACGGCGGCGCCCGGCTGCGCGTGGACGGCCGCCGGGTGGACGTGCACTACCGCGACCTGGACGACGTGGAGCACCGGCTCGCCGAGGCCGAGCGGGGGCGCTTCGAGATCGAACCGCTGATGTTCCACCTCGCGGGCGTCCCCACCTACCTCGTGGTCGCCGAACTGGCGCTGGGCCGGGTGCTGGTCGGCGATCTGCCCCGCCCGGAGTACCCGAAGGCGTTGCGCCGGTCCGCGCCCGGCGTCTGGCGGGGCCGGGCCGCGGCCACCCTGTCCCACGCGGAGCACGACCACGCCCCGCACGGCCGGGTCGCCCAGTGCGCCGGACTCGTCGCCCAGGCCGCGGCCCAGACGGCGCACGCCGTCCTCGCCGAACGGGGGGAGTGGGTCACCAACGACAAGACACTGCTCGCCCGCGCCGGGCTGACGGAGATCGACCTGGTGGTGGCGGGGATGACCGCCGACCCGCAGGACCTGATGCTCGCCGTGGCCGAGACCGGCCGCGTCCTCGCCACCGCCTGAACCGACGAGCCCTCCGGGCGCTCGCCCGCCGACCGCGCGGGACCGGGCCCTCGTCCGAGCCCGTGGCGTCGTGCCTGTTCGGGTCGGCCCGGCGGTCGGCCCGGAGCCAGGTGCCCACCCGTGGTTCGTTCGGGCGTCCCGGCCGCGCGCAGTGGTGTCGCCGGGCGTCGGCCGAGCGCACTTTCCATGGGAGTCGTTCCCCGCTCGGAGTCGGTTGGGCGTTCGGCCCGTGGGGAGCCAGGTGCCCGCCGGCGGCTCAGCCCAGGGCGCCGACCGCGCGGAGCCACTCCCGGCACCGGGCGGCGGCGCCCCGCGAGCCGTCGGGGTGGGTCAGCACCGCCGCCAGCAGCAGCCGCGCCTGCCAGGGTGACAGGTCGCCCGCCGGGATCGCGCCCGCGCGCTCCAGGTCCGCGCCGCCGCCCGCGTACACGCCGCGCACCGGTCCCGCGCCGACCCGGCTGGCCACCACCACCGGCGTGCCCGCGTCGAGCAGGTCCAGGCAGGCCGCCGTCACCTCGGGCGTGGCGTTGCCCGCGCCGAATGCCGACAGCACGATGCCGCGCGCGCCCGCGGCGACCGCCGCCCGCACCGCCGCGGCGTCCGCGCCCAGGTACTGGCCGACGACCTCCACCCTGGGCAGGGCGGCGTCGGTCGACAGCAGCGCCGGCGCGGTCGGGGGGACGGCGTAGGGGCGCACGCCCGTGTCGTCGACGGCGGCGACGGGGCCGCGCCCCGGCGCCGCGAAGCCGTCCAGGCCGAGCGTGTGCACCTTGCGGGCGCCCACGGCGGGCAGCACGGTGTCACCGAAGACCACGCTGACCCCGGTTCCGCGTGCCCGCGGGTCGGCGACCCAGCGCAGCGCGGCCGCCAGGTTGCGCGGACCGTCGGGAGCGGGATCGTCGAAGGGGCGCTGGGCGCCGGTGAAGGCCACCGGGGCCTGGTGGCGGTGGGTGAGGGCCACGAGGAAGGCCGATTCCTCCATGGAGTCGGTTCCGTGGGTGACGACCACGCCGTCCGCGCGGGCGGCGGCTTCGCCCACCGCTCGGGCCAGGGCCATGACGTCGTCCAGGGTCGCCGCGGAGCTGATGATCCGGTTCACGTCGAGCGCCTCGACGCGCACGCCCTCCAGGTCCCACACCTTGGCCGCGGCTGCGGCGAGCCGTTCGGCGTCCACACTGACCGCCAGACCCGCCTCGCTCGCCGTCGTGGCGATGGTGCCTCCGGTACTCAACAGGACCACGTGCCGCATGGGGCCTCCCTCGCCACTTCGGGCAGATCAGACATCGGGTGCGACCGGTGCCGGGCGCGTCGCCTCCGGCACGAACGGGTCGGTAGACCCCAGTCCCTCCCATCATCCATGTCCGGTGCCACTGTCTCCACACGCGCGGCGCGTGCGGCGCCCGATGTCCGACGTGTCCGTTCTCACCCCGCCCTCGCGCCGGCGGGGGTCGGCCGCTCCGCCGACGGGGGCCTGGCTCCAGTGGGGCTACGTCGAGGCCTTCTCCGAGGGCGGCGGGGACTCCCCACCGCTGTCGCGGTTGGCCGCCGACGTCATGGCCGCCTCCGGGCTCGTCGCCGCGTCCGACGCTGAGTCCGACGCCGACGCCGACTCCGACTCGCCCCCTGGCCCCGACGCCGACTCGGCGACCGACTCCGACCAGGGCTCTGACACCGACTCGGCCCCCGGTTCCGGCCCCGACGACGACTCGGCCCCGCTCTCCGGGCCCGACCCCGCCCGAACCGTCGCGCGCGGACGGCGCCACGCACCCGTCACCAGCAGGGTCAGCACACCGGCGACCAGCCCCCAGAAGGCCGACCCCACCCCGAGCAGCGTGAACCCCGACGCGGTCGCCAGGAACGTCACCACGGCCGCCTCCCGCGACCGCTCGTCGCCCAGCGCCGAGGCCAGCGACCCCCCGATCGTGCCGAGCAGGCCCAGGCCCGCGATCGCCAGGATCAGCGTCGTGGGCAGCGCGGCCAGCAGCGAGGCGACCGTGGCGCCGAAGACGCCCACGACCAGGTAGAAGACCCCGGCCCACACCCCGGCCGTGAACCGGCGTTCGCGGTCCGGGTGCGCCTGCGGTCCGGTGCAGATCGCCGCGGTGATCGCCGCCAGGTTCATCCCGAAGCAGCCGAACGGCGCCAGCAGCATGTTGGTCAGCCCCGTCCAGCCCAGCACAGGCGAGATGGGCACCCGGTAGCCGTCGCCGCGCAGCACCGCCACCCCGGGCAGGTTCTGCGAGGCCATGGTGACCACGAACAGGGGCACCCCCACGCTCACCATCACCTGCCAGGAGAACTCCGGCACCACGAACACCGGCCGGGCCAGCGCGGGCGTGACCTCGCCCAGGTCCAGGGTGCCGTTCACGGCCGCCACCGCACCGCCCGCCACCAGCGCCGACAGGACCGCGTAGCGCGCCAGCCACCGGCGGCACACCAGGTAGACCGCGAACATCGCGGCGACCACGGTGAAGTCGCCCTCCATGCTCGTGAACAGCCCGAGGCCGAACTGGAGCAGCACCCCCGCGAGCAGGCCCGCCGCCAGTGGCACCGGCACCCGGTCCATGACCTTCTCGAACCACCCCGTCACGCCGCTCAGGGTGATCAGCGCCGCGGAGAACAGGAACGCGCCTATCGCCTGCGGCATCGTGACGCCGTCCAGACCGACCGCGAGCAGCGCCGCGCCGGGCGTGGACCAGGCGGTCACCACCGGAGCCCGGTAGCGCAACGACAGGCCCACACAGGTGACGGCCATGCCCACGCCCAGGGCCAGCACCCACGAGGCGGTCTGCCCGGGCGTCGCCCCCGCGGCCTCGGCGGCGGCGAACACGATCGCGATCGAACTGGTCACGCCGACCAGCACGGCGATCAGGCCGGCGGCGACGGCGGGGACGGGGGCCGCGAGGCGCACGAAGCGGACGAGGGCTCTCATGACCCCCATCCTCGCTCCTGTCGCGGAGTGACGAGTACGCGGGTCACCCGGTCCTGGGATCATCCCATCACGGGCCGACACGTGCGGTCGGGCTCGCGGAATCCGGTGGACACCGGCGCCCCGACCGGCCAGCCTGGCCCGTATGGGACGAACCTTCGACGAACTCGCGGCCGAGGCCGCGGCCGCACCCACCGAGGGCTGGGACTTCTCCTGGCTGGACGGCCGAGCCACCGAGCAGCGCCCCTCCTGGGGATACCAGCGCACGATGGGCGAACACCTGGCCCGCGCGAGCGCCGCGCTCGACATCCAGACCGGTGGCGGCGAGGTGCTCGCCGGGGTCGCGCGGCGGCCCGCGCTGACCGTGGCCACGGAGGGGTGGCCGCCGAACGTGGCCAAGGCCACGCGCCTGCTGCACCCGCTCGGGGTGGCCGTGGTCGCCGACACCGAGGAACCGCCGCTGCCGTTCGCCGACGGGGCCTTCGACCTGGTGGTGTCGCGGCATCCGGTGAAGCCGTGGTGGACGGAGATCGCCCGGGTCCTGGCGCCCGGCGGCACCTACCTGTCCCAGCAGGTGGGCCCGGCCAGTGTGTTCGAGCTCGTGGAGTTCTTCCTGGGGCCGCAGCCGGAGGAGGTGCGGCGCTCGCGCCACCCCGACGACGCCCGCGCCGAGGCTGAGGCCGCCGGCCTGGAGGTGGTGGACCTGCGGTTCGAGCGGCTGCGCACGGAGTTCTTCGACATCGGCGCGGTCGTGTACTTCCTGCGCAAGGTGGTGTGGATGGTGCCCGGGTTCACCGTGGAGGCCTACCGCGACCGGCTCCGCGAGCTGCACGACCTGATCGAGCGCGACGGGCCGTTCGTGGCGCACACGACCCGGTTCCTCATCGAGGCCCGCAAACCGGAGTGACACGGCCTGCACCAGGAGAAATCTACGTCGTAAAGGTCCAGGCGGTCAGGGGGCGGGTCGAGGGGGGAACGACAGGACGGGAGGACCGGTAGAGCCGTCGTGCCCGTGTGTGGCCACGGAGCCCGCCCGCGCCGGTGGAACCGGGACTCCCGGCTCCACCGGCCCCCGCGCGCCCGTGGCTACGACTCGGCCTTGACGTGCTGGACGACCTCGAAGCCCCACAGCTCACTGCCGGTCGCGGCCGGACCGCCATGCCCGTGGCCGTGACCCGTACGGCCCTCCTCCTGCGCCTCCTTCGCGGCCTGCGCGTGGCCCTCCTGGAAGGCCCGGCCGCTGACCCAGTTCCGGAAGTCCTCCTCGGACCGCCACCGGGTGTACACCAGGTACCTGTCCGTGCCCTCGACCGGGCGCAGCAGCTGGAACTCCTCGAACCCCGGCTGGTTCTCCACCAGCCCGGCGCGCTTGGCGAACCGCTCCTCCAGGGTGGCCCCCTCGCCCACGGGGACGGTCAGAACGTTGAACTTGACGACGCTCACGCGGCACCTCTCTCCGTTGTCTGCGCACTCACGCCCAACCTAAGGCAGGCCCGGCGCGCCGCCCCACCCGACCGGCCCGACTCGAACCGCCGGGGGAGTGGCGGACAGCGGTCGACCGCGACGGCCGCTACGGTCCGACCCATGACCCCACTCGACCGGCGCACGCTGAACCGGACGACCCTGTCCCGCCAGCTCCTCCTGGGCCGCACGAGTACGACCCCGCACGAGGTCGTACGCCACCTCGTCGGACTCCAGGCGCAGGACCCCGAACCGCCCTACGTCGGCCTGTGGTCGCGGGTCGCGGACTTCACCATGGACGGGCTCACCGGCCTGCTCCACGACCGCGCGGTGGTCCGCGCGACGATGTTCCGGGGCACCCAGCACCTCGTCGCCGCCGACGACTACCGGTGGCTGCGCCCCACCCTCCAGCCGTTGCTCACCCGCTGGCAGCGCGGCGCCTTCGGCCGCTCCACCGCGGGGCTCGACCTGGACGAGCTGACCGCCGCCACCCGCGAACTCCTCGTCGGCGGTGCCGTGTCCCGCCCTGAGCTGGCCCGCGCGCTGGGGGAGCGCTGGCCGGGCCGCGATCCGGTGGAACTGGCGCGATCGGCCCAGGGGCTCCTGCCGATCCTGCACCCGCCGCCCGACGGGGTGTGGGGCCGTCGGGGCCCGACCCCGTTCGTGCTCGCCGAACAGTGGCTCGGCGGACCGGTGGCGGACGTGCCGGACGCGGAGCGGATGGTCCTGCGCTACCTGGCGGCCTTCGGCCCGGCCTCGGTCAGGGACGTCCAGGCGTGGAGCGGGATGACCCGACTGCGGTCCGTGGTGGAGGGCCTGCGCCCCCGCCTGGTGGTCCGCCGCGACGAGGACGGCCGTGAGCTGTTCGACCTGCCCGACGCACCGGTCGCCGACCCGGACACCCCCGCGCCCGTGCGCTTCATGGCCCTGCTCGACAACGTGCTGGTGGGCTACGACGACCGGTCGCGCCTGGTGGCCGACCACCAGCGCGTCCACCTGATGGTCCACCCGCCCGTGACGGTCGACGGGTTCGTGCGCGGGCTGTGGCGCATCGAGCGCGACAAGGGGACGGGGACGGCGCTGCTGGAGGTCCGGCTCTTCGCACCGCTGTCCCCCGCCGAGGAGGACGCCGTCACCGGTGAGGGCCTGCGCCTGCTCCGGTTCGCCGCCCCCGACGCCACCGGCCACGACCTCCACCTGCGCCCGTTGGACCCCTGACGCGCCGTCCGGAGAGTGTTCACCCCGCCCGTTGGATCCCCAACCGGTGGTCCACGGCCCGGAACCACGCGTCGGCGTGTGGGCACTGGCGGCGTACTTCGTCGATTCCGGTGAGGCAGATGGCGTCAGGGCCGTCCACCGTCTTGCGGTATCCGGGCATGAGCGCGCGCAGTCGTTTGGACGGAGCCGTGTCAGGGCCGTCGTTGATCGCTTCGGGGCCGCCCGCCCGTGCTGTCAGAGCACGGACGCGCTCTGGGAGCTTCTGTTCCCCGGACAGCTCGCCCAGAACCTCCGGGCAGGCGAGCACCCAGGCTTCGGTCTCATGCATCACCAGGTGGGGGAGGAAGCGCCCGTCATCAATGGTCTGTGCCATCGCCGCTTCCACATGCTCGACCTGTGCCTGAGGCGAACCCGTGGTCCGTGTCGCCATACCGGGTGTGTCCGAAGGAGCTCCGTAGTAGTCGACGAGCGTCGTCAGCACGGTGATGGACGGATCGTGGAGAAGACCCCTGATCTCGCGCTGCAGTGCACTCCACCTTCCGACTCCTCCTTTGGCGTCCCCGCCGATCGTCGTCCGCTTCGTGGTGATGACCGAGCAGCTGACGTAGGTGTCCGCCCTGGCGAAATAGGGAGCGAGTGTCTCCTTGGTGAGCTGTTCCTCGGTTTGGCCCTCGCAGAGGATGTGAAGCCTGCGCATGCTCACCCTCGCTCGGGTCGGGGGCGGCCACCGAGGAGGTTCTTCTGCCACAGCTCGCCCAAAGAGAAGTCGTCAAGCCACACGCTGAGCGGTTCTGGATCCGGGCGGCGAAAGGCGGACGACCCGTTCTCCCGCTCGACGACGATCACCTCGTCCAAGGCGAACTGGTCCACGAGGGTGGACGACTGGGTGGCGATGACGATCTGGCTGGAGGTACTGGCCGCCTGAAGCATGCTCGCGAGCTGCACGATGGCGAAGGGATGCAGGCCCAGTTCGGGCTCGTCCAGGACGATCAGGCCCGGGGGGCCGGGCATGCCGAGCAGCGTTGCCAGACAGACGAAACGCAACGTCCCGTCGGACAGGGCACTGGCCGGGAAGACGTCGTCACCGCCCACCTGTTTCCAGCGCAGCTGTACTCGCTCGTTCTGCTCGACGAGGACGAAGTCCCTGAGGAACGGAGCGACCTTCTGGATGCCTCGAAGAATCTGCCGGTACGTGGTGGGCTCGGTGTCGCGGAGCCGGAGGAGGACCGCAGCGAGATTTCCGGCGTCCTGGCGCAGCGTGATGTTGTCGGCGGTGTACACGGACTGCTTCACGGGTGCGCTGGTGCTGGTGTCGTGGAAGTGGAAGACACGGCACGCGTGCAACGTGTCGATCAGCGGTTGGAGAGCACTCCTTGTGGGCGTGGAGACTCGGATCTCTCCTGAGGCAATGCTCGAAAGGACGCTCTCACTGGACCCTGGGGCCAGTTGCACGGGGGCCGTCGCCTCGTCGATCCCGTCGAAGGGCACGTTGGCGTCCTCCTGGTCGAACACCAACCGATCGTTGGGTCCGTGACTGAGTGCGACGTGATAGTCGAGGTCCGAGAACCGCGCAGTGAGCCTGATCTGCCGACCGCCCTTGGGGCCCTTGTGGAACAGCTCGGCGCCGCCACCGCTCTGGCCGACGAAGATGCCGAGTTCTCCGTCGGCGATACGGCCGAGCATGGCCAGGGCTGAGACGAAGTTGCTCTTGCCGGCGCCGTTGGGGCCGATGAGGACGTTCACGTCCCCGAGTTCGACGGTGGCCGAGCGGATCGAGGTGAGTCCTTCGACAGTGACTGAACGAAGTCTGCGGCGTGCCATAGGTCAACCCTAGTGATGTGTGCGGAATTGAATCGGGTGGCCGTACGTCCGGGCGGCTCCACGTCGGGGGCGTGGAACCGCCGAGTCGTAGGGACACCGGTCCGCTCACGCGACGCCGTAGCTCACCCTCTTCGTGGCGATGAGCGTGGCGCCCTCGGGAAGCGGCTCCTCGAAGTCCTCGGGCAGGACCCGCAGCCAGATCCGGCTGTCGTAGGCGTAGGCGTCGAGTGAGTCGAGCAGCTCCCAGAGCGCGCAGGGGAGCGGGGCGCACAGGCAGGCACAGGGCGAGCACCCGGACGCGGGCTTCCTTCCCGTCGGCGCCGCCGAGTGGGTCTCCTTCGCGCGTCTCGTCTCCGCCGACGCCCCTCGGGGCTGACGCCTCCTCCCCATGCGTGGACCCCCGTGGCCGCCGCACCGGCCGGAACCGGTGCGGCGGCCATCACGCGTGCCGGTTTTGACGCGCTCACACGCTCCTTCTACCGTCATGCAATGTCCACCCCCGTGATTTCCTGGTTCTCCGGAGGCCTCTCGGTGTGCGGGTCGGCCGTCCTCCTCTGGGCGGCCACGTCGGCGTACCGGTCCGGCGACGGCCATCCCTGGACCGCCTACGCGGTGCTGGTGCTGCTCGCCGTCGTCGTCCTCGGCGCGCTCCTGTACCGGCTCCGGTCGGCCGGGCGCCGGCCGGAGACCGCGGCGGTGCCCCGGCTGGTGCTCGCCGCCGTCGCCGTCCTCGTGGTGCTCCTCTGCGTGCCCGCGTGGACGGTCGTGCTGGGAACACGCGGGGAGACGACCAACGGCTTCGTGGACTTCACCGCGTGGGGCCTCGCCCTGGGCCCGGCCCTGGTCGCGGTCGCGCTGGCCCTTCCCGCCCTGGTTCCCGCCCGCTCCTCCGGCCGCCGGTGGCTCGCTCCCCTCGCGGGAGCGTCGGGTCTGGCGCTCGGCGCGGGGCTGGTCGCCCTGGTCTTCGTGCTGGTCGAACTGCGTCCGGTGGACTCCACCGTCGCCCCTGTGTCCGAGTCGGAGGGCTCGGCCGCCCCGCCGGACGCGGTGAGCGGCGTGGGCTGGCGGTGGCGCGCGCCCGAGGGCCAGGACGTGGTGGACACGGTCGTGACGGGAGGGGGCGCGGCGGTCCTGCACACGAAGGGGGTCACCCTCGTGGACACGCGGACCGGCCGGGAGCGCTGGCGGTACCGGCGCGCCGACGCACGCGCCACCGACATCGCGGCGGCCCCGGACGGCGGAGCGCTGGTGGTGTCGTTCAGCGCGAGGGACCACATGGGCGGGTCCGCACTGCGGCTGGTCGCCCTGGACGCGGCCACGGGCCGGGTCCGCGCCGAGTACCGGAGCCCGGACGTCGACTTCGGAGACGCGTTCCCCACCCTGCCCGAGACCTTCGCGATGACGACCGACACCTTCTTCGTCGAGGGCGGCGGTTCCGTGGACGACGGGCGGTCCTTCACCGCCTACGACCTGGACTCGGGGGCCGAGACCTGGCGGTTCGACCCGCCCGAGGGCTGTGTGGCCAACCGGTGGAACCCGTACGGGGTCCTGCGCGGCGAGGTGGTGGCGCTGGTCCAGTGCGGGCTGTCCGCCGAGGAGGCCGGGGAACCCGACCGGGCGCCCCTGGACCACGACGCCCTGCTGCTGGGGCTCGACCCGGCCGACGGGTCGGAGCTGTGGCGGTACGAGGAGCCGGTCACCGCGGTCCCGTACTGGGTGCGGTCGCGGGTCTCGCCCGACGGCGGGGTGTACGCGCTGGAGTGGGAGACCGGCGACGCCGAGGGCACGCGCGGGAACCTGTTCGTCCGGCCCGGCGGCGGGGTGGCGGCGCGCGGCCTCGGCGACCTGCGGGACATGAGGGCCTGGGAGGGCGGCGGCACGCTCACCGCGGACGGGTTCGTGACCAGTGGGGAGAACGAGGAGGGCGCCGGGGCGGCCGAGCGGTTCGACCGCTACACGTCGTACTCGTTCGAGGGGGAGGAGCGCGTCGCCTCGGTCGAGCACGTCGCCTCCCTTCGGGGTGGCACGCTGGCCCTGGCCGACCAGCTCGTCGTCCTGCGCAGCCTCCATCCCACCGGAGACCTGCCGCACGACGAGGAACCCCTTCTGGTGCTGCTGCAGTCGTGGGACGTGGCCGAGGACGAGGAGTCGGTGCGGCTGGAGTTCCCCCTGGGGCGCAACCGCGACCGCTCCGGCTCGGTGTGGGAGGCGCGCGGCCGGACGTCGCTGTTCGCGGCTCCGGGCGCGGTGGTCGTGGCGCGGCCGGGCGCGATGGAGGTCGTCGGGCTCCAGTAGCCCGGCGCGGCGGCGCCCCCGGGGAGGGTGTGAAGGCGGAAACAGGCGGGGCCCGTGGGGAACCGGTCGGGTGGCGGAGGCGTCTGAGGGGGCGACCCCGTCCGCGGCCGCGCGGGCACCGGGCCCCTTCGAGACATCCGGAGAACACCGAGCCATGAGCCCCGCGCCCTTCCACCAGCCCGGCCGCCCCGAGGACCTGCCGCCGCCCGGGATGCTCTGGGCCCACGGCAGGATCGAACTCGGCGCCTACCGACTCCTCGAAGCGCGTCCGGAGGAGACGTTCACCTACGACCCGGTGGGGACCACCTACACCCGCGACGGGTTCACTCTGGGCCCGCACGGCATGCACTTCGACAACTCGGCCGGCTGCTGGTGGCGGCTGACCTGGGTCGAGGGCGGCCGGGCCGTCCTGACCGGCTGGGAACCGCTGGGGCAGGACACGATCGACGAGGAGCTCGACCTGCTCGCGGGCGGCCCCGACTGGCTGCCGTGGGAGTGGCTGGACACGCTCATCGCCCGCTACCGGCACGAGCAGATGGGGGTGTCCTTCCTCTACTGGTGGGACGGCGCCTGGGGGCGCACCGACTACCCGGACGGTATCGACGACGACGGCCTGGTCACCGTGGAGGGTTTCGGGACGCCGGAGGAGCTGGTCGACCACAGCCCGGTGGTGGTCCCGGACGACGAGCACCACCTCGCGGTGGCGGACGAGCTGATGCGCGACGTCGCCGAGGGCGGTGGCGAGCGCGCCTGGGAGCTGTTCCGCGACCTGTTCGGTGCCGACCGCGTGGACGTGGCCGCGGCGCGCGAGCTGCTCGGCGCGGACTGGTTCACCTGGAGGGGGGCGATGCCCGCCGGAACCCCGTCGGCCGCGCCCCGGCGGCGGCGCGTGCTCAGCATGCGGGCCTGGGAGATGCTGGTCGCGCGCGCCATGCGGTCCGCGAGCGAGGCCGAACGCCCCGCTCCGCAGGAGACCGAGGAGCTGCGCGCGCTGCGCGAGGCGCTGGGCTCACTGGCCGCCGAGCGCGGCGGGGAGCTGACCTTCACGGTCGCCTGTGAGCGGGGAGCCATGAGCTTCCCCGCGCTGGTGGACGCCTCGGGCGAGGCCGTGGAGGTGCCGTGGGAGGACTCGATGCTGCCGTGGCGGCTGCGCCGGGCGGAGGCGCACCCCGAACACGGCGCCTGGTACTTCCTGCGTGCGCGCGCCACCGCCGCCGGTGTCGTGGTCGAGCGCGCCTACGACCACTGGCCGGAGTGGGGGCGGCGGTCGGGGCGCTTCCCGAACGGCATGGCCCCGCCCCGGCTGCCCGACCTCCAGGAGGAGATGGCCGCCCGCTCACCGCGCTGGTGGCCGGAGTGGGTGCACCTGCTGGACGACGAGGTCCCCTTCGACCCGCCGACGGACGTGTGAGCCGAACAGCGGAGGGTGTGCGGACGGGCGGCCACTACGTGCGTGGAACGCCCGGGGGCTGTGCGTGCGCGCGGACACGTGCGTGTGAGCCGAACGGCCACCGCGCCCGACCGGAACCGTGCGACGGGCGCGGGAGCGGAACCCGCGACGGGTGTGAGTGGCGTGCGGTGGCGGGGTGACGGACGGGGTCAGCCGAGGACGACGTTCCCGTCCTCCTCCACCCGCCAACCGGGGTTGTGCGCGATCTCCCACACGACCCCGTTGGGGTCCTTGACGTGCGCGTGGAAGACGCCGCCGAACTCGCCCTCCTGCGGTTCCTTGAGGACGCTCGCGCCGGCGTCGACCATCGCCCGCACGGTCGCGGCCACTTGGGCGCGGTCCTCGACGTTGTGCGCGAGCGTCACCCCGGCGGTCCCGGTCGTGCCGGTGACCCCGGCGTGGCCGCCCAGGTCGCGGTCGAACTTCTCGGCGTCGAACAGCCCCAGCAGCAGGCCGGGGGCGATCTGGAAGAAGATGATCTCCCCGGGAACGTCGAGGTGGGGCTCCCATCCGAGCCCGTCCCGGTAGAAGGCGCGGGCGGCGTCCAGGTCGGCGGTGGCGAGCGTGATGAAGTGGACCTGTTGTTTCAAGGGTTCTCCCGGTCGGTGTCCGTCGCACCCACATCCTGCCCGAGCGCACCGACAGGGCCCGGGACCCACGGCTCCGGCGAGGCGGCCGGTCCGGGCGCGCCGGTCGTCGGCGACCGGTCTCCGGAGCCCGGAACCGCACGGGAGTGCGGTCGGCCCGCGTCGGCGCGGGGCGTCGGCCCGTGTCGGTGGCGGTCACAGGCCGTGCTTGCGGGCGACCATGCGCAGGATGAGCGACCGGGGAAAGAGCCGGCGCAGCGCGAACACCACCGGGGCGTTGCTGCCCACCGCGTACAGCGGCCTGGGCGGTCGGGCCTCGATCGCGCGCACGATCGTGGCGGCCACACTCTCCGCGGAGATGCCCGCGGCCTCGTTGGCGTTGAGCGCGGTGAGCATGGTGCGGTACTCGGGGGCGAAGGGTGAGTCGGGTCGGATGTACTGCGTGCGGCGCTCGCTGATGCCGGTGTTGATCGACCCCGGCTCCACGGTCGCCACGCCCACGCCGTAGGGGGAGACCTCGCGGCGCAGGGCGTCGGCGAACCCCTTCAACGCGGCCTTGGACGCCACGTAGGAGGACCGGTAGGCGAGCGGGAAGCTGGCCAGCATGGACCCGACCATGACCACGCGCCCGAACCGGCGGGCGCGCATGCCCGGGAGCAGGAGCTGGGTCAGGCGCACCGCGCCGAACACGTTGGTCCGGAAGAGCCGCTCGACGGCTTCGGGCGGCAGTTCCTCCAGCGGGCCGCTCTGGCTCTCCCCGGCGTTGTTGACCAGGACGTCCACCGCTCCCGCGGCCCGTGCGCACGCCGCGATCGAGGCCTCGTCGGTCAGGTCCAGGGCCAGGTACTCCACGCCCGGCACGGGTGCGGCGACCGACTCGGGGGAGCGGCTGGTGCCGTACACGCGGTAGCCGCGGCGGACGAGGGCGGCGGCGACGGCGGCACCGATGCCCGACGACGCGCCGGTGACGAGCGCGGTCCTGGTGGTCTGGTCCGTCATGGAGGCTCCTGCGGGATCCGGGGGGTGTCGTACCGGCCGGTAGGGCCGGAGACACCAGTCATACTCCCCGTCCGGCGCGGAGGGCTCCCCGGGTCCGCGCTCCCGGTTCGGGCCGCCCTCCGGCGTGCGCCCGGACCCGGGTCCCCGGGCCCCGGATCCGGGCGGGCCGGAGGCCGGGCACACGGGCGGGCGCCCGCCCACGCGAGGTGGACGGGCGCCCTGTCCCGGTGCGGCCACCGGGGGTGCGGTGGTCGCTCAGGTGGTCACTCGACGGGCGGGTGGGCGTTGGCGAGCAGCTCCTGGAACTGGGCGGAGAACCAGTGGCCGGCGACGGGGGCGTCGGGCAGGGCGCCGCTCATGTTGAAGTTGTTGCGCGGGTTGCCCTCATAGGTGGGGTCGCACATCCGGTCGAACCCCTTGCCCTCGTCGTTGGGGATCTCCTCGCTGGAGCCGTCGGACTCGCCCGGGGGCTTCATCCACACGTAGGCGTCGATCCCGGGCTCGGGGGCGGCGGTGGGCCGCTCGCCCAGTCCGGCACCGGACTGGTTGCACCAGTTGCCGGCCTGGAGCCGGCGGTCGTAGCGGCCGCCGTCCACGTAGGCGTTCACGTCGGTCTCCGGGCCGGGCCCTGTGGGCCGGTCGGGACCGCCCCAGCCGTTGCGGGAGGTGTCGATGAGCATGCCGAGGTTCGGGTCGAACCCGTGGTCGGAGACCATCATGTCGCGCAGGCCCTGGGCGAAGCTCAGCTCGTCGACGTACATGTTCCAGTCGACCCAGTCGGACTGCCGCACGGGGGTTCCGGCGATGGTCTCGCCGATCGCGAAGTTCTCCTCCTTCAGCGCGGAGTAGTTGGCGGTGTTGGCGATGAAGCCGTGCACGTCGTCGGGGGTGGCCCCGGCGGTGTTGGCGGCCTCGGCGAAGATCTCGGCGGAGGCGGCGAGGTTGTCCTCCCAGCCGATCCAGCCGTGGTGTCCGGCGTCGATGTAGTTGTAGACGTTGTCGATCGCGCCGAGCTCGGCCAGGGCGTAGCCCACGCCCTCGACGTAGTTGCCGTTGGCCAGCATCTCGTCGCACTCGGGCGTGGCGGTCTCGCGCGGGGAGACGTTGGTGACCAGGTTGGGCAGCGAGTCGATCTCGATCGTGGTGACGATCCGCAGGTCGGCGTAGGCCGGGTCGGCGAGGATGTCCGCGATCGGGTCGATGTAGTCGTTCTTGTACCGGTCGATCTCGTCCGGTCCGAGCTCACCGTTGGAGGCCAGGGCCGCGCAGTCGCGGCCGGGCAGGTTGTAGATCACGACCTGGAAGACGAAGGGGTCCCCGCCGGCCTGGTCCACGGCCTCGTCGAGGTGGTCGCGCAGGCCCATGCTGCCCGTGGTGGGGCTGTCGTTGCCCTCGATGGCGCCGATGCGGTCCATCCACACGCCGGTGGGCTGGTCGGCGATGGCGTCGCCGCCGGGCTCGGAGCGGGCGTTCTCGGCCCAGATCGGGTTGTTGTACACGTCGGCGCCCACGTAGGGGTTGTCGACGCGCTCACCCGGCTCGGGGTCCGGGTCCGGATCGGGGTCCGGGTCCGGGTCCGGGTCCGGGTCGGGCCCGGGGTCGACGGAGCCCTCGCACACGACGCCGTTGAGCGTGAACTCGGTGGGGGCGTCGTTGCTGCCGGAGTAGGAGGCGTTGAAACCGAAGGAGACGGTGCCGTCCGTGGCGATCGAGGCGTTGTGCCCGCCGTCGGTCACCTCCACGGCCTGGCCGCTCTGTGTGTGGCTGCCGTTCCAGATGTTGGTGATCTGCTGGTTGCCGTCGTACTCCCAGCCCAGGGTCCAGCCGTTGATGGCGTCGCCCAGGTTGGTGATCTCCACGGAGGCGGTGAAACCGGAACCCCAGTCGTTGACCTGGTAGTCGACTTCACAGCCGGTGGCGGCACTCGCGGCGGTCGGTGTGGCGACGGCGAGGCTGGTGCCGAGGACAAAGGCGGACGCGACGGCGAGGCCGCGTCGTGTCCGCGCACGGGGATCCGCGGCGCGCGGGATCGTGCTCATCTCTTCTACTTCCTGTTGAAGGGGGGTCAGGAGGAGCGGTCAGAGTGGCTTATGGAGTTGTCTCGGGGATGGGGCAGGGGGTGGTGTCGAATGGGAAATGGTGACGAATGCCCGCGTCGGAGCGGAGCTGAAAGGAAATGGGAGGTGGGAGCGCTCCCAGTCGGCGGTCAGCGGGGGGTGTAGGGGAGTGGGGGGCAGTGGACACCGCAGTGTCAGTCGGGCCGGGCATGTGGGGTCCGGCGGCCCGAGGCGTTCACAGGAACAGTAACGCCCGGTTTGTTGGGTGTAAATACTAAATCACGAACTCATGTCGTCGCAGGTGCCGCCCACCGTGGCTCACGAGCACTTTACTCGCAGGTCAAACGAAGAATTGCGGGTGCTCGACATTGTTCGTTCGGCGGCCCTGGGCCGGTGCCAGGAGGCCGTCGGGGCGGCGGCGCTCCGGGGGTGCCCGGTGGACTCGCGTGCCCGGTCGGCATCCCGTCCGGCGGCTGCGGGCGGGCCGGTTCGGAGGGTCGGGCGGGTCCGGACGCGATTGGGGCGCTGGCGGGTTCGCGGCGCTGGTTTGAGTGAGTGTGACGCGGGTAACTACGGCTGCGGGAGCGCTCCCACTCGGCTCGGCTGCCACAAGCCGAGACGTTTGGAGAACGTGATGCACACCGAGAACGACACGGCGGGCCGCCCCCGCTGGATGGCCCGGACGCTCATCCTCGCCTCAGCGCCCCTGCTCGGACTCACCGCCCTGGCGGCGCCCGCGTCGGCGCACGGCTCGATCGTCGACCCGGCGAGCCGCAACTACGGTTGCTGGGAGCGCTGGGGCGACGACCACCTGAACCCGGACATGGAGCAGGAAGACCCGATGTGCGCGCAGGCGTGGGAGGACGACCCCAACGCCATGTGGAACTGGAACGGGCTCTACCGCAACGGGGTCGGTGGCGACCACCAGGGCCACGTGCCCGACGGCACCCTGTGCAGCGGCGGCAACACCGAAAGCGGCCGCTACGACTCGCTCGACGCCGTCGGTCCCTGGCGGACCACGCCCGTGGACGACGACTTCACGCTCCACCTGTACGACCAGGCCTCGCACGGCGCCGACTACTTCCTCGTGTACGTCACCGAGGAGGGTTTCGACCCCGCCACGCAGGCGCTGGGCTGGGACGACCTGGAACTGGTCGAGACCCCGGGCTACCACGCGCCCGCCAACGACATCCACATCGACGTCAGCACCACCGGCCGGACCGGACACCACGTCGTGTTCACCGTGTGGAAGGCGTCCCACATGGACCAGAACTACTACATGTGCAGTGACGTGGACTTCGGCTGAGGCACGTGCGCCGAGGTCACGTCACCCCTGAACGCCGGCCGGGCCCCGCCCCTCCTCCAGGTGGGCGCCCGGCCGGTCAGCCGTGTGCGGCGGCCCGCGCCCGTGGCCGGGGTGTGTGCGGCCCGCGCGTCGAGCGCCCGACCTCAGCCGGTGGCGTGGTGCGCGCGCTGGCGGCGCAGCCGCTCGGCGAACTCCTCGGCCATCTCCAGCTGACGGCGCAGGGCCGAACAGCGCTCGGTGAGGTCGGCTTCGACGGCGTCCAGCCGCTCGCTCAGCGCGGTGCGCTCGTCCTCGGCGGTGGTGGCCGAGTTGAGCCGGTCTACGCTCTCCAGCAGCTCGCGGGTCTCCTCCAGGCTGAACCCCAGGGGCTTCATCCGCTTGATGAGCTGGAGCCGGTCCACGTCCGATTCCGTGTACAGGCGGAAGCCGCCGCGTGAGCGCGCGGAGGGCTCCACCAGCGCGACCTCGCCGTAGTACCGGATCGTGCGCAGAGAGAGTCCCGTGCGCTCGGCGACCTCGCCGATCCGCATGTGGTGCGCCTCCGGCACGGCGGGCCTCCCTGTGTGGTCGTGAATCCACCTCCACGTTAGACGCGTTCCCGAGCGGCCCGGACCAGGGGGCGTCAGCGGTCGGAGAGGACCATGCGGTTGCCCTCGCTGTCGCGGAACTCGGCGAAGAGGGTGCCGGGGGCCCACGGCGCGTCCTGGGGCTCGCTCACGATCTCGACGCCCTGGTCGCGCAGGGACTTGACCGTGCCGGGGACGTCCTCGTCGACGAGCACCAGAACGGGCTCGTCGGAGGGCTCGTCGTTCTCACGGGGCAGGAAGTGCAGGTGGGACTCGGCGCCGGGGAAGGCGAGCTCGACCCACCGCCACCCGCCCTCGCCCATGGGCGCGTCGGCCGCGACGGTGCAGCCGAGCGCGCGGGTGTAGAAGTCGATGGCCCGGTCCTGGTCGGAGACGGGCAGTTCGGCGAACTTGACGTGCATGGCGGAGTCCTTCGGTCGTGGCGGCGGCCTCGAATGGAACTGGACCGTCCAGTACTGATCTTGTGTCAAACTAGACCGTCCAGTACCAATGGGTCAAGCATGCGCACCGGCCCACGGGCCCACGGGCCCAGCGACCGACGGGCCCAGGGCCCACGGGCTCAGGGGCCCCAGGGCCCACGGTGCCCGAACTGAAGCCACGCCGATGGAGTGAGAGTGAACGTGCCGGACCAGGCCGGAGGAACGACCCGCTCGGCGCGCAAGCGCCGGGAGATTCTGACGGCGGCGCAGGGGGTCTTCCTCGACCGCGGCTACCTCGGCACCAACATGGACGAGATCGCCGCGCTGTCCGGGGCCTCGAAGCAGACCGTCTACAAGCACTTCGGCAGCAAGGAGGCGCTCTTCGTCGAGATCGTGCAGACCATGACCGCCGAGGCGGGCGACGCCGTGCACCAGCGGGTCGCCGAACCCGAGAGCGCCGAGGATCTGGCCCCCTTCCTGCGCGAGTACGCCCTGCGCCAGCTCACGGTCGTCCTCACCCCCGAGCTCATGCGGCTGCGGCGGCTGGTGATCGGCGAGGTCAGCCGGTTCCCGGACCTGGCCCGCGCGCTCTACGACGGCGGTCCGCGGCGTGCGATGGCGGCGATGGCCGCGCTCTTCACCCGGCTGTCCGACCGGGGGCTGCTGAAGGTGGCCGACCCGGACACCGCCGCCGCCCACTTCAACTGGCTCGTGATGTCCGCGCCGGTCAACGACACCATGCTGCTGGGGGACGACGCGATCCCGGACGAGGCGGAACTGCGCCGCCACGCCGACGAGGGAGTCCGGGTGTTCCTGGCCGCCTACGGACGCGGTGGGCACTGAGCGGCCTCGCGCCGTATCGCCGCCGGCGCCCGGGTTCGCTCCGCCGACCGGGACGGCCCCGCTGGGCAGGCGGTCGTGGCCGATGCCGGTCAGGCCCGGCGGCCCCGGGCCGGTGCGCGGACGTGACCCTACTGTGTCGAGGCCGTCGCGCCCCACCAGATGTTGACGTCGGAGTCGACCGCCCAGCGGTCGATGGCGCGCAGCTCCTCTTCGGTGAAGTCCGGCGCGTCCACCGCCGCCAGGTTCTGTTCCAGCTGCTCCACGCTGGAGGCGCCGATCAGCGCGGTGGTGACCGTGCGCGGCCCCTGGTCGCGCAGCACCCAGGCGATCGCCATCTGGGCGAGGGTCTGGCCGCGTTCGGCGGCGATCGCGTTCAGGCGGCGGGCCCGTTCCAGGACGTCCTCGGAGAGCATGTTCCCGCGCCAGCTGGGCCGCCCCACGCCGGCGCGGGAGTCACTGGGCACGGAACCGTCCAGGTAGCGGGAGGTCAGCAGGCCCTGGGCCAGCGGCGAGAACGCGACCACGCCCATCCCCTCGTCGGCCGCGGCCGCCAGCAGGCCGTCCTCGACCCAGCGGTTGAGCATCGAGTAGGAGGGCTGGTGGACGACCAGGGGCGTGCCAAGGTCGCGCATGATCGCCGCCGCCCGGCGGGTCGCTTCGGGGGCGTAGGAGGAGATCCCGGCGTACAGGGCCCGCCCGGACACCACGGCGTGGTGCAGGGCCAGCATGGTCTCCTCCAGCGGGGTGTCCGGGTCGGGCCGGTGGCTGTAGAAGATGTCGACGTGGTCCAGGCCCATGCGCGCCAGGGAGCGGTCGAGCGAGGACAGCAGGTACTTGCGCGAGCCGCCCCGCTGGTGCGGTCCGGGCCCCATGACCCAGCCGGCCTTGGTGGTGATGACCAGTTCGTCGCGGTAGGGGCGCAGGTCCAGGTCCAGGATCCGGCCGAAGTTGGTCTCGGCCGAGCCCGGGGGAGGCCCGTAGTTGTTGGCCAGGTCGAAGTGGAAGACACCGAGGTCGAAGGCGCGGCGCAGGATCGCGCGCTGCCCTTCGAGGCTCCGGTCGTCGCCGAAGTTCTGCCACAGCCCCAGCGACAGGCGGGGCAGCCGCAGCCCGCTCCTGCCGCACGCCCGGTACTCCAGTGACTCGTACCGGTCCTCACGCGCCACGTGTGCGTCCATGGTCGGCGTCCCCCTCCAGCGCTGCTCACCTGTGGTCGGGGCGCTGCGGCCCCCGGCGATTCTGCCAGAGCGCGCGGCGGGCGGGTCCGCGGCCTCGTCCGCCGTGACCTGCCGACCGGGTCCGCGCTCTCGGCCGCCGTGACCGGCACGGTCCTCCCGCGCCGCACGGGCACCATGTGTTCCCGCGCCCCCATCCGGGTAGTGGGGGCGCACGGGTGCCCGCGCCCGCTCGGCGCCTCCGTTCGGGGCTCCGGCGCGGCGGGTGCCGGTGCCCGTGGGCCGAACTGGTGAGGGGGGACCATGAAGGCGGTGGTGTGGCACGGCAACGCCGACGTGCGGACCGAGGACGTGCCCGATCCGCGCGTCGAGCGGCCCGACGACGTGCTCCTGCGCGTGACGAGCTCGGGCCTGTGCGGGTCCGACCTGCACTTGTACGAGTTGCTGGGGCCCTTCATGCACGAGGGCGACATCCTGGGCCACGAGCCCATGGGCGTGGTCGAGGAGACCGGAGCGGACGTCACCTCGCTCCGGCGCGGGGACCGGGTGGTGGTCCCGTTCCAGATCTCCTGCGGGCGGTGCGCCATGTGCGAGACGGGACTGCAGACCCAGTGCGAGACCACGCAGGTCGAGGAACAGGGCATGGGAGCGCTGATCTACGGCTACAGCTCCCTGTACGGGTCGGTCCCCGGCGCGCAGGCCGAGTACCTGCGCGTGCCCCGCGCCGACCACAACGCCCTGAAGGTGCCCGACGAGGGACCCGACGACAGGTACGTCTACCTGTCCGACGTGCTGCCGACCGCGTGGCAGGCGGTGCGGTACGCGGACGTGCCCGAGGGCGGGTCCGTCGCCGTGCTGGGGCTGGGCCCGATCGGTGACATGTGCTGCCGGGTCGCGCTCCACCTGGGCGCGGACCAGGTCTTCGGCGTCGACCCCGTCCCCGAGCGGCGTGCGCGCGCCGCGGCCAGGGGAGCCCAGGTGTTCGACCCCTCCGGTACGGAGGACCCGGTGGAGTCGATCCGCGAGCGCACCGGCGGACGCGGTCCGGACGCCGTCATCGACGCCGTCGGCATGGAGGCGGACGGCGGCCACGGCCCGGTTCGCCTGGCGCAGAAGGTCGTGTCCATGCTGCCCAAGGGCGCGGCGGCCTCGCTGATGGAGAACGCGGGGGTGGACCGCCTCTCGGCCCTGTACACGGCCATCGACCTGGTTCGGCGGGGAGGGACGGTCTCGGTCATCGGGGTCTACGGCGGCATGGCCGACCCGCTGCCGATGATGACGCTCTTCGACAAGCAGATCCAGCTGCGCATGGGCCAGGCGAACGTGCGGCACTGGGCGCCGGAGATCCTGCCGCTGCTGGACGGGTCCGACCCGCTCGGCGTCGAGGACTTCGCCACCCACCACCTGGCCCTGGACGAGGCCGCACACGCCTACGCGATGTTCCAGAAGAAGGAGGAGGGCGCGGTCAAGGTGCTCTTCCGCCCCTGACCGAGCCCCGCCGCGAGTACGGAGCCGGAACCCGACCCGGACCCGAGGGGGAGGCCATGAGCGAGAACACTCCGGAGACGCCGCAGGACCCGATCAACCCGGACGAGGCCGACTGGGAGGAGGCGGGACTGCCCGCGCAGGAGGACGCCACCGAGGACGCCGCGCTGCCGACCGACCGTGAGGGACCGGCTCCCATGGGCGGGACCGCCGACGTGTACGCCTCCGAGGGCGGGCGTTCGCTGGACGACGCGATGGCGCAGGAGGTGCCCGACCGCCCCGAGGCCGGCGGCAGCGCCGCGCCGAGTGAGGCGGAGGCCCCCGGGCAGGGGCGGGGCGAGCGCAGGACCGCCCACAGCGCGGAGGAGCAGGCCGTCCACGAGCGGACCGAGGAGGGCCGCTAGGACATGTGCGGCGGACCTCCATCCTGGTGGTGGCGCACGTGACCCGCGAGGTGGCCGCCTACCTCGGCAATTCCGAGGCGGTGGCCCGGCACTCCTACATCGACCCGCGGGTCTTTCGCCTGCACGAGCGCGGGGTGACGGTCTCCGCGTCGCTGCCCGCGCTGGGGTGCGAGGCCGCCCCGGGCGAGCCCGCCACCCGGGGGCGGGTGGAGCGGGCGGTGCTGCGCATGCTGCGCGAGCACCGCGACGCCTGAGCCCGGGTCCGGTCCGGGGGCGGAGGTCCTGGCCGAAGGAAGCCCCGGTCGTCGGAGGCGCCGCGGGCAGACCCGGCGCGGGTCCGACCCGGCGCGGGGACGACCCGGCGCGGGGCCGCTCTCCGCGCCGGGCGGGAGTGATCGGTGGCGCCGACCGGGCCGGTGGTGCCGACGGGGGTGTGAGGCGCCCGGCATGGGGCGTGCGCCACATTCGCCCGCAGGTCCCGCATCCGATTTGAATGATCATTCATCTTCGTGCATACTTATTTCCATGTCCAAGGTACTCACCTCTCTGCCCGTCGGTGAACGTGTCGGGATCGCCTTCTCCGGAGGCCTCGACACCTCCGTGGCGGTCGCGTGGATGCGCGAGAAGGGCGCCGTCCCCTGCACCTACACGGCCGACATCGGCCAGTACGACGAACCCGACATCGCCTCGGTGCCCGGCCGTGCCAACGACTACGGCGCGGAGCTCGCCCGGCTGGTCGACGGTCGGGCCGCCCTGGTCGAAGAGGGGCTCGCGGCGCTGGCCTGCGGCGCGTTCCACATCCGCTCCGGCGGTCGCACCTACTTCAACACCACCCCCCTGGGCCGCGCCGTCACCGGCACCCTGCTCGTGCGCGCGATGCTCGAGGACGGCGTGCAGATCTGGGGTGACGGCTCCACCTTCAAGGGCAACGACATCGAGCGGTTCTACCGCTACGGTCTGCTCGCCAACCCCTCCCTGCGCATCTACAAGCCCTGGCTCGACGCCGACTTCGTGCACGAGCTCGGCGGGCGCAAGGAGATGTCGGAGTGGCTGACCGAGCGCGGCCTGCCCTACCGGGACAGCGCGGAGAAGGCCTACTCCACCGACGCCAACATCTGGGGCGCCACGCACGAGGCCAAGGCCCTGGAACACCTCGACACCGGCATCGAGATCGTCGACCCCATCATGGGCGTGCGGTTCTGGGACCCCGAGGTCGAGATCCCCACCGAGGACGTCACCATCGGCTTCGAGCAGGGCCGCCCGGTGACCATCAACGGCAAGACCTTCGACTCCGCTGTCGACCTGGTCCTGGAGGCCAACACGATCGGCGGGCGCCACGGCCTGGGCATGTCCGACCAGATCGAGAACCGCGTCATCGAGGCCAAGAGCCGGGGCATCTACGAGGCCCCGGGTATGGCCCTGCTGCACACCGCCTACGAGCGGCTGGTCAACGCGGTCCACAACGAGGACACCGTCGCCGCCTACCACAGCGAGGGCCGGCGCCTGGGCCGGCTCATGTACGAGGGCCGCTGGCTGGAGCCACAGGCCCTGATGGTGCGCGAGTCGCTGCAGCGCTGGGTCGGCACGGCGATCACCGGCGAGGTGACGCTGCGCCTGCGGCGCGGCGAGGACTACTCGATCCTGGACACCTCCGGTCCGGCGTTCAGCTACCACCCGGACAAGCTGTCCATGGAGCGGACCGAGGACTCCGCGTTCGGCCCGGTCGACCGCATCGGCCAGCTGACCATGCGCAACCTGGACATCGCCGACTCCCGCGCCAAGCTGGAGGAGTACTCCCGGCTCGGCATGGTGGGCGCCGCCGACACCCACCCGACGGCGATCGGCGCCGCCCAGGCGGCCTCGACCGGTCTGATCGGCGCGATGCCCGAGGGCGGCGCCGAGGCGATCGCCTCGCGCGGCCAGGGCTCCGAGGACGCGGACCTGCTGGACGCCGCCGCGTTCGACGCCGGCAACGACTAGGAGCGCGTGCGCCCGAGGGCG
Source organism: Nocardiopsis sp. NRRL B-16309 (assembly GCF_001279585.1). Classification (GTDB taxonomy): domain Bacteria; phylum Actinomycetota; class Actinomycetes; order Streptosporangiales; family Streptosporangiaceae; genus Nocardiopsis. The sequence continues at coordinate 41,976 of NZ_LGEC01000016.1, read as the reverse complement.
CACCGCGCGGGGGAGGCCCCCACCGACGCCCCGTCCGTTCCCCGGGCGGGGCGTCGGCCGTCCCCGAGGCCCGGCGGAGGCCGTACCAGGGTGGCGGCGGGGTCGGTGGTGGCGACCCCGAGCGCGCGGCGGCGCAGGCCGTGCAGGCCGCCGAACAGGCGCAGGGTCTCGCGGGGCGCGGCGCCGTCGATGCGCACCCGTCCGGCGTCGGGGCGCAGCAGCCCGGCGACGACGTTGGCGAACGTGGTCTTCCCCGCTCCGTTGTGCCCGACGAGCCCGACGATCTCCCCGGCTTCGGCGGTCAGGGTGAATTCGTCGAGCGCGCGGACAGTGCCCAGTGTCTTGACCAGGTATAACGCTTCCAGCATCAGAGGAATTTTCTTTCTATGCGGTGTATAGAATGGTTTCATCGTGTACTGTAGGGCCATGGGCACGGCAAAACAAGAAAGACTTTCGGAGATCGTCGGCGTCGCACTGCGGCTCGCGGAGGAGGGCGGGCTGGGCGCGGTGTCGCTGCGCGCGATCGCGACCGAGATCGGCCTCACGCCGATGGCGCTCTACGGGTACGTCCGAAGCAAGGACGACCTTCTCGACCGGCTCGTCGCGCGCCTGCTGTCCGAGGTGGCCGCGCGCGACCCCGGTCCGGACTGGCGCGAGCGGCTCCTGGCCTGCGCGAGGTCCGCCCGGGCCGTGGCGCACCGCTATCCCCGCACCTTCCCCCTGCTGCTGACCCGGCCCGCCGTGCTCCCCGACGCCGTACGCGTCGTGGACCCGCTCTACGCGGCACTGCTGGACGCGGGCGTGCCGGAGGAGGAGGTGCCCGGCCTGGAGCGGATGTTCAGCACCTTCGTCCTCGGCTTCGCCGTCTCCGAGGTCAGCGGGCGCTTCGGCGTGGGCGGCCTCGGCCCGGCCGAGCGCCGCGCGGGAGTGGACCCGGCCCACGTGCCCGCGCACCACCGGCTCGGCGGGGTGCTGGACCGCCCGGTCGACTGGGACGCGGAGTTCGAGCAGGGGCTGCGCCGCCTGCTGGAGGTGGTCGAGCGCGCCGCCGCCGACCGCGCGTAGGCGCCGTCGCGGACGCGGGGGTCACCTGGCGCGCCGCAGGGTCCGGCCGGCCGGGTCACCGCCCCAGGTAGGCGCCAGGACGGCCAGCACCCGGCGGTTGTCCCCCGGGGCCACCGGCAGGTCGAGCTTGGTGAAGATCCCGCTGATGTTCTTGGCCACGGCCGCCTCGCTGATCACCAGGGCCTCGGCGATGGCGGCGTTGGACCGGCCCCGGCTTCGTGTTCCAGTCCTTCCACCTGCTCCCCGCACTCGACGCCGAGGAGAACATCACTTTCGGGCAGCGCCTGTCCGGGCAGTCCCCGGACCCGGCCTGGCAGGACGAACTCGTGCGCTCCCCTGGGCTGGAGGGGCGTCTGCGGCACCGGCCGACGCAGTTCTCCGGCGGCCAGCGGCAGCGGGTGGCCGTGGCACGCGCCCTGCTGCACCGGCCGAGTGTGGTCTTCGCCGACGAACCGACCGGGAACCTCGACTCCCGGTCCGGCGGCCGGGTGCTGGCCGCGCTGCGCGGCGCGGCCTTCGACCACGGGCGCACCGTCGTCATGGTCACCCACGATCCGGCGGCCGGTGCGCGGCGCGCGGGCGGCCGCACGGGCCGACCGGGTGCTGTTCCTGCGGGACGGCCGGATCGAGGGCGAACTGGTGCATCCCCGGCCCGACACCGTGCTGCGGTGGACCAGGCACCTGGAGGGTGAGCGTTCGGCCCCGCGCGACGCCTCACTCGCGCCGCGGGGCCGGGCCGGTGGACTCGCGCCACACGATCCGGTTCAGGGGCTGCGCCGAGACCTCCGGCTCGGTCCCGCGGACCGCCGCGACCAGGCGTTCCATGGCCTCGGCGCCCAACCGCTCGCGGTCGACGTCGACCGTGGTCAGCGCGGGCGACAGGTACGCGCCCACCGGGTTGTCGTCCCACCCCGTCACGCTCAGGTCGCCGGGCACGCTCCAGCCGCGGTCCAGGGCGCCGCGGACCACGCCCGCCGCGACCACGTCGTTGCCCGCGATGACGGCGGTGACCCCGCTGTCGGCCGGCAGCGCGCGCACGGCCTCGCGGCCGGACTCGGGCGACCAGTCGCCGTCGACCACGCCGTGGGACTCCAGACCGAGGCGTTCGATCGTCGCCAGGTACGTGCGCTTGCGCTCCCTGGCCGAGGCGAATCCCAGATCCCCCGAGACGTGCAGGAAGCGCCGGTGCCCCCGTTCCGCCAGGCCCTCCACCAGGTCGGCGACGACCGAGGCGTCGGCCAGGCCGCCGATGCCCCGCATGTCATCGTCGAAGTCGGCGGAGACGACCACGGGCACGCCGCCGACCGGAGTCCGCTCGCCGTCGGCGGCGAGCGGCGCCAGCGCCAGGACACCCTCCACCTGCCCGGACCCGGCGAGTTCGCGCGTGCGCTCGGTGCGGGCCGCGGAGTCGCCGTCCACGTTCAGCACCTCGACCACGAAGCCCGCCGCGTGGCCGGCGGCGACCGCTCCGGCGAGCGTCCGGTCCGGGCTGAAGGACCCCGCGCTGGGCAACAGGACCGCCAGGCGCCCGGTCCGGCGCGTGCGCATCGACCGCGCGATGAGGTTGGGGCGGTAGTCGAGCTGCCTGATCGCGGCGTCCACCCGCTCCCGCGTCGACTCCTTGAGCCCGCCGTCGAAGCGCAGGTAGCGCGAGACGGTCTGGTGCGAGACCCCCGCGACGCGGGCGACCTCCTTCAGCGTCGGCCGGCGCTCTGGCGGGTCGGACGTGGCCATGGGACCTGCTTTCGTGGGCGGACCGCGTTCTTGACAGCGCGTGTGAACGATCACTATCTTAGGCCGCGCCACAAATAGTGAACGTTCACTTTTTACTCCCAGGGGTGCCCGTGCCAGATCTCCGTCCCCCGGTCCGTGTGGCCCTCGTCGGCAGCGGCGGCATCGCCCGCGGCGTCCACCTGCCAGCACTCGCCGACATGGGCGGCCGGGTCGAGGTCACCGCCCTGGTCGACCCCGACGAAGCGCTCATGGCCGCGACCGCGGCCCGGTGGCGCGTCCCGGGCCGCTACACCGACCTGCACGCCATGCTCGCCGCCGAGTCGCCCGACCTCGTCGTCGTGTGCGCCCCGCCCGCCGCCCACAAGGACGCGGTCGTCGCGAGCCTGGACGCCGGCGCCTGGGTCTGGTGCGAGAAGCCGCCCGCCCTCTCCCTCGCCGAGTACGACGAGGTCGCCGGGCACGAGGGCGGCCGGGACGGCGGCCCCTTCGCGAGCTACGTCTTCCAGCACCGGTTCGGTTCGGGCGCCGAACGCCTGCGCCACCACCTGGCCCAGGGCACGCTCGGCCGCCCGCTCGTGGGCGTGTGCCACACCCTCTGGTACCGCGACGCCGCCTACTTCGAGGTCCCCTGGCGCGGCCGGTGGGACACCGAGGGCGGCGGTCCCAGCATGGGCCACGGCATCCACCAGATGGACCTCATGCTCTCGCTGCTCGGTGACTGGACCGAGGTCACGGCCGTGATGTCCACGTCCGCGCGGGCCACCGAGACCGAGGACGTGTCGGCGGCGGTCGTGCGCCTGGAGTGCGGCGCGACGGTCTCGGTGGTCAACAGCCTCCTCTCACCCCGGGAGACCAGCTACCTGCGCTTCGACTTCGAGCACGCCACGGTCGAGCTGGAACACCTCTACGGCTACGACAACGCGCACTGGCGCTGGACACCGGCGCCGCACGTCGACGACGGGGACGCGGCGGTCGCCGCCTGGCGGCCCGAGGAGGACGTACCGAGCTCGCACCGGGCCCAGCTCGCGGCACTGCTCGACGCCATGGAACGGGGCGAGCGGCCCCGCGCCGGCGGACACGACGGACGGCGCGCGCTCGAACTCGTCGCGGGAATGTACCGCTCGGCGATCCTCGGCCGGACCGTAGGCCGCCGGAACCTGACCCCCGACGACGGCTTCTACCACGCCATGCACGGGGGCGACCCGCGCGCCGCGGCGCGCGCCCTGACCCGAACGGAGAGCGGAACCAGTGTCTGACGGACCCACCCTCACCCGGACCGACGACGAGCTCACCGTGAGCGCGTGCGGCACCGAGATCGCCCGCTACGTCCTGCGGCCCGACGCACCGGCCGCCGAAGCCCCCAAACCCTTCCTCCACCCCCTGCGCACACTCGGCGGCGCGCCGCTGACCGCCGTGCGGCCGTGGGACCACCGCTGGCACAAGGGCCTGCAGATGACCTGGTCCCACGTCTCCGGGCAGAACTTCTGGGGCGGCCCGACCTATGTGCACGGCCGGGGCTACGTCTGGCTCGACAACGTCGGGTCCATCCGGCACGAGCGCTTCGAGGGTGTGGAGGAAGGCGAGGGCGAGGCCGCCTGCACCGAGGACCTGACCTGGCTGAACTCCCAGGGCGAGCGGTGGATGACCGAGGTCCGCACACACCGCTTCCACTCCGTCGACCGTGAGCGCGGCCTGTGGGCCCTGGACTTCTCGACCGCGCTGACCAACGTGCGCGGCAGCGCGCTCGAACTGGGCAGCCCCACCACCGCGGGCCGCCCCGCCGCCGGGTACACCGGACTGTTCTGGCGCGGTCCGCGCGCCTGGACCGGCGCGGACGCGGTCAGCTCGGCCGGGCGCCGGGGCGACGACATCATGGGCACGCGGGCGGACTGGATCGCCTTCAGCGGGCAGCACGACGAGATCGACGGCGGGGCGACCGTCCTCGCCTTCGCCGGGACCACCACCGGCGCGGTACCGATCTCGTGGTTCCTGCGCACGGAGCCCATCCCCGTGTTCAGCCCCTCCCCGTCCTTCCACGAGACGCTCACCCTCGCACCCGGCGACGTGCTCGCGCTCCGCCACCGGCTGGTGTTCGTCGACCGGATGTGCGCGGCCGAGGAGATCACGGCACTGGCCGAGGAGTTCACGCCATGAGCACACCGCGCTTTCCCGGCGGCACCGCCGTCAGCGGCCTGCGGGTCTACGACTGGGAGGCCGCCGACGGCCTGCACGGAGGAACGCCGCACATGCACACGGCGTCGACGGAGGCCTACGTGGTGGCCGCCGGGCGCGGGCAGGTGCACACGGTCACCGGCGAGGGTGCACAGGTGACGGACCTGTCGGCCGGAACCGTCCTGTGGTTCGGCCCGGGCACGGTGCACCGGCTGGTCAACCACGGCGGGCTGGAGCTCACCGTGGTCATGCAGAACGCGGGGCTCCCGGAGGCGGGCGACGCGGTCTTCACCTTCCCGCGCGCGGTGCTGGCCGACCGGGAGGCCTACGACGACGCCGCACGGCTCGCCCCGGACGCGTCGGAGGAGGAGCTGGGCCGACAGGCCCGGGCCCGCCGCGACCTCGCGATGGAGGGCTACCTCGAACTCGTCGCGTCGGTCGCGGAGCACGGTCCGGAGTCCCTGCGGGAGTTCCACCGCCACGCGGCGGAGCTGGTGCGCCCACGGGTCGACGCGTGGCGCCGGATCTGGCGCGAGAACGTGGAGCGGGAGACGGAGCTGACCCGCGACCAGCTCGCGGCGCTGGAGCGGGGCGAGCCCGGCGCCATGCACGACGCCGCGCTGGTGCGCACCGAACCGCACCCGGGTCCGAGGCGCTTCGGCATGTGCGGACGGCTCCGCACCTGGCAGCCGCGGACCACCGGACCCGAGCGGCCCTGACCCCGCCCTGGCCGGTCGCGGCCCGGCCCTCGTTGACCGGGTCCAGCGCGAAGGCCATTCCGTCCAGCGGGGTGGCGGACGCCGCGGCTCCCACCCCCATTGTCGGGGCGGCCAGGCGCGCAGCACCATGGCCGCCCCCGCCCTCATCGAACCGGCCGAAGGCGTCGACAGGCGCCGACAGGGCGGGAACCGCGGCCACCGGCCGTCGGATCCCCGGGAGTCAGGACTCGCCGGTTCCCCTGGAGCCGGGACCGGGCAGGGTGACCGTGACGTCGAGCCCTCCTCCCTCGCGCGGGCGCAGGTCGAGGGCGCCGCCGTGCACCGTGACCACCCGCGAGACCAGCGCCAGGCCCAGACCGTGGCCGCCCTCCCCGCCGCGGCGGGTGCGGCCCCCGCCGCGCAGGAAGGGCTCGGTCAGCCGGGCGGCGCCCGCCTCGGTGTGGACCGCTCCGGTGTTGGCGACCCGCAGCACGGCGCCGCCGTCGCCGGTACGGCCGGTCGAACACCACGCGGTGCCGCCCTCGGTGTTGTGCCGCACCGCGTTGCGCAGCAGGTTGTCGGCCATGCGCACGAGCAGCTCGTCGTCGCCGCGGGACGCGGCGGGCCGCAGGTCCCTCTCCAGGGTGACGCCGCGCCGCTCCGCCTCCGCCGCGACGTCGGCGGCGGCCCGCCCGGCCGCGTCGGCGAGGTCGACCGGCCCGGTGGCGGCGGTGACCGCGTCCACGGCGGCCAGCCGCAGCAGGGCGTCGGTGAGGCCGACCGCGCGCGCGTTGACCACGTCCAGGCGCTCCAGCAGCACGGCGTGGTCGTGGCCGGGATCGCGCCGGGCCACGTCGAGCATGGTCGCGGTGATCGCCAGCGGGGTGCGCAGTTCGTGGGAGGCGTTGGCGGCGAACCGCTCCTGGGCGGAGAAGGCGTCCTGGAGCCGGTCGAGCATGTGGTCGAAGGCGTCGGCGAGGCGGCGGAACTCGTCGTCGGGCCCCTCCAGGCGGATCCGGTGGTCCAGGCGGCCGGTGGCGGCGACCCGGACCGCCGCGTCGACCCGGCGCAGCGGGCGCAGGACCCACCCGGCCAGGAACCAGCCGCCGACCAGGCCGATGACGGCCAGGACCAGGAGCACCACACCGGAGACCTGCACGAGGGCCTCCAGGATCTGGCCGCGGGAGGTGACGTTCACCTGCCCGCGCAGGCTCGGGTCGGAGGTGGTGAGCGGATAGGCGGGCACGAAGCGCAGGACCGCGTACACCCCTGTCAGAACGGTGAGCCCGGCCAGGACGAGGAAGGCGGCCAGGGCGAGGGTGAGCCGGTGGCGTGCGCCGAGCCCGCGCCGCGCGGGCCGGTTCACCCCTGGCTCCCGGGGACCACGAGGCGGTAGCCGACCCCCGGCACCGTGATGATCGGGTCCGGGGCGCCGAGGGCCTTGCGCAGGTGGGACACGGCGACCCGGGGCGCGGTGGTGAAGGGGTCGGCGTGCTCGTCCCACACCTTCTCCAACAGCGTCTCCGCCGTGACGACGGCCCCGTCGGCGCGCAACAGCGTTTCGAGGACCGCGAACTGCTTGCGCGGCAGGCGCAGCGGGCGGCCGGCCCGGTGGGCCTCCCGCCGGTAGGGGTCCAACCGCAGGTCGCCGCGGACCAGCACGGGATCGACCGCGGCGACGGGCCGCCGGGCCAGGGCGCGCAGGCGCATCACCAGCTCCTCCAGGGCGAACGGCTTGGTGAGGTAGTCGTCGGCGCCCAGCGTGAAGCCGTCGACCTTGTCCCGGAGCCGCGCCGCGGCGGTGAGCATGAGCACGCGGGTGCCGGGGTGGTCGCGCACCAGGACGGCGCACACGTCGTCGCCGTGCGTGCCGGGGATGTCGCGGTCCAGGACGACGACGTCGTAGTCGTGGACCGCGACGCGCTCCAGGGCCTCGTCGCCGTCCAGGGCGAGGTCGGCGGCGACGGCCTCCTGGCGCAGGCCCGACTGCAGGGCCTCGGCCATGAACGGCTCGTCCTCGACCACCAGCACGCGCATACGCCGTCCTCCCTGTTCACGGGCGCCTCCGCGGGCGACTCCGGGATCCGAGTGTAGGAGAGGGCCGTGTTGCGCCAGTGTTGCGTCTTTTCCCTACGCGGGCGCAACACCCCCCTTGGTGGCCTGGACGCCGTGCGCCGGGCGTCGGGCCCGGCCCGGGAACGAAGGGGGACGGCATGGCGAGATCGCGTCGGTCCACGGTGGTCGCGGCCCTGGCGGGCACGCCGCTGGCGGTCGCCGTACTGGTGGGAGCCTGTTCGGCGGGCGGCGGGGCGGGCTGGACGTCGGGTCCCACGGGCGGCGACGGCCATCCCGGTCCCGCCCAGCGGATGCCGGTCACCCGGCTGACCCCGCTGACCGAGGAGGACGGCTACGTGCCCGAGGGGGAGGGGCTGGAGTTGTCGGCCGAGGTCCCCGCGCTGGAACGGCTCGACCCGCGGCTGTGGGCGGCCGTGCGCGAGGCGGCCGCCGCGGCCGAGGCCGAGGGAGTGGACGTGGTCGTGACCAGCGGGTGGCGCAGCGAGCGCTACCAGCGGTTCCTGTTGGAGGCGGCCGTGACGACCTACGGGAGCGAGGAGGAGGCCGCCCGCTGGGTGGCCACCGCCGAGGAGTCATCGCACGTGACGGGCGACGCGGTGGACGTGGGGTACACCGACGCGGCGGACTGGTTCTCACGGTTCGGTGCGGAGTTCGGATTGTGCCAGACCTACGCCAACGAGCTGTGGCACTACGAACTCGCCGTGGAGCCGGGCGGGGAGTGCCCGCCCCCGGCCGCCGACGCCGCCGGGGGTGCGTGACCACGGTGGTCCGTGGTCGCCGACGCCGCCGGGGGTTTGTGACCACGGTGGTCCGTGGTCGCCGACGCCGCCGGGGGTTTGTGACCACGGTGGTCCGTGGCCGCCGACGCCGCCGGGGGTGCGTGACGGTGTCCGGCCCCGGCCGAGCGCCGCGCTCGGCTGCTCCGAGCGAGCGGCCGATCACCGGTGTCGCGACGACCTCCGGACACCGCCGACCGCGGGCGGCCCCGGCCGCCGTCGGGGCCCGTCACCGTCGGTGGACGCGACCGGGGCACGCGCCGGCCGGGCGGGCGGACAGGACCGTGGCGGGCTTTTCGACCAAGCCCATGAGGTCACGAACGCCTGTCCGGTCGCGTGCGGTCGCTTCCCCGAGCGGGCCACACATCGGATACAGGACCACCTGTCGGCGTCGGTCAGTCGGTGAGTCGGACCCTCCGGAGAAGCCACTGAACATCCTCACGGTCAGTCGGCGAACAAGGTCATCGGGTCGCCGTGGACGTTCACCGCGCTCACCGTGACCGTTCCGGCGGGCGGGCCGTCGCCGCGCCGGGGCCCCTCCGCGGCCAGGACGGGGCCGTCACCGCCGCCGTCGGCCGCGCCCGAGACCCGCAGGTCGGCGACCTCGCGCGAGGCCGCCGCCAGGTAGTGCCACCGGCCGTCGTCCGCCTGCCACCAGGTGCCCGCCGCCACCTGGCGGTCCAGGTTGCTGCACTCCCATCCTCCCCGGCGCTCCCCGGCGGTGATCGCCTCGGTGCCCTCCTCGCCTTCCGCCACCAGGACCGCGCGCGCCAGACCGCCGCCGTCGTGCGTGCCGTAGCGCACGCACACCCACCGGCCCGTACCCCCGCCGGGCAGCTCCTGCTCGGCGAACTCCCACGCCGTCGCCGCGACCACGGCCCCGCGCGGCACTCCGCCCGCGCAGGCCGCCTCGCCCCACAGGTCGAAGCCGTGCTCGGGGTCCAGCACCTCGTGCGGCCCCAGACGGCGGATCTCGGCGGGCGGAGGCGGCATGTACCCCAGGTGGGCGGTGGAGAAGCCGTCGAGGTCGACGACGGTGTAGGGCTGTCCGTGCGCGACCTCGGGGGCGCGCAGCCGCAGGACCGGGCCGGTCCCGCAGTGCTCCCCGGCGGCCACGGGGCCGGTCACGCCGTGCCCGTCCAGCGCCGCCTCGGACCACCCGTCCTCCGGAGCGCCCAGGGACGCCCACGCCGCCTCGGTGACCCACGGCGGCAGCAGGTAGCGCACGCCCTCGGCCGTCTCGGACAGGCGCAGAGCGGGCCAGTTCGCCACTCCGTTGGCGGGTTCGGCGAACACCTCCACCTCCGAGTCCTCCCCGTCCCGGGTGTAGCGGGCCGTCCACGGGGTGTCGTGCAGCACCACCACGTCGCGTCCGTCCACCCGGCCCGCGAACACGAGTCGAGGGTCGCGCGGGGCCTCCCCGCGGTCGGCCCAGGCGGCCACGGCCTCGCCTACCAACGCCTCGTCGTCGACGGCTCCGCCTCTGGCGTGCCAGGCCGACAGGTCCAGCCGGAAGCTCTCCCGCCACGCCCGCGGATCCGTGATCGCCGTCGCCGTGACCGCCGGGGACATCGGCCCGCGCCGCTCCTCCGGACGCGCGGAGCCGCCCAGGGCCACCGCTGCCAGGACCAGGGCGAGCCCCGCGGCTCCGGCCGCCACCAGGAGGGGCGGTCCGGGCGGAGCGCCGCGCCCGCTCACGCGGACCACGGTGGGATCGGGCGGACCGTAGCCGTCGGGCACGTCGGCCGCCTGGTCGAGGGCTCGGTCGGGGTCCCGGACCCCGACCGATCGCAGGAGCGCGACCGCCTGCTCCGGTGCCATCCGCTCGATCCGCACCAGGGCGAGTCCGGCGCGTGCGGCCGGATCGAGTCCGTCCAGGGGCGCCAGGGCGCGGGCGAGCGGGCCGACACCGTCCAGGGGCGTGATGCGCAACCCGGCGTGGCGCCGCGTGCCGCGGTCGCGCAGCGCCCGCCGCAGGACCCGCCGGCGGACCCGCGCGTACTCGTGCGCCCGGGGATTGCGCCGCCCCCACGGCAGGGAGGCGGTCACCGACCTGTGCGCCCGTTGCAGGAGGTCGTGGGCGGGCGGCCGCCCGGACAGGGTGAGCAGGGCGAGCAGGACCAGATTCCGGTAGGGGTCGCGGGGGAGGGGGTGCTCCACTGGGCTGGGCATCGATGCTCCTCGGGATCGTTCCGCACGACCCTAGAGAGGACGTGCGGCCCGTATCCGGCGAACGGAGATACCCGGGCCTTTGGCCGGAAGGTCCCCGGAGTGCCGTTTGCGCCCGTTGGGCGGCGGTCCGGTGCCGGAGGACGCGAGTTCCCCGGGCCCGCGTCACTCCGGAGCGGGTCGGACTGCCCACCGTGTCGAACCGGCGCGTGGCCGGGCCGCGCCGCAGCGAGGTCGCCGCGCTCGCCGGGGTGGGCGTGGAGTACTCCACGCGTCTGGAACGCGGCGCGATCAGCGGGGCGCCGCAGGAGGTCCTCGACGGCTGATCCGCCGGGCGGCGCGCGCGCGAAGGGCGCCGTGCCCCTGGCGGTGGGGTCGGAGGCGGAGGGGCGGTGAGGGAGCCGCGCCGCGCCGAGGACGGGTCGGTGGTCGGTTCGGGCCGGACGAGGTTTGATGGCGACCGTGCAGGTCACGACTTGATAGGCAAGCACATGCTTGCCTATAGTGGGCGCATGGCCGATGATGTCTTCAAAGCCTTGGCCGACTCCACCCGCCGGACGATCCTCGACGAACTCGCCGAGCGTCCCGGACAGACACTGTTCGAGATCTGCTCGCGGCTCAGCATGAAGCACGAGCTGGCGATGTCGCGCCAAGCGGTCTCGCAGCACCTGGCCGTGCTGGAGGCCGCCGGACTCGTCGAGAGCCGGCGGGAGGGGCGCTACAAGTTCCACGACCTGAACACGGCGCCGCTGCGGCACATCGCCGAGCGGTGGACCAGGCCCGACGAAGGAGAGACCACACCATGAGGATCCACCTGACGAGCGTCTTCGTCGACGACCAGGACAAGGCCCTGCGCTTCTACACCGACGTGCTGGGCTTCGTGAAGAAGACCGAGGTCCCGATCGGTGAGGACCGGTGGCTGACCGTGGTCTCCCCGGAGGAGCCCGAGGGGACCGAACTGCTGCTGGAGCCGGCCGGGCATCCCGCGGTGAAGCCGTACCGGGAGGCGCTGGTCAACGACGGCATCCCGGTCACCGCCTTCGCCGTGGACGACGTGCGCGCGGAGTACGAGCGGCTGCGCGGGCACGGGGTGCGCTTCACCCAGGAGCCCCTGGAGATGGGGCCGGTGACCACCGCCGTGTTCGACGACACCTGCGGCAACCTGATCCAGATCGTGCACCAGGCGTAGCGACCGTCGGGCGGCCGTCCCGGCTTCCGGTTCCGCGTTCCGCGCCGTGATCGGGTGGCCCGCGCGGCAGGCCGGTGCCGGGGCGAGTGTCGCAGCGCACCCGTAGGCTCTGCTCTGGTCCGGAGCCGCGGGCGCCCGCGGGACCCGCCTCCGGACGCTCACCCCCGCCCAGGTTGGAGCCCCATGCCGGAGAACGCGCCCGCCCTCGTCTTCCTCACCGAACGGCAGCGAGCCGGAACAGGGGAGTGGCTGCCGGACCACCGGCTCGTCGTCCGGTTCGAGCCGGGCGGGTCCGTGCCCTTGGCCCAGCTCGGCTGGCGCGACCTCGACGGAGCGGAGGCCGTGGCGGGGTTCGACCCGGACATGACCACCTTCACCGGCGTGCGGATCACCCCGCGCGGCACGCCGCACGCGTGGCGGGGCGTCCTGGCGGAACGTCCGCCGGACAGCACCGGCCACTGGTTCCGGGTCCAGGGCGGTGAGGGAGAGCCCGAGGACCTGCGTCTGCTCGTCGAGGACGGCGGTGCCCCGGTCGCGCGGCTCACCTGGGCCGACCGCGAGGGTGGCGGCGGCACGGTCGTCCTCCGCACGCGGGACCTGGACGAGGTCGCATCGGCGGGCGAGGTCACCGACAGGGTGCGCGATGTGCGGGCGGGCGACGAGCACACGGGAGCCAGTGGGGCCGCCCTCAACCTCCTCGACGGCACCTCCGCCACGTGGCTCTCCCGGCGCGGCGCGGACCGGCTCGACTTCACCCTGACGGAGCCCGTCCACCTGCGGCACTACGTCCTGGTCTCCGCCCACGGCCCCGCCGACCGCGACCCGTGCGCCTGGGAGCTCAGGGGTTCGGTCGACGGACACGCGTGGGTCACGCTCGACACCCGCTCCGACGAGTCCTTCCCCGGGCGGCACCTGGCCCGCGACTTCCACGTGAGCCGCGGCTCCGAAGCGGACACGCCGTACCGGCACCTGCGCCTGGAGATCACCCGCAACAGCGGTGGCTCCGGACTCCAGCTGGGGCGGGTGCGGTTCTTCTCCGCCGACCGCGCCTACGAGTCCTTCACCGGGCACCGCTACGCCACGGGCGGGGCGCCGACACCGTACGCGGGGATCGTCGGCGGCCTGGTGGCCGGTGCCCCGCGCTCGGTCGGGGACTGGAGGTCCTTCCTCGCCGGGTTCAGCGCCGACATGCTGCGGGTCGAGGACGAGGACGAACTGCACACCGTCAGCGAGGAGCAGCGCTCGGCGTCCTGGCTGGGCTACGACGGCGCCACCGAGGACCGGATCACCGCGCTGGAGCACCGGCTCGGCCGCACCCTCCCGCCCAGCTACCGCTCCTTCCTCGCCGCGTCCGACGGCTGGAGCACCATGGGCACGTTCATGTACAGCCTGCGCGGCACATCCACCGTCGGCTGGCTGGCGGACCTGGAGGACGTGGCCCTTCCCGTGGAGTATTTGGGCGAGGACCTGGTCGGACCGGCGCTGCTGGTCTCCGACGAGGGCGACGCGCAGTACTGGCTGCTGGACGCGGGCGACGTCTCGCCCGACGGCGAGTGGGCCGCCTACGTGTGGGCGAGCTGGTATCCCGGGCTGGGCGAGCGCCACCGGTCCTTCGCCGACGTGGTCGTCGACGAGCGCGTCTCCTTCGAGGAACTGTGCGGTTCGGAAGGTCGGCCGGTGCGCCCGGAGGGTGCCGAGGAACTGCTGGCCGCCGGGCGCCGCGCGGCCCTGGACGGCCGGGTCGGCGACGCCCTGGACGCGTTCCTCCGGGCCCAGGAGAAGGGGTCCGGGGCCGCCGCCTACCTGAGAGTCGTGCTGTCGGCGTTCCTCGACGCCCGCGCGACCCACCACGAGCTGCGCGGCCTGCTGCACCGCCCGCACGTGGTCGCCGAGATCGGCACCGAGCAGGTCCGGTCCGAGGCGGTCCCGCTCTTCCTGCGCGCCGCCGGCCGGAACGGGGCCGGCGACGCGGACCACGCGATCCGGCTCCTGGCCGAGATCGTGCCGGGCCTCGACCTGCCGGTGACCGCCGCCGACAGCGGGGCCTGGATCGCCGCGCACCGGGCTCCGGAGCCGCCCGCCTTCGAACGCGCGCTGGTCGCGGCACGCGACCTGGCCGCACGAGGAGCCACGGACGAGGCCTGGGCCGTCATCAAGCGGGCCCTGCCGGAGTGGTATCCGCTCTCGCCCCACCGGATCGCCCCGGTGGTGCTGCTCACCGACCCCGCCCTGCACGAGGTCGTCACGCCCCGGCGGGCGCGGAAGGCGGTGTTCACCCCGAGAGGCGAACAACCGGACGCCGAGGACTGAGCCGGCGGCGGTCCGCCCCCGGCGGCACCGCCGTCGGAGGATCAGGCTCGGTCGGGCCGCGTGCCCCCGCCGCGCCGGAGCCGGCACCCCTTCCACACCAGAGCCTTCTTGCTCGGCACGGGACACCCTGTGGCCGAAAGGACCGCCATCCCTCGTTTGCACTGGTGGCACGCAGTGCGGTGCTAAACGCGAACAAAGCGGCCATATGCGGACCCAATGGGACTGGGTTCCACTTTTTGGAGCGATGGTGCACGTCGTGAACTCGTGCGCCACGTGATGTGCAGTCCGTCACACACCTGGTGTTTCCATTCGGCTGCTAACTTCTCCTCCGGTTCCAGGGCGCACCGTGGACCGCGTGCACGAGACGTGGTTGCCCCACACGGTGTCCGATCCCCCATCCTGGACCTGGAGAGCGCTTGCCATGTCCCGCGCAGTGCGAGTCGTCGGCTCGGCCGTCCTGTCCACTGTCCTACTCACACCCCTGCTGAGCACCCAGGCACATGCCTCGGCGGACGCCCCGACGTCGACCGCATCCCCGTTCGCCGCCGACTCGGGGGAACGAGCGGCGGTCCAGGAAGCGAGCGAGACCGGTGAACCGGTGGAGATCCCCGGTGCCACCACCGAGACCACCCGGCACCTGGCCAACCCCGACGGCAGCTTCACCATGGAGCAGAGCGCCCACCCGGTACGCGTGCGCGACGACGACGGCTGGACCCCGGTGGACACCGACCTCGTGGAGGACGCCCAGGGCACGGTCCGCCCCAGGGCGGTCAGCGCCGAGCTCGCCTTCTCCGGCGGAGGCGACCAGGACCTGGCCCGTATCGGGATCGGCTCCAACGCCGTGGAACTTGGCTGGCACGAGGACCTCCCGGCCCCCGAACTCGACGGCCCCCAGGCCACCTACGCCGACGTCCTGCCCGACGTCGACCTCGTCCTGACCGCCGGCGTGGACGGGTTCGGGCAGGTCCTGGTCGTCCACACCCCCGAAGCCGCCCAGCACCAGGGGCTGGCCGAACTGGACATGGCACTGGCCACTGAGGGCGTCACCATGCGTATGGCGGACAACGGCACGCTGCAAGCCGTCGGTGACCAGGGCCAGGAAAGCGTCTTCACCGCCGTGGCCCCGGCGATGTGGGACTCCGCGTCCGCTGAGGACCCGACAGAGAGCGAGGGCCCCACGGAGGATGCCACGCTGATGGCTCCCACCGGCGCCCGCAGCGCGCTGGTGGACGTGGACCTGGCTCCCGACAGTATCCGGCTCGTCCCGGACCGCGACATGCTCACCGACCCCTCCACCGAGTACCCCGTCTACATCGACCCCTCACTCGCGGTGGACCGGGTCGGGCGCACCTACGTCAACGCCAACTACCCCAGCCAGTCGTACTGGAACTACTCCTCCTCCCACGACCCCGGTGTCGGCTACGAACCCAACGACGGCAGCACCAAACGGGCGTTCTGGCGCTTCAGCGTCGACTCGCGCACCCGTGACGCCGACATCGTCCGCGCGACCTTCCGCCCCCGAGTGACCCACGCCTACGGGTGCACTGACGCCAGCATCCAGTTGTGGCGCACCAACGCGATCACCTCCGGCACCACCTGGAACTCCCAGACCTCCTCATCCTTCTGGGACGACAAGCTCGACACGCGGACCATCAACGCGGGCCGCAGCAACTGCCCCGGCGGAACCTCCCCGACCGTGGAGTTCGACGCCACCGACGGCTACCTGTACAGCCGCGACGCCGGACACGCGACCACGACGGTCGGCCTGCGCGGCAACGAGACCAGGTCCTCCAGCAACTGGGACTGGCGGCGCTTCGACTACAACCCGACCCTGCAGGTGGACTACAACAACCCGCCCGAGGTCCCCACCAAGCTGTCGGACTCCCACGGCGGTGAGTGCGCCACCGACCCCGACGACCCGCGCCTGATCAACGAGACGCGCCCGACCTTCACCGCCTACGTCCGCGACCGCGACTCCACCTCGGCCAACCGCCAGAAGGTCAAGACCCGCTTCGCCTGGTGGGTGGACGGTGAACGCCTCGGCGACGTCGACACCGCGATGACCGACATCGCGGTCTGGTCCTCCGGCTCCTACCAGTCGGTGCGCTCCGCCGAACTGCCCGAGGACGTGCTGATCGGCTACCGGGCCAACGCCAACGACGGCACCTCCTGGTCGGGCTGGAGCGACTACTGCTACCTGATGGTCAGCACCGCGCGGCCGGAGGAGGGGCCCGAGGTCACCTCCACCGACTACCCGGCGGGCGACCAACTCCACGGTTCCACAGGACGTCCCGGAGAGTTCACCTTCGCCAACAACGGCGTCGGGGGCGCGCAGGAATACGCCTACGGGCTCAACGACGACTCATGTGCCCACCGGGCCACGCCTGAGGAGCCCGGCGGATCTGTGACCGTCACCCTGACACCACGTCTGGAGGGACCCAACCGCGTCTACGCACGCACCGTGGACTCCTTCGGCAACTCCTCCGACTGCGTCCTGGTCTACTCCTTCCTCGTGGCGCCGCCCAGTGACCCCGTGGCGCACTTCGCCTTCGACGAGGGCCAGGGCACCACCGCTGCCGACAGCGCCAACCCCGACCAGGACGCAGCCCTGTCCACGGGCGTGGAGTGGGTCCGGGGCCGTGTCGGCACGGTCGAGAACCCTGACACCAACCCCTCGCCGCGGCTGGAGGGCACGGCCGTGCACACCAGCGGCTACACCGACGGCGACCCCGGCCCCTACGACGAGATCACCGCCGACCACTCCGGGGTCGACACCTCCGGCACCTTCTCCGTGTCGGCCTGGGTCAAGCTCGACAGAGCCGACGCCCACCACACCGCCGTGGCGCAGGAGGGGCAGGAACAGAGTGCCTTCCACCTGGGCTACCAGGGCAACACCAACGAGTGGGTGTTCAAGATGTCGCCCGAGGACCAGTACTGGGACGGCTCCCAGGACTGGGCCTACGCCACCTCGACCGCACCCGCCCAGGTCGGGGTGTGGACCCACCTGGTGGGCACCCACGACGCCCAGACCGGCGAGATCGTCCTCTACGTCGACGGGGTCGAACAGAACACCGCCACACACACCGGACCGTGGAACGCCCAGGGGCCGCTCACCATGGGCCGATCCCTCTTCCAGGGCGCCGAGAACTACTTCTGGCCCGGAGCCGTCGACGACGTCAAGGTCTGGGACCGCCTGGTCCTGAACGAGACCGTGGCCGCCACCGACGACGCCTCCGAGGTGTGGAACCTGGCCAACCACCCCGCCGCCCAGGGGCGGTGGACACTCGACGAGTGGGACGGCACCGCGGTGGCCGACTCCACCGACCACGGCCTGGAGGCGACACTGCACGCCGATCCCGCCACGGCCTGGAACGCCGCCGACAACGACGTCACCTTCTCTCCCGGGCTGCGGCTCAACGGTCTCGACGAGTACGCCGAGGCCCCAGGTCCGGCGGCGCGCACAGACCGCAGTTTCACGGTCTCGACCTGGGTGCGCCTGGACGAGACCGGGGAGGGGCTCAACACCTCGGCCGTCAGCCAGGCGGGGGAGTTCCAGAGCGGTTTCCACCTCGGCTACCAGGGATCCAACGGTTCCTGGGTGTTCAAGATGGCACCCCACGACGACGCGCCCACGGAGGGCTCGGCCGGCTGGACCTACGCCTTCTCCTCCACCGCGGCCCGTCTGGGGGAGTGGGCCCACCTGACCGGGGTCTACGACCACACCACCGGTGAGCTGGTCCTGTACGTCAACGGGTTCGAGGAGTCCCGGGCCGCCGTCGACCACGCGTGGCATGCCGATGGCCCACTCCGCCTCGGCAGCGGCCAGCACCGCGGGGCCAACGCCTACTTCTGGACCGGCGACCTCGACGACGTCCACGCCTACCAGGGCGTACTCAACGAACCAGCGATCTCCCAGGTCTACAGCGGCCTGTTCCCCACCGTCCAGAACTGACCTCACCCCTGCCCCCGTGATCGTCCTTCACCAGACCGGTGGAGGTCAGGAGGAATGCTGTGACCCCGCGCAGTGACACCCCCGCCCGTCCCGGCCCGGTCCGCCGTGGCATCACCTGTTCGGTGGCCGTTGTCGTCGCGGCCGGCCTGCTGAACACCCTTCCGGCGTCCGCCACGGCCTTCAACCCACGTCCGGAGGTGGAGGAACAGGCCTCTGTGGAGGGTCGTGCCGCAGCCGCGGCCGCTCTGGAAGAGGATGACGCGGTCGCCCGGGCCTCGCTCTCCGAACCGGAAGCGGTGTCGTGGCCCGAAGCGTCGAGCACCGATGTCGATCTGGGACAGGCGAGGGCGCGCACCCTCGGCGCCGAGACCGACACCGAGCTCACGGTCGAGGCCGTCACCGGTGAGGAGTTCGACGGCTGG
Source organism: Nocardiopsis sp. NRRL B-16309 (assembly GCF_001279585.1). Classification (GTDB taxonomy): domain Bacteria; phylum Actinomycetota; class Actinomycetes; order Streptosporangiales; family Streptosporangiaceae; genus Nocardiopsis. The sequence continues at coordinate 23,413 of NZ_LGEC01000016.1, read as the reverse complement.
GAGGTACCCGAACACTGGCGGGACTGGGCCGCGCAGTCCCAGGGGGAGAGCAAACCGGACGGGGAGACCGGTCGCGAAGAATCGCCTCCGGACGGCGAGGAGGAGCCACCGGCCCCGACTGAGGGCGAGGCCGTGCCGGGTCCCGATGGCGAGGAGAGCCCGAGGACCGACGACGAGCCGGACGAAGAAGCACCGGAAACGGCGAGCCCCTCCCCGGAGAGCAGCCCGACCCCGCTTCGGGACGAGTTCCGCAGGGAGCCGATCGCCCCTGAAGACACCCCACCGGCCCTGGACGCCTCCGCCGAACCCGAACCGGTCGAGTCGGTCCGGGTCGAGGTCATGGACCGGCCCGAGACCGAACAAGCCGGGGTCAACGGCATCCTCCTTCGCCTGACCAGGACGGACGGCTCTCCCACCGTGGCCCCCGTCGAACTCGGGGTGGACTACTCCGACTTCGCCGCCGCCTTCGGCGGGGACTACGCCTCCCGCCTGGACGTCGTCGAACTGAACGAGTGCGTTCTCGACGACTCCTGCGAGGAGGACGAGGAGGTCTCGTTCGGTTCCCCCCAGGTTCTGGACAACAACGAACGGGACCACACCGTCGACGCGGTCGTGGCCGCGGCCCCGCAGCAGGGCACCCTGGTGGCCCTGAGCGCGGCGCCGGCCGGCGGCAACGGAGACTACGGCGCCACTCAGCTCTCGGCCGCCTCGTCCTGGAACGTCAACAACCAGTCCGGTGACTTCTCCTGGTCGTACTCCTTCCCCGCGCCCCCGGCTCCCAGCGACCTGAGCCCCGCCGTGGGGCTGGGATACTCCTCCGGAGGCGTGGACGGGCGCATCGCCACCTCCAACAACCAGACCTCCTGGATCGGCGACGGATTCGCCTACGCTCCAGGTGCGATCGAGCGCCGCTACGCCGCCTGTGTGGATTCCGGGCACGAGACCGGCGACCTGTGCTGGAACACCGACAACGTCACCCTGTCCATGAGCGGGCACTCCGGTGCGCTGGTCAAGCACGGGGACGGCAGCTACCGGCTGTCCAACGACGACGGCACCAGGGTCGAACGGCTCACCGGCGCCACCAACGGCGCCCACGACGGCGAGTACTGGAAGGTGACCACCCCCGACGGCACCCAGTACTTCTTCGGACGCAACCGCCTCCCCGGCTGGTCCAGCGGCGACCCGGAGACCGATTCGGCGCAGACTCTGCCGGTCTACGCCCCCGAGCCGGGCCAGCCCTGCTACGACTCCGACTTCGACGACTCCTGGTGCCAGCAGGCCAACAAGTGGAACCTCGACTACGTCGTGGACGTGCACGGCAACGCCATGACGTTCTACTACGACGCCGAGACCAACCACTACGGCCGCAACCTCACCAACACCGCCACCCCCTACGTGCGGGCGGCCAACGTCTCCCGCATCGAGTACGGGCTGCGGGAGGACGACGTCTACGCCACCGCCCCCACCCGGGTGGTCTTCTCCTCCTCCGAGCGTTGCCTGGCCACCGACTCCTTCGACTGCGCCGCGGACGAGCGGACCTCGGACCACGCCGAACACTGGCCCGACGTCCCCCTGGACCAGGACTGCGAGTCGGGCGAGTCCTGCACGGGACGGCACTCACCGACCTTCTGGTCCACCAAGAAGCTCGACACCATCACCACCCAGATCCACCAGGACGGCGACTACGCCGATGTCGATTCCTGGTCCTTCGAGCACTCCTTCCCCGAATCCGGAGACGGCACCGGGCCCACCCTGTGGCTGGACTCCATCGAACACGCGGGCCACGTGGGCGGCACCGAGGCCATGCCCAAGATCAGCTTCGCCGGCACCCAGATGCCCAACCGGGTGGACTCGACCAGCGACGACATCGCACCGATGCTCAGGTGGCGCGTCACCTCGATCTACACCGAGTCCGGCGGCCAGTTCGACATCACCTACTCCGAACCCGAGTGCGAACCCGGCGACACACCTGACCCGCACGCCAACACCAAGCGCTGCTACCCGGTGAAGTGGACACCCGAGGGCGGGGTGGAGCTGACCGACTGGTTCCACAAGTACGTGGTCACCGAGGTCAACGAGGTGGACCTGGTCACCGACCAGCCCACGCTCACCACCAGCTACGACTACGTCGGCACCCCGGCCTGGCGTTACACCGAGGCCGACGGCATGGTCAAGGACAAGTACCGCACCTGGGCCGACTGGCGCGGCTACGACCGCGTCATCGTCCGCACCGGCCACGAAAACGAGGAACGCACCGAGACCGAGTACCTGTACTTCCAGGGCATGGACGGCGACAAACAGCCTTCCGGCGAGCGCTCCGCGGTCATCACCGACTCCCGCGGGGTCGAGCACACCGACCACAAGGAACTCCACGGCACCGTCCGCGAGGTCATCACCCGCGACGGCGAGGGCGGCCGGGACATCTCCAAGGAGATCAGCACTCCCTGGTGGAAACAGACGGCCAAGGTCACCCACGACTGGGGCGAGCAGACCGCCACCAAGGTCCAGGTCGAGCAGCAGATCAGCCTCACCAGGACCTCGGACGGCGACTGGCGTGAGACCCGGGTCGACAACACCATCAACGACGACGGGGCCATCACCCAGGTCCGCGACCACGGGGACACGGCCGTGGACGGGGACGAGAAGTGCGTCAACACCACCCACGTCGACAACACCGACGCCTGGATCCTCAACCTCGTCTCCCGCGCGGAAACCCTCGCCGTCGACTGTGCGGACACCCCTGACCGCCCCGAAGACGTCATCACCGACGAACTGGTCCTCTACGACGGCGCAGAGCACGGGGCGACCCCGACCCGGGGCCTGCCCACCAGCACCAGGAAACTCGACTCCTACTCCGACGGCGGCGACCCCGCCTACCAGACGGTCCAGGAAACCGAGTTCGACGCCTACGGCAACACCGTCGCCGAGACCGACGCCTCCGGTGGAGTGACCGAAACCGAGTACACCTTCACGGATTCGGGCCTTCCCGAGTCGGTCACCGAGACCAATCCGATGGGCCACACCACGACCACGGTCGTGGACCCGGCCCGGGGCCTGCCCGTGGCCGAGACCGACGCCAACGACCGCACGATGACCATGGCCTACGACCCCCTGGGGCGGCTCACCGATGTGTGGTTGCCCGACCGGGACCAGGCCACGGACATCCCCACGGCCAAGTTCGAGTACCACGTCCGTCAGGACGCCCCCACCTCGATCGTCTCGCACACCCTGCGGACCTCCACCGAGTACACGACCAGCTACGAGATCTTCGACGCCTTCCTGCGCCCCCGCCAGACCCAGAGCCCCGCCCCCGGCGGCGGACGCCTGATCACCGACACCTTCCACGACACCCGCGGGCAGGTCGTCAAGGAGCGCGAACCCTACTACAACCAGGACACCCCAGAGGACAGCCTGTTCGCCGTCGCCAACGACGCCGACATCCCCCGCCAGAGCGTCACCGTCTACGACGGTGCGGGCCGCGTCACCGCCAACGTGCACGTCGCCTTCGGCGAGGAGCGATGGCGCACCAGCACCGAGCACCAGGGCGACCGCACGCTGGTCACCCCACCCGACGGAGGCGTGGCCACCACTTCGCTCGTCGATGCCCAGGGACGTCTGAGCGAGGTACGCACCCACCACGGCGGCACGCCCGAGGGCGAGTTCGACGCGATCACCTACACCTACGCCAAGAACGACGAGCTGGCCACCGTCACCGACCCCGAGGGCAGTGTCTGGGAGCACACCTACGACCTGCGCGGTCGCCTGGTCCAGACCGAAGATCCCGTCTCGGGCACCACCACGATGACCTACAACCAGCTCGACCAGCTGGTGACCTCCACCGACGCGCGCGGTGAGACCGTCGCCTACTCCTATGACGAACTCGGCCGCCAGCTCGGGCTGCACGACGACACTCCTGATGGGCCGCTCCGGGCCGAGTGGGTGTACGACACCCTCGCCAAGGGGCACCTGACCTCGTCCACCCGCTACGTGGACGGCAGCGCCTACACCACCGCGGTGGTGCGCTACGACCAGTTCTACCGGCCCACCACCACGGACGTCCGCATCCCCTCCAGCGAACCGATGCTGGGCGGACGCTACCGGTTCTCGACCCAGTACAACCTCGACGGTTCGGTGCGGGCGCAGACGATGCCGGCCGCCGGTGGTCTGGGCCAGGAGACTGTCTCCTACTCCTACAACGAGCTCGGCATGCCCACGCGGATGTCGGGGTTCACCGACTACGTCACCGACACCGTCTACAACAAGACCGGTGAACTGCGCCAGCTGGCCATGGACATCGACACGTCGGACACCCACGCCACCTGGATGACCCGCGACTACGACCCGGCCACCGGGCGCACGGACCAGACCACGCTGGTACCCGAACGCGGCATCACCGGGTCGCTGGTGCACCAGTACTACACCTACGACGACGCGGGCAACGTTCTCAACCTGCGCGACGAGCCCACCGCCGACCACCTCCAGGCGGATGTGCAGTGCTTCACCTACGACCACATGCGCCGCATGACCGAGGTGTGGACACCCGACGCCACCGGCGAGCAAGCGTGCGCGGACGAACCGGCGGTGGACGCCCTGGGCGGGGCGGCCCCCTACTGGCACTCCTACGAATACGACCGGCTCGGCAACCGCACCAGTGAGGTGCAGCACGGCCCGGGCGGCGGGGTGACCCGCACCTACACGCACGGGGACGCCACCGGGCTGCGCCCCCAGGTGCTGACGGAGGTGGAGGAGTCCGGGTCCTCGGGGGACCGCCTGGAGCAGTACTCGTACGACGAGGCCGGGAACATGACCGGCCGCACCACCGCCTCCCGGGACCAGGACCTGGAGTGGGACGCGGAGGGCAACCTGGCCCGGGTCACCGAGGAGGACGGCTCCGAGACCACCTACACCTACGACGCCGACGGCCAGCGCCTGATCCGCCGCGACCCGCAGTCGGCGACCCTGTACCTGCCGGGGATGGAGCTGCGCCTGGACAAGGAGTCGCTGCTCAAGGAGGCGACCCGGTTCTACTCCCACGCGGGGGAGACCGTCGCGGTACGCGAGAACGACGGGACCCTCTCCTGGATCCACGCCGACCGGCATGGAACTGGCCAGGTCGCGGTGAACGCCCGCACGGGGGAGGCCTCGCACCGGTACATGTCGGTGTTCGGTGCCGAACGGGGGCCGCCGCGGGCTGGCCCTCGGAGCGAGGGTTCGTCGGCGGCACGGTCGACTCCTCCACCGGACTGACGCAGCTCGGTGCGCGTGCCTACGACTCGTCCCTGGGCCGGTTCATCTCGGTGGACCCGGTCATGGACGTGACCGACCACCAGCAGATGCACGGCTACACCTACGCCTACAACAATCCGGTGACCTACACCGACCCCGACGGGTTGGCTCCGCTGTGCATCGACATCTGCGGTCCGGGCGGCTACACCATCACTCCGGGCCCGAACAACACGTCGAAGATGTACGACCACAGTGGGGAACAGACGTCCTACTACACGCCGCAGACCGGCTGGTCGGGATGGGTATCCACGCCTTCGTGGCGGACACGAATCAACGGGGGTACTTCCTCCAGCGGGTCTGGTGGATCTGGCGGTTCGGGCGGCGGCACCTATCAGAGCCAGCAGTCGGAGGCCTATCGTCAGGCCCAGGCGGAGAAGGAAGAGGCCAAGCAGAAACTCATCTCGGCCGCGACCGGGCTGGCGCAGTTGGTCGCGGACGAGCTGGGAATCACCGCCGGGTTGGAGTGCTTCACCACCGGTGATCTGGGCGCGTGTGGTGAGACCGCGCTGAACGTGGCAACGATGTTCGTGGGCGGATTGCCGACCAAGATCGCGGCGAAGTACGGATTGCGGTGGGGCAAGGCCGCTGAGCTAGGGCGGCGGATCGCTGAGCTCGGCGGTGATCTGATCGACGGGGTCAGGGGCCTGAGCCGGGCGAACCGCAAGCTCGACAACATCTCCTGTCCGATCGGCAACAGTTTCGTGCCGGGGACCGCGGTGGTGATGGCCGACGGATCGACCATGCCTATCGAAGAGGTCGACGTTGGCGAGAAGGTCTTGGCCACCGACCCCGAAACGGGTGAGCAGACATCGCGGACGGTGCTGGCCACGATCATCGGGTCCGGGGCCAAGGACCTGGTGCAGATCACGGTGGATCCGACCACCGAGCGCCAGGTCTCCGAAAGCGGGGACACGGAGTCCGGCTCTGGGGACGAGGGGGCGGGTGTTCCTGGACCGGTCGCGGCCGGTGACGTGATCGTGGCGACGGACGGCCACCCGTTCTGGGTTCCCGAACTGGAGGAATGGGTCGATGCGATCGACCTGGCTCCGGGGATGTGGTTGCAGACCTCATCCGGTACGTGGGTACAGGTGTCCGCGGTCCAGGCGTGGACGCAGGCCGCGACGGTCCACAACCTGACCATTCAGGGCCTGCACACGTACTATGCACTGGCGGGGAAGACGCCAGCGCTGGTGCACAATTCTGGGTCGTGTCCAAATTGGTCGACACGCTATGAGAGCGCCGGCGATCTCGCTGATAAGTATACCGAGGGACAGAGTACGCGAGATCCAGCATCGCAGTGGTATCATGAGTATTTGAGCGACGAGGAACTCCTTGATGGTATTAACAACGCGGCGCCGGGAGATGGAATTGCTTCTACGCCTGGGGGAACGCTAGTTGGAGGTCATCATCGCTGGGATGAGCTCCAAGAAAGATTGAAAGGCGGGCGTATTGGCGCAGACACGCCAATTCGTATCGACGTCTACGGTGGGGAGTAGTACTCGAATGTCGATGATTCGTACGACCGACCCTGACTTTCGTATATGCCAGATTAGTTTCGATGCGTTGCTCGAGGTCCAGTTGGAAGCAGAGGAGCGGGGGTTGGCAACCCGGTGGTCCTCGGTGGACGCACTCCGCAGCCAAGTCAAGGAAGAGGTTGTTGTCCTACAGTCGCTCATGCGCGAAGAGCGAGGGGGTGTTGTTCGAGCATACAGATGCCTCGTGCTATTCTCGACCGTGGATGGGAAGGATGCTGGAGGAATTGCCACAATCGATCTTGATCTGGCGAGGCTCGAATCGCTTGAGCGGGTTGATCGAGATCCGAATAGTCGAATGGCGTTTGCTCGGATGTTCTCCTTGGCGGTGGGGGGTGTGTCGATGATCTCGAAAAATTAGTGGCCCCTGGTGTGTCCACTTTCATATTTGACAGCGCGTTTGAGGTGCTAGGCTCCGTTGTTCTGGTGGTTATGCTCCGTTGATACTGGCCTTTGATTAGGTGGTTGACGGGAACGGGTCGGGATCGAGGCCGACGGACCGGATGAATCCGCAACAGCCCTGGTCGTTTCTGAACCGACCGCAGATGGGCTCGCAGTATCCTCTCCAGTTCGTCCACACTGCGGAAGGTCCGGTTGGCCAGGACCATTTTCAGGTGCGTGTTTCGTACCGGGTGTGATGCAGGGCTGTTTCAAGGTCGGACCGCTGTCGTATCTGTGCTGATCACAGGACCGTAGCGATCCGGTCGAAGCCCGCACAACGAGCAACGGAGCCCGCTAGAAGATCAGGGACTTCCACATCTCTGACTTCCAAGGGACTCCGTTGCGCCCCCAGTCTGCCATGCCCACCGCTGCCCCCGTCGACCTTGTACGCAAGCTCTCGGCCCTGGAGGATCCCCGCTCGCGGCGAGGACGCCGCCATGACCTGGCCAGTGTTGTGCTGTGTGCGCTGGCCGCGATGGTGGCCGGGGCCCGCTGCCTGCGGGCGATCGGTCAGTGGGCCGATGCCGCGCCCCAGCACACCCTGGTCCGGTTGGGCTGCCGCATCACCTGCCCCGCCCTCGGAGCGCGTACCGCCCCGTCCCCGGCGACCATCCGCCGGGTCCTGCTCGCCCTGGATCCCGAGGCCCTGGCCGCGCTGACCAGGCCCGACACCTTCCAGGTGGTGGCCGTTGACGGCAAAACCCTGCGCGGATCGGCCACGGGTTCAGGTACGGCGGTGCACCTGCTGGCCGCCCTGACCCCGAACCGGCACCTGATCGCCCAGGTGCGGGTCCCGGCGGGCACCAGCGAGATCGACGCCCTGGCCGTCCTGCTGGTCGGCGTGGACCTGGCAGGCGTCGTGGTCACCGCTGACGCCCTGCACACCCAGACCGACACTGTCACCCATCTGGTCGAAGAACTGCACGCCCACTACGTGCTGACCGTCAAACGCAACCAGAAGAGGTTGTTCACCCAGGTCAAAGCGCTTCCCTGGTCCCAGGCCCCCACGCTGGCCACCACCCGCGACCGCGGCCACGGACGGGCCGAGACCCGCACCCTCAAGGCCATCGCCCTGGCCGGGCGAACCGGTTTTCCGCACGCGGTCCAGGCCGTGCGGGTACGCCGCTATGTCAGGGATCTACGCACTGGTCGAGTGTCGTGGACCTGCGCTTGCGCGGTGACCTCGCTGGAGGTCGGGCAAGTCGACACGGCCCGGATCGGCGCTTTGGTGCGTGGTCATTGGGGCATCGAGGCCTGGCATCACGTCAAGGACGTGTCGTTGGGCGAGGACGCCTGCAAGGTCCGCTGCGGGCACGCACCCGACAACCTGGCCGCGCTGCGAGCTATCGCTCTCGTGCTCCTGGAACGGTTGGGTCAGGACACCGTGCCCGACGCGATCCGGTGGGTGTCGTATGAGGCCTTCTACCGCCCGCTGGACGTGATCGGTCTTCGCTGACCAGCGCGAACACCACCGCTCACCGAGAATGAAACAGCCCTGGTATCGACATGGGTGGCGGAGTGGTGTTCGGCGTTTCGGTGGTCCGGGTGTGGAGATCGCTCGGCGTCGTGTGGTGGATGCACCGGCATTTGAACCTATGCGTGAGGGTCTTCGAAGGCGGAGGGGCGGCGCGGGGAGGAGAGGGCCCGTGTGGCCTGGGCAGATCGGTAGGTGGGTGTCGCATTCGTTGTGGGGGCATCTTCATGGGGGTTCATCAGGGCGAGACGACGGCACGAGGAAGAGGTCCGCCGGTGATGAGACCTATCCACCTCCGCCCGGCCCCACAACCCTGGCCAGCGAACATTCCCACTGGCCAGGGCCGCCAGGCGCCCCGCGTGGGGCTGCTCCTGCCGCCGTGCCCGGGGCCCTGGTCTGGCGCATGTGGGGCCACCATCCGGGCATGGGTGGTGGTTACAAGCCCGATCACGTCGGATTGGCCTGCGCCCAGGCCGGTGACTCCGCAGAGGCCTCAGACCAGTGCGACGGTGGACCCTCAGACCCAGGCCAACAACGACGCGAGCTGGCTGAGTGAGGCGGGGGACTGGGTGAGCGGTGCTTTGGGTTCTGCCGCTGATTGGACTTCGGACAACTGGGACACTATTTACAACGTCGGAACTGTTGTCGGTCTTGGTGTATGCGTGTTTGCAACCGCTGGGGCATGTGTAGTTGCTGGTGGAGCTCTGCTCGCCGCGAATGTTGGAATGGATGCCTATAATAATCGAGACGACTTTAGTCAGATGGATGCCACTGGCCATGTGACTGATGCTGCTATGCTTGCCGCTGGTGGCGTAGTTGGTCGAACGATTGCTGGTACGGGCAGTAGGTTTTGGAGAGACCAAGGATTGTCGCGGCTGAATCATTACACCAGGCGACCGCCAAGCCGCAACGCTGGAGATGTCGATTTGGGAAGTACAGTTTTTGTCTACGGGGCAAACGCGGCCCAGTGGGTGGCGCCACAAGGCCTCAGTGCCAGTGCGAAGTGGATGTACGATGACATGGGAGTTTGATATCCTTGGCCATCTCTAAAGGCGCTTCATTTGGTCGCGGAAAAGTCCTTAGAAACCGATGGACGGCTGCGTTTGGAATTCTTGTGTCGTTCCTCTTCCTTCTTTTCTGGCTCGCCTGGGCTATGGAAGAGTCGCTTGATCCTGATCCGATAGGAAGGGGATCAATTTGGTTTCTCTCGCTGTTCTTTCCTCTGGTTTGGTGGTTCCTTCTAAAGGCGTCATTTTTCACAAATATTAAGATTGATGAGAATGGCGTCATTGTAAGAAACTTCTTCAGTAAGACAGTAATTCCCGCTGGTAAGATTTCAGGCGTCACCTGGGAGGGGGGTGTTGACGTCATCACAAGCGATGGCAGTAAGTACTGGTGCTTTAACCTTGGGGGATCGCTGATCGGTGCAATGTTTGGCTTCCCCACCAATCGCCGCTGCGCTCGAGAAATTGAAGCTTTCTTAAATGCGCGCAAGATTGAAAATCGCGGAGGGGCGGGTGGCGATGTTCGTTTCGGTGCGCATTTGAACATCGTTTTCCTTGTTTCGTCTGTGCTCGTTTCATATTCCTCTTTGCGCCTACTTGATTTCTTTTTATAGTCATCTACATAAGTTCTGGTGTTCTGAGTGCTTCCTTGAGAAGCAGTTCGCCGTGGTTGTAGGGACACCACAGCACCTGGAGGAGGTCGTGCTCTGAGGGTTGGGGGCGTCGGGTGAGTGGGTCCGGTGGAGCTGGACGACGGGGACGAGTTTGACTTCTCCGTCGGAGGTTTCCTGGGTATCGCGGTCGTAGTGCTCGCGGTCGCAGACGGGCCAAGGCTCGTCCTGGGGCCACAGGAGTGGTCCTCCGACGGAGCTGTCATGGCAGGAGGGCCGTCCCTGGGCGGGGGTGGAGGCGTACGGTTTCCCGGCGCCAGGGGCGCAGCTCGGGGAACAGCTCTTCGATGTTGACCGGGCGGGGCGGGGTGCGGCGGTTCACGGAGGTCTCCGGGGGTGCGAGTTGTGCAGGTGATAGGGGACTCTAGGCTCCATAGCCGACAGCCCGCCGCTCGGCTTCGGGTCGGACAGGGGGACTGGAAAGGCGTGGTGTTCGGACATGAGCGGTGTGGGGTTGGAAGAGCGGGTCGAAGATCTGCGCACAAACGGAGTACAAACGGCTGGCGGACGGCGTCCGGTGGCACCTCGCGAGGTCCTCGCGAGAACGTTGCCCCACCTCGCGTTGGGGTGTTGCGACCACTAGAACCCAAGCTCTTGCACCTGCTCCTGGGGAGCCGGGGCAGACACCCTTGCGGCTACTTGGGCAGGGCGATACCCAAGGCATCCTCTCCGGACCCCTCATCGAGTTCGAGGTCGGCCTGGGCGTACGCCGTCGCGGAGATCATGGAGCCCCGTTCCATCTCCAGGCGCGTGACCGTACCGTGGCTGTTGCCGGGTGCTCCGATGAGCGGCTCCGCGATCCCGTCTCCGTTCATGTCCAGCACACCGACGGTCCACCCGAAGTGGTCGTGCTTGGCGACGACACCGGGTACACCGGCCACGTCCTGGTCGATCCATACCGAGTCAGTGGCGGCGATGCCACCGGTGGCGTTGCCGAACATGACCAGAGCGGCCCCCGATCCCGTCGCGCTTCCGATGGCCTCGCTGCGCATGCCCACGATCAGATCGTCGATGCCGTCACCGTCGACGTCGCCCGCAGCCAGGTCCGCCGCGAAGTAGTCTTCTTCTTCGGGCGCGCCAGGGATTCCGGGGGTGTCCTGGTCGAAGAGTTCGACGTTGTCCGGGGAGAGTCCGTCGGCGCTCGCGTGGAAGATCGCCAACCGTCCGGCCGCACCATCCTCGCCGACCTTCTCGTCGGAGACTCCGACCGCGACATCGAGGTACTGGTCGTCGTCGAAGTGGCCGAGGGCCAGGGCACTCCCCGAGAACTCGCCGATACCGTCGACGTCGGGTGAGTTGATGGTGTCCCAACCGGCCGGAGCATCGGTGAAGGGACCGAACAACACGTGGATGGATCCTCGGTCCGAACTCCTGGAGAGCTGTTCGCCGATGGTCCCGGACACCAGGTCGTCGATGCCGTCTCCGTTGATGTCGCCGATGGCGATCTGTTCGCCGAACCGGTCCCCATGCTCGGGGACACCCGGAACATTCTCGGTCAGCTGGTCGATCGAGATCGTCGTGCTCATGTCGAGTCCGGAGGCGGACCCGAAGACGATGCGGGCCGTGCCCGCGTTCGGCTTGCCGTTGGCTGCGTCGAGGGGCTGTCCGATGGCGAGGTCGTCGTATCCGTCGTTGTTCAGGTCTCCGGTGGCGAGGGAGTACCCGAAGATCTCGTCCTTGACCACATCCCCGGGTATGCCCGCGCTGTCCTCGTGAATGGACTGGCTGCGGTCATTGACGAGCCCCGAACCACTGCCGTACTGAATGGTGACGTAACCAGCACCCTCAGTGTCGCCAACGGCCTCGAACGGAATGCTCACCGCCAGGTCCGCATATCCGTCCGCATCGAAGTCTCCGCTGGTCAATGCCTGGCCGAAGCTGTCTCCCTCCTCCGGAGCGCCCCCCACATGCGCTGTGTCCTGGTTGATGAGGTCGCTGCTTCCGATGAGCCCGGAAATGCTGCCCGTGGCAATGGCGACCGATCCGGCGTTCGGGTTGCCGTTCAGGGTGTCTCCCGGAAGGCCAACGGCCAGGTCGGGGTACCCGTCTCCGTTGAAGTCATAGGAATCGGCACGGGGGTCGCTGGTGCTTGCGACGAGGGCGTACGTGCCCACGCCACCGAGCATCAGTAGCCCAGCCATCACAGCGAGCCACTTTCGAGATGTGGGCAGCTGAGAGCCCTTGCGCTTCATCGGTCCCCTTCAGCCGAAACGGGTGAACGGCGGAACCATAACCCTCTAGAGTCTCGCCCTGATTACGAAGTTTGCAAATATTTATATTTATTCGTTACTTATGTCTTGTTATTTGACTGTTGCTGGTTCTTAGCAAACTTTGTTCTACAGTGTCCGAGTTCTGTCGAGTCGGCCTCTCAGCTTCACGGGGCCGGCTCGTTGCTGTTGGACTTCGAGCGAAGGAGCCTCGTGCACGCGTCGCACCGTGGCGGAATCTTGGACAAGCGGACCTGGAGGCTGTCGCTGGCCAGTGCCGTGGCTCTTTCCTTGGTGCTCAGCCTTCTGTCACAGCCAGCTCTGGCCCAGGACCCGCCGGCGGCTCCCGCGGCCGAGACACCCACAGGCCCGGAGCAGCTCAGCGGAAGCGCGTCAGGGCGTGAACACGAGGTGTCGGCCGAGCAGACCGATGCCACCGGGGCCAACGACCTCAACGCCGGTGACCTCACAGCTGGCGAGGACGCGCTGCCTCTGGAAGGGGACACGACTCCGTTCGCTCCGGTCGAGCCGGAGATCGACTCGCAGGAGTTCACGCAGCAGTCCAACACCCCCACCACAACCGAGGGCACGGGCTTCGACCCCGAACGCAGCGTGGAAGTCTCAGAACAGCGATCACGCTGGAGCAAGGAGTTCGAGAACCCCGACGGCACCTCCACCACCCAGATCTACCCGGATCCGGTGCACTTCCAGGCCGCTGACGGCACCTGGCAGGAGATCGACACGACGCTGGTTCCGGACACCGAGGCAACCGGTGCGCGAACCATGCGCAGTAGCGATGGAACGCGCCTCGCCATGTCCGCGGAAGAGACGGACCTCACCGTCTCCACCGATGGGGACACCCCGGATCTCGCTGCTCTCGGCGTGAGCGATGGCGGCGAACACAGCGTCACATTCGGTGTCGACGACGCCTCCGACGTCGTAGGACGTGTCCAGGAAGACACTATCCGCTATGAGGACGTCAGGCCCGACGCCGACCTGACACTGCAGGCCGCGCCAGGGATGGTCAAGGAGACGATCATCCTGAACTCGCCCAACGCCCCCCGGGAATGGGCCTTCCCGCTCGAGCTCAACGGGTTGGTCCCGGAGCTGGACGACCAGGGAGCCGTCGTCTTCCTGGACACAGAGCGGCAGGCACAGGCGATCATCCCCACCGGGTGGATGGAGGACTCCTCCCACGATCCGCAGACGGGCGGCCCCGCCGTCTCCGGTGACGTCCACTACCGGCTGGAGGAGGACGGCGGCCAGTGGTCCCTCGTCGTCGAGCTGGACGAGGCCTGGCTCGACGATCCCGACCGCGTCTACCCCGTCCAGGTGGACCCCAGCGTTGCCGACATCGACACCAACGGGGACTCCTACGTCCAGGACGATTGGCCCAACACCAACTACGGCGGCGACGACGAGCTCAAGGTCGGCAGCTACAACGGTGGCGGCAGCAGGGCCATCAGCTACATCCGCTTCGGCGATGTCACCAGTGAGCTGGAGGACCGCTACATCCTCAACGCCGACCTCGGGCTGTTCAACCACTGGTCGTCCCAGTGCGACCCGCGCGAGGTCCGCGTCCACGAGATCACGGAATCGTGGTCGGCGACCACGGTCACCTGGAACAACCGTCCCTCCTCCAGCGGTTCCGCGGTCGCGGCCAAGTCGTTCGCCCACGGGGAGACCTGCGGCGGGTCGGAGTGGGAGACCATCGACCTCGGCAGGAACGGCGTCGACCTGGTCCAGGGCTGGGTCGACGGTTCGAGCACCAACCACGGATTGTCGATCCAGGCCGACTTCGACTCCAGCTACACCTGGAAGCGTTTCGGTAGCCGTCAGTCCGCCAACGCCCCCTACCTGGCCATCACCCACAGCGCGTGGGGCGCCGCCTACGACGTCGGGTCCCTGACCGAACCGGTCACCGGCGGTCAAGGCGGCGAGGTCACCGTGACCGTCACCAACCTCGGTGACGTCGACTGGGAACCCCAGGGCTGGAACGAACTGCGACTGGGCACCCGCGTTCGGGACAAGGACACCGGAGATCTTCTGGACGCGGTCGCCTTCACCCGTCTGACCGAACGGCTCACCCCTGGAGACTCGGCCACTCTCGACGCCCGCATCCCCTCCCTTCCCCCGGGTGAGTACCTGCTCAACTTCGACATGCAGCGGTTGCAGGACCAGAGCTGGCTCTCCGATAAGAGCGTGCCCGTGTCCACGGTCAGCGTCACTTCTCAGGACGTGGGCCCCCGGATCAACGATGTCTACCCCCGCCCCGGAGGGCAGATCGGCAGTCTCACCCCCAGTCTCTTCGCCGACGCCGAGAGCATCGACGACTGGCCCGCCGACGCCACCGTGGCGTACTGGTTCGAGGTCTGCGACGACACCGACGGGGAACCCACGGACTGCGTCGACTCGGGGTGGCAGGACGACCGCACGTGGACTGTTCCCGCGGACACTCTGACCTGGGGCGAGCAGTTCCTCTGGCGGGTGCAGACACGAGAGGGGACCCAGGAGAGTCCGGCCAGCCCCTACTACCCGGTCGTCACCGCCGTCGAGCAGCCCGCCATCACCCGCCACCTCGGTGGCGTCGGCCTCAGTGGTGCCGGACGCGACGTCGATCCGCTGGTCGGCAACTACACCACCACCGTCACCGACGCCGAGATCTCGTCGGTCGGACCGGCGCTGTCCGTCAACCGGACCTACAACAGCCGTGACCCGCGTACCGACAACGTGTTCGGGGCGGGCTGGAGCACCCGGTTCGACATGCGGGTGCAACCCGACGACGACGGTAGTGGCAACGTCGTCGTCACCTATCCGAACGGCCGGCAGGTCCGGTTCGGACACAACCCCGACGGCACCTACGCACCCCCGTTCGGCAGCTTCGCGACCCTCACAACGACCAGTGAGGGCGGGTGGCGTCTGAGCGACAAGAACCAGACCTCCTACGTCTTCGACGCCGACGGCCGCATCATCGAGGTCACCGACTTCCGCGGTCGGGCCCAGTCCTTCGAGTACGCCGCTGACGGCACGCTGGCCAGTGTCGCCAACCCCGGTGGCCGCAGCCTGCACTTCGCCTGGGACGGCGGCCGGGTCAGCACCGTCACCACGGACGCCCCCGAGAACGGGACCGAACCGCTGGAGTGGACCTACGCCTACGACGGCGATCGGCTCACCCAGGTCTGCGGCCCTGAGGACGCCGAGGACGCGTGCACCAGCTACACCTACACTGATGGCTCCCACTACCGAACCGTCGTCCACGACGCCGGTCCCGTCGCCCATTGGCGCTTCGGGGAGGACGAGGGCTCGGGCGACGCCACCAGTGACCTGCTCCTGGACGACGACCGTCACACCGGTTCCTACCAGGACGTCCAGCTCGGCACCCCGGGAGCATTGCAGGGAAGCCCCGAGACCGCGGCAACCTTCAATGGCGCCTCCTCCCGCGTGCAGCTGCCGGACTGGCTGGTCACCGACACCCCCTACCTGACGGTCGAGCTCTGGTTCCGCACGACCGACGACGGTGTGCTGTTCAGCTACCAGAACCACAGCCTGGACGAGGCAACCACAGGGTCGTACACCCCAGCGCTCTACGTCGGTACCGACGGCAAGCTCCGCGGACAGCTCTGGAACGGAACTGCCGCCCCCATCACCTCCGACACAGCGGTGAACGACGGCACCTGGCACCACGCCGCCCTGACCGCCTCCGGCAACAACCAGTCCCTCTACCTGGACGGCACCGTCGTCGACACGGTGACCGGTGAGATCACCCAAAACGACCAGCGCTATGTGTACGCGGGCGCGGGGTACTGGAAGGATTGGCCCGCCTCCAGCGGCGACACCTCGCACTTCACCGGTGACATGGACGAAGTCGCCGTCTACGGTCGCCCCCTCGGCGCCCAGACGGTGGCCGAGCACCACGCGGCCGGCACACTCTCCCAGAAGCTGACCACGGCCACCCTCCCCAGCGGACGCACCCAGGTGCAACTGGCCCACGATGCCGTCCACGACCGCGTCAGCGAGTACACCGACTCGGGCGGTGCCACCTACCAGGTCTCCGACCACACCCTGACCAGCGCCGAGGAGAGCGACGACCAGGAGACGACCCCCGAGGACCCGACGGTCACGGTGACCGTCACCGACCCCGACGACCGCGACTCCAACTACACCTACGACCCGCTCAACGGCCACCGCCTGCTCTCACAGACGGACGTGTCCGGCAACACCGCGACGTTCGCCTACGACACCGGAGGGTTCCTCGCCGCCACCACCGCGCCGGACGGCACCGTGACCCGAACCGGTCGCGACGAGCGCGGCAACAAGGTCTCCCAGACCACCTGCCGTGACGCCGACGACGAGCAGTCGTGCTCCACCAGCTACTACGACTACTTCCTCAACGCGGACGATCCGCTGGATCCGCGCAACGACCAGTTGACCGCCGAACGCGACGCCCGCTCCAGCGGACCGAGCGACGACACGTACCTGACCACCTACGGCTACAACTCCCTCGGTGACCGGGTCTCCACCACCACACCCGCCACTAACGATTTCCCCGAAGGCCGGTCGACCACCCAGACCTTCACCGACGGCACCGAGGACGCGGTCGGAGACGGCACCGTCCCTGCGGGACTGCTCCTCACCGCGACCGACGCCAAGGGCGGCGTCACCTCCTACGCCTACTCCGCCACCGGCGACCTGGCGCGGGTGACGGCCCCGAACGGCCTGGTCAACTCCCACACCTATGACGCCCTCGGCAGGGAGACCTCCAGCACCGTCGTCACCGATGACCACACGGACGGCATCACCACCACCTACGCCTACGACGGTGAATCCCGCCTCGTCTCCACGACCGGACCGACCACCACCAACGCCGTCACCGGGGACTCCCACCAGGCATCGACCACCTACACCTACGACGCCGACGGCCGGGTCCTGACCGAGACCGTCACCGACCTCGAAGGCGTCGACGAACCCCGCACCACCACCCACACCTACGACACCCACGGCCGACGGGCCTCGACCACCGACGCCGAGAACCAGAAGGAGAACTACACCTACGACACCTACGGCCACCAGGCCACGCGTACGACAGCCGACGGGGAGACCTTCCGCTACACCTACACCCCCAGCGGCGACCTGGCCGAGGTCGTGCTCACCGGCTACACCGGTCACCCCGACGACCCACAGCCCGCCACCGACGTCGTCCTGGACTCCTACGCCTACGACCCCGTGGGGCGCCTGGCCGAACACACCGACGCCATGGGCCGTACCACCCGGTACACCTACTACGACGACGGCCTGACAGCCCAGGAGACGCGCGTCGGCTTCCGTGAGCAGGACGGCTCCACACGCGACATCGTCCTGGCCTCCTACACCTACGACGAGGCGGGCCACCTGACCCGTGAGACCACCGGCAACGGCACGGTCACCACCACCCACGAGATCGACGCCGCCGGCCTGACCACCGCCACCGTCCTCGACCCGGACGGGCTGGCCCGCCGTACCGCCTACACCCACGACGCCACGGGAGCGGTCCTCACCGAGACCCTCACCGGCGCCGGAGGGACCCGCGCAGAGAAGGTCACCTACCAGCGCGACGCCACCGGGGCCTGGACCAGCCGCACCGTCGAGAACGGCACCGAGGACCTCACCACCACCCGGGTTCTCGACCAGCGCGGACTGGTCCTGTCGGAAACCACACCCGGCGGAGCCACCACCGAGTACAGCCACGACATCCTCGGCAACCTCACCACCAGCCGCAGCCCGGCCGTCGATGTCGAGGAATGGAACACCGAGGCGGTCACCGCGCGGCCCACCACGACCCTCGGCTACAACGCCTTCGGTGAACTCACCCACGAGCAGGACGAACGCGGACACACCACCCGCGCCGTCTACGACCGGCTGGGCCGCACGGTCAGCACGACCCTGCCCGACTACACACCCGACGGCTCAAGCACAGCCCTGACCTCCACCCACTCCACCACCTACGACAACGCGGGACGCATCGCTTCCGAGACCGATCCCCTGGGCGGCACCACCACCTACGCCTACGACCAACTCGGCAACCCCGCCCGCATCACCGAACCCCCGGCCGAGGAAGGCGGCACCGCGCCGGTCACCACCCTCACCCACGACCTGCTCGGCGAACAGCTCTCGGTGACAGGACCGACCGGAGCCCGCACCGAGGCCACCTACGACGACCTCGGCCGGCAGATCACCCAGACTGAGATCGAACGCCACCCCACACCCGCCGCCCACACCACCACCTACACCTACGACGACGCCGGAAACCGCACCTCGACCACCACCCCGACGGGTGTGAGCACCTCCACGGCCTTCGACGCCTCCGGCCAACCCGTCACGAAGACCGGCGCGGCAGGCCAGGAAACCGTCTACGCCTACGGACCAACCGGGCTGGCCACCGCCGCCACCGACCCCGCGGGCACTACCGTGCGCACCTCCCACGACCTCGCGGGCCGCCCCACCGACACCACCATCGAGGACGCATCCGGGGCCACACTGGCGACCACGAGCACCGGCTACGACGCCGACTCGCGCCCCGTCACGGTCACCGATGCACTGGGCCACACCACCACCCGCGACTACGACCCGATCGGCCGGGTCACCACCCTCACCGAACCGGTCGACGACACCACATCCATCACCACGACCTTCGGCTACGACGCCGAGGGCAACCGCACCCGGCTCACCGACGGACGGGGCAACACCACCTGGTACACCTTCACCACGCACGGGCAGCTGGAGTCGGTGATCGAACCGGCCACCGACAGCCACCCGGACCTGGCCGACCGCACCTGGACCACCGTCTACGACGCGGCCGGGCAACCCATCGAGGAGCACAAGCCCGGCGGTGTCGTCCAGAGCACCGCCTATGACGCCCTGGGACGCATCACGCAGGTCTCCGGAAGCGGCGCCGAGGCCACCACCCAGACCGACACCTTCGGCTACGACCTGGCCGGTCGGCCCACGACCGTGGGCGCCAACTCCTACACCTACAACGACCGCGGCCAACTCCTCACCGCCGACGGCGAATCCGGCACAGCGTCCTTCTCCTACGACGCGGACGGCCGCCTCGTCCAGCGTGATGACGCCGCAGGCACCACCGCCTTCGCCTACGACACCGCAGGGCGCCTGGCCACCGCGGCCGACCCGCTCACCGGCACCGACCACCAGTACTCCTATGACAGTGCCGGCCGCCTGGACGGCATCGTCTACGGCGACACCTCCGCCGTGGAGCGCTCGTTCGACTACGACGCCCGAGGGCGCCTGGTCAGCGACTCCACCGTCGCCCCTGGGCCGGCACCGGCAGTCTCGGTCTCCTACGCCTACGACGACGCCGACCGGATCACCGGCAAGACCACCGCGGGCATCGCCGGAGAGGGCGAGAACACCTACACCTACGACGACGTCGGCCGCCTGACCGGGTGGACCGACCCGGACGGCACGGTCACCGACTACACCTGGGACGCCTCCGGAAACCGCGCCTCCGCCGGTGGGGACACGGCGACCTACGACGAACGCAACCGCCTGATCAGCGCCGCCGGGACCGACTACACCTGGAGCGCCAGGGGAACCCTGGCCCAGACCACGGAGTCCGATGGCACCGCCACGGCGTTCACCTACGACGCCCGTGGCCGGATGATCAGCGACGGCGAGGCCGTCTACTTCTACGACGCCCTGAACAGGGTGATCCAGCGCGGCGGCCACAACCTGCGCTACGCCGACCAGAGCAACAACGCGGTCGACGTCTCCGGGGAGCTCATCGCCCTCGACCTCGACGGCGCACCGTTGGCCACGACCGCCGCCGATGGCACCGGCGCCACGGTCTCCATCAGCGACGCGCACGGTGACGTGATCGCCGCCGTGGACCCGGCCGCGGGAACGGTCACGGGATCGCGGACCTATACACCCTTCGGCGAGGTCACCGACGAGCAGGGGACCACTGGGTCACTCGGTTTCCAGGGGGAGTACACCGACCCGGACACCGGCCGGGTGAACATGCACGCCCGCTGGTACGACCCGACGACCGGCGGGTTCTCCTCACGCGATTCTTGGACCCTGAACCCCACTCCGTCTGTCCAGGCCAACCGGTACACCTACGGCAACGCCAGCCCGCTGATGAACACCGACCCCAGCGGCCACTGGTCACTCTGTATCCCAATCAATGCCGTCTTTCCCGGTGGTTTCCTTGGAACGTGTAAACCGCCAACCATCATTGTGGGCGTTCCGCAGCCCTGGAAGCCGTCCGAGAACAACAGCCCGAACCTTCCCGCCGAGGGATCTGGTTCGGGTGGGGGAGCTGGTCCCGGGTGCTCATCCTGTGGCGGCTCCGGCGGCTCTGGCGGTTCCGGCGGCTCTGGCGGTTCCGGCGGCTCTGGTGGCTATGGCGGTGGCGGCTACGGCGGCTACGGTGGCTACGGGGGTTCCGGTGGCTACGGCGGTGGCGGTTCTGGTGGTTCCGGCGGCGGGAATGTAGCTGCTCCTACTCCGGACTGGGGCAGAGTTTTGGAAGGAGTTGTATCCACCCCGCACCCCCGACCAGCAAGTCCTGACAGTAGTGAATCTACTGACTCCGGTCACGAACAGTTCGTTGAGGACTCCTTCACTGAAGTCATCGAGGAACTAGATGACTTGCGCAGCAGTATTTACTGGGACGCGCTGGAGTTCGGTGGAGGCGCGGTCCAGGCAGGAATGACCTACAGCCCACCAGCGCTGGTAACCGACTACGCGCTGGACAAGCTCGGTCTGCCTACAATGGAAGAGGCATACCTGGGTGCTGGCGGGAGCACGGACTCGGGTTTCTACCAGGCCGGTTCACTGGTTCCGGATTTGGTTGCGGAATTGGCCACGGGGCCGATTCCTCTGGGGGCTGCGTCCCGGGTTGTGCGTAACGGTGCTGGTTCAGCCAGGGGCTGGTTTTCACGGCTGCGTCGGGGTGACAATACTTGTGCCCCCGGCAATAGTTTTGCTGCGGGGACGCCGGTACTGATGGCTGACGGTTCGCACAAAGCGATCGAGGACGTCCAGGTTGGCGATGAAGTGCTGGCTACCGACCCGGAGACAGGGGAACAAGGGCCGAGGGAGGTCCTGGCCACGATCGTTGGATCAGGAACCAAAACCTTGGTCGAGATCACGGTGGATACCGACACGGAGCGCCAGGCCCCCGAGGAGGAGCCGGCTGACTCGGAACGTGCCTCGGAGGTTCCAGGACCGCTGGCGGGCGGGGACGCCGTGATCGCCACGGACGGCCACCCGTTCTGGGTGCCGGAGCTGAACACCTGGGTCGACGCGATCGACCTGGTGCCGGGGACGTGGCTGCAGACCTCGGCTGGAACGTGGGTGCAGGTTTCCGCGGTCGAGTCCTGGACGCAGGCTGCCACGGTCCATAACCTGACTGTCCACGGCATCCACACGTTCCACGTGACTGTGGGTTCCTTGGACGTCCTTAACCACAACTGTGGGGATGGGCTCAATTACGTCACATACACGAAGACCGATCCATTGACCGGGAATGTTTATACAGGGCGATCTCGCGGCTATGGTGACCCGCTTGATATCGTTGCTTCGCGTGACAGGAATCATCACATGAACAGGCAAGGATTCGGTCCAGCGGTTCTGGATCAATCTGTGGAAGCAAGCTTGCCTGTGCCTCAGAGGCATAGTGATATCGCATATCAGGCCATTCGGGGCAGGGAGCAAAATCTCATCGATTTTTTTGGAGGATCGCATTCGGCTGGCGGTAATTCTGGCAATGCAATTCGTGGGATTGGTGATGATTCTCCCTTTAGGTCGAGGTATATGAATGCTGCAAGGAGGATGTGGGGCTGGCTGTAGGATAGGAATGGTAAGGCGACATTTGTAAAATGGCTATTTTGGAGGAAAGATGAAATTCTCCCCGGGGTCTCTGTTTAAGATCAAAGTAGGGGGCGACGAGTATGCGTACGCCTTGATGTTGGCGGAGTTCCCGTATGTTGCCTTCTATGGGAAGGATGTAAGTATCGATGATGCCGGCGCGCTGGAAGGGTCGCCCATGTTCGTAGTCGCTGTCGAAAAATCTGCCTACGCCGCCCATGGTTGGGGGGAATTTCTTCATCGAATTCCAAAGGGAAATCTTCCTGGGATACCTAGATTCTTTTGGCAAAGCCCTGTAAGGAAAAACGACTGCAAAATAGTGGAACCTATTAAGCATAGGGTTCCGGCGAAGCCAAGTGAGTGCATTGGCCTTGAGGCCGAAGCTGTATGGAGTTTTGAGCACATTGAATCTAGAATCATTGATTCATATGCGGGTCGACCCAATCATTTTGTCGAATCCCTTCGCGTGAAGCTCTGAGTTCTTGGATTTTTGCCTTATTCTCTTAGAGTTCATCTCATTTGGATTCTCGGTAGCCTGGCCGCGTGTCGATGGTTGAACGCCTTGTGCCGGATGAGCTGTGGGAACTGTTCCAGCGAGTGGTGCCCGAGGCGCCCACGCGTCCCCAGGGCGGCGGGCGGCGGCGACACGGGGACCGTGAGGTGCTGGCCGCGATCATCTTCGTCGCGACCAGCGGTTGCACTTGGGCGCAGCTCCCGCCGGTGTTCGGCCGGTCCGGGCCCACCGCTCACCGGCGCTTCACCGGGTGGACCCGGGCGAGGGTGTGGGCCAAGCTGCACCGGCTGGTGCTGGACGAACTCGGTTCCCGCGGCGAGGTGGACTGGTCGCGGTGCGCGATCGACTCGGTCAACATGCGTGCCCTCAAAGGGGGGAGCTGACGGGTCCGAATCCTGTCGACCGGGGCAAGAAGGG
>NZ_LGEC01000015.1 GCF_001279585.1 Nocardiopsis sp. NRRL B-16309 | reverse complement strand
CGGCCATGCCCTCGGACACCGATCCGAAGACCGGCACCTCGGCGCCGTCGAAGTCGACCTTCTGGCCGGCCTTGCGCGGGTTGACCCCGCCCACGATGCTGGTGCCCGAGGCGAGCATGCGGCGGGTGTGCTTGGTGCCCTCAGAGCCGGTCATGCCCTGGACCAGCACCCTGCTGTCCTTGTTCAGAAAGATGGCCATGGAACCTGCTTCCTCGAAGATCGTCTCGCTCGTCAGCTCCGTGCGGCCAACTCGGCGGCCTGTGCGGCGGCGCCGTCCATCGTGTCGACCTGGCGCACCGCGGGGTGCGCGCGCTCGGTCAGGATCTGGCGGCCCAGCTCGGCGTTGTT
>NZ_LGEC01000014.1 GCF_001279585.1 Nocardiopsis sp. NRRL B-16309 | reverse complement strand
ACCCTGGTCATGGTGGTGACCGTGGCGGTGGTGGTGGCCACCCACAACCTGGCCTTCGGCGTGATCGTGGGCGTGATCGTCTCGATGGTGCTCTTCGCCCGCAAGGCGGCGGTGCACGCCGACCTGACCAGCGTGCTCGACCCCGAGGGCGGCACCCGCGTCTACTCGGTCAACGGCGAGCTGTTCTTCGCCTCCACCGGTGAGCTGGTCGGCCGGTTCGACTACGCCGAGAAGGGCCTGACCAAGGCCGTGATCGACATGACCAAGGCGCACGTGTGGGACTCCTCGGCCGTGGCCGCCCTGGACCAGGTCACCGAGCACTTCCGCAAGCACGGGGTGGAGGTCGAG
>NZ_LGEC01000013.1 GCF_001279585.1 Nocardiopsis sp. NRRL B-16309 | reverse complement strand
CCCCGTGCCCGCGCCCCGGCGCCCCGAGCGGGTGGCCGTCTGATGACCACGACCACCACCCGGACCCGCCCGGCCGTCTTCTGGGAACACCGCACCTACCCCGGCGACCTCGCCCACCTGTCGCGGGTGCGCGCCGACCTCGCCACCGACCTGGCCGGATTCGACCCCGACCTGGTCGACACCCTCCAGTTGGTCACCAGCGAACTCTTCGCCAACGGCGTCAAGTACACCGACTCCGGCCGCACCGGCGGCGAGGTCCTGCGCGCCCTGTCCATGCCCGACGCGGCCACCCTGCGCGTGTCCCTGAGCGACTGCGGCGGAGGCGGCGGCACGCCACGCATCCCCACCGAACGCACCGCC
>NZ_LGEC01000012.1 GCF_001279585.1 Nocardiopsis sp. NRRL B-16309 | reverse complement strand
GGCGGTGCGTTCGGTGGGGATGCGTGGCGTGCCGCCGCCTCCGCCGCAGTCGCTCAGGGACACGCGCAGGGTGGCCGCGTCGGGCATGGACAGGGCGCGGATGACCTCGCCGCCGGTGCGGCCGGAGTCGGTGTACTTGACGCCGTTGGCGAAGAGTTCGCTGGTGACGAGTTGGAGGGTGTCGACCAGGTCGGGGTCGAATCCGGCCAGGTCGGTGGCGAGGTCGGCGCGGACCTGGGAGAGCTGGGCGAGGTCACCCCTGTAGGTGCGGTGTTCCCAGAAGACGGCCGGGCGGGTCCGGGTGGTGGTCGTGGTCATCAGACGGCCACCCGCTCGGGGCGCCGGGGCGCGGGCACGGGG
>NZ_LGEC01000011.1 GCF_001279585.1 Nocardiopsis sp. NRRL B-16309 | reverse complement strand
CACGAAGAACATCACCGCGACCAGCGCCGCGATCGGGATCATCCCGACGATGTCGCCCAGCCCCACGCACAGGATCAGCAGGAACACCCCGGCCAGGAACGTGGAGAAGCGGGTGCGTGCGCCGGACTTGATGTTGATCATCGTCTGGCCGATCATCGCGCAGCTGGCCATGCCGCCGAAGAAGCCGACCAGCACGTTCGCGATGCCCTGGCCGCGGGCCTCGCGGGCGTGGTTGGAGGAGGTCTCGGTCTGGTCGTCGACGACCTTGGCGGTCATCAAAGACTCCATCAGCCCCACCAGCGCCAGCGTCATCGCATAGGGGGCGATCAGCGTCAGCGTGTCCAGGGTGAAGGGCACGTTC
>NZ_LGEC01000010.1 GCF_001279585.1 Nocardiopsis sp. NRRL B-16309 | reverse complement strand
GAACGTGCCCTTCACCCTGGACACGCTGACGCTGATCGCCCCCTATGCGATGACGCTGGCGCTGGTGGGGCTGATGGAGTCTTTGATGACCGCCAAGGTTGTCGACGACCAGACCGAGACCTCCTCCAACCACGCCCGCGAGGCCCGCGGCCAGGGCATCGCGAACGTGCTGGTCGGCTTCTTCGGCGGCATGGCGAGCTGCGCGATGATCGGGCAGACGATGATCAACATCAAGTCCGGCGCACGCACGCGGATCTCGACCTTCCTGGCCGGGGTGTTCCTGCTGATCCTGTGCGTGGGGCTGGGCGACATCGTCGGGATGATCCCGATCGCGGCGCTGGTCGCGGTGATGTTCTTCGTG
>NZ_LGEC01000009.1 GCF_001279585.1 Nocardiopsis sp. NRRL B-16309 | reverse complement strand
GCGGTCCTGACCAGTCGTGGGACCCGCCGGTGGGCGCCGACCCGAGTCTGGACGGCCCTGTGGCTTCCGACGCGGGCGCCTGGACGCCGGAGCGGCCCGTGGATGACGCGCCGTGGGGTGCGCCGGACGGGGCGGCCCTGAACCCGGACTCCGCCGGTTCCGGCCCTGACGCGGGCTCGCGTGGCCCGGCCCGGTCGGACGAGGCGGGTCCGTGGACCCCGGAGCAGTACGCCGACGACGCCCCGTGGGGTACGCCGTCGCGTACGGACGACGCCTCGTGGAGCGGTCCTGACCAGTCGTGGGACCCGCCGGTGGGCGCCGACCCGAGTCTGGACGGCCCTGTGGCTTCCGACGCGGGCGCCTGGACGCCGGAGC
>NZ_LGEC01000008.1 GCF_001279585.1 Nocardiopsis sp. NRRL B-16309 | reverse complement strand
GGCCGAGGTGCCCGATGGCGGTGTGGTGGTGTTGGACGCGGGCGCGGTCACCGAACGCCTGGCGGCTCGCCTGCCGGTGGATCGCGGCTACACGGTGGTCACCAACTCGGTGTCGGTGGCGTCGGTTCTGGCTCCGCGTACCGATGTCGTGGTGCATCTGATCGGTGGGCGTCTGGACCGGCGGGCGGGTGCCGCGGTGGCCACGGACCGGGAGCTGGAGGGTCTGAGTGCGGACGTGGCCTTCGTCGTGCCCGGGGGCGTGTCCTTCGAGCGCGGTCTGACCAGCGTCGACCCGGTTCAGGGGAGGAGCAAGCGGGCGCTCATGGACGCCGCCCGCACGGTCGTGGTCCTGGCCGAGCACACCCGTATCGACCACGACCG
>NZ_LGEC01000007.1 GCF_001279585.1 Nocardiopsis sp. NRRL B-16309 | reverse complement strand
CACCCGTGCCTACCGGCCGCAGACCAACGGCAAGGTCGAACGCTTCCACGGCAGCCTGCTCGACGAGTGGGGCTACGTGCGGCCCTAGACCTCGAACGACGAGCGGACCGAGGCCCTGGCAGACTTCCTCCACACCTACAACCACCACCGCTGCCACACCGCACTCGACGGACACCCGCCGATCAGCCGTGTCAACAACGCCGCGGGTCAATACACCTAGGGCCTGTCTGACAATTCCCGTCGGGTCCGGCCCGCCCGGCACGCACGCTCGCCGCACGGCCGAAACGCCCCAGTAGCTCCGCTACGAGGGCGCCCCGGCCGCACGCCGATCGCACGCACCGAACGACCCGGCCTGATCCGACGCGAATTGTCAGACAGGCCCTAGG
>NZ_LGEC01000006.1 GCF_001279585.1 Nocardiopsis sp. NRRL B-16309 | reverse complement strand
GGCCCAGCACACATGGGCCCCACATGTGGGGTGCTCATGGGGTGCTCGCGAGGTACTCATGGGGTGCCACTCGAGTGCTAGCGACGTGCACACCCCACACTCCAAGGGCTCGGTCACCGATCCAACGTGTCCCGAGACGCGTCCCTCCGTCCTGCCCCGATCTTTCATCTCAACCCGGGCCTGGTCGGAACCCGGCGTTCCCAGGAGCGTCCCAGGGACGTCGAACGCCGAAAATCCCGGCGTGGTCCGCCCCGCCGTAGGCTGCGCGATGGGTTTGGACAGCCTGACATCCTGATAGCGGCGCTCTGGCCCAGCACACATGGGCCCCACATGTGGGGTGCTCATGGGGTGCTCGCGAGGTACTCATGGGGTGCCACTCGAGTGCTAGCGACGTGCAC
>NZ_LGEC01000005.1 GCF_001279585.1 Nocardiopsis sp. NRRL B-16309 | reverse complement strand
CCCGTCCTTGCCGTCCTTCCCGTCCTTGCCGTCCTTCCCGTCCTTGCCGTCCTTCCCGTCCTTGCCGTCCTTCCCGTCCTTGCCGTCCTTCCCGTCCTTCCCGTCCTTGCCATCGTGACCGTCGTGGCCGTCCTTGCCGTCCTTGCCATCCTTGCCATCGTGACCGTCGTGGCCGGCACCGCCGTCATGACCATCGCCGCCGTCGTGGCCGTTGCCACCATCGTGACCGTCGTCGTAGTCGGGCACACCGGAGTTCGCGGTCGAGGCGTCCGCCTCCAGCTCCCGGACCTCGCGTTCCACGGCCGAGGGCTGCGGCACGTGGACATCGATCTGCGGCACCTGGACGTCGACGGTCTCGCGAAGCGCCTCCGCGATCAGCTGCTCGGACTCCGCGCTCATCGACTGCGGCGCGGCGTCGTGTTCCGCGGTGTGGGCGACGGCGGGAGCCGCGCCCCACAGGAACGGGACGGCGATCGCGACTCCGGCGGACACAGCCGCCGACCGAATCAGGGCTCGAGCATTGACGTTGGGCATGACCCCTCCAAGAAATCACTCAGTGCAGTGATGCGTGTACTCATAGTGACATTTCGGTAGCTGATAGTCCGCCGGTGCCGGGCGAGTCTGACAACTTCCCAAGAAAAGCGGACAGAGGTGACTACCTGTGCGCATCAAGGTGGTAGACGGGCGCCGCGCCCGGGAACGGGCGCACGTTGGAGTCCGTTCCGACCCCGTCGCCCTCCGGCACCTCCGGCGCCTCCGCCCCCGGATCCGGCGTCGTTTCCGGCTCCGGCTCGGGCACCCGCGTCGGACCCGGATCGGTCCGAGGATCCGGGCTCCGTGAGCCCCGGTAGCGCACCAGCCCGCCGACCGCCGCCCCGACGACCGCGACCGCGGCCAGCCCGGCGACCACCCACACCGTCGGCACCACGCCGTGGACCCGGTGGACGGAAGCCGTGCACGCCACCAGGGCCGCTCCCTCCTCGGGTCGCAGGCACACCGTGGTGGCGGTCCGGGAAGCGCCCTCGGGGCGCGAGCGGACCTCGGTGGTGACCGTCAGACTCGCCCGCGCGCCGGGTTCCAGCGGCCGGTCCCAGACCACCCGGGACGCCTCCGCGTCGACCGACCCCTCCCCCGAGTCGGACACGTGGCGCATCCCCGGCGGCAGGAGTTGCACGATCTGGGTACCGGGCAGCGCCTCGTAGCCGGAGTTGCGCACTCGGATCGTGTAGTGCACGCGGTCTCCGGGGCTCAGCCGGTCCTCCACGTCGTCCTCGACCGTCACGTGCAGGTCCCCCGCGCCGGGCACGAGCCCGGCGCCCCGGGGATCCTCCACCTCGGCCACTGGCTGGGCGGCGGGAAGGGCGATCATCGCCGCCAGTCCCATCGCCGACATCACCGCTGAGACTCCCACGGCGCACTCCTCCGCATGGCGAAATGACCCTACGTGTATATGTCCTAACACGTCGTAGTCATACGGGGGTCGCACACACGCCGGGGGCGGGCGGCCGCCAGGGCCGCCCGCCCCCGGGCGGGATTCCGTCACTGGGACGGAGGAGGTGGGCTCAGGCGCCCACGAACGACCGCAGCGAGGCCGCGCGGTCGGTCCGCTCCCAGGTGAACTCCGGCAGCTCACGGCCGAAGTGGCCGTAGGCGGCCGTCTTGGAGTAGATCGGGCGCAGCAGGTCGAGGTCGCGCACGATCGCGGCCGGACGGAGGTCGAAGACCTCCTTGACGGCCTTCTCGATCAGCTCGGGAGCCACCTTCTCGGTACCGAAGGTCTCGATGAACACACCGACCGGGTGCGCCTTGCCGATGGCGTAGGCGACCTGGACCTCGGCACGCTCGGCGAGCTCCGCGGCCACGATGTTCTTGGCGACCCAGCGCGTGGCGTAGGCGGCCGAGCGGTCCACCTTCGACGGGTCCTTGCCCGAGAAGGCACCGCCACCGTGGCGGGCGTAGCCGCCGTAGGTGTCGACGATGATCTTGCGCCCCGTCAGGCCGGCGTCGCCCATCGGACCACCGATCTCGAAGCGGCCGGTGGGGTTGACCAGCAGCCGGTAGTCGTCGGCCTCCAGGCCGAACGCGGCCACGACCGGCTCGATGACGTGCTCGCGCACGTCGGGGGCGAGCATCTCGTCGAGGTTGATGTCGGCGGAGTGCTGGCTGGAGACCACGACGGTGTCCAGGCGCACGGGGGTCTGGCCCTCGTACTCCACCGTCACCTGGGTCTTGCCGTCCGGACGCAGGTACGGAACGGTGCCGTTGCGGCGGACCTCGGCCAGGCGCTCGGAGAGCGAGTGCGCCAGCTTGATCGGCAGCGGCATGAGTTCGGGGGTCTCGCGGTTGGCGTACCCGAACATCAGGCCCTGGTCGCCCGCGCCCTGGCGGTTGAGGGTGTCGTCCTCGTGCTCGACCCGCGCCTCGTACGCGGTGTCCACGCCCTGGGCGATGTCCGGGGACTGGGCGTCGATGGAGACGTTGACCCCGCAGGAGTCACCGTCGAACCCCTTGGCGGAGGAGTCGTAGCCGATCTCGAGGATCTTCTCGCGAACGATCGCGGGGATGTCAACGTAGGTCTGGGTGGTGACCTCGCCCGCGATGTGGACCTGACCGGTGGTGATCAGTGTCTCGACCGCGACCCGGCTCCGGGGGTCGGTGGTGAGCATCGCGTCGAGGATCGCGTCACTGATCTGGTCGGCCATCTTGTCGGGATGGCCCTCGGTGACCGACTCGGAGGTGAAAAGGCGGCGGGACACGTTGCGTGACTCCTTGCAGCGGCTGCTGGCTGACATGGTCGGTGCGGCACGCCCGCCCAGGCTCCCGGCCGGGGCGCTCAATGCCGACTGACACGGTTGGTTTTCAGTCCACTCTAACGGGACCGGTGGGGACGGTAATCCCGTGGTCGGCCGGTGGTCGTCACGGGCTTCCGAAGGAAGTCTGGCGTACTCGGCGGTAGGAATCCAGTCCCCGGCCGCGCGGTTCTCCCCGCGCGGGGTCCGGCGCTCAGGAGGACAGGCGCGGCACGACCAGGTCCCACACCTGGTCGGCGAGGTCCTCCTTGGGCCCGAACGGGATCTCCACCGCGGTTCCGTCCGCGCCCAGCACGACCGCCTGGTTGTCCTCGGTGCCGAAGGCGCGACCTCCGCCGACCTGGTTCACCACGAGCAGGTCACAGCCCTTCCGCGCCAGTTTGGCCCGCCCGTTGGCGATGACGTCGTCGGTCTCGGCCGCGAAGCCGACGATGGTCTGGTCCAGGCCCTCCTTCTCGCGGGAGGCGACCAGGCCGGCCAGGACGTCGGGGTTCTCGACCAGTTCGACGGGCGCGGGCTCGGCTCCCGACTTCTTGATCTTGGACGCGGCGCTGCTGGCGGGGCGGAAGTCGGCCACGGCCGAGGTCATGACCACCGCGTCGGCGCCCACGCGCTCGGCCTCCATCGCCCCGGCCAGGTCCCGGGCGGACTCCACCGGTACGACGCGGACCCCGGCGGGGTCGGGCAGGGACACGTTGGCGGAGACGAGGGTCACGTCGGCTCCGCGGGCGGCGGCGGTCCGGGCCAGGGCGTAGCCCTGTTTGCCCGAGGAGTGGTTGCCGATGTAACGCACCGGGTCGATGGCCTCGCGGGTACCTCCGGCGGAGATCACCACGCGCCGTCCGGCCAGGTCGGGAGCGGCCGCGCCCCGCCGCAGGACCCGGCGCGCCGCCTCGAAGAGCTCGGAGGGCTCGGGCAGGCGGCCCCGTCCGGTGTCGGCGCCGGTCAGGCGCCCCTCGGCGGGTTCCAGGACGATCGCGCCGCGCGAGCGCAGCGTCGCCACGTTCGCCCGGGTCGCCGGGTGCTCCCACATCTCGGTGTGCATGGCGGGCGCGAAGACGACGGGACACCGCGCGGTCAGGAGGGTGTTGGTCAGCAGGTCGTCGGCGAGGCCCGCAGCGGCCTTGGCCAGGATGTTGGCCGTGGCCGGGGCCACGAACACGAGGTCGGCCGACTGGCCGATGCGCACGTGCGGGACCTCGTGGACCTCGTCCCACACGCCGGTGGAGACCGGCCGGCCGGACAGGGCGGCCCAGGTGGGCTCCCCGACGAAGCGCAGCGCGTCGGCGGTCGGCACCACCCTGACCTGGTGGCCGGACTCGGTCAGCCGCCTGAGCAGTTCGCAGACCTTGTAGGCCGCGATCCCGCCGCCAACGCCGAGGACCACCTGGGGAACGGTTCGTGTGTCACTCACACCTAGGAGTTCTACCAGGCCCCGTTCCCACAGCACTCCCCCAGCCCGCACTCGTTCGACCACGCGCCCCAGCCCCCACGGGTTGAACGTGGGCCGTTCAACCCACAGGATCCCAGGGGGTCAGAGGTAGGCAGTTCAGCGTTCCGGGACCCCAGGGGGTTGGAGGTGGCCGTTCAGCCCGCGAAACCACAGCGGGGTTCGCGAGGGGCGCGCCAACACCCGCCCCCGAGCGGTCGAAGGGGCGCGCGCCAACACCCGCCCCGAGCGATTGAAGGTGCACGCCAGCCCTACGGGACCGCAGGGGGGTTGGTCGGGCCAAAGCGAGGAACGAGCGGCGGCCCAAAGAAAGCACAGACGAGGGCGCCGACGCGTCCTGGAGGGCCTGGAGGTGCATTCCCGAGGAACGAGGGAATGCACCGGAAGGCGCGAAGGACGCGTCTCTCAGGCGCCCTCGTACGGCTCCGCGGTCAGCAGGCCGGACTTGACCTCGCGCAGGGCGATGGAGAGCGACTTCTCCTGCACGTGTGTCTCCACGAGCGGGCCGACGTACTCCAGCAGGCCCTCGCCCAGCTGGGCGTAGTAGGCGTTGATCTGGCGGGCCCGCTTGGAGGCCATCGTGACCAGGCTGTACTTGCTGTCCACCAGCTGCAGCAGGTCGTCGATGGGCGGGTTGGTGATGCCTTCGGCGACGGGCTCGGTACCAGCCACTTTGAATACCCCCAGGGACGGTGTCCGGCTCGTCGAAAGCCGTGACGTGTTCGGTCGGAACGCACCCGGGTGCGGCGGTGCGGGCTCGGCCCGCCCGCTATCACACCTTGGGCGCGGTGATCAACGCTAGCAGGTCGGCGCACACGTCCCGTACGGACGTGTTGACGAGCGTGGTGTCGAACTCCTTCTCGGCGGCGAGTTCGACCTTGGCGACGTCCAGGCGGCGCTGGATGACCTCGTCGCTCTCGGTGCCGCGGCCGGTGAGGCGGCGGACCAGCTCCTCCCACGAGGGCGGAGCGAGGAAGACGTGCAGGGCGTCGGGCATGGACTCGCGCACCTGGCGGGCGCCCTGGAGTTCGATCTCCAGCAGCACCGGAGTGCCGGCCGCGAGCCGCTCCTCGACGGGACCGCGCGGGGTGCCGTAGCGGTTGCCCGCGAACTGGGCCCACTCCAGCAGTTCGTTCTCGGCGACGAGCCGGTCGAACTCCTCGTCGGAGACGAAGTGGTACTGGACGCCGTCCCTCTCACCGGGGCGGGGCCGACGCGTGGTCACCGACACCGACAGCCACACCTCGGGGTGCTCGCGGCGGATGCCGTCGACGACCGTGCTCTTGCCCACACCCGACGGACCGGACAGGACGGTCAGCCGCTTCTCGGCCGGACGGGACTGGGATCCGAGCTCAGGCATGTGTGTTTCTGGCTTCCCTTCGGGGCCGCCGCGCGCGGGTTCCGCGGGCTGACCGGGAACCGCGTACCTCCCGTGCCGGGGCGCGGCGGGCGACTGGTGTGCGGCATCGTCCGCGAACACTCGCGGGAAGTCCCAGTTATACCACCGCGCCGCGGTGCGGCGGACGGCTCGACCTGGGGCCGACCGCCCGCCGACCGCGGCGCGGGGATGACACTCATCCGGGCCCGGCCGCCTGCGCGGCGGGGGCTCCGCCGCGACTGTGGGGGACGCGGCGAGTCCGGAGCACTGCTTTTGTCCGGGTCCTACTCGGTCCTGCTGGTGCTACTTGGTGAGGTCGCCGAACTCGTCCTCAAGGGCGGCACGCTGGTTGGTACCCAGACCCCGTACACGGCGCGACTCAGCGATGTTGAGCCGCTCCATGATCTGCTTGGCACGGACCTTGCCGACACCGGGAAGGGATTCGAGCAGAGCCGAAACCTTCATCTTCCCGATGACGTCGTCCTTGAGGCCGTTGGAAAGCACCTCGGACAGCGAGATCCCGCCGTTCTTGAGCTTGTTCTTGACCTCGGCTCGCTCTTTTCTGGCCTTGGCGGCCTTGGCAAGAGCCGCGGTGCGCTGCTCGGGTGTGAGGGGAGGAAGGGCCACGCCGGGTCACCTCGGATTTCTACTCGTTTGTAGAGGGCGGACGCCTGCGCAAGTTAGTAGGTCTGACCCCTGTTAGGCAACGTAAAGTGCCCTTTCAGCGGCTATTTCATCGAAGGAACTACGCAGAGTAATGACTCAATTGCGGCCTGAGACGAAAATGAGGACCTTAGTCCCGATTAAAGGCCCCAGGACGCACGCCACCAGCGCAGGTCACAGAGGGGTGACCCGGGTCACTCTGGGGCGCCGAAACCGGGTTTCGGACACACCTATTTCGTGACCGTCCGTAAGACATAACTGCGCGTGATGAGCCCGCTGCGTTCACTCCTCTACACCCGCACACCGGCGCGCCGGACGGCCGCCGCGATCGAGGCGGCCGCCGCGCCCGGGTCCGGCGCCCGGGTGATCGGCCGGCCGACCACCAGCAGGTCCGCCCCCGCGGCGATGGCCTCCTCGGGCGTGGCCACGCGCGACTGGTCGCCCAGGTCCGCCCCCGCCGGGCGAACGCCCGGGGTGATCAGGGTGATGTCGGGCCCCACCTCCTCGCGCACCAGGGCGACCTCCTGCGGCGAGCACACGAGGGCGCGCGCCCCCGCTCCCACGGCCAGCACCGACAGCCGGCGCACCGCGTCGCGGGCCGGTCCGAGCAGCCCGATCTCCTGCAGGTCCTTCTCCCCCATCGAGGTGAGCACCGTCACCGCGGCGATCCTGGTGTCCGGCGCGGCCTCCACCGCGGCCCGGACCATGTCCGCTCCCCCGCCCGCGTGCACGGTGAGGATGGAGGGCCGCAGGCCGGCGACACTGCGCGCCGCGCCCGCGACGGTGGCGGGGATGTCGTGCAGCTTCAGGTCCAGGAAGACCTTGACCCGGTTGGCGCCGCGCATGGCGCTGATCACCTCGGGCCCGTAGCGCAGGTACAGCTCCAGGCCCACCTTCACCGTGCTCACGTGCGGCGCGACCGCGGACGCCCAGGTAGCGGCGGTCTCGATGTCGTTCGCGTCGATCGCCACGGCGATCGGAGCTGGCGCGGAAGGCGCGGTCATGCGGTTCTCCATTCGTGTGCCACCGGCTCGGTGCCGGCGTCGGCATCCCCGACGTTCTTACAGCCGTACTCGAGGATGCACGTTCGCTGTCATGTGCACACCACCATGGTGTGCGGTTCCCCGGATGAGTCACTTCATGCGCCCAGGGAGGATCACTTCCCCGTAACAGCCGCCCAAACGGCCGCAGGGACGCGTTCCTCGCCGCGCCGACCAGGTTGTCCCGGATGTCCCCGAGTGGTCGCACAGGACCCTCTCAGAGCCGTTCAGGCCGGTCAGAGGCCTACCGCCCCCCGTCGCGGCCCCTCAGACCCCGGTCCCGGGCCGGTGGGCGGCGCCCACCAGGTCCCGGGCGCGCGCGATGCCCCGCGCGTCGAGCGCCTCGGTGAACTCCCTGAGCACGCGGGCGCAGGCCGAGGGGTCGGAGAAGTTCACCGTCCCGACGGCGACGGCGCTCGCCCCCGCCGCCATGAACTCGATCACGTCCGCCCCCGTGCGGACCCCGCCGACACCGATGATCGGCACGTCCGGCATGGCCTCGTGGACGCGGTAGACGCACCCCACCGCGATCGGGCGCAGTGCCGGTCCTGACAGCCCGCCCATCCCCCCGGCGACCGCCGGGCGCAGCGTGCGGGAGTCCACCGCCATGCCGCGCACTGTGTTGATCATCGTCAGTCCGTCGGCGCGGGCGGCCACGCACGCCCCCGCCAGGTCCACCACGTCGGGCACGTCGGCGGAGAGCTTCGCGAGCACCGGGAGGTCCGAGCGGGCGTGCGAGCGCACCGTCTGGACCACCGCCGCGGCCTGGGCCGGGTCGTCGGCGAAGTACCGGCCCGCCGGGTCGGCGTGGTTGGCGCAGGACAGGTTGACCTCGATGGCGCTGACGCCCTCGGCGTCGGAGATCCGGCGGGCCAGCTCCCCGAACTCGTTCACGCCCCCGCCCGCGATCGACACGATCGCCCGGCCGCCCCGGGACAGCAGCCACGGCAGGTCCCGCTGGAGGAACACGTCCACGCCCGGCCCCTGCATGCCCGTGGTGCTGAGCATGCCGCTCGGCGTCTCGGCCATGCGCGGCGCGGGGCGGCCGGCGTGCGGCTCCAGCATCACCGACTTGGTCGTGACGGCGCCGATGTGGGCGACGTCGAAGAACTGCGCCAGCTCGCGCCCGGATCCGGCGCACCCGGCGGCGGTCACCACGGGGTTGGGCAGGTCCATGCCGCCCAGCCGCGTCCTGAGGTCTGCGTTCACGTGCCTTCTTGCTCGCTCGTCGTTGCCGCGTCGGTGCCGCGGTGCTCTGCGGTTCGGGGAGGGTGGGACGGAGAGGGGGCTCAGGCGATGTCGCGGGCCGACTCGGCGGCGCGCGCGGCGCTGGATCCCTTCCACCCGGGCGCGCCCAGGGCGTCGAAGGGGATCGAGCCGACGTCGTCGAAGCGCACCTGCTCGCCCCGGAAGACCGGGCCGTCCACGCAGGAGCGCACCATGCGGGTGATGCCGTCGTCGCCCACAACGGGGACCACGCAGGTCATGCAGATCCCGGTGCCGCAGGCCATGGTCTCCTCGACCGAGACCTGGACCGGGATGCCGTGCGTGCCGGCCACGGCGGTGACCGCGCGCAGCATCGGCATCGGGCCGCACGCGTAGACCACGTCGGAGCGGGCCTCCTCGATCACCCGTCCCAGGACGTCGGTGACGCGTCCGCGCGTGCCGAAGGACCCGTCGTCGGTGGTGAAGACCGCGGTCTCGGCCACGCGGCGGGCGGTGATCGCGCTGAACACCCGGTCGGCCGAGGCCGCGCCCAGGACGAAGTCCACCCGGCATCCGCGCCGGCGCAGCGACTGCGCCAGCGGGAAGAGCGGAGCGCTGCCGGACCCGCCGCCCACGAGCACGCAGTTGACGGGGTCGCGGGGCAGCGGGAAGGGGCGCCCCAGCGGGCCGACCACGTCGAGCAGGTCGCGTGATCTTCGCTCGGCCAGCCAGGCGGTCCCGGTCCCGCGCACGGAGAACAGGAACTCGACGGTGCCGCCGTAGTCGGGCTTGACGTCGTGGATGGCGAAGGGCCGTCGCAGCAGTGTGCTGGAGTGGTCGCCGCCCACCGACACCGAGACGAACTGGCCCGATCGGAAGCGCTCGGCGATGCCCGGGGCGACGACGGTGATGGCGTAGTAGGCGTCCACCCGGCGCACGTTCAGCACGGGGCACCTGACCTGCACCGGTCCGTTGTCGCTCATGGTGTGGCGCAAACCCCTCTCAACCTCGGCGGTGCGGACGCCGGGGCCCACGGCCCGCGGCGCCCGCACTCTACAGTCCGCCCGTGGCCCGTACCCGGCGGATACGGCCCGGACGTACAGCCTAGGCTGTGTTCCCCCGAACCCCCGCTTCGCTTCGGCCGGGCCGGACGGCGCCCCGTCCCGCGGGGCGCCGTCCGGCTTCCTAGGCCTCGCGGCGGGCGGTGAGGGCGCTCGCGTGCTCCTGCAGGGAGCGCACGCCCACGTCACCGCGGACCCGCGCCTCGATCGCCTGCACCGCGGCGGCCAGTCCCTGCACGGTGGTGACGCTCGGGATGCCGCGCAGGACGGCCGCGGTGCGGATCTCGTACCCGTCCAGACGGGGTCCCGACTGCCCGGCTCCGCCGAAGGGGGTGTTGACGACCAGGTCGACGCCGCCCTCGTGGATGAGCCGCACGATGGTGGGCTCCCCCTCGGGGCCGGGCCCCTCGCTGTGCTTGCGCACCACCGTGGCGTGGACGCCGTTGCGGCGCAGCACCACCGCGGTGCCCTCCGTGGCCAGGATCTCGAAGCCGAGGTCGGCCAGGCGCTTGACCGGGAAGATCATCGAGCGCTTGTCGCGGTTGGCGACCGAGACGAACACCTTGCCCTCGGTCGGCAGCGAGCCGTTGACGGCCAGCTGCGACTTGGCGTAGGCCGCGCCGAACTCCACGTCCAGGCCCATGACCTCGCCGGTGGAGCGCATCTCCGGGCCGAGGATGGTGTCGACGCCCTCGCCCTCCTTGTTGATGAACCGGTTGAAGGGCAGCACGGCCTCCTTCACCGACACCGGGGCGTCGGCGGGCAGGTCGCCGCCGTCGCCGGAGGCCGGGAGCATGCCCTCGGTGCGCAGGTCCGCGATCGAGGTCCCGGCCATGACGCGGGCCGCGGCCTTGGCCAGCGGCACCGCCGTGGCCTTGGACACGAACGGCACGGTGCGCGAGGCGCGCGGGTTGGCCTCCAGCACGTAGAGCACACCGGAGGCGAGCGCGTACTGGACGTTGAGCAGGCCCCGCACCCCGGTGCCGCGGGCGATGGCCTCGGTGGAGTAGCGGATCCGCTCGATGTCGTCGCTGCCCAGGGTGATGGAGGGCAGGGTGCACGCCGAGTCCCCGGAGTGGATCCCGGCCTCCTCGATGTGCTCCATGACGCCGCCCAGGTACAGGTCGCGGCCATCGTAGAGGGCGTCGACGTCGATCTCGATGGCGTCGTCGAGGAAGCGGTCGATCAGCACCGGGTGCTCGGGGCTGACCTCGGCGTTGCGCTTGATGTAGTCGGCGAGCATGGACTCGCTGTAGACGATCTCCATGCCGCGCCCGCCCAGCACGTAGGACGGTCGGACCATGACCGGGTAGCCGATCTCGTCGGCGGCGGTCTTGGCCTCGGCGAAGGAGTAGGCGGTGCCGTACTTGGGCGCGGGCAGTCCCGCCTTGGCCAGGACCTTGCCGAACTCGCCGCGGTCCTCGGCCAGGTCGATGGCCTCGGGGCTGGTGCCGATGACGGGCACGCCCGCCTCCTTGAGGCGGCGGGCCAGGCCCAGCGGGGTCTGGCCGCCCAGCTGGACGATGACGCCGGCGACGGTGCCGGTGAGCTGCTCGGCGCGCACGACCTCCAGCACGTCCTCCAGGGTGAGCGGCTCGAAGTAGAGCCGGTCGCTGGTGTCGTAGTCGGTCGAGACGGTCTCGGGGTTGCAGTTGACCATCACGGTCTCGTAGCCGGCGTCGGAGAGCGCGAAGGAGGCGTGGACGCAGGAGTAGTCGAACTCCACGCCCTGGCCGATGCGGTTGGGACCCGAGCCCAGGATGATGATCTTGGGCCGCTCGCCCTGCGGGACCTCGGTCTCCACGTCGTAGCTGGAGTACAGGTACGGCGTCTTGGCGGCGAACTCGGCCGCGCAGGTGTCCACGGTGAGGTAGACGGGGTGGATGCCCAGGGCGTGGCGCAGCTCGCGCACGACCTCCTCGGGCTTGCCGGTGATCTCGCCGATCTGGAGGTCGGAGAAGCCCAGTTCCTTGACGGCGCGCAGCTGGTCGGCGTCGAGCTTGGGTGCGGCGGCCAGGTCGCGGGCGGCCTCCTCCAGGCGCAGCATCTGGTCCAGGAACCAGGGGTCGATGCGCGTGGCCTCGTGCAGTTCCTCGACGGTGGCGCCGGCGCGCAGGGCCTGCTGGACCTGGCGGAGCCGGTGCTCGGTCGGGGTCGCGGACCGCCGCAGCAGCTCGTCCTTGTCGCCGGGCTCGCCCGCCCAGGTCAGACCGACGCCGGCCTTCTCCAGGGAGCGCATGGCCTTCTGCAGCGCCTCGGGGAAGGACCGGCCGATGGCCATGGCCTCGCCCACGGACTTCATGGTCGTGGTGAGGGCGGGGTCGGCGCCGGGGAACTTCTCGAAGGCGAACCGGGGGACCTTGACGACGACGTAGTCGAGCGTGGGCTCGAAGCTGGCCGGGGTCTCCTGGGTGATGTCGTTGGGGATCTCGTCGAGTGTGTAGCCGACGGCGAGCTTGGCGGCGATCTTGGCGATCGGGAAGCCGGTGGCCTTGGAGGCCAGGGCCGAGGAGCGCGACACCCGGGGGTTCATCTCGATGACGATGATCCGGCCGGTGGTCGGGTGCACGGCGAACTGGATGTTGCAGCCGCCGGTGTCCACGCCGACCTCGCGGATGACGGCGATGCCGATGTCGCGCAGCCGCTGGTACTCGCGGTCGGTCAGGGTCATGGCGGGTGCCACGGTGATGGAGTCACCGGTGTGCACGCCCATGGGGTCGAGGTTCTCGATGGAGCACACGACGACGACGTTGTCGTTGGTGTCGCGCATCAGCTCCAGCTCGTACTCCTTCCAGCCGAGGATCGACTCCTCCAGGAGCACCTCGGTGGTCGGGGAGAGCGCCAGGCCCTGTCCGGCCATGCGGCGCAGTTCGTTCGCGTCGTGGGCGAAGCCGGACCCGGCCCCACCCATGGTGAAGGAGGGACGCACGACGACCGGGTAGTTCAACTCCTCGGCCGCGTCCAGGCACTCCTGGACCGTGTGGCAGATGCGCGAGCGGGCGGACTCGCCGCCGATGCGCTCGACGATCGTCTTGAAGGTCTCGCGGTCCTCGCCGGACTGGATGGCCTCGATGTTGGCGCCGATGAGCTCGACGTCGTACTTGGCCAGGACGCCGGACTCGTCCAGGGCGACCGCGGCGTTGAGCGCGGTCTGGCCGCCCAGGGTGGGCAGCAGGGCGTCGGGGCGCTCCTTGGCGATGATCTTCTCGATCATCTCGGTGGTGATCGGCTCGACGTAGGTGGCGTCGGCGATCTCCGGGTCGGTCATGATCGTGGCCGGGTTGGAGTTGACCAGGATGACCCGCAGGCCCTCGGCCCGCAGGACACGGCAGGCCTGCGTGCCCGAGTAGTCGAACTCGGCCGCCTGGCCGATGACGATCGGACCGGAACCGACCACGAGGACGGATGAAAGGTCACTACGGCGCGGCATGCTCTTCCTCTTACTGCTTGGCAGCCGGTGCGGGCTGGGCGGACATCAGGTCACAGAACTCGTCGAAGAGTGCGGCGGCGTCGTGGGGGCCGGCGGCGGCCTCCGGGTGGAACTGGACGCTGAACACGGGCCGGTCCAGCAGACGCAGGCCCTCGACGACCTGGTCGTTGAGGCCGATGTGGCTGACCTCGGCCCGGCCGTAGGGGGTGTCGAAGGGCGTGTCGAGCGGCGCGTCGACGGCGAAGCCGTGGTTCTGGCTGGTGATGGCGACCTTGGTCGTACGGGTGTCGCGGACGGGCTGGTTGATGCCGCGGTGCCCGAAGCGGAGCTTGTAGGTGCCCAGGCCCAGGGAGCGGCCCAGGATCTGGTTGCCGAAGCAGATGCCGAACAGCGGCGTGCCCGCGTCCAGCACTCCGCGCATCGCGGCCACGGGGCCGTCGGCGGTGGCCGGGTCGCCGGGCCCGTTGCTGAAGAACACGCCGTCCGGCTCCAGGGCGAGGATGTCCTCGGCGGTGGCGGAGGAGGGCAGCACGGTGACGCGGCAGCCGCGCTCGGCCAGGCGCTGCGGGGTCATCGCCTTGATGCCCAGGTCGACGGCGGCCACGTGGAAGCGGGCCTGGACGCCCTCGGGCGGCAGGACCTCGTACGGGGCGTCGGTGGTGACCTCGGCGGCCAGGTCGGCGCCGGCCATGGCCGGCTGCTCCAGGACGCGGGCGAGCAGCGCCTTCGGGTCGGTCTCCACGGAGCTGACGGCGGCGCGCATGGCGCCCCGGTCGCGCAGGTGGCGGGTCAGGGCGCGGGTGCCGCTGAGGGCGATGCCGACCACGCCCTGGCGGCGCAGCTCCTCGTCGAGGGTGCGCTTGGCACGCCAGTTGGAGGTGATGCGCGCGGGCTCGCGGACGACGTACCCGGCGACCCAGATCCGGCCGGACTCGGGGTCGTCGTCGTTGACGCCGGTGTTGCCGATGTGCGGCGCGGTCATCACGACGATCTGCCGGTGGTAGGAGGGGTCGGTGAGGGTCTCCTGGTAGCCGGTCATGCCGGTGTTGAAGACGGCCTCGCCGAAGGTCTCGCCGACGGCGCCGAAGGAGCGGCCGTGGAAGACTCGGCCGTCCTCGAGCACCAGAATCGCCGGTCCGCCCGTTGCCTCGGACACGTTGTCCCCCTCCACTGCGCCAGGGTGTGCCTGCGCGTTCTCTGCTCTGCTCACTTGATCTCGCCTTCCAGGACGGTCGGGACGCCGCGCAGGAACGTGGCCTGGACGCGGCCCGGCAGGGTCATGCCCCGGAAGGGCGTGTTGCCGCTCTTGGTGGCCATGGCCGCCCCGTCCACCGCCACGGGCGCGGCCGGGTCGTACAGGACGACGTTGGCGGGCTCGCCGACGGCGAGGCCGCGCCCGTGTCCGTCGACCCGGCCGATGCGGGCCGGGACGGTGGACATGCGCTCGGCGACCTCGGCCCAGGTCAGCAGGCCGGTGTCGACCATGGCCTCCTGCACCACCGACAGGGCGGTCTCCAGACCCACCATGCCCATGGCGGCCGTGGACCACTCGGTCTCCTTGGCCTCCGCCGGGTGCGGCGCGTGGTCGGTGGCCACGATGTCGATCGTGCCGTCGGCCAGGCCCTCGCGCAGCGCACGGACGTCCTCGGCGGTGCGCAGCGGCGGGTTGACCTTGTAGACCGGATCGTAGCTCTCCACCAGCTCGTCGGTGAGGAGGAGGTGGTGGGGTGTGACCTCGGCGGTGACGTCGCAGCCGCGCGCCTTGGCCCAGCGGATGATGTCGACCGAGCCCTTGGTGGAGACGTGGCACACGTGCAGGCGGGAGCCGACGTGCTGGGCGAGCAGGCAGTCGCGGGCGATGATCGCCTCCTCGGCGACCGCGGGCCAGCCCGGCAGTCCGAGGCGGTCGGAGACGCGTCCCTCGTTCATCTGGGCGCCCTCGGTCAGGCGCGGCTCCTGGGCGTGCTGGGCGACGACGCCGTCGAAGGCCTTGACGTACTCCAGCGCGCGGCGCATGAGCAGGGCGTCGGAGACGCAGATGCCGTCGTCGGAGAAGACGCGGACGCGGGCCGCGGAGTCGGCCATGGCGCCGATCTCGGAGAGGCGCTCGCCGGCCAGGCCGACGGTGACGGCGCCGACAGGGCGCACGTCGCAGTACCCGGCCTCGCGGCCCAGGCGCCAGACCTGCTCGACGACGCCGGCGGTGTCGGCGACGGGGTCGGTGTTGGCCATGGCGTGCACGGCGGTGTAGCCGCCCATGGCGGCCGAGCGCGATCCGGTGGCGACGGTCTCGGCGTCCTCGCGGCCGGGCTCGCGCAGGTGGGTGTGCAGGTCCACCAGGCCGGGCAGGGCGATCAGGCCGGCGGCGTCGACGACCTCGGCGCCCTCGGGGGCGGCCAGGCCGGGGCCGGCCTCGGTGATCCTGCCCTCGGAGAGCAGGAGGTCGACGGGGTCGCCGCCGAGCGGACGTGCGCCGCGGATGAGGTGCGGTGCGTGGGTGTCGGGCATCGCGGTGTGGCTTCCTTGTTGTTCGTGTGAAGTCTGGTTCTGTGGCCGTCCCGGGTGCCGGTCGGGCGCGCCCGTGGACGGGGTCCGTCCTGCGGCCCGCCCGGCCGCGTGGGGCCGGGTCGGGTGCCGCTGCGGTTCCGGAGGGTCCGCGGGCGGACCGGCGCGGTCACGAGCCGGTACCGCGGAGGGCCCGGTGTGCCTTCTCGGGCCCGGTTCCGGCCACGCGGGCGCCCGGCCGGGCGGGCGGGGCGAGCCGGAGGGCAGGGTTCAGGACCCGCCGAGCAGCAGGTAGAGCACGGCCATGCGCAGGCTGACGCCGTTGGCGACCTGTTCCGTGACGGTGCAGCGCGGGGAGTCGGCGACCTCGGCGGAGATCTCCATCCCGCGCACCATCGGCCCGGGGTGCATGACGATGGCGTCCTGCGGCATGCGGCCCAGGCGCTCGCCGTCGAGTCCGAAGCGCCGGCTGTACTCGCGCTCGGACGGGAAGAAGGACTCCTGCATGCGTTCGGCCTGGACGCGCAGCAGCATGACCACGTCGGACTTGGGCAGGACGTCGTCGAGGTCGTAGGAGACCTCGCACGACCAGG
Source organism: Nocardiopsis sp. NRRL B-16309 (assembly GCF_001279585.1). Taxonomy (GTDB): domain Bacteria; phylum Actinomycetota; class Actinomycetes; order Streptosporangiales; family Streptosporangiaceae; genus Nocardiopsis. The sequence goes on along the minus strand of NZ_LGEC01000005.1, from coordinate 46,626 downwards.
TGTGGACCGAGACCGGCAGCAGGGTGGGCGGTGCGACCAGGGTCACGTGCGCGCCCAGGGTGGTGAGCAGGAGCACGTTGGAGCGGGCGACGCGGCTGTGCAGGATGTCGCCGACGATCGCCACGCGCAGGCCCTCCAGGCGGCCGAGCCGGGAGCGCATGGTGAAGGCGTCCAGGAGGGCCTGGGTGGGGTGTTCGTGGGTGCCGTCGCCCGCGTTGAGCACGGCGCCGTCGACCCAGTTGGCGAGCCGGTGCGCGGCACCGGACGCGCTGTGGCGGATGACGACGCCGTCGGCGCCCATCGCCTGCAGGGTGAGCGCGGTGTCCTTGAGGCTCTCGCCCTTGGAGACGCTGGAGCCCTTGGCGGAGAAGTTGATGACGTCGGCGGACAGGCGCTTGGCGGCCAGTTCGAAGGACGTGCGGGTGCGGGTGGAGTCCTCGTAGAAGAGGTTGACCACGGTGCGGCCGCGCAGGGTCGGCAGCTTCTTGACGGAGCGGTCGCCGACCCGGGCGAGCTCCTCGGCGGTGTCGAGGATGAGGGTGGCCTCGTCGCGGGACAGGTCGCCGGTGGACAGCAGGTGGCGCATCAGTCGTTCCCCTCGGTGGCGGCGGCGCGCGCGGGCGGGGAACCGGCCCGGGGGCCCCGGTGGGCGGGGCCGAGGAGGACGGCGTCGTGCCCGTCGGTCTCCTCCAGACGCACGGTGACGTTCTCGCGCAGCGAGGTGGGCAGGTTCTTGCCCACGTAGTCGGCGCGGATGGGCAGTTCGCGGTGGCCGCGGTCGACCAGGACGGCGAGCTGTACGGCGCGGGGGCGCCCGAGGTCGCCCAGGGCGTCCAGGGCGGCGCGCACGGTGCGGCCGGAGAAGAGGACGTCGTCGACCAGGACGACGACGCGGTCGTCGAGTCCGCCGACGGGGATCTCGGTCCTGCCGAGGGCGCGCGCGGGTGCCATGCGCAGGTCGTCGCGGTACATGGTGATGTCGAGGGATCCGACCGGGACGGCGAGGTCCTCGACGCGTTCGATGCGCCGCGCCAGGCGCTGGGCGAGCGGGACCCCGCGGGAGGGGATGCCCAGGAGGGTCACGCCCTCCCCGCCTTTGGTGCGTTCGAGCACCTCGTGGGCGATGCGGGTCAGGGCCCGATTGATCTCGGGGCCGTCGAGCACGGCCCGGGTGCCCTCGGGCACCTCCGGTGAGGCTGGGGGCACGCCCCGACTCTCACTTCCTGCTTGTTTTTGCGCACACAAAGTGATGACCCCTTCCCTGCCTCACAGAACAGGTCGTTAAAGGATGTCGATACGACCCACGCTACCAGCGACGATCACGGAGCCCGAGTGAGGGGCGGCGACCACCGCGGGGAGTGTGACTCTCGTCACACCCCATGTGGGCGGTTTCGTGCCCGAGAGTAGCCAAATCATGACAAGACGGATACGTCCTTACCTGGTGCAAAAGCTGAAATTCCCTGTAGGGACGGGCTTTTCGCCCATCCGATGTGCCCCCGCTCGTCCTGATCGATCCGGACATGAGAGGAGTCTCACCTACACACGGTTTGGCCACTGATTAGTCGCGTTTCACCCCAACGGCTTGACCTGGGAGCCAGACCGTCCTAGCGTCACTGTCTGTAATCAATACCGGGTGGGGTTGCGCCCCGTCACCGAACTGCCGGTCCGCTCAGCCGGGCGGGCGAACGAACGGTCCACATCCCCCTCCGATCCAGCCACCGTCACGGCCGGGAGCGACAAGAACATGCCATCCGAATACGCGAAGTCCCTCGGTGCGCGACTGCGTGCCATCCGCACCCAGCAGGGCCTGTCCCTGCACGGGGTGGAGGAGAAGTCCCACGGGCGCTGGAAGGCCGTCGTGGTCGGCTCCTACGAACGTGGCGACCGTGCGGTCACTGTCCAGAAGCTCGCCGAACTGGCCGACTTCTACGGTGTCCCGATGTCGGAGCTGCTGCCCGGCGGCGCCGCGCCCACGCCCCTGGGCCCCACACCCAAGCTCGTCATCGACCTCGAGCGCATGCAGCAGGTCCCGCAGGAGAAGGCGGGCCCGCTGTCGCGTTACGTGGCCACCATCCAGAGCCAGCGCGGCGACTACAACGGCCGGGTGCTCTCCATCCGCCAGGAGGACCTGCGCTCACTCGCGGTCATCTACGACAAGTCGCCCTCGGACCTGACCGAGGAGCTCATCAACTGGGGCGTTCTCGACCCCGAGGCGCGCCGGGCCGTCGACGCCTTCTGACCGGGACACTCCCGCACTGACCAGAACCGGTAGCCGCCCAGGCCTGCCGGTTCTCGTCGTGTCGGCTCCCCTCCGCTCCCGGGACCCGGCACACGGGTGGCGCGGACGAGAGCGGCGCGACCGGGCGTTGGGGCTTCCCCTCCCCAAGCCGGCCGCGCCGCCGCTCCGCCGGCCGAACCGGCGGCGATCGAACTCCTGTTCGATGAGCCCAGTTAACCGCAGCCCGCGCGGGTCGTCAAGCATCTCCGAGGGCCGCGCGGGCATAGGGTTGGTCCGTGGTAGACGACACCGAGCTGCGCGAACTGGACCCACGGGCGTTCGCGCACGCCGTCCCCGCCCTCCTACAGGTGTACGAGGCGGCCATGCGCCCGCCCCCGGAGCAGCTGCCCGGGCGGGCCGCCATCATGGACGGCCACGCCTCCTACCCCGGGTTCCGCTCGGTCGCCGCCCTGAGCGGCCCGGACGCCGTCGGTTTCGCCTACGCCTTCCACGGCCGCCCCGGCCAGTGGTGGCACGACACGGTCGTGGAGGGGCTGCGCGCCCACGGCCGGACGCGCGACGTGCGCCGCTACCTGGCCGACCCCCTGGAGATCGCCGAGGTCCACGTCCGGCCGGACGCGCAGGGCCACGGCATCGGCCGGGCCATGCTGCACGCCCTGTGCCGGGACAGGCCCGAGCGCACGGCGGTGCTGTCCACCCGGGCGGGTCCCTCCGTGGCCCGCCGCCTGTACCTCTCGTGCGGGTTCACCGAGGTGCTGGAGGAGTTCACCTTCCCCGGAAGCCCCGGTCAGCCCTTCGCGATCATGGCCGCGCGACTCCCGCTGAACGGCCCTCCCGACGACCGGAGACCTCCTGATAGATCTGCCTGGTGGCCGTGGAACGGTTCGAGGTGATGAAGTGGATGCCCGGCGCGCCCTCCGCCAACAGCCGCTGGCACATGCGCTGGGCGTACTCGATGCCGAAGGCGCGCACGGACTCGGCGTCGTCGCCGAAGCTCTCGAACTTGGCCGCCAGATCGGCCGGGAACTTCGCGCCCGACAGCTGCTCCGAGCGCGGGATGAACGACGTGCGCACCACCGGGAAGACCTCGGGGATGATCGGGATCTCGCACCCGCGCGCCGCCACGCGGTCGCGCAGCCGCAGGTAGTCCTCCGGGTCGAAGAACATCTGGGTGATGGCGTAGTCCGCGCCCGCGTCGCACTTGCGCACGAAGTGGTCGGTGTCGGTCTCCACGTCCGCCGAGCGCGGGTGCTTGTACGGGAAGGCCGCAACGCCCACGCAGAAGTCACCGCTGTCCTTGAGCAGCCGCACCAGTTCCTCGGTGTAGGTGAGCCCCTGGGGGTGGCGCACCCACTCGCCGTCGGGGTCGCCGGGCGGGTCCCCGCGCACGGCCAGCATGTTGGACACGCCCGCGTCGGCGAAGCGGCCGATGAGGTGGCGCAGTTCGGCGACCGAGTGGTCGACCAGGGTCATGTGCGCGACCGGCAGCAGTGTGGTGTCGGTCGCGATGCGCTCGGTGGTCTCGACGGTCATGCCGCGGGTGCTGCCGCCCGCCCCGTAGGTGACGGAGACGAACGAGGGGCCCAGCGCCTCGATCTCGCGGATCGCGCGCCACAGGCGCTCCTGCGCCTGCTGGGAGCGTGGCGGGAAGAACTCGAAGGAGAACAGCGGCTCGCCCGCGTGCAGCAGCTCTCGGATGTGCCGGGGGCGGGCCGTGGGGTTTCGGAGCGCCACGGGGCGTGTCGGTGCAGCGAGCATGACTCCAACCTTAGGCGAGGACTCCCGGTCGGCGTGGAGAAGGCGTTCCATTACGTGAGATCTGCCGGGAGAATGTCAGGATCCACACCGCGCCCGCCCGGCCCGCACACGTGTTCCCGGGCCGCGCTCCGACCGGTGGGACAACCGCTACTGTGCTGGGTATGGCCCCTTCTTCTTCCTCTTCCGCCTCACCCGTCACCGCGATCCGTTCCGCCGTCGACCGGGAGCTGGCCGCGTTCTGCGCCGACCACCGCGCCCAGGTGCTGGCGATCGGCGAGGAGCTCGCACCGGCCATGGACGCGTTGGAGGCGATGATCGCCGGCGGCAAGCGCCTGCGCCCGACCTTCCTCTACTGGGGCTGGCGGGGTGCCGGGGGCGCGGCCGAGGACGACCGGGTGGCCCGCGCCGGCGCCGCGCTGGAGTTCCTCCAGGCCTGCGCGCTGATCCACGACGACGTCATCGACAACAGCGACACCCGGCGCGGGCTGCCCGCCACGCACAAGCGCCTGGCCGCGCTGCACGCCGACCACGGGTGGAGCGGCGACGCCGACGAGTTCGGCCAGGGCGCCGCGGTCCTCATCGGCGACCTGTGCCTGGCGTGGTCGGACGAGATGTTCCAGGCGAGCGGGTTCCCGCTGCCGACGCTGCGGGACGCCCGGCCGCCCTTCGACGCCATGCGCACCGAGGTGATGGCCGGGCAGTACCTGGACACCCTGGAGCAGGTGCGTGGCACGGCCTCGCGCGAGGCGGCCCTGCGGGTCATGCGGTACAAGGCCGCCAAGTACACGGTGGAGCGCCCGCTGCACGTGGGCGCGGCCCTGGCCGGGCGCCTGGACGGCCTGGGCGCGGTCTACACCGCCTACGGGATGCCGCTCGGTGTCGCCTTCCAGCTGCGCGACGACGTCCTGGGGGTCTTCGGCGACCCGGGGACCACCGGCAAGCCGGCCGGGGACGACCTGCGCGAGGGCAAGCGCACACTGATCGTCGCCGAGACCCTGGCCCGGGCGCAGGCGTCCGAGGGCGAGCGGTTCCGCTCGCTGCTGGGCGCGCCCGGACTGTCGGCGGAGTCGGTGGCGTGGATGTGCTCGCTGATCGAGCGCTCGGGGGCGCTGGACGCCTGCGAGAAGATGATCGAGGGCTACGCCGAGGAGGCGGTCACCGCCCTGGAGAGCCCGGAGCTGGACGACGCCGCCCGGGGGCCGCTGCGCGAACTCGTGGTGGCCGCCACCGCGCGCACCCACTGATCTCGCGGTCCCGCGGCCGTCCCCTAGGGGAGATCTGGGTGGTTCCCCCGACCCGGCTCCGGTTGTGCCCCGGGTGCCGGTCCCGTTTGAATCGGTGAGAAGACATATCGCGAACCGTAGAGAACGGGGCACCGTCCATGACACGCGCGAGTACGTCGCGAGGGCCCGTCGGCCGGGGTGAGCGTTCGCTCGCACCCGATCTGGCACGCGGCTTCATGCTGTTGTTCATCGCGATCGCCAACTCGACCTGGTACCTGTGGGCGGAACCGATGACCGGGGGGAACGCCCATCCCACCCCCGAAGGCCCCCTGGACGCGGTCTCGCAGTTCCTCACCCTCGTGCTGGTGGACTCGCGCAGCTATCCGATGTTCGCCTTCCTGTTCGGGTACGGGATGGTGCAGCTGGCCGCCCGGCAGGAGGCGGCGGGCGCCGACCCCCGCGCCGTCGACGCCCTGCTGCGCCGGCGCAACCTGTGGCTGCTGGTCTTCGGCTTCTGGCACGCCCTGCTGCTGTGGATGGGCGACGTCCTGGGCGCCTACGGACTGGCCGGGCTCGTGCTGTGCTGGCTGTTCTTCCGCCGCCGGGACACCACCCTGCTGGTGTGGTCCGGCGTGCTGGTGGGCCTGATGGCGCTCATGTCCGCCGCGAGCCTGCTGGCGATCGCCTTCACCCCGCCCGGCGGTGGCTCGGACGGCCTCGACCTGGACTTCATGTCGGCCAGCATCGCCAACCCGTCGCTGCTCTGGGCCGCCGTGGGCCGTGTCACGATCTGGCCGGTGGTCGTCCTGGGCCAGGGGCTGCTGGGCCTGGCCGTGCCGGCCGCAATCCTGCTGGGCTTCTGGGCGGCACGCCGCCGGATCCTGGAGGAGCCGGGCCGCCACCTGCGCCTGCTGCGCACCGTGGCGGTCGCGGGTCTGGCCACGGCGTGGATCGGCGGCCTGCCCGAGGCACTGGCCCAGGTCGGGATCTGGGAGCTCGACGACGCCCGCGCCACCATGCTGGCCATGCCGCACACGGTGACCGGCCTGGCCGGCGGACTGGGCTACGTCGCGCTCATCGCGCTGGTCGCGCGCCGGATCGAGGCGCGCGGACGCGAGCCCGGCGCGGTCCTGACCGCGCTCACCGCGACCGGCAAGCGCTCCCTGACCTCCTACCTGGGCCAGTCCGTGCTGTGCGCGCCGATCCTGGCCGCCTGGGGCCTGGGACTGGGCGCGCACCTGACCTCGTGGAGCATGGCCCTGTACGCGGTCGGGGTGTGGCTGGTGACCGTGGCCGCGGCCTACGCGATGGAGCGGGCCGACCGGCGCGGCCCGGCCGAGGTCCTGCTGCGCCGCCTGTCCTACCAGCGCCCCGCCGCGGCACCGGCGGGCGCGGTGACGCCGTCCGGAGCCGACGAGGGCCAAGAGCGCACCAGCCGCTGACCGGATGCCGCAAAAAGGGCGTGCCGGTGAGTGCCCGGCGGCCCCGCGTCCCTCAGGATGAGGTGTCATGGGCGACGATCACATGACAAACCACACCATAGGGGTGACCGGGGCCACCGGAGCGCTGGGCGGTCGGGTGGCCGCCAGGATCGCGCGGCTGGGCCTTCCGCAGCGGCTCATCGTCCGGGACATCAACCGGGCACCGGAGTACCCCGGCAGTACCGCCGCGATGGCGGCCTACGAGGACACCGCCGGCTTCGAGCGGGCGTGCCGCGGCGTGGACACGCTGTTCCTGGTGCCCGCGACCGAGTCCGAGAGCCGGATCGACACGCACCTGAGCGCGGTGGACGGCGCGGTCAAGGCCGGGGTGTCCCGGATCGTCTACCTGTCCTTCCTGCGGGCCGGCCCGGCGGCGACCTTCACGTTCGCGCGCACGCACTTCTTCACGGAGGCGCACATCCGGGCGACCGGCGTGGGGCACACCTTCCTGAGACCCGGCCTCTTCCTGGACCTGCTGCCCGACTGGGTGGGCGGGGACGGCGTGATCCGCGGCCCGGCCGGTGACGGCCGGGCCGCGTGGGTCTCCCGGGACGACCTGGCGGACGTGGCCACGGCGGTCCTGACCGACCCGGAGCGGGCGGCCCTCGCGGAGGGGGCGACCTACGACGTCACCGGGCCCGAGGCCCTGACCCTCGGTGCGACCGTGGACAAGCTGAGCGCCCTGACCGGCCGCACCGTGCGCTACGTGCCCGAGACCTGGGAGGAGGCGCTGGAGTCGCGCCGCGCCGGAGGGGTGCCGGAGTGGGCCGCCGAGGGCTGGGCCTCCTCCTACGCGGCGATCGCCGCCGGAGAGATGGACGTGGTCGCGCCCACCGTTCCCATGCTCACGGGCCACCCCGCGCAGTCCATCGAGGGGTTCCTGCGCCGCCACCCGAGCGCTCTGTCACACGTGTCCGTGTGAGCCCGGAGCCCCGGCGGTCGAGAACTCGACGGCCGGGGCGCCACAGGGCATGAAGCGGGTCCTCGCGACCCGCGCAGGACGGTCAGGTGTCGGCCTGGGCCTGTTCGACCAGGCGGGCGCGCAACACGGCGGCGGCGGCGCGCGGGTCCTCTGCCTCGGTGATGGCGCGCACGACCACCACCCGGCGGGCCCCGGCGTCGAGCACCTGGCCGATGTTGTCGGAGTCGATCCCGCCGATGGCGAACCAGGGCCGGTCGGTACCCAGGGCGGCGGCCCGCTCCACCAGTTCCAGCCCGGCCGCGGGGCGTCCCGGCTTGGTGGGCGTCTCCCAGACGGGGCCCACGCAGAAGTAGTCGCTGCCGGGTTCCTCGGCGGAGGCCGCCGCGGCCTCGGGGTCGTTGTTGGAGCGCCCGATGACCGGGTCGGCGCCGACGACGTCCCTCGCCATGGGGACGGGAAGGTCGCGCTGGCCCAGGTGCAGGACGTCGGCGCGCACGGCGCGCGCGATGTCGGCGCGGTCGTTGACCGCGAGCAGGGCCCCGTGCCGTTCGCAGGCGCCCCGCAGCACCTCCAGTGCGGCGATCTCCTCGCGGGCGTCCAGGCCCCTGTCGCGGAGCTGGATGATGTCCACCCCGCCGGCCAGGGCGGCGTCGGCGAACTCGGCGAGATCGCCGCGCCCGGTCCGGGCGTCGGTGCACAGGTACAGAAGGGATGCGTCCAGGCGCTTGCGCAGGCTGGTTCCGTGGCTGGTCCTCACACGCACCACCCTAGGGGCTGCGGGAGGGCCGCCCAAGGGTCGCGGACACCGGCGCGCCTCGGGCGCCTACGGTTCTGTCCTTCCTGCTTCGGCCCGTGACCGGAGGGGACCGAGTCAGAAGGCCAGGCTTTGGGCGCGTCGGCGCACCTCGGTGCCGCGGTTCTCCCGCATGGCCTGGATGGGCGTGCCGGGCAGCGTCTCGTCGGGCGTGAAGAGCCAGCGCAGGGCCTCCTCCGTGGAGTACCCGGCGTCGGTCAGCAGGACCAGGGTGCCCGGCAGCCCCTTGACGAGGTCGTGGCCGTCGACGAAGTCGGCCGGGATGGAGAGCTCTCCGCGGCGGACCACGCCCATGAGGCGGTTCTCCCGGATCAGCGTCTTGATCCGGTTCGGGCTCACGCCGAGCGGCTGGGCCGCCTCCTTGAGGGTCAGCCAGGTGCCGACCAGGGTGTCGATGTCGCTGTCGCTGTGTGTCACACCTCCAATCTGCCACATCCGCGCGGGCGGCGAGCACCGCGGCGGGACCCTCCCGGGCGCTCTGGCCTAGGATGGGGGACAGAACAGAACATCCCGCGGGAGCCGGGTGGGACCCGGCTGAGAGGGAGGCTGCGAGCCTCCGACCGCACGAACCTGATCCGGGTCATGCCGGCGAAGGGAGTGGAATCGAGCACCATGCCCACCAATTCCGGGGAACACGGTGTCGTCGTGGTCGGCGGCGGACTCGCCGGACGGGTGACCGCCTGGCGGGCGGTCGGCCAGGGCCTGCCGGTCACCGTGGTCGAGCCCGACCCCGTCACCGATCCGAGCGGCGCCCGTGCCGCCTCCACCGTCGCCGCGGGCATGCTCACCCCCGCCACCGAGGCGATGTTCGGCGAGGAACCCCTGATGGAGTTCGCGATGCGCTCCGCCGGGATGTTCGCCGACTTCGTCGCCGAACTGGAACGGGCCAGCGGCCACACGGTCGGCTACCGCGCCACCGGCACGCTCCTGGTCGCCTACGACCGCGACGACCTGGCTCTGCTGACCGACCTGCACGCCCTGCAACAGCGCCTGGGCGTGGCCGCGGAACGGCTCACCGGCCGCGAGTGCCGTCGGCTGGAACCGATGCTCGCCCCGTCCGTGCGCGGCGGGGTCCTGGCCCCCGACGACCACTCCGTCGATCCGCGGCTGCTGCTGCGGGCGCTGGCGGAGGCCGGAGCGCGCGCCGGCGCCGCCGAGACCAGGGCCCGCGCCGAGGAGGTTTTGAGTCCCGGCCCCGACGAAGCCCGGTTGGGCGTGCGGCTGTCCGACGGACGGACCCTGCCCGCCGACCAGGTCGTCCTGGCCGCGGGCTGCTGGAGCGACCGGATCGCGGTCCCCGAACCCGTCGTGCCGCCGGTCCGCCCGGTCAAGGGCCAGCTGCTGCGCATGCGCGTGCCCGCCGGTGAGCCGCCGATCGTCCACCGCACCGTCCGGGGCCTGGTCAGGGGCTCCCCCGTCTACTTCGTCCCACGAGCGGACGGCGAGGTGGTCGTCGGCGCCACCCAGGAGGAGCTGGGCTATGACACCTCTCTCACCGCGGGCGGCCTCTGGCAGGTCCTGCGGGACGCGCGCGAACTCGTGCCCGGTGTGACCGAGCTGGAGGTCACCGAGGCCTGTGTGGGCCTGCGTCCCGGCTCACCCGACAACGAACCCCTCCTGGGCCCCACGCGTGTCCCCGGCCTGCACCTGGCCGCGGGGCACTTCCGGCACGGCGTGCTGCTGACCCCCGTCACCGGCGAGGTCATGGCCCAGGTCCTCACCACCGGCGCGCTGCCCGAGCACGCGCGCCGCTTCGCCGCCGACCGCGTACCGGGCGGCGCGCCCGGCGGCGGCCACGGCCACACCACGACCCTGGAGGAGCAGTGGAACTGATCATCAACGGCGCCCCGCGCGACGTCACCGCCGACACCACCGTGGAGTCGGTCGTGCGGGAGCTGACCGGGACCGCCGAGGGCGCCGTCCCCGGCGGCATCGCCGTGTCCCTCAACGACGAGGTGGTGCGCCGGGCCGCGTGGGGCGAGACGCCCCTGCGCGCCCGCGACCGCGTCGACGTCCTGACCGCCGTCCAGGGAGGCTGAGACCATGACCGCGCACACCGACGACCCGCTCGTGATCGCGGGCACCGCGTTCGGCTCCCGGCTCATCACCGGGACCGGCGGGGCACCCTCCCTGGAGGTCCTGGAGGACGCCCTGGTCACGTCCGGGACCGAGCTCACGACCGTGGCCATGCGCCGGGTGGCGCCGGGCACGCAGGGATCGGTCTGGGACGTCCTGAGCCGCAACAAGATCCGTCCCCTGCCCAACACCGCGGGCTGCTTCACCGCCGCCGACGCCGTGCGCACCGCCCGGCTGGGCCGGGAGGCACTGGGCACCGACTGGGTGAAGCTGGAGGTGGTGGCGGACGAGCACACGCTGCTGCCCGACCCCGTCGAGCTGCTGGACGCCGCCGAGCGGCTCGTGGACGACGGCTTCACCGTCCTTCCCTACACCAACGACGACCCGGTCCTGGCCCGGCGCCTGGAGGAGATCGGCTGCGCCGCGGTGATGCCCCTGGCCGCGCCGATCGGCTCCGGCCTGGGCATCCGCAACCCGCACAACCTGGAGCTGATCGTCGAGCGGGCCGGGGTGCCCGTCATCGTGGACGCGGGCATCGGCACCGCCAGCGACGCCGCGCTGGCCATGGAGCTGGGCTGCGACGCGGTCCTGCTCGCCACGGCCGTCACCCGCGCGCAGGACCCGGTGCTGATGGCCGCGGCGATGCGCGACGCCGTGCGCGCCGGACGCGCCGCCCGCCTGGCCGGGCGCATCCCGGTGCGCCGCTACGCACAGGCCTCCACCCCCGACTAGGGCCGTCACCCGGGCCGAAGCAGGAAGGACCGCGCCGGAGGCGTCCGTTGAGGGTGGTGGCGGGCGACGGTGCGGGCACGAGCGGCGGCCCAAGGCAAGCAGGGGGTGAGGGGCGCGCCGGTGCCTGCAGGCGACGACGAGGGCTCTGGCGTTAAACGCCCGAAGCCGCGCCGCAGGGGGGTGAAGGTGAACGGTTCCGCTCACCGGAACCACAGGGGGTTGGTCGGGCCAAAGCGAGGAACGAGCGGCGGCCCAAGGCAAGCAGGGGGTGAGGGGCGCGCCGGTGCCTGCAGGAGGAGTCTCTGCCGCCAGCGAGGAACGAGCCAGGCAGTAGCGACGACGAAGGACCCGGCGTGATGCGCCCCGAACCCTACCGGCGTGAAGCGCCCCGAACCCTCGCCCCGAACCCTCGCCCCGAACCTCCACCCCGAACCATCCTCCCCCGGGTGCTTGCCCCCGTCCCCTACCGTGGTGGGATGCGCCCTGCCCCTCCGGGCACGGCGCGGACGACGAAGAGAACGGCGCCACCGCCTCCCCTGCAGCGGACGCGGGGCGCCACGACCGCAGAGCGCGGGGCAGATCCGGCGCGGGCTTCCGCTATCGTGTCGGTTCGACACCCTGTGTCGGGTTACGCGCCACCGGCCGCGACACGCCCGCGCTCCCCGCAGCAAGGACAGCACTCCGCCGTGGACATGACGACTTCCGACCCGCTCGTAGGCTCGACTCTGGACCGACGCTACTTCGTCGAGTCCCGGATCGCCGGTGGCGGGATGGCGACCGTCTACGTCGCCCATGACCTTCGCCTGGACCGACGGCTCGCGCTCAAGGTCATGCACGCGTCCCTGGCGCAGGACCCGACCTTCGTCCAGCGCTTCATCAACGAGGCCCACTCGGTCGCCAAGCTCTCGCACCCCAACGTCGTCCAGGTCTTCGACCAGGGTGAGGACCAGGGCCACGTGTTCCTGGCCATGGAGTACGTGCCCGGCCGCACACTGCGCGACATGCTCAAGGAGCGCGGCCGCCTCACGCCGCGGGACGCCCTGAACACGATGGCGCCGGTGCTGGCCGCTCTGGGGGCCGCCCACCAGGCGGGGATGGTGCACCGCGACGTCAAGCCGGAGAACGTGCTCATCACCGCGGACGGCCGGGTCAAGGTCGCCGACTTCGGTCTGGCCCGCGCCGTGGAACAGTCCAACCAGGGCCTGACCCGGACCGGGACGCTCATGGGCACCGCCGCCTACCTGGCGCCCGAGCAGATCGAGAAGGGCACCGCCGACGCGCGCAGCGACGTGTACGCGTCCGGCATCATGTTCTACGAGCTGCTCACGGGCAGCCAGCCGCACACCGGCGAGACGCCGATCGCGATCGCCTACCAGCACGTCACCGAGGACGTCCCGCGCCCGTCGCACTTCCTGCCCGGCCTGCCCCCCGAGGTCGACGCCCTGGTGACCAAGGCCACCGAGCGCGACCCCCGGTACCGTCCGAGCAACGCGGGACAGTACCTCGCCAAGGTCCTGGAGGTCCTGGGGCGGCTGCCTGAGGACACCGGGGCGCCCGCCGGACCGCTGCCGCCCGTGGCCGCCGGAGCCGCGCCGACCGCCGCCGTCACCGCTCCGCAGCTGATCGCGGGCGGGGCCGGGCCCGGGACCGAGAACGCCACGATGATCGTGGAGATGGGCGGCGCCGCCCTCGACGACGACCGCTACGCGGACGACGACTACCCCGACGACGACGCGCCGCGCGGCCGCCGCGGCCTCCTGCTGGGGATCGGCGCGGCCGCACTGGCGATCGTGCTGCTCGCCGGCGGGTGGTGGTTCCTCTTCGGCCGGTTCGAGGCCGTACCGGAGGTGGTCGGGGCCGCGCCCGAAGTCGCCCGCGAGGACATCCGCACCGCCGGGCTCGTCTACGACCTGGTCGAGGAGCCCGTCTACAGCGACGAGGAGCCGGGCACGGTCGCCCGTACCGAGCCCGGCGCCGGTGAGCGGCTCTCGCCCGGCGACGACGTGAGCGTGTTCCTGTCCATGGGCCCGCGGTCGGTCGAGATGCCCGACCTGGAGGGCGAGAACATCGCCAACGCCCTCGCGGACCTGGAGGACCTCGGGTTCGACCCCGAGACCCTCGTCGAGGAGCCCGTCGACGCCGAGGGCGTGGAGCCCGGCGAGGTGATCTCCACCGTTCCGGAGGCCGGTGCCGAGGCCGACCGCGAGGAGGGCGTCACCCTCACGATCAGCCGCGGCATCGAGGTGCCCGCGGTCACCGGGCAGGAGCTGGAGGAGGCCCGCCAGGCCCTGGAGGAGCTCGGACTGACCGTGTCGGTCACCGAGGAGGAGAGCGAGGACGTCGACGAGGGCGTGGTGATCACGCAGAGCCCCGACAACGGCAGCACGGTCGGTGCCGGGGCCGCGGTCGAGCTCACGGTCTCCACCGGCCCGCCGGGCATCGACATCCCCGACGTGACCGACATGCGCGTGGGCGAGGCCCGCGAGGAGCTGGAGGACGCCGGGTTCGAGGTGAAGGTCGAGCGCCTGTTCGGCGGCAACGTCGTGGTGTCGCAGTCGCACACCGGGAAGGCGCCGGAGGGCACCGAGATCACCATCACCGCGACCCCGGTCGGCATCGACCTGGGCGACGGGGGCGGCGACGACCGCGACAGGGACGACGACGACTGACCCCGGCCCCCGCGGCGCCCGTGCGGTGCCGATAGGCTCGGCCGCATGGGCATGGACGCGATCCGGGTACTGGTGGTGGACGACCACCCGATGTGGCGCGACGCGGTCGCGCGCGACCTCGGCGAGGCCGGGGTGGACGTGGTCGGGACGGCGGGCGACGGCGCCAAGGCCCTGCGCATCGCGCCGGCCGCGCGCCCCACGCTGGCCGTGGTCGATCTGAACCTGCCGGACATGTCCGGCGTGGAGCTGACGGCGGGGCTGGTGGCCCTGGCCGACCCGCCGCGCGTGCTCGTGCTGTCGGCCAGCGGCGAGGGCGACGACGTCCTGGCCGCGGTCAAGGCCGGAGCCACCGGGTACCTGGTGAAGTCGGCCGCGCGCGAGGAACTGCTCGACGCGGTGCGCCGCGTGCACGCCGGGGAGGCGGTCTACACCCCGGGGCTGGCCGGTCTCGTCCTGGGCGAGTACCGCAGGCTGGCCTCGGCGAAGGAGCCCCGGGAACCGGACGGCCCCGCTCCCGCGCTCACCCCGCGTGAGACCGAGGTGCTGCGCCTGGTCGCCAAGGGGCTGGCCTACAAGCAGATCGCGGCGCGGCTGTCGATCGCGCACCGCACGGTGCAGAACCACGTGCAGAACACCCTCACCAAGCTCCACCTGCACAACCGGGTGGAGCTCGTCCGCTACGCCATCGACCAGGGGCTCGACGACTAGGTCGTGATTCTTTGCGGCATTCCGGGCTCGCGGCCGCCAGGCCGCCTCTCGCCGCGCCTCTGCGCTCGTGCAGCACAACCAGGCTGAACTTCGCACATCGTCCTGCGAGGGATGGCCTGACGACCGCTCGCTCACCCGGAAGCCCGCGGAAGAACACTCCCTGGCCTCGCCCGCCCGCGTGATCCACACCCGCCCACGGGTTGGCCTGGACTCCCTGGGCCCACTATGGTCTAGACCATATGGCGCGATGCGCTCAATCACACTACGTCGAGGAGTTGTCGCATGCGAGTCGGGGTGTTGACCGGCGGTGGAGACTGCCCTGGTCTGAACGCGGTCATCCGCGCCGTCGTCCGTAAGGGGATCAAGGACTACGGCTACGAGTTCGTGGGCTTCCGGGACGGCTGGCGCGGCCCCCTGGAAGGCGACACCATGCCGCTGGACGTCACGGCGGTGCGCGGGATCCTGCCGCGCGGCGGCACCATCCTGGGTTCCTCGCGCACCAACCTGATGAAGATCGAGGGCGGTGTCGAGCGGGTCAAGGACAACATGGCCGGACTGGGCGTGGACGCCCTGGTGGCCATCGGCGGCGAGGACACCCTGGGTGTGGCGCGCCAGCTCCACGACCGCGGTGTGAACGTCGTGGGCGTGCCCAAGACCATCGACAACGACCTCAACGCGACCGACTACACGTTCGGCTTCGACACGGCCGTGAACATCGCGATGGAGGCCATCGACCGGCTGCACACCACCGCCGAGTCCCACCACCGCGCGCTCGTGGTCGAGGTCATGGGCCGCCACGCCGGATGGATCGCGCTGCACTCGGGCATGGCGGCCGGCGCCAACGTGATCCTCATCCCCGAGCGCCCCTTCGACATCGACCAGGTCGTCAAGCACGTCGAGAGCCGCTTCCAGACCCAGTACGCCCCCATCATCGTGGTCGCCGAGGGCGCGCACCCGATGGAGGGCCAGATGGAGCTGGCGACCGGCGAGACGGACGCCTTCGGCCACGTCCGCCTGGGCGGCATCGGCCAGCGCCTGGCCGACGAGATCGAGCAGCGCACCGGCAAGGAGGCGCGCTCGGTGGTGCTCGGGCACGTGCAGCGCGGCGGTACCCCCTCCGCGTTCGACCGGGTGCTCGCCACCCGCCTGGGCGTCCACGCGATCGACGCCGTGCACGACGGCTCGTTCGGCAAGATGGTCGGCCTGCAGGGCACCGACATCGTGCGGGTGGACCTGGCCGAGGCCACCGACACCCTCAAGACCGTCCCGGCCGAGCGCTACGAGGAGGCCGAGGTCTTCTTCGGCTAGCGGCCCCTCGGGGCTCCTGCTCCCCTGTGGCCACCGCCCCCGTACCGGCGTCCTGCTGGTGCGGGGGCGCCGCTGTGGAAAGCGTTCGGAACGGTGGCGCGGATGTTCGATACTGGAGACGGCAGTCATCTCGTACCCACCGGAGGTAGCACCATGTCAGCGTCGCTCGAGTCCGCGCCGCTCCCCGCAGCCAAGGTCGGAGCCGGCACCGGGCTGGGCGAGCTCTGCGTGCTCATGAAGCTCGGCGAGATCGTCCTCAAGGGGTCCAACCGCAAGCTGTTCGAGCGGCGGCTGCACAACAACATCCGCGCGTCGGTGCGCGACCTGGGCGACGTCCGGCTCTCCCAGCGCGGTTCCGGCGTGATCATCGTCCGCAAGCCCGGCGCCTCCGACGTGGAGGTCGCCGAGATCGCCGACCGCATGGCCAACGTCATGGGCGTCGTGTGGGTGCACCTGGTGCGCCGGGTGGCCAAGGACCTGGACGCCATCACCGACATCGCGGTGCGCTCCCTGGCCGACCGCACCGGCACGTTCGCCGTGCGGGCGCGCCGCCGGGACAAGCGCTTCGAGATGACCTCGTCCGAGCTGGCCGGCTACCTCGGCTCCAAGATCATCGAGGCGCACGGGTACCCGGTCAACCTCAAGCGGCCCGACAACACCCTGTTCGTCGAGGTGGACAAGGACGAGGCGTTCGTGTTCACCGACGGCATCCCCGGCCAGGGCGGCCTGCCCGCCGGGATGAGCGGGCGCGGCCTGGTGCTGATGTCGGGCGGCATCGACTCGCCGGTCGCGGCGCACCGGATGATCCGGCGCGGCCTGAAGGTGGACTTCCTGCACTTCTCCGGGATGCCCTTCACCGGCCCGGAGTCCATCTACAAGGCCTACAGCCTGGTCCGCCAGATCGACCGCTACCAGGTCGGCTCGCGGCTGTTCGTGGTGCCCTTCGGCAAGGCCCAGCAGCAGCTGAAGAGCTCGGGCATCGAACGGCTGCAGATCGTCGCCCAGCGGCGGCTGATGCTCAAGACCGCCGAGGCGCTCGCCGACGACCTGGGCGCGGAGTGCCTGATCACCGGGGACGCCCTGGGCCAGGTGTCCAGCCAGACGATGACCAACCTCACCGCCCTGGACGACGCGGTGGACCTGCCGATCCTGCGGCCGCTCATCGGGATGGACAAGACCGAGATCATGGACCAGGCCCGCCGGATCGGCACCCTGGCCATCTCGGAGCTTCCCGACGAGGACTGCTGCACGATGCTGACGCCGCGCCAGGTCGAGACCGCCGCCAAGATCCCGGACCTGCGCCAGATCGAGAAGCGGTTGGACGCCGAGGAACTGGCCGAGCACCTGGTCACCACGGCCCAGCTGCACAAGCCCAGTTTCCTGGGCGAGGCGGCACCCGCCCGGGTGGCGCCCGCCGCCGCGGCCCGCGTCTGAGACGGGGGTGCTCCGCGCGCCCGGGGGGCCGCGGAGCACCCGCTCTCACGCGTTCACAGTCCGGCGAGTTCCCGGCCCGGGGCGGGCGTCAGGGTACGGCCGCTCAGGGTGGCCAGGGTCGCCGACAGGTCCCGCAGCTCCGCCAGGTCGGACTCCAGCAGGGCCTGGGGGCCGTCGCACAGCGCCTCCTCCGGCGTGGGGTGCACGTCCACGATGATGCCGTCGGCGCCCACCGCGATGGCGGCCCGCGACAGCGGCAGGACGAGGTCGCGCTTGCCCCCGGAGTGCGAGGGGTCCACGATGACCGGCAGGTGGGACAGGTTCTGCGCCACCGGGACGGCGCTGATGTCCAGGGTGTTGCGGGTGGCCTTCTCGAAGGTGCGGATGCCGCGCTCGCACAGGACGATGTCGAGGTTGCCGCGCTGGGCGATGTACTCGGCGGCCATCAACCACTCCTCGATCGTGGCGCTCATGCCGCGCTTGAGCAGGACGGGCTTGCCCGCGTCGCCGACCGCCTGCAGCAGGGCGAAGTTCTGCATGTTGCGCGTGCCGACCTGGAGCATGTCGGCGTAGGAGGCGACCAGCTCGACGTCGGCGGCGTCCACGACCTCCGTCACGATGGGCATCCCGGTCTCCTCGCGCACGTCCGCGAGGATCTTCAGCCCCTGCTCCCCCAGGCCCTGGAAGGCGTAGGGGGAGGTCCGCGGCTTGTAGGCGCCGCCCCGCAGCAGCGACGCGCCGGCGGCCAGCGCCATCCGGGCGGCCTCCAGGGTCTGGTCGGGGGTCTCGACCGCGCACGGACCGGCGATCACGGTCATGTTGTCGCCGCCGATCGGGACACCGCGCACGCTCACCACGGTGCGGCTGTCGTGGTTCTCGCGGCTGACGAGCTTGTAGGGGACCGAGATGCGCAGCACGTCGCTGACACCGGGCTTGGCGGCCAGGCCGAGGTCCTGGAAGCGCTCGACGTCCCCGACCAGGCCGATGATCGTACGGCTCACGCCGCGCGTCACGTAGGCCTCGCCGCCGACCGAGCTGACCAGCTCGACCAGATCGTCGATGTTGTCGGGGGTGGCGTCCGGTGCCATCACGATGACCATGTGGGTAGTCCCTGTTCGTTGGAGTGGCGGGTGGCTGAACCCTGTGGCCGCGCCCGGAACGCGAAGGAGCCCCGGGCCGTCCGGCCCGGGGCTCCTTGGAAGTCGTCCTGTATCAGCGCAGCGCTTGACAGGCGACCGGGGAGTTGGGCCGGTAGCCATAAAAGCGCCAAAAGTTCCGCTGCATGGCTGTGACTATAGCGCACGATCGGAGGGGACCCGCACACCCGGGGGGAGTGACCTAGCTCTCGTTGCCGCCTGGCAGGATGGCGAGAGCCTCCCTTCCCCCACCCAGCGAGGGGGGCAGGTCGCGAGAAGCAGTGACGGCACGGGCGGACCGGCCGTCTGAGAGAGGGGACGGATTGCACGAGGGAGCCCGGACCGGGGACCGGGGGGACACGCGGCGGGCCGACCTGCCGCCCGGCCAGGTGATACGCCACGAGCACAAGCCACTGCACTACGGACCCGTGCCCACGTTCCGGCCGCACCGGTGGGACTTCCGGGTCATGGGGGCCACCGAGACCCTGGGCACCTACCGCTGGACCTGGGACGAGTTCGCCGAGCTGCCGCGCGCGGACACGGTCCGCGACTTCCACTGCGTCATGCGCTTCAGCGTCCCCGACGTGCCCTGGTACGGGGTGCGTCCCCAGGATCTGGTCGACATCGCCCCACCCGCCCCCGAGGTCACACACGTGATGGCGTGGGGCGAGTACGGCTACAGCGCGAACCTGCGCCTGGACGACTTCCTGGCCGAGGGCACGATGCTGGCCATGGGCCGCGACCACCGGCCGCTGGACCCCGAGCACGGCTTCCCGCTGCGCCTGGTGGTGCCGCACCTGTACGGCTGGAAGAGCGTCAAGTGGCTGCGCGCCGTCGAGTACATGACGGCCGACCGCCGGGGGTTCTGGGAGGAACGCGGCTACCACAACCGGGCCGACCCGTGGCAGGAGCAGCGCTTCGCCTCGGGCGCCTAGTAGACGGGGCCTCACCGCGCCCGCCCTGGGCCGCCGCTCGTGCCCACACCGTCGCCCGCCACCACCCTCAACGGACGCCTGCGGCGCGGTCCTTCCTGCTTTGACCGGATAGACCCCCTGTGGTTCCGGCAGGCTGGACGGCCGACCTCTCGCCCCCTCGAGTCCCGTAGGGCTGTGCGTACATCTTCGATCCATCGGGGCACAGGCGATGGCACGCAACCTCGCGGCAGGGGTGACGGCCCACGAGGGGCGCCGCGTACTTCACCCCGCTGGGACTCGGGGGACGCGTAGTTCGACCTCGGCGCCCTCGCCGGGCTGGGACACGTACTCGGCGGTGCCGCCGAGGTCCCGCAGGCGGCCCTGGATGGACTGGGCCACGCCCAGGCGCCCCTCGCGGCGGGCGGCGTCCAGCCGGTCGGGCGGGATGCCCGGGCCGTCGTCGCGGACGGAGACGGTCACGGTGTCGTCCTCCTCCTCCACCAGCACCCAGGCACGGGTGCCCGCCGGGCAGTGGCGGGCCACGTTGTCCAGGGCGGCCTGGACGGCGGCGGAGAGCTCCGCGGCCGACCGGGCGGGCAGCAGCACCGGTGTGGCGGGGGTGGCGACGGAGACGGTGACCGACTCCTGCCTGCGCAGCAGTTCGCGCAGGTCCACCGGGCCGCCCTTCGGTTCGGGCAGGCCGTCGGTGATGAGCGAGCGCAGGCGCACCTCCTGCTCACCGGCCATCCGGCCCAGCTCCGCCGCCTCGCCGCCGGCCTCGGCCCCGCGGCGCCGGACCAGGGCCAGGACCTGCAGGACGGAGTCGTGGATCTCCCGGGCCAGCTGCTCGCGCTCGAACAGGCGGGCCTCCAGCGCCACCGCCTGGGTGAAGCGCTCCTCGGCCCGCTCGGCCACCCGGGCCATGTAGCCCACGGCCAGGCCCGTCAGGAGCAGGAGCACCACGCCGCGCGCGGTCGCCCCCGTGATGGCCGCTCCCATGACCACTCTGAGGGTGAGGTCGGCGAAGCCGTAGAGCAGGGCGACGGTGGCGGCGCCGCGCCGGCCCCAGATCACGCTCGCCGACAGGGAGGCCCCGGCGAACCAGTAGCCGCTCAGCGGCGGGGCCTGCGTGAGGTAGTAGGGAGAGGCCGCCAGGGCCGTCGCGAACAGGCAGCCGAAGGAGACCGCCAGGTCCGCGGTCAGCAGGCGCCACGTCCGCCACGGGGGGCGGACGTAGGCGTGGGCGGTGACCGCCGTCCAGGCCGCCATGACCGCCAGGACGCACCAGGCGGCCCAGGGCCGGGCCAGGTGCTCGTGGTGCTGGACGAGCAGGACCAGCGCGTAGACGAGGGCGGCGGCGCGGTACAGCGTGATCCCGCGCCACAGGGGGACGTCGAAGCCCAGGGCTCAGACCACCGCCCCGTCGTCGGGCCCGTTGTCACCGGGGGCCCGGCTGTCGGTCATGCGCAGGACCAGCACGACGAAGCTGGCCAGGAACGCCACGACCGCGGCGAACATCAGCCAGTTGGGCAGCGAGATCCCCAGGAAGGCCGACCCGAAGAGCACCACGGGGCCGCTCAGCAGTCCGAACCAGGCCGCGATGCCCACCCGGCTCCCCTGCAGCAGGGGCGGCGGTGGCGGCGGCTCGTAGTGGCCCTCCAGCTCCGCCTCGACCCGGCGGGCGAGCTCGGCCGCGTCCTCGTCGTCGGCGTCGTCCGGGCCGGCCAGGATGTCGCCGCCCACGCGCCCGGGTCCGGAGCGCTCGTCCGCGTCCGGGGCGCTCAGGTTCTCCGCGTCGGGCCAGCCCGTCCGGCGGCGCTCGGCGCCGTCGTCCCCGTCGTAGAACCGCGCGACCAGGTCCTGCCACACCGCGTCCTCGTCGGCGGGCTCGGCGGGCTCGGCGTCGGGGTCGACGTTCTCCGGAGGGCCGTCCAGCAGGTCGCCGCCCACCGGGGGGCCGGATTCGACGCGGGCCGTCTCGCCCAGGCCCGGCAGTTCGGCGCCCAGCACGCGTTCGGCGGCCCCGCGCTCATCGGCGTCCACGTAGAGGTGGTCGGTGGGCGGGTCGTCGGCCCGTCCTCCGGCGGGGTCCAGCACGTCCTCCTCCAGCGGCACCGCGTACGCGGCGATCCCGCTGCGGCGCAGGGCGTCCAGCATCAGGTCCGCGTGCGAGGGCGCGAGCAGGATCAGGGGCACGTAGGCATCGGCGAGCAGGCCGTTGCCCCGACGTTGTGTCATCGGTCGGCTCCTTCCCCGCTTTCACAGTGCTCTCGCACGAACGCGAGGCTCCCGTCGAATATGGCGGGCGCGTCGTGGTCGAGCGTGGCCACGTGGTAGCTGTCGTGCAGCAGGTGGATGGCCACCGTCGTGTTGACCGCCCTGTGAGCGAGCATACGCAGACTCGCGGGTCCCACCACATGGTCCTGGGGGCTCCGGAAGGCCAGAACAGGCGCCCGCAAACCGGACATGCCCTGCTGAACCGCACGCCACAGCTTCGGGAGTGTCGCCGCGGCCGCGGTCGGGACCCGGTCGTAGCCGCCTTCGGTCGTGTCGTCCTTGGAGACGTCGCTGGTCACGCCCGCGGTGGAGGGCAGCAGTCGCGCCGCCAGGCGCCCGAACGGGGCGATCAGGGGGAGCCTGTAGTCCTCCACCACCAGGGAGGGGTTGACGAGCACGATGCCGCGCACCAGGCCGGGGTGCCGCTGGGCCAGCCGGACCGTGAGCGCGCCGCCCATGGACAGGCCCATCACGTAGACCTCGTCGCACCGCCGCGCCAGGTCGAGCAGGGCCCGCTCCACGTGCGCGTACCAGTCGTCGGACCCGGTGAGGTTCATGTCCTGCCACACCGTGCCGTGGCCGGGCAGCAGCGGCACCTCCACGGTCAGCCCGGCCGCGGCCAGGTACTCGCCCCAGGGGCGCATGGAGTGGGGCGACCCGGTGAATCCGTGGCAGAGCAGGACGCCTGTCCTGGAGCCGGCGTGGCTGAAGGGCTCGGCACCCGGGAGGACCGGGGCTGCGTCGGTCGGGTTCACGCGGTGGCTCCCAGGGGATCGTGCGCCGCGCGGTCGCGCGGATGGTGCGGGCGGGCGGTGGGTGGCGGGGCACACTCCGGGATCGCGTTCCCGGCCCCAGGCGTGAGGCTAGCCGTTCGACGGAGTGTTTGTCATGGAGTGAAGACTAACGTTCCCCCCTTGACTCGGTATCCTCAGGCGGGGCACCGGTCACCGCGGCCCCAGGGGGCGGGGGGCACTTTGGCAGTTCGCCCCGCGCGGTGGGAGGATGGCGCATGTCAGTCGCGCTCTCCCCCTCAGTCGGTGGCCGGGGCGGTTCTGACGTTGTCGGCCGAGCGGGACAGAGAATCGGGCAGGCCCTGCCTGCGGACTCCCCGCGTGTGCAGGGGTGATCTGGACGATGTTCTACTGGGTGGTCAAGGCGTTCCTGGGCCCGATCCTGGCCGTGTTGTGGCAACCGCGCGCGGAGGGCGTGGAGAACGTGCCGCGGCGCGGTCCGGCCATCATGGTGAGCAACCACCTGTCCTTCTCGGACCACTTCTTCGGTCCGCTGCCGCTCCCCCGCAAGATCACGTTCCTGGCCAAGTCGGAGTACTTCACCGGGACCGGTGTCAAGGGCTTCTTCAGCCGGGCGTTCTTCACCGGTGTGGGGCAGATCCCGATCGACCGCTCCGGCGGCAAGGCCAGCGAGGCGGCCCTGCGCACGGGCCTGCGCGTGCTCAAGCGCGGCGATCTGCTGGGCATCTACCCGGAGGGCACCCGCTCCCCCGACGGCAAGCTCTACCGCGGCCGCACGGGCGTGGCGCGGCTCGCCCTGGAGGCCAAGGCCCCGGTGGTGCCGATGGCGATGATCAACCTGGAGAAGATCATGCCGCCCGGCCGCACCGTCCCGAAGCTGGGCGTGCGCCCCAAGGTGGTCTTCGGAAAGCCGCTGGACTTCTCGCGCTACTACGGCATGGAGCGGGACCCGCGGGTCCTGCGGGCCATCACCGACGAGATCATGTACGCGCTGATGGAGCTGTCCGGCCAGGAGTACGTGGACCGCTACGCGCAGTCGGTCAAGGCGGAGCTGGAGGCCGAGGCCAAGGAGGCCCGCCGCGAGCAGCACGCCAGCGACAAGGACCGCCGCCGCTCCGACCGGGCCAAGCGCAAGGAGGAGCGCCGCGCGCGCAAGGCGGCCAGGCGCGCCGAGCGCGGGGCCGCGGACGGCGGGAAGGACGACGCCGCGCCGCGGGAGTGACGCGGCTTCCGTACACGTGTGAGGGCGCGGCCCCGGTGGTGCACCGGCGCCGCGCCCTCGTCCGTGTCCGGGCCGTGCGGCGTCAGTGCCGGGCGAGGTCGCCCGCGCCGACGATCCCGGCCTCGCCGCCGAGCTCGGCCAGCCGCACCTCGGCCAGCCTGCGGCCGGGGCGGCCGGAGACGTGGCGGGCGAAGGAGGCCATGACCGGGTCCAGCAGGATCGATCCCGCGTCGGAGACCCCGCCGCCGAGCACGAAGCACTCCGGGTCGAGGATGGCCGCCAGGTCGGCCAGGCCGAGCCCGGCCCACTCGCCGACGATGCGGAAGCACTCCAGGGCGGCGCTGTCGCCCTCCAGCGCGGCCTGGGTGATGACGTGCCCCTCCACCTTCTCCACGTCGCCGTCGGCGAGCTTGAGCATCCGCTCGCCGGCCCTGGGGTCGGTCCGCGCCAGGTCCTGCCCCTCGGCCACCAGGGCGCGTCCGCTGGCGTACTGCTCCCAGCACCCGTGGTTGCCGCAGGCGCAGCGGCGCCCGTGCGGCACCATCCGGTAGTGGCCGATCTCGGCCGCGACGCCGAACCGGCCGCGGAAGAGGGCGCCGTCCAGGACCAGGCCGCCGCCGATGCCGGTGCCCAGGGTGACGCAGACCAGGTGGGCGCTGCCCCGTCCGGCGCCGAAGCGCGCCTCGGCCCACGCGGCGGCGTTGGCGTCGTTCTCGATGACCACGGGCAGGCCGACCCGGGCCTGGACGCGTTCCTTGAGGGGTTCGTCGCGCAGGCCGAGGTTGACCGCGACCTGGACCGTGGCGCGGTCCTCGTCGACGAACCCGGCCACGCCCACGCCGACCGCGTGGCACGCCCGCTCCGGCTGACGCGAGCGCAGGTCGTCGACGGCGCGGGCGACCACGTCGGCCAGGCCCGCCGGGTCGTTGGAGGGGGTGGGGTACTTGACCTTGTCCAGGATCTGCCCGTCCTGGTCCACGACCCCGGCTGCGACCTTGGTACCGCCGATGTCTACGCCGATGGTCAGCATGGGGGCAGTTCCTTCCTACTTACGCACGAACTCTGACATAAGCCGCGCGGTTCATGACAGAGGTCTTTCAAATGGTGTAAACCCCTCGATTAAACCAGCCCTCGGCGGCCCGAGGTACCCCAGGAGCCGAACCCGTCCGAAGCGCCCTAGTCCCCGGAGGTGACCTGCGGCTTCGCCTCCTCGCGCCGGTCCTGCGCCGACTCGGCCCCGGAGTCGTCCGCCTGCGGGCGGCTCGCGTCCGACCCGGTCTGCTCCAGCGAGCGCTCGACCACGTCCCACGTGCGCCCCAGGGCGCCCGCGAGGGCCAGCCCCGCTCGGCCGAGGTGCCCGGCGACCTCCGGCGCGGACGTGCGCACGATGTCGAAGAGCTCCTCCACGGCGGGCCGCTCCGGCTTGGTCTCCAGGCGGATGGCCTCCTCCCACACGTCGCCCTTGCGCGGCGCGGAGGTGACGGCACCGACCCCGCGCCGCACCCCCGCGGTGACCAGCTTGCGCTGCAGGCCGTCGACCAGCTTCAGGGCGTCGTCGATCAGGTCGGGGGCCTCGCCCCGCCCCGGCTCCTGCGGGCGACCGTCGTTCTCCGTCATCTCCGGACCTCCTTCGTCGGCATCCTCAGGCCTCACGTTAACCGGCGCGGGCGGCGCCGGGCCGGTTTCTCAGGGCAGGATCAGGGGCGAACCAGGGTGCCGCCCGCGGCCTCCGAAGGCCGGCCACTCCGTCCGTCGGGACCGGAAAACGCCCGAAACGCCGCAGAAGCCACCTGATGTGCACGAAGGTCACGACAGGAGATAGTCTCGCGTGCGTACGAGAAGGAGCCGGGACCACAGTTCTGACCTGCGCACTCCCGGACGGCCTGACGGCGTCGATCGCCGCCGGACCGGGCATACCCCCCGTACGAACAACCATCCCAGGGGGTCGGGGACACCGCTCCCACACCGTCCCGAGCTGCGGGTTCACAGCATCCGGAGCCGGACACGGGTCACTGTTGGATACCGAACGGCAACACGGCCTACTCACGAGTAGCATGTGTTGTTACGCTCGTCACGTCCCCCCTTTCAAGATCCCCGTACACGTCCAGGAGCATCACGTGCGCGAATACAGCTCTCCCGTCAAGGTTGAGATCGCCGATGACGCGCGGCTGACCGACACGCTCTACGCGCGCGCGGCAAGCGAGCCCGACGCCGTCGCCGCCCGTCGGCAGGAAGCCGGCCAGTGGCGCGACATCACCGTCGCGGAGCTGCACGGCGACATCGCCGCGTACGCCAAGGCGCTCATCAACGCGGGTATCGAGCACGGTGACCGGGTCGCCCTGATGTCGCGCACCCGCTACGAGTGGACGGTCCTCGACTACGCCATCTGGTCGGTCGGCGCCGTCACCGTCCCGGTCTACGAGACCTCCTCGGCCGAGCAGGTCGAGTGGATCCTGGGCAACTCCGGGGCCCGTGCCGCCTTCGTCGAGACCGCCGACCACGCCGAGCGCGTCGAGTCCGTCCGTTCCTCCGCCCCCGAGCTGGGCCAGGTATGGACGATCGAGGGCGAGGACCTCGCCCGGCTGCGCGAGACCGGCGCCGAGATCGACGACGCCGCGCTGGAGAAGCGGCGCACGGCGGTCAAGGTCGACGACCTCGCGACCCTCATCTACACCTCGGGCACCACCGGCCGCCCCAAGGGCTGCAAGCTCACCCACCGCAACTTCCTCTTCATCGCCCACCAGGCCCTGGAAGGACCGGCCCAGCAGATCCTCAAGGGCAAGGAGAACCCCTCCACCCTGCTCTTCCTCCCGCTGGCCCACGTCTTCGCCCGCTTCGTCCAGGTCATGGTCATCGAGGGCAAGGCCACCCTGGGCCACTTCCCCTCCACCGGCCCGGAGCTGATCGAGCAGTTCTCGGAGTTCCGCCCGACGTTCCTCCTCGCGGTCCCCCGCGTGTTCGAGAAGGTCTACACCAAGGCCGAGCAGAAGGCGACGGCCGAGGGCAAGGGCAAGATCTTCAAGGCCGCGGCCGACACCGCCATCGCCTACAGCAAGGCCCTGGACACCGGCCGGATCCCGCTGGGCCTCAAGCTCAAGCACGCGCTGTTCGCCAAGCTCGTCTACGGCAAGCTCCTGGCCGCCCTGGGCGGCAACGCCGACCACGCGGTCTCGGGCGGATCGGCGCTCGGCGCCCGCCTGGGCCACTTCTTCCGCGGCATCGGCTTCACGATCATCGAGGGCTACGGCCTCACCGAGACCACCGCCCCCACCTCGGTCAACAGCCCCGAGTTCAACAAGATCGGCACCGTGGGCCAGCCGCTGCCGGGCACCTCCGCCCGCATCGACGAGGACGGCGAGATCCTGGTCAAGGGCGACCACATCATGGTCGGCTACTGGGACAACGAGAAGGCCACCAAGGAGGCCTTCACCGAGGACGGCTTCTACCGCACCGGCGACCTCGGCTCCCTGGACGACGACGGCTTCCTCAGCATCACGGGCCGCAAGAAGGAGATCATCGTGACCGCGGGCGGCAAGAACGTCGCCCCGGCCGTGCTGGAGGACCGCATCCGCGCCCACGCGCTGGTCAGCCAGTGCATGGTGGTCGGCGACAACCGCAAGTTCATCGCCGCCCTGGTCACGGTCGACCCCGATGCCTTCGAGCAGTGGAAGGAGGCCAAGGGCAAGTCCGGCACCATCGCCGACCTGACCGAGGACCCCGACCTCAACGCCACCATCCAGGAGGCCGTGGACAACGCCAACATGGCCGTCTCCAAGGCCGAGGGCATCAAGAAGTTCCGCATCCTGCCCAGCGACTTCACCGAGGAGAGCGGCCAGCTGACCGCCTCCCTCAAGGTCAAGCGCCACGTGGTGAACAAGGAGTGGAGCCAGGAGATCGAGGACATCTACGCCGGGTAGGGGAGGTTCGGGGCGAGGGTTCGGGGCGAGGGTTCGGGGGCGCTTCACACCGGGTCCTTCGTCGTCGCTACTGCCTGGCTCGTTCCTCGCTGGCGGCAGAGACTCCTCCTGCAGGCACCGGCACGCCCCTCACCCCTGTGCCTTCTTTGGGCCTCCGCTCGTTCCTCGCTTTGGCCCGACCAACCCCCCTGTGGCTCCGGTGAGCGGAACCGTTCACCTTCACCCCCCACGGGGTCCCGGTGAGCGGTCCCCTCCACTCTCACCCGCTGTGGCCCCGTAGGCACTACGCCCTACGGGGCCACAGCGCGTTCAGGACCGAAAACGACACCGCCACCCGCGTGTCAGCGGCGCACCCCCCGAACAGGCCTACCTGAACCCCAGAGGGCTTTCGGCACACAGAACCCCGGCGGAGCGAAAGGTCTCCGTCCAGCCCGCCGAGACCACAGGGGGTTGGTGGTGCACACACGTGCCTGCCCCAGCCTCAGGGGGTTGGACCTGCACACGCGGGCCTGCGTTAGCCCGCGGAGGTTCGAGGTAGCCCTTCAACCCGCCGAGACCACAGGGGGTTGGTGGTGCACATGCGGGCCTGCGTGCACCTCAGGGGGTGAAAGGTGGCCGTTCAGCCCGCGGGGCCACAGGGGGTGTCGCGAGGGGCGCGCCAGTGTTCTGCAGGAGGAGACGCGCCAGTGTTCTGCAGGAGGAGACGGGGCCGCCGCGAGGAACGAGCAAGGCAAGTCGACGACGAAGAACATCTGGCCTCCAGCGCCCCGAGCACGGGCCAAAGCGAGGAACGAGCGGAGGCCCCAGACAAGCACAGCACAGAGCCCCAAAAAACACACCCCCGAGGAAAACCCAAACACAAAGGGCCCGGCTTTCGCCGGGCCCTCTCTGCGTGGTTCGCTCGCCCTAGTGGGCGGGCTCCTTGTCCTGCTCCTCGGTGGAGTGGGAGTGGTGCAGGTGGTGGCCGGAGTGCGCCTCCACGTCCGCCACGGACACGTTGTCCCTCGTGTACCAGAGGGCCAGGCGCCGACGGAGCTTGCCCATGCCCTTGCGGGACTCGGGGCTCTCCACACCCTTGTCGTCGACCGTCTCGTCCAGGGCCGTCGACGTGATCGTCGGCTTGCTGGAGAGGATCTCCACGGTCTCGTCCGAGCTCTCCCGGTGGACCTCGATGAACTCACCGCTGGGCAGCTGCTGGATGACGCCGCTCTCGTACCCGTGCTCCAGGGTCTCGCGGTCGCGCCGCTGCAGGCCCAGGCAGATCCGCTTGGTCACGATGAACGCGATGATCGGGCCCAGGATGACCAGCACACGGAAGATGTACGTGGTGAGGTACAGGTTGATGGAGAAGGTCTCCGACAGGATGTCGTTGGACCCCGCCAGCCAGAGGACGCCGTAGGCGGTGATGCCCGCGACGCCCAGGCCGGTGCGCACGGGGACGTTGCGCGGCCGGTCGGCCACGTTGTGCGCCCGCTTGTCTCCGGTGATCCACTGCTCGATGAACGGCCAGGCGCCCAGCGCGCCGAACAGCAGGCCCATGACGCCGAGTCCCGGGATGAGCACGGCGACGGGCACCGCGTATCCGAAGATGTCGAAGTCGAGCGTGTTCGGGAAGATGCGCAGCGAGCCCTCCAGGAAGCCCATGTACCAGTCCGGCTGGAGGCCGGAGGTGATGGACGTGGGGGTGAACGGCCCGAACAGGTGGATCGGGTTGATCTGCACGAAGGCGCTCAGACCGGCGGTGACGGCGAAGGTGAAGAAGAAGAACCCTCCGGCCTTGACCGCGAACGCCGGGAACATGGGTGTTCCCACGACGGTCTTGTTCGTATGCCCCAGACCTGGATACTGCGTGTGCTTCTGGTGCCACAGGATCATGAAGTGGGCCACGATCAGGGCCAGCAGCAGCGCCGGGAGCAGCAGGATGTGCAGCATGTACAGGCGCGTGATGATGTCCTCACCGGGGAACTCCCCGCCGAACAGGAACATCGAGACGTAGGTGCCGACCAGCGGCAGCGACAGGATCACGCCCTGCAGGATGCGCACGCCCATGCCCGAGGGCAGGTCGTCCGGCAGCGAGTAGCCGAAGAGGCCTTCGACGATCGCGATGCTGAAGATACCGACGCCGATGAGCCAGTTGATCTCACGCGGCTTGCGGAACGCCCCGGTGAAGAACACCCGGAGCATGTGCACCACGAGCGCCGCCAGGAAGATCAGCGCGGCCCAGTGGTGGATCTGCCGTACGAGGAACCCTCCGCGCACTTCGAAGTCGATGTACAGCGTGGAGGCGTAGGCCTCACTCATCGGAACGCCCTGGAGGCGCTCGTAGGAGCCGTCGTAGATGACCTCGACCATGCTCGGCTTGAACCACAGCGTGAGGAACACGCCGGTGACGAGCAGGATGATGAACGAATACAGGGCGATCTCGCCCAGCATGAAGGACCAGTGGTTCGGGAAGACCTTGCGGAGGTTCTTCTCGCCCATCTTGGCCAGGTGGAAGCGGTCGTCGATGAAATTCCCGACGCCGCGCAACGCCTTGGGTGCTTGCGTGGTCTTACTCATCGACTAGTCCTTCGCGTAGTCCCAGAACGTCGGACCGGGCGCTTCGGAGAAGTCGCCCGTCGACACGAGGTAGCC
The DNA here is from genome assembly GCF_001279585.1 of Nocardiopsis sp. NRRL B-16309. Lineage (GTDB taxonomy): Bacteria > Actinomycetota > Actinomycetes > Streptosporangiales > Streptosporangiaceae > Nocardiopsis. The sequence goes on along the minus strand of NZ_LGEC01000005.1, from coordinate 16,410 downwards.
CTCGGAGTCGACGCCGATCGGCAGCTGGGGCAGTGGGCGGTGCGCCGGCCCGAAGACCACCTCGGCGGCGTTCGCGGCGTCGAACGTGGACTGGTGGCACGGGCACAGGATGCGGTGCGTCGTGCGCTCGTACAGGGCCGCGGGGCAACCGACGTGGGTGCAGATCTTGGAGTAGGCGATGATGCCCTCGTGCGTCCAGTTGCGGCGCTCCTCGGTCATCCCCTCCCCCCACTCGACCTGGCCGTCCTCGCCCGTCGGCATCTTGATCAGCAGGATGACCGACTTGGCCTGGTCGTTGAGGCTGATCCCGTGCGGGTAGTGGACGTTCTCCCCGTAGTCGTCCTCGTGCATGAGGGGGAGAGCGGAGATCATGCCGTACGGGTCCTGTGCCAGGTCCTCGGGCCGGATCTCGCGGTGCGTGCCCTCGACGATCATGCGGCGGCCGTCGGCCCACGGCGTGACCTTGAGCTTGTCCCCGGGCAGGGGGCCCGTGTCGCGCAGCAGGATGATCGGCGCGATGCCCAGCGGCAGCATGGCCGCGATGAGCGTGCGCCGCATCAGCGGACGGCGGGTGAAGCCGCTCTCGTCGGCGCTGCGCATGAAGAAGGCGCTGAAGGAGCTCTTCTCCTTCTCGTCCGAGGGCAGCTCGTCGTAGGGCGAGGAGACCTCGTAGTGCGGCATCACGTTGCGCGCCCACACCGTCATTCCCGCGCCGATGCCGAACAGGGACAGCGTCAGCGTCCCGCCCAGCAGGGCGTTCGAGAACTGGCTGATCCGCGGGTCGGCGATCTCCTCGGGGCCGTACACGAAGTAGGAGACCAGGAAGCCGATGCCGCCGAGGAAGGCGAGGATGAACCACAGCGACGCGATCTTCTCGCCGCGGCGCTGCTGCTCCTCGGGGCGCTGGTGGGTCTCCGACGCCTTGTAGGGGCCCTCGTGGGAGCGCTCGGCCTCGGCCTCGGCCACCGTGTGCTCCTCGGCCGCGGGTGTGCCCACGACGCGCTCCGGCGTCTCGTCGGGCTCGTTGTTGTCGTTGTTCGTCTTGTCAGTCATGTGCACGCTGCTTAGCGGTGATCCAGATCGCGCAGGCGACGATCAGGGCCAGACCGATGGTCCACGAGATGAAGCCCTCGGCGACCTGGCCGATGCGCTGGAGGTCGATGGGACCGCCGGCGTTCGGCTCGGTCTGGAGTGTCTTGACGTAGGAGATCAGTTCCTGCTTCTCGTCCGGCTCGATCACGGTGTCGCTGAACATCGGCATCGCGCCGGGACCGCTGACCATGGCCTCGTAGATCTGCCGCGGGCTCGCGTCGTGGATCTCGGGGGCCCAGCGGCCGTCGGTCAGGGCGCCGCCCCCACCGGACCAGCTGTGGCAGTGCGCGCAGTTGGTCAGGTAGAGCTTCATGCCCATGTCGGTGTTGTCGGCACCGGCGATGTAGGCGTCGAACTCGGCCTCGTACTCCTCGATGGCGGCCTCGTACGCGGCCTCGGCCTCCTCGACCGCCTCCTCGTAGGACTCCTCGTCCTCGAAGTCGGCGCGGACCGGGGTCGGGAACTCCTCCCGGTCGGGCGCGTGGCCGGGAACGTCGGCGGGGATCGGTGCCCCGGCGTCGCCGTTCCTGATCTCCGCGTTGTAGTACGCGATCAGGTTCGCCAGTTCCTCTTCGGACATGACCATGTGCCGACGCGGCATCTGGGCGTTCGGGTCCATCGACGGCATGCGGCCGGTGCTGACCTGGAAGTCGATCGCCGCGGGGCCGACGTCGCGCAGGTCGGGACCGTTCGTGGTCCCGGACCCGTCGTAGTTGTGGCACGTGGCGCACGTCTGGTCGTAGATGTCCCGGCCCTCGGCGACGTCGACGTCGGCGTCGTCCTGTGACGAGACGTCAGCGGCGAGGGTCCGCGCCTGGGCCTGGTCGGCGGTGGGCGCCAGTGCGGCGTACCCCACCCCGAACAGGGCTAGCGCGAGGATGACGACGACATACCCCGCGAGGGGATGCCGTCGCCGCGCGGTAATCCATTTCACGGTTTCCCCGTTTCGGGTTACTGAAGGAAGTAGATGGTGCAGAACAAAGCGATCCAGACGACGTCGACGAAGTGCCAGTAGTAGGACACGACGATCGCGCTGGTCGCCTGCTGGTGGGTGAAGCGCTTCGCGGCGTACGTGCGTCCCAGCATGATGAGGAACGCCACCAGACCGCCGATGACGTGGAGTCCGTGGAAGCCCGTGGTCAGGTAGAACATCGACCCGTAGGCGCTCGACTGCAGAGTCAGGCCCTCGTGCGCGATGAGCTGGTAGTACTCGAAGGCCTGTCCGCAGATGAAGAACAGACCCATGAAGAACGAGATGAAGAACCACAGGCGGAGCTTCTTGACGTCCCCGCGCTCGGCGGCCCAGACGCCGGCCTGCGCGGTGAAGCTGGAAGCCACCAGGACAACGGTGATGGATGTCGCCAACGGCACGTTGAGGTGCGTCGCCGGCCACGGCCCGAGCTCGGGGTTCCCGTTGGTCACCGATCGGATGGTGAAGTACATCGCGAACAGCGCAGCGAAGAACATGAGCTCGTTGGCCAACCACACGATGGTGCCAACGCTCACCAGGTCAGGACGCTTTGCCGCACCATGCGCTGGTGTCGGTGCTGATTTTGGTTTCGCGGTTGCTGTCGCCACGGGAGCATTATTACGGCATCTCGCCAAGACCCGAACTCGACCCCCCGTAAGGAGGCCGAACAGACCCGGGAACGACCTTCCGCGGGCCCGGGAGCGGGCTCTTCACCGTGACTCGGGCGTTACTGTAGCGGCTCGACCGCCGTCCGTGGGCGCGGAACACGCCCTGGCGGGCCATCTGACGCGATCCGGGGCGGCTGAGGCGTTCCGTACCCCCGCTCGGGGCGCTCCAACCGCGCTCCGCCTACGGCGGGACAACGAATCGGTCACTGTTGCACAACGCCGCCGCCCGGGCGGGTGAGCGGCGCCCCCGGACGTGCTGGCATCCTGTGGTGTCGAAGGTCTCAGCCCGGCGGCGGTCGCGTGATCCGTCCTGGGCAGTGGGCCCGCGAGGCAATACAGTCAGAGGCGAGAGCCAACGAAAGCCCCGGCCGCACCCCCCGATGGCGGCGGCCGCGGTCCGACGCGATGGGACGGTTGCGCGATGGTCGAGAGCGGTACGGACACGGGTGCCAGGATGCGCGTGCTGGTCTACAGCGACAAGGCCGAGACCCGTGACCAGGTCATGACCGCGATCGGTCGGCGCCCGGCCGCCGACGTGCCCAAGGTGGAGTTCGTCGAGGTCGCCACCGCCCCGGTCGTCCTGCGCAAGCTGGCCTCCACCGACCCGGCCGAGCGCATCGACGTCGCGATCTTCGACGGCGAGACGGCCCCGGTCGGCGGGATGGGCCTGTGCCGCCAGGTCAAGGACGAGATCTACCGCTGCCCGCCGATCCTGCTCCTGGTCGGCCGGCGCGACGACGGCTGGCTCGCGACCTGGTCGCGGGCCGAGCAGGTCGTCAGCCACCCGATCGACCCCATCGCGCTCGCCGAGTCGCTGGCCGAGCTCATGCGCCGGCGCGTCGCGGCGCTCAGCGGGTGACCCTCGTGGGACACGGCCGCGGGACGGACGGGAACGGTGAGCGGGACATGCGCCGCCGCCGGGCGGTGGGCGGCGCCCTGAACCACGGCGCCGACACCGGGCGATGGCGCGTGTCCGCCGCGCGGAACGCGGGATAGGGCCCCACCCTCAGCGGAGGGCCTCCGGCCCCCGTTCCCGCCGCCACCCCACCCGTCAACGCCCCGAAGCCCGTCGCACCGTGGAGTCCCAGAACCGATGAACGCCCCTTCCCCTTCCAGCCCCGCCGCCGACCGCTCCGCCGTCGCCGAGCGCACCTGGTCCAACCTCATCACCGCCCTGCTCAACGACGTGACGCTCAGCGCCTCCGACACCGAGTGGGCGATGGACGAGATCATGTCCGGCTCCGCGAGCGACGTGCAGATCGCCGGCTTCGCCGTCGCGCTGCGCGCCAAGGGCGAGAGCGTGTCCGAGGTGACCGGTCTGGCGCAGGGCATGCTCGACCACGCCGTCCGGATGGACGTGTCCGGGCCGACCCTGGACATCGTCGGCACCGGCGGCGACCGCGCGCACACGGTGAACGTGTCGACCATGGCCGCGATCGTGGCCTCGGCCGCGGGCGCGCGCGTGGTCAAGCACGGCAACCGCGCGGCGTCGTCCTCGTGCGGCACGGCCGACGTCCTGGAGCGCCTGGGCGTGGTCCTGGACCTGTCACCGGAGCTGACCGCCCGCGTCGCCGAGGACGCCGGGATCACGTTCTGCTTCGCGCCGATGTTCCACCCGTCGCTGCGGCACGCGGCCAAGACCCGCCGCGAGCTGGCGGTGCCCACGATCTTCAACTTCCTGGGTCCGCTGACCAACCCGGCGCGGCCTTCAACCTCGGCGATCGGCGTGTTCGACGAGCGCATGTGCGAGATCATGGCCGGGGTGTTCGCCGAACGCGGCTCCGCCGCCCTGGTGTTCCGCGGCGACGACGGTCTGGACGAGCTGACCACCACCACGACCTCCACGGTGTGGGTGGTCCGCGACGGCGAGAAGCGCCGTGAGCGCCTGGACCCGGCCGACCTGGGGATCGCCCGGTCGGTGCCGGAGGACCTGCGCGGCGGCGACGTGGAGTTCAACGCCCAGGCCGTACGCGACCTGGTCGCGGGCCGGCCCGGGCCCGTGCGCGACGCGGTCCTGCTCAACGCCGGTGCGGCGCTGGCCGCGGTGGCCGGTGTGGAGGGCTCCCTGGTGGAGGCGGTGCGGGCCGGGTACGAGCGCGCGGCCGCGGCCGTCGACAGCGGCGCCGCCGAGCGCACGCTCTCCACCTGGGTGGAGACCAGCCAGGGGTACGCCAAGAGCGTGTGATCCACCACACGGCAGAGAGGGCGCGACCGGTCACCGGCCGCGCCCTCACGTGTATCGATCAGTCGGCCCCGCCCGGATGGAGATCAAGGTAGACCCGGATCAGGTTCGCGAGTTCGTCGAACTCCCCCGACCCGGTTCCGGTTCCCGGCGCCACCTCCTCACCCCCCGCGCGGCGTGGCGGTGGGGGCATGTACGGACGGACGAGGGCACCGGGATCGTCGAACGGTGGGGCGAACGTTTCGTCGGCGAGGGCCCGTGTGCGCCGCGGAAGCGGTGGCCGGGGCCGTTCTGGTGCCGGATCGAGCGCGGGGCGGTCCGTTCGCGGCGGCAGCAACACGTGGGCCAGGGCGAGCGCCAGCGCGGCGGCGGCGATGTGCCACACGTGTTCGGCCCACGTGCGCTGGGGTCGGCGGTGTCGCCCGGTAGGGGGTCGCACAGTCTTCTCCTGGTGGATTCGCTGGTGTCCGGTCAGTTCCGCAGCCCGGCGGTCGACCCCGCGTCGCGATCCGGGTCGATGAGGGCCCACACCGTCAGCGGCCTTCCGGGTTCCCCGCTCCACCACCACTTCTCGGCGACGGCGTCGACCAGCCGCAGTCCCCGCCCGCCCGGCGCGAACTCGTCCACCCGGCACGGCAGGTGTGGCAGGGTCACGCCCCTGCCCACACGCGGCCCGTCGTCGGTCACCGACAGCAGGACGACTTTTCCGGGCAGGACCTCCAGCCCCACCTCCACCCGCCCGAAGCGGCCTCCTGACGCGGTGTGCCGCACCGCGTTCGAGGCCAGTTCACTCACGGTGAGCAGCACCGGATCGCAATGGTCGGCAGGGAGCTTCATCGCCTGCTGACACCAGGTCCGGATGTGTGCCACCTGGGTCGGCGTCCCGCCGAAGAACGCCCTGCGCGCCCCCGCTCGCGCGCCCCTCTCTCTGACCGGCATCCCACCCGCCACCCGCCGGTCACCGCCGTCTGCCCGCCTGTCCCACGGGTCGCCAATGCTGCTCATCGTGATCCTCCTCAGACTCGGTCTGCCCCAGCGGCCTGTTCTCAAGTGCGCGCAAGATTCTCCAATGCAAGAGCATGAGAACCGCCTGATCGCTACGATCTGATTGTTATACGCCACAGAGAGATACGCAACTGATTCTGACGAAATTTTCGTCTACCCAAGTTTCGTGAGTTGGTTCTCCACTCCGGCGTAGGCCAAACTGGGGCGTACACCAACCACCCATCCGGGGAGCGCTTCAGTGGCACAGACTGTCGGAATAGCTCGTCGGACGCTCTCCCGTGTGATGCGCGAGGCGCGGCGCACAGCAGGCGTCCGAGCTGGTGACGCGGCTGTGCAGGTCGGGGTGACTCCGGGGACGCTGAGCAAGTACGAGAAGTCCGAACACCCGTGGCCGCCCGCTGTCGTCTACGCCCTGAGCGACATGTACAAGCTCAAGAGGGAGGATCGCGACAAGCTGGTGGAGCTGGCCAGACAGCGTGAGCCCGGGTGGTGGCAGACCAGCGCGGTGCCGACGTGGTTCGCCCCGTACATCGGCGTGGAATCGGAAGCCGCGGAGCTCGACAACTACAACGACGGGCTGATCCCCGGGCTGTGCCAGACACCTGACTACGCCCGTGCTCTCATCACCGCCGTGGCGGAGGACGAGGGGCCTGATCGCGTCGATGGCCACGCGGCCGTTCGCGTCCGCCGCCAACAGCGGCTCTCAGGAGACTCCCCCCTTCGCTTCTCGGCCGTCTTCAACGAGGCCGCGCTACACCGCGTCGTGGGTGGAGTCGAGGTCATGCGGGAGCAGCTCGCCCATCTGCTGGCCGTGTCCGAGCAGCCCAACGTGGATCTCCGCTGTCTCCCCTTCTCCGCAGGCGCACACGCGGCGACCGAAGGCAACTTCGTACTTCTGCGTTTTCCCGACGTCATCGAGGGCGTCAACTCGGGCGACGCCGTGTACATCGAGTACGCGATCGGTGGCCTGTTCCTGGAGCAGGAGTCCGAGACCGCCTACTACCAGGTCCTCTATCGCAAGGCGCAAGGGGCAGCGCTGGACCAGCAGGCGACCCGGCAACTCGTCCAGCAAGTGTTGGACGACCAGTACAAGTAGGAAGAGATGACTGTGGAGAACGTGTGGAACTGGCGTAAGTCCAGCTACAGCGGGGGCCACGGCGGCGAGTGCGTCGAGATCGCCGACATTCCCGGAGGGGCCGCCGTGCGCGATACCCAGAACCGGCGGCTCGGGCACCTCACGTTCGAGAACGCCGAGTGGACCGGGCTCCTCACCGCCCTCAAGGCGAGCACGCGATAGCCAAGGGGCGCGGCGCCGGGATCACCGGTGCCGCGCCCCCTCCGTTCTCACCAGCCGAGGGCGAAGGCCGACTCCAGGTCGTGCTTGGAGTAGGTCTGGAACGAGATGTGGGTGTCGGAGGCGATCACGCCCGGGACCTTGTTCACCCGGCCGGGGATGACCTCGGCGAGGTCCTCGTGGCGGCGGACCCGCACCATGGCGATGAGGTCGACGTTGCCGGTGACCGAGTAGACCTCGCTGACGCCCTCGATCTCGGCGATCGCCTCGGCGACCTCGGGGATGCGGTTGACGTCGGCTTTGACCATGACGATCGCGGTGATCACAGTGCCTCCTGGGCGTTGGGTGCGAGACGGGCGCCCGGCGCGGCGGCGCGCACTAGTAGACGTCGGAGAGCCGCGTCCCGGAGCGCCATCGCAGCCGGTAGACCGCCAGTCCCGCGATCACCCCGGCGATGAACCCGTAGACGTGCGCCGCGTAGGCCACGTTGGATCCGGCGCCCGGAGCGTACGAGGTGGTGACATAGAGAAGATACTGAAACGCGAAGTAACTTCCCACCAGGGCCCACCCGGGGAGCCGCATCGGGACCACCCCGAAGACCAGCGAGGTCACGCGGCTGCGGAACTGCACGACCAGGTAGGCGCCGAGCACACCGGAGATCGCACCGGAGGCGCCCACCATGGGGACGGTCCCGTCGATGTCGGTGAGCGCGTGCCCGTAGGCCGCGGCGAGGCCTGTGACCAGGTACAGGCCCAGGAAGCGGACCCGTCCGATCCGGTCCTCGACCACCGGGCCGAACACGAACAGGTAGACCATGTTGCCGATGACGTGCATGGGGCCCGCGTGCACGAACATCGAGGCGAACACCGACAGCCACACGGACTTGCCGTCGATGGCGCCGCACGCCTCGGTCAGGGGCGGCGCCTGGTCGACGCGGCCGAGCATCTCGTTGGGGATCGCGCCCCAGCGCATGAAGTAGTCCTCGATGGCGCAGTAGCGGCCCACCATGTCGACCGGGTACCACACGGCGGTGGACGCCTGCGGCGAGGCCAGGTAGACCAGCACGTTGACCGCGATCAGTGTGAACGCGACGACGGGGGCTCGGCGGACGGGGTAGTCGTCATTGAGCGGGAGCAGCGCGGCCATGGGCCCAGTGTGTCAGCTCGGCGTGCGCTTCGGCGCCCCGCAGAGGGCATGTCCACTCGCCCTCGATCTCGACCAGGCGCGTCGCGGGGTCGGCGAGCCAGTCGAGGATGAGTTCGCTCTCGCCCGGCAGGGCCCGGGGGCTGGGGCCGTGTCCGGGGGGCACGCGCTCCGCGGTGGCCACCAGGGAGGCGAGGAAGGCCGCGGGGTCGGTGCCGGGCCGCAGCACCGCGCTGGCGGCGAGCCGGCCGTGGCGGACCACGCACGTCTCCCATCCGGTGGCCGCGCGGCGCGAGGCCACCAGGTGCGGGACGGCCGACAGCGCGGACAGTCGCTGGGCGCGCCGGGCGCCGGTCAGGAAGGCGGCGAGGCGGTCGCGGTGGCCGGCCGCCTCCTCGTAGCGCAGTGCGGCGGCGAGCTCCGCGATCCGGGCGGTGTGGGCGGCCACGACCAGCGCGGGATCGCCCGTCATGGCCTCGGCGGCGGCGTCGGCGTGGACGGCGTACTCCTGGAAAGACTCGGTGCCGTCGCAGGGCGCGCCGCAGCGGCCGAGCTGGGCCAGCACGCAGGGCCGCGCCCATCCGGCGGGCTCCGCCGCCGACGGTGAGCCGTCGGCCCGCCGCCCCTTCTTCGGGGCGGTGGGGGTGTGCGTGCACTGGCGCAGCGGGACGGCGTGCAGCAGCGCCTCCTTGGCGCGTTCGGCGTCCTTGGCCGAGGCGTAGGGGCCGATGTAGGGGGCGCCGTCGTCGCGGACGGCGCGCACGACCGACAGGCGGGGGTAGGCGTCGGTGGTGAGCTTGACCCAGCTGGCGCGCTCGGGGTTGCGCGAGCGCCGGTTGAAGGGCGGCTTGCGCTCGGCGATGATGCGCAGTTCGCGCACCGACGCCTCCAGTTCGGTGGTGCACACGATGGGGGTGACGCCCTCGACCAGCCCCGCCATCTCGCGGATGCGCCGTCGGTTCTCGGCGGCGGTGAAGTAGGAGCGCACGCGGCGGCGCAGGTTGAGGCTCTTGCCGACGTAGAGGCTGGCCCCGCGCGCGTCGGTGAACACGTACACGCCGGGTTCCTCCGGCAGGTCCTCGGCCAGGTGGCGCTTGGCGATCTGGGCCCGGCTCGGGGGCTTGTTGACCGCGCGCAGCTCCTCCAGGCTGTGCACGCCCATGGGCCCGAGGCGCTCGATGAGCCCGTGCAGCACCGAGACGGTGGCGCGGGCGTCGTCCAGCGCGCGGTGGTTGGGCGTGGTCGGGGCGCCGTAGAAGGCCGCGAGCGTGCCGAGCTTGTGGTTGCGGACCTCGCCGCGCGGCAGCAGGGCGCGCGCCAGGCGCAGGGTGTCCACCACCGGATAGCCGGGCCACTCCAGGCCCTGGCGTTCGCAGGCGGCCTTGAGGAAGCCTGTGTCGAAGGGCGCGTTGTGCGCGACCAGGGCGGTGTCGGGGTCGGCGTCGAGGAAGGCCAGCACCTTGGGCAGGACGTCCTCGATCGGCGGGGCGGTGGCCACCATGGACTGGGTGATGCCGGTCAGCAGGGTGATGCTCGCCGGGATGAGGACGCCGGGGTCGACCAGGGTGGAGAACTCGTCCAGGACCTCGCCGCCGCGGACCTTGACCGCGCCGACCTCGGTGATCCGGGCGTTCGAGGCACTGGTGCCGGTGGTCTCCAGGTCCAGCACGACGAACGTCGTCGCGGCGAGCGGAGTGCCGAGGTCGCCGAGGCTGGTTTGGACGCCGGTGGACGCCGCGGACTGTCGAACCACCCGGTCAGGGTAGTGCGCGGTACCGACCAAAGCGGTCGGGATGCGGCCTGACCTGCCCGACATGGAAAGATGGGGGTGAGTGGGGCGTGAGTGTGGGCGCCGCGCCGACAGGACGACGACGAGGAGGAACCGTGGGGATCGCGATGCCGGGTGAGAATGAGCGGTGGCGGTGCACCGGATGCGGCAACCTCACGCGGTTCGACGTCACCAGGACCGTCCGCTCCCAGGACTACCTGCACCAGGACCTGTCCGGTGCGGGGCTGGTCGAGGACCGCACCGTCCTCTCGGAGTCCGTCGAGCGCGTCAAGTGCCGCTGGTGCGGCGCGACCGACGCGGTGGAGATCGTCGCGCGCCCCGACGCCGACGCGGCTGAGAGCACGACGGGTCGGTCATGAGCGGCCGCCCGGACGAGGGCGGCGAGGGCGCGGAGGCACCGGAGGGCACCTCGCGGGAACAGGACGGGTCGGCCGCCGACGCGTCCGGCGACGGTGCCGGCGCGGGGGCGGAGCACCTGAGCCGCCCGCTGCCCGAGGCCGTGCGCGCCCGGATCGTCGAGTACGGGTCCGACGTGCTGGGCGGGATGCGCTCCGCCGACCTGCCCCCGCTGCTGCGCCGGGTGGCCAAGTTCGAGCCGCGCCGCAGGGCGCGCCTGGCGGGCCCGCAGATCGCCGCCCAGCTGGAGACCGACGACACGTTCCGCGCGATGGTCGCCTCCCGCGTCGACCAGGTGTGGCCGGAGCTGGCCGAGGGCCTGCGCTCCGGTGTGGTGCCGCCCGCCGCCGACCCCGTGGCGGTGGCGGCGTGCGCGTACCTGCTGCGGCCCGAGGGGTGGCCCCGGATCATCGACGGCGTCCACGAGGAGCTGGAGCGCGAGGCCAGCGTCCGGGAGGCGGACGCGGCGGCCGAGGCGCTGGACGCGGCGCGCCGCCAGTTGGACGAGACCAGGCACGACCACCAGGCGGACCTGGAGCGGCTGCGGGCGCAGATCCGCGACCAGCGCGCGGAGATCTCCGACCTGCGGCGCAAGGTGCACTCCGAGCGCCAGCGCGCCAGGCGGGCCCGCGAGGAGGCCGAGCACGCGCTGACGGAGACCGCGAACCGGGAGAGCGAGTCCGCGACCCAGGTCACCGCGCTGGAGTCGGAGAACCGACGGCTGCGCGCCCGTCTGGCGGCGGCGGAGTCGCAGGTGGAGAACGCGCGCCGCGCCGTGCGCACCGGGCGCAACGCCGACGAGGCGCGGCTGCGGGTGCTGGTGGACGTGCTGGTGGACGCCGCGCACGGGCTGCGCCGCGAACTGGCGCTGCCCACCGGTCTGGACAGCCCCGCGGACCTGGTCGCCGAGGCGGAGCGCGAGCACCGGCGGGTCTCGCTGGGCGGCCTGCCCGACGACGACCCCGGGCTGTTGGAGTACATGCTCACCGCTCCGCGCGTCCACCTGCTGGTGGACGGCTACAACGTCACCAAGACCGGGTACGGCACGCTGCCCCTGGCCGACCAGCGCACCAGGCTCCTCGGGTCGCTGGAGGGACTGGCGAGCCGGACCAAGGCGGAGATCACCTGCGTCTTCGACGGCGCCGACGTGGACACGCCTCCGGTGGTGGCCTCGCCCCGGCGCGTACGGCTGCTGTTCAGCGCGCCCGGGGAGACGGCCGACGAGCTGATCGTGCGCCTGGTGGGAGCCGAGCCGCCCGGTCGGCCGGTCGCGGTGGTGACCTCCGACAAGGAGATCGTGTCCGCCGTGCGCCGGTCCGGGGCGCGTGCCGTGTCGTCGGCGATCTTCCTGCGCCGCCTGGAGTCCCACGGCTGACCGGGCCCGCGACGTGAGACGGATCACCATCCGCGGTGCCGGTGTGCCGCCATGGTTGAGCCGTGCCGGACGTTCCGCTAGGTTCTTCCAGGAACGTGAGTGCTTGACCGGAGTGAGATCGAGAGCTGTGCGCTCTTGACCCGGTGGAGGCCCGCACGCTCACGCGCGCCCTCCCCCGGCGCGGTTCCCCCATCGTTCCCCTCAGCATTTCGTGCGGACATCCCAACCCCAAGGAGCGTGGACCGCCATGAAGAACACCGGTGGTCGCAGTGCGGCTCGCCGAATCGCTGCTTCGACCGGCATCGGCGCCGTGGTCGCCGGCTCCCTTCTCGTGCCGGGCACCGCTCACGCGGACCCGACCCGTGAGGACGTCGAGGAGCGCATCGAGGAGCTGAACACCGAGTCGGCCAGCGCCGTCGAGGCCTTCAACCAGGCCGAAGAGGACTACGAGGTCGCCCAGACCCAGTACGAGGAGCTCGAAGAACAGGTCGGCGACGAGGAGGAGCGCTACGACGAGCTGCGCGAGAAGGTCACGCAGTTCGCCAGCGCCACCTACCAGTCCGGCGACCTGGACTCCACGACCAACGTGCTGACCTCCGACGGCCCCGAGGGCCTGCTGGAGCAGAACGCCGACCTCAGCTACCTCTCCGAGACCCAGCAGGCCGAACTGGACGAGTTCGGCGAGTCGGCCGAGCGCCTGTTCTCGCTCAAGGACGAGGCCGAGACGGCCCTGGAGGAGGCCGAGGAGTCGCTGGAGGAGGCCGAGGAGGCCAAGGACGAGGTCGAGGACAAGATCGAGGAGCAGCAGGACCTGCTCGCCGAGTTCCCCGACGCGGACGCCTCCGCCGAGGGCGCCAGCGACGCCGGCGGCCAGTACACCGGCAGCGCGTCGGGCAACGCCGGAACGGCCCTGGACTTCGCCTACTCCCAGATCGGCAAGCCCTACATCTACGGCGGCACCGGGCCCAACGGCTACGACTGCTCCGGCCTGACCCAGGCGGCCTGGCGCCACGCCGGAGTCGACCTGCCGCGGACGACGTACGCGCAGGCCGAGGTGGGCACGCGCATCTACGACATCAACGCGCTCCAGCCGGGCGACATCATGTTCTTCTACCCGGAGCTGGGCCACAACGGCCTCTACGCGGGCGACGGGATGATGGTGCACGCGCCGCGCACCGGCCGCAACATCGAGCAGGTGGGACTGGCCGCCTACTGGGCGGGACAGTTCCAGTTCGCCGTGCGCCTGTAGGCACCGCGACCGCACGAGGCCGCCGTCCCCTTCGGGGGCGGCGGCCTCGTCGTTGCCGGTGGACCATCAGTGGGTCGCCGGTGGACCATCAGTGGGTTTTCGGACAGTCATTACCATTCGGCTGAACATCACGAAACGGTTGAGAGCGCACCAAGGGATGCACTAGTGTTCATCGCCGAGCGTGGTTGGACCTCTTCACCTCCCCCCGGAGGTGACGGCCACGCCCGGGCCGGGCACTCCCCCTCACCGTTTCGGCCGCCCCCACCGGCCTCTGATCCCGCCCGGTGCAGTCCCTCGGCCCGCGTCCCGGACGCACCCGCCCAGGGGAGAAAGGTGTCACCCAACGTGTCTGCTACCAGCACCGGCGGCCGCCGCACCGCGATCGTCGCCTCCCTCGCCGCCGGCCTCCTCCTGCTGCCGGCCTCCGTCGCGTACGCCGATCCGACCGCGGACGAGGTCCGCGAGGAGATCGAGGGCCTGGAGGAGGAGTACAGCGAGCTCAACGCCGTCTACAACGACGCGCAGGAGGCCCACGAGGCCGCCGAGGAGGAGCTGTCGGAGATCCTCGAGGACATCGAGGACACCGAGGCGCAGGTGGAGGCACTGGGCGTGGGGGTGCGCGGCCTGGCCAACGCGACCTACAGCGGTGTCGACCTCACCTCCCCCACGCACCTGATCGGCGCCGACGGCCCCCAGGAGGCGCTGGAGCACCAGGCCGACCTGAGCTACCTCGCCAACACCCAGAACCAGGGGCTGGAGCAGTACCTGGAGGAACTGGACCACCTGGAGGCGCTGGAGGCCGAGGCCAGCGACACCGAGGAGTCCGCGGCCGAGGCGCTGGAGGAGGCCGAGACCGCCGCCGAGGAGGCGGAGGAGGCGATCGCGGAGCAGGAGGAGCTGCTCTCGGAGCTGACCGCCGAGGAGCGGGCCGCGGCCACGGAGAACGTCAGCAACGACACCGGGTCCACCGGCGGATCGGGCGGCGGCACCGGCGGGAGCACGGGGGCCAGCTACACCGGCTCGGCCTCGGGCAGCGCCGCCACGGCCCTGGACTTCGCCTACCAGCAGATCGGCAAGCCCTACGTCTGGGGCGGGACGGGCCCCAACGGCTACGACTGCTCGGGCCTGACCCAGGCGGCCTGGGCCGCCGCCGGCGTGAGCCTGCCCCGGACCACCTACGACCAGGTCAACGCGGGCACCCGGGTCTCCTGGGAGAACATGCAGCCCGGCGACCTGATCTTCTTCTACGGCTCCAGCCCGGGCCACGTGGGCATGTACGCGGGCGACGGCGTCATGGTGCACGCCTCCACGTCCAGCAAGCCGATCGGCACGGTCACGCTGAACGACTACTACCGCTCGAACTTCACCGCGGCCGTGCGCCCCTGACCCCGTGGGCCCGGCTCGGTGAGCCGGGCCCGCGGGCGTTCAGAAGTCCCACGACGTCTCGTGCGAGGCCGGTCCCACCCCCGAGCGGGTGCGGACGCGGCGGACGTGGACCAGCCGGAACAGGCGGATGACGGGGCGGACGAGCATCTGCGCGCTGCCGATGAGGAAGAACCACGTTCCCGTGGTCGACCAGGCGGGCGAGAAGAACATGACGCTGCCCGCGACGAACCACAGGCCGATGAGGATGTCGTTGCAGATGCTCACCGCCTCGTAGCGCTGCCGCACCACCAGTTCGTGCCGGCCGATCTTGACGTCGATCGGCTTGTCCTCGTGCGGAACGGGCATGACGCCTCCTCGTACGGTCGCGGTACGTCCCCGCACAGGATGACGGACCACGGCCCCGCACCGGGAACGGCTCGCTGCGGAAGCGCACGACCGCGGACCCGCGTCCACGACGCCCTAGACTCTCCCCCGTGCCGCGAACGCTGATCATCACCAACGACTTCCCCCCGCGCGCCGGAGGGATCGAGTCCTTCGTCCACGAACTGGCGCTGCGCCGTTCCGACTCGGTGGTGGTGTACTGCTCCTCCCCCGCCCGGCGCGACGACGCGGCCGACCCCGGCTTCGACCTGCGCCAGCCGTTCCCGATCGTGCGCGACGCCGCGCGCGTGCTCCTGCCCACCCCCCGGGTGGCGGCGCGGGCACGGGCGATCGTGGACCTGGAGGACTGCGACTCGGTGCTCTACGGCGCCGCCGCGCCGCTGGGGCTGCTGGCCGCCGGGCTGCGCGGCCGGGTCCGGCGCCAGGTGGCCCTGACCCACGGGCACGAGACCGGCTGGTCCGGGCTCCCGGGCGCCAGGGAGGCGCTGCGGCGCGTCGGCGAGACCACCGACACCGTCACCTACCTCGGCGACTACACGCGCCGCCGCCTGGCCCGCGCGCTGTCGGCCCCGGCCGCGGCCCGGATGCGGCACCTGCCGCCGGGGGTGGACACCGACCGCTTCCGCCCCGGCGCGGGCGGCGCGGCGATCCGCGCCCGCCACGGCCTGGGCGAGCGGCCGGTGGTCGTGTGCGTCTCCCGCCTGGTCCCCCGCAAGGGCCAGGACACCCTGCTGCGCGCCTGGCCGCGCGTGCTCGCCGACGTGCCCGACGCCGCCCTGCTCATCGTCGGCGACGGACCCCACGCCGGCCGGTTGCGCGCCGCGGCCCGCGACACCGAGTCGGTGGTCTTCACCGGCCCGGTCCCCGCCGAGGAGCTGCCCGCCCACCACGACGCGGCCGACGTGTTCGCCATGCCGTGCCGGACCCGTCGGGGCGGCCTGGACGTGGAGGGCCTGGGCATGGTCTACCTGGAGGCGTCCGCCACCGGTGTGCCGGTCGTCGCGGGCGACTCGGGCGGCGCCCCGGACGCGGTGCTCGACGGTGAGACCGGTCTGGTGGTCGACGGCTCAAGGCCCGGACCGACCGCCCGGGCCCTCATCGGCCTGCTCCGCGACCCCGCCCGCGCCGCCCAGATGGGCGCACGGGGCCGGGAATGGGTGGCCCGTGACTGGACCTGGGACCGCGCGGCCCGGACCCTGGACGAGCTCCTGACCGTCCCCTGAGCCCCACCCCACCACCTGGCTTCCACGTTCCGACCCCAGAGGGCTGGACGGAGGCCGTTCAGCCTGCCCGGGCCACCAGGGGGTTGGTCGGGCCAAAGCGAGGAACGAGCGGAGGCCCAAAGAAAGCACGGGTGAGGGGCGCGCCGGTGCCTACAGGAGGAGTCTCTGCCGCCAGCGAGCTTGCGAGCCAGGCAGTAGCGACGACGAAGGACCCGGCGTGAAGCGCCCCCGAACCTCCGGGCCAAAGCGAGGAACGA
>NZ_LGEC01000004.1 GCF_001279585.1 Nocardiopsis sp. NRRL B-16309 | reverse complement strand
GAGGGGCGCGCCGGTGCCTGCAGGAGGAGTCTCTGCCGCCAGCGAGGAACGAGCAAGGCAGAAGCGACGACGAAGGACCCGGCGTGAAGCGCCCCCGAAACGCCCCCGACCGCTACAGCCCCTGGCCGTGGACGCTGCCCGGCGTTCCCGAACCGTCGGTCACCTGGGGTTCTCCCGTCTCACTGTGGTCGAGCCACTCCTCCCAGGACCGCTGGTAGAAGCCCCACCCGTTGTCCCACTCCAGCTCCCGGTCGGTGCCGGTGGTCTCCAGGACGTCGCCCATCAGCGCCTGGTCGTGGTACCAGCGGGCGTCGGACACCGACATGTTCGTGCACCCGTTGGAGGCGTCGGCCACCCCGAGGTTGCCCGTGTTCCACGGCGCGGCGTGGGTGAACTCGCCGCTGTTGGAGGTGCGCACGGCCCAGTCCACGTCAACGCGGTAGTAGCCGGGAGAGCCCGGCGGGATGCCGACCGTGGCGGAGTCCATCACCAGCCGGGAGTACTTCTCCATCAGCAGGTGGACGCCCGAGGTGGTGGTGTTGAACCGCCGGTGCGCCTTGCCGTTGCTCACCGGGATCGTGCGCACCGTCTCGCCGTCGACGGCCACGGTCATCTCGTGGTCGGGCACGTGCATCGTGGAGATCATCTCGCGCCCGATCTCGAACTCCAGCCGGTCGTCCCCGGTGCCGTGCACGCCCTCGGCCGCCTCCACGCCCGTCAGGCGCAGGTCGACGGTGACGTCCTGGTAGGGCTCCCAGTACTCGCGCGGGCGGAACACCGCCGTCTCGTCGTCCACCCAGTTCCACGCACCCTCCACGGGGTGCTCCGAGGTGACCTCGATGGAGTTCTCCACCTGCTCCTTGTACTCCACCGGCGTGTCGAAGCCGATGATGACGGGCATGCCCACGCCCACGACGTCCCCGGAGCGGGGGAAGTTGTACTCGATGCCCAGGGCGCTGTCCCCGTTCACCGGCGCGGTCGTGAACTCCGACCGGAACTCCCGCTGCGGCCCCGAGGCGCCCTCGGCGGCGGCGTACACGCTCACGGCCGTTCCGGGCACGAGGTTCCAGTCGCTGGTCCAGGTACGGCCGTCCTCGGAGAGCGTGCCGGTGACCGGCAGCCCCTCGACCGGTTCGCCCTCGCGCACCTGTTCGATGGTGACGCCGGCGAGCGAGCCCTCGGCCACGGAGACGCGGACCGGGGTGTTCGGCGGCACGTCGGTCGCCCCTGGAGCGGGGCTGACGCTGACCCGGGGCCCCGCGCTCCCCTCGTCGGGCTCGGGGGCGTTCCCGTCCCCGAGGATCCCGCATCCGGCCGCCGCGAGCAGGACGGCGGCGCCCGCCGCCGTCGCGCGGGCCGCCACGGGTCCGTCGGCTCGTCCCTTCACGCCCAGCACCTCCAGCATCCGCTGTGGATAGGCCGCGACCAGTGCAAATCACACCAAGTCACGCCTCAGTCACACAAAACGATACCCCGGTGACCGGGCGGGTTCCGTGTAGCGAAACCCCCGGTCACCGGGGTCGGTGCTGCGTCGCCGCCCTCGCGGGCGACGGGTCTACGCCCTGGGCGTCAGTGCTGGAACTCCTTGCGGTAGTACTCGAACACCCAGCCGATGGCGGTGAGGATGACGGCGAAGCCGCCGATCAGCACCATCCACCAGCCGATCGCCACGCCCACGGCGGTGAACGCCACGGCCAGCGCGACGAACATCGGCCACCAGCTGTGCGGACTGAAGAAGCCGTACTCACCGGCGTTCTCGGCGATCTCGCCGTCCAGGCGCTCCTCCGCGGGCAGTCCGTGGAAGTGCTCGCTGCGGCGGGCCGACTGCCAGAGCCAGAACCCGATCATCCAGCCGAAGCCGATGGAGACCACCAGGGCGGTGGCACCCGTCCACTCGACCTGGCCGGTGTCCTGGATGGACCAGTAGATGTACAGGGCCGCCGCCAGACCGAAGAAGGTCGAGATGCCCATGAACAGATAGGCCTGCATCTTCATTGTGTGCGCCCTACTCCTTCGTGGCGCCCACCGGGACGGCGCCCGGGGCCGCGGCGTGCGGGTGGTTCAGGTCGAACGCGGGGCGCTCGGACCGGATCCGCGGCAGCGACGTGAAGTTGTGCCGCGGCGGCGGGCAGGACGTCGCCCACTCCAGGGAGCAGCCGTAGCCCCACGGGTCGTCGACGGTCACCTTCGGTGCCTTCTTGGCCGTGACGTACATGTTCCAGAAGAACAGCAGCGTCGAGGCGCCGAGCACGAAGGAGGAGACCGAGGAGATCTGGTTCAGCTCGGTGAAGCCGTCACCGGGCAGGTAGTCGGCGTAGCGGCGGGGGAAGCCCATCGCGCCGAGCCAGTGCTGGACCAGGAAGGTGCCGTGGAAGCCGAGGAACAGCAGCCAGAAGTGCGCCTTGCCCAGCTTCTCGTCGAGCATCTTGCCGGTGAACTTGGGCCACCAGAAGTAGAAGCCCGCGAACATCGCGAACACCACCGTGCCGAACACCACGTAGTGGAAGTGCGCCACCACGAAGTAGGAGTCGGTGACGTGGAAGTCGATCGGAGGGGAGGCCAGCAGCACACCGGTGAGGCCGCCGAAGAGGAAGGTGACCAGGAAGCCGATCGTGAACAGCATCGGCGTCTCGAAGGTGAGCTGCCCGCGCCACATCGTCCCGATCCAGTTGAAGAACTTCACACCGGTGGGGACCGCGATGAGGAACGTCATGAAGGAGAAGAAGGGCAGCAGCACCGCGCCGGTCGGGAACATGTGGTGCGCCCACACGGTCACGGACAGGCCGGCGATGGAGATCGTCGCGGCCACCAGGCTCTTGTAGCCGAAGATCGGCTTGCGGCTGAACACCGGCAGGATCTCGGTCGCGATACCGAAGAACGGCAGGGCGATGATGTACACCTCGGGGTGCCCGAAGAACCAGAACAGGTGCTGCCAGAGGATGGCACCGCCGTGTTCGGCGTTGAAGACCTGCGTGCCCACCATGCGGTCGGCGCCCAGGGCGATCAGGGCCGCGGTCAGGACCGGGAAGGCGATGAGCACCAGGACACTGGTGAGCATCGTGTTCCAGGAGAAGATCGACATGCGGAACATCGTCATACCGGGCGCGCGCATGCACAGCCCGGTGGTGATGAAGTTGACCGCACCGAGGATCGTGCCCAGACCGGACACGGCCAGGCCCAGGATCCACAGGTCGCCGCCCAGGCCCGGCGAGCGGACCGCGTCGGACAGCGGGGTGTAGGCGAACCAGCCGAAGCTGGCGGCGCCGCCCGGGGTCAGGAACCCGGCCACCACGATGAGGCTGCCGAACAGGTACAGGTAGTACCCGAACAGGTTGATCCGGGGGAATGCGACGTCGGGGGCGCCGATGTGCAGCGGCATGATGATGTTCGAGAACCCGACGAAGAGCGGGGTCGCGAACATCAGCAGCATGATGGTGCCGTGCATGGTGAACAACTGGTTGAACTGCTCGTTGGACATGACCTGCATGCCCGGGAAGAACAGCTCGGCGCGCATGAGCAGCGCCAGGATGCCACCGAAGAGGAAGAAGGCGAAGGAGGTGATCAGGTACATGTACCCGATCACCTTGTGGTCGGTCGACGTCAGCCAGTTGACGATGATCGACCCTTTGGGCGGCGTCTGTGTGCCGCTACGGGGTTCTGTTGCCGTGGTGGTCATTTACTCGTCATTCTCCTCGGCGTCGTCGGCTCCGACGCCCGCGCCCTCGGCATCGGCCTCGGTGCTCTCCGCGCCCTCGGCGTCAGTGCTGTTCGCACCCGTGCCCTCGTCGTCGGTGCCCCCGGCCCCGGTGCCCTCGGACATCTCGGGCTCCTCGGCCGTCTCGGCCGCCTCGGCGCGCTCGGCGTCGGCCTCGGCCATCTGCTCGTCGACCCAGGTCTCGTAGTCGGCCTGCGACAGGACCTCGACGTTGAACAGCATGCGGGTGTGGTCCACACCGCACAGCTCGGCGCAGCGGCCGATGTACTCGCCCTCGGTGCCCTCGTTGAGCTGCACCTGGAACGCGTTGTCGCGCCCGGGGACGACGTCCATCTTGAAGCCGAAGGACGGGATCCAGAAGGAGTGGATCACGTCGGGCGAGTGGAGGTCGAAGTGCACCACCGCGTTCTCCGGCAGGACGAGCGTGGGCTGCGTCGACGGGTCGGCGGTGCCGTCCGGGTTGGGGACGCCCACCTCGGTGAAGAGCGTCTCGCCGCCCTCCTCCTTGGTGTCGTCGAGGTAGTTGAACTGCCAGGCCCATTGGAAGGCCACGACCTCGACGTGGACGTCGGCGGGCTCCTCGGTCTCCAGGAGGTAGGCCTGGTCGCGCGCGGTGAAGTAGAACAGCACCGAGACGATGACGATCGGCAGCACGGTGTAGAGCGCTTCGATGGGCAGGTTGTACCGCACCTGGGGCGGCAGCTGCTCAGAGCGCTTGCGGTGGAAGATGATCGTCCAGATCATCAGCCCCCACACGAGAATGCCGACCGCGAACGCCGCCACCCAGGAACCCTGCCAGAGCGAGAGAACACGCTCGGCCTGCTCGGTGATCGGCTCCGGCATGCCCAAACGAGTGAGATCGTTCGACGCGCAGCCGGTCGCGGCCAGCCCCAGCACGGCGAGCGCGGCGCCGCGTGGTGCCCATCGGCGCGTGTTGGAACGCCGATTTTCTTGGCGGGTCGGACTCACGGATTGCCTTCCCAGCGGTGAAGCCCGTGGATCCTCCACGGGCGGCCTAAGTATCCAAAGCTTGTCAGGGGGAAACATTATCGCGTACCGCCCAGCGTCCCGTTCATGGGCTTGCCTGGTCAGCGTGTTGCCGACAGAGCCCGTGCGCGGCCCGCGGCGGTGCGCGGAGCCGGGCCCGTCGCCCCGCGGAGGCGGGACCTCCCGGCTGGCTACGTGGCGCGGCCCGGCGTACCCCCCGGGCCCCCGGCCGTGGGCCGTGTCGAACTCCGCCTGCGGCTGAGGAGGACACGGTTCGCGGCGCGAGGCCAGTGCGAGCGTATCGCTGGGTTTACGACGCCCTTAACCGGGTTCGCCTTAAGGCGGGGCCCAGGTCAAGATTGGGCTACGGCGACGACGACACAGGGGGTGCGCATGCCTGAGCACGCGTCCGGACGGCCGATGGTGACGGTGGAGGCGGTGGGCCGCAAGTGCCCGCTGCCGATCATCATGCTGTCCCAGCGGCTGCACGAGGTGCCCATCGGCGCGGTCATCGCGGTCACCGCGGACGATCCGGCGGCGCGCGCGGACATTCCGGCGTGGTGCCGGATGAAGATGCACGAGTTCGTGGTGGAGGAGCCGCTGGTGCGGGGTAGCGCTTTTCACATCCGCCGGAAGTACTGAACCGGTGCGGGCGCCCGAGGCCCCCGTTCCGGATTCCGGTTCCGTTGCCATAACGATGCGGCAGGGGCCGAAATCAGCGCTCAGGGGGCGGCTCCGGATGTGGCCCAGGACACGGCGAAGGCCGCACGGACGGTGTCCGTACGGCCTTCGCGCGTCGGTGCTCCAGGGAGCCCGCGCGGATCCTAGCGAGCGTAGAACTCGACGACGAGCTGCTCGTCGAAGGGCACGGGGATCTGCTCGCGCTTGGGGCGGTCGGTGACCGCGATGCGCAGGTCCTTGTGGCTGACGGCGAGGAAGCCGGCGATCTTGTCGTCGGCGTGCACGCCCTCGGCGGCCTCGACGAACGGGACCATCTGGCGGGACTTCTCCCGCACGCTGATGATCTGGCCCGGCTTGACCTGGTACGACGGGATGTCGACCTTCTTGCCGTCCACGGTGATGTGGCCGTGGTTGATGAACTGGCGGGCGGCGTAGATCGAGGCGGCCAGACCGGCGCGCAGCACGACCGTGGCCAGACGCAGCTCCAGCTCGGCGAGCATCTCCTCACCGGTACGGCCGGAACGCTTCTTGGCGTTCTCGTAGATCCGCAGCAGCTGCTTCTCGGTCAGGTCGTAGTACCAGCGGACCTTCTGCTTCTCCGACTGACGGACAGCGAAGTCGCTGCTGTTGCGACGGACGCGGCGGCCGTGCTCGCCGGGCGGGTACGGACGCTTCTCGAAGTAGCTGACCGCCTTACGGGTCAGCGGAGTGCCGGCGCGCCGGGACAACCGCACCTTCGGTCCGGTGTAGCGCATGCAATGTCCTTTCAGGGTCAATCAGGGAATCCCAGGTAAGGCTGGCCTAGATCTGGGAGGCGCTCACGGCGCCCGAGTCCCCGCGCGCGCGGGACGCGTGCAAAGGGACGGGTTCCCCACCGTCGCGGCGACCCGGCGCGGACGGCTTGGGCTAGGAAGACCGGCACGCGTTTCAGCGCACCGGCCGGCACGGGGCACCCGTGCTGGTCGGCCGGAGCCGACTTTTCGGGGCGCGGCCCGGCGGAATCCACCGGGTCGTGCGGGTCGCGGCTTACTACTCTACGGGTTCGCCGGTACCGCCCGGACCAGGAGCGCCCGGCCCGGGCGGACGGCGGCTCACAGGAAGGGGCGGACCTCGGCGGCGGCCTCGGCGCCGTAGGAGCGCTCCAGGCGCTCCAGCAGGCCCGCCGCGGTGAGCCGGTACTCCTGCGGTCCGTCGACCTCCAGGCAGTGCACGGCGGTGGCGTTGCCGACCTGGGCGGCGCGCTCCAGGGTCAGGCCCCAGGCGTGCGCGGCCAGGAAGCCGGCGCGGAAGGCGTCCCCCATGCCGGTGGGGTCGACGAGGTCGCCGACCTGGGCGGCGGGCACGTGCACGGACGGCTCGCCCCGGCGGTCGATGCGGGCGCCCTTGGCACCCAGGGTGGTGATGCGGGTGCCCACCAGCGCGAGGATCTCGGCGTCGCTCCAGCCGGTCTTCTGCTCGGCCAGCGCCTTCTCGTACTCGTTGCTGAACAGGAAGGCCGCCCCGTCGATGAGGGTGCGGACGGCCTCACCGTCCATCCGGGCGAGCTGCTGGGAGGGGTCGGCCGCGAAGGGGATGGCGCGGGTCCGGCACTCCTGGCTGTGGCGGACCATCGCGTCGGGGTCGTCCGCGCCGATCAGGACGAGGTCGAGCCCGCCGACGCGGTCGGCGATCGGCTTGAGCTCGATGTTGCGGGCCTCGGCCATGGCCCCGGCGTAGAAGGACGCGATCTGGTTCTGGTCGCGGTCGGTCGTGCAGATGAAGCGCGCGGTGTGGCGCAGCTCGGAGATGTAGACGGAGGCGGTGTCGACACCGTGGCGGTCCAGCCAGGCGCGGTAGTCCTCGAAGTCGGCGCCGGCCGCGCCCACCAGGACCGGTTCGAGGCCGAAGGCGCCCATGCCGAAACAGATGTTGGCGGCGACGCCGCCGCGGCGCACGTCCAGCTCGTCGATGAGGAAGGAGAGGGACAACTGCTGGATCTGTTCCGGGATGATCTGCTCCGCGAACCGACCCTCGAAGGACATCAGGTGGTCGGTGGCGATGGATCCGGCAACCGCGATACGCACGGGAGGTGGGCTCCTTGGTCGGGAGTGGTCGGTCGTGGACGACCGGGCGGCGGTCGGGCGGCGCTCGACCCCCGACATGACCGCCCTAGCGTACCCAGTGCACCCGGATGTGACTCGTCCGGCGGACGACGAAGGGGAGGGCGGACGGATCCACCCTCCCCGGGTTCTGCTTCGGGGACCCCTAGTTGAAGGAGTCTCCGCAGGCGCAGGAGCCGGTGGCGTTGGGGTTGTCGATCGTGAAGCCCTGCTTCTCGATGGTGTCGACGAAGTCGATGGTGGCGCCGACGAGGTAGGGGGAGCTCATCCTGTCGGTGACGACCTCCACGCCGCCGAAGTCGGTGACCACGTCGCCGTCCAGGTCGCGCTCGTCGAAGTAGAGCTGGTAGCGCAGCCCCGAGCAACCACCCGGCTGAACGGCCACCCGAAGACGCAGGTCGTCGCGGCCCTCCTGCTCCAGGAGCGCCCTGACCTTGCCGGACGCCTCGTCGGTGAGGATGATCCCCTCGGTGGTCTCGCTCTGAACCGTCATGTTGTCAAGCTCCTCTTGAAAGGGGTTGCGGCCGCCTGGCGACCCCCGGTCGCGTAGCGGACCGTCCCGCGGGTGGCGGTGCGGTCCTCCTCAACCGGGGTCAACGCCCGGGCTTCGCGCGGCATTCCGTCGCGCGGCCGCCGTGTTCTCCCTGTGTCCGTGGCCCCAGGTGCGGATGGAGCCGTCGGAGCACCCGTGTGCCCGTGTCCACCAGGGTAGTGTCGACCGCTCCACGATGCCATGCCCGAGCGACCCCTGTGCACACCGGCCGCCGGTCAGGCCGGCGTCCCGAGCCCGGGGGCGCCGTAGACGGGGAACCAGCGCGAGCGGTCCTTCTCCATCGGCAGGTCGTCGCCGATCGCCGCCTCCACCTGGAGTTCCAGCGCGTTGTCGCGCCGCTGGCCCCCGGCCGGGGCGAACGGGTAGAAGGTGCCGCGCTTGTAGAGGTAGACCAGCCCGACCCGTCGCCCACCACTCCCGGCGGACGCCTCCGGCGCGGCCCCGCCCTCTCGGCCGCCCCCTCCGTCCGTGAAGCCGAGCAGGGAGCACAGCAGGGAGGGCCCGTAGCCGTTGGCCTCCAGGGTCGAGTTGACCGCGTGCAGATCGGTGACCAGGCCGGAGACGTCGGGGTCGGTGACCTCGCCCTCCCCCGTCGGGGCGTCGTGCGAGCGCACGACCAGCCACGAGTAGCCGTAGTCGTCGGTGACCTGTCCCACCGGCGGCCCGTCGTCGGCGTCCAGCAGGGCGGTCACGTCCCGCTGCAGGTCGGCGAAGGCCGCGCCCTCGGTCGCCCGGAAGGCCACCGAGCCCGTGCCGGTGGGCCGCAGGCCCACCGAGGCCCGCAGCGTCAGTGCGGCGGAGGGGAGCGCGAACAGGGCGTCCAGGTCGGGCCGGGCCGGTGCGGACCGGCCCAGCAGAGCGCGCCAGAAGCTCATCGGTGGTTGCCTCGTTCCCAGGTCGGCGGTGGCGTGGCGGTCAGCTGCCCTGACCGAGTTGGCGGGAGATGTCGGAGAGCTGGGCCAGGCGCTGGTCCACCGGCGGGTGGGTCGCGATCAACTGGCTGAAGCTGAAGCCCTTGCGCGAGACCGCGGGGGCGAAGAAGAAGGCGTTGAACGGCTCCGCCTGGCGCAGGTCCCGGGTGGGGATGCGCGCCATGTCACCGGTGATCTTGCTCAGGGCGCTGCCCAGTGTGGAGGGGCGGCCGGTCAGGTAGGCGGCGGCGCGGTCGGCCGACAGCTCCCGGTACCGGGAGAGCGCGCGCACGAGCAGGAAGCTCAGGGCCCAGGCGATCGCGCTGACCAGCACGACCAGCAGCGCGATGACGGCGGGCGCGGGGCCGCCGTTGTTGCTGCGGCCCCCCGCGACGCCGCTGAACGCGGCGAAGCGCAGTCCCGCCTGGGTGAGGAAGCCGGCGACGATGCCGAGGAACCCCGCGACGGTCATCACCATCACGTCGCGGTGGGCGATGTGGGAGAGCTCGTGCGCCAGGACCGCCTCCAGCTCGGGGCCGTCCAGGCGGCGCAGCAGGCCGGTGGTCACGCAGATGACCGCGGACTTCTCGCTGTGGCCGGTGGCGAAGGCGTTGGGCACGTCGGAGTCGGCGATGCCGACCCGGGGCTTGGACATGTCCGCCATCGCGCACAGCCGGTCGACGAGCGCGTGCAGGTCGGGCGCCTGCTCGGGCGAGACCTCGCGCGCGCCCATGGAGAACATGGCGATCTTGTCCGAGGCGAAGTAGGAGAAGAGGGCGAAGGCGCCCACGATGACCATGACGAGCCAGATGTTCAGGCCCGCCAGGACCAGCCCCACGATGAAGGCGACGTAGACCAGCGCCAGCAGCGCCATGGTCGTCACCATCCGGGCGGTGAGGCCGCCGTCCGGTCGGAACTTCGTACCCGCCATTGCCGACTCCTCTGCGATGCGTGGTTCGGAGTCTAGTTCCACCAGGTGAGAGAAGGGTTAAGGCCGGGTTGTCGGCGTGCTGGAGGCGTCGCCACGGGGCCCGCGGCGGGGGTCGGGGCCCGCGGGGCCCGGTGAGTCGTGGACGCCCCGGGGAGGCGGTCTCCCCGATGAAGGGGCCGCGCTGTGCGAAGGCCGCGCTGTGCAAAGGCCGCGGCCGCCGTGACGGGGTCACGGCGGCCGCGGAACCAAAGTACGCGCACGCGGGCGGCGGGCACGGTCCCGCCCGGCCGTGGCACGGCCGGCGGTCCTGGCCCGCGCGGTCCCCGGACCCGCCTGGACGGAGGTGGCGGGTCCGGTCGCTAGCCCGGGATCAGCCCGTCGTCCTGCAGCATCTCCCGCACCTCGGCCATGCTGGCGTCGGCGTGCGGAAGGATGAAGTCCGACGGCTCCAGTGCGTCGTCGGGCAGCGGGCTGCCGTCCGCGCGCACCCGTTCGAGCAGCCGGTGCAGGGCTTCGCGGAACGTCTCCTCGTTGGCCGAGTCGAGCGCCGCCTCCAGGGCGGAGTCGAACTCGTTGAGGACGCCCAGGTCGGCGTCGGTCAGGTCCAGCTGGCCCTCACCCAAGATGCGGACGATCATGCGCCCTCCCGGTTCCCGGTGCTGCCGGCGCCGTTCCCGCCCTCGATCTGGGGGGTGGCGCCGCCGCTGCCGCCGCCGAGCTCCATCTTCATGCGCTCGAGTTCGGCCTCGACACCGGTCGTGCTGGCCATGCGGTCCAGCTCGCCCTGGATGTCGTCCTTGGCGGTGCCGGTGACGTCGTCGAGCGCGCCGGAGGCGAGCAGCTCGTCGACGGCACCCGCGCGGGCCTGCATCTCGGCGGTCTTGTCCTCCGCGCGCTGCACGGCCATGCCGACGTCGCCCATCTCCTCGGAGATGCCGGAGAAGGCCTCGCTGATCTGCGTCTGGGCCTGGGCGGCGGTGTAGGTCGCCTTGATCGTCTCCTTGCGGGTCCGGAAGGCGTCGACCTTGGCCTGCAGGCGCTGCGCGGCCGTGGTGAGCTTCTGCTCCTCGTTCTGGAGGTTGGCGTGCTGCTCGCGCAGGCCCTCGATCTGCGTGGCCAGACCGGACCGGCGGGTGAGGGCCTCGCGGGCGAGGTCCTCACGCCCCTGGGTCAGGGCCGCGCGGCCCTGGTTCTCCAGCTTGCCGGACTGCTGTTCGAGCTGCTGGATCTGCAGCTCGACGCGCTTGCGCGACGTCGCCACGTCCGCCACCCCACGGCGGACCTTCTGTAGGAGTTCGAGTTGTTTCTGGTACGAGTAGTCGAGGGTCTCCCTGGGGTCCTCGACAGAGTCCAACGCCTTGTTGGCCTTGGACTTGAAGATCATCGAAAGTCGCTGAAACACGCTCATCGGCGTGGCCGTCCCCTTCTCGCTGCGTACATCGGCTGTTCCCAGCGGGCGCTTCGCCCAACCCTACGCGCTCTGGCCCACGGTCGCCATAAAGCTGTGACCGGCTACCCTGAGGGTGTGTTCCGACGTCGCTCCGCTTCCGCAGCCACGGATTCGAGTTCTACCGAATCCGCCAGCCCTGAGGCCACTGAGGCCACCCAACCTAAGGGATATACCCCCAAGAAGGGTGTCCCGACCCCAAAGCGCAAGGAATCCGGTAAGGACCTGCGCCGGCCCGTCCAAGCTCCACAGACCCGCAAGGAGGCGTACCGGGCCTACCGGGAACGCCTCGACCGCCAGAAGGGGCAGCCCGCCCGGCGCTCCGGCGTCCCGCAGGGCGAGGAGCGCTACTTCCGTGAGCAGGACATGGGCAAGCCCCGTGCCTTCGCGCGCAACTACGTCGACTCCCGACGCAGTGCCAGTGAGTTCTTCCTGCCCTTCTCCATCCTCATCATCGCGCTCCTGTTCGTGAACAACCCCGTCTTCCAGGTCGGGGTCGCCTACGTCGCGTGGCCGCTGATGATGGTGACCCTGGTCGCCGAGGGCATCTTCACCGCGCGCAAGGTCAAGAGCACGGCCGCCGCCCACTTCCCCGACGACCCCAAGGTCGCGGGCGCGGGCATGTACGCGGCCATGCGCCAGCTCCAGTTCCGGCGCCTGCGCCTGCCCAAGCCGACGGTGAAGGTCGGCGACGACCCCACGGCCGGCCTGCGCTGACCCGTCCACCACCGTTCCACCTCCCGACATCCCCGTACCGAAGACCGATCACGTGAGCAGGGCCGGTGTCCGCACCGGCCCTTCACCGTGTCCGGAGGCGGGAGCGTCCAGCGTCCGGGGTGTAAGCGCTTGCTGACCGTCAGGGGCGCTGTGGCCGCGGCCTCCCCGGCTGGCTAGAGTGCTCGACATGGAATTTCGGCATCTAGGCAAGAGCGGTCTCATCATCAGCGAGATCGCCTACGGGAACTGGATCACCCACGGGTCCCAGGTCGAGGAGGACACCGCCACCGCGTGTGTCCGCGCGGCGCTGGACGCCGGCATCACCACGTTCGACACCGCCGACGTCTACGCCCAGGGCAAGGCGGAGGAGGTGCTCGGCCGCGCGCTCAAGGGCGAGCGCCGCGACGGGCTGGAGATCTTCTCCAAGGTCTACTGGCCCATGGGCGAGGGCAAGAACGACAAGGGCCTGTCCCGCAAGCACATCCTGCGCGGCGTCGAGGACTCGCTGCGCCGTCTGGGCACGGACTACCTGGACCTGTACCAGGCCCACCGGTTCGACTACACGACGCCGCTGGAAGAGACCATGCGGGCCTTCGAGGACCTGGTCCGCCAGGGCAAGGCCCTCTACATCGGTGTCTCGGAGTGGCGGGCCGAGGAGATCGAGCGCGCGCTCAAGATCGCCGACGAGATGGGCTTCGACCGCATCGTCTCCAGCCAGCCGCAGTACAACATGCTCTGGCGGGTCATCGAGTCCGAGGTCGTGCCGGTGTGCGAGCGCGAGGGCATCGGCCAGGTGGTGTGGTCGCCCATCGCCGGCGGCGTCCTCACCGGCAAGTACAAGCCGGGCCGGGAGGCCCCCGCCGGGTCGCGCGCGGACGACCCCAGGAGCAGGCACTTCATCGCCGACAAGGCGGAGGACCAGGCCCTGCTGGAGCGGGTGCAGCAGCTGGAGCCGCTGGCCGCCGAGGCCGGGCTGAGCATGCCCCAGCTGGCCGTGGCCTGGGTGCTGCAGAATCCGAACGTGTCCGCCGCGATCATCGGCGCGTCCCGTCCGGAGCAGGTCCGGGACAA
This sequence comes from Nocardiopsis sp. NRRL B-16309, assembly GCF_001279585.1. GTDB lineage: Bacteria > Actinomycetota > Actinomycetes > Streptosporangiales > Streptosporangiaceae > Nocardiopsis. Next base: position 82,282 of record NZ_LGEC01000004.1, on the reverse strand, counting down.
CGTCCAGGCGGCCGGCGTGAAGCTCGACGCCGGACTGCTGGCCCGCGTCGACGAGATCCTCGGCGACAGCGTCCAGCGGGACCCGGCCCTGACCAAGAGCCCGGACAACATCCGCGACCTCTAGCACCGAAGCGGAGGCCCCGGTACCGGGAACTCCGGGGCCTCCGCTCCGCTTCGGCCCGGGAGGGCGCCCGCTAGCCGGTCGGTTCCAGGGACATGGTGTAGGCCTCGGCGCCGTCCTCGGACAGCACGACGCGGACCACGCCGCCCTCGGCGAGCTCCTGCCAGTTCTCCCCCATCCAGCTCTCGGCGTCGCCGCGCGAGGTGAACGACTCCGAGGGGAGCCCCTCCTCCGTCCTGTCCGCGCCGTCCGCGTCGAGATACCGCCAGGTCCACGCCATTGTTCGACCGCCCTTCGTCACGGGGTTCACGATGCGGGCCACCGTGTTCCTGGCCCGAGCTTAACCAAGCGTTGGGCCGACATGCGGTTTACTCGGTCGGGTGCGCATCCGATTCCTCGGGACCGCGGGGCACGCGGGCTGGCCGGCCCCGCAGTGCACCTGCGCCTCCTGCAACAGAGCACTGGCCGAACGCCGCCTCCCGCTGCGCGTGACGGTCGACGACCGCTTCCGCATCCGCGAGGGGGCGGTGGTCGGCCCCGTTCCGCCCGCCTACTCGGTGACCGAGACCGCCGACGGCGTGCTCGTGGTGGGCCCGGACGGGGGGCGGCTGCTGTACGCCCGCTCCTCCCCCGGCCCGCAGCCCGCCCCGCCCCCGGTGGAGGCCGGGCCCGGCGGCGGGTCGGCCTACGCCTCGGCTCCCCCGGACCAGCAGGTCGACATGGTGATCGTCGACGCCGCCCAGCGCCCCGAGGTGATCGGCGAGCTGCGCCGCTCGGGAGTGGTCGGCGTGACCACCGCGGTCGTGGCGGTCGGCGGCGACCACCGCGTCCGCTCGCCCCAGGAGTTCGCCCGCCGCGCGCGCCTGTGGGGCGCGCTGGCGCCCAGCGACGGCGCGGAGATGTCGTGTCCGCCGACGGTGTGGCCGGAGTCGCGCCCGCACGGCCCGCACCGCACGCTCATCACCGGCGGCGCCCGCTCGGGCAAGTCCACCGAGGCGGAGCTGCGCCTGCTGGCCGAGCCGCGCGTGGTCTACGCCGCGACCGGCCCGGTGCCCGACCCCGAGCGGGACCCGGAGTGGGCGCGGCGCGTGGAACTGCACCGGAACCGGCGTCCCTGGTGGTGGCACACGGAGCAGACCGTGGAGCTGGCCGAGGTGCTCAAGCGCACCCGCGGCGCGGTCCTCGTGGACTGCTTGGGGACCTGGCTGACGGCGGTGATGGACGAGAACGGCATGTGGGACGAGACCCCTCCCGAGGACGCCGAGGAGATGGTGGAGGGCCGGATCCACGGACTGCTGGAGGCCTGGCGCGGCACGCAGGCCTACGTCGTGGCGGTCACCAACGAGGTGGGGTCGGGCGTGGTCCCGGCCACCCGCGCGGGCCGGATCTTCCGCGACCACCTGGGCCTGCTGAACCAGTGGGTGGGGGCCGAGTCGGAGGAGGTCGTCCTGACCGCGGCCGGGCGCGTGCTGGAACTGCCGTGACCGCGGCGGTCCGGACGGCGGCGGCGCGGGCGGGGGCCCGGATGGCGGTGGGCACGTTCACCGCCGTCCCGGTGCGCGTGGAGCGGGTGGACCGCGCCACGGCCGGGTGGGCGATGTTCTGGGCCCCGGTCGTCGGCGCGGCCGTGGGCGCCGGGACCGGCGCGGTGGCGGTGTCCGGGGCGTGGCTGGGGCTGTCCGGCGCCCTGGCGGCGGTCCTGGCCGTGGGGGCGGGCGCGCTGGTGACCCGGGGCCTCCACCTGGACGGGCTGGCCGACCTGGCCGACGGCCTGGGCAGCGGGCGCCCCGCCGAGGGCGCCCTGGAGGTGATGCGCCGCTCCGACATCGGGCCGTTCGGCGTGGTCACGCTGGCGCTGGTCCTGGTGGCGCAGGTACTGGCCCTCGGACAGCTGGTGGCGGTCTCGCCCTGGGCGGCGGCGGCCGCGGCGGTGGCCGCCGGGGCGGGCGGGCGCCTGGCCGTCACGCTGGCCTGTACCGCGCGGGTCCCGTCAGCCCGGCCGGAGGGCCTGGGCGCGTTCGTGGCGGGGACGGTGCGCGCGCCGCTGGCCGCGGCGGCCTGCGCGGTGGTGGCGCTGCTGTGTCTTCCGGGCCTGGTCCTCGGGGCCGGGTTCGCCGTGCTCTGCGCGGGCGCGGTCGTGCTCGGCCTGGCCGTGGCGGGCCTGCTGCTGCGCCGGGCGGTGCGCCGGCTCGGCGGGATCACCGGCGACGTGCTGGGCGCGCTGGCGGAGACGGCCGGGACGTCGGTCCTGGTCGTGGCCGCCGCGGGCGCGTCCTGGCTCTGACGGCCCGGTGACAAGTGTCGCCATCATCACATTTTTTCACACCAGGTTTCATCGGCCCCGCCCCCGGGGAGCCGCGGCCCGCCACGCCGACGCCGTGCGAGACCCCCCACCGGCGACCAGAGCCACCCTCCCCGCACACGCGGGCCCCGGCCGTCCCGGGGGGCGCTCCGCCCGCGCGCGGGCCGCGTCAGCGCCCTGGCAGCGCGGGGCGCCGCGTCGCCGATCGGCACGTGGGGCGACTAGCATCGGGGGCGTGAGCACGTCGTTGTCAGTACATACGGAGTCCCCCAGTTCGCTCGACGCCGACGCGGTCGTCGTCGGTTACCACTCCGGAGGCGACGCTCCGGAGCCTGCGTCGGGCGCACATGACGTCGATGCCGCCTTCTCCGGCGGCCTCGCCTCGACCCTGTCGCTCCTGGGAGCGAGCGGCGCCCCTGAGGAGGTGCACACCCTTGCCTCCCTCGGAGCCGTGAAGGCCCCGGTCGTCGTCGCGGTCGGACTCGGCCCGGCGCCCACCGACGGCCCGGTCGACCCCGACACCCTGTCCCGCGCGGCGGGCGCCGCCCTGCGCTCGCTGTCCGCCCGCCCCGAGGGCGCGGGCAGCGTCGCACTCGCCCTGCCCGCCCAGAGCACGGAGCAGGCCGGCGCCGTGGCGCTCGGCGCCCGCCTGGGCGCCTACGCCTTCGACCGCTACCGCACCGGCGAGAAGGCCGAGCGCAAGGCGGAGAAGGCCGCCGCGGTCACCCTGACCGTCGTCAGCCCGGCCCAGGACGCCGCGGCCGCCGTCGAGCGCGCCGGCGTCCTGGCCGACGCGGTCAGCCTGACCCGCGACCTCGTCAACACGGCCCCGGCGGACCTGGTCCCCGAGGACCTGGCCTCCGCGGCCCAGGAGGTCGCCCAGCGCACCGGCCTGGCGATCGAGGTCCTGGACGAGCAGGCGCTGGCCGAGGGCGGCTACGGCGGCCTGACCGGTGTCGGCCAGGGATCGGCCAACCCGCCGCGCCTGGTCCGCCTCGCCCACTCCCACCCCGAGGCGACCCGCACCGTCGCCTTCGTCGGCAAGGGCATCACGTTCGACTCGGGCGGCCTGTCGCTCAAGCCCGCGGGCGGGATGGACTGGATGAAGTCCGACATGGCCGGCGCCGCCTCCGTGCTCGCCGCCATGGGCGCCATCGCCGAGCTGGGCGTGAAGGTCAACGTCGTCGCCTACCTGGCGGTGGCCGAGAACATGCCCAGCGGCACCGCCCAGCGCCCCTCCGACGTGCTGAGCATCTACGGCGGCAAGACCGTCGAGGTCCTCAACACCGACGCCGAGGGCCGCCTGGTCATGGCCGACGCCCTGGTGCGCGCGCAGGAGGACGAGCCGGACCTGGTCGTGGACATCGCCACGCTGACGGGCGCCCAGCTCGTCGCGCTCGGCACCCGCGTGTTCGCGGTCATGTCCAACGACGACGGCGTGCGCGAGGACGTCGTGGCCGCCGCCGGCGCCGCGGGCGAGGCCGCCTGGCCGATGCCGCTGCCCGGCGAGCTGCGCGCGGGACTGGACTCCGCGGTCGCCGACATCGCCAACGTGGCCGGTGAGCGCTGGGGCGGCATGCTCTCCGCGGGCGTGTTCCTCAACGAGTTCATCGAGGAGGGCGTCAAGTGGGCGCACCTCGACATCGCGGGCCCGTCCTTCAACCAGGGCGGTCCGCACGGCTACACCTCCAAGGGCGGCACCGGCGCGGGCACGCGCACCCTGGTCCGCATCGCCGAGGAGTACGCGAAGTAGTCCCCGCGGTCGGGGCGGCGCTCCTGTGAGCCGGAGGCGCCGCCCCGCCCCGGTCACCCCCTGCATTCCCACCAGCCACCACAACAAGGAGTTCGTTCCCGTGAGTGAGAACGGCGGCACCTTCGACCTCGTCGTCCTTGGCGGCGGCAGCGGCGGCTACGCGGCGGCACTGCGCGCCGCGGAGCTGGACCAGAGCGTCGTACTGATCGAGAAGGACAAGCTCGGCGGCACCTGCCTGCACCGCGGCTGCATCCCCACCAAGGCCCTCCTGCACTCGGCGGAGGTCGCCGACTCCGCCAAGGAGAGCGAGGCCTTCGGCGTCAAGGCCACCTTCGAGGGCATCGACGTCCAGGCGGTGCACGCCTACAAGGACAAGGTCGTCAACGGTCTGTTCAAGGGCCTGACCGGGCTGGTCAAGTCCCGCAAGATCACCGTCGTCGAGGGTGAGGGCAAGCTCACCGGCGCCGACGAGGTCACGGTCGGCGACACGGTCTACAAGGGCCGCAACATCCTGCTCGCGACCGGCTCCCGTCCCAAGACCCTGGGGCTGGACATCGACGGCGAGAAGGTCATGACCAGCGACCAGGCCCTGGACCTGGACCGCGTCCCCGAGTCCGTCATCGTCCTGGGCGGCGGCGTCATCGGTGTGGAGTTCGCCAGCGTGTGGCGCTCCTACGGCGCCGACGTCACCATCGTCGAGGCCCTGCCCCACCTGGTCCCCGTGGAGGAGGAGTCCAGCTCCAAGCTCCTGGAGCGGGCCTTCCGCAAGCGCAAGATCAAGTTCGAGCTCGGCACCCCCTTCGAGTCGGTCAAGACCACCGACGCGGGCGTGACCGTGACCCTCAAGGGCGGCAAGACCCTGGAGGCCGAGGTGCTGCTGGTCGCCATCGGCCGCGGCCCCGTCTCGGAGGGCCTGGGCTACGAGGAGCAGGGCATCACCCTGGACCGCGGCTTCGTCCAGGTGGACGAGAACCTGCACACCGGCGTGGGCAACGTCTACGCCGTGGGCGACCTCATCCCGACCCTGCAGCTGGCGCACGTCGGCTTCGCCGAGGGCATCTTCGTCGCCGAGCACATCGCCGGGCAGAACCCGCCCGCGATCGACTACGACGGTGTCCCGCGCGTCACCTACTGCGAGCCCGAGGTGGCGTCCGTGGGCCTGACCACGAAGGCGGCCAAGGAGCGCGGCCACGACGTCGTGGAGATGAACTACAACCTCGCGGGCAACGGCAAGAGCCAGATCCTGCAGACCTCGGGGGCCGTCAAGGTCATCGCCGAGAAGGACGGCCCCGTGCTGGGCGTCCACATGGTCGGCAGCCGGGTCGGCGAGCTCATCGCCGAGGGCCAGCTGATCTACAACTGGGAGGCCCTGCCCTCGGAGGTCGCCCAGCTGATCCACCCGCACCCGAGCCAGTCCGAGGCACTGGGCGAGGCGCATCTGGCGCTGGCGGGCAAGCCGCTGCACGTCCACGACTGACCGCACCACCCGGGGGCGGGCCGAACGGCCCGCCCCCGCCACATCCGCGCTGCCCAGTCAAGGGGTTGGGCAGGTACCGCGTCCAGATCCAACGAGGAACCCATGCCGACTTCCGTTACCATGCCCGCCCTGGGTGAGAGCGTCACCGAGGGCACCGTCACCCAGTGGCTGAAGAACGTGGGCGACACCGTCGAGGTAGACGAGCCGCTCCTGGAGGTCTCCACCGACAAGGTGGACACCGAGATCCCGTCCCCGGTCGCCGGTGTACTCACCAAGATCCTGGTGGACGAGGACGAGACCGTGGAGATCGGCGCGGAGATCGCGGTCATCGGCGGCGAAGGCGAGAGCGAGGGAGGGGACGGCGGGTCGACGGCCAAGGACGCGCAGCCCGAACCCGAGCCGGAGCCCGCCCCCGAGCCCGCCCGCGCCGAGGAGCCCGAGCCCGCCCCGGAGCCCTCCCCCGAGCCCGCGCCGGCCGCGCCCGCGTCCTCTGACGGCCCCACCACGTCGGTCACCATGCCCGCCCTGGGTGAGAGCGTCACCGAGGGCACCGTCACCCAGTGGCTCAAGAGCGAGGGCGACACCGTCGAGGTGGACGAGCCGCTCCTGGAGGTCTCCACCGACAAGGTGGACACCGAGATCCCGTCCCCGGTCGCCGGCGTGCTCACCAAGATCATCGCCGCCGAGGACGAGACCGTGGAGATCGGCGCGGAGATCGCGCTGATCGGCGCCGAGGGCTCCGCCCCGGCTCCGTCCGCCCCGGCCGAGCCCGCCCAGCCCGAGCCCGAGCCCGCGCGGCAGGAGCCCGCCCGCGCCCAGGAGCCCGAGCCCGCCCCGGCCCCCTCCGCGCGGCAGTCCGCGGCCGACGACGTGCCGTCGGTGGACATCGAGACCCTGAGCGGCACCGGCCAGGCCTCGGGCACCGACACGGTGACCGAGGCCTACGTCACTCCGCTGGTGCGCAAGCTCGCCGCCGAGCACCGCGTGGACCTGAGCCGCGTCAAGGGCACCGGCGTGGGCGGCCGTATCCGCAAGCAGGACGTGCTCAAGGCCGCCGAGGAGCAGAAGGCCGCCGCGCGCACCGCCGCGCCCGCGTCGGGCGCGACCCAGCGCAAGGCGGCCTCGGACGCGGCCTCGCTGCGCGGCAGGACCGAGAAGCTGTCGCGGCTGCGCCAGTCCATCGCCGACCGCATGGTCGAGTCGCTCAACACGGCGGCCGAGATCACGCAGGTCGTGGAGGTGGACGTCACCAAGATCGCGCGCCTGCGCGAGCAGACGGGCGAGGACTTCGCCAAGCGCGAGGGCATCGAACTGGACTTCTTCCCGTTCTTCGCCCTGGCCGCCGTCGAGGCGCTCAAGTCCCACCCGCGGATCAACGCGGTGATCGACAACGAGTCGCACGAGGTGACCTACCACGCGGTGGAGAACCTCGGTGTGTCGGTCGACACCGAGCGCGGCCTGCTCGTCCCGGTCGTCAAGGACGCCGGCGGGCACGACCTGGGCTCCCTGGCCCGGATGATCACCAAGCTGACCGAGAAGGCGCACACCGGCCTGCTCGGCCCGGACGACCTGAGCGGCGGCACGTTCACCATCGCCGACACCGGCGGTGTGGGCGCGCTGTTCGGCACGCCGATCATCAACACCCCGCAGGTGGCCATCCTGGGCACCGGCGCGGTCGTCAAGCGCCCGGTCGTCGTCGAGGACGAGGCCATGGGCGGCGAGGTGATCGCGGTGCGGTCGATGGTCTACCTGTCGCTGGCGCACGACCACCGCCTGATCGACAACGCCGACGCCGGCCGCTTCCTCCAGGACGTCAAGGCGCGCCTGGAGGAGGGCGACTTCGAGCGCGACCTGGGCCTGTAGCCCTCCCCGACCCCGGAGCGGGCCGGACGCCGACGGCGGCGTCCGGCCCGGTCGTGTGCGGGGCCACGCCGCCCCGCATTGACCTCAAGCTACGTCGAGGTCCTACCGTGGACCGGAAGGACGAGGACAAGGACGCAGCATGGACAACCTCCGGATCGCGGTGATCCTGGGCGCGAACCGCAACGGCCGCACCGGCACCCTGGTCGCGAACTGGTTCCTGGAACAGGTGGGCGGCCACTCCGGCCTGGACGTCGACGTCCTGGACGTGGCGGACCTGGGGCCCGGCGACGGGCACGGGGAACCGGTGGCCGACTTCGGCTCGCGTGTGGCGGCGGCCGACGGGTTCGTGGTCGTCACCCCCGAGTACAACCACGGCTATCCGGGCCCCCTGAAGAGCGCGATCGACTCCGCGCGCCGGGAGTGGTTCGGCAAGCCGGTGGGGTTCGTCTCCTACGGGGGGCGCTCCGGCGGCCTGCGGGCGGTGGAACAGCTGCGGGCGGTCTTCTCCGAGCTGCACACGACCACGCTGCGCGACACCGTGAGCTTCCACGACGCCCACGCGGTGTTCGGGCCGGACGGCCTTCCCGCGCAGGACATGTCGGGCGCGCGGCTGGCGGTGCGGGTGCTGGTCGAGCAGCTGGAGTGGTGGGCGCTCGCCCTGCGCGAGGCGCGGGAGCGCCGCCCCTACCCGGGCATCGAGTCCCTGGCACGGTGAACGGGGCGGTGCCGATGGCACCGCCCCGTCCCTTACCCCACCAATCACCATCCCCTGATGATCCCCATCATCAAAGGTCTGTGGCCGGGCGCGGCCGCCGATACGACGGCACGTCGCCCACGGTAGCTCCGCGCTGACGCGGAGTTCCCTGTCCCACCTTCAAGGTAGAAGACGGCGGCACCCCGCGCAGGCCTTTCACCGAAAAAGCCGAAGAAATCTTGGTGGGTCCGCCGACCGCCGCACTCGTGCGGCGGGGTAGGTCAAGGTGCATGAGAGTGGCGATCACGGGGGCCTCCGGCCTTATCGGCGGCGCGCTGTGCGCGGCCCTGCTCGACGGGGGCCACTGCGTCGTGCGCGTGGTGCGCCATCCGCCCAGGGGAAGCGGCGTGCCCGGCGTGGAGGAGGCGGAGTGGCGGCCGGAGCAGGGACGCGTGGACACCGTGGCCCTGCACGACGTCGACGCCGTGGTGCACCTGGCCGGCGAACCCGCGCACCGGGTCCCCTGGTCGCGGCACCGGCGGGCACAGATCCGCCGCAGCCGGGTCAGGGGGACGCGGGTGCTGTCGCGGGCCCTGGCCTCGATGCCGTCCCCTCCCCCGCGCCTGCTGTCGGCTTCGGGCGCCTACTACTACGGGGACACCGGCGGCGAGGTCGCCACCGAGGCCAGTCCCCCGGGCACCGGCTTCCTGTCCGGGATGTGCCAGGCCTGGGAGGCGGCCACCGGCCCTGCCGAGGAGGCCGGGCTGTCGGTGGCGCACCTGCGCACGTCGGTGGTGCTGGGCCGCTCAGGCGGGCTGCTTCGGTCGCTGCTCCCGCTGTACCGGGCGGGCCTGGGCGGACGCCTGGGGTCGGGGGCCCAGTACATGAGCTGGATCTCGCTGCGCGACCAGGTCGACGCGATCCTGTTCCTGCTGGAGCGGCCCGAGATCACCGGCCCGGTGAACCTGAGCGCCCCCGAGCCGGTGAGCAACGCGGCCTTCACCGAGGCGCTGGGCCGCGCCCTGGGCCGCCCGACCCTGGTACCGCTGCCGGCCACCGCGCTGCGGGCGACCATGGGGGACCTGGCGGAGGAGTCGGCTCTGCTGGACCTGCGGGTGGTGCCCGAACGCCTGCTGGCCGCCGGGTATTCCTTCCGGCTGCCCACCATCGACAGTGCGCTTTCCGACATCCTGCCCAGACCCGCACCCCGATCCGGGGCGTAAGGTGTGTGTGTGAGTGATCTCGTTTACGCATGGCTGGGCGATGACCCCGTCCCCTATCACGAGGGCTGGGACCTGCAGAAGCGGCTCCACGAGCGCCGCGTCGCCGACGAAGTGGCTGACACGGTCCTGCTCCTCGAACACGAACCCGTGTACACGGCGGGCAAGCGCACCGGGAGGTGGGATCGTCCCACCTCCGACCCGGGAGCGCCCGTGGTGGACATCGACCGGGGCGGAAAGATCACCTGGCACGGGCCGGGGCAGCTCACGGTGTACCCCATCGTGAAGTTGGCCGACCCGATCGACGTGATCGCCTACGTGCGCATGCTGGAGGAGGCGGTCCTCCGCACGATCGCGGAGTACGGCCTGACCGGCAAGCGCGTCGAGGGCCGCACGGGCGTGTGGCTGGACGCCGATCCCGAGCGCGGGCTCATCGAGCGCAAGGTCGCCGCGATCGGCTGCCGGATCGCCCGCGGGGTCGGTATGCACGGACTCGCGTTGAACTGCGACAATGATCTGACGTGGTACGACCGGATCGTCCCCTGCGGGATCTCCGACGCGGGCGTCACCACCGTCTCGGCCGAGCTGGGCCGCCCGGTGACCGTCGCCGACGTGCGCCCGCGCGTGGAACGCCACCTGGCCGACGTCCTCGGCGCGACGGAGTACAGCCACACCGACGGCACGGCGCTGCTCGCCGGTGCCGCCGCCTGAGGATGACACAGCCCCCACAAGGGGCAGAGGGTCCCCGCACACGGGGCACAGAAGGGAACGGGTTCACGTTGACCATCGCTCCTGAGGGCCGCAAGCTGCTGCGCGTCGAGGCGCGCAACAGCGAGACCCCCATCGAGAAGAAGCCGCCGTGGATCAAGATCAAGGCGCACATGGGGCCCGAGTACACCGAGCTCCATTCCCTGGTCAAGAGCGAGGGCCTGCACACGGTGTGCCAGGAGGCCGGATGTCCCAACATCTACGAGTGCTGGGAGGACCGCGAGGCCACGTTCCTCATCGGCGGTGACCAGTGCACCCGGCGCTGCGACTTCTGCCAGATCGCCACCGGCAAGCCCACCGCGCTGGACCGCATGGAGCCGACCAAGGTCGCCACCTCCGTCAAGAAGATGGAGCTGCGCTACGCGACCGTCACCGGTGTGGCGCGCGACGACCTGGAGGACGGCGGGGCCTGGCTCTACGCCGAGACGGTCCGCAAGATCCACGAGCTCAACCCGGACACCGGCGTCGAGCTGCTCATCCCGGACTTCAACGCCGACCCCGACCAGCTGGCGGAGGTCTTCGGGTCCCGCCCCGAGGTGCTCGCGCACAACGTCGAGACGGTGCCGCGGATCTTCAAGCGCATCCGCCCCGGGTTCCGCTACGAGCGCTCCCTGGACGTCATCACGCAGGCGCGCGCCGACGGCCTGGTCACCAAGTCGAACCTGATCCTGGGCATGGGCGAGACCCGCGAGGAGATCAGCCAGGCGATGCGCGACCTGCACGAGGCCGGCTGCGACCTGCTGACCATCACCCAGTACCTGCGCCCCTCCAAGCTGCACCACCCGATCGACCGCTGGGTGAAGCCGGAGGAGTTCGTGGACCTGGGCCGGGAGGCCGAGGAGATCGGCTTCGCCGGGGTCATGTCCGGCCCGCTGGTGCGTTCCTCCTACCGCGCCGGTCGCCTGTACAAGCAGGCGCGCGAGAAGCGGGACGCCGAGCTGACCGCCGCCCAGAACAAGGCATAACGGGCAATCCGCCCGAGTCGTAACCAAGCTGGAACGGTGGCCTCCGGGCCACCGTTCCGCTGGGGCGGACCGTTCCACCTATCCTGGTGGGTGAGGCGCCCAGCTGGTGGCGCCGGAAGGCGCCGCACCAGGTCGACCGCGAAGAGGAGGCAAGGCAGCCCAGGGACTCGGTTCCCCGCCGATCGTGTGTCGGCGTGCGCTGCCTGAGAGCACGATGGCGAAAAAGCCCAGTTCCCAGACGACGTCCGGCAAGGACGGGGCCGAGAAGCAGCCGGGCCGGCTCAAGCAGATCGGCATGGTCGCCAAGGTCGTCCACCAGCAGAGCCCCAGGAGCATCCCGCTGGCCGCCGCCGTCGCGGTGGTCATCCTCGCCGTCGCCGTCGCCGTCGGGGTCTGGACCGGCTCCTGGATCATCTGGACCCTCACCGGTCTCCCGCTGGCCTTCCTGGTCGGCTTCATCATCTTCACCCGCTCCGCGCAGCGCGTGCAGTACAAGATGCTGGACGGCCGCCTGGGCGCGGGCATGGCGATCCTGGAGAACATGCGCGGCAACTGGGCCGTCGAGCCCGGCGTCGCCGCCAACAAGCAGATGGACGTCGTGCACCGCGTGGTGGGCCGCCCGGGCGTCGTGCTGGTCGGCGAGGGCGACCCCGGCCGCCTGCGCGGGCTGATCGCGGCCGAGAAGAAGCGCGTCTCGCGGGTGGCGATGGACACGCCCATCTACGACTTCAAGGTCGGCAACGGCGAGGACCAGGTCCCGGTCTCCAAGCTCCAGCGCGCGCTGGTCAAGCTGCCGCGGAACCTGGACAAGGCCGGGACGGCCGAGCTGAACTACCGGCTCAAGGCGCTGCCCGCCGCGATGCAGATGCCCAAGGGCCCCATCCCCAAGGGCGCGAAGATGCCCAAGGGCATGCGCGGCAAGATGGGCGGCTGACCGCCACCGCGAACGCCGAAAGGGGACCGCCGGGCGGTCCCCTTTCGCCGTCTCTCAGTCCTGTCCGTCCTCCTCGTAGTCGAGGAGGTCGCCGGGACGGCAGTCCAGCTCGCGGCACAGCGCGGCCAGGGTGGAGAAGCGGATCGCCCGGGCCCGGCCGTTCTTGAGCACCGACAGGTTGACGACGGTGACGCCCACCCGCTGGGCCAGCTCGGTCAGGGTCATCCCCCGTTCGGCGAGCACCTGGTCCAGGCGGACCCGGATACCCGTGGCCTCCTCCGGCGGCATCAGACCAGCCCTTCGACGTCCGCGCGCAGTCGGGCGCCGCGCCGGAACACCTCCGCCAGTGCGGCCAGGAGGAAGCCGGTGAAGAGCAGGGCGGGCGAGATCCCGCCCTCGCCGAACACGACGAAGGAGAAGGCGATCTCGTCGGACTCCAGCGCCCTGGCCCGGAGCGCGTTCTCGCATACCGCGGCGACCATCGGCACCACCATGGACCCGATGACCACGGTCAGCGCGATGACGAACACCCGGCGCACGTTGGCGGTGACGAAGGGCTCCCCGCGGTCCAGGCTGCGAACCATCCGGTGGACCGCGACCATGACCACCAGCGCGGCCACGACGGCGAGCAGGCCGGGGGCCACGAGCAGGAACCGCTCCAGCGTGGTGGGGTCGTGGAACTCGATCACCATCCGCCCGGTGTCGCTCACCGTCACGTCCTGACCGCTGGTCGCGGCGTCCATCCGGGGCTCGGGTACCCCGTCCGGCCGGGCGACGGTGATCGTGTTCGCCGCGATGGCCTCGTCGCCCGCGGGCAGCAGCGGGGTGATCCAGACGAGCCCGAAGAGCCCGACCAGGCCGGTGCCCGCGATCGCGAGGACGAGGAGGACACGGGTGACGACGCTGTCGGCCCTGGACCATCGGAGTCGGAGGGGTTCAGGCATGAGGCACCTCTCTTATCGTTTCTCGATAATAACGATAAACGATAAGTGCGATGGTGTCACCCCGCCCGACACGGGTCGGGCCCCGCGGCACCGGACGGTGCGCACGGGGCCCGGGACCCGGGGCGGGGTCAGCCGCAGGTGACCTCGTCCTCGGCCGCGGTGCTCGTGTCCAGCCCGTCCAGCGCGCCGCCGTCGCCGTCGCCGGTGCCGTCCGCGCCGTCCGACCCGCCGCCCAGCCCGATGACCGGGCCCCAGTCCGCCTGGGCCATCACCAGTTCGAGGGCGTCGCCCTCCAGGTCCGGCACCTCCTCGGTCGTCGCGGACGTCAGCGCGGAGGCGAGCAGCTCGGCCTCGGCCTCCTGGCCGGGGCCGTGGTAGACCGTGGTCGCCTCGGGAACGCGCGCCTGCGGGTTGCCCGTGCCGGTCACGGTGAAGCCCTCCTGGGCCAGGAGCGGTTCGACCTGGGCGGCCAGCCCGTCCGTGACGGTCCCGTTGAGGATCCGCACGGACACGTCCGAGGGCTCGACGGGCTCCTCGGCCTCCTCCTCGGACTCCTCGGCCTCCTCCTCGGCCAGCACCTCGCCCGCCGCCACGGCGGCGAACAGTTCCCGGGCCGCGGGATCGTCGAAGGTCAGCTTGTTCTCGTCGGCCGGGTGCTCCAGGACCGGCACCGTGACCATGTTCATCTGTTCGAGGTCGACCTCGCGCACGGCGATCGCGAGCTCGCGCATCCTGTCCACGTTGAGGTCGTCGTCGGTCACGAGGCTGTCGGTGACCGCGTCGATGAAACCGTAGAGCGTGGTCGGGCTGGAGAGGAGGTCGCCGCTGGTGACCTCGCGCATGATCGCGCCCATGAGCCGCTGCTGGTTCTCGATGCGGTTCAGATCGCTGCCGAACTCCGTGCTCGCCCGCGAGCGTGCCAGGCCGAGCGCCTGCTCGCCGCTGAGCCGCTGTTCGCCGGCCTCCAGCGTCAGGTCGGCCTTGGGGTCGTCCACCGGTTCGGGCACGCACATCTCCACGCCGCCGATGGTGTCCACGATCTCCTCGAAGCCGGCGAAGTCCACCGCCACGATGTGCTCCAGGTGCACGCCCGTGACGGTCTCCACGGCGTTGCCCTGGCAGTCCATCCCGCCGTAGAACATGGCGTGGTTGAGCTGGTCCGAGCCGCCCGCCGAACCCGGATAGTCGCCCACGGCGTCGCAGGCGGGCAGCTCGACGATGAGGTCGCGCGGCAGGTTGACCATCGTGACACCGCCGTTGTCCGCGTCGATGCTGACGATCACGAGAACGTCGGGACGAACGCCGTTCTCCTCGCTGAAGCCCGCCTCGTCCCCGGCGCGCTCGTCGGTGCCCAGCAGGAGGATGTTGTGCAGGCCCTCCACCTCCGGAGGCCGATCTCCCCAGCCGTCGGGGTCGACCTCCTCGGTGTCGATGCTCAGGGCGTCGTTGTACATGCCGTAGGCGGTCAGGGACGCGGCGATCAGCAGTCCGGTCGCCCCGCAGGCCGACCACTGGCCCAGGCTCATACGTCTGCGCGCGGACACGTTCCTACGGGACAACGGGGCACCTGCGATCCGATCCGGGGAAGGGGCGGAATCCGTCCGAAATGGGGGATAACGGCACGGACACAACGGGCGGATGCTACCCGAACGCGACACCCCGACGCGAGGGCGCGACCGGCCCCCGCCCAGGCGCCCGCGGTCAGCAGGCGCTCTCCCCGTCCTCGGCGGCGGTGGTCCCGCCCAGGTCCTCGGTGACCGACACGTCGGACCCCGCGTCGGCGAAACCGGCCCAGTCCGCGCCGATGACCAGTTCGAGGGGCTGCGCCAGCCCGGCGGCCTCCTCGGTCTGCGCCTGGTCCAGGGATCCGGCCAGCAGCTCCGCCGCGGCCTCCTCGCCCGGCGCGTAGTACACGGTCGTGGCCTCCGGGAAGCGCTCGGTGGGATTGCCCGTGCCCGTGACGGAGTAGCCCTCGCCGAGCAGGACGCTCTCCACCTCGGCCGCCAGGCCACCGATCGTGGTGTTGTTGAGCACCACCACCGAGACCTCCGAGGGGTCGGGAGCCGCCTCGGACTCCTCGCCGCCGGAGTCCTCCTCCTCGTCCTCTTCCTCCTCCGGCACGACGGTGCCGTTGTTGACCGCCTCGAACAGCGCCGGCGCGGCGTCGCTCATGATGATGCGGTTGGGGTCGGCCGGGTGCTGGCCGTTGGGGACGGTGACGAACTGGACGCGCTCCAGGTCGACCTCGCGCATGGAGATGGCGATGTCGGCCATGGTCTGGACGGTCAGTTCCTCGTCGGTGGTGATGGAGTCGGTGACGGCTCCGAGGAAGTTCGTGACGGTGACGGGGCTGGCCATCACCTCGCTGCTGAGCACCTGGCGCAGCATGGCGCCCATGAACTCCTGCTGGCGCTCGATCCGGGACAGGTCGCTGCCGTCGCCCTGCCCGTAGCGGGAGCGCACGAAGCCCAGGGAGTCCTCGCCGTCGAGGGTCTGGAGGCCCGCGTCCAGCTCCAGGTGGGCCTTGGGGTCGTCGACCGGCTCGGGCACGCACATCTCGACGCCGCCGACGGCGTCCACGATCTCCTTGAAGCCGCCGAAGTCCATCATGACGAAGTGGTCCAGGTGCACGCCGGTCACCTGCTCGACCGTGCTCCACTGGCAGCCGATCCCGCCGAAGGTCATTGCGGAGTTGAGCATGCCGCTCTGCGCGCTCATGCCCTGGTACCCCTCGGAGGCCTCACAGCCCGGCAGGTCGACGACCAGGTCGCGGGGGAGGTTCACCAGCGTGGCCGCGCCGCTGTCGACGTTGACGCTGGCGATGACCATGGTGTCGGGGCGCGCCCCCTCGGCCTCGCCGTACTCGGCGTTCTCTCCCGAACGCACGTCGGAGCCGATGATGAGGATGTTCATCACGCCCTCGACACTGGTCGGGCGGTCCCACTGGTCGGTGTCCACCTGGGCGGTGGTGATGTTGCCGACGATGCCCTGGTACCAGGTGTAGCCGCCCAGGCTCGCGATGATGGCCAGCGCGGTGGCCGCGCAGGCGACCCACTGGCCGGTGGACAGTCGGGCGGCCCTGAGGACGCCCGAGGTGCGGGGGGCGGAGCGTTTGCCAGCCATACGAACCTTCGGCAGGGTGCGGTGGGACGCGGGGGTGCACGGGGGAGGTGCTGGAGATCGGATGACGGGACGGGCGGGACGTCGGCGCCGTCCGGGCCAGGCGATGAACGGATGCTAACAGCAGGTCCGGAGTACTCCGCACGCAGGTGGGCACCGGTTCCGGCCCCGCCGCGGCGGTCAGAAGCGGGTGGCGACGGTCCCGGCGGCCCGGTCGTGCAGCCCGCGGGTGTCCCGGTCGTAGATGACGGCCGGGATCACCAGGCACAACAGCAGTGTGCGCACGGTCATCGACACGAACCAGGGCCAGGGGCGCTCCCCCGTGGCGGTGATGCCCACCCCGGCGATGCGGCGGCCGACGGTCGTGCCGAACAGGGTCAGCAGGAGGATGTTCATCGCCGCGAACACCACCAGCGCGGTGTTGCCGATCAGCGTCGTGGCCGCCTCCGGGACGGAGACGCCGTCGCCGATGAGCCCCGCGCCGTAGGCGGCCCAGGCGATCAGCAGGGCCAGGCTCCAGTCCAGGGCCAGTCCGACGAGGCGGCGGCCCACGCCGGGCACCGATCCGGTCCCGAACTCCGGCAGGCCCAGCCGGTTGCCCCGGTAGCGGAAGTCGTCGTCGGGATCCGCGGCCTCGGTGCCGCTCCGGCGCTTGTCAGTCATACCGTCCACGCTATCCTCACCGCGGCGGCGCCCCGCCCCCGGGCCGAAGCGAGGCACGAGCGGAGGCCCAAAGCAAGCACAGGTGTGAGGGGCGCGCCGGTGCCTGCAGGAGGAGCCAAGCCGGAGTGAGGCACGAACGCAGGCGCAGGCGACGACGAAGGACCCGGCGTGAAGCGCCCCGAGCACGGGCCAAAGCGAGGAAGGACCGCGCCGGAGGCGTCCGTTGAGGGTGGTGGCGGGCGACGGTGCGGGAACGAGCGCAGGCCCGAAAAAACACGGGGCGGAAGACCCTGTTTCGGCCCGATCCGTGGCGGAATCACCGGGTCAGGCGTGTTGGTCTGCGAAAACGCCTGGCTCCGTAACATGCAGGAAACAATAGAGACATGGCATGGAAATGACGCCCTCCTAGCTTCGATGACGAAGCCGGGAGACGTCGAGTGTTCCGACATGTCCGCGATGGGGCGGGCCGGTGACCCCGACGTCTCAGCCACCTGCACGGAGGTTCGTTTTGTTCAGCAGCGTCGACGAGGTGCTCGCCTTTATCCGAGACGAGGACGTCAAGTTCCTCGACGTCCGGTTCACGGACCTGTTCGGGGGCGTGAACCACGTCACCCTCCCGATCGAGAACGTCGACGAGTCGACGTTCAAGGACGGCCAGATGTTCGACGGGTCGTCGATCCGCGGCTTCCAGGCCATCCACGAGTCCGACATGCTGCTGCTCCCCGACCTGAGCACCGGCGTCGTGGACCCGTTCCGCAAGCACAAGACGCTGAACATGACGTTCTTCGTCCACGACCCGCTCACGCTGGAGTCCTACAGCCGCGACCCCCGCAACGTCGCGCGCAAGGCCGAGGCCTACCTCGCCAGCTCCGGCGTCGCCGACACCGCGTTCTTCGGTCCCGAGGCCGAGTTCTACATCTTCGACGACGTCAAGTTCGAAACCCGCTCGAACACCGGCTTCTACGAGATCGACTCGATCGAGGGCGCCTGGAACACCGGTTCCGCTCTCGAAGGCGGCAACCGCGGCTACCGTCCGCGCTACAAGGGCGGCTACTTCCCCGTCGAGCCGGTCGACCACTACAGCGACCTGCGCTCCGACATGGTCCGCACCCTCATCGACTCCGGTGTCGAGGTCGAGCTGCAGCACCACGAGGTCGGCACCGCTGGCCAGGCCGAGATCGGCATCCGGTTCGGCACCCTGCTCCAGCAGGCCGACAAGGTGCAGCTGTACAAGTACATCGTCAAGAACGTCGCCAACGCGGCGGGCAAGACGGCCACGTTCATGCCCAAGCCGCTCTTCGGAGACAACGGCTCCGGCATGCACTGCCACCAGAGCCTGTGGAAGGACGGCGAGCCGCTGTTCTTCGACGAGTCCGGCTACGGCCAGCTCTCCGACACGGCCCGCTACTACATCGGCGGCCTGCTGAAGCACGCCTCGGCGCTGCTGGCCTTCACCAACCCGACGGTGAACTCCTACCACCGCCTGGTGCCCGGCTACGAGGCCCCGATCAACCTGGTCTACAGCCAGCGCAACCGCTCGGCCTGCATCCGCCTGCCGCTGACCGGGTCGAACCCGAAGGCCAAGCGCATCGAGTTCCGCGTGCCGGACCCGTCGGCCAACCCGTACCTGGCCTTCTCGGCCATGATGATGGCGGGCCTGGACGGCATCAAGAACAAGATCGAGCCGCCGGAGCCGATCGACAAGGACCTGTACGAGCTTCCCCCGGCGGAGGCCCAGGCCATCAAGACCGTCCCGGCGTCCCTGGACGAGGCGCTGGAGGCCCTGGAGGCCGACCACGAGTTCCTGCTCGAGGGCGGCGTGTTCACCAAGGACCTCCTGGAGACCTACATCGACTTCAAGCGCACGGAGGAGATCGACTCCCTGCGCCTGCGTCCGCACCCGCGCGAGTTCGAGCTCTACTACGACATCTAGTAGGGCCCGCCGGCCCGCTCCGCTCGCTCGGTCGGGCCGACGGCACAGGAACACAGCAGTTCCCCGGAGCGGCGCGCCCCTGGCGCGCCGCTCCCCCACGGGGCCGGTATCCGTTCGGATACCGGCCCCGACCGGTT
The DNA here is from genome assembly GCF_001279585.1 of Nocardiopsis sp. NRRL B-16309. Taxonomy (GTDB): domain Bacteria; phylum Actinomycetota; class Actinomycetes; order Streptosporangiales; family Streptosporangiaceae; genus Nocardiopsis. The sequence continues at coordinate 63,388 of NZ_LGEC01000004.1, read as the reverse complement.
TCGGGACTACCGTTGACGCGTGGCAAGGGATGGAAACAACACCATGACGGCAGGCGCACTCGCCAGGCGCGGCTTCAGTGACAGCACCCGGGCCCTGCGCCTGATGACCGGTGCCGGGCTGGACGCCGGTGCCGACACCGACGTCATCAGCGACCTCGCGGCGGCTCCCGACCCCGACCAGGCCCTGCTCGGGCTGATCCGGATCCTGGAGATCTCCCCGGACCCCGACGAGATGCTCACCGCGCTGCGCGAGGATCCGGACCTGCGGGGCCGGCTGTGCCGCGTGCTGGGGGCCAGTACCGCGCTCACCGACCACCTCGTCCGCCACCCCGGGGACTGGCGGGAGCTGCGCGGCGCCGACGCCGCCCGTTCCCCCGAGCCCGAGGAACTGCGGCACGGGCTGTTGCACACCGTGGGCGCCGACCCCAACGCGCGGTCGCCGCACGCCGATCCGGCGGTGTCCGAGGACGGGTCGCCGCACGCCCTCAAGCACGTCCTGCGCGTGGCCTACCGGCGGCGCGTCCTGCGCCTGGCCGGACGGGACCTGACGGGGCTGTGCACGGTCGACCAGGTCGCCGCCGAACTCGCCGACCTGGCGGCCGCCACCCTGGACGCGGCCCTGGCGGTGGCGCGCGCCGAGTTCCCCGAGGACGCCGAGCGCTGCCGCCTGGCCGTCATCGGCATGGGCAAGTGCGGCGGCCGGGAGCTCAACTACGTCAGTGACGTGGACGTGGTGTTCGTGGCCGAGCCCACCGAGGAGCCCGGCGCGGACCGGCCGGTGGACGACCAGGCGGCGATGCGCTCGGCCACGCGGCTGGCCACGGCGATGATGCGGATCCCGTCCGAGACCGACGCCGAGGGCACTCTGTGGGAGGTGGACCCGGCGCTGCGGCCGGAGGGCAAGAACGGCCCGCTGGTGCGGCCGCTGTCGGGCCACGTGGCCTACTACGAGCGCTGGGCCAAGACCTGGGAGTTCCAGGCGCTGCTCAAGGCCCGGCCGATCGCGGGCGACGTGGAGCTGGGCCGCGCCTACGAGGCGGCGATCTCCCCCATGGTGTGGGGCGCGACCGAGCGCCCGAACTTCGTCGAGGACGTGCAGGCGATGCGCCGCCGGGTGGTGGCGCACATCCCCGTGGAGCACACCGAGCGGGAGCTGAAGCTGGGCCCGGGCGGACTGCGCGACATCGAGTTCTCCGTCCAGCTGCTCCAGCTGGTGCACGGGCGCACGGACGAGCGGCTGCGCTCGGGCAACACCCTGGACGCGCTGGCCGCCCTGTCCGAGCACGGGTACGTCGGCCGCGGCGACGCGGTCGGCCTGGCGGAGGCCTACCGGTTCCTGCGGCGGGTGGAGCACCTGCTGCAGCTGGAGCGGCTGCGGCGGACCCACCTGATGCCCGATCCGGCCAGCCCGGACGGCCCCGCGCACCTGCGCTGGCTCGGGCGCGCGCTGGGCTACGCGGGCGATCCGGTCAAGGAGCTGACCGAGGCGCGCCGCCGGGTGTCCTCGGAGGTGCGCCGCCTGCACGAGAAGCTGTTCTACCGGCCGCTGCTCAACGCCGTGGCCAAGCTCCCGAGCGAGGAGGCGCGGCTCACGACGGAGCAGGCCCGCGTGCGGATGGAGGCGCTGGGCTTCGTCGACCCGGCGGGGGCGCTGCGCCACCTGGAGTCACTGACCTCGGGCGTCTCGCGCAGGGCGGCCATCCAGCGCACGCTGCTGCCGGTCATGCTGGGCTGGTTCTCCGACTCTCCCGACCCCGACGCGGGGCTGCTCGGGTTCCGGCAGGTCAGCGACGCGCTGGGCACAACGCCGTGGTACCTGCGCCTGCTCCGCGACGACGTGCGGGTGGCCGAGCGGATGGCCTGGCTGCTGGGGACGAGCCGGTACGTGACCGAACTGCTGCTGCGCGCCCCGGAGGCGGTGGCGATGCTCGCCGACGACTCCCACCTGGTGCGCCGCAGTCCCAAGGTGCTCGCCGCGGAGGCCGAGGCGGCGCTGCGCCGCTACGACTCCGCCGAGGAGTCGGTGGCGGCGGTGCGGGCGCTGCGCCGCCGGGAGCTGCTGCGCACGGCCGTCGCGGACCTGCTGGAGGTGTCGACCGTGCAGGAGGTGGGGTCGGCCCTCACCGACATCGCGGCGGTGACGATCGAGGCCGCGCTGCGCCTGGCGTTCAACCGGGTGGTGGCGGCCTCGGGCGACGAGCCGCTGACCCGGGTGTGCGTGGTCGCCATGGGCCGTTTCGGCGGCGGTGAGCTGACCTACGCCAGCGACGCGGACGTGATGTACGTGCACGACCCCCTGCCGGAGGTGGAGACGGGCGCGGCCACCAGGCAGGCCCTGGAGGTGGTGCGCGAGCTGGCGCGGCTGCTGGAGATGCCGGCCGCGGAGCCGCCGCTGAAGGTGGACACCGACCTGCGCCCGGAGGGGCGCAGCGGGCCGGTGGTGCGCACGCTGGACTCCTACGCCGCCTACTACGGCCGCTGGTCGCAGGTGTGGGAGAGCCAGGCGCTGCTGCGCGCGCGCCCGATCGCGGGCGACCCGCAGCTGTGCCGGGCGTTCACCGAACTCATCGACCCGGTCCGCTACCCGCTGGGCGGGATCGACTCGTCCTCGGTACTGGAGATCCGCAAGCTCAAGGCGCGGATGGAGGCCGAGCGGCTGCCGCGCGGGGCGGATCCGACACTGCACACGAAGCTGGGCCGGGGCGGTCTGTCGGACGTGGAGTGGGTGGCGCAGCTGGTGCAGCTGCGCCATGCCCACGAGTACCCGGACCTGCGCACGACGGGCACGCTGGAGGCCCTGGAGGTGGCGGTGGCGCACGGGTTGCTGGCCGCCGACGACGGCGTGGTGCTGGAGCAGGCCTGGCGGCTGGCCTCACGGGTGCGCGGGATGGTCATGCTGGTCCGGGGCCGCCCCGGCGACTCGCTGCCCACGGACCTGCGGGTGCGGTCGGCGCTGGCCGAGGCGATGGGCTGCAGCAGCGGTGAGGGCGAGGACGACGTGTGGGAGGGGGCTTCGGAGCAGCTGACCGAGGCCTACCTGCGCACGACGCGGCGGGCCCGCGCGGTGATGGAGCGCGTGTTCTACGACGGCTGAGCCCGGGGGTGCCCGCGAGGGGCACCCCCGCGCCGGAGGAGTGTGGCGCGGGGGTGCCGTGGGAGGGGGCCGTGGAGTGCGGCGGCCCGGGTGGTTCAGTCGCGCCAGACGGGGGCGGAGTCGGGGCCGACGCGGTTGCCGCCGGACTCCCACTGGACGTCGCCGGCGCCGTCGACCTTGACGAGCTTCCACTCGTCGTCGTCACCGATGGTGACCTGTCCGGTCCACCGCGGGTAGGTGCTGCCGTCGGTGGACAGCTTCACGCCGCTGGTGGGGTTCCAGGAGCCGAGGGCGTCGGTGTTGCCGACGACGTACACCTCCTGGCCCCAGTTGGTGTGGGCGGTGGCGGAGATCTCGAAGGTGTCGTCGCCGCCGTCGTCGCACTCGGCGGGGTCGCAGACGCCGTCCACGTGGAGGGCGACGGCGCCCTCGGCCGGGACCTCCACGGTGACCTGGCCGCCGGAGACGGTGGCCGATCCGCTGCCCGCCGCGTTCTCGTAGACGCCGTCGGGCATGGACGTCGTGGCGGTGAGGTTCCAGGTGCCGCCGCCGGCGTTGAAGGCCGCGAAGCCGCGGTCACCGCGGTCGAAGGCGACCCGTGAGCCGCCGTCCGTGGCGCGCTCGGTGATCCCGGTGCCGTCGGTGGAGTTGCGGAAGGCGGCCATCCCCGCGACGGTGCCGTCGCGGTGCTCGCAGACCCAGTCGGCGTCGGCGCAGTCGCTGTCCTCGGTGATCCAGCCCGCCGGGTTGCCGTCGACCTCGCCGACGCTGGGCGGGCCCTCGGTCTGGTTGTCGCCGAAGTCGTAGCTCGACATCACCACGGGGGTGCCGTAGGGGTGGGCGAGCATGAAGGCGGTGGCGAGGTGGTAGCGGTCGCCGTCCTTGTAGGTCAGGGTCGGCGTGTAGCGCTGGGTGTCGTGGTTGTCGACGAAGACCACGGCCTCGTCGGAGGTCAGGCCGCCGTGGTCGGGCATGTCGACCAGTCCGGCGATGTCACCGCCGGCGAACTTGCCCGAGAAGTCGTTCTTGTAGTCGAAGTTGGTGACCTTGCCGTACGGGGTGTAGGCGGTGTAGGGCACCGTCTGGTCGCCGTAGACCTCGTGGTAGACGTCGGGCCGCCCGCCGAAGCCGGGCACCTCGTTCAGTCCGCCGAAGATCGCCTCGACGTCGGCCTCGGGAACGTGCTTGGAGGCGTCCACCCGGAATCCGCCCACGCCCATGTCCACGAGCCCGTTGAGGTAGCGCCGCAGCTGCTCACGCACGTGCGGGGTGGCGGTGTCCAGGTTCGACAGCTCCAGGAGCTCGCAGTTCTGGACCTCCCACTTGTCGTTCCAGTCCTCGATCGTCTCGAAGCAGGGGCCGAAGTCGTCGTTGCCGTAGGCGGCACCGCCGTCGCCGAACAGGTCCGGGTAGGCGTACTTCTCCCACTCGGTGCCGTTGCTGCCGGTGCCCGAGCCGTTGCCGGTCATGTGGTTGATGATGACGTCGGCGTAGATCCGGACGCCGTTCTCGCGGCAGGTGGCGACCATGGCCTCGAACTCCTCGGCCGTGCCGCGCCGGGTGTTGTCGATCTGGTAGGAGACCGGCTGGTAGTCCTGCCACCAGGGGTAGTCGCCGCCCTCGGCGGAGGGGATGACCACGTGCTCCTGGGGCGGGGAGACCTGGACGCCGCCGAACCCGTTCGGGCCGAGGAAGTCCTCGCACTCGGCGGCCACCGAGTCCCAGTTCCACTGGAACAGGTGGACGATCGTCCCGCCGTTCTGCTCGGCGGCGGGGACCTCCGCGGGGGCGGGGGCGGCCGAGGCCGGTGCCGGGGCGGCGAGCAGGCCGACGGCCAGCACCGCGGCCCCGGCGAGGGAGCCGAGTCTGCGTCTGTTCATGTTCGCTCCTTGGGGGGAGGGAGTCGCACGGCGGGCCGCACTGCCGCACCGCCGCCCCCTTGCAGTCTCTGCAAGAGTTTGCGTGAATGTGGCGAACTTAACAGAAGAGTCCAGTCTTGTGAACAGGAGATTGCGGGCGGAGCACTGCGTGTCACCGTGGACACCTAAGGCGACTCCATGCCTCTGATCTGCACGGACTCCGAGCGCACCACGAAGCCCCCCGACCCCGCGAGGCACACGTCCGCCTCCTGACCAGGCCCGATGCGCTGTTGACGCGCCTGAAAGAGGCACGCAAGATTTCGGCAAGACGGCAGCAAAAAGCCGGTGGCGGCGCGATCCTGCGGGAGACCGCGCCGCCACCGGCTCAGGGGGAGGGGATCACCAGAACACGGCGACACCGATGTTGAGGATGGCGAGCACCCCCGCGATGGTGGCCAGGCGGCTGGACGGCTTGCGCAGGTTCATGACGCCCAGGACCACGACGGCCAGGGCGACGATGAGCTTGACGCCCACCTTGATGTGGTCGAGCTCGGCGTCACCGGACATCTCGGCGACCCCGACGAGGGCCAGGCCGGTGACCAGCTGGAGCAGGGAGCTGTGCAGCAGGACCTTGGCCGACTTGGCGTGACCGGTCATGACCTGCATGAGGAATCCCGCGATGATCCCGGCCAGACCGATCATGTGCAGGAAGACGAGCGCGGAGTAGATGATGTCCATGGCGACACACTACTACGCGCCGTAGTTTTTACGGCCCCGGATATGACGCGTTGACGTCACAACCCGGTCACCGGGTGCGGAACGAGCTCTTTCGCCGCCACAGCAGCCAGAGCAGCACGAGCACCAGGCCCGCGCCGACCGACCGGACCAGCGTCGCACGGTCCATCGGCCAGCCGAGTGCCGCGGACCGCTCGGTGACCCGCACGGTGTCGCTCGCGCACGCCGCGGGCTCGGCGTCGCGGTCCAGCAGCAGGCAGGCCGTGCTCGTCAGGCGCTCGTCCACGGCCGCGTCCTCGGTGACGCGCACCCGCACGGTGTGGACGGACTCGCCGCCGGCGTGGACGCCGACCCCCCAGTTGGCGATGCCCTCCTCCACCATGCCGCCCTGGCCCACCTCCAGGACCTCCATCCCCTCCGGGACGTGCTGGGCCAGCAGGGCTCCCTCCACCGGCGCGTCGCCGTCGTTGGCCACGGTCGTGCGCAGGACCACCTCCTCCCCCGGGGCCGCCCCGTCCTGCCCCGACACCGACAGGCCCACCGGTGCCCCCTGCGCGTCGGCCGCGGCTCCGGTCGCGGCCAGGACCACCGCCCCGGCCGCGACCGCGCCGATCCACACCGGTACCGCACGGCACCGGGTCCCCCCGAGTACTCGCGCCATCACGCACCTCCTGTACGTCCACACTGTCAGGCCCTAGACAACTACGAGTGGCCGCACATGTGCCCCTGGTGACACACCTTCGGTCCGTGCCCGTCCACCGGCCCTGCTCCGGGACCGTCTCAGACCCGCCGCCCGGGGGTCTTAGACCGACCGCGCCGATCCGGGCGCCGGGGGCGGCCAGGACTGGGCATCCTCCCCATGCGCCGGGCGGGGTCTTAGACCGATCGTTGTACTCAGACGGCGGGGACACGGAGTCTCCGCCCACGGGGGAAGGCCCACCATGTACCACCCTGACCTGTTCGGCTCGAACGCCCAGTACGTCAGCCGCGAGCGCGTGCGCGAGGCGGAGCACGTCCGCGCGATCAAGCGGGCCCGCACCGAGGAGCGCGCCGCGCGCCGCGCCGCGAGGAAGGAGGAGCGGCGCCGCGGCCAGGAGGACGGCGCACCGGGCCCCGACGCCCGTGCACGCTTCGGCCGCGCCGCCTGACCCGGTGCGCTGGACAGCGGGAACCTCCGGCGCAGCGGCCCGCGGCCCGGCCGGTCCGCACGCCGGTTCGCCGCGGACCCGTCGGCACCCGGCCCCCGCGCTCGTGGACCCGCCCACCGCCGCGCACCGCACGCGACCGCAGGGGAGCCCCGCCGTGCTCGACCTCATGGACGACGTGTCCCTCCTCTCCGACACCGGCCCGTCGCTCGTCGGCCGCGCGGACGAACTGCGCCTTCTGGGCGAGCACGCCCACCGGGCCCGCACCGAGGCGTCGGGGACGATGATCATCGGAGGGGACGCGGGTGTCGGCAAGACCCGCCTGGTCGCGGAGTTCACCGCGACCAGGCCCGTCGGCACCGTCTTCGCCGGCGGCTGTCTGGAGCTGGGCGTGGACGGCCTGGCCTACGCCCCCTTCACCGCGGTCCTGCGCCAGGTCCTGCGCGAGCGCGGTCGCGAGGCGTTCGAGGCCGCCGCGCCCGGCGGCACCGGCGAGTTCGCCCGGCTGCTGCCCGAGCTCGGCGCGCTCCCGCGGGGCCGCCACGAGGCGCGCGGCCCGCTCTTCGGGCAGATCCTGCGGCTGATCCAGGCGGCCTCGGGCGGCGAGGGCGTCACCCTGGTGCTGGAGGACCTGCACTGGGCCGACGGCGCCACCCGCGACCTCCTCGTCCACCTGGTGCGCGACCTGGACCTGCCCGGCGTGCAGATCATCGCCACCTACCGCGCCGACGACCTGCACCGCGCCCACCCGCTGCGCCGCCTGCTGCCCGAGCTGGAGCGGCTGCCCGAGGTCACCCGGATGGGCCTGGCGCCGCTCACCCGCGACCAGGTCGCCGCGCAGGCCCGCGCCCTCACGGGCCACCCGCTGTCCGCCGCCCGGTTGGACGACCTCCACCTGCGCAGTGACGGCATCCCCCTGTTCGTCGAGGCCCTGGCCGCCGACGGCGGCGCGGACACCGACGCGGCGCCCGACCACTCCCGCGAACTGCTGCTCGGCTCGGCGCACCGGTTGGACGAGACCGCCGTGGCCGTCCTGCGCGCGGCCTCGGTGGGCGCGGTGTCCGACGTGGTCGAGCACGCGACCCTCGCCCGCGCCGCCGAGCTGCCCGAAGCCGGCCTGGACCGCGCGCTGCGCACCCTGGTCGAGGCCGGTCTGCTCCGGGTGAGCGGCACGGGCTACCGCTTCCGCCACGCGCTGCTGCGCGAGGCGGTCCACGACGGCCTGCTCCCCGGTCCGCACGCCCGCCTGCACCTGCGCTTCGCCCAGCTCATCGACGAATACCCCGACGCCGTCCCCGCCGACCGCAGGGCCGCCGAGCAGGCACACCACTTCCAGGCCGCGCACGACCTGCCCCGAGCACTCCAGGCCGCCTGGCGGGCGGCGGTCCGGGCCGGCGAGGCCCTGGCCCCCCACGAGGAGCTGGCGATGCTGGAGCGCGTCCTGGGCCTGTGGGACCGGGTCCCCGACGCCGACGAGCGCGTCGGCGGCCGGAGCCGCGCCGAGGTCCTGTCCGCGGGCGCCGCCGCCGCGCTGGAGGCGGGCCGCCCGCGCCGCGCCCGGGAGATGTGTGACGAGGGCCTGGCCGCGCTGGACGAGGGCCCGCGGGCCGACGACCACACCCTGGCAGTCCGGGCGACGCTGCTGAGCCGCCGCGGGCGGGCGCTCCCCAGCGAACTCGGCCGCACCTGAACGGGTGCGGGAAAAAACCTGAGGCGGTCCACGTGGTCAACGGCATAATGGCCCCTATGCCCCAACTTGTTCAGACCTGTCCCGTGTTCGTGGGACGCGAGCGACCGCTGCGGATCCTGGGCGAGCACGCCGAGCGCTCGCATACGGAGCTCTCCGGCATGGTCCTGGTCGGCGGTGACGCGGGGGTCGGCAAGAGCCGTCTGGTGGGAGAGTTCACCGCCGCCCTGGCCACGGGGGCGGTGTACACGGGCGGCTGCCTCCAGCTGGGCGTGGAGGGGCTCTCCTACGCACCCTTCACCGCGGTCCTGCGCCAGGTCCTGCGCGAGCGCGGACGGAAGGCCTTCGAGGCCGCGGCCCCGGGCGGCGTGGGCGAGTTCGCCCGGCTGCTGCCCGAGCTGGGCGAGGCGCCCGAGGACCGCCGGGAGAACCGGGGCATCCTCTTCGAGCAGGTCCTGCGCCTGTTCACCCAGGCCGCCCAGGACACGCCCCTGACCGTGGTGCTGGAGGACCTGCACTGGGCGGACGGCGCCACCCGCGACCTCCTGGTGTTCCTGGTGCGCAACCTGGACCTGCCCGGGATACTCGTCATCGGTACCTACCGCAGCGACGACCTGCACCGCACCCACCCCCTGCGGCGGCTTCTGCCGGAGCTGGAGCGGGCCCCCAACGTGCTGGGACTGCGCCTGGAGCCGCTCACGCGCGAGGAGGTGGGCCGCCAGGCCGCGGCCATCAGGGGCACGGAGCTGCCTCCGGAGAAGCTGGACGCGCTCTACCGCCGCACCGACGGCATCCCGCTGTTCGTGGAGTCCCTGGCGGCGGACGACGCCTGTGGCGGCGGCGAGAACCCCGACGTGCCCGAACAGTTCCGCGACCTGCTGCTGGAGCCGCTGCACCGGTTCGACGACACCGCGCTCTCGGTGCTGCGGGTGGCGTCGGTGGGCGCGGTCTCCGAGAGCATCGAGCACGAGATCCTCTACCACGCGGCGGGTCTGCCCGAACGCGAGCTGGAACACGCCCTGCACACGCTCGTGGACGCCAACGTGCTGCGGGCCGGCCGCACCGACTACCGGTTCCGGCACGCCCTGCTGCGCGACGCGGTGCACGAGGAGATCCTGCCGGGCCCGCACTCGCGGCTGCACCTGCGCTTCGCCCATCTCATCGACGAGTACCCCGACGCCGTCCCCGCCGACCGCAGGGCCGCCGAGCAGGCGCACCACTTCCTGGCGGCGCAGGACCTGCCGAGAGCGCTCCAGGCGGCGTGGTGGGCGGCGGCCCGGGCCGGCGACACCCTGGCCTTCAGCGAGGAGCTGGACATGCTGGAGCGGGTGCTGAACATGTGGGACCGGGTGCCCGACGCCGAGGAGCGGGTCCAGGGGCGCACGTGGGCCCAGGTGGTCAGCGCGGCCGCCGGGGCGGCGCTGGAGGCGGGCCGGTCCAAGCGGGCCCGGGAGCTGGCCGACGAGGCGCTGGCGACCCTGACCGGGGACGCCGACGACGACGACCACACCCTCACGGTACGCGCCGAACTGCTGCGCCGGCGGGGCCAGGCACGAGCCCAGCTGCTCAGCCGCGGCGGTGTCGAGGACCTGGTGCGCGCCCTGGAGCTGCATCCTCCGCACATGCCCGGGTACGGCCTGCTGCTGTCGATCCTGGCCAAGGAGAGCCTGCTGCACCGAATGGACCGCGAGCCGTCCCCGGACCAGCTCCAGCTGCGGGAACTGGCCGAGCGCGGACTGACCGCGCGCCGGCTGGCGGAGTCGGCCGTGGAGATCTCCGCCTCCGGACGCGGGGGCGACGTCTGCGCCGCCGCGGACGCCCGCATCACCCTGGGCGGGATCAGCATGGCCGAGGGCGACCTGGAGACCGGGCGCCCCCTGTTCCTGGAGGGAATCGCGCGCACGCGCCTGACCAACGACCCGAACCTGGAGGCGCGCGGGGTCGGCAACATGGCGCACTTCCTGCGCGAGCTGGGCCGGCACGAGGAGGGCCTGGTGGTGCTGGAGGACGCCCTGGAGCGGCACCGGGCCCTGGGATGGGCGTCCGTGCACAGCCACTTCAACCACCAGAACCGCGCCGAGATCCACTTCGAGCTGGGCGACCTGGCCACCGCCCGCGAGATCGTCGACGGGGTGCTGCGCACCCGCCCCTCGGACAAGCAGCGCGTGTACATCGCGAGTGTGCTGATGCGCGTCGCCGTGGCCCAGGGCGACACCGCGACCGCCCGGGACTGGGTCCGGCCCATGCTGGAGCAGGGGACCCTGCGTGCGCACCGGATGAACATCGTGCAGCTGGCGGCGCTGGGCATCCTGGACACCCGGCTGGCCGAGGACCGGCTGGACACCGCGCTGGAGCTGGCGCGGCGACTGCTGGAGGAGCTGGAGCTGGAGGCCGCCCCGGGGTACTCCTGGCCGATGGCCGACCTGATGTCGGAGGCCGTCCGGCGCGGGGCGGCGCCCGGGCGGGCGCCGGAGACCGCCGAGCAGGCGGCACGGGTGCGCGCCCTCACGGTGAAGGTCGCCGACCAGATGCCGGTCCACGGCCCCGTCCAGCACGCCCACCGCGCCGCAGTCACGGCGCGGACGGCGGAGGCGGAGGGCGCGGACCGGGCGGCTCTGCTGGAGTCCTGGTCGGCGGCGGTGCGGGCGTGGGAGCACACGCCCCTGCGGCTGCACCTGGCGGAGGCGCGCCTGCGGGCCGCGGAGGCGGCGGTCGCGGCGGGCGAGCGGGAGTGCGCCGCGGCGTGGACGCGCCAGGTGTTCGAGACGGCCTCCGCGTGCGGGGCGGCACCGCTGGCGGGCGCCGCCGCCGACCTGGCGCGCCGGCTGGGCACCGGGCTGGGTGAGGGCTCGGCTCCGCCGCCGTCCCCGGCCGGTCTGACCGCACGAGAGATGGAGGTCACGCGGCTGCTGGCGTCGGGGCGCACCAACGCCCAGATCGCGGCGGAGCTGTTCATCAGCCCCAAGACCGCGAGCGTGCACGTGTCCAACATCCTGGCGAAGCTGGAGGTGGCCAACCGCGCCGCCGCCGGGGCGCGCGCCCGCGAACTCGGCCTGGTCTGAGCGAACGGACCCCCGGTACCGGGCCCAGGCCCGGCGCCCGGGTCCGGCGCGCTCGACTAAACACTACATTTCTAGTACTTTGAGCGAAGCACTTCAATCGTAGTGGTCAATGGCCGCACAAGGAGGACCATGCGCACGCTCACCTACGTCGTCGCGGTGTCGCTGGACGGCTTCGTCTGCGCGCCCGACGGCTCCTTCGACTTCTTCCCGCACTCGCAGGAGTCGGGGGCCTACCACGCGCGCGAGATCCCCGAGCTGATCCCGACCCACGTCCGCGAGCGGCTCGGCGTCGACGCCCCCAACCGGAGGTTCGACACGATGATCCAGGGCCGGAGGTCGTACCAGGTCGCCCTGGACGAGGGCGTCACCAGCCCCTACGCGCACATGCGCCAGTACGTCCTCTCCCGGTCCCTGCCGCACGACACCGACCCGGACGTGACGGTCGTCGGCACCGACCCCCTCGCGCTGGTCCGCGCGCTCAAACGGGAGGAGGGCGCACTGGGCCTGTGCCTGGTCGGCGGCCCGACCGCCGCCGGGGTCCTGCTGCCGGAGATCGACGAACTGATGATCAAGCGGTACCCGGTGATCGCCGGAGCCGGGCGGCCGTTCTTCGACGGCGCCGCCTTCACCCCGGCCGCCTTCGAGCGCGTGCGCGGCACCGTCCTCGACGACGGAGCCGACTACACGCTCTTCCGCCGCACCGCGCCCGCGCCGGAGTGAGCACGGCCCGGCCCCCGCGGGGCGTCCCGGGGCCCCGAGCCCCCCGGTACGCCGGGCGTCGCCGCTCCCCTCCCCGTTAACCCCGCCCACCAGCGGGAACGCCTGTCATACGGGCGGCCGAGGAGGAGAGCGCGATGGCGGTCCCCACGGAGGGTCCCGGGACGGTTCTGCGCGAGGCGTCCCCGGACGCGGTGCTCCTGGACACCGACGGGGTCATCACCGACACCGCACGCGTGCACGCGGCCGCGTGGAAGCGCGTCTTCGACGACTTCCTGCGCCGCCGCGCCCGGGAGCGCGGCGAGGAGTTCCGCCCCTTCGACCCGGGCGCCGACTACCTGCTCCACGTGGACGGGCGGCCGCGCGCCGACGGCGTCCGCGCCTTCCTCGCCTCGCGCGGCATCGACCTGCCCGAGGAGGCCGCCGCGAACGCCGAGACCACCGGGGAGACCGGAGAGGCCGGAGAGTCCGGGGGCGCCGGGGACGCCGGGGAGGTCTCCGTCGCCGCGCTGGCCGACGCCAAGGACGCCGCGTTCCTCGCGGCACTGGACCGTGACGGCGTCACAGCCTTCCCCTCCACCGTGGCGCTGGTCCGCCGGCTGCGCCGGGACGGCATCGGCGTCGCGGCCGTCTCGGCGAGCCGCAACTGCGCCCGCGTCCTGGCCGCGGCGGGCGTGGACGCCCTCTTCGACGTGCGGGTGGACGGCGTGGACGCGGCACGCCTGGACCTGGCGGGCAAGCCGGCGCCCGACCTCTTCCTGGAGGCCGCTCGGCGCCTGGGGGCGCGGCCCGGGCGCACGGCGGTGGTCGAGGACTCCCTCGCCGGTGTCGAGGCGGGGCGCCGGGGCGGCTTCGCCCTGGTGGTGGGCGTGGACCGGGCAGGGCAGGCCGCCGCCCTCGCCGAGCGCGGCGCCGACGTCGTGGTCTCGGACCTGGCCGAGCTGGAACCCGCTCCGGAGGTGGGGCCGCGATGAGCCGGTGGAGGCTGGAATGGGACAGCCGTGGGCCCCGGACCGACGACGAGGGGCACCGCGAGGCGCTGTGCACCCTGGGCAACGGCCGCTTCGCCACGCGGGGGGCCGCACCGGAGGCGGCGGACGACGGCACGCACTATCCCGGAACCTACGTCGCGGGCTGCTACGACCGGCTGGTCTCGGTGGTGGACGGCCACGAGGTCGACAACGAGGACCTGGTGAACGTCCCCAACTGGCTGCCGTTCACCTTCCGCATCGGCCAGGGGCCGTGGTTCGGCTCCGGGGCCGCGGAGATGCCCGTCGAGAACGCCGAGGAGGGCCCGGCTCCCCCCGCCGTGCGCGGGCCGCGGTGGCAGCGCTGGGAACTGGACCTGCGCCGGGGCGTGCTCACCCGGGAACTGGAGGTGCGGGACGACCGGGGACGGCGGACACGCCTGGTCCAGCGGCGGTTCGTGTCGATGTCCGACCCCTCCCTGGCCGCCCTGGAGACCACCTTCGTGCCGCTGGACTGGAGCGGGGTGCTCACCGTGCGCTCGGCGCTGGACGGGCGGGTGGCCAACCGGGGGGTGGAACGCTACCGGGCCCTGCGCGGCGACCACCTGCGGGCAGCGGGCGCGGGATCCGACGGCGACGACGTCGCCTGGCTGCGCGCCGAGACGGCGACCTCGCGGATCCGGTTGGCACTGGCGGCGCGGACCACCTGCGGCAAACCCGCCGACAGCACCTTCACGCGTGACGGCGACGGAGCATGGATCGGCCACGACCTGCACCGCACGGTCACCGAGGGGGACGCGGTGACCTTCGCCAAGGTGGTGTCGGTGCGCACCTCGCGCGACGCCGCGATCGAGGAGCCCCTGGCCGCCGCGCTGCGCGACGTCGACCGCGCGGCCGACTTCGACACGCTGCTGGCCCAGCACGAGGCGGCCTGGCGGCGGATATGGGACACCTGCGCCATCGGCCTCACCGACGAGGACACCCAGCGCGTGCTCGACCTGCACGTGTTCCACCTGGTGCAGACCCTGTCACCGCACACGGCCGACCTGGACGCCGGAGCGCCCGCGCGAGGGCTCCACGGGGAGGCCTACCGCGGCCACGTGTTCTGGGACGAGCTGTTCATCTTCCCCTTCCTGAACATGAACTTCCCCGAGACCGCGCGGGCGCTGCTGCGCTACCGGTGGCGGCGGCTTCCGGCGGCGCGGGCGGCCGCGGCGGAGGCCGGGCTGCCCGGGGCGATGTTCCCCTGGCAGAGCGCCAGCGACGGGCGCGAGCAGACCCAGCGCCTCCACCTGAACCCGCGCTCGGGCCACTGGCTGGAGGACCGCTCGCACCGCCAGCGGCACGTGGGCATCGCCGTCGCGCACAACGTCTGGCAGTACTACCAGTACACGGGCGACCGGGAGTTCCTCTTCGGCCAGGGCGCCGAACTGCTCGTGGAGATCGCGCGCTTCCTCGCCGGGCTCGCCGAGTACGACAAGGCCCTGGACCGGTACGTGATCCGCGGTGTGATGGGTCCCGACGAGTACCACGACGGCTACGTCGGGCGCGCCGAACCGGGGCTGGACGACAACGCCTACACCAACGTGATGACGGTGTGGGTGCTGATGCGGGCGATGGAGACCCTGGACCTGCTGCCGGAGTCGCGGCGCAGGGAGCTGGAGGAGAGCACGGGGATGGCGCCGCACGAGATCGACCTGTTCGCCGACGTCAGCCGCAGGATGCGGGTGCCCTTCCACGACGGGGTGATCAGCCAGTTCGACGGCTACGGGGATCTGGAGGAACTGGACTGGGACCGCTACCGGGCCGCCTACGGCGACATCCGGCGCCTGGACCGGATCCTGGAGGCGGAGGGCGACACCTGCAACCGGTACAAGGCCTCCAAGCAGGCCGACGTGCTGATGCTGTTCTTCCTGCTGTCGGAGCAGGAGGTCGTCGACCTGCTGCTCCGCCTGGGCTACCCGTGCGAACCGGACATCCTCGCCGCCACCGCCGACTACTACCAGGAGCGGACCTCGCACGGATCGACCCTCAGCGAGGTGGTGCACACCTGGGTGCTCGCGCGCACCGACCTGTCGTCGGCCTGGCGGTTCTTCCGGCGGGCCCTGCGCGCCGACGTCGACGACCTGCACACGGGGACCACGGCCGAGGGCATCCACCTGGGCGCGATGTCGGGGACGGTGGACATCCTCACCCGCTGCTTCAGCGGGCTGGAGGCCGAGGCCGGGGCGCTGCGGCTGGCGCCCCGGCTGCCCGCCGAGCTGGACCGCCTGTCCTTCACCTTCCGCTACCACGGGAACTGGGACGTGCGGGTGGTGGTGACGACGGACCGGGTCCGGGTGGAGGTGCCGCCGTCCTCGGCACCCCCGATCCTGGTGGCGGTGGGCGGCCGGGAGACGGTGGTGGCGCCCGGGTCGGCCTGCGAGCTGGCCTACTGACGACCGGGGAAGACGGGTCAGACCGTCCAGCGGTTGGTGATGGGCACGCGCCGGTCGCGGCTGAGGTTGCGGGAGCTGATCTTGGTGCCCGGAGCGGACTGGCGGCGCTTGTACTCGGCGCGGTCGACCAGGCGGATGACGCGGCGCACCAGCTCGGGCTCGTACCCGGCGAAGACCAGCTCGGCCTCGCCCTTGTCGGTGCCGATGTAGGCGTCCAGGACGGCGTCGAGCAGCACGTAGTCGGGCAGCGAGTCGGAGTCCAGCTGATCCGGGGACAGTTCGGCGCTGGGCGGCTTGGTGATGGAGTTCTCCGGGATGGGCGGGATCCGGCCCTGGCGTGCCGCCTCGTCGTTGCGCCAGCGCGCGAGCTCCCACACGAGGGTCTTCCAGCAGTCCTTGATGGGCGCGAACCCGCCGACGGAGTCGCCGTAGAGGGTGGAGTAGCCGGTGGCGGCCTCGCTCTTGTTGCCGGTGGCCAGCACCAGGTGTCCCTCCTGGTTGGACAGGCCCATGAGCAGGGTGCCGCGCACGCGGGCCTGGAGGTTCTCCGCGGCCAGTCCGGTGAGCGGGGCGCCGGTGTCGGCGGCGGCCCGCTCGAAGGCCTCGACCATCGGGCCGATGGCGGCCGTGCGCGCGGAGAACCCCTGGCGTTCGGCCAGGTCCTCGGCGTCGCTGACCGAGTGCTCACTGGAGTGCTCGCTGGGCAGCAGGAGTCCGTGGACGCTGTCGGGCCCCAGGGCGTCGACGGCGATGGTGGCGGTCAGGGCGGAGTCGATGCCGCCGGAGACCGCCACGAGCACCGAGCGGAAGCCGTTCTTGACCACGTAGTCGCGCAGGCCCGTCACCAGGGCCTGGTACACCTCGCCGGTGTCGGAGAGCGGGTCCGGGCGGGGGGTGACCGTGTTCTCGTGCGGCGGGTAGGGGGCGACCGGGGCGGCGGTCAGCGTGCGGCGGACGATGCGCAGCCCGTCGGCCCGGTCGGGGTCCTCGGGGCGGTCGACGGCCTCGGGCAGTTCGAGGTCGGCGACCAGGAGCGTGTCGGTGAACTGGGGCGCGCGGGCCACGAGTTCGCCCTCGGCGTCGACCACCAGCGAGTCGCCCTCGAAGACCAGGTCGTCCTGGCCGCCGACCATGTTCACGTAGGCCAGGGCGGCGCCGATCTCACGGGCTCGCCGCTGGCACAGTTCGAGGCGCACGTCGTCCTTGTGGCGCTCGTAGGGCGAGCCGTTGAGCGAGACCAGGAGCCCGGCCCGGGCGGCGCGGGTGGCGGTGACGGGGCCGCCCTCCTGCCACAGGTCCTCGCAGACGGCCAGGGCGACGTCGATCCCGCGCACGCGCACGACGGGCAGGGTGTCGCCCGGGACGAAGTTGCGGAACTCGTCGAAGACGCCGTAGTTGGGCAGGTGGTGCTTGGCGGAGGTGATCGCCACACTGCCCTGGTGCAGGACGGCGACCGCGTTCTGCGGGGCGCCGGCGGGCAGGCCCGGCGAGGCGCCGGGCGCCGACTGGTCCTCCCGGCGCGAGAGGTAGCCGACGACGGTCGGGAGTTCGCCCAGGCCCGCCTCGGCGAGGTCGGCGGCCAGGCCGCGGGTGGCCTTGATGGAGGCCGACACGAAGGACTTGCGCAGGGCGAGGTCCTCCACGGGATAGCCGGTGACGACCATCTCCGGGAGCACGACGAGGTGCGCTCCGGCGTCCGCGGCCTCGCGGGCGGCAGCGACCACGAGCCGGCGGTTGCCGTCGAGGTCGCCGACGGTGGGATTGATCTGGGCGAGTGCGATTCTCAGCTGTGCCACGCCTCCGAGCCTAGCCAATGCGGGCACGCGCGGCGCGGCGCGGCGGAGGCGGCCGGGGCGCCTCGCGCACGGCGAGGACACGGCCAGGTGGACAGGGCCGGGGTGGGGCGCGGCATACTGCGGGTGCGGGCGGGAGACGCAGCGCACGGCTTGACTTGGGCCTGCGGAAATACTCCGGAAATATCCGCGGGGCAGACTGGGTCTGGGACACTGTGTCCGGCCTGGCTCCACGAGCGAGGATCCGGGTCCGGAACTGACCGGCATCGAGGAAGGTTGATCGTGAATCGACAGCAGGAATTCGTGCTCCGCACATTGGAGGAGCGCGACATCCGGTTCGTGAGGCTGTGGTTCACCGACGTGCTCGGGTACCTCAAGTCCGTGGCGGTGGCTCCCGCCGAACTGGAGGCGGCCTTCTCCGAGGGCATCGGTTTCGACGGCTCGGCGATCGAGGGCTTCGCCCGCGTGTACGAGGCCGACATGCTGGCCCAGCCGGATCCGTCGACGTTCCAGGTCCTGCCCTGGCGCAACGAGCCGCACGGCACCGCGCGCATGTACTGCGACATCCTGATGCCGGACGGCTCGCCCTCCCCGGCCGACCCCCGCCACGTGCTCAAGCGGCAGCTGAGCAAGGCCTCCGATCTGGGCTTCACGTTCTACACGCACCCGGAGATCGAGTTCTACCTGCTCAAGAAGATGCCGGAGCACGGGGAGTTCCCCGAGCCCAACGACTCGGGCGGCTACTTCGACCACACGCCGCACAACTCGGCGCACGACTTCCGGCGCAACGCGATCAACATGCTGGAGGCTATGGGCATCTCGGTGGAGTTCAGCCACCACGAGGGCGGCCCGGGCCAGCAGGAGATCGACCTGCGCTACGCGGACGCGCTGACCACGGCCGACAACATCATGACCTTCCGGCTCGTGATGAAGGAGGTGGCGATGGAGCAGGACGTCTACGCCACCTTCATGCCGAAGCCGTTCACGCAGTACCCGGGTTCGGGCATGCACACGCACCTGTCGCTGTTCGAGGGTGACCGCAACGCCTTCTACGAGCCGGGCGCGGACTTCCAGCTGTCCAAGGTGGGCCGCGGGTTCATCGCGGGCCTGCTGCGGCACGCGGACGAGATCACCGCCGTCACCAACCAGTGGGTGAACTCCTACAAGCGGCTGTGGGACGACCCGGCGGCCTCGGCCGGGATGGGCGGCGAGGCGCCCGCCTACATCTGCTGGGGCCACAACAACCGGTCGGCGCTGGTCCGGGTGCCGATGTACAAGCCGGGCAAGTCCAACTCCAGCCGGATCGAGATCCGCTCGATGGACACCGCCTGCAACCCGTACCTGGCCTACGCCGTGGTGCTGGCCGCGGGGCTGAAGGGCATCGAGGAGGGGTACGAGCTGCCCCCGGGTGCCGAGGACGACGTGTGGGCGCTCACCGACGCCGAGCGCCGCGCGCTGGGCATCCGCCCGCTGCCGCAGAGCCTGGACGAGGCGCTGCGGATCATGGAGAACAGCGAGCTGGTCGCCGAGACGCTGGGCGAGCACGTGTTCGACTTCTTCCTGCGCAACAAGAAGGCGGAGTGGAACTCCTACCGCCGCCAGGTGACGCCCTACGAGCTCCAGCGCTACCTACCGACGCTCTAGCCACCCCAGACCCGCACACGATGCCCCGCCGGTCGGTGACCGGCGGGGCCGCGTTCTGCCCTGTCAGCGCGCGAACCGTTTGAGCGCTTCGGTGTCCAGAGTGACTCCCTGCCCGGGAACCTGGACGGCCTCGCCATAGGGGTGTTCGCTGCGGTCCATGTACTGGCCGCGGAAGGGTCGGCTGTGGATCACGACGGCGTTGGCGTCCCGGTCCACCAGCAGGTACACGGGAATGCCGGTCGCGGCGTAGGCGGCGGGCTTCTCCACACGGTCACGGGCGTGGGTGTCGGCGTCCCAGGAGGTCACCTCGGCGACGGCGAGGACACCGTCGGGGTCGGCCCACTCACCCGCCTGGTCGAAATGGCCGACCGGAGCGAGGATCCCATCGGGTCGGGCACGCCCGTTGCGGTAGGTGTCGATCTTGAGCCCCAGTCCGCTGGTGATGAGGTCCAGATCAGGTCGATGCGCGATGAACTCGCGCATCAGCCATGTGAGGATGCCCGCGTGCGCCCCATCGGTCACCGTGTGGACCCAGACCTTCCCGTTGAACATCTCCATGCGAACGCGGTCGGCCTCGAACGCCTGCGCTGCGAGGCGCTCGAACAGATCGATGTCCATGGGCGGTTCTGTTGTACGCGGCGTGCGGTGTTCGGCGACGGTCATCGGACCCCCTGGACAGCGTTGGTGACGTTGAGGGAGTGGATGGCGGCTTCCCCGGGCACCTCCCCACCCCCGTCGAATCTGTTGGCCACTCTGAAGCCCACTCTAGCCTTCCCGAACGCCCAGGAGAGGGGGTACTCCACGGTGACAGCCAGTCGCGGCCCCGGCGGTGGATGGACCGCCGGAGCCGAACCGGTCTAGCGCCCTCCTCAGCCCGCCAGAGAGACCCTCAAGAGAGCGGACCACTCGCCAGCAGGGAAGGACAGGTGACCGGCCTCCCGGTTCTGGGTGTCGCGCACGTCCGCACCACGCGCGGTCTCCTTGACCTCGACACAGTGCGAACCGTTCTCGGAGTAGGTGGACTTGTGCCAGGTGTTCACAGCATCTCCCGGAGCAACAGGATCGTGTGGTCCACAGGAAGCGACTTGCTCAACGCATCCCGGACCTTCCTCTCCATTCTGACAGTTGACGAAGGCGTCTGGTGCATGATGTTGCCGTCTCCATGATCCGAAGACGCAACCGTCGACCCATCCTGCAACCGATACACCTGTACGGGCGCGACGGACGCAAGGTACAGAGACCCGTTGGGTATCAGGTGAATCATGGTGCGTCCGCGTTCGAGCATACGTAGAAGAGCTTGCGCCTGCTCCTTGCGGATTGTCTCCGGCATCCATTCGATCGCAAACTGAGGAAACACCGCAGTGATGAGAGGATTGTTCCTCTGAAGCAGGTTCTCGTATCGATTCACCCTCAACTGGGACAAACGCTCGATTTCATCATCGGACGCCGTCGGCCTTCCAGCCCGGAACACTTCACGAGCATAGGACAGGCACTGCACCAGTCCCGGGACGTTCGACACGGTCACCGTATCGATGGACAAGGCGTCATCCTCCATGTCCCCGATCGAGCGCATGAACGGCGGTAACACGGACCCCGACGTCTCCAGACGCCACTCCCGCATCAGTAGGCCGTTCCCACCCAGGATGTCACTCAACTGCTTGACCCGGTCCTGGCGCGGGCGAACCTGACCACTCTCCCACCTGGACAGGGTCGACGCGGCGACCCCTGACCCCAGTCTCTTCGCCAGCTGTCGTTGGGTGTAGCCATTCAGTTCGCGTGCTTTACGCAGAGATGTCCCAAAACCGTTTGCACCCATGGTGCACATGCAACCACGGAAATGCGCACCGGACCATAGCCATACGGAGAGATTCACCCTGCTGGCGCAACAGAGGGCACCCGGCGAATGCTGGGGGCATGGAAAAGCGAACGCAGCCGGCGGCTGCCAATCGGAACAGTCCCTTCTCCGAAGCCCGGGACGCCTTCCTCTCCTCCCGGGGACTCGTCTTCACCTGTGAGTGGCGGCGCTTCCCCTGGACGTTCGGCGCCGACGTCGAACCGGCCCTGATCGGTCCCTCCTACCTCGGACACGTGGCGATCGGCCTCAAGGACGGGTGGCGGTGGGGCTACCAGGACCGGGACGGCCGGTGGCGCTACGTCCAGCGGGACCGGCTCGACGTGCTGGTGGAGAGCGTCATCGAGGACCGGGCCGGATTCACGCCCCCGCTCCCCCGCCGCAGCCAACGGCGAGGTGGTGCGTGATCGGAACCGGCAACGGCAGACCACAGGGCGCCATCGGCCTCCCAGGGGCCGACGGCGCCCTGGTTCGTCACGCGGGGCACTCGGCGGCCGGGAGACCGGAGGAGCGCTACGGCACCGGCCCCGGGGCACGTCCCGAGCGGCCCGCCGAGGGCTCGCGCCACCGGTCGGGAAGCCGCCGTCACACCGCTCGGTCAGCCCGTGCTCTCCTCCGGTTTCGGCTCCGGCTCCGGCTCCCGGGGAGCACCCTCGTCGGACTGGTGGCGGCCGATCTCGCGCGGCATCCAGATCAGGACGACGACCAGCCCCACCACGGCGAAGCACAGCGACACCGTCGCCCCCAGGTGGAGTCCGTCGAGGAAGGACTCCTTGGCCGGTTCGACCAGGGCCCGCCCCTGCTCCCCCAGCCCCCTGGCCAGCGCCATGGTGGCCTCGACCGACTCACCGGCCTCGTGCAGCTCGGCGGGCGCGAGGTCGGGTGTCTCCTCGCTCTGCGCGACCCGTTCCAGCTCGGGCGTGATCCCGGCGCGGTACCGGAACGAGATCAGCGCGCCCAGGACCGCCACTCCCATCGCGGTCGCGACCTGGCGGACCGTGTTCTGCACGGCGGAGGCGGCCCCGGCCTTGCCGGGTGGGACGGAGGACATGATGGCGTCGGTCGCGGGCGTCAGGACGATCGCCATGGACGAGGCCTGGACGAAGGTCATGACGATGATGAGCACCAGCGGGGTCGCCACCTGGAGCTGGGTGAAGAAGG
Source organism: Nocardiopsis sp. NRRL B-16309 (assembly GCF_001279585.1). Taxonomy (GTDB): domain Bacteria; phylum Actinomycetota; class Actinomycetes; order Streptosporangiales; family Streptosporangiaceae; genus Nocardiopsis. The sequence continues at coordinate 41,233 of NZ_LGEC01000004.1, read as the reverse complement.
CGAAGGTCGCGCACACCCCCAGCACGCCCGCCGCCGCGACCCGGCGGGGCCCTGCCCACCGCACCAGCGTGGGGCTCAGGGGCGCCAGGATCATCTGCCCCGCGGCGGCGGGCAGCACCAGCAGCCCCGCCACGAACGGGGTGAACTCGCGCACGCTCTGCCAGTAGAAGCTGAGGAAGAAGATCAGCCCCGACATGCTGAAGAAGAGCACCATCATGACGGCGATGGAGACGCTGAACCTGGGGTTGCGGAAGAAACGTACGTCCAGGGAGGGGTCGGTGGTGCGCGATTCGTGGAGCAGGAAAAGTGTGATGACCACCACACCCGCGATCAGGGCGCCGTACACGTCCCAGTCGGCCAGCGACGCACGCTCGCCCGCGGTGATGATCCCGTAGATCAGCAGCACCAGCCCCGGCACGGACAGCAGGACCCCGACGACGTCCGGGCGCCCCGGGTTCGGGTCGCGCGACTCCGGGATCAGGAAGAACACCAGGGCCAGCCCGATCAGCACGAAGGGCACGTTGATCAGGAAGATCGATCCCCACCAGAAGTTCACCAGCAGCAGGCCGCCCGCCGACGGGCCGATCGCCAGCGCCAGACCGACCGATCCGGCCCAGATCCCGATGGCCCGGCCGCGCTGCTCGGGCGGGAACACGTTGGTGATGATCGACAGGGTCTGCGGCATCACCATCGACGCGCCGAATCCCATGACGGCACGGGCCAGGATCAGCTGCTCGGGGCTCTGCGCGTAGGCCGACAGGGCCGAGGCCGTCCCGAACACCACCAACCCCGCCACCAGCAGGCGTCGGCGCCCCCACCGGTCCCCCAGCACACCGAACGTGAACAGCAGCCCCGCGAACACGAGGGTGTAGGAGTTGATCGCCCAGGCGAGCTGGGACTGGCTCGCCCCCAGGCCGAGTTCGGGGTCGGAGAGCACCCTCAGGGCCACGTTGAGGATCGTGTTGTCGGCGACGATCACCAACAGGCAGATGATGAGCACCGCCAGTCCGCCCCACCTGCGCCGATACGCCGTCTGCCGATCCACGGACACCTCCGATGTGAGCTGGGGCTCCGCGCCCCGTGACCCTCAGGGCTATCGGGAATGCGGCGCCCGCGCAAACGGGTTGTATCCCAAGGAATTCGGCGTCGGGACGCCGTGCGATGATGCTGTCGTGCGGCGCGCCGCACACCCTTGGCCCCCCGTGGGCCCCTCGCGCCCGAGCGCGACCACTCGTCCATACGTCCGGAGACACCCCCGAGGTGCTTCGAGACAACGGAGGAACGCACACATGAACACCACAGCCAAGGCTTCCACCGGCGGGAACACCCTGTACGGCGGAGTGACCTCCCGACGCGTCACGGTCCGCGACCTGGCCGCCGCCAAGCGGCGCGGCGAGCGCTGGCCGATGCTCACCGCCTACGACGCCCTGACCGCCCGCGTCTTCGACGAGGCGGGTATCCCCGTCCTGCTGGTCGGCGACTCCGCGGCCAACGTCGTCTACGGCTACGACACCACCGTTCCCGTCACCATGGACGAGCTCGTCCCGCTGACGGCCGCCGTCGCGCGTTCCACCCAGCGCGCGCTGGTCGTGGCGGACCTGCCGTTCGGCTCCTACCAGGGCTCGCCCCAGCAGGCGCTGGAGGCGGCCAGCCGCTTCATGAAGGAGGGCCGGGCCCAGGCGGTCAAGCTGGAGGGCGGCCACACGGTGGCCCACCAGGTCGAACTGCTGGTCTCCGCGGGCATCCCGGTCATGGGCCACGTCGGCCTGACCCCGCAGTCGGTCAACACGCTGGGCGGCTACCGGGTCCAGGGACGCGGCGAGGCCGCGGCCGACCTGCTGAAGGACGCCAAGGAGCTGGAGCGCGCGGGCGCGTTCTCGCTCGTGCTGGAGTGCGTGCCCTCGGAGCTGGCGGCCGAGGTCACCGCGCAGCTGTCCATCCCCACGATCGGTATCGGCGCGGGCCCGTCCACGGACGCCCAGGTGCTGGTGTGGCAGGACATGGCGGGGCTCAGCCCCAAGGTGGCCAAGTTCGTCAAGGCCTACGCCAACCTCAACGAGACCCTGCGCGAGGCCGCGTCGAGCTTCGCCGACGACGTCGTGCAGGGCGCCTTCCCCGAGGAGCGCCACTCCTACTCGGCCTGATCCGGTCGCGGCCGCTCCCGGCCGCGCCACCGCGTCAGCACCGCCGGCCGGGTCCGTCCCGGCCGGCGGTGCCGTGTCTCCGGTGTCCCGTGCCCGACCCGACCGCGACCCGTGCCGGTGTCCCGTGCCCGACCGCGTCCCGTGCCCCAGGCGCCGACCGTCCCGCCCACGGACGCTCCGGCTCCGCCACGGAACGGACCCACCCCAGGACCCACCCGAGGCCCCATCCGAGGCCCCGCCCGAAGCCTCACCCGCGGACCGCCCCGGAGGCGGACGACAACCCGAACGGTACTCGGGAGTAGAGTCGCACCGTACCGAGCACCGACACGGGCCGGGGTCCGGCCCTCCGGGAGGACACATGCGCATCTCGATGCCGCTCCAGTACGCGGGCGAGCCCAAGGCCGCCGTCGACCTGGTCGCCGAGTTGGAGAAGGCCGGACTCGACACCGTGTGGGTCGCGGAGGTCTACGGCTTCGACAGCCCCACCCTGATGGGCTACATCGCCGCGCGCACCGAGACGGTGGCCATCGGCTCGGCCATCCTGCCGCTGTACAGCCGCACGCCCAGCCTGGTCGCGATGACCGCGGCGGGACTGGACGACCTCTCCGGCGGGCGCGCGATCCTCGGGCTGGGGGCCAGCGGACCGCAGGTCATCGAGGGCTGGCACGGCGTGCCCTACACCAAGCCGCTGACGCGCACCCGCGAGACCGTCGAGATCTGCCGCAAGATCTGGGCCCGGGAGGAGCGGCTGACCCACGACGGCTCGGTCTTCCAGCTGCCCCTGCCGCCCGAGCACGGCACGGGGCTGGGCAAGCCGCTCAAGCTCGTCAACCACCCGCGGCGCGCCGACATCCCGATCTACCTGGCCTCCCTCGGCGAGAAGAACGTGGCGATGACCGCGGAGATCGCCGACGGCTGGCTGCCGCACCTGTTCATCCCCGAGAAGGCGGAGAGCGTGTGGGGCGCGTCGCTCGCGGCGGGCAGGGCCAAGCGCGACCCGGCCCTGGGCGAGCTGGAGATCTCTGCGGGCGGGCTGCTCGCCATCGGCGAGGGCGAGGACACCAAGAAGCTGCTCGACTTCGTCCGTCCGATGATCGCCCTGTACGTGGGCGGCATGGGCGCCAAGGGCAAGAACTTCTACAACACCGTGGCCCGCAGGTACGGGTACGAGGAGGCCGCGGAGAAGATCCAGGACCTGTACCTGGACGGACGCAAGGATGAGGCGGCCGCGGCGGTGCCCGAGGAGTTCGTGGAACTGACCAACATGGTCGGCCCGGAGTCGTACGTGCGCGAGCGCGTCGAGGCCTTCCGCGCGGCCGGGGTCACACAACTCAACGTGACACCCGTGGGCGACAACCCGGCCAAGCTGGTGGAGAAGGTCAAGGGCTGGATCTCCTGACCCACCCGTCACACCAGGTCGCGTGCCCCGTGCTCCCGTGGGGCACGCGGCCTCGTGCGCGCCCAGAATTTTCTTTTCGGCGCGAAGGCGCAGCGCACCCCGACACCACTACTCTCCGTGCCCGAATCTCCACTCATTGCCCTGTTAACATGCGTTAAGTAACGTCCCGCCCCCGGACGAACACGGAGAACGCATGCCCCCTGCACCCCACCGACTCGGCGCGAGCACCCTCCTCACGGCGGCCGCCCTCGGCTCGGTCCTGCTCTCCCCCCTGCCCGCGGCCGCCGCCCCCGCGCAGCACTGCGTCGGCGACATCGACGGCGGCGGCCAGGAGTGCTTCGACAGCTACGAACAGGCGATCGGCGCGGCGCAGGACCGCGTCGGACGCACCCTGGCCGAACAGGAACGCGCACTGGCCGCGCGGGAACGCGCCCTGTCCGGCTCCGCGCCCGGCACCCTCGCCGCCGCGAGCGACTTCGACGTCATCATCGGCACCTACTTCGAACACGCGAACTACGGCGGCGCCACGTTCACCCTCTACGGGGACAACACCTGCCAGGGCGGTGACGACATCGAGTTCACCTACACCTTCCCCTCGGGGTGGCGGAACATCATCTCCTCCGCCCAGCCCTGGGCCCGGTGCTCGCTGTGGCTGCACGCGGGACCGGACGGGACCGGCGACCGCGACGGCCCCTACCGCGAGAACACCCCCGACATCGGTGGCTACATGAACGACCGGACCGTCTCCACCACGCTGGGCTGACGTCCGGCCCGCTTTCGACTCCCCGCCCCCGCCCGATGGGAGAACCGACATGAGACGCACGCACGCCGTGCTCACCGCCGCCGCGGTCGCCGTGGCGACCGCGGTCACCACGGCACCGACCCCCGCCCACGCCGGCCACGAGGACACGCCCACGGTGCGCGAGCTGCTGGAGCGCTGCAACGTGTCGACCGACCTGTGCGAGTTCCACCCGAGCGGACCGCCGGAGCTGTTCGCCACCGGCGCCCGCGTCGTGGGATCGGAGGTGTTCAACTGCACCTCGGGCCGCCAGAACATGGCCGTGCAGTGGTCCGACACCACCTCGCAGAGCAACAGCGTCGGCCTGGCCCTGACCACCGAGGCCGGATTCGGCGAGGTCTTCTCGGTGTCCTACGAACAGTCCTTCGAGCACACCTGGACGACCTCGCACACCGAGTCGCAGACCACCTTCGTCAACACCGGCCCGGGCGAGGTGGGCTGGGTCGAGCGCCGACCGCAGAGGCAGCGCGTCCACGGCACCTACGAGCTGCACTTCGGCAGCCGCCAGTGGGGCCACTACATCTGGTACGCGCCCTTCACCGCCGAGGGACCCGTCCCCGGCTCGCCGGACGAGGTGGTCACGCAGAACGTGCGGCCGATGACCGACGCGGAGGAGGCGGCATGCCCGTGATCCCCATCCGAAGCCGCACGGCGATGAGAGCCCTCGCGGCGGGAGCCGTGGCGGCGGCCCTGGCGCTGTCCCCCGCGCCGGCCGCGGCCGACCACGAGGACACCCCGACGGTCCGGGAACTGCTGGAGAGGTGCGGTGAGAGCACCGACCTGTGCGAGTTCCACCCCTCGGGTCCCCCGGAGTACTTCCAGAACACCGCGGAGCGGGTCGGTTCGCCGGTCTACAACTGCACCGACCACGAGCAGCTGTCCCAGGTGTCCTGGTCCAAGACCACGGGCGAGTCCAACAGCGTGAACCTGTCGATGACCGCCACCTTCGGCGCGATCTTCAAGCAGAGCTTCACGGTCTCCTACGGCCACGAGTGGAGTTCCTCGCACACGCAGACCCAGCGCACACAGATCACCGCGCAGCCGGGCGAGGTGGCCACCGTGTACTACGGGCCCCGGATGCAGCGGGTCCACGGCACCTACGAGCTGCACTTCGGCAGCCGCCAGTGGGGCCACTACATCTGGTACGCGCCCTTCACGGCCGAGGGGCCCGCGGACGACCAGGGCAGCACCGTCACCCAGTCCACGAGGCCGATGACGGACCAGGAGCGCGCCGCCTTCTGCGGCTGACGCGGACCTCCCGGGCGTGCCGCGCCCCCCGGTTCCCCGACCGGCGCGGCACCGCCCGGGACCCCGAGCCCGAGCCCCGTGACCCCGGGCCCGGGCTCGCCGGGCCCGGTAGCGGCCCGACGGCCGCACCGCCCATCACGGGCCCGGGCGACGGCTTCCGCGCGGACCCGGGCGACGGCTTCCGCGCGGACCGCGGGTCACAGACCCGTGATGCGCAGCCCCGCGTGGGTCTTGTAGCGGCGGTTGACCGCGATGAGGTTGGCGGTCAGCGCCTCGACCTGGTGGGCGTTGCGCAGCCGTCCGCCGAACACGCCCCGCACCCCGGGGATCAGGTCGGCCAGCGCGCGCACGACGTCGGTAGCCGCGCGGTCCTCGCCCAGCACCAGGACGTCGAGCTCGACCTCGGAGACCTCCGGGTCCAGCAGCACCACAGCCGACACGTGGTGGAACGCCGCGGTGACCCGGCTCCGGGGCAGGACCTCGGCGGCCTGCTGCGCGGCGCTGCCCTCCGGCACGTCCAGCGCGAAGGGTCCGCGCTTGTCGAAGCCCAGCGGGTTGACGCAGTCGACGACGATCTTGTCGGCGAGCTCGTCGGCCAGCCCCGCCAGCAGGTCGCGGTGGCCCTCCCACGGCACCGCGACGATGACGATGTCGCCCTCCGCGGCGGCCGCGGCGTTGTCCAGGCCCCGCACGTCGACGGGTGCGTCCTCGGCGTCGGCCAGCTCCTTGGCGACCGAGGCCGCGCGGTCGGCACTGCGCGACCCGATGATCACGGTCTGCCCGGCCAGGGCGAACCGGCGGGCGAGCCCGCGTCCCTGGTCGCCCGTACCGCCCAGGACGGCGATGGTCTGACCGGCGATGTCCACGCCCTCCGGCGTGCTCTGTTCACTCATGCACCGATCCTGTCAGAGCGCCCCCGCCGCGACCGCACCCAGGTCACCAGTCCTCCTTGTCCTGCTCCTCCCAGGCCGAGTTGCGCTCGGCCGCGGTGGTCAGGGCGCGGGAGGCCGCCTCCTCGCTGTCGTAGGGGCCCATGCGCTTTTTGTTGGGGCAGCCCGCGCCGTGTTCGACCCGCTGGTGCACGAGGCAGTACCACCAGCGGTCCTGGTCCGTTCTCTCGTCCATTCCGACCCCTCGTCAGTCGTCTCCGTCGTGGGGCACCTACCCGTGGTGGGACCGCCCTCACACCCGTGCGGGACCGGTGCTCGGCGAGGGCGTCCGGGGGGCGCCACGAACTACAATCGGATTTCATGACTACTCCGCTGGTTCCTGGGCGCATATCGCCCCAACGCTCGGTCCCCTCCCACATCGTCCGACCCGAGTACGTCGGTCAGAAGTACCCCGTGGAGGGTGTCCTGGGCGACGTGCAGACCCCGGAGACCATCGAGAAGCTCAGGGCCACCTCGCAGATCGCCGCACGGGCGCTGCAGGAGGTCGGCAAGAACGTCGAGCCCGGCGTGACCACGGACGAGCTGGACAGGATCGGCCACGAGTTCCTGCTCGACCACGGCGCCTACCCCAGCACGCTGGGGTACAAGGGCTATCCGAAGTCGCTGTGCTCCTCGCTCAACGAGGTCATCTGCCACGGCATCCCCGACGACACCGTCATCTCCGACGGCGACATCGTCAACATCGACATCACCGCCTTCAAGGACGGGGTGCACGGCGACACGAACGCCACCTTCCTGGCGGGGGACGTCACCGAGGAGCACCGGCTCCTGGTGGAGCGTACCCACGAGGCGACGATGCGCGCGATCAAGGCCTGCCGCCCGGGGCGGCGGATCAACGTGATCGGCCGGGTCATCGAGTCCTACGCCAAGCGGTTCGGCTACGGGGTCGTGCGCGACTTCACCGGCCACGGCGTGGGTCCGGAGTTCCACTCGGGCCTGGTGATCCCGCACTACGACGACCCGCGCGCGGACACCGTCATGGAGCCGGGGATGACCTTCACCATCGAGCCGATGATCACCCTCGGCGCGGTGGAGTACGACATGTGGGACGACGGCTGGACCGCCGTCACCGCCGACCGCCGCTGGACCGCGCAGTTCGAGCACACCCTGGTCATCACCGACTCCGGCGCGGAGATCCTCACCCTGCCCTGAGGCGGGCGCCCGCCCGCGGGCGGCCACGGGAACGGGTGGCGCCCCGCCCCGGACCGGCCTGCTCCGCCCCCGCACGCGCCACCGCGAACAGGTTCGCCGGGGCGGCGGCCACCGCCGCGGGCCGGGTCCGCGGCGCGAGGCGGTGCGGGTCCCGGCGGCGCGTGGGCCGACCGGCCCGTTGGGCGACCGCTCCGCCCTGTGGATAACCGGGGGGCGGGCGGCTAGGGTCACCGGATGAGGATCCTCATCTCCGCCGACATGGAGGGGGCCACGGGCGTCACCTGGCCCGCCGACGTCGAACCCGGCACCGAGCAGTGGCAGCGCTGCCGCACGATGTTCACCGGCGACGTGAACGCGGCCGTGACGGGCCTGTTCGAGGGCGGGGCCGACGAGGTCCTGGTCAACGAGGCGCACTCCACCATGCGCAACCTCCTCCTGGAGGACCTGCACCAGGACGCGACCATGATCACCGGGCGCCACAAGGACCTGTCCATGGTCGAGGGCGTCCAGACGGGCGACCGCGACGGAGTGGTCTTCCTCGGCTACCACTGCGGAGCCGGGGACGAGGGAGTGCTCGCCCACACCTACCTGCCCAACGCCCTCACCGGCGTGTGGCTGGACGGGGAGCCCGCGAGCGAGGGCCGGCTGAACGCCGCCGTGGTCGCCGAGTACGGCACGCCCGTGATCCTCGTCACCGGGGACGACCGGGCCTGCGAGGACGCGGCCGGCTACGCCCCCTTCGCGCGGACCGTCGCGGTCAAGGAGCACGTGAGCCGTTACGCCGCCCGCTGCCGGCCGCCCGCGCGCACCGCGGAGGACATCCGGGCCGGAGCGCGCGCCGCGATGCTGCTGGCCGGACGCCTGGAGCCCGCCGAGCCGCGTCCGCGCGCGGTGGAGGTGGAGGTCGACGCCGCCCACCTCGCCCAGGCCGCCGCGCTGGTGCCCGGGGTGACCCGCGTGGGCGCGCGGCGCGTCCGCTTCACCTCGCCCGACGCCTACGAGATGATCCGCTGCTTCAAGACCGTGACTACTCTCGTTTCACAGGCAATGGAAGCGCACTACGGGTAAGACTGGGGCGTGGGGGGTTCTCCCCGTTCTGGCACCCACTGACCGGAGAGCGAGGCCGCGCACGTGGTCCACACCGTCACGTCCCCCGAATCCGGTCTCCACGCGGCGGGGGAGGACGCGATCCGCCTGGCCCGCGAACTCGTGCGCCGGGACTCCACCAACCACGGCGGCGGCCAGGGCGACGAGCGCGCCGCCGCCGAGTACGCCGCGGAGGCGCTCGGCGAGGCCGGGCTGGACCCGCTCGTCCTGGAGTCGGCGCCCCGCCGCGCGAACGTGGTCGTGCGCGTGCCCGGCACCGACCCCTCCGCCTCGGCCCTGCTCGTGCACGGCCATCTGGACGTGGTCGCGGCCGACGCCGCCGACTGGACTCTGCCGCCCTTCGCCGGTGAGATCGCCGACTGTCCGGTCACGGGCGTCCCCGCCCTGTGGGGGCGCGGCACCGTGGACATGAAGAACACGGTCGCGATGGTCGCCGCCGTGGTGCGCCACTGGTCCCGCCACGGCCTGCGGCCGCGCCGCGACCTCGTCCTGGCGTTCGTCGCCGACGAGGAGGACAGCGCCGCCTACGGGGCCGACTGGCTGGCGCGCGAGCACGCCGACCTGTTCGAGGGCTGTTCCGTGGGGATCGGCGAGGGCGGCGGGGAGACCGTCCACGCGCGCGGAACCGACGGCCGCCCGGTCCGGCTCTACCCGGTGGGCGCCGCCGAGCGGGGCAGCGCCTGGCTGACGCTGCGTGCCCGCGGCACGGCCGGGCACGGGTCGCGCCCCCCGCGCGACAACGCCGTGGGGGCGCTCGCGGACGCGGTCGCCCGGGTCGGGCGGCACGCGTGGCCGTCGCACCTGACGCCGGTGACCCTCGACGCGATCGACGCGGTCGCCAAGGCCCTGGGGGTGGAACGCTCCCCCGGCGACACCGCCACGGACGAGGCCGTCGACGCCCTGGTCGCCCGGTTGGGGGAGGCCGCGCCGCTGATCGCTCCCGCGGTGCGCAACAGCGCCACGCCCACCATGCTCTCGGCGGGGTACAAGGTGAACGTGGTGCCCGGGGAGGCGACCGCGGGCGTGGACGGGCGCGTGCTGCCGGGCGCCGAGGCGGCCTTCGAGTCCACCATGGACGCGCTGACCGGTGGCCGCGTGGACTGGGAGTACGCGCACCGGTCGCCGGCGGTGTCGGCTCCCGTCGACGGCGCCGCGTTCGCGGCGATCGGCGCCGCCCTGCGCGCGCACGATCCCGACGCCCACGTGGTGCCGATGTGCCTGTCGGGAGGCACGGACGCCAAGGTCTTCTCCCGGTTGGGCATCGACTGCTACGGCTTCTCCCCGATGAGCCAGCCCGAGGGGCTGGACTACTCGGCGCTGCTGCACGGGGTGGACGAGCGGGTGCCGCTGGACGGGCTCAGGTTCGGGGTGCGCGTGCTGGACACGTTCCTGCGGAGCTGACCGGGGCGGCGCACGCCGGAACGGTGCGGACGCGAGGGGCGTCGAACGAGTGGGCCGACGAGGGAAGGACGACATGCGCGAGGCTGCACCGGAGGCGTCGGTCGGGGGCGGCGACGGACGACGGGCGAATCAGGCCGCGGCGGAGACCGCCACCGGAGTCGGCCAGCGACGGGCGGGCGGGACCGCGCCGGAGGCGTCCGCCGGGGTCGACGGACGACGGGCGGACAGGGCCGCGCCCGAGGCCGCCACCGGTATCGGCGGGCGACGCGCGGGCGGGTCGGCGGCCCCGGTCGGCGGCCCGCGCCGGGGCCCCGCCGGCCAGTCCGTCCCCGCGCGCGGGGTGCCCGCGCTGGTCCGCCCGCCCCGGCTGCGCACCGGGGACCGGGTGCGGCTGGTCACGCCGTGCAGCCCGGTCCCGGCCGCCCAGCTGGAGGCCTCGGTGGCGGTGCTGCGCGAGTGGGGCCTGCGCGTGGACCTGGCACCGCACGTGCGCGAGCGCCACCCGCGCCTGCCCTACCTGGCCGGGGAGGACGCCGTGCGCGCCGCCGACCTCCAGTCGGCCTGGTGCGACCCGGACGTGGCCGCGGTGTTCTGCGTGCGCGGCGGCGACGGCGCGCACCGGACCCTGGACCTGCTGGACTTCGACGCGATGCGGCGGGCCGAGCCCAAGGCGCTGATCGGGTTCAGCGACGTGACCGCGCTGCACGAGGCCTTCGCGGTCGAACTCGGGGTCGCGACGGTGCACGGACCGGTCGTGGGCACGCGCTACTTCGTGGGCGACCCGCGGGCCCAGCACGAGCTGCACACGACACTGTTCACCCCGGAGAAGCGGATGGTGCTGACGTCGCCGGGCGCGCACGCGCTGGTGCCCGGACGCGCCCGCGGCGTGACGTTCGGCGGGAACCTCAGCCTCCTCAACGACGGCCTCGCCACCCCCCACAGCCGCCTGTCCGCCGACCGCGGGCTCCTGGTGCTGGAGGACATCGGGGAGGACGTCGCCCGGATCGACCGGATGCTCACGCACCTGCTGCGCACCGGGTGGATGTCCGGGGTGTCGGGGATCGTGCTGGGCACGTGGACGGACTGCCCGCCCGACCTCGGCGTGATCGCCGACCTGATGCGCGAGCGCCTGGAGCCGCTCGGCGTCCCCGTGCTGTGGGGCCTGGAGTTCGGGCACTGCCCGGCCCAGCTCACGATCCCCCTGGGCGTGCCCGCCGAGCTCGACGCCGAGCGCGGCACTCTCGAACTGGCCGTGCCGGGCCTGGTGTGAGCGTGGCCGGGCGCGCACCGGTTCCCTCCCGGCCGCCCCCTTGACCTCGATCTTGCTTGAGGTTCCATCATCGGCGTATGGACGCGCACAGCACCACACTCCTGTTCCACAACACCATGCGGATCACCGACGGCCACCTGGAGGAGTTCCGGGCGGCCGTCCGGCGGGCCGTCGACTTCACCCGGGAGCACGGCCCCCAGCTGATGGTCGAGGTCTTCCTCGACGAGGAGCGCATGCTCGCGCACAGCTTCCAGCTCTACGCCGGCTCGGAGTCGGTCCTGCTGCACTGGAAGCTCTCCGACCCCTACATCCAGGGCGTGATGGAGCACTGCCGGGTACGGGCGTTCGAGGTGTACGGGGAGCCCTCCCAGGCGGTGCTGGACGGGCTCGGCCCGGCCCGCGCGGACTTCCCGGTGTCCGTCCACCCGCGCATGGCGGGCTTCACCCGGCCGCTGGGCACGCGCTGAGGCGGGAGCGGGACCGGCGGGACGGACACGGCCGCTCCAGGGCCCGCGGCCCCCACGACCGCCGGAACCGGTCCCGCGATCACCCGCCCGCCGGAGGAGGACCCGGTTAGACTCGTCGCATGGTTCGAGAACCGCTGACCCCCGAGCAGCTCGCCCGCGGCCACCAGCTGGGGCGACTGCTCCGCGAGGCCCGGGGCCGGCGCACGATGGTCGACGTCGCCCACCAGGCCGGAATCTCGGTCGAGACCCTGCGCAAGATCGAGGGCGGCCGCATCCCCACCCCCGCCTTCTTCACCGTCGCGGCGATCGCCGACGCCCTGGACCTGTCGCTGGACGACCTGCTGCGCCGCCTGCACGAGACTCCCGCCATCGCCGTCTGAGACCGCCGCCGTCGCCCAGCAGTGCCTCGGCGAGCAGGCCGTTCAGCGTCCCGGCGGGGGCGCGCGCCCGTGCCCGCGCCTGCGTGCGACCGTCGGCCAGGCACCACCGCCAGAGCCGCTCCAGGCGGTCGGCGTCGGGTTCGGCGTCCGGCCCGTCCAGCGTGATGACGGGCCAGTCCCACACCCGGCCCTGGGCCGCGACCTTGGCACCCCCGACGACGGGGTCCACCGCGACCGCCGGGACACCGTTGCGCAGCGCGAGGACCAGCCCGTGCAGACGCGTGGTCACCACCAGGTCCATCCGCCCCACGAGTGCGTCGAACTGGCCCGGCCGAGAGCAGTGCAGCCAGTCGACCGCGTCCAGCCGGGTGTCGAGCGGCACCCGGGCGCAGTCCTTGGCCACCAGCCAGCCCGCCAGGGCCCGGTGTGCGCGCGCGTGGGCGCCGCGGTCCCCGTACTCGGGCTGGCCGGGTGCCGCGGTCACCCCGACCACCGGCACCGGCGCGGGGGCCGGAGCGTCCGCGGCCAGGTCCCGGCTCGGCTCGATGCCCTGCCCGTCGCGGGCCAGGACCGTGTGGAAGCCGCGCAGCGCGGGATCGGCCCGGTCGACGGCGGACACCCCGACCGCGATCCTCGTGCAGTCCGCGAAGCGCCGGTGCAGGTCGGCGACCTGCTCCCCCGCCGCGGGCCCGCACACGAAGACCAGGTGCGAGTAGGCGGCCGGGTCCACCTCCTCCAGCGTCGGCCCCCGCGAACGGAAGTGCGGGCTCCACACGGTGTCGTGGTCGATGCCGTGTCCGCCGAGCCCGGCGGACACCGCCTCCGCGGCGCCGACGTCCCCGGCCGTCGCCTCGCCGTGCCGGAACGAGAACCAGCCGACGAGCACGACACGGATCGGTGTACGGGTCCCCATGGTCCATCCCCTCACTGCACGCCTATCGTGTGTCTCGTACCCGTGGCCAGGGCGTGTTCCCCCGCTCCGCCGGGACCGCGGAGTGGTAGGCACGTGGGAGCCGCGTCGAATCGCAGGGGGAGAGCATGACGGATCAGGCACTGAAGGTGGACGAGGCCGAGCTGCGCGGCCTGCTGGACGGGCGCTGGGCCAGCGTGCGCGAACGCGCCCGCGACCTCCTGCGGGGCGAGGAGTTCGCTCCCGTCTCCGGTCTGTCGGTGGAGGACCACCGCGCGCGCGTACTGACCCAGCTCAAGGCGCTGGCCGGGACCGAGGTGCCCGGTTACGGGTTCCCCGAGTCCGTGGGCGGGTCCGACGACATCGGCGCCTCGGTCGTGGCCTTCGAGATGCTCGTGTGCGACATGTCGCTCATGGTGAAGGTGGGCGTGCAGTGGGGCCTGTTCGGCGGCGCCATCCGCGCCCTGGGCACCGAGCCGCACCACGCCGAGTACCTGCCCGGTGTGATGTCGGTGGACCTGCCCGGCTGCTTCGCGATGACCGAGACCGGCCACGGATCGGACGTCCAGCACCTGCGCACCACCGCCACCTACGACCCCGCAACCGAGGAGTTCGTGGTCCACACGCCCGACGAGTCGGCGCGCAAGGACTACATCGGCAACGCCGCCCGGGACGGCCGGATGGCGGTGGTCTTCGCCCAGCTGAGCGCCGACGGCGCCGAGCACGGCGTCCACGCCCTCATGGTGCCCGTCCGCGACGCCGAGGGGCGCCCGATGCCGGGCGTGCGGATCGAGGACTGCGGGACCAAGGCGGGGCTCAACGGCGTCGACAACGGCCGCCTGTGGTTCGACCGCGTCCGGGTCCCGCGCACGAACCTGCTCAACCGGTACGGGGACGTGGCCGCCGACGGCACCTACACGAGCCCCATCGAGAACAAGAACCGCCGCTTCTTCACCATGCTCGGCACCCTGATCCGCGGCCGGGTCAGCGTGGCCGGGGGCGCGGGGACCGCCACGAAGGCCGCGCTGGCGATCGCGGTGCGCTACGCCGACACCCGCCGCCAGTTCACCCGCCCCGCCGCCGACGGCCGGCCGGAGCAGGAGGTGCGGATCCTGGACTACCTCGCCCACCAGCGCAAGCTGCTGCCCGCGCTGGCGCGCACCTACGGCCTGCACTTCGCCCAGGAGGAACTGGTCACCCGGCTGCACGAACTGTACGGCGCCCAGGAGCGCGGTGAGCGCGACGAGCACGCCCAGCGCGAGCTGGAGTCGCGCGCGGCGGGGCTGAAGGCGATCGCGACCTGGCACGCCACCGACACCATCCAGACCTGCCGCGAGGCCTGCGGCGGCGCCGGGTACCTGGCCGAGAACCGCATCCCGCAGCTCAAGGCCGACTCCGACATCTTCACCACGTTCGAGGGCGACAACACCGTCCTGCTCCAGCAGCTCACCAAGGGTCTGCTGACCAACTTCCAGGACTACTTCGGCGACCTCGACCAGCTCGGACTGGTCAAGTTCGTCGCCGGCCGGTTCGTGGAGACGGTCATCGAGCGCACCGCCGCGACCCCGCTGATCGAACGGCTGGTGGCCGCCGCCCCGGGCCGGGGCACCGAGACGAGCCTGTACAACCGCGGCTGGCAGCTGGAGCTGCTGGAGGACCGCGAGCAGCACGTCATCGAGGGGCTGGCCGGGCGCCTGCGCCGCGCCCGCAAGGACGGCAGCGACGCCTTCGACGTGTTCAACCAGGCCCAGGACCACGTGCTCACCGCCGGACGCGCGCACATGGACCGCGTGGTGCTGGAGGCTTTCGTGGCGGGCATCGACCGCTGCGGCGACCAGTCCACGGCCAAGCTGCTCAACCGCCTGTGCGACCTGTACGTGCTCTCCGTCGTGGAGGAGGACCGCGCGTGGTTCCTGGAGCACGAGCGCCTGTCCACGTCCCGGGCCAAGGCGGTGACCCAGGCGGTCAACGACCTGTGCCGGGGACTGCGCCCCTACGCGGTCATGCTGGCGGACGCCTTCGGCCTGCGCGACGAGTGGCTGGCCGCGCCCATCGCGCTGGGCGCCGAGCACGCCCGCCAGGGCGACGGCGCGGCGGTGGCCACGGGCTGACGGGGCTCGTCGGCGTCGGCGGGATGTAGGCGTGACGGGCGGAAGACCACGGGTCGACGTCGACCAGCGGCCGGGAAGGCCGACCGCGCCCAGGGCTTCCGCTCACCGCTTCCACTGCCTAACATGAAGCAAATTCATGTTAGGCAGGTCACACGTGCGCACGCCCCCCGCGCCCCAGCCCACGCCCGAACCCCCGGCCCGCGACCCCGCCCCCGTCGCCGCACTCGCCGAGCCCCAGCGACCCGTGCGCGCCCTGTGGGTGACCGGCCTCAGCCTGGCCAACCTCGGCATGTGGATGGCCTTCTTCGGCCCCCTCCAGGTCCTGCTGCCCGAACAGGTCGGCCTGGCCGCGCCCGAGGACAAGGAGACGGCCCTGGCCTGGGTGACCGGGGTCGGCGCCGCCCTGGCCATGGTCGCCACACCCCTGGCCGGAGCGCTCTCGGACCGCACCACCGGCCGCTTCGGGCGCCGGCGCCCCTGGGTGGTGGCGGGCGCCGTCCTCGGCGGGGCCGGCCTGGTGGTCCTGGGCCGCCAGGACACCGTCGTCGGCGTGATGGTCGGCTGGTCGCTCGTCCAGACCGCGCTGTCCTGCCTGAACGCGACCCTGCTCGCCGCCGTCCCCGACCACGTGCCGGTCCGACAGCGCGGCGCGGTCTCCGGATGGATCGGCATCCCCCAGTCGGCGGGCGTGGTGGCCGCCGTCCTGCTGGTCACGGTCGTCACGACCGGGATCGCGCCGGGCTACACGCTGATCGGCGTCCTGACCGCGGCCTGCGCACTGCCCTTCGCCCTGGCCTCGCCCGACCCGCCGCTGCCGCGCCAGGCCCGGCCGCCGTGGCGTGAGTTCACCCGCGGGTTCTGGGTGTCGCCGCGCCGCCACCCCGACTTCGGGTGGGCCTGGCTGACCCGGTTCCTCATGCAGACCGGCAACGCCATGTTCGTGCTGTACCTGCTGTACTTCCTGCGCGACGGGGTGGGCTACGAGGAGCTGTTCCCCGGTTCGTCGGCCGCCGACGGGCTGCTGGTGCTGATCCTGGTCTACACGGCGGCGGTCGTGGCGACGACCGTGGTGGCGGGGGCCGTCTCGGACCGGCTCGGCCGCCGGCGGGCGCTGGTGTGCCTGTCCGGGGTGGTCATGGCCGTACCCGCGTTCCTGCTGGCCCTGGCCCCCACCTGGACGATGAGCCTGGTGTGCGCCGTGGTGCTGGGGATGGGCTTCGGCGTCTACCTGTCCGTGGACAACGCCCTGGTCACCGAAGTGCTCCCGACCGCCCTGGGCCGGGCCAAGGACCTGGGAATCGTCAACATCGCCAGCGCCGGACCCCAGGTGATCGCGCCCGCGCTGGCCGGACCGATCGTGGTGTACCTGGGCGGCTACCCGGTGCTGTACACCGCCTGCGGCGTGGTCACCCTGCTCGGGGCCGCGCTGGTCTGGAAGATCCGCGGGGTCGCCTGACCCCGCTCGACACGAAGGAGTCGACCGTGCCGTCACCGTTCCTGTGGGGAGTGGCCTCGTCCGCGTTCCAGGTCGAGGGCGCCCTGGCCGAGGACGGGCGCGCCCCGTCCGTGTGGGACGTCTTCAGCGCGCGGCCCGGCGCCGTCCGCGACGGGCACAGTCCCGCCACGGCCTGCGACCACTACCACCGCTGGGCCGAGGACGTGGACCTGCTCGCCCGTCTGGGCGTGAACGCCTACCGGTTCTCGCTCTCGTGGCCGCGGGTGGTGCCCCAGGGCCGCGGCGCGGTCAACAAGGCGGGGCTGGACTTCTACGACCGCCTGGTCGACGCCCTGGCCGAACGCGGGATCGAGCCGGTGCCGACCCTGTTCCACTGGGACCTGCCGCAGGCGCTGGAGGAGGCGGGCGGGTGGTCCTCGCGCGCGACCGCCCACGCCTTCGCCGACTACGCCGCCGCGGTCGCCGACCGCCTCGGCGACCGGGTGCGCCGGTGGATCACGCTGAACGAGCCGGTCGTGCACATGGCCTACGGGCACGCGTTCGGCGTCCACGCGCCCGGCAAGGCGCTGGAGGTGCCGGACGTGCTGACGGTGGCCCACCACCAGCTGCTCGCGCACGGGCTGGCGGCCGGGGAACTGCGCTCGCGGGGACTGGAGGTACTGCTCACCAACAACTACTCCCCCGTGGGCCCGGCCACCGACAGCGAGGCCGACGCGGTCGCGGCCCGCGCCTACGACGCCCTGCACAACCGCCTGTTCACCGACCCCGTCCTCACCGGCGCCTATCCGGACCTGAGCGCGTTCGGCGCGGACGGGATCGACGCCGTGCGCGAGGGCGACATGGCCGTGATCGCGGGCAGTGTGGACGGGCTCGGCGTGAACTACTACAACCCCTCGCTCGTGGCCGCTCCCGCGGAGGGCTCGCAGCTGCCCTTCGACTTCGCCGAGATGACGGGCGTGCCCACGACCGCGTTCGGTTGGCCTGTGGTACCCGAGGGGCTCGAACGCCTGCTGCTCCTGCTCGGCGAGCGGTACGGGGACGCGCTGCCGCCGATGTACGTCACCGAGAACGGCTGCTCCCGGAAGGATGAACCCGCCCCGGACGGCCGCGTGGCCGATCCCGACCGGATCGCCTACCTGGCCGGGCACGTCGCCGCCGTGGACGCCGCACGCGAGCGCGGCGCGGACGTGCGGGGATACTTCGTGTGGACGCTGACCGACAACTTCGAGTGGGCGGAGGGCTACCACCAGCGGTTCGGCCTGGTCCACGTCGACCACGCGACCCAGCGGCGCCGCCCCAAGGACTCCTTCGACTGGTACCGGTCCCTGATCGCCGACCGCACCGGCTCCGCGGAGGACGCCGTACCCGGCCGGTGAGCCGCGCCGACGCGGTGCCGACGGCGTCAACGGCCGAGACCTTCCGTGACCTGACGGTGGTAATTTGCGTGCGCGCCGCGGGGCGCCGGCGGGACGACATCCTCAGGAGGCGCTGTGGTCTGGATCGTGGGCGGACTGGTCGGACTGGCCGTGGCGGGGCTGTGCGGGTTCCTGACCCGCCGCGCGAAGACCCGCATCCGCGCGATGGAATCG
This sequence comes from Nocardiopsis sp. NRRL B-16309, assembly GCF_001279585.1. GTDB lineage: Bacteria > Actinomycetota > Actinomycetes > Streptosporangiales > Streptosporangiaceae > Nocardiopsis. Next base: position 22,850 of record NZ_LGEC01000004.1, on the reverse strand, counting down.
ACCGAGACCCTGGCCGTCGCCGAACTCGGGGAGCTGCACCGGGCGGCGGTGGGCGCCGCGGGAGAAGGCGTGTTCCGGCAGAGGTGCGAGGTGGCGGGCGTGGTCCGTCCGCACAGGAGGGGGGCTCTGTCCTCCGAGCTGGCGAAGGTCTCCTGCGTCTGGCACCAGCACAGGGTCACGCGCGAGTACGAGAAGGTCGAACGGGACGGCGACGGCGACCGGCGCACCGTCACCCGCAACCAGGTGGTCGCCCGCCACACCACGGACACCGCCTTCTTCCTGGAGGACGACACAGGCACGCTGGTGGTCCGGCCCGGCGGCCACGACGTCGAGAACGCCGAGAAGGTCACTGACCGCTTCCGGCCACACCGCGGCGGTGGTTCGGTCTCGATCGGCCCGGTGACGCTGCGCTCGGACGGCGGCACGGTCGGCTTCAAGGAGGAGGAGTGGGTGCTGCGTCCCGGCACCCGGCTCTTCGTCCACGGCGAGGCCTTCGACACCGCCGACGGCCGGCTGGAGATCGGCGCGCCGGCCGAGGGCGGCACGTTCATCATGTCCACCAGGAGCGAAGCGGAGCTGCTGCGCGGCGAGAACGGCAAGCTGCGGGGCTTCGGCATCGCCACGGGCGCGGCCGCGCTGGTCGGGGTGGTCCTGCTGGCCATCGGCGCCGTCTCGGCCCTCATGTGACCTCGCGCGGGCGGCGGCGGTCCGGTCGGGCCAACAGGGCCTCCCGGACCGTCCGTGCCCGCGCAGACCGGCGTAGGGGCCGATGCCGGGGCGACGGGCGGCCGTCGCGCTAGTCCCCCGCCACGGCGTCCAGGGGGCCGCTGTCGGCGCGGGCGGGGGCGTCCTCGCCGCGCTGGCGCGCGGGCTCCCACCACCACCAGTGCGACTCCGGCACCCAGGCGGGCACCTCCTCGCCGCTGACCGGGCTGGCCTCGGCCGCCACCTCGACCAGGGCGTCGTCGATCCGCGGCAGGGCCTCCAGGTCGCCCGGACGCAGGAAGGCCTCCCAGGGAACGAACTCCTCGCCCAGGATCTGCAGCATCGACCGCCGCCAGCAGGCGGGCCGGTAGCCCTCGTGCCGACCGTTCTCCGCGGCGGTCTGCGTTCGCACCACGTACAGGCCGAGCCGGTCGGGGTTGTTGCCCGACACCAGGAGCCGGGCGAGCGCGGCGCTGAGGTTCTGTCCTGCCGGTGACCGCCGCTCGGCGTCCGACGTCGCCCTGTACAGCTCGAAGAGCGCCGCGAACGCGTTGTCCATCAGCGCGTCGCGGTCCCGGCGACGGGTCGCGCTCTCCTCGAACGCCGCCGTCACACGCCTGGCCAGGCCGGACAGGTCCCTGCCCGCATCCGCACTCACCGACACACCGTCCCGTCCGCACCATTCGCCATGGACGCCCTTCACCGCGCGGGTTTCGCCCCGCCTCTGCGATGATAATCAACCGCCCGACCGCGACGACTCGCGGTGGCCGGTCGACTCGTCTCGGTGCGGGTCCTCGCCGACCGCCGTGGTCCCGCACCGCCACCCGACCGCTCCGTTCGGCCGCCGGTGCCCGGTCGCCCCGAGCGCCGCCGCGACAACCGCCGCCGCCCCCTCCCGCGCCCCGCGCGCCCTGCCGCGCGGAACGTGCGCCCTGCCGCGCGCGTGCCGCTACACCGGGTCGGGCGGCGCGGCCGACCCGACCGGGGGCCGGGCCAGGACGCCGTCCAGGGTCAGCGCCCACTGGCGCACGATCCGGGCCCGCCGGGGGCCGTCGTCGGTGAGCAGGTTGGCCAGCCCCAGGCCGCGGGCCAGGTCAAGGGTGGCCTGCACCGTCTCGCGCACGCCCGGCACGGACTCGTCCGCGCCGAGCAGGTCCACCGCGGCCCGGTGCACCTCCCGCCCCATCTGTTCCTCCAACGGCAGGATCCGCTCGCGCAGGGCGGGGTCGTTGGCGGCGGCCGCCCACAGCTGGAGGGCGGCGCGGAAGTCCTCGCCGCTGAAGGCGTCCACGACCATCCGCACCACGGCCTCGGTGCGCCCGGCCCCTTCGGGAACGGCGGCCACCCCGCGCCTGAGCTCCTCCCCGCGCCGGTCCAGCATGTGCCGCAGAGCCGCCAGCGACAGGTCCTCGCGGGTGGGGAAGTGGTGCTGGGCGGCCCCACGCGACACTCCGGCCTCCTCGGCCACCGCACCCACGGTGGCACCGGCGGCTCCGCGCTCGGCCAGGACGCGCACGGCCGCGTCGAGCAGTCGGGCGCGGGTGGCCCTGCTGCGTTCCTGCTGTGGTTCGCGCCCGGCGTCCACGTCGGCGCCCCTTCCCGTCCTCGTCTCAGTACGACTTGGGCAGGCCGAGGGACTGCTGGGCCACGTAGTTGAGCACCATCTCCCGGCTGACCGGGGCGATGCGCGCCAAACGCGCGGCGGCGATCGCCGCGCCGAGCCCGTACTCACTGGCCAGGCCGTTGCCCCCGAGGGTCTGGACGGCCTGGTCCACCGCGCGCACGCACGCCTCGGCGGCGGCGTACTTGGCCATGTTGGCCGCCTCGCCCGCTCCCGGGTCGTCGCCGGAATCGTAGCGGAGGGCCGCGTGCTGGGTCATCAGGCGGGCCTGCTCCAGCTCGATCTTCACCTGGGCGAGGGGGTGGGACAGCCCCTGGTGGGCACCGATCGGCGTGTCACGCCAGACCCTGCGGTCCTTGGCGTAGGCCACCGCGCGGTCCAGGGCGTGCAGGGCCGAGCCGGTGGCCAGGGAGGCGGCCATGATGCGTTCGGGGTTGAGTCCGGCGAAGAGCTGGAGCAGCCCCGCGTCCGGGTCGCCGACCAGGGCGTCGCCCGGCAGTCGCACGTCGTCCATGAACAGCTGGAACTGGTGGTCGGGGCTGACCAGGTCCATCTCGATGGGCCGGGCCTCGAAACCGGGGGCGTCGGTGGGGACGGTGAACAGCGCGGCGCCGAGCCGGCCGGTGGACTCGTCCTGGATCCGGCCCACGACCAGGACCGCGTCGGCCACGTCGACGCCGGAGATGAAGGTCTTGCGCCCGTTCAGCACCCAGTCGCCGCCGTCGCGCCGGGCGGTGGTGGTGATGTTGTGGGCGTTGGATCCGGCGTCGGGCTCGGTGATGGCGAAGGCCATGATGGTCTCGCCGGTGGCCAGGCCGGGAAGCCACCGGCGGCGCTGGTCGCCCGTGCCGAACCGGGACAGCACCGTGCCGCAGATGGCGGGTGAGACGACCATCATCAGGGTGGGGCACCCGGCGGCGCTGAGCTCCTCCAGGACGGCGGCCAGGTCGCCGATGCCCCCGCCGCCTCCGCCGTACTCCTCGGGGATGTTGACGCCCAGGTAGCCCAGGCCGCCGGCCGCCCGCCACAGGTCGGTGAGGTAGGCGCCCTCCCTGGCCCTGGCTCTGTAGTAGTCGGAGCCGTACTCGGCGGCCAGTGCGGCGACGGCCGAACGCAGTGCGACGCGTTCGGCCGGCTCGTTGAAGGTCATGGCAGCGGTCACGGATTCGGCCCTTCGTGGTCGAGGACGTCGTGGTCGAGGACGGCGAGGAGCGCCCCGGCGGGCACCCGCTGCCCGGCCGCCACCGGGAGTTCCCGGACGGCGCCGGCCGCGGGCGCGGTGACGCGGTGCTCCATCTTCATGGCCTCCAGGCGCAGGAGGGTCTGGCCCTCGCGCACCTTCTCCCCCACGGACACGTCCACGGCGATGACGGTGCCGGGCATGGGCGCGGGCAGGGCGCCGGGAGTGACGGCGGGCTCGGGGACCGGAAGCGGGTCGACGGGGGTGAGGGTGACCGAGCCCAGGGGCGAGTCGACGTACACCTCGCCGCCCGCGCGGTGGACGGTGAAGGCGTGGCGCAGGCCGTCGGCCTCCAGCACCACGTGGCCGGCGGCGGCGGAGACCACCCGCACGCCGGGCAGGTCGGGGACGTGGGCCCCGCGTGCGGTGCGGTAGGAGGTGGTGGTGGTCAGCCCGTCGGCGGCGCGGTCGCCCGCAGCGCGCCCTCCGCTGGCGCCGAGGCTCCCGCTGGCGCCCTGCCCGCCCTTCCCGACGGCACGACGATCGCCGTCACGCCCGTTCGCCCCCACGGCACGGGCTTCGGCGCCGTGCCCGCCCGCCGCATCGCCGGTACCGCGCCCTCCGGTTCCGTTCGTGCGGGACGCTCCCCCGGCGACACGGCCGCCCGCGGCGTCCCCCGCGGAGGCGTCGGGGCTCCCGCCGGTGACGGCGTACCGGCGCGTGTGCGGCTGCGACGGCAGGTTGCGCCATCCGGCGGGCACGCCCGCGGGGACGGTGGCGCCGGTGCGGGTGGCCTCCGCCTCGGCCAGGGTGGCCGCGAGCGCGGCCAGGCTGCGGGCCGCGGGGTCGGCCAGCGGCTGGGCGAGCGCGGTGAGCCGGTCCCCGGACAGGTGTCCGGTGTGCAGCCGCGCGGGTTCGGTGTGGGCGTCGGCGAACGCGGGGTGGCGCAGGGCCCTCACGAGCAGATCGCGGTTGGTGCCCACGCCGTGGATCCGGGCGGTGGCCAGTGCGGCGACCAGGCGGCGCACGGCGTCGCGGCGGTCGCGCCCGAACGCCACGACCTTGGCGAGCAGGGGGTCGAAGTCGGTGCCGACGGTGTCGCCGGGCTCGACGCCGCTGTCCAGGCGCACGCCGGGCACGGTGAGCGGGGCGCGGCGGACGGTGGCGGCGGGCACGTCGAAGGCGTGCAGGGTCCCGGTGCGCGGGCGCCAGTCGTCGAGGGGGTCCTCGGCGTACAGGCGCGCCTCGACGGCGTGCCCGCGCGGGGCGGGCGGGCCGCCCGGCGGCAGGGGCTCCCCTTCGGCGATCCGGATCTGCCACTCGACCAGGTCCACGCCCGTGACGCACTCGGTGACGGGGTGCTCGACCTGCAGGCGGGTGTTCATCTCCAGGAAGACGGGCTCGCCCAGGGGGTCGGCGCCCTCGCCGACGGGCACGAGGAACTCGGCGGTCCCGGCGCCCGTGTAGCCGATGGAACGGGCCAGGCCGCGGGCGGCCTCGTGCAGGCGCGTGCGCAGGGCGTCGGGCAGGCCGGGGGCGGGGGTCTCCTCGATCACCTTCTGGTGGCGGCGCTGCACCGAGCAGTCGCGCTCGCCCAGGGCCCAGACGGTGCCGTGGGCGTCGGCCAGGATCTGCACCTCGATGTGGCGCCCGCGTTCGACGTAGGGCTCACAGAAGACGGCCGGGTCGCCGAAGGCCGAGGCGGCCTCGGTGCGGGCGGCGGCGGCCTCGGCGGGCAGGTCGGCGAGGTCGCGGACCACGCGCATGCCGCGGCCCCCGCCCCCGGAGACCGCCTTGACCAGGACCGGCAGGTGCTCGGGGCGCACGTCGTCGGGGTCCAGCGCGGCGGCGACGGGTACCCCGGCCTCACGGGCGAGGGCCTTGGCGCGGGTCTTGGCGCCCATCCGCTCGATGGCCTCGGCCGTGGGCCCCACCCAGGTGAGTCCGGCCGCGGTGACGGCGCGGGCCAGGGCGGGGCTCTCGGACAGGAACCCGTACCCGGGGTGGACGGCGTCGGCACCGGCGGTGCGGGCCGCCGCGACCAGGGCGTCGGGGTCCAGGTAGGCGGCGACCGGCCCCCGGCCGGCGGGGACGGGCAGGCGGACCGCGGTGTCGGCCTCGGCCACGTGCGCGGCGGCGGCCTCCTCGGGGGTGTCGGCGTGGACGGCGACGGTGGCGATGCCCAGGGCCCGGCACGTGCTCAGGATCCGGCGGGCGATCTCGCCGCGGTTGGCGACGAGCAGGGTGGTGACGGTGGCGGTGGCGGGCACGGGCCCGGGTAGGTCGTTCACTCTGGCCTCACATGCGGAAGACGCCGAAGCGGTCGGTGCCGGTCACGGGTGCGTTGTGGGCGAAGGACAGGCACAGGCCCAGGACGGTGCGGGTGTCGCGCGGGTCGATGACGCCGTCGTCGTAGACCCGGCCGGACAGGAACAGGGGCAGCGACTCGGCCTCGATCTGCCGTTCGACCATCTCGCGCAGGGCCGCGTCCTGGTCCTCGTCGAAGGGCTCGCCCCGGCGGGCCGCGGACTGGCGGGCCACGATCGACAGGACCTCGGCGAGCTGGCGCGGCCCCATGACGGCCGAGCGCGCGCTGGGCCAGGCGAACAGGAAGCGGGGGTCGTAGGCGCGCCCGCACATGCCGTAGTGGCCGGCGCCGTAGGAGGCGCCGATGAGCACGGAGAAGTGCGGGACGGTGCTGTTGGAGACGGCGTTGATCATCATCGCGCCGTGCTTGATGATGCCGCCCTGCTCGTACTCGCGGCCGACCATGTAGCCGGTCGTGTTGTGCAGGAAGACCAGCGGGGTGTCGGCGCGGTTGGCGAGCTGGATGAACTGGGCGGCCTTGTGCGCCTCGGCGCTGAACAGAACGCCGTGGTCGTTGGCCAGGACGCCGACCGGGTAGCCGTGCAGGTCGGCCCAGCCGGTGACGAGGCCGCGGCCGTAGGAGGGCTTGAACTCGTCGAACGCCGAGCCGTCGACGATCCGTGCGATGACCTCGCGCGGATCGACCGGCACCCGCAGGTCGGGCGGCATCACGCCGAGGAGTTCCTCGGCGGGGTGGAGGGGTTCGGGTGCGGGGCCGCGGGGGCGCGGGGCGCCCGCGGGTCTTCGGTGGTTCAGCCGGGCGACGATCCGGCGGCCGATGCGCAGGGCGTCGCGCTCGTCCTCGGCCAGGTGGTCGGCGAGCCCGGACACCTCGGCGTGCATCCGCGCCCCGCCCAGGGACTCGTCGTCGCTGTCCTCGCCCGTGGCCGCCCGGACCAGCGGCGGTCCGCCCAGGAACACCTTGGAGCGGTCCCGCACCATGACCACGTGGTCGCTCATACCGGGGATGTAGGCGCCCCCGGCGGTGGAGTTGCCGAAGACCAGGGCGATGGTGGGCACCCCGGCGGCGGAGAGCCTGGTCAGGTCGCGGAAGGTGCGTCCGCCGGGGACGAAGATCTCCTTCTGGGTGGGCAGGTCGGCGCCGCCCGACTCCACCAGGCTGATCAGCGGCATCCGGTTGGCCCCGGCGATCTCGGCGGCCCGGGCCGACTTGCGCAGGGTCCACGGGTTGCTGGAGCCGCCGCGCACGGTGGGGTCGTTGGCGACGACGACGCACTCGACGCCGGAGACGACACCGACGCCGGTGACCACGCTCGCGCCGACGTGGAAGTCGGAGCCCCAGGCGGCCAGGGGCGAGAGTTCGAGGAAGGGGCTGCCCGGGTCCAGGAGCAGTTCGATCCGTTCGCGGGCCAGCAGGCCGCCGCGGGCGCGGTGGCGTTCGACGTAGCGCTCTCCGCCGCCGGCCAGGGCCTTGGCGTGCTCGGCGTCGATCTCCGCGAGCTGGGCGAGCATGGACTCCCGGGCCTCGGCGTAGGCGGGCGCCGAGGTGTCCAAGCGGCTGGTGATCACTGGGGCCATGGGCTCTCCGGGGGTGGGAGGGGCGGTCACGGCCGACGCACCTCGCCTTCGGGGGGCGGCGGTGGCGGCAGTAGGTCCTCGGGGATCAGGACGCGCCGGGCGCGCAGCCACTCCCCCAGCCCCTTGGCCTGGGGGTCCGGTCCCTCGCGCCGTGCGCTTCCCGGCGCCAGCAGCCCCTCGATCCAGAAGTTGGCGGCGTGCAGGTTCGGCAGCAGGTGACGGGTGATCTTCAGGTCGGCGGTCTCGGGCAGGAGGTCGCGCAGGAGGTCGGTGGTGAGGGTGTGGGCCAGCCAGGGCCAGGCGCTTTCGTCGCGCGCCCACACGCCCAGGTTGGCGTCGGCGCCCTTGTCGCCGCTGCGCGCGCCCAGGACCGCGCCCAGGGGTGCCTCGCGCAGTGGCGACGCGGCGGGCGGGGGCGGCGGCAGCGGCGGTTCGGGGAGTTCGGTGAGGATCCGTGTGCGGACCGGGTGCGGCACGGCGGCCTGGTCCCCGTCGGGCAGCACCACGGTGTGCTCGACCTCGGCGGCGGGCACGAGGGCGTGGGTGACGGCGACCCCGTCGGGCCGGGCCTCGCGCGGCGGCGCGGTGAGGTGGAAGCCCGCGTAGCTCGCCAGCGCCAGTTCGACCGCGGCGGCACCGAAGGAGCGGCCGACGGTGGCGGGGTCGTGGTCGCGGGCGACCACGCGCAGGCGGGCGGTCGCCGCGTCCTGGGTGGCTCCGTGCGGGTCCTCGGCGGGCACGAACTCGAAGCTCAGGTCGCCCGGGCGGCGGTGGTCCAGCGCCGCGCGCAGCTGGGCCTCGGCGAGGTCCGCCTTGGCACGGGCGTCCAGCCCGGTGATGAGGAACTCGACCTCGTTGCGGAAGCCCGTGAGGCCGGTCAGGCCCACCTTGAGGTCGGGCGGCGGCGCTTCCCCGCGCGTGCCGCTGATCCGGACCCGGTCGCGCCCCTCCTGGGTGAGGCGGACGGTGTCCAGGCGCGCGGTGACGTCGGGCCCGGGGTAGCGGGGGCCGGCGACCTCGTAGACGAGCTGGGCCGTGACGGTTCCGGTGGTGACCGCGCCGCCGGTGCCCGGGTGCTTGGTGATGACGGACGTGCCGTCGGCGTGGATCTCGGCGACGGGGAAGCCCGGGTGGTCGAGGCGGTGTCCGGCGCCCAGCAGGTCGTCGGCCAGCGCGTAGTTGCCGCCGGTGGCCTGGGCGCCGCACTCGATGACGTGTCCGGCGACCGTGGCTCCGGCCAGGGCGTCCAGGTCGGCGCCCGTCCAGCCGAAGTGGGAGATGGCGGGCCCCACCGCCAGGGAGGCGTCGGTGACGCGTCCGGTGACCACGATGTCGGCGCCCGCGTCGAGGCAGGCCGCGATGCCGAAGGCCCCCAGGTAGGCGTTGGCGGTCAGGGGCGATCCCAGGTGCAGCTCCTCCGCGCGGTGCAGGAGGTCGTCGCCCGTGACGCAGGCGATGCGGGGGTCGAAGCCGAGCCCTTCGGCGAGCTCGGTGAGCCGTTCGGCGAGTCCGCGGGGGTTGAGGCCGCCCGCGTTGGCGACCACTCTGATCCGGCGCTCCATGACGAACGCGAGGCACTCGCCCATCTGGCGCAGGAACGTCCGGGCGTAGCCGCGGGAGGGGTCGGCGAGCTGGTCGCGGCCGAGGATGGCCATCGTCAGTTCGGCCAGGTAGTCGCCGGTGACGACGTCGACCGGTCCGCCCTGGAGCATCTCGCGGACGGCGGCGAGGCGGTCTCCGTAGAAGCCGGAGGCGTTCCCGACCCGCAGCGGGGGCGCTGGTGTCGCAGTCATGGAGATGAGAGTGACACCGGACACACCAAAAAACAAGCATCCGTGATTGTTTTGCCCGGAGTGATCACGTTATGGCCGAATGTGGCCACACAGAGTGGGTTGCTCCCCTCGGGCGAGGGGAGGGCGGCACGGTAGTTTGGCGCCGTGAGTACCTCCAAGGAAGACACGAGCACCCCCGGTGAGGCTGACGGCTCTCCCGCCTCCCCCGGTGAGGCCTCCGCCTCTTCCGCTTCCCCCGATTCCCCCGACACGTCCGACGGCGCCTCCACCTCGTCCGGCGAAGCTCCCGCTCCCTCCGCCGCGTCCTCCTCCACCGACGCGCCGGACGCGAGCGGAGCCTTCGTCTCGGGCGCGCCGTTCTCCCCCGCACCCGCCCTGGGCGGGGTGTTCTCCGCGGAGAGCTTCAGCGGGCTGGGACTGCTCCTGCTGGGACCCGTGATCGTGAACTCGCGCCTGTTCACGCTGTTCGCCTGGTTCGGGCTGACCGACGCCGGAACGGCCACGGCCGAGGAGGTCGCACTCTTCAACGCCGAGATCACCGTGGCGGGCGGGCTGAGCGCTCTCGCCGTGCTGGTCGGCGCGCTCTCCTTGTTCATGGGCAACACACGGACCCGGGCCTGGGCCCGGTGGGGCGCCTCGGCGACGGTGCTGGCGGGCACGGTGTTCGTCATCCTCGCCGTCGTGACCCTGGTGAGCGTCCCCGCCGCCGGTTAGCGGGCCCGGGTTCCCGGGAGCCGTGGCCCTGTGGTTCCGCGCCGCGGAACCGGACGGACCCGTGGCCGGTGAGCGCGTGACCCTCGGCGAAAGACCCTCACTCTGGGTCATCAGGCGATTCTTAGGCGTGGTTTATCCAAGGTCGTAGGTACGTTGGCGGCGTGAGCACCTCACCGGATAACAACAGGCCCACCGACAACACGCCACAGCCCGACGCGGACGCGGCGACCGCCAACGGCCCGACCTTCGAGCCCGAGCCGGCCACCGAGGAGGAGGTGACCGCGGAGGAGACGGAAGTGATCGAGGAGCCCGCGCCCGAACCGGCGGGGCCCGCGGTCGCGCCCATGGCCGATCCCCGCCCCGGCGGCGCGTTCTCCACGGAGACCTTCAGCCTGGTCGCGGCCTTCCTGCTCGTGCTGACCATGCTCTCGGGCCGACTCGTCGAGCTCTTCGCCACCGTGGTCTCCATCGGTGAGCAGCAGGTCGCCGCCGCCCAGGTGGCCCAGCTGAACACGCAGATCGTGACCAGCGGCGCGATGGCCCTGATCACCGTGCTCTTCGCGGTGCTCGCCCTCGTGCTGGCGGGCCCGGGCACCCGTGACTGGTCCCGGTGGACGGCGACGGCGACGCTGATCACCGGTCTGCTGTTCCTCGCCGTCGCGGTCGCGACCTACGTCATGGTCCCGGTCGGCGTGCAGCAGCCGCCGATGCTGCCGACGGGCTGACACCGACATCACGGGCCCGGCTCGGTCGAGCCGGGCCCGTCGTGTCCCCCGCGACACCCGCGCGGGGCCGCACGTCCGCCCCCAAGAGGGTCGCACCTGCTACAACCGGAACCGTGCAGGCGGTGCGACGGCACCGGAAACGGCTCCGAAAGGGACACCCATGTCGACGCGGACGAGCGCATCCCTTCGTGTGAACCGCGCCTCCTGGCTGCACAGGATCCGGCAGGCGGCGCGCCATCCGGACCGGGTCCTGCCCTACGTGCGACGCGGGGCGCGCGATCTGCGGCTGCGGTTCCTCCACCGCGACCACGTCGCCTACTACCGGGCGGTGATGGCCTCCGACACCGCGCGCGACCCCAGAGCCGCCGTGGGCAGCCGGAACGAGGAGCGGTGGCTCGCACTCGGCCGAATGCAGTTCGACTACCTCGTCGAGCACGGACTGCGGCCGGAACACCGGTTCCTGGACATCGGCTGCGGAAACCTGCGGGCCGGCTGGCACGTCATCTCCTACCTGGACGCCAACCACTACTACGGGATCGACATCTCGCCCGACATCGTGATCGAGGCCAAGAAGGAGCTGGTCGCACGAGGGCTCCAGGACAAGCTGCCCCACCTGACCGTCACCCGCGACCTCACCTTCGACTTCCTCCCCGAACATCACTTCGACGTGATCCACGCGCACAGCGTCTTCTCGCACTCGCCCATCGAGGTGATCGACGAGTGCCTGGCCCACGTCGGCCGCGTCCTCGCCCCCGGCGGGTTCTTCGACTTCACCTTCGACCGCACGGAGGGCAAGGAGCACCACGTCCTGCGGGAGGACTTCTACTACCGGACGAGCACGCTGGTGTCCCTCGCCGAGCGGCACGGGCTCGCCGCCCGGTTCATGGCGGACTGGGAGGAACGGCCGCACGGCCAGTCGAAGATCCGGGTCACCGCAGGCGCCTGACGCCCGCCACCGGGCCCGCCGGAGCCGGAGCGCGCGAGGCCGTCGAGGCCGGCCGCCGGCTCTCGCGAGCGGCCGACCCGACGGCCCGAGTCTGACGCCTGGCAGGCCCCGGCGCCCCGGCAGTGACGGCCGGATCCGGCGCCCTGCCGCGGTGGCAGGCGACGACCCGGGCCTGGGGCCCGGCGGGCGGGGCCTCAGGCGATGCGGTCGATGACCAGGGGGCGCTCCTCGACGGGGACGTCGGCCCCGATGTCGAAGGCGCCCTCCAGGGCCTGGGCGGCGCGGTCGAAGCGCTCGGGCTCGTCGGCGTGCAGGGTGAACAGCGGTTCGCCCGCCGCCACCCCCTCGCCGGGCTTGGCGTGCAGGGTCACCCCGGCGCCGAAGGACACCGCGTCCTCCTTGCGGGCCCGGCCCGCGCCCAGGCGCCAGGCGGCCAGCCCGACCTGGTAGGCGTCCAGCCGGGTGAGCGTGCCCGAGGCGGGGGCGAGCACCACCCGGCGCTCGGCCGCCACCGGCAGCGGCGCCGCCGGGTCGCCGCCCTGGGCCCGCACCAGCGCCTCCCAGGAGGCGAGCGCGCTGCCGTCGCGCAGGGCCTCGGCCGGGTCCTTCACGCCGTTCTCGCCGGGGGTGAGCCCCGCCGCGGCGAGCATCTCGCGCGCCAGCTCCACGGTCAGCTCCACGACGTCGGCCGGGCCGCCGCCGGAGAGCACCTCCACGGCCTCGGCCACCTCCAGCGCGTTGCCCACCGCGCGGCCCAGCGGGGTGCCCATCTCGGTGAGCAGGGCGACCGTGCGCACCCCGTTGTCGTTGCCGATGTCCACCATCGTGCGGGCCAGTTCGCGGGCCGAGGCGACGTCCTTCATGAACGCGCCCGACCCCACCTTGACGTCGAGCACCAGCGAACCGGTGCCCTCGGCGAGCTTCTTGCTCATGATGGAGGCCGCGATCAGCGGGATGGACTCCACGGTGCCCGTGACGTCGCGCAGCGCGTAGAGCCTGCGGTCCGCCGGGGCGAGCCCCGGACCGGCCGCGCAGATCACTCCGCCGGTGGCGTCCAGGACCCCGCGCATCTCCTCGGGCGAGAGCTCCGCCCGCCACCCGGGGATGGACTCCAGTTTGTCCAGCGTGCCGCCGGTGTGGCCGAGCCCGCGCCCCGACAGCTGCGGCACGGCCGCCCCGCAGGCGGCGACGGTCGGGGTGAGCGGCAGCGTGATCTTGTCCCCGACGCCGCCGGTCGAGTGCTTGTCGGTCGTGGGCCGGTCCAGGTCGGAGAAGTCCAGCCGGTCGCCGGAGGCCAGCATCGCCAGGGTCCAGCGGCTGACCTCGGCCCGGTTCATCCCCCGCAGGTAGATCGCCATGGCCAGCGCCGACATCTGCTCCTCGGCGACCTCGCCGCGGGTGTAGGCGCCGATCACCCAGTCGATCTGCTCCGGGCTCAGCTCCGCCCCGTCGCGCTTGGCGCGGATGACCTCGATGACGTCCATGTCAGTGCCCTTCGTGAACGAAAGAAGGGCGTCTCCCCGGCACCGCCGGGGAGACGCCCAGTAGGGATCAGGCGAGGTTGTGCGGTCCGAAGGCCTGCGGCAGGACCCGGTCCAGGGTCCAGACCCCCTCGGGTGTGTCGATCAGCAGGTCCGGACCGCCGTGCTCGAAGAGCAGCTGGCGGCAGCGCCCGCACGGCATCAGGGCCTCGCCCCGCCCGTCGACGCAGGCGAACGCGGTCAGCCGCCCGCCGCCGGTCGCGTGCAACGCGCTGACCAGTCCGCACTCGGCGCACAGGCCCACCCCGTAGGAGGCGTTCTCCACGTTGCAGCCGGTGACCACCCGGCCGTCGTCGACCAGCGCCGCCGCACCCACCGGGTACCGCGAGTAGGGCGCGTAGGCGCGTCCCATGGCCTCCCGGGCTGCCTCGCGCAGCCCGGCCCAGTCCACGGAGCCGGGCTCCGGCGACGTGTCGGTCATGAGCGGCTCGCCCTCCACTGCTTGCCGATGGCCGCCGGCGGCCGCAGCCGCTGGGAGGCCAGCGACAGCACCAGCAGCGTGGTGATGTGCGGGCTGTAGGTCGCCAGCTCGCGCGGCAGCGAGTCGGTGGTGAAGTACCAGACCAGCAGCAGCACACCGGCCACCACACTGGCGACGGCGATGCCCTTGCGGTCCTTGCGCACCTGCCAGACCGCCACGAGCAGCAGCACCGCCGCCAGGAGCAGCAGCAGCGCGTGGATGGCCTCGCCTCCGCCGCGCAGCTGAAGCGCGTCGGTGTAGCCGAACAGGCCGGCGCCCATGGCGACGCCGCCGGGGCGCCAGTTGCCGAAGATCATCGCGGCCAGACCGATGAACCCGCGTCCGCCCGTCTGCCCCTCCTGGTAGATGTTGGAGGCCACCAGCGCCAGGAACACGCCGCCCATGCCCGCCAGGCCGCCGGACACCACGACCGCGACGTACTTGAGGCTGTAGACCCGGACACCGAGGGACTCCGAGGCGTCGGGGTTCTCACCCACCGAGCGCAGCCGCAGACCGAACGCGGTCCGCCACAGCACCAGGTAGGTCAGCGGGATCATCAGGAGCGCCACGAGCGTCAGCGCCGACATCCGGGTGGTCAGGCCGACCACCAGCGAGGCGAGGTCGCTGACCAGGAACCAGCCGCGGTCCGCGAGCGGTCCGAACGCCTCGCCCACGAACGGCAGGCCCAGCGTCGGGAAGCCCGGGGTGGTCGGCGACTGGGCCGCGCCCGCGCCGGGCACGTCCGAGTACAGCAGGATCGACATGTAGCGCATCGCGCCGAGCGCGAGGATGTTGATCGCCACGCCGGAGACGATGTGGTCGACGGCGAAGGTCACCGTGGCCACGGCGTGCAGCAGGCCGCCCGCCATGCCGCCCAGGATGCCCGCGAGCAGGCCGATCCACGGGTTGTCGAAGGCCCACGCGAAGTAGGCGCCGAACCAGGTGCCCAGGATCATCATGCCTTCGAGGCCGATGTTGATGATGCCCGCGCGCTCGGCCCAGAGACCGCCCAGACCGGCCAGGCCGATGGGCACCGCGAAGGTGAGCGTGGTGTTGATCGTGCCCGCGTCGGTGAGCATGTCCTGGCCGGTGATGACCCGCAGCCCCGCCAGGGACACGAACACCGCTCCCACCAGGGACAGCAGGCGCCAACGGCCCCATCCTGAGGGCCGGCCCGCGGGCCTGCGCACCGGTTCCATCACGTCGAGTTCCTGGCTCACTTCGCCTCACCGCCACCCGTGGTCTCGACGGTGCCGCCGAGCTGTCGACCGATCTGCTGCTGCTGGTAGCGCCGGCCCCAACGGTGCACGACCTCGTAGACGACCACGACGGTGAGCACGATGGTGGCCTGCGCGATGACCGCGATCTCCTGCGGGATGGCGTCGAAGGGCAGGATGCCCGCCGCCTGGTTCAGGAAGGACCAGAACAGGGCGGCGAAGACGATGCCGACCGGGTGGTTGCGGCCCAGCAGCGCGATCGCGATGCCGATGAAGCCGATCCCGGTCGGGAAGTCCAGCGCGTAGTAGTGCGAGCTCCCGAGCAGCTGGGGCAGGCCCACCAGCCCGGCGACCATGCCCGAGAAGAGCATGGACAGGAACACCATCTTCTTGACGTTGACGCCGCTGGCCTCGGCGGCCGACTGCGACTGGCCGGTGGCCCGCAGCTCGAAGCCGAAGCGCGTGCGGTTCAGCATCACCGAGTAGGCGACACCGACCGCGGCGGCCAGGAACACCAGACCGAAGATCTCGTTGTCCGAGCCGAGGAAGCCCGCGGGGATGCCGGGCACCCACGCGGACTCCTCCATCGGCGGGGTGCCGATGTTGTTGGTGCTGATCTGGACCGCGAGGCGGTCGGTGCTGAGCAGGTAGGCGGTGATACCGGTGGCGATGGCGTTGAGCATGATCGTGGAGATCACCTCGGACACGCCCCGCGCCACCTTCAGGTACCCGGCGATCCCCGCCCAGGCGCCGCCCACGGCCACGGCCGTGGCGATGACGACGATCTGGCTGATGACCGGCGGCAGGATCAGGTAGCCGCCGACGGCCGCCGCGAGCAGGGCCGCGAGCCGGTACTGGCCGTCCACACCGATGTTGAACAGCTTCATCTTGAAGCCGATCGCCACGGCGACGGCGGCCAGGTAGTACGTGGTGCTGTCGTTGATGATCTGCACCATGCTGTCGGGCCGGGTCCCGTACTCCAGCATGCGGGCGAAGGTCGCCGTCGGGGGGATCCCGCTGAAGAACAGGACGGCGGCGGTGACGCCCGTGGCGATCACGCCGGCGACCAGGACCGCCGCGAAGGACAGGGCGAGCATCGCGCCCAGCCGGTGGAACAGCACGAACGCCAGGGCGGAGCCGATGAGGCCGCCCAGGGCGGCCGCGACCGGTTCGATGAGCTGCAGGTCCAGCAGCCAGGCGGACAGCAGGCCGCCGGCCAGGGACAGCACCAGGACCATCGGGACGACCAGGGTGTTGTGGAGGGCGGTGCCCTCCTCCCGGGTGCCGTCGGCTCCGGCCCGGAACTCCTCCGGCACCATGTCGCGCGTCAGGACCACGAAGGCGAAGGCCACGACGACGCCGATGATGAGGGCGGCCCACCAGAGCAGCCCCATGTCGACGACGAAGGTGACCGCCGTGCCCAGCACGGCGGCGATGGCCAGGGCGGCGGGGCCCGGCAGGGTCCGGGTGGGACGGTCAGCGTCGGTCATGCTCCGCCCCCGTTCTCGCGTCGGTCGGCACCGTCTGCACCGTCAGCACCGCTGTCACCTTCTGTCGGACCGTCCTCCCCGTGCAGGCCGGCGCCGGTCATGGCCGAGCCCAGCTGTTCGGGGGTGACGGTGGTCGGGTCGGCCTGGGCGACCAGGCGGCCGCGCAGGATCACGTGGAGGGTGTCGGACATGCCGATCAGCTCGTCGAGGTCGGCCGAGACCAGCAGGACGGCCAGCCCGGCGGCGCGGGCCTCGCGCAGCTGCTCCCAGATGGCGGACTGGGCCCCCACGTCCACACCCCGGGTGGGGTGCGCGGCGACCAGGAAGCGCGGCGCGCCGCTCATCTCCCGGCCGATGATGAACTTCTGCTGGTTGCCGCCGGAGAGCGCGTCGGCGATCACGTCGATGTTGGGCGTGCGCACGTCGTACTCCTCGACGATGCGCTCGGAGTCGGCGCGCGCCCCGGCCCTGTTGATCCAGCGCCCGCGCACACTGGGCGCCTTGGTCTGGTGGCCCAGGATGCGGTTCTCCCACAGCGGGGACTCCAGCAGCACGCCGTGCCGGTGGCGGTCCTCGGGGATGTAGCCGACCCCCGCCTCGCGCACCTTGAGCGTGGACCAGCCGGTGATGTCCCGGCCCTCCAGGGCGATGGAGCCGGAGGCGACCGGGCGCATGCCCATGATCGCCGCGATCAGCTCCGACTGGCCGTTGCCCTCGACGCCGGCGATGCCGACGATCTCGCCCTTGTGGATGTCGACGCTGACGCCGTCCACCACGGGCCGGCCGTCGGGGGCGGCGACGGTGACCCCGTCCAGGGACAGGACCACGTGGTCGGTGACCGTGGACTCGCGCAGCTCGGGGACGGGGAGCTCGCCGCCGACCATCAGCGTGGCCAGCTCGCGGGCGGTCGTGGAGCCGGGATCGGCGGTGGCCACGGTGGTGCCCCGCCGGATGACGGTGATCTCGTCCGCCACGGACAGGACCTCGTCGAGCTTGTGCGAGATGAAGATGACGGTCAGGCCCTCGCGCTTGAGCTCGCGCAGGTTGTCGAAGAGCTCGTCGACCTCCTGCGGGACCAGCACCGCGGTGGGCTCGTCGAGGATGATGGTCTTCGCGCCGCGGTAGAGGACCTTGAGGATCTCCACGCGCTGGCGGTCGCCGACGCCCAGATCCTCCATCAGGCGGTCGGGGTCGACACCTAGCCCGTACTGGTCGGACAGCTCCTGGATGCGGGCCCGGGCGCGGCGGCCGATGCCGTACTCGCGCTCGGCCCCCAGGACCACGTTCTCCAGCACGGTGAGGTTGTCGGCCAGCATGAAGTGCTGGTGCACCATGCCGATGCCGTGCCGGATGGCGTCGGAGGGCGAGTGGAAGCGCACCTCCTGGCCCCGGATGAGGATGCGTCCCTCGTCCGGGCGGTGCATGCCGTAGAGGGTCTTCATCAGGGTGGACTTGCCCGCCCCGTTCTCGCCGACGATGGCGTGCACGGTACCGGGAGCCACGGTGATGTCGATGTCGTGGTTGGCCACGACGCCGGGAAAACGCTTGGTGATCCCGTGCAGCTCAACGGCGGGAGGACCGGAGGTCTCCACGCCCGATGGCGTGCTGCTCATCTGTCTCCTTGTGGGAATCGCGGCGGGGCGGGGCCTGCTCCGGGCGTGCCCGCCGCCGGCGCGGAACGGCGACCGGGGCGGCACCGGCCGCGGGATCCCTCCCGTGCCCGGTGCCGCCCTCGGGTGCGCGACGGCCCGCGCGGGGGTGTCCCCCCTGGTGCGGGCCGCGCACGGTTCACGCTACGGCGTGGACGAGACCTCGATCTCGCCGTCGATGATCTCCTGCTTGAGTCCGTCCAGCTCCTCCTGGATCGGGCTGATCAGCTCCTCGTTGGAGGTGGTGTAGTCCACACCGCCGTCCGCGAGGTCGAAGCGCTGGATGCCCGACTGCGGCTCGCCCTCCACGACGGACTCGATCATCTCGAAGACGGCCACGTCCACCTGCTTGATGGCGGAGGTGAGGACGTAGGGCTTCTGGGACTCCTCGGCGTTCTCGTACTGGTCGCTGTCGACGCCGACGAAGAGGAAGTCGTTCTCCTCGGCGGCCTGCAGGACACCGTTGCCGGAGGCGCCGGCCGCGTGGTAGATGACGTCGGCACCGCGGTCGTACTGGGCCTGCGCGGCCTCGCGGCCCTGGGCCGGGTCGGAGAAGCCGCTGAAGTCCGGCGGCTGGCTCAGGTAGTCGATCTCGACGTCGACGTCGGAGTCGACGTGCTCGACGCCCTGGACGAACCCGGCCTCGAACTTCTGGATCAGCGGGGTCTCGACGCCGCCGATGAAGCCGACGTGGTCCTCCTCGGTGGACAGCGCCGCGGCGGCACCGGCCAGGAAGGAGGCCTGCTCCTCGGCGAAGACCAGGCTGGTGACGTTGTCGATGTCCTCGATCTCGGAGTCCACGATCGCGAAGTGGACGTCCGGGTAGTCGGCGGCCACGGACTCGACGGACTCGGCGTAGGCGAACCCGACGGCGATGACGACGTCGAAGCCCTCCTCGGCCATGGTGGCCAGGCGCTCGGCCTTGGCGGACTCGGCCTCGCCGTCGCTCGGCTCGAAGTCGCGGGTCTCCACGCCCAGCTCATCGGCCGCGCGCTCCAGACCGCGGTAGGCGGAGTCGTTGAACGAGCGGTCCCCTCGACCGCCCACGTCGTAGGCCAGACCCACACGGACGTCGGAGGACTCCTCGCCCTCCGCCTCGGAGCCGCTCTCCTCGGCCGGGCTGTCGCATGCGGTGAGGGCCAGCACACTCGCTGCCGCGATCGCGGCGAACTTGGCTGCGTTGCTGCGCTTCACTTCGGTAACTCTCCCCTTCGCCCTCTCAGCGGCCCACATTCGCGCGGAACCGACCTGAGTTCTGCTGCCGGACAATATCCGCTGGCCGAAAGTACACCTAACCAACGGGCGGAGTTGTTATGAAGGCGAGAGCAGAGCGACACGGGTCCTTACTCGGAAGTTACCAAGAGCACACTCAGGCGGGCCAACCTGGATTCGGGACACCGTTTTCGACCTCCTGTTCCCCCTTCCTGGCAGCCATTACCACCCCGCGCGCCCGGCAGGTCACCGAACGTGCCGAGACGCATGTCACGGCGACCGGTCTAGACCGGACTACCCAACCGGTGGAGCCGTGCCGGGCCCCCGCGCGGGGGCCCGCTCCCCCAGGAATTCCACGACGGACCGCTTGAAGGCCCGCGAGGAGACCGCGTTGGCGTGGTCCCTCCCCGGGATCTCCACGTACGTCCCGCCGCAGTGCGACGCCAGGTCCTCCGCGCCCGCGGCGAGGGTATCCCGGGCCCCGGCGGCCAGGAGGACGGGCGCGCCGACGGGGGGCGGATCGGCGCTGAAGGGGCGCGCGGCCTGGCCCCGGGCGCAGGCGGCCAGGGCCGCCGGATCGTTGCCCGGGAGCGCGGCGACCGTGCGGAACACGTGGTCGAAGGGAGTGTCGCCCGAGCCCGGATCGGACAGGTCGGTGCCGGCGAAGGCGTCGCGTGGACCGAAGCCGCCCAGGACGAGGGAGCGCACCCGCGCGGGGTGCCGCAGGGCCAGCTCCCAGGCCAGGCGCGCGCCCATGGAGTAGCCGACCGCGTCCACCCGGTCCGCGCCCAGCTCGTCGAGCATCGACACCAGGTCGGCGACGAAGCGTTCGGGCAGGTAGGAGCCGCTGTCGGTGGGCTTGTCAGTGGCGCCGTGGCCCCGCAGGTCGGGCCCCAGGACACGGCGGCCGGCGTCCGCCAGGGCCTGCGTCCAGCCCGTGGCACGCCAATTCATGTCGAAGGTGGTGCCGAAACCGTGCAGGAGAAGGACGGGGACCGCCTCACCCGGCTCCTCCGGCCGCAAATCCACATAGCGCATTGTTACGTCTCCGGCGAGATTCGCGGTCATGTTTCCTTCTGTCCTTTGCCGGGGTTGGGGAATGATCCGAAAAATCCGCCGGGCCATTCAGACGTTCCTACAAAAGCATGGACGGGGAAGGCCGCCCGGTTTGTGGACACGTCCAGCCCGGGCGGCCGCCGAAAATGTCAGTCCGCGGGCGGCCTGAGCCGGACGCGGCGGGCCGGCCTGGCCTCCTCGGTGGGCACGCGCCCCACGATCCCCGCCTGCGGCGCGTCCGCCGCGACGGCGAAGGTGACCAGGGGCGCGCCCACGGCCACGACCTCGTCCTCGGCGGCGTGCAGTTCCACGATGCGCCCCTCCTTGGGCGAGGGGATGACCACGGCCGACTTGGTCGTCTCCACCTCCACCAGCGGGGCGTTGCGCTCGACGCGGTCGCCCACGGCGACCTGCCACTCCAGGACGGTCGCCTCGACCAGGCCCTCGCCCAGGTCCGGAAGCGTGAAGGTGACGTTCTCTTCTGCCATGGTCGGTCTAGTACTCCAGGGTCCGTTGGACCGCGAACAGGACGCGGTCGATGGTCGGAAGGTACTGCGGTTCCAGGGGTCCGGCGGGGTAGGGCACGTCGAATCCGGTGACGCGCTGGACCGGCGCGGCCAGGTCGCGGAAGCAGTTCTCGGTGACCAGCGCGGCCACCTCGGCGCCCAGTCCGGCGGTGAGCGGGGCCTCGTGCACGACCACCGCCCGCCTGGTCCGGGAGACGGAGGCGGCGAGCCCGGCGGCGTCGATGGGCTTGAGCCAGCGCAGGTCCAGCACCTCCAGGTCGACGCCGTCCTCGGCGGCCAGTTCGGCCACCTTCAGGCACCGGTGCACCATCGCGCCCCAGGCGATGAGCGTGGCGTGGCGTCCGTGGCGCACGATGCGGCTGGTGCCGATGGGATCAGTGGGTTCGCGCAGCTCGACCGGCCCGCGGTCCCAGTAGCGCGCCTTGGGCTCCATGTAGACGACCGGGTCGTCGCTGCGCACCGACTGCAGCAGGAGGCTGTAGGCCTCGGCGGCGTCGGAGGGCGCGGCGACCTTGAGCCCGGGCGTGTGCGCGAAGAGCGCCTCCAGGCTCTCCCCGTGGTGCTCGGGGGCCTGGATCCCGCCGAAGGAGGGCAGGCGCAGGGTGATCGGCATGGGCGCGGCCCCGCGGGTCCGGTAGTTCATCCGTGCGACCTGGTTGACGATCTGGTCGACGGCCGGATAGGCGAAGCCGTCGAACTGGAGCTCGGGGACGGGCCGCCAGCCGTTCATGGCCAGGCCGACCGCCATCCCCATGATGGCGGACTCGGCCAGGGGCGTGTCGAAGACGCGCTGGTCGCCGAACTCCTTCTGCAGGCCGTCGGTGACGCGGAAGACGCCGCCGAGGGCGCCGACGTCCTCGCCGAAGACGAGGGTGGCGGGGTCCTCGGCCAGCAGGACGCGCAGGGCGCGGTTGATCGCCTGCTGCATGGACAGTTCGACCGTCGGGGGCTCGGTGGCGGCGTCGTCGCGCTCGATCAGCTCGGTCACAGCTCGACCTCTTCCTTCCAGGTGCGGCGCTGCCGGGACAGCTCCTCGGTGGTCTCCCGGAAGACGTGGGTGAACAGGTCGGACCCGTCCGGTTCGGGTGCGGCGGCCACGCCGTCGCGGATGCGCGCCGCCTGCTCGCGGGCGCGGGCGTCGTCCTCGGCCAGGTCCTCCTCAGCGGCGTGCCCGGCGGCGAGCAGGGCCCGGCGCAGGAGTTCAACGGGGTCGCGCTCGCGCCAGCGGGCGGTCTCGGCGCCGTCGCGGTAGCGGGAGGGGTCGTCGGACGTCGAGTGCGGCTCGACGCGGTAGGTGAGCGCCTCGATGACGGTGGGCCCGTCCCCCCGGCGCGCACGGGCCACGGCCTCGGCGGTGGCCTCGTAGACGGCTCCGGCGTCGTTGCCGTCGACCAGGACGCCGGGCAGTCCGTAGCCGTCAGCGCGCGCGGCGACCGAGCCGCCCGCGACCTGGCGGTCGTTCGGGACCGAGAGCGCCCACTGGTTGTTCTGGCAGAAGAAGACGACCGGGGCCCGGAAGACGCCGGCGAAGTTCATCGACTCGTGGACGTCGCCCTCGGAGCTGGCGCCGTCGCCGAAGTAGGCCAGGGCCACGCCGTCGTCGCCGCGCAGCCGCTCGCCCACCGCCCAGCCGACCGCGTGCGGGACGGGACCGCCCACCACGGCGTTGACGGCTCCGAAGCGGGAGGCCATGACGTCGTAGAGGCCGCCGTGCCAGAGGGCGCGGTGGCTGGCCATGTAGCCGACCATCTCGACGCCGTAGGCGAGGGCGGAGGCCATCTCGCGGTAGGTCGGGAAGACGAAGTCGCGGGTGGAGTCCAGGGCGGTGGCGCTGGCCACCTGGGCGGCCTCCTGCCCCCGGACCGAGACGTAGGCGGGGAAGACGCCCTGGCGCTGCAGGGCGATGGCCTCGGTGTCGAGGTCGCGTGCGGTCCGCATGTGGCGGTAGAGCGCGCGGGTGAGGTCGGCCGGCAGGTGGTCCACGGTGATGCGTCCGTCGCCGCCGGGCGCCTGGGGCGATGGCGGGCGACGGTCAGGGGCGTCCGGACGCGCAGCGTCTCCGTTGAGGGGGGAAGCCCCACTCCCCCCGGAAGGGCCCTGGGGCGATG
>NZ_LGEC01000003.1 GCF_001279585.1 Nocardiopsis sp. NRRL B-16309 | reverse complement strand
CGACGGTCAGGGGCGTCCGGACGCGCAGCGTCTCCGTTGAGGGGGGAAGCCCCACTCCCCCCGGAAGGGCCCTGGGGCGATGGCGGGCGACGATCGGGGATGTCCGGACGCGCAGCGTCTCCGTTGAGGGGGGAAGCCCCACTCCCCCCGGAAGGGCCCTGGGGCGATGGCGGGCGACGGGTGGGCATGTCGAGCGGCTCCCAACGTGGCCCCGTCGCTCGCGCGGTCAGGGCTCGGGGTGGTTCACGGTCTACCTCTGATTCTCCGGAAGACTCGACAGATACGCTAGATATCTGCTCGTACTTGATACATTCGCGCACGAATCAGGGCAATATGTTCGCGATCGTCCAGCTACGAGGGCACCCAAAGCCCGAAAAGGACACCATGGCCTGTACGCCCCCGAACCATCCCTGATCGCCCTTCGGCGCGCACGCCTGCGCACGTCCGCGAACACCCGCGGTGATCGACTGGACCAGAACGGCCATGGTGGCGCTCCCACCTACCAGTCGTCGACGAAATGGCCGATAAACGCGACAAACAGTCCCGGAAACGGCGTGACGCGAGATCTTCTGCCACGTTCTTCACGGCCCGGTGTAGTTACTCACCAGTCAGGGAAACCCCCGTCCCACCGCGGGCATCCACCATGAGTACAGTCAGACGCCCGGCGCGCTCCCCGGCACGTCGGGCCAGAACGGGGGCCCGCGCCCGCTCCGCCCGACTCCCCCGACCCTGCCCCCGTCCGGTCCGCATTCCGATCCATACGTCTCGCCATATGGGACGACGATGGACGAAAACAACGTTTACCTGGTAGTTCGTTAGCCCCCGTCAATGACGACACCGGGGGTCAACGGCTACGACAAGAGCACACGAGGAGCACGCACATGGCCATGGGCGAACAGCGCAGGAACGGCCGGCGGCCGGATACGACCGACCAGACGATCCTCAGCGCGCTCGCCAAGGACGCGCGAACCGGGATCACGGAGATCGCCGCGCTCGCGAACGTCTCCCGGGCCACCGCCTACAACCGGATCAAGCGGCTCACCGACGAGGGCGTCATCCGCGGGTACTCCGTGGTGACGGACCACTCCAAGATGGGTCTCGGGGTCACCGCGCTCGTCCTCATCTCCGGCAGCCAGCCAGACTGGAGGGCCAACAGGGAGATCCTGTCCTCCTACCCGGAGATCGAGTACTGCTGGTACGTGGTGGGCTCCGCCGACATCGTCCTCCTCGTCCGCGTCGCCAACACCAACCAGCTGCGCGACCTGATCCTGACCCGCCTGCAGTCGCTCCCCGGTGTGACGTCCACCCAGACGCTCACCGTCATCGACGAGGTCGTACACCGACCGGTCGTGGAGCCCACGACGGCCGACTAGCGCGAGTCCGGCGGGTACTCACCGGCCACCGGTCACGCACCCACAGCACCGGCGACCGAGGCCATCAGCTCGGAGAGCAGTTCCGAGCCGCGCGCGCGGGTGGCCCCCACGTCGCCGTCCACGTCCAACACCACCTCGACGTAGGCCTTCAGCTTGGGCTCGGTGCCCGAGGGCCGCAGCGTCACGCGTCCCCGGACGCTGCCCTCCAACCGGAAGCGCAGCGCGTCGGTCGGCGGCAGATCCCCGCGGCCACCGGCGAAGTCGTCGACTCCCGCGACCTTCAGGGGGCCGAACGCGGCGGGCGGTTCGGCGCGCAACCGCCCCATCGCCGCGGCGATGACCGACAGGTCGTCCACCCGCACCGACAGCTGGTCGCTCAGGTGCAGCCCGTACCGCCGGGCCTGCGCGTCGAGCAGGTCGACCAGGGTCATCCCCTCGCGCTTGGCGCCCGCGGCCAGCGCCGCCACGACCAGCGCCGCGCTGATCCCGTCCTTGTCGGCCACCGGTCGGCCGCCGTCTCCGCCCACGCAGTACCCCAGGGCCTCCTCGAAGCAGAACACCCGGCGCTGCCCCGGCGCCCCCGCCCGCGCCAGCCACTTGAACCCGGTCAGGGTCTCCTCGTAGTGCACGCCCCGGTCCGCCGCGATCCTGGCGAGCAGGCTGGAGGAGACGATCGAGGTGGCCACCACCCGTTCCGGCCCGGAGGTGTGGTCGAGCACGTACTCCGCCAGCAGCCCGCCGACCTCGTTGCCGGTGAGCAGCCCGTACCCGGGCACGGCCACCGCCAGGCGGTCGGCGTCGGGGTCGTTGGCGATCACCAGGTCGGCCCCCGCCGCCTCACCCTCGGCCGCGGCCATGTCCATGGCGCCCGGCTCCTCGGGGTTGGGGAACTCCACGGTCGGGAAGTCGGGGTCGGGCTCGAACTGGGCGGCGACCACGGCCGGACGGGGGAATCCCGCCCGTTCCATGGCCCGCAGCAGCACCCGGCCGCCCACGCCGTGCATGGCGGTGTAGGCCGTCGACAGGTCGCGGTCCGAGCCCAGCGGCAGCGCGGTGACCGCCGCCAGGTAGCGCTCCACGGCCTCCTCGCCCAGGACCGTCCAGTCCTCGCCCAGGGGCAGCGAGCCGACCGGCCCGACGGCGTCGATGGCCGCGGCGATCTCCGTGTCGATCGGGGAGACGATCTGGGCCCCGGCGTCGGGGCCGGAGCCTCCGACGTAGACCTTGTAGCCGTTGTCCTGCGGCGGGTTGTGGCTGGCGGTCACCATGATCCCGGCGTCCGCGCCCAGGTCGCGCACGGCGAAGGCCAGCACGGGGGTGGGCAGCGGGCCCGGCAGGACCGACACCCGGTGCCCGGCTCCGGTGAGCACTGCCGCGCTGGCGGCGGCGAAGTCGGCGGAGCGGTGCCGGGCGTCGTAGCCGATGACCACGTGGCGGCCGCCGCCGAGCCAGGCGGCGATCCCGGCGGCGGCCCGCATGACCACGACGCGGTTCATCCGGTTGGGCCCGGCGCCCAGGGCGCCGCGCAGGCCGGCCGTGCCGAACTCCAGACCCCCGGCGAAGCGGTCGGCGAGGTCGGCCAGCGCGTCCTCCCCTCCGTCCTCGGCCAGGGCCAGCAGCCCGGCCAGCTCCGCGCGCGTGTCGGGGTCGGGGTCCTGGTCGAGCCAGTCCCGGGCCCGGGTGAGGAGTTCGGCGTCGGTCATCGGCGGTCGGGGTCCCTTCAGAGTTTCGCGACGATGTCGGCGAGCAGGCGGCCCATGGTCCCGGCGGCGTCGCGGCCGGTGGTCAGCACCTTCTCGTGGTCGAGGTCGGCGCCCTCCAGCCCGGCGGCGACGTTGGTGACCAGGGACAGCCCGAGCACCCTGGCCCCCGCCTCGCGGGCGGCGATGGCCTCCAGCGCGGTGGACATGCCGACCAGGTCGGCGCCCATGGCCCGCAGCATGCGGATCTCGGCGGGCGTCTCGAAGTGCGGGCCGGGCATGGCGGCGTAGACGCCCTCGGGCAGCTCCGGCGCGACCGAGCGGGCCAGCGCGCGCAGCTCACCGGAGTAGGTGTCGGAGAGGTCGACGAAGGAGGCGCCGGTCAGCGGGGACCGCGCGGTCATGTTGATGTGGTCGGCGATGAGCACCGCGGAGCCCACCGGATAGTCGGGGTTGATGCCGCCCGCGGCGTTGGTGAGCACGACCGTGCGCGCCCCGGCGGCCACGGCGGTGCGCACCCCGTGGACGACGGCGTCGGTGCCGTGGCCCTCGTACAGGTGGGTGCGGCCGAGGAAGGCGAGGATCGCGCGGTCGCCGTCACTGATGCTGCGCACGGTGCCGCTGTGGCCGGCGACCCCCGGCGGGAGGAAGCCCGGGAGGTCGGCGGCGGGGAACTCGTGGGTGGAGTCGCCGAGGAGGTCGGCGGCCGGGGCCCAGCCCGATCCCATGACCAGGGCGACGTCGTAGGCGTCCACACCGGTGCGCGAGCGCAGCTCGGTCGCGGCCTCCTCGGCGGCGGCCTGGGGTGTGCGAGTCACTGGGTGTTCTCCGTTCGTTCGTGGCGCGGGAGCGGCGCGTGGTGCACTCCCGTGGCCAGAGGGCGGGACATGACGAGTTGCGGGCCGGCGCTCTCCACGATCCGCCGTCCGGTGGGGGCGAACCCGGCGGCGGCGTAGACGCGCTCCGCCTGGTGGTTGGCCTCGTTGACGCACAGCACGATCTCGGCGGTGGCGGGAGCCACGCCCGCGACCAGGAGGTCCAGCAGCGGGGCGGCGCACGCCGCCCGCCCGACCCCCCGGCCCTGCCATTCTGGCGTGACGTAGTAGGCGCGCAGCAGTACCGCGCGCTCCGGCGCGTCGACCAGCGGGACGAGGGCGGCGCCCCGGTCGATGATGCCGAAGCCGACACAGGCCAGCCTGGCGGCGGCCGCGTCGGTGGGCGCGGCGCCGGTGCGCACGACGGCGAACGGGAAGCGGTCGGGGTCGGCGTCGGCGGCGGGCAGGGTGGCCACGGGCAGGCCCGTGTACCGGGACTGGCCGGGGGCCAGCCGGTGGCGCAGCACGGCCCGGCGCAGGTGCGCGACCTCCGGTGTGGTCCGGTCCAGGCGGACCAGGCGCAGGCCGGGGACGCACCCGCCGTCGGGTTCCTGCGGTTCGGTCTGTCCTCGCGTGTTCGTCGGCACCTTCGCTCCTCGTCGGCCACGTCGGACCGGGACCCGGGCGGGCCCCGGTCCGACAGTGTCACACCCCGATCGGATGCCAGACGGTCTTGGTCTCCAGGAACGGCGTCATCCGGGAGGTGCCGGGGTCGGGGTCCAGCCAGGCGTCCTCGCCCCCGCCGGACTCGGGTCCGGGGCGCACGACCCTGGTCAGCGTCGTGGCCGCGGTCTCCTCGAACCCGGTGGCCAGGTCGCCGGCCCCGGTCAGGTCCAGGGCGTTGACGTCGGCGTGCGCGGCCAGGTGCGGGCCGAGTTCGCCCGCGCGGCCGGTGAGCAGGTTGACCACGCCGCCGGGCAGGTCGGAGGTGGCCAGGACCTCGGCCAGGTCGACGGCGGCCAGGGGCGCGTGCTCGGAGGTGACCACGACGGCGGTGTTGCCGGTGGCGATGACCGGGGCGACCACGCTGGTCAGTCCGAGCAGCGGGGCGTCCTGGGGCGCGAACACGGCCACGACGCCGGTGGGCTCGGGCGCGGAGTGGTTGTAGTACGGGCCCGAGACCGGGTTGGCCCCGCCGAGCACCTGGGCGACCTTGTCGGTCCATCCCGCGTAGTACACCCAGCGGTCGACGGCGGCCGAGACCACGCGTGAGGCGGCCTCGCGGGACAGCCCCTGCGCGGCCACGGCCTGCGCGGCGAACTGCTCGCGCCGGCCCTCCAGTACCTCGGCGACCCGGTAGAGGATCTGGCCGCGGTTGTAGGCGGTGCGCGCCGACCAGCCGCCGAAGGCCTTGCGGGCCGCTACGACGGCCTCGCGCGCGTCCTTGCGCGACGCGAGGGAGGCGTTGGCCAGGTGGTCGCCCTTGGCTGAGGTCACCGGGTAGCTCCTGCCGGACTCCGAGCGCGGGAAGGCCCCGCCCAGGTAGAGCTTGTAGGTCTTGCGGACCGCCAGGCGCCCGGGGACGGGGGCCGGCTCGGCGGCGCCCTTCCCGGGGTTCTTCCCGGCGTTGCCCTTGCGCCGCTCAGCCAAGGTAGGCCTCCAATCCGTGGCGTCCGCCCTCGCGGCCGTATCCCGACTCCTTGTAGCCGCCGAAGGGGCTGGTCGGGTCGAACTTGTTGAACGTGTTGGACCAGATGACGCCGGCGCGCAGCCGCTCGGCGGTCCAGAGCATGCGCGAGCCCTTCTCGGTCCACACGCCCGCGGACAGCCCGTAGGGGGTGTTGTTGGCCTTGGCCACCGCCTCCTCCGGCGTGCGGAAGGTCAGCACGGACAGCACCGGGCCGAAGATCTCCTCGCGGGCGACCCGGTGGGCCTGGCTGACGCCGGTCAGCAGGGTCGGCGCGAACCAGTAGCCGGTGGAGGGCAGGTCGCACGGCGGCGACCAGCGCTCGACGCCCTCCTCCGCGCCGGAGTCGGTGAGCTCGCGGATGCGCTCCAGCTGGGCGGCGGAGTTGATCGCGCCGATGTCGGTGTTCTTGTCCAGCGGGTCGCCCAGGCGCAGCTTGGCCACCCGGTCCCTCAGCCGGGGCAGCAGCTCCTCGGCGATCGACTCCTGGACGAGCAGTCGGGACCCGGCGCAGCACACGTGGCCCTGGTTGAAGAAGATGCCGGAGACGATCCCCTCGACGGCCTGGTCGATCGCGGCGTCGTCGTAGACGATGTTGGCGCCCTTGCCGCCCAGCTCCAGGGTGAGGCGCTTGCCGGTGCCGGCGACCGAGCGGGCGATCCGGCGGCCGACCTCCGTGGAGCCGGTGAAGGCGACCTTGTCGGTGCCGGGGTGCTCGACCAGCGCGCGGCCGGTCTCGCCCGCGCCCGTGAGGATGTTGACCACGCCCGGGGGCAGGTCGGCCTCCTGGCAGATCTCGGCGAAGACCAGCGCGGTCAGCGGCGTGGTCTCGGCGGGTTTGAGCACGACCGTGTTGCCGGTGGCCAGCGCCGGGGCGATCTTCCACGCGAGCATGAGCAGCGGGAAGTTCCACGGGATGACCTGGGCGGCCACGCCCAGCGGGCGCGGGTCGGGGCCCAGGCCCGCGTGGCGGAGCTTGTCGGCCCAGCCCGCGTAGTAGAAGAAGTGCGCGGCGACCAGCGGCAGGTCGACGTCGCGCGTCTCCTTGATGGGCTTGCCGTTGTCCATGGACTCCAGCACGGCCAGCTCGCGCGAGCGCTCCTGGATGATCCGGGCGACGCGGAAGAGGTACTTGCCGCGCTCGGCGCCGCTCATCCGGCTCCACACGGTCTCGTGGGCACGGCGGGCGGCGGCGACGGCGCGGTCGACGTCGGCCTCCCCGGCGACGGCGACCTGGGCGAGCTTGGTCTCGTCGGCGGGGTTGAGCGTGGTGAGGTACTCGCCGCCCTCGGCGGGGCGGAACTCACCGTCGACGAACAGGTCGTAGGTCTCGCGCAGGGTGACGACGGAGCGGGACTCCGGCGCGGGCGCGTACTCGAAGATCACGGCTCAGTCCTGCGTGTAGTAGTCGGGGCCCGGGTAGGTGCCCGTGGTCAGCCTGGTGCGCTGCATGAGCAGGTCGTTGAGCAGGCTGGAGGCACCGATCCGGAACAGGTCCGGGTTGAGCCAGGCGGGGCCGGCGATCTCGTTGACCAGCACCAGCTGGCGGATGGCGTCCTTGGTGGTGCGGATGCCGCCCGCGGGCTTGACGCCCACGCGGGCGCCGGTGGCGGCGTGGTGGTCGCGCACGGCCTCCAGCATGACCAGGACCACGGGCGGGGTCGCGGCGGGCGCCACCTTGCCGGTGGAGGTCTTGATGAAGTCGGCCCCGGCGCGGATGGCCAGGTGCGAGGCGCGGCGCACGTTGTCGTAGGTGACCAGCTCGCCGGTCTCCAGGATGACCTTCAGATGGGCGGGGCCGCAGGCCTCCTTGACGGCGGTGATCTCGTCGTGGACCTTCAGGTAGTCCCCGGACAGGAACGCGCCGCGGTCGATGACCATGTCGATCTCGGCGGCCCCGTCGGCCACCGCGCGCCGGGTGTCGGCGAGCTTGACCTCCAGGGGCGCGCGGCCCGCGGGGAAGGCGGTGGCGACCGAGGCCACGCCCACGCCGGTGCCGCGCAGGGCCCCGACGGCCGTGGCGACCATGTCGGGGTACACGCACACGGCGCCCACCCGGGGCACGGTGCGGTCGGCGGGGTCGGGGAGGGCGGCCTTGGCGCACAGGGCGCGCACCTTGCCGGGTGTGTCGGCGCCCTCCAGGGTGGTCAGGTCGACCATCGAGATGGCCAGGTCGATCGCCTGAGCCTTGGCGGTGGTCTTGATCGACCGCGTGGCCAGGTCCTGGGCGCGGGCACGCGCGCCGACCTCGTCCACGCCCGGGAGGCCGTGCAGGAACGCCCGGAGCGCGCGGTTGGTCGTCGCCTCCGGCGCTGTTGCGGTGTGGGACACGGGCACCTACTGCTCGGTGGGTCGGTGTGCTGGTCACGGGGCCCGCGGGCGCTGTGGCCAGCGCAGACGTGGGCCTCGGCGGTCCGGTGCGGGCGGGGTCTCCCCCGGCTCGGGGCCGTCAGGCAGTCACCATAACCCCGGGCGCCGCCGACGTCAGTACCCGCCCGGACCGCGCCACCGAAGGTTGGAGGAGACTCCAACCGCCGAGTCGTCCCACCTTTGGCACATCATCCAACCCGGCACCGGAAATCCCTGAGAACGGCCCCCTGGCGACTCTCGGACGCCGCCGTCGGCACGCTCGCGGTCTAGACCGGACAGACCACCGCGCCCGGGCCGCGGGCGGGTGGAACCGGCGGCCGGGTCGCGGCTCCGGCGGCGCACCGGGCCCGTCCGGCGGGGCGGAGGTCCTAATCTGGGGACATGGCGGAGTTCCGGATCAGTAGCGACGACACCCAGGTCGACCTGCGCAGGATGGCCACCGCGCTGGCCGAGTCCCAGGGCTGGGCCCGCGAGGACGTCAGCATCTGGGACAACCGGCAGGGCGAGGTCATCGTCACCGTCGACGACGCGCTGCTGCGCAAGCGCGAGGTCGACCCCCTGCACCGCCCCCGGCACACGCCGCATGCCGTGCACGAGGCGTGCGAGTACCTGCGCCGCGAGGACGCCTCGCTGCGCCGGGTGGACTTCCGCGTCCTGCGCGACGTCACGGCGCGGTTCTTCTCCGCCGGGTGGACCGTCGCCGACGTGCTGCACGCCCTGGCCGCGCGGCCGGACGGCGCGGCCTGGCCCGAGGGTCCGGAGTACCACGGCACCGACTGGTTCCAGTCGCGGCTGAAGGCCTGGCGGACCGCCAACGGCGACATCCGGCCCTCACACTCGCAGGAGGCCGCCCAGCTGCGCGTGATCAGCCGCGCGGGGCTGCCCATGGACATCGGGCTGCCCGAGGACGCCGAGGTCGCCCAGCGCCCCGTGGCGAGCCGCGCGGTGGCCCGCTCGGCGGCCGACGACGCGCGCCGCCTCATCCGGCAGAACGCGCGCACCACCACCGACTCCCTGGCCCTGCGCGACCGCACCTCGCACAACATCACCCGCCCCGGCGATTCCTAGGGCGTGCCAGGCACGGGGCCGCCCCGGTGCCCCCGGGCCACGCGGGGCGTGGGCGGGCGCGCCGCACGGTCCGGCCGGGCTCACGGCGCGCGGCGCCGCTCCTCCACGATCTCGACGGCGCCGTCTGCGGCCGCGGCCAGGCCCGCCTCGGCCGGCCCCCGGCCCGCGACCAGGCGCCACACGGTGGCGAGGACGAGCGCGCCGAGCACGAACCACTCCAGCAGCCAGGGCTGGCGCCACTCGGCCGCGTCGCCCGCGACGATCACCATCAGGACCAGGATGTGCCCCGTGTAGACCGTCAGGGGCATCCGGCCCACGGAGGCGAGCGGGTACATCAGCCACCGGGCGCGCTCGGCCAGCCACATGCACGCCACCAGCACGATGAGGGCCTGACCGACCGCCTCGGCGATCTCGAAGGTCGTCCCGGTGTGCGGCGTGTTCACCGCCAGCCACCACCAGCTGTCGGTGGGGACCTGCCCGGAGATCGACTCGGCCTCCTCCATCACGCCCTCGCGCAACTGCGCCAGGAGCACCGGGTCCATGCCGGGGGCGATGGGGAAGCCCCCCATGAACGCGGTGCCCTCCTCCACCAGGCGGTCGAGTCCGCCCAAGGGATGGAGCAGCAGCCATGACCCCCCGTAGGCGAAGACCGTCAGGCCCGCGCCGGCCGCCAGCAGCCGCAGCCGCACGCCCGTGGAGCGCAGGTCCGTCCGTCCCACGGCCAGGCCCGCGGCCACGAACGCCATGAAGGTGATCGCCGGGTAGTAGCCGGTGAGGAGGAACTCGGTGAGCGAGGACAGGGAGGACGTGCGGGGCTCGGGGTCGACGACCGTGTCGCGCAGCAGGAAGGACAGCGGCGGCCCCAGGACCGCCAGGACGCCCGCCACCGCCCACAGCGCTCCCGAGCGCAGGCGGGTCAGCGGCAGGGCCAGCACGAAGAAGCCGGCGTAGTAGGTGAGGATGATGGCGACCGGCACGCCGGTCAGGTCCAGCAGGATGCCGAGCAGTCCGATGAGCAGGGCGCGGGTGAGCACCCGCACGGCGGCGCTCCGGTGGGCGTCGCCGGTGACGGGCTCGGTCCGGCCGGTCATCAGCGCCAGGGAGAGTCCGGCCAGCAGCGCGAACAGCGCCGAGGAGTTGCCGCGCACCTGGCCGTGCAGGGTCCACGCGTAGCCCTCGGGGGACAGCAGTCCCATGGAGTCCACGCCCAGGTGCACGGTGAACATGCCGAAGACCGCGATGGCGCGCGCCGCGTCGACGCCGTCGATACGTGAGGGTCCGGAGGGGGCCGCGTCGGGGGAGGCGGCGGCGTCGTCGGATCGGTTCTGTGCCACGTTCGTCAGCGTATGCGGGTTCCACGCGCCTGCCCAAGGCCGCACGTCGCACCGGGCGGGAGGCGCCGCCTCCCGCCCGGTGCGGGTCACTCCCCGCGGGCGAGCTCGCTGAAGTGGTCCAGCGCCTCGGGGTTGGCCAGGGAGTCGCGGCTGGCGGCCTTCTCCGGGTCCTCCCCCATGAGGATGCGCTTGACCGGCACCTCCAGGACCTTGCCCGACAGGGTGCGCGGCACCGCGCCGATGGCGCGGACGCGGTCCGGCACGTGCCGGGGCGAGCAGTCGGTACGGATCCGCCGGGCGATCTCCCTGGGCAGGTCGCCCTCCAGGTCCGCGCCGGGCCTGAGCACCGTGAACAGCTCGATCCGGGACGACCCGTCCTTCTGGGGCACGTCCACCACCAGGGCGTCGAGGACGTCGTCCAGCGCCAGGACGGCGCGGTAGATCTCGCTGGTGCCCATGCGCACCCCGCCGCGGTTGATGGTGGAGTCCGAGCGGCCGTAGATGATCGCGGTGCCGCGCTCGGTGATCTCGATCCAGTCGCCGTGGCGCCACACGCCCGGGTAGACGGAGAAGTAGCTGTCGCGCAGGCGCTCGCCGTCGGTGTCGCCCCAGAAGAAGACCGGCATGGACGGGGCGGGCTCGGTCACGACGAGTTCGCCGACCTCGCCCACCAGCTCCTTGCCGTGGGGGTCCCAGGAGGCCACGGCCATGCCCAGGGCGCGCGACTGGATCTCGCCCTCGTAGACCGGCAGGGTCGGGGTGCCGCCCACCAGGCAGCTGCACACGTCCGTGCCGCCGCTGGTGGAGAACAGCCACAGGTCGTCGCCGAACTCCTCGTACACCCAGGCGAACGCCTCCGGGCTGAGCGGGGAGCCCGTCGAGCCGATCGCCCGCAGCTTCGACAGGTCCCGGCCCCGCGCGGGGTGCACGCCCTCCTTCATGCAGGAGGACAGGTACCCCGCGCTGGTGCCGAACACCGTCACCCCGGCCCCGGCCGCCAGGTCCCACAGTCCGCCCAGGTCGGGAGCGGGCGGTTCGGCGGCCGAGGGCCCGGAGGCGGCGGAGGGCGACGCGTGGGCGGGGCTGCCGTCGTACAGGACGATGGAGGCCTTGGTCAGCAGGACGCTGACCAGGAAGTTCCACATCATCCAGCCGGTGGTGGTGAACCAGAAGACCCGGTCGTCCTCCCGGGCGTCCAGGTGCAGGTGCAGGTTCTTGAGCTGTTCGAGGAGGATGCCGCCGTGCCCGTGCACGATCGCCTTGGGCAGGCCGGTGGTGCCCGAGGAGTACAGGACCCACAGGGGGTGGTCGAAGGGTACGGAGGCGAACTCCAGCTCCGCGTCGGTGCCGGACGCCTCCAGGTCGCCCCACGCGAGGGTGCCCTCCATCGGCCGGCCGGGCCGGAGGTGGTCCAGGAGCACGGTGTGCTCGACGGTGGGCAGGGCGGCGCGCAGCTCCTCCACCACGGGGCGGCGGTCGAAGTCCTTGCCCCCGTAGCGGTAGCCGTCGACCGCCAGCAGGACCTTCGGCTCGATCTGCGCGAAGCGGTCGATGACGCTGCGCACGCCGAAGTCCGGTGAACAGGAGGACCACACCGCGCCCAGGGAGGACACGGCGAAGAACGCGGCGACGGTCTCGGGCAGGTTGGGCAGGTAGCCGACCACCCGGTCGCCGGGCCCGACGCCGAGCCGGCGCAGCCCCGCGGCGATGGCGGCGGTGCGGCGGCGCAGCTCGCCCCAGGTCCACTCGCCCAGCGGCCGCAGCTCGGAGGCGTGCCGGATCGCGACCGTGTCGTCGTCGCGGCCCTCGAACACGTGCCGCGCGTAGTTGAGGGTGGCGCCGGGGAACCAGCGGGCCCCGGGCATGACGCGTTCGGGCAGGACCTCCTCGTAGGGGGTGTCGGCCCGGACGCCGAAGTACTCCCAGACCGAGGCCCAGAAGTCCTCGATGTCGGTGGTCGACCAGCGCCACAGGGCCTCGTAGTCGAACGCCCCGGCCGCCTCCGGGGTCGCCCCCGGCCGGCCGAAGGCCCGCACACCCCTGCGGTCCGCGGCCCATCGGGCGAACGCGACGATGTTGGAGGATTCGATCGTCGCCTCGCCGGGCTCCCAGAGCACCCGGGGGACGCTGCTCTCCGTCATTGGCCCGCCTTCCAGATCTGTGTGTCCTATGGCTTCTGAGACCCATCTAACAACACGGGCCGGGGACGGCGAAGCCCCGGCCTCGCCCTGGCGGGCGCCGGGGCTCGGACGCGTGTGCGCAGGTCACCACGGGGATCCTGGGGCTGTGGGAGCCCCACGTGCGGGGTGTGCGCCGAGGGTGGGAGTCCCCCATTGACATCCGCCGGACGCACCCCTCCACCAGTGGTAGGACCATCCGACCTCGCAGGGTGTGACGGCCGGCTGCGACGGAGCGCACGCGGCGCGGCCGCCGCCCGTCAGGCGGCGCGCAGCGCCGAGACGGCCGCCACGGGGGTGTCCACGACCAGGGCGCCGGTGGCCGCCAGGCGCTCAGGGGCCATGAGCCCGCTCGTGACCAGGATGGCGTTGGCGCCCGCCTCGCGGGCGGCGCGGGCGTCGTCGTCGATGTCGCCGATGAGCACGACCTTGGCGGGGTCGACGCCCTGCTGGTCCAGGTGGCGCACCAGGTGTTCGGCCTTGGAGTCCTGCTCGGTCTCGAACCGGCGCCCGTCCACCCGCTCGAAGTGGCCGGTCAGGCCGCGCTCGGCGACCAGCGGCACGAGGTGGTCGTGCGAGGCCATGGACAGCAGGGACTGGCTGCCGCCGCCGTCGCGCCAGGTGTGCAGCACGTCGGGAACGCCCTCGGACAGGGAGCAGGAGGGCAGGTGCTCCAGGTAGTGGGAGTCGTAGAGCTCTTCGGCCCGCTCCCACTCGCCGTCCGCGAAGGCGCGCCCCAGGAGCTCTTCGTAGCAGGGGACGAGGGGGCGCCGGAAGACCGACCGCCAGTACTCCAGCTCCACCGGGGGACGGCCGAACGCGGCGCACACGGCGTTCACCGCGGCGAGGTTGGCGTGGTTGTCGTCCAGGAGGGTGCCGTTCCAGTCCCAGACGATGTGCGTGATGTCGTTTCGGTCGAATGTCATCTCAGTCATTGGTCGCACTGTAGGACAATCACCCGGTGTGGCGCCCTGCTTTTCCAGGATGACCTGCGTCGCTTCCGTGCGTTGGCGCGCCCCTGCCGGAAGAGTGGCCCACGCGGGCGGGGACGGCCATAGCGCTTTCGATAACGCGGCCTTGGACCCCTTGGGCGCACGGTCGGGTTCGGGGACGATGGCCCGACTCGAAACCCCCTTCGACGAGGAGCCACCCCTTGCCACCATCCCCCGGCAGCGCACGATTCCTCCTCACGCGCGCGGGCGCCGTCGCCGCCGCCGCGCTGACGGCCGCCACGGTGCTGACCGCGCCGGCGGCGGCCGAACCCCCGTCACTGGACATCGTGGACGGCCGCACCCAGGTCGCCTTCGAGTTCGCGGACGCGATCTACCAGGAGGTCGACATCCGGACGGAGGCCGACAGCGACGGCGACGGCGAGTTCGACACGGTCCGCATGCGGATCCTGCGCCCGAAGGAGAGCGACGCGGGCCTGGACGTCGCCACCATCATCGAGCCCAGCCCCTACTGGGCGGGCGGCAACCCGGTCGCCAACCACGACGTGGACCTGGACACCGACGAGGCCGACACCGTCCCGCGCGGCGGCCGCCCCGGCGGACCGCGCGCCGACGAGACCGCTCTGGGCGCGGCCCTGGACCCCGCGGGCACCGGCGACCCCGAGGCCGCGGCCGAGCGCTCAGGGCCCAACACCTCCTTCTCGGGCTACTACGACAACTACTTCCTGCCGCGCGGGTACGCCGTGGCCCAGGTCGACAGCCTGGGCAGCGGCGACTCCACCGGCTGCCCCACCTCGGGCGCGCACAACGAGTCGCTCGGGGTCAAGGCGGCCGTGGAGTGGCTGACCGGCGACGCCGTCGGCTGGGACGCCGACGGCGAGGAGGTCACCGCCGACTGGTCCAACGGGGCGGCGGCGATGACGGGGATCTCCTACAACGGGACGCTGCCCACCGCCGCGGCCACGACCGGCGTGGAGGGTCTGAAGACGATCGTCCCGCAGGCGGCGATCTCCTCCTGGTACGGCTACTACCGCGAGGGCGGCGCCGTGCGCGCGCCCGGCGGCTACCAGGGCGAGGACGCCGACGTCCTGGCCGAGTACGTGTACACCCGCGACGACGCAGAGATCTGCCGTCCGGTGATCGACGCGCTCACCGAGGAGCAGGACCGGGTCACCGGCGACTACAGCGCGTTCTGGGACGAGCGGAACTACCTCGACGACGCCGACGAGATCCGGGCGAGCGTGTTCCTGGTGCACGGGCTCAACGACCGCAACGTCATGCCGCGCCAGGCCGCGGACCTGTGGGCGGCCCTGGAGGAGAACGACGTGCCGCGCAAGCTGTGGCTGCACCAGGGCGGGCACATCAACCAGCTCTACCTGCGGACCGACCCGTGGCTGGACCAGCTGCACGGCTGGTTCGACCACTGGCTCTACGGGGTCGACAACGGCATCACCGACGAGCCCGCCGTAGACGTGGAGGGCGCCGACGGCACGTGGACGACCCAGGCGGACTGGCCCGGTGAGGGCACCGCGCCGGTCAAGCTGCACATGAACACCGATCCCGGCGCCGCCACCGGCGGGCTGGCACCGCGCCCGCGGCCGGTCCGCGACGGCACCGAGTCCTTCACCGACCAGGGCCGCACCCTCTCGCCCGACGCGCTGCTCGGCGACCCGGACTCCCCCGGGACGTCGTCACTGGTGTACGTGACCGAGGAACTGGGCGAGGACGTGCGGCTGAGCGGTTCGGCCGAGGTCTCGGTGCGCGCCGCGATGGACGGCCCCTCGCCGTTCCTCACGGCCGCCCTGGTCGACCTGGGCACGGCGGAGCGGCCGACCGGCCGCCTGCGGTACGACTTCGACGACATGAACTGCTACGGCGAGTCCGTGCCGGGCGACACCGGCTGCGTCCCGACCGCGCACCACGTGACCGAGGAGGCCGACCACGCGATCGTCGCGCGCGGCTGGCTGGACGCGCGCAACCGCACCTCCCTGGAGCGGCAGCGGCCGGTGGTGGCCGGGCAGTACCACCGCTACCGGTGGGAGCTGCAGCCGGGCGACCACGTGTTCCCGGCCGGGCACCGGATCGGGGTCATGGTGGTCTCGACCGACCACGACCACACCCTGCGCTACCCGGCCGGCACCGAGGTGAGCGTCGACACCAACTCCGCGCACGTGACCCTGCCGATCGCCCAGGGGCGCGACGCCCTCGACTGACCGGTCACCGGTCACGCCTCACCCGTCACTGGCGCCCCCGCTCTCCCGCGGGGGCGCCCTCGTCCGCCGCCTTCCCGGCACGGCGCCGACGGCGCCCGCGCACCGCCCACACCCCGGCGGCGACCATCAGGGGGAACACCACCAGGATCAGCAGCGGCAGCAGGATCGCCACCAGGGAGGTCACGAAGCTGACCACGTCCTCCAGGAACGACACGACCGGGGCGGCCACGCCGAAGCTCACGGAGTTCAGGACCGGGCGGGCCAGGGTCTTGGCGGCGTGGAAGACGAGGGCGATCACCATGCCCGCGATGACCGGGCCCCAGCTCACGCCGTCACCGGTCTCGGCCGCGGAGGCGGCGGCGGTGCCCGTGAGCTCGGTGAGGTCGACGGCGGAGGCGCCCGCGCCGAAGGTGATGCCGCCCGCGGAGGGCCGGATCACCGTCTGGACGACGTCGTTGAGGCTGTCGAGGGCGGGGATCTTGTCCGCGGCGAACTCGACCACCAGGAGCACGGTGAGGGACACGAGGGTGACCGGGTGCTCCAGCCACTGCCAGGCGGCCCCGAGCGGGACGAGATCGGTGAAGCGTGCGATCAACCCGACCGCGAGGAGGGGGATGTAGGCGTTGAGCCCTGCCGCGGAGGACAGACCCAGGCCGGTGAGGGTGGCGATCATGGTTTCCTTCGTGAGCTGCGTGCGACGGCGGGGGCCGCGCTCGGGCGCGGCCACCGCCGTGGCGCCGTCCTACCGGGAGTGGACGCTCGCGAGGGCCCGGTGGTTTCGCCGTCTCCCCTAC
The DNA here is from genome assembly GCF_001279585.1 of Nocardiopsis sp. NRRL B-16309. Taxonomy (GTDB): domain Bacteria; phylum Actinomycetota; class Actinomycetes; order Streptosporangiales; family Streptosporangiaceae; genus Nocardiopsis. Next base: position 121,789 of record NZ_LGEC01000003.1, on the reverse strand, counting down.
TGCCAGTACTGCTCGACCTCGGGCGCCGGGCGGACCTGCGCCTCGTCGGGGTCCTGTCCGTGCTCGCTGCGGGCGCGCCGCTGCCGGAGCAGGTCCCAGCACTGGTCGAGCGACTCCTCCACCTCCCTCATCCGGGACCGTTCGGCGGGCTCCAGCCCTCCGGGCCGGGAGCGGAGCGTGTGCTCCTCGTCCATCAGGGCGCGGATGGTGGCCAGGATCTCGTTCTCGGCACTGTGGCTCATACCGCCATCGTCGGACCGTCGGGGGCCCGGGGCAAGGCTCCGGGCCCCGGCTTACCGAGTGCGGACCCGGAGTTGACGCGCGCCCGCGCGGGGCCCGGCACGCGGTGTCCCGCCCCGCGATGTCTGGGAAACTCCTCATACAGCCGTGTTCACGGTGGAAGCGGCACGCGGCGACGAGTGCGGAATGCCGCCCGACCGTCCGCGGTTGGATACCTTGAGGGGGTATGGTAATGGCATCTGATCAGGGACGACACAGAGACGGCGGCATGGCGGGCAACCACGGTTACAGCGACGACAAGCAGAGCCACATCAACCGGCTGCGCCGCATCGAGGGACAGATCCGCGGCCTGCAGCGCATGGTCGAGGACGATCAGTACTGCATCGACATCCTCACCCAGACCTCGGCGGTCAACAAGGCGTTGCGCTCCTTCGCGCTGTCCATGCTCGACGAGCACCTCAAGCACTGCGTGGCCAACGCGGTCGCCAACGGCGGCGACGAGGCGGACGAGAAGGTCCGCGAGGCCTCCGACGCCATCGCCAGGCTGGTCCGCTCCTGAGGCAGTCGTGACCGGTTCCGGCCGTCCCCGGACGCCGCCGACCGGTCGGCGCGCCACCGCTTATTCTGGGCGCCATGTCCCCCGAAGAACAGTCGCGTCCCCCCGCGTCCAACCTCCGTTCCACCGCCCTGGAGCGGCGGTTGGCGGTTCCCGTCCTCCTCGCGGCGGTGGTGTCCGTCCCGGCCCTCTTCCTCGGCGTCTGGGGCGAGGGCTTCTGGGCCACGGCCGGTGACCGGATCAACTGGGCGGCCGGCATCGTCCTGTGGGGCGAGTGGATCCTGCTGATCGCCCTCGCCGACAACAAGCGCGCGTGGCTGCGCACGCACTGGTGGGCGACCGTCATCGCGGCCGTGACCGTGCCCGCGGTCATCTTCGCCCTCGGCCCGGCCCAGATCCTGCGGCTGGTACGCGCGTTCGGAGCCCTCCCCCTGCTGCGCGTCACCCGGATCATCGAGGCGGGCGGGGTCCTGCGCCGCCGCATGGGCCTGACCGGTCGGCTCGGCCGGGCGGTGGCCGCCGCGACGACCCTGCTGGCCGCCGTGTTCGTGACCGCGGTCATGGCCGACCCCGCCTCGGCCAGCCGCGGCTACGTCGAGGAGGCCATCGCCTTCCTGGGCCCCTGGCCGACCGCGCTGGCGGTGGCGGTCACCGCGGCCGCCACCGCCGTGGTCCTCGGCTACCGCTGGCGCCGGGTCCGCGCCGTGCGGGCGCGCACCGGACCGGCGCACCCGCCTCAGTCCTCGCCGTAGCGCTCGCGCAGGTTCTCCAGCAGCCGGGCGCCCTCCCTGCCCGCGCTCTCGGTGTCCAGGTAGTCCACGTCCTCGTTGGCCACGAAGGACGCCGGGCGCCCGTCGTCGGCGAAACCGAGCCGCGAGACCTCGCCACCGGTGGCCGCCCTGATCGCCCAGTTGGCCACGATGCGCGCCCGGGCGGGCGCCGAGGGCACCGCCGCCAGGTGGTAGCCGCGGGTGACGGCCAGCGCGGGCAGCCCGGTGAGCTCGAACTTCAGCACGCGGGCCAGGGCGTCCTTGCCGCTCAGGTCCACCACGAGCCCCATGTCGCGGTGCCGGAACTCCTGCAGCGGCCGCCCCAGGATCGAGGCGCACACGTTCTCGGCCGCGGTCGCCGCCTGCCGGCTCGCGTACTGGGCGGTCGGCGGGCAGTACGGGCTCTCCGGGTGGGAGAGGTTGGGCACCGCCGCCGCGTCCCCGACCGCGAACACCTCGGGCAGTCCCGGGACGCGCAGGTCGGAGTCGACCTCCAGTCGGCCCCGCTGGGTGGGCTTGCCCAGGGTCTCCATGAGGGGGCTGGGCGCCACACCGGCGGTCCAGATGAGCGTGCGGCAGGGCAGGGCCCGCCCGTCGGTCAGGACCACCTTGTCGGCGGTGACCTCGCGGACGCTGACCTTGAGCTTGACCTCGATCCCCATCGAGCGCAGCATGTCCAGCGCCCGGCGGCCGAGCCGGTCGCCGAGTTCCGGCAGCACCTTGGGCGCGATGTCGACCAGGTGCCAGCGGATCACCGACCGCAGTTCGGGGTAGCGACGGGCGGCCTCCTCGGTCAGGCGCATGAGCGAGGCGGCGGTCTCCACGCCGGTGTAGCCGCCGCCGACGACGATGAAGCGGCAGCGCTCCTCGCGTTCGACCGGGTCGCGGCTGTCGTTGGCCAGTTCCAGTTGGGCCAGGACGTGGTCGCGCAGCAGCACGGCCTCGGCGAGCGTCTTGGCCCCGTACGCGTGCTCGGTCAGGCCGGGGATGTCGAAGCCGCGGGTCAGGCCGCCGGGGGCCAGGACCAGGCGGTCGTAGGGCACCGGCGCCAGCTCCCCGGTGGCACGGCGCACGACGACCGTGCGGTCGGCGGTGTCGACGCCGACGGCGTGCCCGGGGATCAGGCGGGTGTCCCGGGTGAGCCGGTGCACGGACATCGCGACCGACTGGGGTGTGAGCAGGCCCGAGGCCACCTGGGGCAGCAAGGGGCTGTAGAGCATGTAGTCGTGTGGTGCGACGAGGGCGATGTCGGCCGCCCCTGTCGGGATACGGCGTTCGAGGTGACGCAGGGTGTGGACGCCGCCGAAACCCGCGCCTACCACCACGATCCGAGGCCGAGACATTGGTACACCGCTCCTTCTTCGTGTCGTGGTGCGGTACGTCCGTCACACCCGGACGAGGCCGGGACGTGGGGCGTACCCACTTCACCGCGGCCGAATGTACGGTCGGCGGAACCCGTCACCCGCGTTCCCACGCGGAACGTTCCGTGCTCTTTGTCCGACTTTTGTGCTGGGTCGACACGGAACCGCGCCGTGCGCCTGGCGCCGACCGCGCGAGCCAGGTGAGCACCGCCGGGCACTCCGCGTCAGCGGTCGGGAAGGCGCCGGAGGCCGCTCGGGACTCCCGGGGACTTGTTGGGGCTACCAGGGCGACCGGGACTACTCGGTCGTCGGGCTCCGGTCAGACGGCGGCGCCGTCCGCGGCGGCGACGGGCGCGGTGAGGGCGGCGGTCCCCATGGTCAGCAGCAGGTCCGCCATCTCCGCGCGGTCGAGGCCGCCACGGCTGTGCGGGGTGGAGTTGAGCAGGCCGAAGGCGGCGTGCACGGCGGCGCGCAGGACGTCGTCGGTGTCGTGGGGCCGCAGCTCGGCCAGCACGCCGACCCACTGTTCGACGTAGCCGCGCTGGAGGCGCCGGACGCGGTACTGGTCGGCTTCGGTGAGGTGGCCGAGTTCGCGGTCGTGGACCGTGATGAGCGCGGGCTCGTCCAGGGCGAAGGCGATGTGCCCGCGCAGGAGCAGGTCCAGCGCCTCCCGCGCGTCGCGCGCCGCGGCCACGAGCTCGGCGCCCTGGCGGGCCAGCCGGTCGCTGATGTCCACCAGGACCTCGCCGAGCAGGGCCTCCTTGCCGGGGAAGTGCCGGTAGAGGGCGGGACCGCTGGTACCCACGGCGCGGCCGAGGTCGTCGATGGTCACCCCGCGGAACCCGCGTGCGGCGAACAGCTCCGCGGCCGCCCCCAGGATCGCCGTCCGGCGCTCCCCCGTCGGTCTGGACCCCATGGACGCCCGCCTCTCCCGCCGTCGTCGCGCCAGTTTCGCGCGTCGGTCTGGACACACATGTTAGTAGTTACTAACATCACTCATGTTAGTGAGCATTAACATCCCTCCACGAGAGGACACCATGAGCAGGGCACCCGTGCTCGGCTCGGCGGTGGACACCGCCGGGCCCGCGTTCGCCGCCAACGACGCGGCGAACCGCGCCCTCGCCCTGGAGCTGCGCGAGCGGATCGCGACCGCCGCCCTGGGCGGCCCGGAGAAGACCCGGGCACGACACGTCGAACGCGGCAAGCTGCTGCCGCGCGACCGCGTCGACCTCCTCCTCGACCCCGGCTCCCCCTTCCTGGAGATCGCGCCCCTGGCCGCCTACGGGCTCTACGGCGCGGACGGCCAGGACGCCCCCGGGGCCGGCATGATCGCGGGTGTGGGCCGGGTCGCCGGCCGCCCGACGGTCGTGGTCGCCAACGACGCCACGGTCAAGGGCGGCAGCTACTACCCGATGACGGTGAAGAAGCACCTGCGGGCGCAGGAGGTGGCACTGCACAACCGGCTGCCGTGCGTCTACCTGGCCGACTCCGGCGGCGCCTTCCTGCCCATGCAGGACGACGTGTTCCCCGACCGCGAGCACTTCGGCCGCATCTTCTACAACCAGGCCACCATGTCCCGGATGGGCATCCCGCAGATCGCCGCGGTGCTGGGCTCGTGCACGGCCGGGGGCGCCTACGTCCCTGCCATGAGCGACGAGGCCGTCATCGTCCGCGACCAGGGCACCATCTTCCTGGGCGGGCCGCCGCTGGTGAAGGCGGCCACCGGGGAGGTCGTCACCGCCGAGGAGCTGGGCGGCGGCGACCTGCACTCGCGCGTGTCGGGCGTGACCGACCACCTGGCCGACGACGACGCCCACGCGCTCACCATCGTGCGGCGCGTGGCCGACACCCTCGGCCCGGTCGGCGAGCCGGCGTGGGAGGTGCGCGAGCCCCGCCCGCCGGCGCACGACCCGCAGGAGCTGTACGGCGTGGTGCCCGCCGACACCCGCACGCCCTACGACGTGCGCGAGGTCATCGCCCGCGTGGTGGACGGCAGCGAGTTCACCGAGTTCAAGGCCGAGTACGGCACCACCCTGGTCACCGGGTTCGCGCACATCCACGGGCACCCCGTGGGCGTCATCGCCAACAACGGCATCCTGTTCGCGGAGTCCGCGCTCAAGGGCGCCCACTTCATCGAGCTGTGCGACCGGCGCTCCGTCCCGCTGGTGTTCCTACAGAACATCTCCGGGTTCATGGTGGGCCGCGACTACGAGGCCGGCGGCATCGCCAAGCACGGGGCCAAGATGGTCACGGCCGTGGCCTGCGCGCGCGTCCCCAAGTTCACCGTGGTCGTCGGCGGTTCGTTCGGCGCGGGCAACTACAGCATGTGCGGCCGCGCCTACTCGCCCCGGTTCCTGTGGATGTGGCCCAACGCCCGCATCTCCGTGATGGGCGGGGAGCAGGCGGCCTCGGTGCTGTCCACGGTGCGCCGCGACCAGCTCTCCGCCCGGGGCGAGGAGTGGTCCGAGCAGGACGAGGAGGCCTTCAAGGCGCCCATCCGCGACCAGTACGAGGAGCAGGGCAGCCCGTACTACTCCACCGCGCGCCTGTGGGACGACGGGGTCATCGACCCCGCCGACACCCGCGACGTGCTCGCCATGGCCCTGTCCGCCGCCCGCCACGCTCCGCTGGAGCCGGTGGGCTACGGCGTCTTCCGGATGTGAGGAACCCTTGACAACGACGTCCGCACCCTCCGTACCTCCGGTCCCCGTCGACCGGCCGGCCACCGTGCTGGTCGCCAACCGGGGCGAGATCGCCCTGCGCGTCCTGCGCACACTGCGCCGGATGGGCCTGGGCTCGGTGGCCGTGTTCACCGACGCCGACGCCGACGCCCCGCACACCCTGGCCGCCGACCGGGCGCTGCGCGTGGACGGCTACCTCGACGCCGCCGCGATCGTCGCCGCGGCCGTGGAGAGCGGCGCGACGATGGTCCACCCCGGCTACGGCTTCCTGTCGGAGAACGCCGCCTTCGCCCGCGCCTGCGCCGAGGCGGGCCTGGTGTTCGTCGGACCGCCCCCCGCCGCCATCGACGCCATGGGCGACAAGATCAGCGCCAAGGACACCGTCGCCGGCGCCGGCGTTCCGATCCTGGGCGGGTTCACCGAGAAGCCCGGACAGCCGATGAGCGACGAGGAACTGCTCGGCGCGGCCCGCGACACCAGGTACCCGCTGCTCATCAAGCCGTCGGCAGGGGGCGGCGGCAAGGGGATGCGCGCCGTGCACTCCCCCGCCGACCTGCCCGGCAGCGTCGCGGCCGCCCGCCGGGAGGCCGCGGCCTCCTTCGGCGACGCCACGCTGCTGGTGGAACGACTGGTCCAGCGCCCGCGCCACATCGAGGTGCAGGTCCTGGCCGACGCCCACGGCAACGTCGTGCACCTGGGCGAACGCGAGTGCAGCCTGCAGCGACGGCACCAGAAGGTGGTGGAGGAGGCGCCCTCGCCGCTGCTGACCGCCGAGCAGCGGGCCCTCATGGGCGAGTCCGCGGTCGCCGCCGCCCGGGCCTGCGGCTACGTGGGCGCGGGCACCGTGGAGTTCATCGCCGAGGCCGACCCGGACGGGTCCCTGTCGTTCTCCTTCCTGGAGATGAACACCCGCCTGCAGGTCGAGCACCCGGTGACCGAGGAGGTCGTGGCGATCGACGGCGTGCGCGGCATCGACCTCGTCGAGCTGCAGATCCGGGTGGCCCGGGGCGAGCCGCTGCCGTTCGGCCAGGCCGACGTGTCGATGCGGGGGCACGCCGTGGAGTGCCGGATCTACGCCGAGGACGCCGACCGGGGCTTCCTGCCCACCGGAGGGCCGATCCTGTCGCTGTCGGAGCCCTCGGGCGCGCTGGTGCGGGTGGACTCGGGGATCACCGAGGGCGGCGCGGTCACCTCGTCGTTCGACCCCATGCTGGCCAAGGTCATCACGTGGGGCGCCGACCGCGCCGAGGCGCTGCGCCGGATGGACGAGGCCCTGGCGGGGTACCTGCTCCTGGGCTGCGTCACCAACACCGCGTTCCTGCGCCGCCTGCTGCGCCACCCGCGCGTGGTCGCCGGGGACCTGAGCACAGACCTCATCGAGAGCGAGCCCCCGGAGCCCGCGCCCGACCGGGTGCCGCCCGAGGTGTACGCGGCCGCGGCGCTGGACCACCAGCTCGACCTGGAGGAGACCGACGGCTCGACGGCGGACCGGTTCGCCGTCCCCGACGGCTGGCGGATGGGCGGGCCCGCCTGGACCCGGTGGCGGCTGCGCGCGCCCCGGCACGACTCCGCCGTGGTGCGGGTCCGCCGCACGGGGCCGGGAACCTTCCTGGTCCGGGTGGAGGAGGACGCCGCGCGGGCGCCGGCGGGTCCGGCGGACGCCACCGGTCCGGTCGGCGCCGTCCCGGCCCGCGCCCACCGGACCGCGGACGGCACGCGGCTGACGGTCGGCTACGACGGGCGCAGCCGCACCTACACGCGGGCCTTCGACCCGGCCACCGACCACCGGTGGCTCGGCGCGGACGGCACCGCGTGGACCCTGCACGAGGAGCCCGTGGCCGCCGCCCTGCGCGACGACGCCGCCGCGGGCGACGGGACCGTGCGCAGCCCCATGCCGGGGACGGTGCTCGCCGTCCCGGTCGAGGTGGGGCAGGCGGTCGCGGCGGGCACGCCGGTGGCCGTCGTCGAAGCGATGAAGATGGAGCACTCCGTACCCTCCCCGATCGACGGAACCGTCACCGGCGTGGCGGTCCGGCCGGGGGCGTCCGTACCGATGGACGCCGTCCTGGTCACCGTCGAACCCGTCCCGGACGCCGAGGCGCACCCGCCCGCGGCCTCCGACTCCGCCCCCGCCACCAGCGAGGAGAACCAGCGATGAACCGTCACGAGCTGTCGACCGAGCACGCCGACCTGAGGGCCGCCGTGGAGGAGTTCGCCCGGACCGAGGTCGCCCCGGTCATCGGCGACTTCTACGAGAGGGGCGCCTTCCCCTACGACATCGTCGCCAAGATGGGGCGGATGGGGCTGTTCGGGCTGCCCTTCCCCGAGGAGCACGGGGGCATGGGCGGCGACTACTTCGCGCTGTGCCTGGCCCTGGAGGAGCTGGCCCGGGTGGACTCCTCGGTGGCGATCACCCTGGAGGCCGGGGTGTCGCTGGGCGCGATGCCGCTGTACCGGTTCGGGTCCGACGACCAGAGGAAGACGTACCTGCCCCGGCTGTGCTCCGGCGAGGCGCTGGGCGCGTTCGGTCTGACCGAGCCCGGCGGCGGCTCGGACGCGGGCGCCACCCGGACCACGGCGCGCCTGGAGGGCGGGGAGTGGGTGATCAACGGGACGAAGTCGTTCATCACCAACTCGGGGACCGACATCACCGCCTTGGTGACCGTCACGGCCGTGACCGGCCGGCGCGAGGACGGGCGCCCGGAGATCTCCGCGATCCTGGTCCCCGCGGGCACGCCGGGGTTCTCGATCGGGCAGCACTACTCGAAGGTGGGGTGGAACGCCTCGGACACCAACGAGCTGGTGTTCGAGGACTGCCGGGTGCCCGAGGCCAACCTGGTCGGCGAGCGCGGACGCGGGTACGCACAGTTCCTGCGGATCCTGGACGAGGGCCGGATCGCGATCGCCGCGCTCTCGGTGGGCCTGGCGCAGGGGTGCGTGGACGAGAGCGTGCGCTACGCCCACGAGCGCAGCGCGTTCGGGCACACCATCGGCGAGTACCAGGCGATCCAGTTCAAGATCGCCGAGATGGAGGCCCGGGCGCACACCGCCCGCCTGGCCTACTACGACGCCGCCTCGCGGATGCTGGCGGGCGAGCCGTTCAAGAAGGAGGCGGCGATCGCCAAGCTCGTCGCCTCCAACGCAGCGATGGACAACGCCCGCGACGCGACCCAGGTGTTCGGCGGCTACGGGTTCATGAACGAGTTCCCGGTGGGCCGGTTCTACCGCGACGCCAAGATCCTGGAGATCGGCGAGGGCACCAGCGAGGTCCAGAAGATGCTCATCGCCCGCGAGCTGGGACTTCCCACGTAGCCGATCGGGCTCCGGACGGTCTTCGGCGACCGCCCGGAGCCCGTTCGTGCCGCACGGGTCGCGGGCGGGACGGGTCGGCGGGCTGCGAGGACGAGCGCCCAGGGAAGCGCGGCACGCCGCCTCCCTCACACCGGTGCACGTCCGCCCGACGCTCTGTGTCCGCGGCGCCTCGCGCTCCTCGGCCTCACGCCGTCCGGCCGGCCTCCTTCGGCGGTGGCCGGTTCCGGTCAGGACCGAACCCGAGCGCCGACAGGGCCCCTCCCGCGCGGCGAACGCGCCGCCCCGGCTCTCGCGGCCGCTCGGCGCCGACCGCCCGAGCTGCGCGTTCGTGCTGGTCGCGCGCCCACGTGTGGCGCCGGTGCCACTGTGCGGCGCCCGCGGCACGAAGGGCGGCAGGGGCCCGCGACGGCCACTGGTACCCGAGGGTCGCCGGAGGACGACAGGAAGGGGTGACAAGCACCCGCAACCGACACAGAATGGACCCGAAAGGCCAGTGCGGATCCCATGAGCACGGGATCCGACGACCCGTCCCGCCCACGGCGGGCCCCGCCGCGAGTCCATGGTCGAGCATCTACCCGGCCGGAGGAGTCACCCGATGGAAGGCGTACTCGCCGTCATCGCACTGGTCGCCGTCGTGGTCTCCGCGGGGGCGATCACCGTCGCCGCCCACTTTCGTACCGAACGCTCCTCCGAGATGCGGGCCTGGGCCCGCGAGCACGGCTGGCACTACACCGAACACCACCCGCGACCGCTGGAGGACGCCGTCCTCCCCCGGCCCGTCCACGGCGAGCACGCCCGCGCCCAGCACGTCCTCACCGGGCGGCGCGGCCAGTACCTGGTCACCGCGTTCGAGCACACCCACACCGCCTCGGCCCCGGACCGGCGCGGCACCGGCCGCGCCCGGCAGACCTACCGCGTGGTGGCCGTGCGCACCCCCGGACCCGTCGCCGAACTGGAGATCCGCCGCCGCGATCTCGCTACGACCGTGCCCGACCACGGCCCCGGCGACGTGGATCCCGCGTTCGGCACCGCCTTCCACACCGTGGGCAGCGACGACGAGTTCACCCGGTCCGTGCTGGACCACGACACAGCGGCGTGGCTGCTGGCCGACTCCCGGTCGCGGTCGCTGCCGGTGCGCTTCACCGGCGACTACGTCCTGACCTGGGCTCCGATGGGCCTGGATCCGGACCGGGCGCTGACCGCCGCCGACTACCTCATCGAACTCCTCAACCGGATCCCGGCACAGGCGTGGCAGCGGCGCGCCCCCGGCGCCTGACACCGCTCCCGCGAGGCCGTCGGTACCCCGGTGCGCCGGAACGGCCCGTGCACGGGCACCGACGTGCGGTGTTCGTCATGTGGGCGGGATAAACTCCGGCTTGCCCCAACGCACAAGGAGAACCCCATGAGCGACCCCAACGCGACCCACCGCATCTCGCGTGCGGACCTGTTCCGCGACGATGAGGAGGAGGAGACCGCGGCCGCCCCGGACCCCAACGCGACGGCGCGCATCTCCCGTGAGGACCTCTTCCGGGACGACCAGGAGCCGCGGACGCCGCGCGAACGCTCCTGACCCTGCCCGGCGCCCGCCCCGGCGCTCCGGGGCGCGCACCGTCCGCTGAGCGCCCTCTCCCCGGTCCGTCCCGTCCCCCGGCGGTCGGCGGCCCCCGGCCCCGGCTCGCGGACGGCCCGGCTCCGGCCCGCACCGCCCCCGAACGCGACGGAGCGCCCGCCCGGATCCCCGGACGGGCGCTCCCCTGTCGGTCCGCTAGCGGCGCTCGCGGACGGCGGCCACGATCTCGGCCACCGCCTCCTCGATCGGCACACCGTTGTTCTGGGAACCGTCGCGGTAGCGGAAGGACACGGCGTTCTTGCTGATGTCCTCGTCACCCGCCAGCAGCATGAACGGGACCTTCTGCTTCTGGGCGTTGCGGATCTTCTTCTGCATGCGGTCGTCGCTGGCGTCGACGTCGACCCGCACGCCCTCCGCCCGCAGCCTGGCGGCCACCTCCTGGAGGTAGGGCACGTGCTCGTCGGCGATGGGGATGCCCACCGCCTGCACCGGGGAGAGCCAGGCCGGGAAGGCACCGGCGTAGTGCTCCAACAGGACCGCGAAGAACCGCTCGATGGAGCCGAACAGGGCGCGGTGGATCATCACCGGGCGCTGCCGGGTGCCGTCCGCGGCCGTGTACTCCAGGTCGAAGCGCTCGGGCAGGTTGAAGTCCAGCTGGATGGTGGACATCTGCCAGGTGCGGCCGATGGCGTCCTTGGCCTGCACCGAGATCTTGGGACCGTAGAAGGCGGCGCCGCCCGGGTCCATGACCAGTTCCAGGCCCTGCTTCTCCGCGGCGCGGCGCAGGGTGTCGGTGGCCTCGGCCCAGACCGTGTCGTTCCCGATGTACTTCTCCGGGTCCTTGGTGGACAGCTCCAGGTAGAAGTCGTCCAGACCGTAGTCGCGCAGCAGGTCGAGCACGAAGGTCAGCAGCGAGTCGAGCTCGTCCGCCATCTGCTCCTTGGTGCAGTAGATGTGCGCGTCGTCCTGGGTGAAGCCGCGGGCACGGGTGAGGCCGTGCACCACCCCGGACTTCTCGTACCGGTACACGGTCCCGAACTCGAACAGGCGCATCGGCAGCTCGCGGTAGGAGCGCCCGCGGGCGTCGAAGATGAGGTTGTGCATCGGGCAGTTCATCGGCTTCAGGTAGTAGTCCTGACCGCCGTCGAGCTGCATGGGGGGGTACATGCCGTCCGCGTACCAGTCGAGGTGCCCCGACTTCTCGAACAGCGTGCTCTTGGTGGCGTGCGGGGAGTAGACGAACTCGTAGCCGCTCTCCTCGTGCCGCTTGCGCGAGTAGTCCTCCATGACGCGGCGGATGACGCCGCCCCGGGGGTGGAAGACCGCCAGGCCCGAGCCGATCTCGTCCGGGATGGAGAACAGGTCCAGCTCGGAGCCGAGCTTGCGGTGGTCGCGCTTCTCCGCCTCCTCCAGGAAGGTGAGGTAGGCCTTGAGGGCGTCCTTGTCCTCCCAGGCCGTGCCGTAGACGCGCTGCAGCTGCGGGTTGGTCTCCTTGCCGCGCCAGTAGGCGGCGGCGGTGCGCATCAGTTTGAACGCCGGGATGGCCTTGGTGGTGGGCACGTGCGGACCGCGGCACAGGTCCTTCCAGCACTGCTCGCCCGTGCGCGGGTGGATGTTGTCGTAGATGGTCAGCTCGCCAGCGCCCACCTCGACGCCGGCGCCCTCGGCTGCCTCGGCCGCGTCGCTGCCCTTGATCCCGATGAGCTCCAGCTTGTAGGGCTCGGTGGCGAGTTCGGCGCGCGCCTCGTCGTCGGTGACGACGCGGCGGTCGAAGCGCTGGCCCTGCTTGACGATCTGCTGCATCTTCTTCTCGATGCTCTTGAGATCGGCGGGGGTGAAGGGCTCGGCGACGTCGAAGTCGTAGTAGAAGCCGTTCTCCACCGGCGGTCCGATGCCGAGCTTGGCCTCGGGGAACAGCTCCTGGACGGCCTGGGCGAGGACGTGCGCGGTGGAGTGGCGCAGGATCGCCCGACCCTCCTCGGACTCGATGGCGACCGGCTCCACGACGTCGCCGTCGGCCAGCTCGCAGGCGAGGTCGCGCGGCTCGCCGTTGACCAGGGCCGCGATGACGGTCCTGCCGTCGGCGTCCAGCGCCTGTCCCGCCGTGGTCGTGGCCGCCACCGCACGCGGGGTTCCGGCGAGGGTGATGTGCAGCTCAGGCGCGGCGGACACGGTGACTCCTAGAGGTGACGTGGATCGTGTGGGACGCCAGGGCGCGGCGCGCACGCGATCACGTGCCACCACCGCGGGCGGCCTGGCGTTTCGCCTTCGATGCTATCGGCTCCCGACCGGGGCCGCTGCGGCCGTCCACAGGCCGCGGCGCGGGCTCCCGGAGGGCGACGCGGACGATTCGGTCGATGGGATTCGGCCACCCCGCGGGAGCCGCCCATTGCCGACCAGCGCGGACGCAACGGGGCACGCATGGACGATCTGTCACGAATCATCACGTTCCCCGGCACCCGCCCACAGCGTGTCGGAAGACCATTGATCACGGATGCGAGATCAGTGACAATCAGCAGACATCTGACCACCTCTCACGCCGACCGAATGCACCCACTCCATCCGACCGAATACTGTGAGCGCATGTCACCGAGCCCACCGAGCGGCGGCCCACCAGCCCCGGAGACATCCCCCACTCACCCTGCCCACGTCCGCCGATGGCGGCGCCTGCGCGCGCGGCTGCGCCTCTTCCGCAGGCGCATGCACACCCATCCGGCGCTCCACCTGCCCTGGCTCATCCTGGTCGGCACGATCGGCACCGTCGTCATCCTGGCGGGACTGGTCATGATGGTCTTCCCCGGGCCGGGCATCGCCTCGGTCCTGCTGGGGCTGGTCATCCTCAGCACCGAGTTCCGGTGGGCCAACAGCCTGGTGCGGCCGGTGCGCGTGTGGAGCAGGCGCGCGGAGCGCTTCGGCCAGCGCAAGAAGGACGAGTACCTGGGCCGCTGGCGGGCGCGCCGCGCGGCCAGGGCGCGCCGGACGTCGCCGCGCCCGGAATAGGCGGGCCTCGAACTGGCGGCCCCCTGAAGAACAGGCGGGCCCGGGATGGGCGGGTCCTGAACAAGCGCGCCCGGAATGGGCGGGCCCGATTCCCCACCGGCAGCAAGCCGGAACCCCGCCCCGAGCGCGACCTTCCACGTTGCCCGGTTCCGACCGGACCGAAACCACGAAAGAGGGGCCGACTCCGTTCGATGCGGAGTCGGCCCCTCCGGGCTGTGGGCGATACTGGACTCGAACCAGTGACCTCGTCGGTGTGAACGACGCGCTCTAGCCAACTGAGCTAATCGCCCTGAGCTGCTGCCCCGTCCGCCCTATCGGCCGGACAACAAGAACTCTAGCGCATGTTCGAGGGTGGTCCGCGCACACCGTCCCACCGGGCGCCGGACAGCTATGTGACAGAGGTCACACCATGGAATCGGCGCGTTCACCCTGACGTCGCCGCACCGTCATGCACCCCGCTCAGGGAAGGAGTTCCCGCCCCCGCTCGCCCACCGCGGGGCGCCGAGTCATTACCATTACGTGACGCGGGCCACGCGACATGGGGAAATCTTTGGTTTCCCCTGGTCATTACAGTGACGAAGGATCGTGGAGCCGCCATGCGGCGCGCTGGACCCGCAGGGCGGGCAGCGAGACCTCCGGTCCCACCCGACCAAGAAAGTCTCCGTACTCACGTCATAGTCCGCGAACGAGCGCGTTGGAGCGAGTGAGACGGCAACCGACCCGCGCCGGAACAGCTGGGCCGGACGAGAAAAGGTTTGGCGAACATGAACAGTAGCGACACCACTGCCACCGCCGAGCTGGGCCTGCGGCTCGTGGTCCCGGAGCGCACCGCGGTTCCGCTGGTCGCGCGACTCGACTACGGCGCGAGCGACCCGTACGCGATCCGCGTGGCCTTCCACACGGGCGAGGACACCCCGGTGGAGTGGATCTTCGCCCGCGAGCTCCTGACCGTGGGCATCGTCCGCCCGGTCGGCGAGGGCGACGTGCGCGTGTGGCCCTCCAAGGACGACAGCGGCGAGCGCACCGTGAGCATCTCCCTCTCCTCGCCCTTCGGGCAGGCCGAGTTCGACACGCAGGTGTCCCCCCTCGCGGAGTTCCTGCACCGCACCTACGAGATCGTGCCCGCCGGCCAGGAGGCGCAGTTCGTGGACCTCGACGAGGAGATCCAGCAGCACCTGTACTCCTAGGGAGCCTTCGGGCGGGGACCCCACCGGACCCGCACCGGTCCCCGCCGCGTCCGAGGGCGCCCGCGAGGGACGGATACGAGGGCCCTGGACGACGACCGAGGGGCGGCGCCGCGAGCGCCGCCCCTCGGTCGTGCCCGACGCGCTCAGGGGTCCAGGCGCTCGGCGGCGTGCTCGGCGAACACCGCCGCCGCCTTGGCCGACACCGGCCCCGCTCCGGCGGAGACCCGCCGGCCGTCGATGTGCAGGATCGGCTGGACGTCGCGCCCGGTGGAGGTGAGGAAGGCTTCGGAGACCTCCGGAAGGCGCTCCATGGGCACGTCCTCCTCCTCGCCGCCGAACCACTCCAGGACCAGCTCGCGGGTGATGCCCGCCAGCGGACCGGCCGACAGCGGGGGCGTCACGAGCCGGCCGTCCAGCACCACGAAGACGTTGCTGCCGGTGCCCTCGCACAGGTTCCCGGCGATGTTGCGGAAGAGCGCCTCGGTGCCGCCGCGCTCCTTGGCGTAGGCCAGGGCGCGCACGTTGTCGGCGTAGGAGGTCGTCTTGAGCCCGGCCAGCGCGCCGAACTCGTTGCGCGGCCAGGGGGCCACCACGACGTCGGTGTGCGGCGGGATGTCCGGAAAGGGCCCCACCGCCACGATGGCCGTCTGCTCCCCCGGGGCGCGGTCCGACCCCAGCGGCCCGGCCCCGTCGGTCACGGTGACGCGCACCCGCGCGTCGGTGAGCTCCGGGTTGGCCGCCAGCGCCCGGGCGACACCGTCGGCGATCAGGTCGAGGTCGGGTTCGGCCATGCCGAGTCCCCGGGCCGACCGCGCCAGGCGGTGCAGATGGCGGGTCAGCGCGAACGGCCGCCCCTGCTTGGCACGCACGGTCTCGAACACGCCGTCGCCGACGGTGATGCCGTGGTCGGACACCGGAATACGGGCTTCGGCCCCCTCGACGACCGTGCCCCGGCCGTAGCCGGCCCCAGCGATCCACACCCTCATGGCAACCCCCCAGTTCTCGGCTGTCCGCGTGCGCGCGGCGACACCACGATCCTCCCACTCGGGAGTGTTCGGGGGCACCTGACGGGGAAGGCTGGTCTACCCGGGAGTACGCCGTGTTGGCAAGGCTCTGTCCGGCACCGGCCGCGGCGACGGATTCCGACAGACTATGACGAGGGCGTCGCCGCAGGTCAGAAAAGCACGGAACACGCGGAACCCACCCCGGTGACGCCATCGCCCACAGACAGATAAGTTACGAATGACTATCATCTGGGCAACGCTTATGCGGGGCCAGTGACGGCTGGCCCGTGCCCTTCCCCCCACAGAGGTCCGGCCAACGGTCCAGAGCGCGCGTGTCCCCCTCACGCCCGACCACCAGACAGAGCAAAGAGAGACATGACCCCACCGAGCACCGCCCGCGGAGAACTCAGCTGGCTGCTGGACGATCTCCTCACCCGGGCCTCCGGCACACAGCACGCCATCGTTCTGTCCACCGACGGGCTTCTCATGGCCACCTCCAGCGGACTGGACCGTCCCGCGGCCGAACACCTGTCGGCGATCGCCTCGGGCCTGCACAGCCTCGCCGGCGGCGCGAGCAAGCAGTTCTCCGCGGGAGGCATCCGGCAGAGCATCATCGAGATGGACCGCGCCTTCCTGTTCGTGGCCGCCGCCGGAGAGGGAGCCTGCATGGCCCTGATGTCGGACGCCGACAGCGACGTGGGCCTGATCGCCTACGAGATGAACAAGGTGATCGAACGGGTCGGGCAGTACCTGTCCGCGCCGCCGCGCCCCGACATGCCCTCGACGCCCGCGCACCTGGAGCAGTAGCCGGACCGCCCGGCGGGGTGTGATCGCACCCTCAGGAATCCGATTTCGCGCTTGGCCGGGTATCCGCTAGAGTTCTTAACGCAGCGAGGGGGACCACCGGTCGAACCGGTGAACGCCCCGGGAACTCGCCGCGCGGACGTGGCTCAGCTGGTAGAGCATCACCTTGCCAAGGTGAGGGTCGCGGGTTCGAATCCCGTCGTCCGCTCGGAAACGGTGCGTTCCGCCACCCCAGGGTGGCGGAGCCATCGGGCCGGAGTCCGCTCCGGCCACACGCGGACGTGGCTCAGCTGGTAGAGCATCACCTTGCCAAGGTGAGGGTCGCGGGTTCGAATCCCGTCGTCCGCTCGGAGAGGCCCATGCGGGTGTCACTCACGCCCCCGGTGCTTTCTGGCGGAGTGTCCGAGTGGCTTAGGTAAGGGACTGCAAATCCCTGCACACGGGTTCGATTCCCGTCTCCGCCTCGTATCACCTCGTCCCCCGACGAGGCCGAGGGCGATTAGCTCAGTTGGTTAGAGCGCTACCTCGACACGGTAGAGGTCACAGGTTCGAGTCCTGTATCGCCCACCAGCACCACCGCAGGCCAGAGCTTCGGCTCTGGCCTTTCGCGTACCCGGGGCTCCCCGGATGGGAGATGTCCGGGAGATCGGAGCTCTTCGGAGTTCGCGGCGCCGCCGTCGTCATCGGCATCACACCGGCCGGGCACGGTGGCTCCCCGGGCCCGCCTCCCGCTGGTCCTTCCGCTTTCCGCGCGCCGGGTGACCGGCTAGCCGACGATCGGGCGCTCTTCGGGGAGTTCGTAGCGGCGCGGGCGGCGGCGCAGCGCCAGGGCCGAGGCCAGGGTGATGGGGCCGATCCGTCCGACGAACATCAGGAAGACGATGACGGCCTCGCCCGCGACCGGCAGGTCCGCGGTGATGCCGGTGGACAGTCCGACCGTGCCGAACGCCGAGGTCGTCTCGAACAGGATCTCGTCGAGTGAGAACGGCGTGATGGTCATCAGCGCCAGGGTCGCCGCCGTCACCAGGCCGATGGCCAGCAGCGCCACCGTGGTGGTCTGCGAGACCACGCCGTCGCTCAGGCGGCGGCCGGACACGTGGACGGTCGGCTCGCCCCGCACGTTGGCGAGGATGACGAAGGCCAGCAGGGCGAAGGTCGTCACCTTGATGCCGCCGGCGGTGCCGGCACTGCCGCCGCCGATGAACATCAGGATGTCGGTCACCAGCAGTGTCTGGGTGTTCATCTCGCCGAAGGGCAGGCTGTTGAACCCGGCCGTCCGCGGCATCACGGCCTGGAAGAACGCGGCGAGGACCTTGCCCCGCAGGTCCAGGCCGCCCATCGTCGCGGGGTTGCGCCACTCCAGCAGGAGGAAGGCCGCGAACCCCACCACCAGCAGCACGCCCGTGGTCACGAGCGTGATTCTGGCGTGCAGCGACCAGTGGTACGGCTCGCCCCTGCGGCGGCTGAAGCGCCACAGCTCCAGCCACACCGGAAAGCCCAGCCCGCCGGCGATGACGGCCACGGCCACCGGAATCGAGATCCACGGGTCCCCGACGAACCCCTCCAGGCTGTCGGAGTACAGCGCGAAACCGGCGTTGTTGAACGCCGACACGGAGTGGAAGATCCCGAAGTAGACCGCCTGCCCGGGCGGGTCGCCGTAGTACAGCCACCAGCGCAGGGCGAGGACGACCGCGAGCAGCGCCTCGGCGATGACGGTGACGGTGACGATGCCCTTGACCAGTTCGCGGACGTCGCCCAGGGTCAGGCTCTTGGCCTCGGAGCTGGTGCGCACGGCCATGCGCAGGCCCAGCCTTCGGCCCACCGCCATGGTGAGCACGGTGGCCAGGGCCATGATCCCCAGACCGCCGATCTGGATCAGGGCGAGGATGACGACCTCGCCGAACGTCGACCAGTATCCCGGCGTGTCCACGACGATCAGCCCGGTCACGCACACCGCCGAGGTCGCCGTGAACAGCGCCGTGTCGAACCCGGCGCTCTCCCCCGACTCGGTCGCGGCGGGCAGCGCCAGCAGGCCGGTGCCGAGCAGGACCAGCGTCGCGAACGCCCCCGCCGTGAGCTGGGGAGGCTTGGCCCAGGTGGACAGGCCCTGGAGGAACCGGTCGGCCCGGTACCGCAGGCTCCGCCCGAGGCCCAGTGCCCGCTCCCGGACCCGTCGGCCGGCCGTCATCCGCTCTTCCCCTCGGTGCCCTCGGGGAGGAACCGCAGCCCGATGCCGGGTTCGGTGATGAAGTAGCGCGGATGCGGCGGGTCCGGTTCCAGGCGCTGCCGGATCTGGGTCATGAACACCCTCAGGTAGTGGGTCTCGGTGCCGTACGAGGGGCCCCAGACCTCCCTCAGGAGGCGTTCGTAGGTGACCAGCCGTCCCGGATGGCGCGCGAGCACCTGCACGATGTACCACTGCCGGGGGGTGAGCCGGACCGGCACGCCGTCGCGCAGGACCTGCTTGGCGGGAAGGTCGACGGTGAAGTGGGCCGTCTCCACGACGGCCTCCTCCTCGGCCGGGGCCGAGCGGCGCACGGCCGCACGCAGGCGCGCGAACAGCTCGTCCATGCCGAAGGGCTTGGTGACGTAGTCGTCGGCGCCCAGGTCCAGGGCCTGGACCTTGGTCGTCTCGGTGTCGCGTCCCGACAGCACGACGATCGGCACGGCGGACCAGCCGCGCAGTCCGCGTACGACGTCCAGCCCGTCCATCCCGGGCAGCCCCAGGTCGAGCAGGACCAGGTCCGGATGGTGCCGGGCCGCGAGCTGGAGCGCCTGCTCGCCCGTGGCGGCCATGTCGGAGGCGTAGCCGCGGGCCCGGAGGTTCACTTCCAGTGTCGCGCGGATGGCGGGGTCGTCGTCGACGACCAGGATCCGCTGTCGCTCGTCCATAGGGGTGGTTCGTCCTCCGTACCGAGTGCTGGACGCGTCGTCCAGCGCTGAATGGATGCTAGTGACCGGCACCGTCCGTACTGGTCAGGCGCGGTCGACCGCGAGTCGCCGGACGTCGGCGCGCCCTGCGGAGGGCGCCGGTTCGACTCTGGGGCACCGGGTGGACCGGCGCCACGTCGGACAACACTCCCTTAGCGCCCGAAAGGTCCGAATTAGCGCTACGTTAGCGGTCCGGCGTCCGAACCCCCGTCGAGCGGCGAGAAGAATGGGGGACGGAAGGGGGCGCGCCGATGACACGTGGTGAGCTGCGCATCTACCTGGGGGCGGCACCCGGGGTGGGCAAGACCCACCGGATGCTGGAGGAGGCGCACCGGCGGCGCGCGCGGGGCGAGGACGTCGTCGTGGGCCTGGTCGAACCCCGTGGCCGGGCCGACGTCGCCGCCCTGGCCGCCGGCCTGGAGACCGTCCCCCGCCGGACCGTGCGCCACCTGGGCTCCGCGTACGAGGAGATGGACCTGGCCGCCGTCCTGGCGCGGTCCCCGCGGGTCGTGCTCGTGGACGATCTCGCCCACACCAACGCGCCCGGGTCCGGGCACCAGGCGCGCCGACAGGACATCGACACCCTCCTGGACGCCGGTATCGACGTGGTGTCCACGGTCGACATCCGGCACATGGAGTCGCTCAGCGACGTCGTCCGGCACATCACCGGCGCCGCCCCGGGCGCGGTGGTCCCGGACTCCTGGGTCCGCCAGGCCGACCAGATCGAACTCGTCGACGCCGCCCCGGAGGCGCTGCGCCACCGGTCGGCGCAGGGCCGGGGCGACGGCCACGCGGAAACCGGTCCGGTCCCGGGCGGCGGCGTCCGGCCCGGCGACCTCATCGCCCTGCGCGAGCTGGCCCTGCTGTGGCTGGCCGACCAGGTGGACGGCCAGCTCGACCGCTACCGGGACGAGAACGGCGCCGCCGCGGGCTGGCGGGCCAGGGAACGCGTGGTGGTGGCGCTGGCCGGCGGGCCCGAGGGGGACGTGCTGGTCCGCCGGGCCGCGCGGGTGGCGGCGCGGAGCAAGGGCGCCGACCTGATGGCGGTCCACGTCGCCGACGGGCGCGGTCTCGCGGAGGCCGACCCCGCCGTGCTCGCCCGGCAGCGCGTACTCGTCGAGGACCTGGGCGGCACGTTCCACCACGTCCTCGGCAACGACGTCCCCACGGCGCTGATCGAGTTCGCGCGCGGGGTGAACGCCACCCAGCTGGTCCTCGGGGCCAGCCGCAGGAGCCGTCTGGCCCACGTGTTCTCTCCGGGCGTGGGAGTGACCACGCTGGCGCTGTCGGGGTCGATCGACGTCCACCTGATCGCGCACGAGGGCGTCAGGGCGAGCGCGGGACCGCGGCCGCGGGGGGCACTCTCCCTCCGGCGCAGGATCACCGGGTTCGCGCTGGCCCTGGCGGCGCTGCCGCTGCTGGCCCTCGGTGTCGGCCTGCCGCACGACGAGAACGTGTTCCCCAGCGGCCTGCTCCTCGTGCTCGCGCTGGTCACCACGACCTCGCTGGTCGGCGGCATGTGGCCCGCGCTCCTGGCGGCCGTCGCCGGTTTCCTGACGATGAACTTCCTCTACACCGAGCCCTACCGCACCCTGGGCATCGACGACCCGTTCAACATGCTCGCGCTCGCGGTGTTCCTGGTGGTGGCGGTCTCGGTCAGCGTCGTGGTGGACAAGGCGGCCCGCCGGACCCGGGAGGCGGCGCTGGCCAGTGCCGAGGCGGGGACCCTGGCGGCGGTCGCGGGCCACGTGCTGAGCGGGTCGAGACCGCTGGAGGCCCTGCTGGAACAGCTGCGGGAGACCTTCGCGCTGGACTCGGTCGCGCTGCTGGAGCGGCGGCCCGGCACGCCCGCGGGGCCCGACCACCGCCAGGACCCGAACCTGTGGACCGTGGCGGCGTCCGTGGGCGAGCGGCCGGGTCTGGCCCCGGGTGACGGGGACGTGGACGTGCCCATCGACGACTCCCTCGCGCTCGTACTGAGCGGGCGGCGGCCGGAGGCGGCCGACCGGCGCATCATCGAGGCGTTCGCCGCCCAGTCGGCGCTGGCCCTGCGCCAGGGGCGGCTGGCGGACGAGGCGGCGGCCGCCAAACCCCTGGCCGAGGCCGACCGGATGCGCACCGCCCTGCTGGCGGCAGTCAGCCACGACCTGCGCGCGCCGCTGGCCTCGGCGAAGGCCTCGGTGACGAGCCTGCGCAGCCGGGAGGTGAGCTTCGGCCCGGAGGACCAGGAGGCGCTGCTGGCCACCGCCGACGAGTCCCTGGACCGGCTGACCGCCCTGGTCTCGGACCTGCTCGACATGAGCCGCCTCCAGGCGGGGGTCATGGGGGTCAGGGCCGTCGACCTGCCGCTGCGGGAGAGCGTGCTGCGGGTGCTGGACCAGCTCGGTCCGCGCGGCCGCCCGGTCCGGGTGGACCTGCCGGAGGACCTGGCGCCGGTCCGGGCGGACCCGGGCCTCCTCGAACGGGTACTCGCCAACGTGGTCGACAACGCGCTGCGCTTCAGCCCGCCGGACCGGCCGCCGACGGTCACGGCCGCCGCCACCGGCACCGGCCTGGAGATCCGGATCATCGACCACGGGCCCGGGGTGCCCGAGTCCGGGCACGGACGCATGTTCGTGCCGTTCCAGCGCCTGGGCGACACCGACCACGACACCGGGCTCGGCCTGGGGCTGGCGCTGTCCCGGGGCCTGGTCCAGGCGATGGACGGGACGATGGAGCCGGACACCACCCCGGGAGGCGGACTGACCATGCGCGTCACCCTGCCGCGGGCGTGACGGACCGGGCCCCCTGCCGAGAGGCTGACGCCGCGCGTGACACCGCCGAAGGCCTGGGCCCGGGTCTCCTACCGAGGGCCTGGAAACCCGCATCACCCTGCCGAGGGCCTGAGGGACCGTACCCCCTGCCGCGGGCGTGAGAGACCGGGCCACCGTGCCAGGGCCGACCACGCGCGTCGCACCGCCGAGGGCCTGGAAACCCGCATCATCCTGCCGAGGGCCTGAGGGACCCTGCCCCCTGCCGAGGGCCTGCGGGCCGGGCCTCCGACCGAACGCCTGGAGCCCGCGTCACCGTACCGTGCCTCCGGTGTCGTCCACGGTCGTGCTCGGGTGGTCAGGCGACCGCCACCGCGACGGGCTCGGGCTCCCCCGCCCTGGCCCAGAGGACGGCCGCCAGCCAGACCACGGACGCACCGGCCAGCACGTGCACCGCGATGGACAGGGGCGAGTCGGGCAGCGGGGCGACGACGGCGAGCGCGGGAAGGGCGACCGTGTACCCCCACGCCGGAACGCGCGGGTGGACGCGGGCGCGGACCATCGAGGCGCCGAACAGGACCGAGCCGAGGGCGAAGACCAGAGCGGAGGCGAGCACGACGAGTCCGGTGGGACCGCCCATGAGCTCGCCCAGGACCGCGTCGTCGAGGTGGAACAGCGCGATGTTCAGGCTGAACGCCGCACCGCCGAACAGCCCGAGGCCCAGCAGGTTCACCACGTGGGCCGCCGTGCCGAAACCGCCGACGGCGGCGGTCTGGCGTGCGTGGAGGGCGACGGCCAGAGGAACGGCCAGGGCCGGGGACAGGCCCAGCAGAAGGCTGGTCAGGGCCGTCTCACCCGTCACCAGCTCGACCGCGGCGGGACCGGCCATGAAGGTGCCGGAGAGGAGGCCCAGAGCGGCGCTGGAACGGAGCAGGACCGACGTGTACACGTGAGTTCTCCTTGGGAGGGGGCGGCGACCGCGGACGCGGCGTCGGACACTGCGACCCTAGGAAGGGACACCGCGGCGGCGTCAGTACCGTTCGGCCACACCCGCGGCCGACCGGCACGTGCCGGTCGGCCGAAGATGCGCCGATGAGGGCTCCGGCGCCCTCCCCGCCGGGGCGGCTCGCCTACGCTCGTCCCCAACGGCGACAGGAGGTCGGGCGGATGAGTCGACGGCACGGCGATCCGACGGGTCCGGCGCGGGCCCTCCCGTGGGTCTCGTCCATGGTGTACGCGGTCGTCGGTGTCGCGGGCCTGTACTTCGAGGTCGCGGACCTGGACGGCGACGGCGCCCGCGCCCCGGTCCGGACGGCCGGCTTCGCCGGCTGCCTCGCGCTGCTGTTCGCCCTGGAGTTCGCCGAGCGGCGGAGCTTTCCGGTGCGCACCCCCGGCGGCCCGGCGGCCGCCCTCCTGGTCGCGCGCGCGGTGCTGTTCGTCGCGGTGAGCGCCCTGGACCCCTCCGGCCTCTCGCGGGTGCTCTTCGTCCTCGTGCCGTTCGCCGCCTACCTCGCGTTCGGGCGCGCGGTCAGCCTGGCGCTGGCGGGCGTGTGCCTGGTGCTGATGCTCGGCGGCTACACGCTGTGGGTGCCAGGCTGGTACACCGAGGCGACCTACGTCTCCGACCTGCTGATGTTCGCCGTGGGACTGGCCCTGGCCATCGCGATGGCGGGGGTCGCGGTCCGCGAGCAGCGGGGGCGGCTGCGCCTGGAGGAGTCCAACGCGCGGTTGTCCGCCTACGCCGACCGGGTCGCCGAGCTGTCGGCGGCGGCGGAGCGCAACCGGCTGGCCAGGGACATCCACGACAGCCTCGGCCACCACCTCACCGCCGTCGCGGTCCAGTTGGAGAAGGCCGCGGAGTTCGGCGACCTGGACCGGGCGGTCGCCGAACAGGCACTGGCGGACGCCCGGTCCTCGGCCCGGCGGGCACTGGAGGACGTGCGGCACTCGGTGCGCGCCCTGCGCGCGGAGGGCACCAGGTGGCGCCTCTTCCCCGCGCTGGCCGACCTGGTGCGGCAGACGGGCGGCGGGCGCCCGGAGGTCGTCCTCTCCGTCGAGGGCGAGGAGGAGGGCTGGGACGAGGCGACGCTGATGGTGCTCTACCGGGCCTGCCAGGAGGCGCTGACCAACGCCCGCCGGCACGCCCGGGCCCGCCGGGTCTCGGTGGCGGTGGCCGTCGGTGCCGACCGGGCGCGGCTCGACGTCGAGGACGACGGTGTCGGGCTGTCCGCCGCGGCGCGCGAACCTGCCGGTGTCGGCCTGCTCGGCATGCGGGAGCGGGCCGCGCTCGTCGGCGGCGGCGTGCGTCTGGACGACCGGCCGGGCGGGGGCACCCGCGTCTCGGTCGTCGTCCCCCGTCCCGACCGGGACGCCGGTCCGGCGCGGGTGGCGGAGGAGAGCCGGGGATGAGTGCACGGGAGCGGGGAGCGGCCCCAGGGGACGGGCCGACCGGACACGACGGGGCGTCCGCGCGCGTCCTCGTCGCCGACGACCAGCGCCTGGTCCGCGAGGGGATCGCGTCGCTGCTGGGCATCCAGCCCGGTATCACCGTGGTGGGGACCGCCGTGGACGGGGCGGACGCCGTGGACCGGGCCCTGGAACTGGAACCCGACGTCGTGCTGATGGACGTGCGCATGCCCGTCATGGACGGCGTCGAGGCCGTCGCCGTCCTCCGGGACCGGGCACCGGGGTGCCGGATCGTGATGCTCACGACCTTCGACGACGAGGAGTACGTGCTGCGGGCCCTGCGGGCCGGCGCGGTCGGCTACCTGCTCAAGGACCTGCCGGCACGGGACCTGGCGGAGGCGGTGCGCCTGGCCCGCGCCGGCGTGGCCCAGTTCGACGCCTCGGCCGTGGCCCGCCTGGCGGCGGCACTGCCCGACCCGTCCGGCCGCGTCGGCGCGCCGCGGGCGGGCGCCTCGCGCGGCGGTCCGCTGACCGAGCGGGAGACCCAGGTGCTGCGGCTCATCGCGGTCGGTGCGACCAACCGCGAGATCGCCGGTGAACTCTTCCTCAGCGAGGGCACCGTCAAGAACCACATCTCCCGGATCCTGGTCCGGCTCGGCCTGCGGGACCGCACCCACGCG
This sequence comes from Nocardiopsis sp. NRRL B-16309, assembly GCF_001279585.1. Taxonomy (GTDB): domain Bacteria; phylum Actinomycetota; class Actinomycetes; order Streptosporangiales; family Streptosporangiaceae; genus Nocardiopsis. The sequence goes on along the minus strand of NZ_LGEC01000003.1, from coordinate 96,537 downwards.
GCGGTCTACGCCCGCGACCACGGCCTGATCTGAGCGCGGGGCCGAACGCCCGCCGTCCCGACCGGTCAGTCGCAGCAGCAGGTGCAGTCGTCACAGCAGCTACAGCATTCGCAGCAGTCGCACCAGGAGCTGCGCGGCTTGCCCGTCCACGGTCCCGGGTGGGGGTCGCGGCAGCAGAACTGGCAGGTGCAGCACATGAACAGCGCGACGGCGCACCCGGAGAACACACCGCGCCGCCTGGCCGGGAACTCCTGTCGGGGCGTCTGGCACGAGCAGGAACCGCAGCACCGGTCCCCGTCCCTGCCGCCGCCCGAGCCCTCGCCCCCGCCCCCGGGCCCTTCGTATCCCTCGTAGTGGCTCCCGGAGTCGATGCCGTCGTCGCGCCGGCGGCGGTTCCGCTGGTGCGGAGGCTCGCCGTGGTGTCCGTATCCCTGGTGCCCCTGGCCGGGGTAGACGTGGCCGGGTTGCCCCTGCCCCGGGTACCCGTGACCGGGGTGCCCCTGCCCCGGGTGTCCGTGGCCCGGGTGTCCGTGGCCCGGCTGCCCCTGCCCCGGGTGTCCGTGACCGGGATGTCCCTGGCCCGGGTACCCATGGCCGGGATGTCCCTGGCCGAGCTGACCCTGCCCCGGGTGCCCGTGGCCGGGGTGTCCGCCGTGCGCGAAGGCGCGCTCGACGGCGCGGCGCAGCTCCCGTTCCAGGAGCGCGCGCACCAGGCGGTCGTCGTCGAACTCCACCTCCCGCAGCGCCAAGCCGACGCCGAGGATGGCGTCGTCGCACAGTGCGCGGACCCGGCGGAGTTCGGTGCCCGTGGCGGTGATCGGGTTCCACGCTCCCCTGGCCGCGTCCTCCTCACGGTCCTCGACCGCGTCCAGCAGGTGCGCGACCCGCCCGAACAGGCGTCCCGCCTCCCGCAGCGGCGCGGTGTTGGCCGGGCGCGCGGCCAGGACGGCGGTGTGCGCGAACGCCTCGCCCGTGGCCTCCTCGGTCGGCCGCGTCACCGCCAGGAGGTCCGTGCCGGGCCCCGCCGCCAGCTCGGCCTCGCGCTGGCGGTCGACCACCGCGACCAGCGCCGCTCCGTCGAACCCGAGCCCGGCGCCCGACTCCTGCGCACCGCGCCGCCAGCGCTCGGCCACCCTCCCGGCGAGGGCGCGCACGCCGCGGCGGCCGTAGAGGCCGTCCCCGTCCTCGATGTGGTCGGTGATCTTCGCCGAGGCCAGCAGGAGGGACACCGACGCGGCCAGGTGCGCCCCGGATCCGTCTGCGACCTCGGCCCCCCGCATGCCGCGCAGCGGGCAGCGGCCGGCCGTGCGGGTGCCCGCGCACGCCTCGGACTGGGCGGCCGTCAGGACCGACACCACCAGTCCGTCGTAGTTCGTGGCCACGCGCGAGGCCTGTCCGTGGTCGTCGCGCAGTGCCAGGCACAGCCCGCACATGTGGGACATCCACTCCTCGGCCAGTCCGTCGGCCAGGGTGTGGCGGCACGGTCGCAGGATTCCGAACACGGGCGGGTACCTCTTCTCCTGGGGGCACGGCCACGGGACTCCGGTGGCTCCAGCGTGATACGACGCCGGGACCGGGTCTCCGGTTCCGTGCTCAAGAGCAGGTCACGGCAGCGCACGACCGCACCGGGGCTCCCGGGCTCCCCCTCCCGGAGGTTCCGGCACGGGCGCCCCGCGCCGCGGGGTCTTCCTGGCGCGCGCTACCACCATGCCGGGCGGCGCCGCGGGCGGCGACCGGCCGAGCGCTCCTCGATGAGGCGCTCCCACCGCTCCACGATGGGGCCGATGGCGTAGCGGCCCGCCGACCGCACCGCCTCCCGCCCCATGCGCACCCGCTCGTCGCGGTCCTCGACCAGGCGCAGCATCGCGGCGGCGAGCGCGTCCACGTCCTGGTCGGGGACGAGCAGCCCGTCGCGGCCGTCCTCGATGATCTCGCGGGGGCCGTGCGGGCAGTCGAAGCTCACCGCGGGCACGCCCACCGAGAAGCCCTCGATGATGGTCATGCCGAAGCCCTCCACGCGGGAGCTGACGGCCAGGATCGAGGCCTTGGCCAGTTCCCCGGTGAGGTCCTCGACGCGCCCCATGAGGGTGACCTGGTTGCTCAGCCCCAGGTCGACGATCCTCCGGCGCAGCGCCGAGTCCTTGGTGCCTCCCCCGTAGATGCGCAGCCGCCACTCCGGGTGCTTGCCCGCGACGACGGAGAACGCCTGCACGAGCTTGGGGTACTGCTTGACGGGCGCCATCCGGCCCGCACCGACGATGATCGGGTTGTCCTGCGTGGACCTGGGGTAGTCGCGGTCGGGCAGCGGGTTGGGCATCGCGGTCAGCCAGTCGGGGTCGGCGTCCAGGAGGACCCGGTAGGCGTCGCGGTCCGCCTCGGTCAGGACGGTCATGCCGTCGAGCCTCGGGTAGCCGCGCGCGATGAGCCCTCGCAGCTCGTCGGAGTGGTCCGCCAGGTTGACGTGCTCCTGGCCGATGGCCAGCACCCGCCGGGGCGCCCACCGGGCCAGGAGGAGGTTGATGCCGGGACGGGTGCCGACAACGACGTCGGCGTCCGTCCCCTTGAGGTAGCGGCGCAGCGCGGCCATCGCCGCGGGGGTGTAGAAGTTCTCCCGCCGCGCCTCGCGCCCGCCCAGGAGCGCGGCCGTGCGGCGCCGGGACACCCGGTCGGAGACGCGCCCCAGGCGGGTCGGCGGATTCCCCCGGCCGGCGCCGGTCCGCGTCAGGCCGCGCAGCCCCACGCCGTCCGGGACGGCGAAGAACGGCTCCTCCCGGTGGCGCACCAGGCTGACGATCTCCACCTCGTGGCGTTCCGACAGTCCCTCGGCCAGGTTGTAGACGGTACGGACGGTCCCGCCCATCCCGTAGCCGTTGGCGATGAGGAAGGCGATCTTCAACGGCCACCGCCGGTGTGCTCGACGGCGAGGAGGGAGAGCTCGTCCTTGACCGTGTAGTAGGGGCGGACCCGCACCCCGGCGGCGTCCCCGGCTCCCCGGGCGTCCACCACCGCTCCGGGGTAGACGATCTTGTGCTTCTTGCCGACGATGTCGTCGGCGTGCATGGCCAGCCGCAGCTCCCGGCGGCCGTCGGGCGTCCGGAGCCAGAGGTCCCACTCGTTGTGCCGGCGTTCGCGCACGTGCGCGTCGGCGACCGGCGCCAGCGGGATCACGCAGTGGAACCGTGCCCCGTCGAGTTCGGCCGGGGCGGTCAGCCGGCCGTCCAGGTGCCTCTGCCGGGCGACGACCTCGGCGGTGGCGGCGCCGCGCCGCTCGGGGGCGTAGGCCAGGACGCCCGAGACCGTGACGGTTCCCTCCGCGGCGTCGACCTCGACCCAGACCACCTCGGCGTAGGGGGTGGCGGCGGCCGCGCGCACGCGCAGTCGCCCGTCCCGGTCCCGGAGCGTGCGCAGTTCGCGCTCGCGCCGGCCCCGGAGGTAGGTGATCCGGTCGGCGAGGCTGAGGCCGGTGTCGCGTGTGGACAGCGGGACCGAGCGTCCCCGCCCGTCGACCCACAGCACGTCCCAGACGCCGTCCGCGAGGGGCAGCCCGGCCAGTCGCGCGCGCACGCGCGCCCCCTCTCTTTCCAGGTCGGTGACGCGGATCGCCGCTTCCTCGTCCCCGTGCCTGCGCAGGGCCAGACCGGCCCCCGTGTCCCCGTGGTCGGAGTCGAGCCGAAGCTCCAGGACGTCCTCGGCGTCGATCCGACTGAGCTCTGCACGCATGTAACCTCCACTTCCTCGCCGCGCACCGGTACCGGCCGGGTGCAGGCCAGTACGACTCGGGGCGCGGCTCGCACTCCCGATGAGCGGGGGGATGGAGTGGTATTCGGCCATGATGGCGAAGAGGGCGTTTCGTCCGGTTAAAGGCCCTGGTCCACGAGCGGGCGGAGGCCGGGTCGTCCGGGTTCGGGCCCGGACGGCCGCGGGATCACGTCTCCTGTTCCTCCTCGACCTGACGGTTCCAGTCGCGCTTGGCGGACTGCCAGCCGTCCTCGTTCAGGCCCAACCGCCAGTAGCCCGAGACCGACAGCCGCTCCCGGGGCACCCCGAGGTCCCCGCGCAGCCACCGGCGCAGTTCCTTGACGAATCCGGCCTCGCCGTGCACGAACGCCTGCACGTCGCCGGGAGGGAGTTCCAGGTCCCGGACCGCGGCGAGCAGGCGCTCGCCGACCCGGCTGGCGCCCCGGTGCAGCCATGTCACAGTCGCGTCCGCGTCCGTGTCCAGCTTCTGCTCCTCCTCAGGACCGGCGACCTCGATCAGGACCCGGGCCCGCGCGCCGACGGGCAGCCGCTCCAGGGCGGCGGCGATGGCCGGCAGCGCGCTCTCGTCGCCGACGAGCAGGTGCCAGTCGGCCTCGGGGGCGGGCGCGTAGCCGCCGCCGGGACCCGCGAAGTGGACCTCGTCACCGGGCCGGGCGCGGGCCGCCCAGGGGCCGGCGACGCCCTCGTCACCGTGGATCACGACGTCCACGGCCAGTTCGCGCCGGTCGGCGTCCCACCAGCGCACGGTGTAGGTGCGCATGAGGGGCCACTGCTCGCGCGGCAGCTCCTCGCGGATACGACCGAGGTCGAACGGGCTGGGGTAGGTGACGCCCTCCGGGGGGAAGAGCAGCTTGATGTAGTGGTCGGTGAACTCTCCGGCGGAGAAGTCGGCGAGCCCGGGGCCGCCCAGCACGAGGCGGAGCATGTGCGGGGTGAGCCGCTCGACCCGCTCCACGCGCGCGTGCGTGGCCCGCGGGTTCCTGCGCCCAGGACGTTCGGCCATGGGATGTTTCCTTCCTCGCGTGGACGCTCGGCGTCCGCCCGCACGGGGTGCGGGCGGACGCTGTCACAGTACGGGAACGCGCGCTCCGGACCGCTCCGCGGCGGCGGTGGCCCGTGCCGGGCCCGGCCGCTCACCGGCACGCCCTGCCCGGCCCGCGCAGACGCGGTCGCCGCTGCGCGCTCTCCCCGGTGGCGGCGTCGGCATAGCCGCGTCCCCGCCGCCTGCCCGTGACGGGCTCCCCGCGAGGGGTGCGGGTGGGACGGGCTCCGGGCCCGCCCCACCGTCACCGCGGACCCGCTCAGTCCGCGGCGCACTCCAGGTCCGGGGCCCCGCTCCCGGAGCCGGTGCCCGTGAAGCCGAACTCCGCGCTGTCACCGGCGCCCAGCGCGCCGTTCCAGCCCAGGTCGCTAGCGGTGACCTGAGCCCCGTCGGAGACGATGTCGGCGTTCCAGCCCTGGTCCAGGCGCCGACCGTCGGTGTAGGTCCACGTCACGGTCCAGCCGTCGACCGGTGCGTCGGCGGTGACCGTCACCGCCGCCTGGAAGCCGCCCTCCCAGTCGGAGACCACCGTGTACTGCGCGGAGCAGTCGCCGTCACCGGGCGGGTCGCTCGGGTCCTCCCCGGGGTCGGAGGGCTCCTCACCCGGATCCGTGGGGTCCACCGGGGGCAGGGGCGCGTTCACGGCCATGTCGTAGGCGGCCTGGGGGACGAACTGGCCGGCGGGGGCGATGCAGCCGTCGGCCTCGCCCGGCAGTTTGGTCCAGATGAAGGCGTCGATCAGCGCGTTGCCGGTGCCCGTCGTGCTGGGCAGGCCGATCATGCGCCCGGGCGGGTCGCACCACTCCCCGTCGGACGCGGGCCCGTTGCCGTTGCGGCTGGTGTCGATCACGGCGCCCAGCCCGGACACGCCGGTGGCGGCGATGACGGACTCGGCGAAGGCGACCTCGTCGTCGGTCCAGTTGTAGTTGGAGGTGTTGGTGGCGATCCCGTGCGCGCTGTGCGCGATGTCCGCGCCGTTGAGCAGGTCGGCGGCCTCCTGGGGCTCCAGCCAGGCCGAGTGGCCGATGTCGAAGTAGACCCGGGCGTCGGAGGAGCCCTGCATCAGGGCCTGGCCCGCGTGGGCCATCGATGCCAGGAGCTGGGAGGGGTCGCTGCACGCGCTCACCAGGGGCAGTGCGTCGGGCTCCAGGACGATGGTCGCGGGGCGGCCCTCCAGGCCGGCGGCGACCTCGTCCACCCAGTCCCGGTAGGCGTCGTGGCTGGGCGCGCCGCCGCCGCTGTGGTTGCCGCAGTCGCGTCCGGGGATGTTGTAGACGACCAGGATCGGGGTCTGCCCCTGGGCGTCGGCGGCGCTGACCACCGCGTCGACGTCGGCGCGGACCTCGTCGGGGTTGTGCTCGGTGAACCAGGTCGCCTGGGCGACCGAGGCGATGCGGTCGGCGATCACCTCGGCGCGGGGGTCGTCCGGGTTCTCACGGACCCAGACGGCCGCCGAGGTGTCGGGATTGACGTAGAACTCCGGTTCGGCGGCTGCCGCGGACGGTGTGCCGAGCAGCGCCGCCGCGGCCGCCAGGGCCGTCGCTGAGCCGAGCACGGCTCCGATGGCTGTGCGTGTGCGGGACATGGGCCTTCCTTCGGTCGGTGTACGTGCGGTCCCCCCGCCACCCCCGTGCTCATTGCTTCTGGGAGCGCTCCCAGTCCCGCAGGCTACCCGCTGGAACCGCCCGGCCCCAGGGGGGTAACCGCGGTTTTTCGCGGAATCCGCCCCGGGGCGCGTACGGCGTCCGTCACCGGATCGGAGACGAGCCGCGACATCGGTCCTGTCGCCGGGTCGGCGCCGTGCGGCGCCTACACGGGACCCGGGGTGCGGACCGGCTCGCGCGGACCGGCCCCGCTCGTCCGCGACGCGCTCACGGCGGCCCCGTACCGGGTGCTCCGGACCAGCAGGAGGCACACGACGGTGAAGGCGGCGAGCGAGATCAGGCTGGCCGCCGCCGTGGCGGCGGTGAATTCGACGAACAGGAGTGTGCTCACCAGTTCGCTCCCGATCAGGACGAAGAGGATGGCCCTGATGGTCAGAGGAGTGAGCCTGGTGCAGATCCAGGCACCGAGCGGGGCGCCGACCACCACCACGGGCGAGGCCGCGATCCAGTAGTCGACCACGGCTCCGGTGAAGTCGCCGACGATGAACACGTGCGTGAGGAAGGCGGCGATCGAGACGACGGTCATCATGATGACCGTCGTCGGCGTACTCACTTTCTCCGATACCCGGAACAGCAGGACCAGGAGAAGGAACATCACGCAGTTCTCACCGACACCGGCGACGCCGCTCAGAAGGCCCCCCGCGAGGCCCGTACCGATGACCAGAGCGCGTTCACGGTGACTCCACATGGGAATGGCGCGGTTCCTCCGGTATTCGCGCTGGAACAACTGTAGGAGGAGTGCGATCGCGAGCGAGACCAGGAGCATGGTGAACAGGACACGGACCAAGGGGAGCGGTACGAGGGGAGCGAGGAACACCGCGCTGATGACGACGCCCACGACACCGGCCGCCGAGCCGTGGACGACCACGCGCTTCTCGATGGGAACGCGGCAGGCCAGGATGGAGATCGACGCGGCCGTCATGCCGACCGACTGGATCGCGAAGGTGAACACGCGCGCCTCGTCGGCGGGCACGTCCAGCACCTTGGTCATGACGGGGAAGGAGACGGCGCCGCCGCCCTCACTGGTGCCTCCTCCGATGAGGGAGCCGAACACCATGGTGAGCGCGACAGGCCAGTTGGCGTCCAGGGCGTCGATGAAGCGGGGCCCCCACACGAGTGCCCACAGCAGCCACACCGCCGCCGCCAGAACGGTGTTGACCAACACGAATCTCGGTGGCGCCGTTCTTCGCCGGCGCGCTTTGACGTGCATGCGGGTTTCCTCGTTTCTCCTGGGGATTTCGGCGTCGGCTCTCCGGAGTATCCGCGCATGACTGACGCGCGCTCCTCGATTTCCTTTCGGGCGCGCTGTCGATCAGGCTGCTTTTCCTCGGCGGGGGAAGGAGGAATGTGAGACTCTACCGGCGCGTTTCCGCGCCTGTATTCTCCTTCCGTGCCCTCCTCACGGGCGGCTGCGCGCCGTCCACGCGCGGACGGGCGGGCCCGGGTGCGCGCAAGCGGTCTCCGCGTCCCCTGCGGCGGAGTACTCCTGCGTCCCGGCCCCGGGTCACCCGCGGGGTACGCGCACGGCGAGCACCGCCAGGTCGTCGTGTCCGTCACCGGGCGCTCCCTCGGTCACGGCACGGCACAGATCCTGCACAGAGCGGTCGGCGTAGGCGGCGGCGATCTCCGCCACGCGGTCCAGACCCCGGTCCAGCGGGTGGTCCGGGTGCTCGACCAGGCCGTCGGTGAACATCAGGACCGTGGACGAGGGCCGCATCGGGTACACGTGGTCCGGCCGCTCGACGTCGGGGTCGACACCGAGCGGAAGGCCGGGCTCGGCCTCCAGGTAGCGCGCTCCGCCGCCCGGGGACAGCACCAGCGGGGGCAGGTGGCCCGCCGTGCTCCAACGCAGGTCCCACCCCTGCCCGGTCGGCTCGATCCGCGCCAGGCTGATCGTGGTCACCGCGTCCTCCTCGGTCGCCATCAGGATGCGGTCGAGGCTGGAGAGCGCCGCGCCGGGCGAGGTGTGCCGGTCGTAGACCAGGGCCCGCAGCTTGCTCCGGATCCGCGCCATCGAGGCCGCGGCGACGAGGTCGTGGCCGATCACGTCGCCGATGACCGCGACACAGGCGCCGTCGCGCAGCCGGAGGGCGTCGTACCAGTCCCCGCCCAGTCCGGCGGCGGCCGGACGGTAGACCGAGGCGACCTCGAAGGGCGACAGATCGGGCACCCGCGGCAGGAGCAGGCGCTGGAACCGCTCCGCGCTGGTGCGCACCTCCTCGAACAGGCGCGCGTTCTCGATGGCGATCCCCGCCGCACCGGCCAGCGCGGTGAGGACCTCCCCGTCCCGGTGGTCGAAGGGCTGCCCGTCCCGGCGGGTGGACACGTAGATGTTGCCGTACGCGCGCCCGCGGACCCTGACGGCCGCCCCGAGCAGGGTGCGCATGGGCGGGTGGCCCGGCGGGAAGCCCACCGACTCGGGGTGCGCGCCGATGTCGGCGACCCGCAGCGGCTCGCTCTGGTGGATCATCAGGCCGAGCAGCCCCTCGCCGCTCGGGTGGTCCGTTCCGCCGAGGGCCCGCAGCTCCTCCTCGTCCAGGCCGAGCGGGATGAACTCCGCGAGCCCGTCACCGCGGTCGTCCAGGATGCCGAGCGCTCCGTACCGTGCGTCCAGGAGTTCCATCGCCGCGGCCACCACCCGGCGCAGGACCGCCCTCAGCTCCAGGTCCTGACCCAGGGCCAGCACCGCCCCCAGCAGCGATCGCATGCGGACCTGGGTGCGGACCAGCTCCTGTACCTGCTCGGCCACGCCCGTCAGGTGCGCGTCGTCGCCCAGCCCCGGGACCGCACCGGTCGCTCCCGTCACCAGCGGCTCCCCGGCGGCCGCGTCGCGGTGGAGCGGGCCCGGCTCGGCGGACCCCTCCGGCGCCGACCGCTCGCTGTCGTCGGGCACCATGGCCACCCCTTCCCCCGTCATCGCGCGGACCGTTTCCGGCCTGCCGGTCACGCGGATGCCGTGCCGTCACTCGCACCCCTCCAGTCAAGCCCTTCCCCCGCGCGGTCGCCTGGAAGCCTCGCCCGGCGCGTCGCGCCTGTTCAGCGGACTCGGGCCCGCCCGGCGGCGGAGCGTCCCTCCACCGATCGGTGGATGCCCGTATCCACCGATCCCGTGGCCGGGCGGGCGATCCGCGGGGCCGCCCCCGCGCGCGAAGCTCGTCCCATGCCGATCATCGACGTCAGGAACCTGCACAAGCGCTACGGAGACAAGGTCGTCCTCGACGACGTGTCCTTCTCCGTCGACGAGGGCGAGATCTTCGGGATCCTCGGACCCAACGGCGCGGGCAAGACGACCACGGTCGAGTGCGTCGAGGGCCTGCGCGTGCCGGACGGCGGCACGATCAGCGTGCTCGGCCTCGACCCGCGCCGGGACCGCGCCGAACTGCGCGAGAACCTGGGCGCCCAGCTCCAGGAGTCGGCCCTGCCCGGACGGCTCCGGGCCGGGGAGGCACTGCGCCTGTACGCCTCCTTCTACCGGGAGTCGGCCGACCCCGACGAACTCCTGGACATGCTGGGCATCGCCGACCAGCGCGACACCCAGTTCCGGCGGCTGTCCGGCGGGCAGAAGCAGCGGCTGTCCATCGCCCTGGCGCTCGTCGGCCTGCCCAGGGTCGCCGTCCTGGACGAGCTCACCACCGGGCTGGACCCGCAGGCGCGGCGCACCACCTGGGACCTCATCGAGCGCGTGCGCGACTCCGGCGTCACGATCGTCCTGGTCACGCACTTCATGGACGAGGCCGAGCGGCTCTGCGACCGGCTCGCGCTCGTGGACGGGGGCCGGATCGCCGCCCTGGACACCCCCGGCGGCCTGGTCGCCGGTGCCGGGCTGGAGCAGAGGATGAGTTTCCGCGCGCCCGCCGACCTCGACGAACGGGCGCTGAGCGCACTGCCGGAGGTGGCCTCGCTCCACCGGACCGGGTCCCAGGTCCGAATCACCGGGCAGGGCAACCTGGTGTACGCGGTGACCGCCGCCCTGGCCCGCGACCGCGTGGTCGCCGAGGACCTGCGCGTCGAGCGCTCCAGCCTCGACGACGCGTTCGTCGCCCTCACCGGAAACGGCCTCCCGTCATGAGTCCGCCGCCCACACCCCGCCGGAAGGGGCCCACCGTGTCCACCGTGTCCGCCCTGCGCCACCTCATCGCGACCGAGGTCAAGCTCGTCCTCCGCGAACCCATGACCCTCGGCTTCGGCATGCTCCTGCCGACCGTGATCCTCCTCGGGCTCGGGAGCGTGCCGGTCCTGCGGGAGCCCGCCGCCGACTTCGGCGGCGTCCGGTTCATCGACACCTTCGCCCCCACCGCCCTGATCCTGGGCATGGGCGTCCTCGGCATCCAGCACCTGCCGTCGGTCCTGGCCACCTACCGGGAGAACGGTGTGCTGCGCCGGATGTCCACCACGCCCGTGCACCCCGGCCTGGTCCTGGCCGCCCAGCTCATCGCGGTGGTCGCGGCCGTGTTCGCCTCCTCCGCCCTGCTGGTGCTGACGGCCTGGCTCGTCCTGGACGTGCCCCTGCCCCGGCAGCCGCTGCTGTTCACCGCCGCCTTCCTCGTCGGGACGGCGTCCCTGGTGGCCCTCGGCGTCCTGGCCGCCGCCCTGGCCCCCAGCACCAGGGTCGCGAACGGCCTGTCGATGGCCCTGTACCTGGTGGTGATGCTCGTGGGCGGGCTGTTCCTGCCCCGGATCTTCATGCCCGACGTCCTCGTGCGCCTCGGCGAGGTCACCCCGCCGGGCGTCCAGCTGCTGCTGGACAGCTGGTCGGGCGGCGCGGACGCCTCGGGCACCGGCCCGCTCGCGCAGCTGGCCATAATGGCGGTGATCGCCGCGGTGGCCGCCGCGGCCGCGGCGAAGCTGTTCCGATGGGAGTGAGCGGGGGATGAGCGCGATCGGCGCGGTGGACGACGCCCAGCAGGACTGGGACCGCTGGTGGGACCGGTTCGTGTACTGGGTGCCCTGGCTCCTGCTTCCGCTGTCCACGGTCCTGGTCCTGGCCCAGACCGGCCAGGACCAGGGCCACCGCGCCGTCGCGCTCGGCCTCGCCGCACTGGCCGCCGTCTGGGTACTGTTCGGGCACTCCTTCGCCCCGCCCGCGCGGCTGGAGCGGCTGTGGCCCGCCCTGCTCTACGTGTTCGGCCTCGTCGCCCTGGGCGCGGTGATGATGGCGCACGACATCCTCTTCCTGCTGTTCGCCATCACGCCGTTCTTCCACGCCATGGTGCTGCCGACGCCGTGGGCCTTCGCCGGGGTCGCCGCCGCCTCGATCTCCCTGCACACCAGCACCATGGGCCTGCCCGGCACGAGCACCGACACGCCGTTCCTCCAGCACCTGGGGCTCTACGCGGGCGTGATCGTGGTCCAGACCCTCGCCATCGGCGGCGGCCTGGTGGTGGCCCAGCGCAGCGCCGAGGCGCACCGCGAGCGCGCCGTCATGGTCACCCGGCTGGAGGCCGCCCTGGAGGAGAACGCCGGGCTGCACGCGCAACTGCTCGACCAGGCCCGGGAGGCCGGGATGCTGGACGAGCGCCAGCGGATGGCGCGCGAGATCCATGACACCCTGGCCCAGGGGCTCACCGGTATCGTCACGCAGATCCAGGCCGCCCAGCGGACGGGCGGGATCGGCGGGACGGCGCTGCCCCACGTGGGGCGCGCGCTCGACCTGGCCAGGGACGGGCTCACCGAGGCGCGGCGCTCCGTGCGGGCCCTGCGGCCCTCGCAGCTCCGGGACAGCCAGCTGCCCGAGGCCCTCGGCGAGCTGACCCGCCGCTGGGGCGAGGAGTCCGGGGTCCGGCCCACGCTGGAGGTCACCGGTGAGCGCGCGTCACTGAGCCCGGCGATCGAGGTGTCCCTGTTCCGCGTCGCCCAGGAGGCGCTGACCAACGTCGCCAAGCACGCGGACGCCACCAGGGTGGGGGTGACCCTGTCCTACCTTGACGACATGGTGCTGCTCGACGTCCGCGACGACGGCAACGGGATGGCCTCGGACACCGCGAACGGGTTCGGGCTCACGAGCATGCGCCAGCGGATCAGAGGCATCGGAGGCACGGTGGAGATCGAGTCGAGCCGCGGGGACGGTACCGCCGTCAGCGCCGCCGTACCCGTGATCGCGGGCCCGCCGTGATCCGGGTCCTGATCGCCGACGACCATCCCGTGGTCCGCGACGGGCTGCGCGGCACCTTCACCGCCGAGACCGACATCGAGGTGGTCGGCGAGGCCGCCAACGGCCAGGAGGTCCTGGACCGGGTGGAGCGGCTCGGCGTCGACGTGGTCCTGATGGACCTGCGCATGCCCGGGATGTCCGGGGTCGCGGCGACCGCCGCGCTGGCCCGCCGGGCCCCCGGGGTGCGCGTGCTGGTCCTGACCACCTTCGACAGCGAGAGCGACGTCCTGCCCGCGATCGAGGCCGGTGCCACCGGCTACCTGCTCAAGGACGCCCTGCCCGACGAACTCCTGCGCGGGGTGCGCGCGGTGCACCGCGGGGAGTCGGTGCTGGCTCCGGCCGCCGCCAGGCTCCTCATGGGCCAGGTCCGCGCACCCGCCCGCCGGGCGCTGAGCGACCGGGAACTGGAGGTGCTGCGGCTGGTCGCCGAGGGCGCGTCCAACCGCACCGCCGCCGCGCGGCTGTTCATCAGCGAGGCCAGCATCAAGACCCACCTGCAGCACGTGTACGACAAGCTCGGCGTCCGCGACCGGGCCGCGGCGGTCGGCGAGGCCTACCGCCGCGGCCTCATCGGGTGAGCCGCGCGGGTGCTACCAGCCCGCGTCGGGGGCCAGGTCGCGGACGGCGGGCAGTGCCGCCTCCAGGACCGTCGGGAACCAGGCCGAGAAGGGGCCGTCCCCCGGCAGCACCGCCATCTCCCAGGGGTCGGCGAACGCGATCTCGGCGACCTCCTCGGGGTCGGGGCGCGGCTCGCCGCCCACCAGCCCCACGAAGAGGTGGTTGTACTCCTGCTCGACCAGTCCCGAGTGCGGGTCGGGGTGGGTGTAGCGCACCGTCCCGGCCTCGCGCATGAGCACGGGCGCCACGCCCAGCTCCTCGGTGGTGCGCCGGGCCGCGGCGAGGAAGGGCGGTTCACCGGGGTAGGGGTGGCCGCAGCAGGTGTTGGACCACACGCCGGGCGAGTGGTACTTGCCCAGGGCGCGCCGCTGGAGCAGCAGGCGGCCCCGGTCGTCGAGCAGGAACACGGAGAAGGCCCGGTGCAGCCGTCCCGGCGACACGTGCGCCGACAGCTTCTCCGCGGTTCCGATGGTCCTTCCGGACTCGTCGACCAGTTCGAGCATGATCGGCTCGCCGGGGGCTCCTTCTTCGGCGGCCGTGGACGGACCGGTGGTGTGGCTGATGGGCATGGCGTCCTTCCGTCGGGTGGCCACGGGCGGCGGCCCCGCCCGCCCGGCCTGGCGCGGCCGGGCGGGCGGGCGCTGGTGCGGGCGCTCCACGGGCCCGGGGGCGGGTCCGCTCCCCCGGGTCCGGCCCCGGAGCGCCCGGGGGTCCTCAGACCCGGTCGGCCGCGATGAGCAGGTAGTGGAAGCTGCCCTCCTTGTACGCGGTCAGGAAGGGCTCCTCGATACCGGTGGCCACCGACGACCGCGCGCGCAGCTCCCAGTACGGGATGGTCGGTCCGGTGAGGTCGACGACGGAGATCGGGACGAGGTTGTTCGCCGTCATCGCCTTGAAGTACTGGCTCCTGGCGTGGATGTTGCAGGTGTAGTGCTCGTCGATCCGGCTCACCGCCTTGGAGCGGCCTCCGGTCACGTCGTTGTAGCAGCCGGTGATGGTGACGTAGCGGCCGCCGTACTCCAGCAGGCGGGCGTGCTCGGCGAACAGCTCGAACAGGTCCACGTACATGGTCGACTCGTTGTTCCAGCTCGCCCGCAGGGAGCCCGACGGGAAGCCGGTGTCGAGCATGTTGCGGAAGTGGAAGCGGACCTTGTCGGACACGCCCCGTTCCTCGGCCTGCTCGTTGGCGAAGTCCACCTGCTTGTGGGAGATGGTCACGCCGTCGACGTGGCAGCCGAAGCGCTGGTTGGCCATGAAGCTGGTGCCGCCCCGGCCGGACCCGGTGTCCATGACCCGGTCCTGGGGGCCGACCGCGCCCAGGTGGTCCAGGAGGACGTCGGCCTGGGCTGTCTCCAGGCGGTGCATCTCCTCGATGATCCGCTGGTCGCGTGTCTCCTCCGGCCCCTCCAGGACCGAGGGGTCGTAGTCGCCGATGCCGTAGTGGTGGTGGAAGAGGCCGTCGACCTCGCCGAGCTTGATGTTGACGGGGTCCTTCTCCGCGTTCCAGTACTCCGCGACGGACTCCTGGTACTGGGTGCGCAGGACGTTGCCGGTGGAGTGGGAGGAGGTCATGGTCATACGAAGGGCTCCTTGCTGGTGGTCGTCGGGCAGGACAGCCGACCGGGCCGCGCGTGCGGTCCGGGTGGGTGACGGCGGGGGTGCGGTGGGCCGCGGTGGGGGCGCGGGTGCTGTGGGGCCGGGCCGGGTCAGCCGGACCGGTCACCGTGGTAGCGGCCGCTGGTGGCGTGCCACTCGCGGCTGCCGCCGCACCAGGCCCACAGCCCGGCCAGGAAGCGGCCCAGCTGCGGCGATCCGGTGAGGGCGAGGGCGGCCGCCTCGGACTCGACGGTGTGCATCATCTCGTCGTGGATGCGCACGGTGCGCTCGACCGCCTCGCGCATCGTGCATCCGTCCTCCTCGGCGATCAGCCTGGGCAGGCTGGTGTCGTCGGGCCCCTCCTTGCCCATGGAGTAGAGGTCGTTGACGATGACGGTGGCCGATCCGGCCATGGTGAACACGCGCCGGACCCGCGGGTCGGCGAACTCCTCCATGGGCAGCTCGTATCCGGCGACCGCGTCGATCAGCACCATGCAGGGCACGAAGCTGTTCTCGTGGCGGTGCATCAGGAACTCCCACACCGGTGGCCTCTGACCGGTGTTCCCCCAGACGCCCTCCTGGTTGTAGGCGACGAACATGATGCCCAGCTCGTGGCGCAGCCGGCGCACCTGCGTCCACGTCGCGTGGTCGGCGAGCTTGCCCAGGGCCGAGCGCAGGGCGCGCATGACCGGGTCCGCCTGCACGACCCTCTCCAGCTCGGGCGCGTACTCGCGCGAGATGTGCGCCTGGTCGATGACCGAGTGTGCGATCGCCAGCCGCTGGCCGAGGAGTTCCGGGCGGGACTCCTCCACCTCGCCGTCGACGTAGTGGTCGTCGACGGACCACTCGGCCAGGGCGCACCTGGCCGCGGCCAGCAGGCGTTCGGGGTCGTCGGTCTCGGGATGGGCGAGCATGATCAGCCGGCCGAACTCCGCCTTGCGGATCATGTCGAGTTTGCCGGGGTAGATCCCCACCTCCTCGGCCCAGCCGACCAGCCGCTCGTCGACCTCCTCCCCCAGGGCGCGGTCGTCGCGTACGGCGGGCGGACAGTACAGCGCCGGGACCGCGTCGTCGGCGGCCGTGTCCGCGTCCCGCTCGGGCGGGGCGCGGTGGCCCAGGACGCGCACGGCCGCCGTTCCGGGCCCCGAGGGGGGCTGGGGCAGCCATCGGCCGACCGCCCCCGCCGGGACCGGCGCGTGCACCGGCGCGGGCGGCGCGACCGGGCGGTCGGGCAGCAGGGCGCGAGCCGCGGCGGTCCCCGGACCGGTGGGGCCGGTGGGAAGCCGCGGCGGGGCCGTGGCCGCGCCCGCCGTGGGCGCGCCCGCCGGCGCGGGTGCGCCCGCTCGCGGCGGTTCGGGCACCCGGGCCGAGGGCGGGCCGGGCACGAGCAGGTCCGGCGGTCCCGGGCGCAGCGGGTTCGACATCAGGGCGTCCACCAGGGCCGCCACGTCGTGCGTGGCGGCGGAGGCGGACATCCGCGACAGCAGTGACACCGTCTCAGCCCTCCTTCACTGGCAGTGTCGGGCGGGGCTCAGGCACGCGGGCGGACCTCGACGTTCTCCAGGATGCCGATGGCGTCGGGGACGAGGACGGCCGCCGAGTAGTAGGTGCTGACCAGGTAGGAGATGATCGCCTGGTCGTCGATGCCCATGAAGCGCGCGTTGAGCCCGGGCTCGACCTCGTCGGGCAGGCCGGTCTGGTGCAGGCCGATGACGCCCTCGTTGTCCTCGCCGGTACGGATGGCGATGATCGACGACGTGTGGTGCTCGGTGACCGGGATCTTGCCGCAGGGCAGGAGGGGGACCCCGCGCCAGGCGGGCAGGTGGTGGCCGCCGACCTCGACGGTGCCCATGGTGATGCCCCGCTTGTTGCACTCCTTGCCGAAGGCGGCGATGGCGCTGGGGTGGGCGAACATGTACTGGGTGTTGCGGCGCATGCTCAGCAGGTCGTCCAGGCAGTCGGGGCTGGGCGCGCCGCTGTCGGTCTGGATGCGCTGGCTGTAGTCGCAGTTGTGGAGGAGCCCGAACTCGCGGTTGTTGACGAGTTCGTTCTCCTGGCGCTCGCGCAGGGCCTCGATGGTCAGCCGCAGCTGCTGCTCGGTCTGGTTCATCGGCTTGTTGTAGAGGTCGGCGACCCTGGTGTGCACCCGCAGGACCGTCTGGGCCACGCTCAGCTCGTACTCACGGGGCCGGAGCTCGTAGTCGACGAAGGTCCCGGGCAGGGAGGGCTCGCCCACGTGGCCGGAGAGCATGGCGATGTCGGCCTCGCCGGCCTTGTTCTGCCCGTTGAGCGGCCGGGCCAGGAAGCGCTCGATGTGGGCGCGCAGGCTGGGAGAGGCGTCCATGACGGCGGAGAACTCCTGGCGGGGCAGCTCCAGGAGGGTGCCTGCGGTGACGGCCTTGACGGTGCAGTCCCAGGTCGCGTCCGGGTTGAGCAGGCCCTCCTCGCCGAACTGCTCGCCGTCGGCCAGGACGCCGATCCGCGTGGCGTCGCCGTAGGGGCCCTCGGTGGTCTTGTGGACCCGGCCGTGGGCCAGGAGGTAGAGGTGGTCGGCGGGCCTGCCCTCGTGCGCGAGCACGTCACCGGGCTCGAACTCGCGCTGGGTGAAGCGGCCGGCCAGCTCGCCCAGCACGCCCACGTCGTCGAAACCGGACAGCAGCGCCAGCTCGCCGAGCTCCTGTGGGATGACCTCGACGTCGGCGCCGGTCTGGTTGAACTCGATACGGCCGTCACCGATGGTGTAGCTGAGGCGGCGGTTGACGCGGTAGGCGCCGCCCTCGGTCTGCACCCAGGGCAGCATCCTCTGCAGCCAGCGGGAACTCTTCCCCTGCATCTGCGGTGCGGACTTGGTGGTGGTCGCCAGGTTCCGGGCGGCCGCGGTCGCCAGGCTCCGCTGGCCGTTCCGGGTCTCGGGACCTACGTCGATCGACATCCGCTGTGTCTCCTCGTGGTAGTCGCGTACCCACGCCGCGTAGCCGGTCTGTGTCGGGACCGGCCACGGGGCAAGGGAGGAAGAGGGTTGCGCGTACACGTCCACGTGCGCCATTCACCCCCGCTGGCCTGCGCGGACGAACGCTCCGTGAACCGAGGATCACACTAGGGACGCCCCAGGGGCGGCACAACCGGTTCCGGAAGATCTCCGCGATCCGCGTGCGCTCCGCCGCCCGCGTGGACCTTCACTCAGAGTCGGGGCGAACAACCGGCACACACCGTGAGCACTCCACCCCAGCGCGCGCAAGACCGACGTGAACTGCGGAAACGCCACAAAGCCCAAGGTGGGGCCACCGCGGGCGAGCGCCCGGGCGACGCTCCCCCGCGGCGCGTGAACGCGGGCGGCGCCCCGACCGGGCCCGGGAATACCGGCCCCACCGGAGCCCGCAATGCGGCCAACCGATCCGGGCCCGAGAGCGGCCAGCATAGGGAAAATGAAAACCATTTCCACAACAGCGGAAGGCCGTGCCGCGCTGCCCGTCACCGTGCTCTCCGGCTTCCTCGGAGCGGGCAAGACCACCCTGCTCAACCACGTTCTGGGCAACCGCGACGGTCTGCGGGTGGCGGTGATCGTCAACGACATGAGCGAGGTCAACATCGACGCCGGCCTCGTCCGCGACGGCGGCGCGCTCTCGCGGACCGACGAGCGCCTGGTCGAGATGACCAACGGCTGCATCTGCTGCACCCTGCGCGACGACCTGCTGGAGGAGGTCGGCCGACTCGCGGACGAGGGCCGGTTCGACTACCTGCTCATCGAGTCCAGCGGCATCTCCGAGCCCATGCCCGTGGCGGCCACCTTCACCTTCCCCGGCCTGGACGGGACCCGGCTGATGGACCGGGCCCGCCTCGACACCATGGTGTCCGTCGTGGACGCCGCCGGCTTCCTGCGCGAGCTGCGCCAGGGCGACGACCTGCTCTCGCGCGGGCTCGACGCCTACGAGGACGACGAGCGCACGGTCAGCGACCTGCTCATCGACCAGGTCGAGTTCGCCGACGTCCTGCTGCTCAACAAGACCGACCTGGTCAGCGACCGGGACGCCGACGAGGTCGAGGCCGCCCTGCGCCGGCTCAACCCCCTGGCGCGGGTGCTGCGCTCCGAGCACGGCCGCGTGGCCGTCGGCGAGATCGTGGGCACCGGGCTGTTCGACCTGGAGCGCGCCTCGCGCGCGCCGGGCTGGGCCGCCGAGCTCAACGGCGACCACGTGCCCGAGACCGAGGAGTACGGCATCTCCAGCACGGTCTTCCGCGCCGACCGGCCCTTCCACCCCGAACGCCTGTGGTCGCTGGTCTCCGAGCGCCTGGACTCCGGCGAGTTCGGCACTCTGCTGCGTTCGAAGGGCTTCTTCTGGTTGGCCACGCGCCACCGCGTCACCGGGATGTGGTCGCAGGCGGGCCCCGTGGCGCGGTTCGAGCCCTCCGGCGCGTGGGACCCGGCGGACGCGCCCCTGCTCGGGCTGCCCGACGACGAGGACGCCGAGGCCGTCGCCCCCCGCCAGGAACTGGTCTTCATCGGTACGGGACTGCGCGGGGAGGCGCTGGCCGGGAGCCTGCGCGCCTGCCTGCTCACCGACGCCGAGCTGGCCGGGGACTGGGCGGGTCTGGCCGACCCCTTCCCCGAGTGGGACGTGGCAGGAGTGCACGCGCACGGGCACGGCGCCGGTGTGCCCGCCGGGTCGCACGCCTGAGGACGGACCCGGGGCGAACCCGGGGCGGCGGTCGGACGTCCCACCTCCCATGACCTCCACCCGGACCGCCCCCCGACCGCTCGTACGCCACGGTGCGGCCCAGCTCCTCCGGTTCGGCTGGGCGCAGGCGCGTGCCTGCGCCTTCGCCGTCGGCATCTTCGCCGGACTCGCGCTGAGCGCCGCCGTGCCCCTGCCGATCCCCCGCTATGACGCCCTGCTGCTCTACGGCGTCGCCCTGACCGCGGCGTTCTGGATCCTGCGGCTGGAGACGGGCCGCGAGGTGCTGGCCATCCTCGGCTTCCACGTCGTGGGGCTGGCACTGGAGGTGTTCAAGGTGCACGTGGGCTCGTGGTCCTATCCCGGCGACGCCTGGACCAAGGTCGCGGGGGTACCGCTCTACAGCGGGTTCATGTACGCGGCGGTCGGGTCCTACATCGTGCGCGCCTGGCGGCTGCTCGACCTCGAACTGACCGACTACCGGCCCGTGGCCACGACCGCGGTGGCCGTGCTGGTCTACGCCAACTTCTTCACCCACCACTGGCTGCCGGACGTGCGGGTGTGGCTGGCGGCCGCGCTGGTCGCCGCCACCTGGCGGACCTGGGTCCACTACACGGTCGGGCCGACGCGGTACCGGATGCCGCTGTCGCTGTCCTTCCTGCTCATCGGCCTGTTCCTGTGGATCGCGGAGAACGTGTCCACCCTGCTCGGCGCCTGGAGCTACCCCCATCAGGAGCGGGCCTGGGAGATGGTGCACGTGTCCAAGCTCGGTGCCTGGTCGCTGCTGGTGGTGGTCTCGTTCGTGCTCGTGGCCACCTGGCGGCACGGGCGCGGCCGAGCCGCGTCGGCCGAGCCGCGCTAGCGGGACAAGCGGCCCGCGATGTGGGCGGGCACCCCGATGCCCTCGGGCAGGACGGGGTCGGGTTCGGGTCCTCCGAACACCTGGCGGACCGGGAGGACCCCCGCCCAGGTCGGCAGGGCGTAGTCCTCCTCGTCGTCGGCGGGCGGACCGGTCCGGACCTTGACCGAGGCCTCCTCCAGGGACAGCGCGAGCACGCGCGTGGCGGCGAGCTCCTTGGCGGTGGGCGGGCGGACCGCGTCCCACTGGCCGGGCGCGAGCTGCTCGGTCACGGCCCGCAGTGCCGCCAGGTGCTCCGCCTCGTCGGTGACCTCGCGCGGCGTGCCGTAGACCATCGCCGAGCGGTGGTTGACGGAGTGGTGGAAGGCGGAGCGGGCCAGGACGATCCCGTCCAGGTGGGTCACGGTGACGCAGACCTCTCCCGGGGCGCGCAGGGACCGCGCGCCGGTGGAGCCGTGCACGTAGAGGGTGTCACCGATCCGCCCGTAACAGGTGGGGACCACCATGGGGGCGCCGCGGGCGATGACGCCGAGGTGGCAGACCATCCCGGTGTCGAGGAGGTCGTAGAGCTCCTGGCGGTCGGTCCGGGCCTTGTGCTTGGCGCGCCCGAGCCGGGTGCGTTCTGTCGTGGAGAGCATGTGTGCAAGCCTAGGAAGAAGTGGCTATCACACCCATGGCCACTTCTCCATGAAAACGGAAGACCACTTTGGCCCGCCACACCCCCGCCGAACCGCCCGTGCGCCTGGATCGCGGCGCCGGGGTACCGCTCGCCGTCCAGCTCTCCGACCAGCTGCGCGCGGCCATGGCCGAGGGGGTCCTGACGCCCGGTGCGCGCCTGCCGTCGTCGCGCGCCCTCGCGACCGAGCTGGGCGTGAGCCGGACCGTGGTCACGGAGGCCTACCAGCAGCTGTACGCGGAGGGGTGGCTCGACGGGCGCCACGGGTCGGGCACGTTCGTCGCCGAGCACGACTCCCTGCCCGTCGCCCACCATCGCCCCGGGAGCCGCTTCGCGGAAGGGGCGGGGCTACCACCCTCAACGGACGGCCCCCGGCCGCAGACCCCCCTGCCCGTCGCCCACCGTCGCCCCGGGAGCCGCTTCGCGGGAGAGACGGGGCTACCACCCTCAACGGACGGCCCCCGGCCGCAGACCCCCCTACCCGCCACCCACCACCGCCCCGGGAGCCGCCTCACGGAAGGGCCCTTGACGGACCCGCCCCCGGGGTCGGCGGAGGCCGTCCGGTGGTCCCGGCACGAGGCGCGCCGACGCGGCCTGGTCGACCTGCGCCCGGGCGCGCCGTGGGTGCGCGACCACGACCGCGCCGCCTGGCGCCGGGCCTGGCGGCACGCCGCCGAGCAGCCGCCGGACGACGACCCCGACCCCCACGGCCTGCCACGGCTGCGCGAACTGCTGGCCGAGCACCTGCGCCGCGCCCGCGGCATCCGGGTGGGGCCGGAGAACGTCCTGGTCACCCGGAGCACCGGCAACGGGCTGGACCTGGTCGGGGCGACCCTGCTCGGCCCGGGCGCGCGGGCGGGGGTGGAGGACCCCGGATACCAGCGGGCCGCGGCCGTGCTCGGGGCGCGCGGGGCACGTATCGTGCCCTGCCCGGTCGACCACGACGGCATCGTGGTCGCGGACCTGCCGAGGGACCTGTCGGTCGTCTACACCACGCCCGCGCACCAGTACCCGCTCGGAGGACGGCTGCCCATCCCCCGCCGCGAACTCCTGCTGGCCTGGGCGCGGGAGACGGGCGCCGTGGTGATCGAGGACGACTACGACTCCGAGTTCCGCTACGACGTCGCCCCGCTGCCCGCCCTGTACGGGCTCGACCCCGGTCGCGTGGTGCTCCTGGGCACCCTGTCCAAGACCCTGTCCCCCGATCTGGGCGTGGGCTGGCTCGTGGCCGAGCCCGCGCTGCTGCGCCGGGTGGCTGAGGTGCGGCGGAGCCTGTCGGACCGCACCAGCGGCCCGGCCCAGGCGGCCACGGCACTGCTGCTGGAGCGCGGCGACCTGGACCGGCACCTGCGCCGGATGCGGCGGGAGTACGCCCGCCGCCGCGGCGTCGTCAAGGAGTTCCTGGGGCCCTACCTGACCGGGGACACCGCGGGTCTGCACGTGACCCTGCCGCTGCCGGCGGAGGCCGTGGCGCCCGTGGTGGCCGAGGCCGCCGCGCACGGTCTGCTGGTCGACGACCTGGCCCGGACCGCCCACGGCACGCCGTCCGTGCACGGGCTCGTCCTCGGATACGGGACGGCCCACCCCACCGACCTGCGCCGGGGCTGCCGGACCCTGGCCGAGATCCTCGCTCGCCGGGTCGGGGACGGAAGCCGGACCTGAGCCCGGACCCGTCCCCGGCGGGGACTCACTCGGCGGCGCCGGCCTCCACCAGCGGCGGGTCGGTGCCGACCGCTCCCGCGGCGGGGCGGTCGAGCAGGGCCGCCGTGACGGCGATCCCCAGACCGGCCACGGCCAGGACCGCGCCGATCAGCGCGGGCGAGGTCAGGCCCAGGCCCAGGCCGATCCCGACGCCGCCCAGCCACGCTCCCCCGGCGTTGGCGAGGTTGAAGGCGGAGTGGTTGGAGGCCGAGGCCATCGTCGGCGCCCGGTCGGCCTTGTTCATCACCAGGACCTGCAGCGGAGTGGCCACCCCGAACCCGACCGCCCCCAGCACCACGACCGTGGCCGCGGCGGTCCAGGGGTTGTGCACGGTGAAGGAGAACACCACCAGCACCACGGCCAGCGAGGCCAGTGCCCCGAAGATGGTCGGCCGCAGCGCCCGGTCGGCCAGCGGGCCCACGACGAGCGAGCCCAGGGTCATGCCGGTGCCGAAGAGCGCCAGGACCAGCGGGACCCCCGCCGGGGACATCCCGGCCAGCTCCGTCATCATCGGCGAGATGTAGCTGTAGACGGCGAACACTCCGGCGAAGCCGAACACCGCGGTCAGCAGCCCGAGCAGGACCTGGCGGTCGCCGAGCGCGGCCATCTCGCCGCGGAGCCCCCCGCCGGGAGGCGCGGGCAGCCGGGGCACGAAGACCGCGATGGCCGCGATCGCCAGCGCGCTGATGGCCACCACGGCCAGGAACGCCGCGCGCCAGCCCATGAACTGGCCGAGGAGGGTTCCGGCGGGCACGCCGACGATGTTGGCGATGGTCAGGCCCAGGAACATCCGGGCGACGGCGGTGGCCCTGCGGTCCGGCCCCGCCATGTAGGCGGCCACCAGCGCGCCCACCCCGAGGAAGGCGCCGTGCGGAAGCCCGGCCAGCACCCGCGCCGCGAAGACGGCGCCGTAGGAGTCGGCGACGACGGTGGCGAGGTTGCCGACCAGGAAGACGCCCATGAAGAGCAGCAGGACGGTCTTGCGCGGCAGCCGTGTGCTGAGCGCGGTGAGCAGGGGCGCGCCGACCACGACTCCCCCGGCGTAGGCGGAGATCAGGTACCCGGCCGTCGAGATGGGGACGTCCAGGTCCCGGGCCACCTCGGGCAGCAGGCCCATGATCACGAACTCGGTGGTACCGATGGCGAACGCCCCGAGAGCCAGGGCGAACAGGGCCAGAGGCATGGCGGTGCCTTTCTCGCGTGGAGCGCGAAGACGAAGAGGAGGCGGGGAGGCCGGGAGCGGAGAAGCGGTGGGCGGGGGCACCGCGCGGATCGGTCCCCTGGGCACAGAGGTTGTTGGCACGTGCTAACTCCAGGGTGGCACCCGGACCCCGTCGACCCCAAGTCCTGCGGCTGTGATCTCCCTCGCGGCCGCCGTCCCACGGGCCCGCACCCGGTCGGACCAGGCGAGGGGCGTGGAGCACCGGTCAGGCGGATTCTGGCTCTGGAGGCCGGTCGGACCAGGGCGA
The DNA here is from genome assembly GCF_001279585.1 of Nocardiopsis sp. NRRL B-16309. GTDB lineage: Bacteria > Actinomycetota > Actinomycetes > Streptosporangiales > Streptosporangiaceae > Nocardiopsis. Next base: position 72,329 of record NZ_LGEC01000003.1, on the reverse strand, counting down.
GGCATGGAGTGCCGGTCGGGTCGGACCGAGGCGTGAAGGGGCCGGTCGGCGGGTACTGGCCCCGAGGGCGGTCAGGACAGGCCGGGGCGCGGCGGGGCCGTGCTGCTGCGCACCGCGAGCTCGGGCTCCAGCACCAGGTGCGCGCTGCGCGTGCGCCCGTCGTCGAGCCGTTCGGCCGCCGCACGCACCGCCAGCCCGGCCATCAGGGCCGCGTCCTGGCGCACGGACGTCAGGTCCAGGAAGGACAGCCGCGCGGTGCGGCTGTCGTCGTAGCCGACCACCGACACGTCCTGGGGCACCCGCACGTTCGCGCGCACGAGGGTCTCCACCAGTCCGAGGGCCGACTGGTCGTTGCCCGTGATCACGGCGGAGGGCAGGACCTCGCGCGCGAGCAGCGCCCGCGCGGCCCGCGCCCCGGACTCCTCGGAGTAGTCGCCCGGGATCACGTCGGCCAGCGCCGCCAGGCCGTGGGCGCGCATCCCGTCGAGGTAGCCGCCGACCCGCTCGGGGGCGCCCGGCAGGATCCCGCCGTCCACGTGCGCGATCCGGCGGTGCCCCAGGGCGGCCAGGTGGTCGACGGCCTTGCGCACGCCGTCGGCGTCGGCGGTGCGGACGCTGTCGGTGCCCTCGGCCCCGGTCCGCTGGCCGATTTCCACGACGGGGACGCGCTCGGCGACGGTGGCCAGGTCCGAGGGGGCTGCGGCGGACAGGCCGATGAGGATCAGGGCCTCGCAGCGCAGGCCCAGGAGGTCGTCGATCGCCTCGCGCTCCCCGCGCGTGGCCATCAGCGCGCTCAGCACGACGCCGTAGTCGAGGGCGGCCGCCGCCGGGTAGACCGCCTCGACCAGGTGGACGTCGAGCGGGTGCTCCATGGTGAACAGCACACCCACCTGGCGGCTTCGCGCCCTCCGCAGCATCCGGGCGGCCCTGTCGGTCCGGTAGCCGAGTTCCTCGGCGGCCCGCAGGATCCGCTGGCGGGTCGGTGCGCTCGGCCCGGGGCTGTCGTTCATCACCAGGGACACCAGCTGGCGGGAGACCCCGACGCGCGCGGCGACGTCGGCCATCGTGGGCCGCCGTCCGGTCGGCGCCGTGCCGCCGCCGGCGCCCTCGTCGTCGCTGCCGCTGCCGGTCTCGCCCATGCCGTCCCCTCGGTGGCCGCCCCGGTCCCGGGCCGGGTCGAGCCGATGCTACTTCCCTTGACCTGGAGCGCGATCCAGGTCCTACGGTGACGCACATGACGACACCACAGAAGCCGATCGGTTCCGGATTCGGCGCGCGCAGCACCGCCCGCGAGGTCCTGGAGGGCATCGACCTGACCGGGCGGCTCGCGATCGTGACCGGCGGGTACTCGGGCATCGGCCTGGAGACGACCCGGGCGCTGGCGGGGGCCGGCGCCCGGGTCGTCGTTCCGGCCCGGCGCCCCGAGAGCGCGCGCGGGGGCCTGGACGGCCTCGAAGGGGTGGAGGTCGACACACTCGACCTCTCCGACCTGGACAGCGTGGCCGCCTTCGCCGACCGGTTCCTGGCGAGCGGCCGGTCCATCGACGTCCTCATCAACAACGCCGGTGTGATGGGCTGCCCCCACCAGAAGGTGGGCCCGGGCTGGGAGTACCAGTTCGCCACCAACCACCTGGGCCACTTCGCGTTGGTCAACCGCCTCTGGCCCGCCCTCAGCGACGGCACGGGCGCCCGCGTGGTGTCCGTGTCGTCGGGCGGGCACCACGGGTCGGCGATCCGCTGGGACGACCCCTGGTTCGCGCGGGGGTACGACCGGTGGGCCGCCTACGAACAGTCCAAGATGGCCAACGCGCTGTTCGCCATCGAGGCCGACCGGCGCGGCGCCGACACCGGTGTGCGGGCCTTCTCCCTGCACCCGGGCGCGATCCTCACCCCGCTCCAGCGCCACATGACGACGGACGAGATGGTCGCCAAGGGCTGGATCGACGCGGACGGCAACGTGGCCGACCCGACGTTCAAGACGCCGGAACAGGGCGCCGCCACCCAGGTGTGGGCGGCCACCTCACCGGATCTGGCCGGGATGGGCGGCGTGTACTGCGAGGACGTGGACGTGGCCGTCCTGGCCGGCACCGACCCCGACCGCCCCGGGGTGAGCGACCACGCCGTCGACCCCGAGCAGGCCGCCCGCCTGTGGCGGTTCTCCGCGGAGCTGACGGGTGTGGACGCGTTCGCCTGACCGGACCCGCCGTGCCGGCCCGCACAGGGGCGGCCGGCACGGAGGGGCCCGCACCCGGACAGGGCCGCGCTCCGCTCCGAGCGCGAGCCATGCTCGGAGCGGCGCGGAAGCCATGCTCAAGCCACGGCGGGACCCGCGCTCACAGGAGGGTGACGACGAGCACCGCGACCGCCACCGCCGCGAACGCCAGTGTCCCCAGGGCCGAGACCCGGTGGGTGGCCGCCCGCTCGGTGTCGGCCCGCCACGCCAGGTCGGGCCAGCGCAGCACCGTACCGGCGGCCGCGGCGGCGAGCAGGGCGACCACCGGGTACCACAGGCCCTCCGGGAACACGGTCCAGGAGACCGACAGCAGGGCGACGACGGTCATCAGCAGGGCGTTCCCGAACCGGTTGAGCGCGTCCCAGCGGTCCTGGAGGCGCCGGGAGCCCCGGTGCCGCCAGGTCCGGAGCAGGAGCCCGGCGGACATGGCCACCGCGACCAGGACCAGCAGGCCGCCGACGGCGTAGAGCACGGTCGTGGTCATCACGCCTCCCCCAGCAGCAGGTCCCGCGCCTGGGACTCGACTCCGGTGGCGGTGTCGGCCAGGACCACCACGGCGCGCCCGCCCTCGCGGTCCAGGGCGAGCATGGTCGAGAACCCGCCAGTTCCGCCGTTGTGCCAGGTGACGTCGGTGCCGTCGTGGTCGTCGACGAACCAGCCCAGCCCCACCCGGCCGTCCTCGCCGTCGTCCCATCGCGGCTCCATGGCCCCCGCCCCCGGCGGGTCGCCGAACAGGAGGGCCCGCGCCAGCACCGCCATGTCCTCGGGGGTGGAGCGCACCCCGCCCGCGGGAGCGTAGGCGCGGGCCAGCCAGGGGTCGGCCGTGCGGCCCTTGTCGTTGGTGCCCACGATCGCACCGGCGGGCAGCTCGGCCGCGGTGGCGGGCAGCACGGTGCCGTCCAGCCCCAGCGGATCGAGCACCCGTGCGCGCAGCAGGTCGGCGTAGTCGGTTCCGGCGCGCGCCGCGAGGGCCTGGCCGAGGACGGCCGCGCCCATGTTCGAGTAGGCGAACTCACCGCGTCCGGAGGTGTCGGCCGCCGCCACCTGCTCCACCAGCGTGTCCACGTCGAACCGGTAGGGGTCCCGTCCCGTCAGCGCGGCCGCCCAGGCCCCGAGCATGTCCAGCGGGCGCGGGGAGAGCCGGGGCAGCCCCGAGCGGTGTCCGGCCAGCTCGGCGAGGGTGACCGATGCCGCCGGGGCGCCGTCCAGGTCCAGGAGTGTGCCGAGTTCGGTGTCCTCGGACACCTCGCCGCGCTCGATCATGTCGGCGAGCAGGAGCCCGTTCAGGGCCTTGGAGACCGAGCCGATCTCGTAGGACGTGGAGTCGTCGGCGCCGAAGTGGGCGACGCGGGTGTCCTCGCCGTCGATCTCGACGACGCTGACCCGGTGGTGGACGCCCTCGGCGAACAGGGGCCGGGCGCGGTCGAGCAGCGCGGCGTCCCCGGACTCGTCGGTGGACAGGGCGGGCGTGTGCGGCCGCACGACCAGCCCGAGGACGACGACCAGGGCGGCGGCCGCGCAGGCGGCGGCGACGGTCAGGGGACGGGTTCGCACCGGGGGTCCCTCCTTCCTCACGGGGTGGACCGGTTCGCACCGCCCGCCGCCAGCAGGACGGCGAGCAGGGGGATGACGCGTTCGGGCGGGATGGCGTAGTGGCCGCGTTTGAGGGTGGTGAGCCAGCCCGCGGCGCTGAGCTGGTGCACGTGGTGGTAGATCTGGCCGGTCGTCCCGAAGCCGGACAGCTCGGCCAGCCCGGCCACGGTGCGGGTGCCCGACCAGACGGCGTGCAGCAGCGAGAGGCGGACGGGGTGGCCCAGGGCGTCCAGGGGCGCGGCGCACTGCGACCAGTCGAGTTCGGCGAGCCGTTCCACGGACAGTCCCTGCTGCCACTCCAGTGCGGACTCCGCGTGCTCTCCCTCCTCGTCCCTGACGAGTCCGGCGAAGACCACGCCGCCGCGACCGGTGACGTGGTCCCGCAGGGCGTTGAGCGCGAAGAAGGCGTCGCCGGTGGCCGGCGCGGGTGCCGTCGCGGGCGCCGGACCTGGGTCGGGGGGCCGCTCCGCCGCGCGGCGTTCGAGTTCGGCGACCCGTGCCTCCAGGTCGGCCAGCCGGGTGTCGTGTTCGTCGTTCACGCCACCACCGTAGCCGATATTACGTAATTCTGTATATACGTAGTTCCCCGTGTACGCCCGGACTTCCGGGACCGCGCGCATCCTTGACCCGATATGGGGCAACCACTGGAACCCCGTTGGGGCCGGCCGTTCGATGATGTGGTGGGGAGCGCGGAACCGCGCTCGAAGAGCATCCGACAGGACGTCCCCCGGCTCGCGAGGGCCGCCGGGACACCTGGTGAGGAGCACGCAATGCGAACCGGATCACCCAACGGCTGGCAGTTCTTCGCCGCGACGCTGCTGATGATGATCGGCGCCGTGAACATCATCCAGGGGCTCGTCGCCCTCCTGACTCCCACCTACTACGCCGTGGCCGACGGTGAGCTGCTCCTCCTCGAGTACGGGGCGTGGGGCTTCCTCCTCGGCGGATGGGGCATCGTCCTGGTGGTCGCCGGTGCCGCGATCCTGTCCGGCAGCATGTGGGCACGGGTCTTCGGCATCGTGCTGGCCGCGGTGAACGCCCTCGCCCAGCTGGCCTTCCTGGTGGCACTGCCCCTGTGGTCGGTCGTGGCGATCGCCATCGAACTCCTGGTGATCTACGCGCTGACCGCCGGCTGGCCGGACCGGGAGATGGCGGCGGACCGGGACGAGGCGACCGCCGACCGGATGACCGACGACCAGCGCGCCGCCTACCGCAGCGGCCGGCGGGCCGCCCACGCCAAGCCCGAGACGACGGCGCCCGCCGAGGAGGCCGGGCAGGCGACGCAGCCGGGCGACCGCAGGCACACCGTCTGATCCGACCGTTCCACCCGCCCCCGCCTCCGGCCCCGGACGCGGGGGCTTCGCGCGCGAACCGCGGTCGGCGGCGCCGGCCCCGGAACCTGGTGGAGCGCCCCGGGGGGCTCGGCGTGCGCGCCGAAGTCAGGGCTCGTACAGGGCGGCCAGCTCGTCGCGGTACAGGTCCCGGACCACGCGGCGCCGCAGCTTGAGCGAGGGGGTCAGCTCCCCCGTACCCGGACCCCATTCCCGGTCCAGGAGCCGGTGGCGCTTGACCTGTTCGGGGCGGCTGAGCCGCGCGTTGGCCGCCGCGACGGCACGTCCGGCCTCCGCGAGGACGGCCGGGTGCTCGGCCAGGGGCCGGCCGTCGCCGGTGCCCGCGCCGGTGCGGATGCCGTGCGCGGCGGCCCACGCCGGAGCGGTCTCCGGGTCCAGGACGAGCAGGGCGACGAGGTGGGGGCGGCCGTCGCCGTGCACGTAGGCCTGCCCGATGAGCGGGTGCTCCTTCAGGGCGTTCTCGACCGGCGAGGGAGCCACGTTCTTGCCGTGGGAGGTGACGATCAGCTCCTTCTTGCGGTCGGTGATCCACACGAACCCGTCCTCGTCGCGGCGGCCGACGTCGCCCGTGGCGAACCAGCCCCCGGCGCCCGTGCCGGGCCCGACCGACCCGTCCGGGTTCAGGTAGCCCTCGAACACCGTCGCCCCGCGCACCAGGATCTCGCCGTCCCCCGCCACCCGCAGCTCCACCCCGTCGATGGGGCGGCCGACCGAGCCCAGGCGGAATCCGCTGACGGGGCTGTTGACGGTGGCCACGCCGGTGGTCTCGGTCAGTCCCCAGGCGTCCATGACGGCGAGGCCCATCCCCGCCCAGAACCGGACGACCTCCGGGGGCATGGGCGCGGACGCGCTGGCCGCCCAGACGACCCGGTCCAGGCCCGCCGCGGCCAGGAGGGGCGCGAGGACCTGGGCCCGCGCCCGCTCGGCCCGTTCGGCCAGGTCGTCGGGGACCAGCTCCCCGCGCTCGCGGCGGGAGATGTGCTCGGCGGCCAGGGCGCGGGCCCGGTCGACGGCGGCGCGCCGGTCCGGGGGCAGCCGGTCCAGGCCCGCGCGCAGGGCGGAGGCGAGTTTCTCCCACACGCGCGGAACACCGAAGAACTGCGGCGGCCGCACGTGCCGCAGCACCTCGGGCAGCTCCTGGGGATCGGCGCACAGCCACACGTGCGAGGCCCGGAACAGCGGCAGGTACAGGCCCAGCATGCGCTCGGCGATGTGCGCGAGGGGCAGGTAGCAGATGTGCTCGGCGTGGTCGGGCAGTTCCACGACCCGGTCCAGCGCGGTCGCGTTGCCGAACACGTGCCGGTGGGTCAGGACGACGCCCTTGGGTTCGCCCGTGGTACCGGAGGTGTAGACGACGGTGAGCCGGTCGTCGGGGTCGGACCGGTCCTCGGCGGCGGAGGAAGCGGGGGCGGCGACGGCGGCCAGGTCCGTGTACGGCACGTGCCCGCGCTCGGGGTCGGCGCCGTCCACGACGACCAGCCGTTCCAGGGGCGTGTCGGGATCGGCGACCAGCCGCTCCCAGGCACGGGCGGACCCGGCGTCGCCGACGACCGCGAGCCGGGCACGGCAGTGCCGGGCGATGTAGCGGACCTGGTCGGGCGCGGAGGTGGAGTAGACGGTGGTGGTGACCGCCCCGGCCCGGACCAGCGCGAGGTCGCTGAGCCAGTGCTCGGGCCGGTTGCCCATCATGAGCAGCACGTGGTCGCCGGGGGCCACGCCCAGGGCCGCGTAGCCCTCGGCGAGCCCGGCCACGCGGTCGCGCACGCCGGACCAGGTCAGTGTGCGCCAGTCGGCCGAACCGGGCTCCCTCCAGGAGAGCGCGGGCCGGTCGGGCCAGGTGTCGGCGTTGCGGTGGAGGAGGTGGGCGACGGTGGGGGTCGGGCTCATCCGCACTCCTGGGACGTCCTCGCGAGTGTGACCTGGAACACGGTCGACGCTAGCAGTCGGTCCCCCGCGCGTACGGGCTTTCGGGGTGTCCGGTACCCGAGGCCATGGGCCGTAGTACGGTCCCCGCGCGTACGGGGCTTTCGGAGGCTTTCCCGAGGCCGCGCGGCCCGGCGGGGCGCGCGCCGGAGCCCGGCGCACGCCCGTGGCCGCGGACGCGCCCGCCGCGCGAGGGGCGGCGTCCGCGGCACCTGTCCGCGAGGTCGTGTTCCTTGCGGCGTTCCGGGCTCACGGCCGCCAGGCCGCCTCTCGCCGCGCCTCCGCGCTCGGGCGGCACGACCAGGCTTCGCCCATCGTCGCGCGAGAGGGACCGACGACCGCTCGCTCACCCGGAAGCCGTCGGAAGAACACTCCCTAGCGTCGGCGCGGGTGCAGGTGCGAGGTGACCGCGAGCCGGTTGTACAGGTTGATCATCGCGATGGCGGTCATCAGCGCGGCGAGCCGCTCCTCGTCGAAGTGCTCGGCGGCGGCCCCGTAGACCTCGTCGGAGACCCCGTGCTCGCCCATCCTCGTCATCTCGTCGGTGAGGGCGAGCGCGGCCCGCTCGGACTCGGAGAAGATGCCGCCCGCCTCGACCCACGTCGGAACGAGGAAGAGGCGCTGCTGGGTCTCGCCCTCCTGCAGCGCCCGGCGCGTGTGCAGGTCCACACAGAACGCGCAGCCGTTGAGGACGGAGGCGCGCAGCTTCACCAGTTCGAGCAGGGTCGTGTCCAACTGGCCCGCGATGATCTTGTCGATCTCGTCGAGCTTGCCGTAGACCTCCGGAACCTTCTTGGACCAGACCACCCGTGTCTCAGCCATGGACGGCGCCTCCTCCAGCCTCGTCGACCCGGCCGCACGCGCGTGCGCGCGACCCTCTGGCGCCGACGCTACCAACCGCCCCCCCGGGACGCCGTGGAGCGGTGCGTTAGCATGCCCGGCGGAATCAGCCCCCGATACCGAGGAGTCCTGCTTGTCCTGGTCGAAGGCCCGTACGGCGGCCGTGGTGGACCGTTGACCGACGTCCGCTCCGCACCCGCCACGGAGCCGGAGGAGCGTCGGCGCGCCACGGAGGCCCGGCTCTCCCTCGCCCGGCAGACCGGCCGGATCGCGGGCAGGGCGCTGCCGCTGTACCTGTCCATGCTCGCCACCACGCTGGGGAGCATGGTCACCGCGGCGGTACTCGGCCGGACGGACACCGGTGACCTGGCGGCGCACGCGCTGATCATCTCCCTCGTCAACCCGCTGCTGATGGTCGCGCAGGGCTGCCTGCGCGGGGCCATGCCCTTCGTCGCCGAGAACGACCGCGACCCCGCCGCCCTCGCCCGCGTGGTCCGCGACGGCACCTGGCTCGCACTGTGCACGGGGCTGCTCGGCGGCTGCCTGGTCGCCTCGATCCCCCTGTGGGCGCCGCCTCTGGGCGTGGCCGCGCCCACCCTCGCGGCGCTGGGCCCGTCCCCCCTGCTCATGGGGACGTTCGTGGCCGTGGCCTCAATGCGCTCGTCCACGGACATCCTGCTCATCGGGCTCGGCCGCACCCGGACGGTCCTGGCGCTGAGCCTGGTCTCCACCGCGCTGACCGTCACGCTCACGCCCGCCCTGGTCCTGGGCGCAGGGCCGTTCCCGGCGCTGGGCCTGTCCGGCGCGGGCGCCACGATGCTGTTCCAGGGCACCGTCGGGCTCGTTCTGGGCCTGTACGCGTCCCGCCGCCGCACGCTCCTGCGGGGCCGCCGCGTCGGCTGGGGTCCGCCCGCGTGGCCGGGCGTGTGGCGGATCGCCCGGGTGGGCCTGCCCAGCGGCGCGACGCTGGTGATCAAGTTCGGGGCGATGAGCGTGCTGGCCGTGGCGGTCGCCCGCGTGAGCGCGCAGGAGGCGGCCGCGCACCAGCTGCTGGTGGTCGTGGCCACGTTCGCCTTCCTGCCGGCGGCGGCGGTCGGGCAGTCGCTCGTCCCCTCCGCCGCCAGGGCCGCCGCGCGGCGCGACCGGACGGGTGTGCGCCGGGCCGTGCTGGCGGGGTACGCGGTGGCGGTTCCGGTCGTGGCGGGGAGCGCGGCGGTGCTCTGGACGACCGCGGGCCCGCTCGTGGGCCTGCTGACCTCCGACCCGCGGGTGGGCGCCACCGCCGCGGCCCTGCTGCCCGTGCTGTGCGTCGTGGTCGTGGCGGACGCGCTACAGGTGCCGCCGGGGATGGGGCTCCTGGGGATCAAGCACCCCCGGCCGTCGATGTACGCGTTCGCCGTCTGTTACGGGGCCCTCGCCCTCGCCGCGCTTCCGCTGGCGCGGATCGGCGGGCTGCCGCTGCTGTGGGGCGCCTACGCGACGACGACCTGCGGTCTGGTGGTCGCGCAGGCCACCGCGTTCCGGCTGCGGTCCGCGCGTGTCTGAGGCGCACGGGTCCGTGGCCCCGCCTGGGCGCGGAACCGCGGAGCCGCGGCTCAGGTGTGGGCGCGGACGTCGTCGTAGACGCGGGTGAGCCCGTCCAGGAAGGCCGAGAGCGCGAGCTCGAAGCTGGCGTCGTCGATCTCCGTGGCGTGCTCCGCCAGGCGGTGCGCCTGGGAGAGGTTCGGGTAGCGGTCGCGGTAGACGCGGACGTCGTCGTCGAAGCCGCGCGCGAAGGAGTTCGTGGCCGCTCCGACCACCAGGTACTTGGTCGAGGCGCCGATCATGGTGGCGTACTTGGGCGGCCATCCGGCGTTGACCAGGCCCCCGTGCACGATGTCGGCCCGGCGCAGGGCCTCCTCCCGCCGCCCGGGGCCGGAGGCGATCACCGGCACCAGGTTGGGGTGCTCCGCCAGGGCGTCGCGGTAGGAGCGCGCCCACCGGGCCAGGCCCTCCCGCCAGTCGCCGAGGTCGAAACCGGACACGTCGATGCGGGTGGTGACCTCGTCGGCGATCTCGGTGAGCAGCTCCTCCTTGGTCCGGTAGTGGCTGTAGAGGGAGGCCGCCTGCACGTCGAGTTCCTGGGCGAGTTTGCGCATGGAGACGCCTTCGAGGCCGTCCCTGTCGATGAGGGTCAGAGCCGCCTGACGGATGGCGGGCTTGCTCAGGATCGGCGTCTTGGGTCGGGCCACGGAAGGATCCCCTTCTCCGCTGTGGTGGACGTTCCGGCCTGTCCGGCGTCCGCGCTGATCATCGCATGCCGGTCCGGCCCCGTGGCACGTCGGCGGCGTTCCCGCCGGTACCGGGACCCGGCCCCCTCTTGCACCAGCGGCGGTGGACATCGTACGCTCGGGTAACCGAACAGTGTTAGGTTATTGGGGAGCAGGCCGTGATCGATTTCTCATTGAGCGAAGAGCAGCGCGCCGTCCGGGACTGGGTCCGGACCTTCGTGGAGCGGGAACTGATGCCGCTGGAGAACGAGGTGCTGCGCCGCGAGCGCGAGGGGCACCCCCCGGGGCTCAACGCCGACGAGCGCAAGAACCTGCAGGCCCTGGCGCGCAAGTCCGACTTCTGGGGCGTGGAGACGCCCGTGGAGTACGGCGGCATGGGACTGGACCCCATCACCGCGGCCATCATCGAGACCGAGCTCGGCCGTACCTTCCTGACCTTCAAGTTCGGCGGCGAGGCCGACAACATCCTCTACTACGCCAACGAGGAGCAGAAGGAGCGCTACCTGCTGCCCACCATCGCCGGTGAGCGCAGATCCAGCTTCGCCATCACCGAACCCGGTGCCGGGTCCGACGCCAAGGCGATCCGCACCCGCGCGGTCCGCGACGGCGACGAGTGGGTCATCAACGGGGAGAAGACCTTCATCACCAGCGGTGACGAGTCCGACTTCACGATGGTCTTCGCCGTGACCGACCCGGACAAGGGCGCCAACGGCGGGGTGACCTGCTTCCTCGTCGACCGGGACATGGGCTGGACCTCCGAGCCGATCGACACCATGGGCGAGCGGCGACCGGCGTCGCTGGTCTTCCAGGACGTGCGCGTGCCGCACGCCAACATCCTGGGCGAGGAGGGCCAGGGCTTCGCCCTGGCGATGAAGTGGATCGGCAAGGGCCGCTACCTGCTGCCCGCCCGCGCGCTGGGCGGCTGCGAACGGCTGCTGGGCATGGCCATCGAGCACGCCAAGTCGCGGCACACCTTCGGCGCGCCGATCGCCGACCGCCAGGCCATCCAGTGGATGATCGCCGACTCCCAGATGGAGATCGAGGCGCTGCGCCTGCTGGTGCTGCACGCCGCCTGGCAGGTCGAGCAGGGCCGCGACTCCCGGCACGCGCAGTCCATCGCCAAGCTGTTCGGCGGTGTGAAGGCCAACGAGATCGTCGACCGGGTGATGCAGATCCACGGCGGCATGGGGTACACCCGCGAGCTGCCGATCGAACGCTGGTACCGGGACCTGCGGCTGCTGCGGATCTTCGAGGGCACCGACGAGATCCAGCGCCGCACGATCGCCCGCGACCTGCTCAAGGGCCACGTGACGGTGGGCGCAACCCTCGGGTAGGACGCGGGAGCAAGGAGGGGGCCCGTGCCGTGTGTGGGAGCACGGCACGGGCCCTCCCGTCGCCCGCCAACGCCCGGAAGCGCGCTGCGCGCGAGAACGGGCTACCACCCTCAACGGACACCGCAGGCGCAGCCCCACCCTCCCGTCACCCGCCAACGCCCGGAAGCGCGCTGCGCGGCCCGGACCGGCGGGCGGTTCGGTGCTAGCTGACGCCGACCAGGTCGACGACGAACACCAGGGTCTCGCCCGGCTTGATGACGCCGCCGGCGCCGCGGTCGCCGTAGGCCAGGTGCGGCGGGATGACCAGCTTGCGGCGACCGCCCACGCGCATCCCCATGACGCCCTGGTCCCAGCCCTGGATGACCTGGCCGGAGCCCAGGCGGAAGCGCAGCGGCTCGCCGCGGTTCCAGCTGGCGTCGAACTCCTCGCCGGAGGAGTGGGCGACGCCCACGTAGTGCACCTCGACGGTGCTGCCGTGTCCGGCCTGCTCGCCCTCACCGATCTGCTCGTCGGTGGCGACCAGCTCGGCGGGCGGCGGACCGTCGATGAAGTCGATCTCGGGACGTTCGAGCGCCATGGTGCAACCCCTTGTCAGTACTACGGGAACAGAAGGGCCCAGGCTATCCGCGTGAGAACGCGCTCCGGTGCGGACCGGCCGGAGGACCCTACGCCTCGCCGACGGTGGCCGCGACCACGTGCCCGTGTCCCTCGACCTTGATCGGCCCGCTCCCCGCCTGCACGAACACCGACTCCCCGCGCTGGAGGACGAGCCCCTCCCCCACCTCGGCGACCAGCTCGACCTGGCCGTGCAGGGCCAGCACCACGGACGGCCCCTCACCGGGCAGGTGCGCGGTGATGCGCCCCGGACCGATCTCGTGCAGCGCGAACTCCGGGGCGGCGGGCCGGAACTCCCGGCGGCCGTCCAGGAACGCGGGGCGGGCGTAGGGGATCGGCAGGACCGCGAAGTCCACCACGTCCAACAGCTCGGGGGCGTCCACGTGCTTGCAGGTCAGGCCCGCCCGCAGCACGTTGTCGGAGCTGGCCATCACCTCCACCGCGGTCCCCTGGAGGTAGGCGTGCAGGTTGCCCGCGGGCAGGTACAGCGCCTGGCCCGGCCAGAGGGTGATCCGGTTCAGCAGCAGGGACGCGACCGCTCCGGGGTCGCCGGGGTAGCGCTCGGCGAGGTCGACGACGATGTCGGTGTGCGCGCCCCGCGGCCCGGATCCGGCCCACTCGGCGACGAAGTCCCCGATCAGGCGGGCGCGGTCGTCCTCGGGCAGGGTGAGCAGCAGGGTCAGGGCCGCGCGCAGGGCGTCGTGGGTGTCGGGCAGCGCCAGACCGGCACGCAGCCGCGTCGCGAGTTCGCAGGTCAGACCGCGCAGATCGGCCTGGGCCGCGGCCGGCTCCCGGAATCCGCACAGGGCCTCGAACGGCTCCAGCGCGAGCAGGAGCTCGGGCTTGTGGTGGGGATCGCGGTAGTTGCGGTGCGCCGCGTCCACGGGGATCCCCCGGCGCTCCTCGGCGTCGAACCCGGCGCGGGCGCGCGCGGCGTCCGGGTGCACCTGCAGGGAGAGCGGGGCCTCCGCGGCCAGGTACTTGAGCAGGAAGGGCAGCCGCGACCCGTAGCGCTCGGCGGCGCTGGGCCCCAGGACCCGGCGGGGGTCGTCGGCGATCAGCCGGGGCAGGGGCAGCGGCCCGTCCTCGCAGTGCGCGGTGCTCGGCGCGCCGTGGTGGGCTCCCAGCCAGAGCTCGGCCTGGGGGGTGCCGTCCGGTTCGGTGCCCAGCAACCGCGGGATGGCCGTGCGGGCACCCCAGGCGTACGGCCGTACCTGGTTGGTGAGCCTGTGCATCCGCCCCCCGCTTTCCCGTCTGCGCGTTCTCACCCCGCCGACGTCCCCGAGCGAGGTGGGAACAGTCTCGCGAACAGCTTCAGTCCTGGTCGACACGGCACGCCCTACTCCTCGAGGTAGTGCACACTTCACCCCTTCGGTCGGGCGAGCACCCGACGACCGCGGGCCCTCGCGTCGACCAAGAAGTTACTGGGAAGTAAATCATGATCCCCAACACGTGAAAAGCACCACATGGTCACCTTCCCGGGACCGCCCGCATACGGCGGATCCCCTGACCACGGGGCTTTCGGGGCCCTTCCGGGGCCGCGGAAAACCGGTGGCCGACCCCCGGTCGCGGGCGTACCGTTTCCTGGTCGTGATCTTTCCCCGGGCGGACGGACGGACACCTCCACCCGCGCCGCACGGGGCCGACCGGGACCCGGACCGGTGGTGCCGGCACGGCGTCATCGCGGGCGCCGCACCTTGTCGGAGGCCTCCACGAGACGGTCGAACACGTCCTGGGTGAGCTGGGGGTCGGGCTGGGGGAGCCCGGCGATGGCCGCCATGTACAGGCCGTCCCCGGCCCGCAGGATGATCTCGGCCAGCACGGGGTCGGTGAGCTCCTCGTGCAGCAGTTCGCCCCACCGGGTGAACAGGTACCGCACGAGCTCGGCGGCCTCCTCGGGCATGTCCTCCTTGCTGCGCAGGGCGGCGATGACCGACCAGTACAGCTCGCGCTCCTCCGCGCTGCGGGGCAGCGAGGTGCGCAGGAAGACGCGGACGACGCCCTCGCCGCTCTCCACCGCCTCGCGGAACTCCTCCTCGGCCAGGGCGGAGAGGCGCTCGATGAGGCCGGTGATCAGGGCCGCCTTGGACGGGAAGTGGTAGAGCAGCCCGCCCTTGGAGACGGAGGCCGCGCGGGCCACCGCCTCCAGGGTCACCCCGGAGTGGCCCTCGTCGATGAGGATGTCCTGGAGCGCGTCGAGGATGCGGTCGCGTGTGGTGGAAGCGTTCACGATTGACACTGTACCGGCTGGACGGTACTGTACCGTCTGGACGGTTCATACTGGCCGGAGGTCTCCCTCCCGCCAACCGTCCCCGCCGAGCCCGGAGCCCGCAGCCTCCCGCCCGGCGAACGGCGGGCCCGGAACCGGGCGCCGCCCCACCAGCGACACGTAACGAGGAAAGATGAGCACCGCCAAGGCCGGGCACGGCACCACCGACGCGCGCGGCGCCCAGGGCGCCGGACCGGCCCTCGCCGGACCGCGCGAGTGGGCCGCGCTCGCCGTCCTGGTCCTTCCCGTCGTCCTGATCTCGGTCGACATGACCGTGCTCGGGTTCGCCGTCCCCGAACTGAGCGAGGGGCTGCGGCCCACCTCCGGACAGCTGCTGTGGATCATCGACATCTACGGCTTCGTCCTGGCCGGGCTGCTGGTCACCATGGGGTCGCTCGGCGACCGCGTCGGCCGACGACGCCTGCTCATGGTGGGCTCGGCCGCCTTCGGCGGGGCCTCCCTGCTGGCCGCCTTCGCGCCCACGCCCGAGGTCCTGATCGTCGCCCGCGCCATGCTCGGCGTGGCGGGCGCGTCACTGATGCCCTCCACCCTGTCCCTGCTGCGCAACATGTTCCTGGACGCGCGCCAGCGGCTGCTGGCCATCGCCATCTGGGCGTCCGGCTTCTCCGCCGGCGCCGCCCTGGGCCCGATCCTGGGCGGATGGCTCCTGGAGCACTTCTTCTGGGGGTCGGTCTTCCTGATCAACCTGCCGGTGATGGCGCTGATCCTGGTCCTGGTCCCGCTGCTGGTGCGCGAGTCGCGCGACCCGTCGCCGGGCCGGCTCGACCTGCCCAGCGTGGCGCTGTCGCTGGGCGCGATGCTGCCCGCCGTGTACGGCGTCAAGAAGCTGGCCACCGAGGGACCCGCCCTGGCCCCGCTCGCGGCGCTGGTGCTGGGTCTGGCGCTGGGGTACGTGTTCGTGCGCCGGCAGACGACGCTGGCCCACCCGCTGATCGACGTGGACCTGTTCCGGTCCCGCGTGTTCAGCGTGGCGGTCGCCACGAACCTGATGATCGTGTTCTCGCTGGTCTCGTCGCTGTTCTTCCTGACGCAGTACCTGCAGCTGGTCCTGGGCATGTCGCCCATGCGCGCCGGATACGTCCTGGTGCCGGGCCTGGTGCTGTCCGTGCTGACCAGCTTCGTGGCCGTGCGGGTCGCGCGCAGGCTGAGCCTGGCCGCGGTCATCGGTTCGGCGCTGGTGGTCACGGCGTCCGGCTTCGCCGTGCTGGTGTTCACGTCCGCGAACGACGCCGCCACGGGCGTGGTGCTCGTGGCGGTGGGCTTCGCGCTCATCGCCGCCGGGGCCGGGTTCGCCGAGACGCTGACCAACGGCGCCATCATGAGCGCGGCCCCGCCCCAGCGCGCCGGTGCCGCCTCGGCGATCTCCGAGACCGCCTACGAACTGGGCGGCGCCCTGGGCGTGGCGGTCCTCGGCAGCGTGCTCACGGCCTACTACCGGGCGAACCTGACCGAGGTCGAGGGCGTGCCCGCGGGTGCGACCGACACCGCCCGGGAGACCCTGGGCGGCGCGGCCGACGCCGCCGCCGGGCTGGGCGGGCCGGCCGGGACCGACCTCCTGGCGGCCGCGCGGGACGCGTTCACCAGCGGCATGCACCTCACCAGCGGGATCGCCGTGGTGATCGTGCTGGCGGCCGCGGTCCAGGCGTGGCTACTGCTGCGCGGCCGCGCCAACCCGGCCGTGGACAACGGGCCCGCGGTGTCCGCGGTGCCGGGATCCGAGGCCGCGGCATCCGGGGACGGCACGTCCGGGGACGGCACGTCCGGGGCCACGACGTCCGGGGACGGCACGTCCGGGGGCACGGCCTCCGGCGCGGCGCCGTCCGGGTCGGCGGAGGCCCCGGTGTCCGGACCGGCCGAGGAGAGCAGCGGAAGCGACACCGGGCAGGACCAGGCACCGGCGGACACGGCCGGGAACGCGTAGGACGCCCGACCGACCCGACGACGGCCCCGGGGCATCCCCTCGGGGCCGTCGTACCTGCGGCGGGGCCGTCGTTGGTGCGGGGTGCCGGGGTCAGGGCAGGTTCAGCAGCTCGACGGGGGCGTCGTCCCACCGGGGCGGGACGACGGCGTAGGCGTCGGCCAGGGCCGCGCCCCGCAGACTGCCCGGGCGGTCGTGGCCGACCGGCCGCGCGCGTGGGCCGACCAGGCGCACCGGCAGCAGCCGGGTGTCGCGCGGGTGCGCGGCGACCCCTCCCTCCAACGCGACCGTGCCCGGCGCCCGCGCCGGATCCCGGCGGCCCGCGAGGGCGCTCACCAGGGGCACCAGCAGAGTCAGGATCGCGACCAGGGCGGCGCCCGGGTTCCCGGGCAGCCCCACGAACGCGGTGCCGCCCCGGTGCGCCAGGACCTGGGGGTGGCCGGGTCGGCAGGCGACCCCGTCCACCACGGTCTCCGCGCCGACCTGTTCCAACACCGCGCGCAGGTGGTCGGCGGGCCCCTTGGAGGACGAACCGCACACCACGACCACGTCCGTCCCGCCCTCCGTGACCGCCTCCGCCAGGGCCGCGCGGTCGTCGCCCAGATGGCGTACACCGCACAGCTCGGCGCCGGCCCAGCCGAGGAACCCCGGCACCAGGGGGCCGATGGCGTCGCGCACGCGCCCCTCGCCCGGCAGGCCCGACGTGGTCAGTTCGTCGCCGGTCACCAGGACCGACACCCGGGGCAGGAGCACCGGGAGGGTGTCGTGGCCCAGGCCCGCGGCCAGCCCCAGCACGGCGGGGGTCACCCGGGCGCCGCGCGTGAGGACGGTCTCTCCGGGGGCGGTCTCCTCCCCCGCCCAGCGCACGTGTCGGCCGCGCTCGATCTCTCCGCCGACCACGCCCTCGTCCAGCGCGGCTCGCTCGTAGGGCAGGACGCTCTCCGTGCCCTTGGGCACGCGCGCGCCGGTGGCGATCTCCACGGCCTGCCCGGGCGCCAGGGCCTCGCGCGTACTCGGCGCGCCCGCGAGCTGCGTACCGACCAGACGCCAGGGCCCCGGCCCGGCCACCGCGTAGCCGTCCATGGCGGAGGCGTCGAAGGCGGGCAGGCCCACCAGGGCGGTGACGTCGGCTCCCAGGACACCGCCCAGGGCCCGGCCCAGCGGCAGGTCCCGAGGGGCGGGCGCGAGTTCCGCGCCGAGCCGCTCAGCGGCCTCGCGGGCGCGCGGCCACTCCCTGTGCGCGCCGGGCGGTCCCCCGACCCGGGAGGCGTGGTCGCTCCAGCTCATGCGGTCTCCCCGTCGTGCGCGTGCTCCCATTGTCCACCAGGGCGGCCGCCCGCGGAGGAGCGGGCGCCCGACCCCTCCGCGGAACCCGCGTACCGGCCTCTTCCAGCGCCGATTTGCCGTCTGCGGACTTTCCGCTAGAGTTCTTATCAGCAGCACGGCGGGGGCCACGGAAACGGGGCCCGCCCGAGCAGCAAGCGGACGTGGCTCAGCTGGTAGAGCATCACCTTGCCAAGGTGAGGGTCGCGGGTTCGAATCCCGTCGTCCGCTCGGAGAAGGCGGGAGTGAGCAGTCACTCCGTGCACTCGGTGGAGTGGCCGAG
Organism: Nocardiopsis sp. NRRL B-16309; assembly: GCF_001279585.1. Taxonomy (GTDB): domain Bacteria; phylum Actinomycetota; class Actinomycetes; order Streptosporangiales; family Streptosporangiaceae; genus Nocardiopsis. The sequence continues at coordinate 54,355 of NZ_LGEC01000003.1, read as the reverse complement.
AGGCGAGGCAGCGGCCTGCAAAGCCGTCTACACGGGTTCAAATCCCGTCTCCACCTCCACACGCTTCACGCGGGCGATTAGCTCAGTTGGTTAGAGCGCTACCTCGACACGGTAGAGGTCACAGGTTCGAGTCCTGTATCGCCCACCACAGCTTCTGCAGGTCAGAGGCCGTCCAACGGTCCTCTTCAGATTTTCTTCGTGTTGGTCATGGAGAGAATCTGGAGATGATCTTGCATCTCCAGGCTCATGAAGCCTTCTGCTCGCCCTCAACAGGGTAGTACTCACGCAGCCGCGGGACCATCTCCATCAAACGATCCCGCTCTCTGGGGCTCAGCGCCCGCACACTCCCCCGCCACCGGCGCTCCAGCGCGGCCAGGACCTGTTCCTTCATGGTCGGGGTCACGTGCTCGTAGACGTTGGCCATGCCCGGCATCCGGTGCCCGAGCCGAGCCGCCCGCGCCACCTCGGGGATCCCGTCCTCAGCCAGCCACGTGCGATGGGTGTGGCGTCCCTCATTGAAGGTGAACCCCGGCAGGACCGGCGCACGCAGCCACGCCAGATCGCTGCGCGGATCACCATCGAACGCGGGCCGCCAGAACCGGGCACGGAAGTTGCCCCGCCGCAGCATCCCGCCGCGACTGCCGGTGAACACCAGGGCCTGCTCGCTGTCGGCCACCAGGTCGGTGTACACCGCGTTGAGGAAGTCGGGCAGCTGCAGCCAGCGCTTGCCCGCCGGGGTCTTGGGCCGCTTGGCCTTGCTCATCTTGCCGGCGGACTCACGCAGTGGCGTACGCACCGGCACGGCCCTGTTCACCTCGTCGTACTCGTGAGGCTCCAGTGCCACCAGTTCCGACCAGCGCGCCCCGGTGTAGCCGTCCATCAGCGCCAGCACGAACCCCGCCTGTCCGAAGGAGTGGTGCAGCCGCATGGCCGCCCGCAGGACCTGCACGGGAGTGGCCACCTGCCGGTCGGCCTCGTAGTCACCGGAGGAGACACGGACCCCGTTGCACGGGTTGGCCGGGATGCGGCGGGCTCGCACCGCCACGTTCAGGACCGTGGAGAACAGGGCGAAGACCGAGGACACACTCGGCTCGGCCAACTCCTCGTGCATCTCGTTGACCCAGGCCTGGATTTCGATGTGGCTGTTGAAGATGCTGATCAACGGCCAGTCCTCCCACTGCGGCAGCAGATGGGTGTCCAGGTAGGACTGGTACTTGGCCCGGGTGGTCTCCGCCAGGCGCGCCTGGGCCAACCACGTCTGTGCGAAGTCGCCGAAGGCGATCTCACAGTCCTCGGGCGCGATCCACGTGCGGCGCCGAACCTCGGCTTCCTGTTCCTCCGCCCAGTGCAGAGCGGCTTCCTTGGTGTCGAACCCCGACTTCGACCCCCACAGGCCGTTGGGGCGCTTGTAGCGGGCTCGCCAGGTCTTGGCGAGCCGTTCGGCGTAGGCCATGCGTACTCCTTGCGTACGGACTCATTCGGATGTTGTCTGGCTGGCAGGCCCGGACACGGGGGCACGGTGTCCGGCACGGATGATCTGTTCGAGGTCAGCGGAGCTGAAGCGCAGGTGCTTGCCGATGAAGGTGCACGGCACCTGCCGCGCGGAGGCGCGCTTGCGCAACCAAGACTCGGGGACCTTGAGCAGGGCGGCGGCTTCTCCGGGAGTGAAGACCTCAGGAAGTGCTCCCTCAGCCTTGTCACGCCGCCCGCCAGAGTTTGCAGCGTAATCGCGTCTCTGCTGTTCAGAAACCCTTTTGCCGCGCCGGTTCGGTGGCTCTGTCCGCTCGGTCACTTGGCACTCCCAACCCGTGCCGCGGCACCCATTGAAGTGCCGCGGCATGCCGCAGGCTGGCCTGATTCCGCCTCGGCACTCCGCCTGGGCTGTCCCTGAGTTCCGGTTCCGGTCGGCTCGGCTACCGCTCTGCCGATCACCGCTTCCCGCCGCCGGATCCCGGGTTCGTACTCGTCCCATGCGTACGTGGCCAGCAGCTCGGCATACGCGGAGCTGCCGTGCCGGTATGCGAACCGATGACTGCAGAGGCCAGCGTGGGGCACCCTCGTCAACCTCGCTGCAGTGCGCCGTCCTTCACACTGTCGTCGGCGCGGGACACGGCCAGCAGTATGCCGCTGCTGCACCCGCAGGTGCCGGAGTACGCAGTGCGGATGCGTGCGTACACAGGAGTGTGGGTTGGATGACAGAGCGCATAGGACGGGCGCACCCGGCGCCCATACCGCAAGCGCTCCCCCGGATCGGTAGGACCGCTGCCCCTGCCATTCGCACCCGAGGTAAGCAACAAGGCGTATGCCACCACGGCGGTGACATTCGCCTAGATCCGGGGCATCGTCAGCCGCCCGCAGCAGGTCGGCGTTGCCGCCCGGTGCCGCGACCACGCCCTTGTCGAGTCCGGCGTAGGCAGTGCACAACGAGGCGATCGTCAAGTCCCGCCTCGGCATCAGCAGCGGCAGGTAGGCGGTCATGGGTTCTCACCGTCCGGGGCCGTCGGCTCATGGTTGTCGCCGCGGCATGCCCAGGGTGAGCAGCCCTCCGGTTCGGGACCGGAATCGATGCCGAGATCGACGTCCCGAAGGGGTCGCCGCGAGGGATGGAGGTAGTAATTGCCCCTCATCGGCATGCCACTTCGTGTTGCCGCGGGGTGGCCGCGCCGGATGGCGGCATCGAAGGCGACCGCGTCCTCGAACTCCTCCGGTGCCGTGGCCTTCATCTCGGCCCACGAACTGCTGCTCCGGTAGGGACAGCCGATGCACGCCGACCGCGGGGTGTCGCCCCATCCGTGGGCGGTGAGGTGGGCCCTGCAGTCCCGCCGGGTCCACCCGATGTCCAGCAAGGGGAAGACGTTCCTCATGTAGCGGACGTCGGCGTCCTTGGCGCGGTGGACCTCGTCCAGGCTGATGCCGATCGCCTGCTGTGCGTACACACCCGACGGAACGCGTACGGGGTGCGGGTAGCCGAGCAGGCGCCGGACCTCGGCCTTGAGTGGCCGGATCTTGTACTCGGCGGTGCACTGGCGCCGAGCCATGCCGCGCTCCCCGTGCGGGCCGCGGACGAACAGCGGCATGGACGCGAACCGGTGTTCCTCATCGAGGGCGTCGTTGCGGATGTTGCCGGCGCTGACGCGGATCACGGGAATGCTGACGTCCGCAGCCGCCGCTTCGAGCCGCTCCAGATGGCGGTAGACGCGCTCAGGCTCCCATCCGGTGTCGGCGAACAGGGCGTAGTCGAACTTGGGGATCGCGCCTTGAGCGGCGAGCAGGAGCAGGGTGCTGGACTGCACTCCGGCCCCGAGTGAGAGCACTCGCAGGGCGGGCGGGGCATCGTGTGGGTGGCGCATGGGGGTGTCGGCTTCGTCTTGTGTGCCTCACCCTCTATTTGCGATCGATATCGCGGTTTGCGGCCACCTGCGAACGCACATTCTGCGATCCGCATAGTCGTGCGCGCGTACGCGTGCTGACGGTCTGCGCACTTTGTGCTGATCAGGCCTGGGGTCATGGTGATCCGCCTTCTCGAAAGGGGTCACCATGTCTGCGCCCTCTACAGTCCCCGCCGCTTCCCCTCTGGTCGTCGTTCGGCGGGAGTTCGAGACGCTGATTCGGCCACCGGACCCGCTCGTCCTGGAGGTCCCTACACCGCACGGGCCCGAGCCCGTGGACCTGGCGCTGCTCGCGAGGCGGCTCCCACGGCTGGAGCGCGAATTCTCCGATGCGGTGTGGCGGATACTCATCGAGCACGTACGCAGCAAGGGCGGCGTGTGGGTGGTGGCCGCGGTGGGGTTGGCGACCTCGGCCCTGTGGTCGGTCGCCGATCGCGTCTCACGGGGCCGACCGTTCGGCCGCCGCCGTGAGGAGTTGGAAGCCGAGCTGGTCGCAGCCTTCGTCGCTGAGCTGCACGCGGTCGATGTCACTCCGCCGAATGTGCTGGGGCGGATGTGGGCGTCGGTGTACCGGGTCGGACAGCGGTGGCGCTACAGCGCCAAGCGCGACCTCGCCCAGCTCACCGGAACCTGCGAGGCACACACCCGACCCGAAGCCGAGGGCCACCCCGAAACGCCTCTGGCTGCCTTGGTGCGGGCCGGGCTGATCACCGCGGTCGAGGCCGAGCTGATCGCCGCCACACGCCTGGACCGGCGTCCCCTGCACGAAGTCGCCGACCGACTCGGAGTGGCGTTCCGCACGGCTCAGCGCCGACGCCGGCGAGCCGAATCGGTCGCAGTCGCGTGGCTACGGAAAGAAATTTCGGGCTGAGATGGCCGCAAACGGCGATCTCGATCGCAACCAGTAGATGACAGCGGCTACGCGCTGTCGCCCACTCGGGCGGTGGGGTGGTCTGTGTGCCTCGCCCGTGACGCCGTAACGCGAAAGGAGAACGGCTCCCCCACCGCCCCTCCTCCTGGAGGTGCTCAGGTGCTCAACACTCGACGTCGGCACACCCGCCCCCTCGCCCCGACCACGATCGGCTTCATCCTGATCCTCACCCTCCTCGCGTTGGCCGGCGATGCCGCTCCAGCTCTGGCACAGGGAATCGAGGATCCCGGGGTCAGCGACCTGGACACGGTCATCACCAACATCCGCAATTGGATCGTCGGCCTGCTGGTGGTGCTCGCGACGCTGCTGCTCACGATCGGCGGGCTGCGCTACCTGCTGGCCGGGGGCGACCCGGGCGAGGTCAACAAGGCCAAGGACACCCTCAAGTACGCCGCGCTGGGCTACCTGGTCGCGGTCCTGGCACCGATTCTCGTGCAGATCCTGCGGGGTTTCGTGGGGGTGTCGTGAGACCCCGGATGCTCGCTCTGGCGACCGTGGTCGGAGCTGTGGTGTTGTTGCTCGGCGTCCCTGCTGCGGAAGCCGGCACGGTTCCTGTAGCTCCCGCAGTGGTACCGGCTGACGTGCCGGACGCCGAGGCTCCGGTCACGGACCCGGACGAGTGCGGGCTCACTGACGTGAGCTGTCGGCTCACCGTCGGCTTCTATCTGTGGGTGGTCGGTCTCATCGCGGACCTGATCAACACGACGATCACCGCCTTGGTCACGCCCGCGTTGTTCACGCCTCCGCCGACGGCGGGCATCGAAGAGGCCTGGAGTACATCCCGCACGGTCGCCAATGCGCTGTTCCCGCTGGTGGTCGTGGCCGCCGGGGTCCTCCTGATGTCCTACCAAACGGTGCAGTCCTCCACTGCGGTGAAGGACCTCCTTCCCCGGCTGGTGCTCGGCTTCGTCGGAGCCAACGCGTCCTGGCTGCTCACCGACATGGTGCGTGAACTGGGCAACGGGATTGCGCTCAGCATGTTCGACGGGGCCGCCACCGTCGAGAACCTCACCAGGACCCTCACCAGGGTCCTGAGCAACCCCATCGGTGAGCTGTTGACCGTGGTGCTCATGATGTTGGTCGCCGCCCTGCTGTGGTTCTTCTTCGTCCTGGCGATCTGGATCCGCATCATCCTGTGGTTCCTTCTGACCGCTGTGGCGCCGTTGGCCCTGGCCTGCCACGCGCTCCCCCAGGCCGATGGGCTGGCCCGTATGTGGTGGCGCGCCGTGGCCGCGCTGATCCTGGTCCAGATCGGCCAGGCCCTGGTCATGCGGATCATGGTCGCGGTCTTCCTGAACCGGGACAGCGGGCTGACCCCCGAGGGTGCAGGAAGCATCTTCGACGTCCTCCTGCTGATCGCCTGCCTGTACGTGCTCATCCGCATCCCGTTCTGGGCGTTCAAACGGGTCTTCAACTACCAGGCATCGCCGATCGTGAGCGCGGCGAAGTTCGCCGTGTCCCTGGTGGTGTTCCGCAACATCGGCAAGGCGCTGTCCTCGCGCCAAGGAGCGCAGTCAGCGACCCGGGTGGCCGCGACTCGATCCGCCCAGCCACGTCCCACACCGTCCGCACCGACGTCACCGGCTCCGGCCAGGCCGGCGAGGTGGACGCAGCCGGAACTACCGGACTTCTCCGCCCGGTTGCCCTACCGGCAGGACCCGCTGCCGGGCATCGACCGGCACATCGATCGGAGGTCGCAGGCTCGCCTGCGCGAACGACGCCGCTACTACCAGCCCGAATTCCCCCGACCACGGCAGTGCCCCGCTCCGCAGCGGCAACAGGACCCGTTGCCGCACTGGCGCGAGCCCGCATGGCGGCAGGAGCCACTCCCAGGTGCCCGACACATCCCGGCGCCACGTCCCCGCCCTCAGCAGGACGCGCTGTTCGATCCCCCTCGAAACCGTCGCCGAAGGAGGCCCTGAGTGTCGCGTGTACGGATGCCCGCCGACGTGGAGCGTGAGGACAAGATCCTCGCCGGTCTGACCGCACGCCAACTGCTGATCATCGGTGCCCCCGGCATCGGAGTGTGGGCGGCCTACACCAGCTTCAGCCATCTAGTGCCCCCGCTCGTGTTCGTCATCGCCGCCGTGCCGGTGATGGGCGCGGCCGTGGCAGCCGCTCTGGTCAAGCGGGACGGACTGAGCCTGGACCGCCTGCTGGTGGCTGCTGTGCGGTTCGTCCGCTCCCCCCGGCGACGGGCCACCGGGTCTCCGCCTGCGGCCAGGGTGCCTTCCTGGATCGATGCCACCCCCACCGAGCTACCGGCCCCGTTGGACCTGCCAGTGCGCTCCATCGGTGACGACGGCGTCATCGACCTGGCCGAACACGGCTGCGCGCTGATCGTGTCGTGTTCGACGGTGTCCTTCGCTCTGCGGACGCCCACCGAGCAGGCCGGTCTGGTGAACGGCTTCGCGTCCTATCTCAACTCGTTGTCGGCTCCGGTGCAGTTCCTGATGCGGGCCGAGTCGATTCGGCTGGACCCCCTCGTGGACGCCCTGGACCAGGCGGCACCGGCCCTACCGCATCCGGCAGTGGAGCGCGCCGCCCGCGCCCACGCCGACTACCTGTCCGAGCTGTCCCAGACCCGAGACCTGCTGCGGCGGCAGATCCTGCTCGTGCTGCGCGAGAGCGGTGGCGATGCCGCCCATGCCGCCCTGACGCTGCGGCGCCGCGCCGAGGATGCCGTGCGTGCCCTGGCTGTGGCCGGCTCACGCGCCTCAGTGCTCACCGGTGCCGAAGCCGCCGGGGCGCTCGCCTCGGCTGCCGATCCGTCCAGCCGCCACGTGCCGCCCGAAGGACTTTCCGCACCAGGTGCCGTGGTCACCGGACCCATCACCCGTGAGGAGGGGTGAAAGCTCATGCGCACACGCAAATACAGGAAGAAGAAGGTCACGGTGCCAGAAGTCGGATCCGGTCCGGTCGCCGCTGAGGTGGACATCGCACCGCGCCACATTCGAGTCGGAGGCGGAGTGAGTGCCTCCTGGGCCGTCACCGGTTACCCGGCCGAAGTCGGCCACGGGTGGGTGGAACCCCTGCTGACCTACCCAGGCCGGTTGGACGTGTCGTTGCACATCGAGCCGATCCCCGCTCAGGTCGCCGCCGACCGGCTCCGGCGCCAGATGTCGAAGCTGGAGGCCTCCAGCCGCACCACCGCTGAGAAGGGCAAGCTGGAGGACTTCGAGGCCGAGGTGGCGGCCGAGGACGCCCGGGAGATGGCCGCGTCGCTGGCTCGTGGAGAAGGCAAGCTTTTCCGGGTCGGGCTCTATCTCACCGTTCACGCACCCTCTGAGGAGGCTCTGGCCGAGGAAGTCGACCACGTCCGCTCTCTGACCGCCTCAATGCTGTTGGACGCCCGTCCTGCCTCCTACCGCCAGCTCCAGGGGTGGATCTCAGCGCTACCGCTGGGCGTGGATCTACTTCGCCAACAGCGCAGTATGGACACCGCGGCCCTGGCCGCGTCGTTCCCCTTCGCTTCGCCGGATCTGGCCGTGCAGACCAGCGAGCGCGCTGTCCTGTACGGGCTCAATTCCAGCTCCTCTGGAGTGGTGGTGTGGGACCGATGGGCGGCCGACACCTACAACACCGTCGTCCTCGCACGGTCGGGTGCGGGCAAGTCCTACTTCTGCAAGCTGGACCTGTTGCGGTCGATGTACTCCGGGGTGAGCGCCACCGTCATCGACCCCGAAGACGAGTACACCCGTTTGTCCCACGCGGTGGGCGGGACGGTCATCCGTCTCGGGGAACCCGGCGTCCACCTCAATCCATTGGACCTGGCTCTGGACCGCACAGCACAACGCGACGCGGTATCGCGGCGTGCCCTGTTCCTGCACACACTGATGGCGGTCATGCTCGGCGGGGCCCTGTCCGCCCGCCAGCGCGCTGCCCTGGACCGGGCGTTGGTCGCCACCTACCGGGCAACCGGAATCACCGCTGACGAACGCACCTGGACACGACCCGCCCCGCTGCTCACCGACCTGGCCGCGACCCTGGAAGCCGACGGCGATGAGCACGCCCGGGAACTGGTCCTGCAACTCGCGCCGTTCACCACCGGCTCCTACGCCGAGCTCTTCCGCGCACCGACCACCCAGCGCCCGACCGGACACTTGGTGTCCTGGTCACTGCGGGACCTGCCCGACGAACTCAAAGGCGTGGGGACCCTGCTGGCGTTGGACTCCATCTGGCGGACGGTCGCCGACGGCCCACCCGACCACCCGCGCATGGTCCTGGTGGACGAGGGCTGGCTTCTGATGTCCGAGCCCGATGGCGCCCGCTTCCTGTTCCGGCTCGCCAAGGCCGCCCGCAAGCGCTGGACGGGGCTAACCCTGGCCACGCAGGACGCCGCGGACGTGCTCGGCTCCGACCTGGGCAAGGCCATCGTGTCCAACAGCGCGACCCAGATCCTGATGCGCCAGGCTCCGCAGGCCATCGACGAGGTCGCCGAAGCCTTCTCCCTCTCCGATGGGGAGAAGCAGTACCTGCTCACCGCCTCCCCCGGTGACGCCCTGCTGTGCAGCGGCTCGGAGCTGAGGGTGGCCTACCGGGTGGTGGCCAGCGACGCCGAACACGCCCTGGTCACCACCAACCCCGCTGAACTCGCTGCCGTGACCGATTCCCCCACCTCCGCAACGCCGCCGCTGGATGTGTCCGACCTCCACGACGCGGAGGACCTGCTGTGATCGACACCTTTCACGAAGTCCTCCCTGTCGTCGTCACTGTGGTCGACGCGCTGTGGGTCGTGGTGGCCCCGTACTGGTGGCTCGCTCTCCTCGCCGCCGCGGTGGTCATTCTGCGCCGCTGTCTGGTCTGGGTACGCCACCGCCGATGGGCCACGGACGCCCGGCTGGTGGAGATACTGCCGCCTCCGACAGCGGAGCTGTCGCACGCCGAGGCATTCTGGACACAGATGCTCGGCCTCCTGCGCCCAGGCTGGAAGCGCGGTCTGTTCGGCCAACCCCACCTCTCATGGGAGTACCTCTTCGATCAGGACGGGCTGCACATCCGCCTGTGGGTACCCGATCCAGTGCCACCCCGCATGGTCGAGCGTGCGGTGGAAGCGGCGTGGCCCGGAGCCTCCACCACGACCATCCCCTGTCCCCCGCCCCAAGCGGGTGTCGTGGCTCGTGGGGGTGTGCTGCGCTTGGCGCGCCCCGACCACTACCCCATCGCCACCTCCCACGAGGACGACCCGCTCCGGGGACTGGTCGGTGCGGCCGGCGCCCCAGCCGCAGGCGAGACGATCCTGGTGCAGGTCATCGCCCGCCCGGTCACCGGGATCCGGCTGCACCGCGCCAACCAGGCCGCCGCCCAACTCCGCAGCTCCCACAGTGTGAGCGCCGGACTGTTCAACGCCCTCACTCCCGGAGGGAACCGGCGTTCCGCTTCCTGGTCGGCACTGCGCCCGGAGGTGTCCGGGGAGATTCGCGCCATCCTCGCCAAAAGCGTGCGCCCCCGGCTCGACACCGTGGTCCGCTACCAGACCTCCACCCCCACCAGCCAGGTGGACGGGTCTCAGCGGCGTCGCGGACGCACCCACGCCATCGCCGGAGCGTTCTCCGCGTTCAGCCTGTACAACCACTACAAGCGCCACCGCTCCTGGCTCGCCCCCCGAACACTGACGCGGCTGCGGTTCCTGCGCCGCGGAGACCTGCTCTCCGCGAAGGAACTCGCCGCAGTGGCTCATCTACCGGTGGACGAGGCCATCCCAGGCCTGGAACGGGCTCCCGCACGGCCGATCCCGCCCCCGCCCGGGCTCGCCGGTGACGACCCCGATGCCCGTGTGCTGGGGCGTGCCGACAGCGGTCCGGCCCGTCTGATCGGCCAGCGTGCGGCGGACGCCCGCCACCACACGCACATCATCGGGGGAACCGGCACCGGCAAGACCTCCCTGCTGTTCAACATGGCCCTCGACGACATCGCCAAGGGCCGGGGCGTGGTGTTCATCGAGCCCAAGGGTGAGAGCTCGATGCTGCTGTCGCGGATGCCCGAGCACGCCGTGCACCGGGTTGTGCTCATCGACCCCGATGACAACGCTCCCCCGCCCCCGCTCAACCCGCTCTCCGGCCGCGACCGCGAACGCAACGCGGACACCATCACCGGGATCTTCAAACGCATCTTCGCCGACTCCTGGGGGCCGCGCACCGAGGACATTCTGCGCTCGGCCTGCCTGACCCTGGCCGGAACTCCCAACGCCGGCCTCGCCAACATCCCGCGCCTGTTGGAGAACAGCTCGTTCCGGCAACGGGCCACCGCACACATCGCCGACCCCGTCCTCAAAGGGTTCTGGGAGTGGTACGACCAGCAGTCGGGACCGGCGCGCGCCCACGCGACCGCCCCGCTGATGAACAAGCTCCGCAGCGTGTTGTTGCGGGGATTCGCCCGCGATCTGTTGGCCGCGACCTCCGACGGCTTGAATCTGCGCACCCACCTGGACTCGGGCGGAGTGGTGATCGCCCGCCTACCCAAGGGGGTCCTGGGCGAAGACACCGCCAGCCTCCTCGGGTCGCTGCTGCTGTCGCAGGTGTGGAACGCCGTGCTCGCCCGTGCCGGCCAACGTGAAGCCGACCGCGCGGACACGGCCATCTACCTGGACGAGTGCCAGAACTTCCTCACGCTCCCCTACGGCATCGACGACATGCTCGCCGAAGCCCGCGCCTACCGCGCCGGCCTGGTGCTCGCCCACCAGGACCTGTCGCAACTGCCCCGTGATCTGCGCGAAGCCGTCTCCGCCAACGCCCGCAGCAAGGTCTACTTCGACGTCTCCCCCGAAGACGCCCGCCAACTCGCCCGGCACGTGCGCCCCAACCTCGGCGAACACGACCTGTCCCACCTGGCCGCCTACCAGGCCGCGACCCGGCTCGTCCTCGACGGAGCGCTCTCTCCGTCCTTCACCCTGCGCACCCGCCGCCTGCCTCCCCCGATCCGCGGGCGGGCCACCGTCGTGCGCAAAGCCGCCCGACGCCACACACGTGCCTCGACTCACGAGTGAGCGCCCTCTGACAGGAAGGAACCCACGCTGTGCGTACGCAGACCCGTCCCGACCACCGAGCCCCTGTTCGCCCCCGCACCTCCCCCGACACCCTGCACAAGCTGATCCGACGCCTGACCCCGCGCGACCGGGAGATCATGCGTCTGGTGTGGGAGCACAGGACCTTCACCACCGAACAGCTCTCCCGGCTGGCGTTCGGCTCCTACAACGTCGCCAAGAAGCGATTGGCCGCACTGTACGGGCTCCGTGCACTGGACCGATTCCGGCCCTGGACCGCCGTCGGCTCGGCACCCTGGCACTACATCCTGGACTCACCCGGCGCGGAGATCCTCGCGGCCGAACAGGACAAGTCGGTCAAGGAGTTCGGATACCGGCGCGACCGCACTCTGACGCTGGCCTACCGGTCCAGCCTCGCCCACACCGTCGGCGTCAACAGCGTGTTCGTGGACCTGTACGCGCACACCCGCCACCACGGCACCCACCTGCGGTGGTGGACTGCCGCGCGGTGTGCCGAGCAGTGGGGGGACATCGTGCGCCCCGACGCCGCCGGACGCTGGACCGAAGCCGACTCCCGCACGGGTTTCTACCTGGAGTACGACACCGGCACCGAGTCCCTGCGCCGCCTGGTGGCCAAACTCGACGCCTACGCCGAACTGGCGCGGCTGACCAGTCACCGCGGCGTGGTGCTGTTCTGGCTGCCTTCCAAGGAGCGCGAGACCCACCTGCGCCACCGCCTGGCTCACCCACCCGTGCCGACCGCGACCGCCGTTCACGGCGCCCATCCGGCCGACGCGGTCTGGGCACGCCTGTCCGACCCCACTGCCCACCGGTACCGGCTCTCCGAACTCACCGCGGGCCCGATGACGGTGCAACCTCCGCTGCCTGGGTGGGAGGAGACCGGTGGCTAACCTTGGTTGCGGGGCCGTGCTCGTCGCGGTGCCCGTTCTGATGGGGCTCGTGTTCTCGATGGCCAACGCCGTCCTGATCGACTCTCATGGCGCCGCTGCCCCAACCGAGGTCGACGGGATCGACCCGGTACTGCTGGATGCCTACATCCGGGGGGCGAGAACTCTCGAAGAACTGCACCCGGGGTGCACGGGCATGCGACGGCAGTTCCTCGCGGGGATCGGCAAGATCGAGTCTGACCACGCCGCAGGCAGCCGAATCGCTCCCAACGGGGACACCGACCCGCCCATCGTGGGTCCGATCCTGGACGGATCCGGCGTGGGCGGGAACCTCACGCCCCACTACGACACCGACGATGGCAGATGGGACGGCAACACCACCTACGACGCCGCGGTCGGCGCCACCCAGCACCTGCCCGAGAACTGGGACGACTATGGCGCGGACGGCAATGGCGACGGGGAAACGGACCCGCACAACGTCTACGACGCCGCAGCCGCCACCGCCGTTGAACTATGCGCGAGCCACGCAGCCGCTGCCGTCGACTTCACCGACCACGGACAGCTGCGCGAGGCCCTGTTCCGCTACAACCACTCCTGGGGGTACGTGGACGAGGTCATAGCGGAGATCGTCACCTACACCGCCGAACATCCCGGAGCCGGATCCGGTATCGGCAGCGCGGGCAACGAAGAGGGACGGGCCGCAGCCGAATGGGCACTCGAACAAGTCGGCAAGCCCTACGTGTGGGGCGGCACCGGACCGAACGGGTTCGACTGCTCAGGGCTGACTCAAGGAGCATGGGCCGCGGCCGGAGTGACCATCCCCCGTGTGACCACCGACCAGTACCAGGCGGGCACCCGCGTCGGACTCGATCAACTCCAGCCCGGAGACCTTCTCTTCTACGACACCACCGACGCAGGCGCACCCGGACCGGCACCCTCACACGTGACCATGTACCTCGGCGACGGCCAGATGGTCAATGCCCCTTCGACCGGCCAGAACGTGCGTGTCGAACCCGTGGAATCAGAGTTCTACTCCGCCAGGTTCATGGGCGCCATCCGACCGAACTCGATGAACGAATAGCAATATCTAGAACGCATAGCGGCCAGCAGCCAGGAGATTCCCTCAATACGACAGCCGACTCAGAGACCGATCGAATGAAGCAGCACATCCCGATATTCTACCCTAGGCCAATTCTCCCCAGTAAGAACGGGGCAATCAAATTCCCTCAAAAGAAGCCCATGAAGGTATTCTGAGGAAGTCATGTCATCATAGAAAGCCCAAACGTCCGAGCAATTAGTGACAACGATCGACCACGTGCCCGAATTTCTAGTATTCCAGAATATTTTCTTTCCAGAATTCTCTAGACCCCAACACACGAGACTCGAGAAGCTGACGTAGGAACTATCGACAGAAGGCTCCGAGAACATCAACTTACCCTGGCGAACATAAACACCCTCCTTTCCATGAATTGCTTCAAGGTCAATCTGATGCTGCCTGAAGTCTCGACTGACGACCTTGGGGTGCAGGATGCTCAATTTATCGTCAACAGTAAATCCAGAACCCAGCTCTTCTGTCACCTCCAGATAGTCGTGAGGCAAATCAATACTGTCGACATCAATTGGATCGACAACACCGTCCATCCTGCTCCATGAACTGGATCGCAGTAAACTCATGAGAGAACGAACACTATCCATTGACTACCACCCCGAGCTCTCGGCCATTGCAGCCGTGCATGCACTTCCGTCTAGAGTTCTAGAGTTGGCAGTATTTTCGATGCAGGAATACTCATCCAGGCCTCCACTTCCGACAGCGTGATAGAAAATATGCGTCGGCATCTCTTGCTTGCTTGAGTAGACGGGAACGACTGCCATATAGACTGCTTGGCCACCCTCGACCGCGCTCTTCACCCGCATCTCGATGCTCTTCATTTCTGGATTATTTGCCCGTGCATGCATTGTGACCAGGTTCCAGGGATCGTCACCACTAAAGCCCAGGCTATTCGCCCCCAAATGCCCCCTATGATACCTCCAGCTACCATCGGGGTTCATGTTCGTCTTTTCTCTGCTCGTACCAGTACCCGGCCACCCCGGAGGATTAATACCGTCATTCGCATCTGTGCCCTGATCGAAATCAAGACTATCACAGAGAAGAGCAAATACTCCAACTGCCTTTTCCTGCTCATTCCATCGATTTGCCCCTTGCATCACCTCTCTTTGATTCTGACAATCGTCATTTCCAGCTTGCGCCCCAACTGGCCTATCTTGGTAAGACTCTACGATTGTTTGGAACTCTTTAGAGAGTTCAACATTGTAATTCAGAGTATGCCTGTATACACTCCTTTCTCTTTTCAATCTTTCCTCGTCAATTTCATCCTGCGTGACGAGTTCATCAATCGGAGGTCGTTCCTGAGGGGTATTCAGAATTTGCCTGAGAATTTTCCTCCGATTGTCCACAACCGGAACGGGTCGGCGATCAGAATTCCCAGCACCACGGGAGGTACCAGAACCACGAACCCAAGAGCTTCCCGACCAAACTCCGGTGGCCACGGCCGAGGCCGTCGCAGGCAAACCTGTTGCCGATGCTGACGCTGTGACCGGACCTGAAGCCGCATGAGAACCCGAGCCAGATGCGGCATTACTTGAGGCATTATTCGACGAGGGCCAAGCACCAAAGATGTTGTAGAGCTGCCATCCCAGTATGGCCCCACTTGCAATGCCAAGCCCCGCGGCAACACCATTAGCCACAGCTGTTCCGCTCACCGCCGCTCCACCGCCGGCGATCCACGGAATCGCTGCGAGGAAGAACCAGTGGCCGCTCGGGTCGGTGTGCAGAATCGGGTTGGCGTTGGCGTACGTGTACCGGTTGGCCTGCACTGACGGGGCGGGCTCCAGCGTGATCGTGTCGCGGGACGCGAACCGAGCCGAGCCGGGCTGGTACCAGCGAGCGTGCATGTTCACGTCGCCTGTGTCCTGGTCAGTCCACTCACCCTGATAGCCCACCGAGGCAATGGGAGACGAGGCGAGCTGCTCACCGAAGGGACCGAAGTCCGACGAGCCGAGTGCTGCGCCGGCACTCGTGTATGTCGCGACCAGGTCGCTGTGGGTGTTGGCGTAAGCCAGACCCGGTGTCTCGTTCCGGTCGCCGACACTCATCAATTGGCCGACGGCGTCTCGGCCGTACCGCGCGACCGGTGTGTCCGTTCCGTCCAGAATGCCGATCTGGTTGTTACTAGCGTCCGGGTAGACGAAGGTGTGCGTCCCGCTGTCGGAGCTGGTCTGCTCGGTCACGCGTCCCAGAGCGTCATAGGCGTACTCGCCGGATCCGTTGCCCGCACTGATCATGCGGTTGAGTCCGTCGAACTCGGGGGTGCGCAGCTGGCCGTCGACGAACTGGGACTCGGTCGTGCCGCGAGGCGTGTAGCTCCAGGTGTCGCCTTCGTTCGATGAGAGCAGGCGGTTGCGTTCGTCGAACTCGAACGTCTCTTCGCCTGCTTGGATCCGGTTGCCGGAGTCGTCCCAGGCATAGTCGGTGACTTCGCCGCCGGGGGCGGTCCACGAGGTCACCCGCGAAGCGTAGTCGTAGGCGTACGCGTTCTGGCCCGAGGGGGAAGTCCCCGAGGTGGTGCGTGCGGTGATGTTGCCGGCCTGGTCGTAGGCATAGCTGGTGCCAATGACCTGCTGGCCCGTGGAGGAGGTGAGAGTGTCCTGAGTCAGCTGCGCCAAGCCGTCATAGGCCATCGTCCGTACCGCGCCATCGCCCGTGGTGATGGTCGTGGGCAGTCCCAGCTCGTCGTAGTCGATGGCCAAATCCGTGCCGGTCACCGGGTCGTGGTGCTCGATCACCCTGCCCGCGGCGTCGTGCGCGAACGTCGTGGTTCCGGTCATGTCGATCCGGTTGGTCACACGTCCAGCGCCGTCGTATTTGATGGTCGTGCCAGGGGCGATGCCGTCGTATGTGACGGTGTTGGGTCCAAGGAACTGCACCTGGTTACCGCGGTCGTCGTAGACGACCTCGATCGCACCTCCCGGGGTGCCGATCGTGACGGGTCGGCCGAGCTGGTCGTAGCCGATGGTGCGGTCCGCGGTCGCTGTTTCGGCGCCGGTGGCGCTTTCCTTGGTCAGGCCTCCGAGTGCGGTGAACTCGCGCTGGCGGACCACGCCGCCCGGGACGTGCTGTTCGACTGGGTTGCCGGCCGCGTCGTAGAACGTGGTCCAGGTGCGGTCGGCTTCGTCGGGCGTGGTGGTAGTCGGGGGTTCGATCAGCTTCTCGACCTGACCAGAAGCGGTGTAGGTGGTGTGGGTGCTGTTGCCGCGCCCGTCAGTGAGGCGCGTCTGGCGGCCCTGCGCGTCGTAGCCGAAGGTGGTGGTGATGGACTCGGTATCGCTGACCGGTTCCGTGCGGCTCTCAGGTTGTCCTAGGGCGTTGAATTCGGTGACCACCGTGTGTCCGAGCGGGTCGGTCTGGGAGATCGGTAGTCCCGCCGGGTCGTATCCGGTGCTCTGTGTACGCAGTTCCGTACCGTCGTGGTCCAGGACGGTGGTGCTGGTCATGCGTCCAGCCAGGTCGAATTCCGACACGACCTGGTTTCCGGCCGGGTCGGTGACAGTGCGCGTGCGTCCGGCGAGGTCGTAGCCGAAGCTCGTGGTCTCTCCGGCCGGGTTGGTCGTCTCGACCAATTCACTGGCGGCGTTGTAGGCGTTGGCCGTGGTGTTGCCCAGGGGGTCTGTGACGGAAAGGGTGTTGCCCAGTGCGTCGTAGGTGTAGGTGCTGGTGTAAGCCGCTGCGAGGGGGATTCGCTCGATCTGGGTGTCAGTGACCTGTCGGCCCAGGTCGTCGTAAGTCGCCTCGGTCCTGGCTCCGACCGGGTCGGTGGTGGCGAGTAGTTCGCCGACGGGGTTGTAGGAGAACACCCATTGCCCCGCCTCGGTGAATCCTTCCATCTGGGGGTCGGTGATGGTGGCCAGGTTGCCCAGCTGATCCCAGGTGTAGGTGCGGGTGTGGCCCAGGGCGTCGGTCTGCGAGGTGATCCGGCCGAGCGCGTCGTATTCGGTCTGTGCCCTCGGGGTCACCTGCGTGCCGTCCACGCCGGTAAAGCTCGGCGCCTGGCTATCGGTCTGCTGTCCGACCAGGTCATAGCCGAGTACGGAGGTGTTGCCTTCCGCATCCTGCTGGTGGGTGAGGTTGCCGACCAGGTCATAGCCGAACCTGTTGGTCGGCCGCCCGGTGGTGGTCGGCTCTCCGTAGTGCTCGATGTCGATCTCGGGCAGGTTTTCCTCGACCAATCGCCCGAGTTCGTCATAGCGCCTGAGTGAGGTGAACTCGGAGGCGTCGGCCCCGTCCTGGTTTCCACGGGGGTCTGTGACAGCCGTGACCAGGCCGCGCTCGTTGACCTCGTAGCTCGTCAGGAGTTCGCCGCCGTTGATCTGGACGGCTTCCTCGATGAGGTGACCACCGGCGTCGTAGGTGTGCCTGGTCCGCTCGGTGCGCTCGGAGGCATCACTCAGCACGGTCTCGATGGTGTTGCCGCGCCCGTCATAGGAGTAGGAGGTGACGCGGGCCAGCCCTTCGGGGTCGAGCGTTTCACGGACCAGGCGGGAGTCGGCGTCCCAGACCAGGTCTGTGCGCGTTGAACCGTCACCGTTCAGGAGCCGTGTCGGGTTGCCTGCTGCGTCGTAGGTGTACTCCTCCAGGACCACGTCCTGAGGCTCGTCGGCGTCATTGAGCATGGCGCCGCTGGCGATGGTCTGCGCGGGGAGACCGTTGGCGAAGTAGGTGTAGGAGGTGGTGCGTCCGACCGCGTCAGTGGACGAGGCCAGGCGACCGTCCGGATCGTAGGCGTTGGACTCCAGCACCAGTGATGCTGGTTCGTTGTCCTCACCGGGGTGGCCTGTCCATCCTTCGACGCTGCGTTCGGCCACGTGCCCGCGGTCGGTGTAGGTCGTCCGGAACATGGTTCCGGCAGCGTCCTCGTGGTGCGTTTGGGCTCCGGTCAAGTCATAGCCGAAGTGTTCGGTGCGTCCTTCGGGGTCGGTCTGCGCGACCAGGTGGCCGAACCGGTTGTAGGCGTTCAACGTGACCCGGTCCGGGTCGTCTCCGGTCACATCGCTGACGGTGGTTCGGACAGGCCTGCCGTCCTTGTCATAGACGAACGTGGTCCGCTGCTGGTGCGTGGCATCGGTCAACTCGTTGGTGACGGCGGGACCGGTCTCGGTGAGCACTCGGCCGGCGTCGTCGTAGGTACGTGTGGTGGTGATCCCGTCCGGGTGGTCACTGCTGATGACCGAGGTGGTCAGTACGCGCCCGAGCCCGTCGTGGGTGTACTCGGTGACGAGGCCGGAGGGTTCGGTCACCCGTGTGATGTCGCCGTGGGAGTTGTAGGCGTACCGGGTCTTGCCCTCGTCCGCGTCCCATTCCTCCGCCAGAAGTCCAGCAGGGACTGTGCCCGCGTCGGTAGCTGCTTCGGTGCCGTCGGTGTAGAAGTAGCGGACCGTGCGGCCGTCGGGGAAGTCCTGGGTGACCGGGCTCGTCTCGGAGATCTGGTCACCGTGGGAGTTGTAGGCCCACCAAGTGCGGTAGGTGGTGTCGAGGATGTCCGTCGAGCGGGCGTCGTGGTGGGCGGTGAGTTGGTCGTTCCGCGGGTCGAAGGGGTCATCGGGATTGTGGTGGAAGGAGAACCACTCCCAGTGGCAGTCAGTGGCTGCCACGTCCCGGCAGTTCATCTGCCCGATCCGGTTTCCGCGTTCGTCGTTGTAGAACCGCAGCTGGGCACCACTGGGCATGGTGGTCCCCACCAGGAACCCGCCTGTGTCGTAGGCGTAGGTGGTCTGGTGCCCGAGCTGGTCGACATCGGTGATGCGGCGGTGTCCGGCCAGAGCGTCGTAACGGGATGCCGAACTCCCGCCGCGCGGGTCGATGATGGTCACCTCTGCGGTGACCTCGGGTTCCTCGTCGTTGACGTCGCCGCTGTACTGACGGTCGGAGTAGGACCACTTGCCGCCGTTGTGGTCGATGTGGATCTGGACCCGTGACGTCGACTCGTCAAAAGCCAGATGAGTCGCGCGTCGGAGTTCAGGCGTGGTGACCTCCTCCAATCGGTCCGCTGGATCCAGACCCGAGGCATGGTGCAGCGCCACGGTGTCGGGGTGCAGGGGCCGCTGGTAGATCGCGACTTCGTCGATCTTGCCCTGGAAGGGGAAGTCACCCAGTGTGGGCAGGGTCTGGGGCCAGCCGCTGCCTCCCATGCCGTAGCCGACGTAGACGAATTTGGTGTTGCGGTGTTCGACCTGGCCGGTCTTGGTCCCGATCTGCTCACCGTCGAGGTAGAGGGTTTGTGAGGTCCCGTCCGAGGTCAGGGCGACGTGGTGCCACTGGCCGTCGTTGACCGCCTGGTCGGTGGTGATGGGGTCCACTCCACCGCTGGTGGTCCAGAACTGGGCGCGGAGCTTGCCGTCGTTGCCGACGTAGACGATCTGCGAGCGCTGGGTCGGGCTAGTGGGCTTGTCGAGGGCGCCGATGACCGTGCCCTGCTCAGTGGTGGAGAACCACGCCTCCACGGTGATACGCGCGCCGATGCGGTGCAAGATCGACTCGGGTAGCTCGGCGTAGGCCCCATCTCCTGCGTTGAGCGCGTGGGTGCTGGTTCCGGCCAGCACACCCTCGGTTCCCAGAGGGGACCCGACGATGGCGGCGTCTTCCACGCCCAGCTGAGTGGGCACTTCGTTGGCGGAGGAATCTCCAGTGGTCTCTTCGAAGCGCCAGTAGCCGTAGGGGTTGGCGTCCATGGCCGCGGCCCGGTAGTGCGATCCGTCGGTGTAGGTGTAGGTGGTGCACTCGGCTTCCGGGTTGCACGCCTGGCTCAGGCGCTGCCCGTCGTAGGTATAGGTCCACTCGGCGCTGGATGCGTCGCCGCCATGAGCGGTCACGGCGGTGACGCGATCGTTCTGCCAGGTGAAGTCGAGGGTTCGCCCGCCGTCGGAGGTGACTGTGGAGATCTGACCGGAAGAGTCATAGGCGATGGTCTGGGACCGGTCACGGTGGTCGGTGACTTCCAGCAGACGGCCCTGCTGGTCGAAGATGTAGGAGGTGGAGGACTTGTCCATGAGCCGCCACCCGGCGTCGGTCTCGGCCAGGACCGCGTGCATGCCTGAGGGCGGGGTGAAGCTGCCATCCGCGTTGCGGGCGAAGCGGTGTTGGCGGCCGTCCGGGTAGGTCACCACGATGTTGCCGGTGCCGTCCACGTCCGGAACCACGTCCATGTCGAACCGGGTGGACCAGCCGGCTCCGAAGATGCCGTCCTGCCGCGGATCTGAGGAGTTGTAAGTGCGGGTCACGCTCAACGGCGGACCGACAGTGGGCACGGAAGCATCCGTGGTCGTCTGGGTGAAGTTGCCGATCAGCCCGTCGACGGTGCCGTGACCGCTCCCGTCGCTGCCGGCGAGGTTGGAGGTGATGGCGGGCTGGTCAGGTTCGGCGATGACCCGCAGCCACCCGCTCTCGACGTTTTGGTCGCCGTCACGGACGAAGACGTTCCACCAGTACTGGTTGCCCCACTGCATGCGGTCCTCAGGCAGCTGCCAGGAACTTGCTTCCTGCCAGCCGGAGTCCACACACTCCCAGTCCGGCCACTCGCCATCACAGAAGTTGAACCAAAACTCCATGCCATCAGTGGGCCAGGCGTCGTTGTTGCGTCCCAGGGCGGTGAACTCAGGGGTCAGTGTGGCCACACTGGCGCCATCACGAGGACTGTAGTCGAGCAGCTGGGGCGGCAGGTCTGGGATCTCCAGCGCAACCTGCGCGGTCATGGGCACGCCCCAGGCCGCGAACGACTGGGCGTCGTGGGTCATGTCGAACTTGATGGTCCACGTACCTGGCGGCAACGGATCGATCTTGGCGCTGACCGTCGCGGTCTGGCCTGTCGCCACATTCTTCGGCATGGGAGTGGTAGGGGCCACGTGGTAGACGCGGTTTCCATCCTGGTCGAAGACCTGGTAGCTGAGCTCGTAGCCGTTGGTCGGCGTCCAGGTCTTGTTCCCGCGGTTGGTCACCTTCACGTCGACGCTGGTGCTGCGGTTGGCATGCGGTGCGGGGTCGAACACCGGCGTTGATTCCGCAAAGTCGTAGTCAGCGCGGTAGGGGCTGTAGGTAACCGTCATGTACGGCGCACCCCACGACTCCCGGCTACCGAACTTCTTCCAACCGCTGCTGCTGGTGCTGGAGGCCCGGACAGTGATGCCGTGGTTCGACTTGTCACCGTCCACCCACGCCTGGACCAGATTGCGCCCCCGTGTTCCCAGGTCAATGCCCTCGTAACGGGCGGGGCAGGAACTGGAACTGGCTCCAGCGGGCATCCAGCCGCGGGCGAAGCTCTTGCTGCCCAAAGCGGTGGAGTTGTAGCTGGGACCGGGGTAGCTGGAGATGGATTTCTGCGACCAGGACTGGGTCACCTCGTGCACGTGCACCGGCGTCGGTGTGCAGGAGTAGGACCAGTGGTTGAACAGAAAGAGCTTGGCACCATAGATCTTGTGGTCGCTGAGTTCATTGACCATCGCGTTGAAGCGCAGGTACGACGCGGTCTTGGTGGAGCCGCCGTTGTAGGTGCCGGCCTTCAGGTCCTGATCGGTGTAGCGGGAGGAGTTGTATCCGGTCTGAACGTAGGTGTCCTGGGAGGCGTTGTAGTTCCACGTCGATGTTGGATCGACCGCGACCGGATAGACCCGCTCAGCGGATGTGAGCCATTCGAAGTCGGCGTTCACCTGCAGGACCCAGCCGTCGGCCTCCTCCAGCAGTGTGAACTCGACGTCTTCGGACCAGGCTCCTTCTCCCGAGCGCGGGTCGGTGTTCGAGTCCTCCATGTAGCCGGCCGGGATGTGCCCGACCGCTTCGCCCTCGTCGTCGACCAGGTCGATGCCGCCGTCCTCTCGTTGGACCGGCTCCAGGTCCTGGAGTTCCAACGGAAAGCGCCACTGGGCGTCTTGTTCGGTTTCAGGCGCCTCATGCAGCCAGATGGTCTCCTTGACGCCGCCCCCGTTCAGGGACTTCAGTTCGACGTCGGTGCCTGGGAGAGCTTCCGGGTAGACGATCGTGTCGGGATCGTCCTCGGCAACCTGGCCTTGTGCGTCAGCCGCCCCCTCGAGGGAGAAGGACAGGCTGTGTCCGTCTTCCAGTTCCATGCGCGCGAGCTCTGTCGCATCCGCTGCGGCGGAGAACGTGACGTCTTTGGAATCAGCGGCGTTCGTCCACGTCAGAGAGTTCTCGGGAACGAGGCTGGGGTCGATCTCCTCCCATGAACCGTCATTCTCCTCGAAGTGGAGGGGTTCCTGAGAGAAGTCCGTGGAAAGGGTGCCATCCTCGTTCTCGTACGTCCGCGAGAACTCATCGCGTTCCTCGGGCAGTTCCACACTCGTCTCGGGGTCGAAGCCGGTGACCTCGGGCTCCGAGTCCCCCTCGGCAAGACGCACAGTGGAGTCCGGGTCAGGAGGGGTCAGCGTGTCGGCGTCCGCGGGCAGATCCGGCCACTCGTAGGGCAGCGCCCCCTCCGGCGGATCGACACCGGGACTGCTGTCAGAACCCGTGCTGCTGACCAGGGCACTTTCGGATTCGTGCGGCAGCCCGTCAGCGGAAGCATCGCCTTGGTCCGGGGTTTCCACGTCCGCAGCGGACACGGGTGTGAGCCGGGGCATGGTCGGCACAACAGGAATCGCGGACATCGAGTCCGACAGCAGCACGGCCAGTGCGGTACCGACCGCAGCAAGTTTGAACAGGCTTCCTCGCGCACCTGCGCGCGAATTCCCGCTCGAGTTGCGTCGGGAGACCACGCGTTGGAAGACCGCGCGCATGGATGACTGCTGGCCGGTCGGCACGACCGGTCACCTCCGGATCACCAAGGCGAGCCGGGCACGGAAAGCACACACCATCCCCAGGCGTGCGCACTTCCCCCAAAGCCCGCGAATCCGGAACGCCATCTGAAACTGACAGAACCAGGGGTGAACCTAGCAGAAGGTGAACTCAGTACCGCAAGACCTCAGAAGCCACATCGCACCTCCGTGCTCAAAATGAGACGCCCCGTTAACTGAGCGCACATCTACCGTCGACTTCTCGCAGGTGGCGGAGGTGCAGCCGCCGGTGGCTCAGTGCACCCGCACATGAGCCCAGGCACATGACGAGTGGACACCCCGGAGGCACTCAACTCCCTCCCGCTCAGCAGGATGCTGAGTCTGGCCCGTGGGCCGGAGTGTGCGTTACTCTGCAGGTGCCGATTCGTTTGCTTGGTCGCAGCGGATTGCATGGGGGCCGGATTTCATCCGGCCCCTTTCTCAGTCAGGAGTCGGTGACGTTGGGCCGGGGAAGGACCTGCGCCCACTCCCTGGCTGGGCCCATCCACAGTTCGGTGCGGACGCCGCCCTCAGGCAGTCCCAGCTGTTCAGCTGCCTTGTGTGCCGCCTCGAAGTCCGGGTAGAGACCCGACTCTGCCTTGAGCTGCATCAACACGGGGATGTCCCACTCGTTGAACGCCCGCAGCAGGTAGTACCGGTACCTGCGGGCACGCTCGACTTCCCGTGCGATCTCGAACTCGTCCGCGAGGTGATCGCATACCTGGTCCACGGAAGGTGCTGTGCCGTCGGTGTCCACGCACATGGCGGCGTAGATCTTCAGGGCCTTGGCCGCCTTCGGGCTGTCGGGGTTGAAGAGGGTGTCGGCGCCGCGGCCGTTGTTGACGGCGGTACCGAGACGCATCCCCTGGAACCGGCCGTCCTCGGACCAGACGGACAGAGCTGCGGACCAGGCGATACCGGTTCCCACGTCGACCTGGTCAAGGCTGGTCGCGAGAATGAGGAACCGTCGGGGAACCTGCATTCCGGTGTGCGGCAACCGGATGCGCGGGATGTCCATGGAGGGTCTCCTTTCTGTGTGGTGTGTCAGGGGGCCGCCGAAACAGGGCGGCCCCCACCTGGTCAGTTGGGGGGTCGTATAGGCATGAGCAGGTGCCGGAAGTCCGCGCTGTCGGCGGGCGCGTCGCCGTCGGTGAACACCACCGGTTTGGTAGCGGCGGTGGCGTGCAGGGTGACGGTGTCGGCGGTGAAGCTGGACAGGGCCTCTTCCAGGAATTCCGCGCGGAACAGAAACCGCAGCCGGCCGCCGACGGGGATGCCGTGCGTCTTGACCGGCATTTGTGGTGCGGCGGTCGATCCCGGCAGGTCCGGGGCGATGGTCACCGTGTCGCGGGTGGTGGTCACCGCCAGGGGCATGGCGGTTTCCTTCTTGGCCTTGAGGATCGCTCGGCCTCGCATGGTCGCGGTGAGCAGTTCGGTTCGGCCTGCGGTGATGGCGACCGGCGTGGTGGTAGGCATGAGCGGCTTGAACGTCGGAAATCGCCCGTCGTGACCACGCATGAGCACACGGACGGTCCCGCAGGTGAGCGAGAACAGACTGCCGTCACCGCTCATGCCGACGCGGACCACGTCGCCGCTCAGCCGCTTGACCAGCTTGGCCAAACTCGCCCCGTGCACCAAGACGAGACCGGGGATGGTCGGGGTGTCGGGGAGTGCGGGCAGCGTGGCCCACGCGATGCGGTAGCGGTCCGTGGCGACCATGCTCAGTCGGTCGCCGGTGGCTTCCATGCGTACCGTCTCCAGCACGGGGAGCCCCCATTCCGGCGAGACGGTGGCAACGTGGGTGCGTGCCAGGTCGGCGACGAATCGGTCGCGGTCGACAGAGGCCACGGCCGCAGGCGCATCGGGAAGCACCGGATAGTCGTCGGTGGGGTACTCCTCAACGGGGATCGTGTATCCGTCCACCGTCAGGGCGGGGGTGCCGTGGTCCATGGCGAGGGTGACCGGTGCGGCGTCGGCGCGCTTCTTCGAGGTGCCCTTGGCCGTCGCCGACAGCACACCGCGCAGTTCGGCATGTGAGACCACGAGTTGTCCGGGGGTGTGCGCGGCCTCGGGCAGGGTGACCGTGATGGCGGTCTGGTAGTCGAACCCCGTCAACGTGGCGTCACCGTTGTCGTGTCCGGTGATCAGGACACCGGACATCACCGGCACCGCCGAACGGGTCTGGATGGCGAGTCCGGCTGTGTCCAGTGCTGCGGTGAGCCGGCCACGGTCGGTCACAAGGGTCAAAGTGTCGGTTCCGAGAACGGTGGGCATGTGCCTGTCCTTTCGCGTTGGGTGTCGTGTCAGTTGTCGGCGTGGTGCACGTGGGTGTGTCCGGCGTGCAGGGTCCATCCGGTGACGGTGTCCGCGAGCGTTGGGCTCAGCAGTGCGGCGACGGCGTCCGTCGCCGTTTCGCCGTCAGAGGCGAGACAGGTTGCGGTGACCATGACCGGCAGGGCGGGCACGACGTCGAATGTCAGTAGGTGGACCGGTCCGTGTGCGCATTCCTCGGAGGTGGCGAGCGTGAGTGTGAACAGGTCCGCCAACGTGCAGACGACCGTGTCCGACGGGTCGGGATCGGTGTCGGGGGCGTTGGCGAAGATCTCGATGGTCAGAACAGCCATAGGTGACTCTCCAGGGGTGGTGGGGCCGGTCGGCCGGCCCCACCACCAGGGCGCTAGACGGGGGTAGGTGAGGGCAGTGCGGAAGTGAGCGCGGACACGATCGTGTCGGCGACGCTGATCACCCGTTCCGCACTGGCACGCGCCGTTTCGGCGTCTTTGGCCCATCCGGCGACGTAGGGCACCGAGTAGGGCAGGGTGTCCAGACCGGCCATGGTGGCGACCAGGCAGGCCACGGATTCGGCTTCGACTTCGGCCGTGGCGCGCCGGACGTCGCGGGTGTCGTGCTCACAGGTGATGTGGGCGAGTTCGTGGACCAGCGTCTTGACGGCTTGGGCGTCGTCGACGTCCTCGCGCACGCGCACGGTTCGGGTGTCGAAGTCCACCCACCCGTTCGCGGGATCGGTCTCGTCTCGTTCGATCGTGTAGCCGCGCCGGGTGATCTCGTCGGCGACCGTGTCCCACAGTTGCGGGGGTGCGGCACCGGTGAGCACGCGGGGGTTGGCGCGGTCGGTGTCCGGAAGCGGTTCGCCGTCGGTCTGGGCGACGTCGAACACCGACACGACCGTGAACCCGGGAACGCGGTATCGGGGGTTGCCGTCGCGGTCGGTGACCGGTTCGCCGTCATCGTCGCGAACGCGGTAGCGCAGCGGGGCGAAGATGCGGATTCCCCGCTCACCGCGCCGGACGTGGCGTCCGACCTTTTTCCAGTCGCCGTAGGACCGGACATCGGTCGCGTCCGGGTTCTGGTCGACGATCATCAATAGGTTGCCCAGGGAGTAGCGGCGAAGCCACGCGCGCGAGCGGATCATGGTCTGCCATCCCTCCTCGGTGGTGAGGGACTCCACAGCGTTGGTCAGCGTCTGGTGTGCGGCGCGCAACCGCTCTTGTCGCTGTTCGGGGGTGAGTTGTCGTTTGCCTTTCCGGGAACCCATGTCAGCTCCAATCGCAGCGGGTTTTTCGGGCATTGGTCACGACCCACAAGGCACCCATGGGCTTGTGGGTTCTGATAAGAAACCGGTGTGTTGGGGGTGCCACCGAGGAATCGGTGGCACCCCCGGGCGTTAGTCTTCGGTGCGGTACGCGGACAAGTCCGCTACCTCATCACCGTTCTCGTCATACAGGCATCCTGCGAGATATTCGGCGTTCTCGTCACACCATTCCAGCTGTTCGGGCGTGTAGTCCGAGAAGTACTCGTCATCGGTGTCACCGGGTCGCAGTGACAGGAATCCGGTGACGGCGCGCGCCATTTCGTCTTCGCTGGCACCGGTCGGACCGCCGATGTCGTCACCGGCGAAGATCAGCCGTTCGGCGCATCGGAGTTCGTAGTACCACCGCTCGCCCGACCAGGGGAAGTATCCGGCCGGCTCGACAGTGAGCGTGTGAGGGGTTGGGGTGAATCCTTCGATGAGGTACGTGGACATGACACCACCTAGGGCACGTTCGCTGGTCATCAGCGTCGGGAGATCGGGGCAGTCGTGGGGTATGCGGCGAACACGTCCACGCGGTCCACGTGGGCGACACCGGCGATGTGTCGAGTCATTGCCGCGTGCAGTTCCTGCAGTGCGGCAAAGACATGGGTGGTTTCGTGTTCGACGTCGAACGTGATACCGGTTCCCGGAATCGGAGTTATACCGACGGCGGTGACCGGTGATCCGAGTTCGCGTGTGGTGTCGCGGACAGCGTCGTATCCGGCGCGCACTGCTTCGTACACGAACACGCTCCAGTCCTCATCACTGAGTTCAGGGGTGTCCAGCAAAATGGCCATGTCGAATCGCAGCATGCGAAACTCCTGGAATGTGGCGGGCCGGTGCTAGCAGCGCTCGATGCGCACGCCACCGCGCGGGCCGAAGAACACGTGTCGGTCCGGGTAGTCCACGTGGGGAGTCGCGAACAGGTGGATGCAGCTGTCCTCGGAAACAGCCGGAGTGAGGACTGATTCCGGGTCGCGGTTCACGTAGTTGAACCGGTTCGGGAACGATCCCCCGTGGAACCGGTCGTACAGCGCATCGCGCGCTTCCTGGATCGAACTGAAGGATTCCAGTTCCGCTTCCGGGTCGAACGACGCGTAGCCGGCGCCGCCATACCAAATGCCATACCAGACGGACATAGAGCCCCTCCGAGTTTACTTCGTTTGCTTGGTCACTTGATATCTACCCAAACAATGCCCAATAAACCAGACTTTCGAAAACAAATGCAGGACCATCATTCACATCACCAACACCGCCGGCAGGGCAAATGAGAGAGAATACCAAGCCAGCAGCACAGAGAAACAAGAAACACCAAAACGAATGATCAGAAGAAATATAAACAAGAGAAGGATCCATGTGAATAAGAAATCGCTCATAAGGCAGTCAAACAAAGTCCGCGAAGAGATGTGCGAATAGAGTTTGTCAGCATGCCTGCGGCACCTGTCGGGAGGACCACGGGCCGCCTCTACGCATCCCTTGACCTGCGGGTTCGCTTGCGTACGCCCTGGCCCGTCATGCGGACCACCCGGCCGGCCACCACAGGGGTGGACCGGGCGACCCCCACATCAGCACGGAGAGAAACCCTTGATGCTCAGAATCTGAACACGAAAGGCTTCCCCGAATCAGGGAAGCCCTTAATCTCGCCTTGGATCGTTTATTCAGGCGGGTTAGAAACCCGACAGGAGGGACGAGGTTTTCTCTTCCGGCTCCTCGCCTATCTCCTGCAGAGATTTCCTGTGCTGATCGTATATGCGCCGTGCCGTGCGATCGTCTCCGCTGTCCAGGTACAGGCGGACCAGATCGTGTGCCACTTCGGTATCGCGCGGGTCGATTTCCGCAGCCCGATGGAGAATGGATTTAGCGTACATCGGTTCTGCCCGGGATGCGGATTTGAGCATGGCCGCGATGAGACGGGTGCGCAACCGAACACGTGGGCCGTCGGCCCACACGTAGTCGGTGTCGGCAGCGAACTCCTCGTACCCGGCGGCGGCGTTGGACACGAGCACGGAGGTGTCATCGCCGGCGGTGGAGTCGTCGAGAAGCTGGTGCAGGCGCCACAGGTCACAGGAGACGAGATCGGAATTGAGCCGGTACAGGTCGTTGTCGTGGGCGATGACCTGGGTGGCCAGCTCCCCGAGCGCGGGCCGACAGGCGGTGCGGATGGCGGTGCAGGCATCGTGGAAGCGCCGGATGCCGCGGTGTCCGGTATCGGCGGGCCACATGGCGTCCACGACGGCGTCCAGGCGTGCTCCTGCAGGGTGGGCTGCCAGGTAGGCCATGACTTCCAGGGCGGAGCGCCGGTGGGGCCGTACGCGTGTGCCGTCCACGGAAAGCGAGATGTGACCGAGCACGGTCACGGACACAGACCGAGGTGTCGGGGAACGCGGCTCGCCACTGCTCTCCCGGTGCTCCTCCTGGACTCGGCCGCTGCCCGGTTCGCTCCCCGATTGCCGCGGTTCCGGAGAGGGTGTTCCCCTCACTCGATGACGACGCAAGGCGTGGCGGAGGTGCTCGGTGGAGGTGCCCTCCCAGCGTGTGCCGACCAGGTGCGCGAAGGGCTCGTCGGCGTGGGTAACGCCGCCGTCGGAGGCGATGGTGCAGGTAGCGCCATGGGGCCAGCGCCCCAGGAGCACGGCGCTGATGTGCATGCCCTGGGTGTGCCTGAGCAGGGAGGTGATCTCGGAGGCGCGGGCGGCGTCCGCATTGGCGATGAGGACGAACTGGACTGGAGGCTCCGGCGCGGCGTGGTCGGAATCGTCGGCGTCGTCCGCGGCACGGTGGCGGTTGAGGATTTCCAGTTGGAGGAGGGTGAGGGCGTCGTCGATGGTGTCGGTCATGGCGACCGGTGCGGTTTCGAGCAGCGCGGGAGCACGGGTGCCGTCCAGGAGTTCGTGCAGGTCGGAGGTGGGGATGACGACGTGCAGGTCGGAGGGCGAGGGTGAGGTGAGAGCGGTGTGGATGAGGGTGCGTGCTGCGGCGCGGGCACCGGGACCGGTGACTCCTAGTCCTGGCGTCTGGGTGAGGTCGAGCAGGGAGAGGTGGTCCAGGTCCTGCTCGTCTTCGTCGTCTGCCGGCGACCGTGGTGGGTCGGTCTCTGCCGCCAGGTCTTCCTGCGGGCCGTTGTCTTCGCCGCGGTGGCGGTGCGTGGGGTTCGCGCTGCGGCGTCCTACAGCGACACCGCCTCCGAACCCGGCCAGGCCGGAGACCAGAGCGACCATCGCTCCCGTGGACAAAGCCAGGGCGAGTCCTTGCGGTTCGTCTTCGGCGTCCTGGGATTGGCCGTCCTCAGCAGACGGGCCCTCGTCCTGATTGCTGCCTGGCTCTTCCCCAGTCGAGGGCTGGGGCGGGGTGACGACCACGCTGTAGGCGATTTCGACCCGGCGTTGGGCGGAGTCGTCCACGCCGTCGATGAGGTGTCGGCTTCCCTCTCCGCGGGTCTCGATCGTGACGTGCTCGTCCACGTGCGTACGCAGGAGCTCCGCAGCGGCGTCCGCGCGGCGCTGTGAGAGATCGAGGTTGTAGTCGGCATCGCCGGCGGCGTCTGTGTGGCCGGTGACGACGATCGGGACTTCGGGAGCGCCGTGCTCGTTGATGAGGCCCGAGAGAACTTCGAGGTCGGCGCGCATGGCCTCGGTGAGGTCGGCGGAGTCGTAGCCGAAGTCGTCGATGCTGCGGGAACGCTCGACCAGGAACGGCCCTGCCTGGTCCTGCTCTTTCGTCCCCGATTCGGCCTCGTCTTCAGGTGCGGACTCCGTAGGTGCGTCAGCGATCATGGTCGTCGCAGGTGTGGCGTGAACGGTGGCCGGCGAGACCATGACCGTGCCGAGCGTGGTGGCAGCGAGAAGTTGGAGCGGTCGCAGGTACCGCAGCCGCACGGGTCGGCGCCGGACCCGCCCCAGGATCTCCACGGACAGGACGCCCAGGTACAGCGTCCATACGCCCCACAGCGCGATGATCACGGCGACCGTTCCCACCCCCGGAGGGAGCTGCCCGCTGCGCAAGCGCACTTCCCACGTCAGAAGGGTCATGTCGAGGGCGGGCCAAGGCAGGAGACCGGCAAGCCATGGGATCCCTACCAGGAGGGCGCTCGTGGTGAGGATTGCGGCGAGCTGGGGCAGGCGCTGCTGTGTCATGGAAGCCTCACGGCGTGGCGGGGTCGGTGACGGGGGTTGCGCTGGCGGTCCCGGACGCGGTTCGGTCAGCCAGGGGCAGGAGTTGGAAGGAGTAGGTGATCCGCGCGGTGACGGTGACGACGTCGCCGTCCACGCTCGCGGTGCCGTGCACTCCGGCACCGGTTAGGTATGCGCGTGCGGCCGTGGTTGCGGCGGCCGGGTCCAGGGCGACGGTCCCGTCGTCGCGGTAGGCAACCAGGTCGATCTGCTGGGCCCCGGAACGGGCGGCTTCCTGGGCGATGGACAATGCACGGTTGCGCTCACCGAGGGCGGAGCCGGCGTCGAAGACGAACGCGACCAGGAGCAGCAGCAGGGTGCTCATGACGATGAGGAAGGCGGTGGCCTGTCCGCGGTCGTCCAGGCGGCTGATACGGGTCATGAGGTGCCCCGGTAGGTGTCGACGACGGAGGCGGCGCTGCCATGGAGTGAGCGAGTTCCGGGCAGGCCGAGGCCGGAGAGGTCGGCCAGGTCGGCGTGACAGGTGAACGTCGCGGTCACCGTGGTGCCGGGAGTGAGGCCGCCTGTGTCCAGGTCCAGGTCGTGGGTGGCGCAGGCGAAGCCGTGCGTACGCACCGTGTCCGCTACTGCGGCCTCGGCCGCAGTCTGCGCAGCGGTCGTGGTGCGTTCCAGAGTGGCGGCTCGTGCGGCGGCGTGGGCGGCTGCGTCGGCGGCCGTGTCGGCCGCGACGATCCGGTAGGCGAGCAGGACCAACAGGGCAATCATGACCAGGAGCGGTGTGAGGAGGGCCAGCTCGGCTGAGGCCGCCCCACGGTCGTCGCTCCTCCGGCGGTTCATGGTGTTCCGGTCTGTGGGGTGTGGTGTTCCACGGGTCCCGACTGGGACGTGTGGACGGGCCAGTCCAGGCCGGGGATCATCGTGGGTACCTGAGCGCTGATCTGGACGGTGGCGGTGCTGTCGGTGCGAGTCACACTGATGTCGAGGTCGTGGAGCAGGTTTCCTCGGAGCTGTTCGGCGACCTCGTCCGCGCGGGCGTGCCCGGTGTCCTCGGTGGCGTCAAGGGTCCTGGTTTCGGCGAGGGCGTGGTGGGCGATGGTCTGAACGACCTGGCTGGCATGGGCCCATAGGGCGAGTTGGACCACGAGCACGATGAGCAGCAGCATCAGCGGGGTGGCGACGGTGAGTTCCACGCTCCCGCGGTCGCTGGCGCGGTCGGTCTGGGATAGGAGGAGTCGTCTCATGGTTCAGCCCAGGCTGATGGATCCGGCCCATTCCAGCACGGTCTCGGAGATCAGGGCCAAGGCGCCGAGGGCGAGGATGACCAGGGTCGCGATCACCGCGACCGCCTCGGTCGAGTAGCCGCTGTCGTCTCCCCAGCGGGTGCGGAGCAGGGTGCGAAGACGGATGAGCATCTCTTCCTCCAAGCAGTGCGGACTCATAGCCCGGTGAGGATCAGGTGGAGTGCGGGGTAGCCGATCAGGACGACGAAGCCCGCGAAGAGGAGTACGACCGGCAGGCTCATGCGCTCGGTCGCGGACTGGGCTTCGGCGTCCAGGTGGGCGAGGTGTTGCGTACGCAAGGACGCGGCCTTGGCCGCGAGGCTGGCGCGCACCCGGGCTCCATCAGCGCCGGCCAGCCGCAGGGAGGCGGCGAGTTCGGTGGCGGTGACCACGTCGTAGCGATCGCCCAGGTCCTCCAACGCGGTCCAAGTGGGTTCGTGGCGGATGGCGGCGGTACGCAGTGCGGTGCGGATGCGTTCCATGGCCCAGGTGTGGCTGGTGCGGGTGGCGTCGTCCAGTGCACCGGTGACTCCGGCGCCGCCGGCCAGGGCGATGACGACGAGGTCGCACACCGCGGACAGGGTGTGACGCATGGTCTCGGAGCGTTCCCGGGCCTGGTCGCGGACCTCCAGGTCCGGTGCCATCCACAGCACGACCGCGAAGACGGCCCAGGCCAGGAGTGTGAACAGGGGAGGCAGACCGGCCCCGAGGGTGGTGAGCAGCATGCCGAGCACAGGTGGTAGCGCGAGGCCGACGATGGCCATGGCGGCCTTCTGCGCGAGGTAGCCCGGGACGTCGCGCTCGCAGGCGGTCAAGCGACGCCGAGTGCGCCGAGTCGGCAACCCGAGGGCAGCGAGGAGGGGGACACCCGGCGCGCCGAGTCGGCGCGACCACCCCACCTGGTGAGTCTCCGGTGCGGCGGTGGGGGCTTCGACCGGTGAGGGGTCGGTGAGCAGGTCGGCCAGGGAGGGACGGGACCGCCGTGGCCACAGCGCACACCACACTCCTGCCACGATCAGGATTCCGCCCAGGGCGCCGAGCACGAACACGCTCATACCCGCACCTCCGAACGGTCACGGACCAGGACGCGGGGTCCCAGATCGGTACGGGCCAGACGGGCGAGCCAGGACAGGGCCACCGCCCACAGCACGCCGATCAGCACCAGGACGAGTTGGCCGGTGCCGGTGCTGTAGGGGGCGAGGTAGTCGGCGTTGATCAGGACCAGGCCGACGGCCATGGCCAGGGTGGTGGCGGTGATGATGCGGGCGGAGGTGCGGACCCGGGCGCGGGTGGCGGCCACGCGCACCAACATCGCGGCCTGGTCGCGGGCCGAGAGCGACAGGCTGGACAGCAGTGCGCCGAGGTCGGCGGCATGGCGGCTCGCGGCGCTGGAGAGCGCGGCCACGACCAGGTCGGCTGTGGGCACGTCGACCCGGTCGGCGAACGCACCCAGGGCCTCCTCTGGTGGAACGTTCTGTTGGAGTTGTTCGGCCAGGTGGGCGACATGCTCGCGGATGGGTGCGGGGGCGATGGGCACGGTGGTGATAATGGCCTGGTGGAACCCTGCCGCACCAGCAAGGAGGTCGCGGACTTGTTCGGTCCATGACGCGACGGCCTCGATCCGCTCCACCTGCTCCGTGTGGTGACGGTCCGGACCCAGCAGCCCGGGGAGCCACCACATCCCGGCCGCGGCCAGCACCCCGGCAACGGGCCATCCGGTGAGGATCCACACCAGCATCCCCACCGCGGCCACTCCCCCGATGTGCAGCAGCCGCTCGCGAGTCAGCCGGTGGGACCGGTCCCACGGCGGAGTCGACCGTGTCGCCCGAACTGCGATCAGGCACAGGGTCCACAGACCGGCTCCGAGCAGCAGACCGCCAGCGGCGCCGAGTAGGAGAGTCGCGGTCGATGTCATGTCGGCACCCTCCCGTTCACGGGTCCGGGAGAAGCGATCAAGCGTGCCGTGTCGAAGCCTGCCGCGCTGAGGGCTCGGGCGGTGTCCGGGCTGGGCGGCGCCACCGGAACCGGCCCGGTCCCCTCCCATCGATAGACCTCGTTGGACACGACCTGGGTGCCGTCGCAGCCCACCACCTCGCGGACACTGCTCACCCGCCGCTCCCCCGACGGGGTCGCTGAGACGTGCACGACCAGGTGCACGGCCGCGGCCACCAGCAGGGCCGTGGCCTCCAAGGGCAACCGCTCGGCCGACAAGGCCGCATACGCACCCAACTTGGTGAACGCCCCATCGGATGAGGCTGCGTGCAGGGTGGTCAACGACCCGTCGTTGCCCTGCGACATCGCGGTCAACAAGGGGACCGTCTCCGAACCGCGGGTCTCGCCGACGATGACCCGGTCCGGGGACATCCGCAGCGCAGCACGAACCAGGTCCGCGACCGTGATCTCTCCCTGCCCCTCGGTGTTGGGAGGCCTGGCGTGCAGCGCGACCGCGTCCGGATGAGCTTGCCGATCGCGTTCGAGACCGAGTTCGGGCACGTCCTCGATGGTGACCAGCCGCTCCGATGCGGGTATCTCGGCCGCGAGCGCGCGCAGCAGGGTGGTCTTGCCCGCGCCGGTGCCGCCGGTGATGACGACGTTACGACGGGCCCGCACTGCGGCCTGGAGGAAGTCGGTGAGAGTGCGGTCCAGCGTGCCCAGGCGGCGTAGCTGTCCGAGCCCGGTCGTGCGGTAGCGATGGCGGCGAATCGACACTGCCGGCTCATGGGCCACGTCCATGATCGCGTTCAGCCGTGAACCGTCCGCCAGCGGCATGTCGAGGATAGGTGCCGCGGGGTCAAAGCGACGCTCCCCCGCCGGGGAGTCGGCGGCGATTCGGCGCACCAGCGCCACCAGCTCCTCAGAGCTCGCCACGATCGGGGGCCGCTGTTCGCGTTGTCCGTCCGCGTAGCGCACCCACACCGCCGTACCGGTCACGTTGATGTTCTCGATCTCGTCTTCGTCAAGTAACTCCTGGAGTGGACCGATACCGCACACCCGAGCCAGCACCCCGCGCGCCACGAGTTCCTCGGTACGTCCATCAAGCACCGCGCGCCCGCCGGCCAGCGCGCGGCCAGCGGCCTCGTCCAGGACCTGGCGGATCGTCCGGCGGGCGAGAGCCTGGTACTCCTGGCTGGTCTGCGTTCCAGTCACGGCAGTCAGATCGCTGAGGCGTCGAGTTACCTCGTCGGTGACCTCACTGACTCGGGCTGCGATCTCTTCAGGGGTCATGGCGTCTCCGCCACAAGTGCAGCCTGCACGCCCGCGGAGGGTTCTTCATGCCGCAGGAGGGCTCGGGCGAGGTCGCGGGCCGCTTTGATAAGTGGACGGCGGTCCACGCGCACAGCCTCGGCCTGGCCTGCGAGGAAAGCCGCGGCCTTGGGATCGGTGGGGATATGGCCCCACACCGGCATGCCCACGGCTGCGGAAATCTCCCTGGTGCTGCCCCGTCCGCCTACGACGACCAGCCCCACCCGCGGACTGCTGACGAAGAGGCCGGCGGCGCTGTCCTTGACCCGCTTGAGCTGGGCGATGTCCCCTGTGGTGACGAGTACGGCGTTGTCACAGGACTCGAGCAGGCCCGCGGCAGCAGAGT
Source organism: Nocardiopsis sp. NRRL B-16309 (assembly GCF_001279585.1). Taxonomy (GTDB): domain Bacteria; phylum Actinomycetota; class Actinomycetes; order Streptosporangiales; family Streptosporangiaceae; genus Nocardiopsis. The sequence goes on along the minus strand of NZ_LGEC01000003.1, from coordinate 18,682 downwards.
GCGGGGCGACGCGGCCCAGGTCCACGACGGTGGTCCCGCTCGCGGCGGTGAGGGCCTTGGGGTTGTGGGCCAGTAGGTCGACCGCGCCGGCGGTGCGGTCCGCGGTCGAGGGGGCGACGCAGACCCGCAGACCGCCCGGCAGGACTTGGGTGTGTGTTCCGACCGCGCCGTCCTCCTGGTCCTGGCCGCTGCGGCTCGCCGCGGCGAGGTCGACCAGTCCCGGCCACACCGGCAGGCGCCACCAGGCAGCGATATCGCCACCGGACAGGTCGGCCTCCACCACGCATACGGGCTCGGCCATGGGCCAGGCGGTGGCGAGCGCCATCGCCAAAGTGGTCACGCCGGGTGCGCCGGCCAGGGAGAACACCGCCACGCTCGTCATGATGTACCCCCGTCCTGGTGGGGCACCTGGACCAGGGAGACGCCGTCCTCGGCCGCCGCCCGAGCGACCCGCGCGGCCTGCGACGCCTCCACCACCAGCTCCACCCGAACTTCGGCGCCCGGATCATCACCTAGCGGGGTCAGATCCTGCACACGTGCGGGCACCGCGCTCGCGCCGGCGTCGCCACCCGTCAGCACCACCGACACCTGTCCGCCCGCCCTCAGCGAGGACGGGACACGCGCCGGGGAGAGCACCGTCCCGACCGCCGCTTCCGACGCCGACAACTGTTCGCCATCCGAGCCCAGGACCGACTCGGAGAGGAACGCGCCTTCCGTCACCGGCAGTGTGGTCGTCGCTCCCACTGCCAGGGTCACATCGGAAATGACCGGCAGCGCCTCAGCTCCGGCGAGGTCCACCACCCTCAGGTCCGCGGCGGTGATGACGTGTCCCGCCGGGAGGTCCTGGGCCGCGACCACCACCGGCATCCGCTGGTCCAACTGCCCGAGCGCCAGCACCACGGCCGCCGCGCCCGCGGCCATCAGTGCGACGGCTCCCAGTGCCCACCGCCACCGACGGGGCCGGTTCTCCAACCGGACCGACGTAGTCGGCCTGGCGCGGTCAGTGACCGTCGCTGTCATCGGACAACCTCATCGTGAACTCCTCTTCATCGCGTTGTGGTGGCCAGGCTGGAGGACTCCACCACCTGGACCGCCGTGGATGTCGCCGTCGTCAGTTCGGGGAGGCTTCCGCCTTCACCTGTGGAGGTCTCCCATTCCACGGTCCAGCTCATCGACGCCGTCACGTCGACGGAGCCGCCGCTCGTGGACGTGTAGGTGTGGCCGCAATCGGGTGAGGCCGCAGCGGGGTCGTGCTCGCCCGGGTCGTAGGCGGTACCGGGTCCTTCGCAGTCAATGCTCTGGCCATCGCCCATGTCCCACGAGACCGAGGAAGGCGTAGCGGTCACCGTGACGGAGCCACCTGGCACGGACGCTGTGGCGGTCTCGGCTTCCCAGTCGTCGGCATCGACCCACATCCACACCGGCACCTGAACCAGCACCGGGGCCTCAGCGCTGGGCGACAAGGAGATCTGCGGCGCGCCCAGCGAGAAGCCGGCGTATGCCTGGTAGGCGAGAGCCTCGAAGTCGACCTCCTCAGCCGGCGCTTCACCATCTCCGTCCTCGGCTTGGGGCAGGGCCAAGCACCCGACGGGGACCTCCTCGTCGCTCTCGCAAGCCGGTTCCCCTGCCACTCCCTGGGTGACCGTCCCACCCGGATCACCTCCGCTGCTCGGGCTTCCTCCTTCTGCCGAAGCTCCAGGGCTGTCTCCGCCGGACTCAGCACTGACATCACACCCCGGCCCTCCTCCCGAACCGCATTCAGCCTGACCGGAGAAGAAATCAGGGTCGGCCCATGTCGGAGCGGATACGAGAAGGACACATCCGCCGATCACCGCCAACGTGAATCCGATTCTGCTTTTCAGCATGATCCGATTTCCCAGATCCGCAGCTCGGAGACCCTCCAGGTGAGCCCATCGAAGGACACACCTGCGTCGATCTGGCGGAAAATGGGCTCCTCAGGAGACGGCTCTACGAGTTCCCCGCTCTCGATATCCACGCGGAGCCACCCAGTCGAGTCCATGCAGTCCTCGATCTCCACGCGGGTGTCCTCGGCCGACACCACGTCGGGCGAGAAGACGGGTTCACCTTGGGCGACCACGCCTTCCTCGGCTTCGGCTCCCACCCCGTGCTCGACCAACTCCAACGCGTCTCCCTGGGCATATTGCTCCAGTTCGGAGTAGTCGGGGTGGGAATTGCGGGACTCCTCGACGAGCACACCCCACATGGACTCATAGGCCAGGAGAGCGGCCTCCTCCGGAGAGGGCTCTGCCTCCGTCTCCTCAGGGGTCTCACTGGGTTCAGGAGTAGGCGCAGTCCCCTCTCCCGCAGGCGTACAACCCGCCACCGCCACCATCACGCAGGCAACTGCTCCAGTACGGAGCCTCACGGCATGCCTCCACTCCCACCTATTCCCTTACCAGGAGTAGCGACATTAATACCGACCCACGCGCGAGCCAATATCCAGGAAGCCGGATCTTCTCCAAAGACAGGAACACCTCACCGAGAAGTAAGGCAGATATGTGAGCCAGAAAGACCGGCGCTCAGATCCCAGGAACTTCTCCAGACATATCGGGATAGAAGTCACGTGACGTCTCCCCGAGAGAGCCGCTTTGTCGCCAGAGACTGGGAGTCAGTCGATCGAGCAGAGTGCGCGAGCACAAACATGCTGCGCTTCATCTGTCGCTCCTCCCTCCGACGGTGGGCAATCAGGGAGGAAGCTGAATCACATGGTCGGATCGACGGCAAGTTCGTCCTCGGTGCTGTAGCCGCCATCCTGGCCGCCCCGAGGCCGTCGGCGCTTGTCCTCCAGGCGGCCCCTTACGGCGCTGACCCCCAACAGCGCAACCTGACCGGCCACCTCCGCCGGTATCCGACCCAAGATTGCAGCCGACCCGCCTACGCGCTCCGAGTCGCACAGGCACCGCACATGACCCGGCCCGGCGCCCCCTGGTACCCCGCTTCCTGAAGGGAAGCAGGGTTCAGCCAACCATCGGCTTGGCCTGGGTGACGGACCACAGCCGACGGGGCAGCTCACCCTCCTCGAACGATTCGACCCCGACGAGCTCCCACCCCTCAGCGAGGTCCTCGACCAGGGCGCGGTCGAAGAAGTGCACGGCGAATCCGCCGTGCTCGAAGATGTCGTCGCCGTGGGACACACCGGTCCCGTAGTGGGCATCACCGGTGTGGCGCACCGTGTACACCAGCACGCCCCCGGGGCGCAGCACCCGGCCGATCTCGTCCACGAGCGCGTGGATCTGGTCGGTGGTCAGGGCCATGCACAGCAGCATGTGTGCGAAGACCCCGTCCACGGAGGCATCGGTCAGCGGAAGGGGTGTGCGCGCGTCGTGCAGGTGCGTCTCCACGCGATCTGCCACACCCTGTTCTTCGGCGGTGCGGGTGAGCTGGTCCAGGGCGGTGGCGCTGAAGTCGGCTGCATGGACCTGAAGTCCCTGGTCGGCCAGCCATAGGGCGTCGCGTCCGTGCCCCGAACCCAGCTCCAGCACCTCCTGGGCACCGCGGGCGGTGAACACCTCCAGCGCGTGCCGGGCGGGCTTTGACGGTTCGGCGCCGTACATGTGCGGGTTGCGGTCGTAGACGTCCTGCCAATGCTCGCGCTGGGACGCGCCCAGATCGGTGCCCACGTCGGCCTCCTTCGGCGCGGGAGCGCAACGGCGCTCTCCGCCTGAACGGGACCGTCCTCTTCCGGTGGTCCCACCGGTCACGTACTATCTATTCCAAAGATACATGGAACTATGGAGTTGTTGGGATGAGCAAGACCGACCTGTACGACGCCATCGCCCGCACAGGCAAGGCGTTGGCCCACGGCAAACGCCTGGAGATCGTCGAACTGCTGGCCCAGGGCGAGCGCCCCGTGCAGGACCTGGCCCGCACGGTGGAGCTGAAGCTGTCCACCGCCTCGGCCCACCTGCAGGTGCTGCGCCAGGCCGGGCTGGTCACCGCCCGGGCCGAGGGCACCAAGATCTTCTACCGGCTGGCCGGCGACGACGTCGCCACCCTGATGTCGGTGCTGTGCCGCGTGGCCGACACCCACCAGGCCGAGGTCGAGGCCGCCCGCCGCGCCTATCTCGACCATGACGACATCCGCCTGGTGGGGCGCGAGGAGCTGCTGGCCTCGGCCGTCAACGGCACCGCCCTGGTCCTGGACGTGCGCCCCAGCCAGGAGTACGAGGCCGGACACCTGCCCGGCGCGGTGTCCATCCCCCTGGAGGAGCTGGCAGACCGGCTGGCCGAGATCCCCGCCGACACCGAGGTCGTGGCGTACTGCCGGGGCCGCTACTGCGTGCTCTCCTACGACGCGGTGCGCCTGCTGCGTGCCCATGGCCGCAACGCCGCCCTGTTGGAGGAGGGCGTCCTGGAGTGGCGCTCGGACGGCCTGGCCGTCACCCACTGACCTGCCACCCGTCTCCGCCCTCTTCGACGACAAGGCCGTATCCCATGACCACCACCGCCCTGGCTCCGCATCCCGCCCAACGACGTGTCCTGACCGTGCTGGTCATCGCCCAGGTCCTCAGCGGAGCCGGACTGGCCGCGGGTATCACCGTGGGCGCCCTGCTGGCCCAGGACATGCTCGGCGACGCGGGCTGGGCCGGGCTGCCCAGCGCCCTGTTCACCATCGGCTCGGCCGCCGCCGCGGCCCTGATCGGCCGCACCTCCCAACGCCTGGGACGGCGCACCGGCCTGTCCGCCGGATACGCCGCGGGCGCGCTGGGAGCCGTGGGCGTGGTCGCCGCCGCCACGCTCGGCAGCATCGTACTGCTGTTCGCCTCCCTGTTCGTCTACGGGGCGGGAACCGCCACCAACCTCCAGGCCCGCTACGCCGGAGCCGACCTGGCCACCCCCCAGCGCCGGGGCCGGGCCCTGAGCACGGTGATGGTCGCCACCACCCTGGGCGCGGTCGTGGGTCCCAACCTGGTCAGCCAACTGGGCGATCTGGCCCATGCGGTGGGTGTTCCGGCGCTGGCCGGCCCGTTCCTGCTGGCAGCGGCGGCCTACGCCTCGGCCGGGCTGGTCCTGTGGCTGCTGCTGCGCCCCGACCCGCTCACCACCGCCCGCGCCGAAGCAGCCCTCCCCCAGACCACCGCCACTCCCACACCAAGCCCCACCGCCGCAGCCTCGAACACGCGGATGCTGATGCTGGGCGCCGCCGTCATGGTCCTGGCCCAGCTCGTCATGGTCGCGATCATGACCATGACTCCCGTCCACATGACCGGCCACGGCCACTCCGTCGGCGCGGCCGGGCTGGTCATCGCCATCCACGTCGCGGCGATGTTCCTGCCCTCCCCGCTCAGCGGCTTCCTGGTCGACCGCCTCGGCCGCGTGCCCGTGGCCGCCGCCTCCGGGCTGACACTGCTGGCCTCCGGACTGCTGGCCGCCCTGGCCCCGCCCCATTCGGTGCCCTTGCTGGCCCTGGCTCTGGCTCTGCTGGGTCTGGGCTGGAGCTTCGGAATCGTGTCGGGCACCGCGATCGTCACCGACGCCGTCCCGCTGGCCACCCGCGCCCGTACTCAGGGATTGGCGGACGTGGCCATCGCCGTGGCCGGAGCGGGCGGAGGCCTGGCCTCTGGACTAGTCGTCGCCGCCGGAAGCTACGCACTGCTGTCCCTGGCCGGCGGAGTGCTCGCTCTCGCGGTCCTGCCCGCCATCGCCTGGACCGCACGCCCGGTACCCGCGTCCAGGAGATGACAGGCCTTCACGTACCGGACTGAGCCCAGGAGCGTGGGCGCTGCTGGCGTCTTCATGCTGGCGCCCATGGTCATGTTCGTGCTCGGCAATGTCAAGGGGCCATCGGTCGCTTCTCCGACGGCCCCGTGTGCTCAATGGCCCCTGCCTCAATGGGAGGATCAGGCGGGCCACGCTAGCGGTCGACGATGGTCACCACTCCTTCGGCCAGGAGGGCACGAACCTCCGCCGCGAGGTATCGGCGATGTCCGCCCAGGGTACGGATCGAGGAGAGCTTGCCCGCCCTGGCCCAACGGGTGACGGTCTTGGGATCGACACAGAACAGGGCGGCGACTTCGGCGGGCGTGAGCAACGCCTCCGTGGTCGGCACAGTGCTTCGTACAGCCATGGGATTCCTTTCGGTGAAGAGAGCACATGGATGTGTAGGCGCGCATCGTCGTCTATTGGTCGACGCAAGCAAGAGACAGCTCTGGGAGCCCCGACTACGGGCGGTCAGGGGCAAGGCGACGGCTCGCTTCCCTCAGCTCTGCGGCTTCATCTGGTGAAAGCCCCAATGCTCCGGAGATCCGCCCCAGCAACTCCCCCGTCGGCATCAGGTATCCGTTTTCGAGTCGCAGCACCGCGCTCTCCGCGCACAGGGCACGGGCGGCGACAGCACTGATCGTCAGCCCCTGTTTGATTCGGTAGGAGCCGACGAGCGCACCCAGGTCGGTGTAGGGGCGATCGGCCTGATTCGCGGTCATGATCGGGTCCTCGCTACTCATGGAGGCTGCGCGCCGGGAGCCACAGGGCTTCCCGGCGCGCAACCGGGTTTCACTGAGCCGGCAGGTGTTCCAGCGGGGAGTTCCACTCGACCGGGTGAGGGCGGTCCTGGGGGCAGCGGCAGACGCGGAGCTGGACACCGGCTCGAGCGCCGTACGTCTCTTCGCCTTCCAGCGTCGGCCCCAGGTAGCTGATCGACGCGTTGTGCCGGCTCGCCCACGCCCGCAGCGCCCCCATGTCGGGCAGTTCGCGCAACTCGAGAACGGTCCTCGGTTTCGTCATCACGTGGCCTCCGCACCCGCCCTGCGCAGTTCCGACGCGGCGGCCATGGCCAGATCGGCAAGCCGCTCGAGAGCGGCGATCCGCTCAGCACGCTGGTGAGCACGGATCCACTGCGGAGCGAGGTCGATGTGGCATCCAGCGATGACGAGCGACGTCACGGAACTGGTGTCGACGACCTCGCGCGCCAAGCGGATGTCGCTAGGCGCCAGGTCCGTGATGGTGACGGAGGTCGTGGCACTCATCGCGGCACCGCCCTGACGGCCAGGGGCACGCTCCGCACGATCGGAATGGCACCGGTAGCGACTGTGGCGCGGGCGTTCTCCATACGGATGAGGTAGGGGCGGCACCGGTTTCCGCGATGCCGCCGACCGCGAAAGATCACCGCTCGCTCACCACCTCGGGGGCCCTCGGGCACACGGTGTCCACGTCCGCGAACCGCTGTGGCCGAGCGCTTCGAGAGGCGCTGTGGCCGAACACGGGCGGCGAGGCGCTGGTACGGCGCCGGGGCACCGGACGGGCGAGCAGAAGTTTCAGCCAGGCAGGCACTTGCAGGTATCGCACAGGGCGACCTCCTGTAGTCCAGATGCCGGATGGAGGGTCCGGCAGGAGTAGATGAGACTCCATGATGAATCCAGACAGTCTAAAAAGCAATGTCTATTTTAGACTGTCTGAGAAGTCTCTCAGGATCTCGTATGGACCGTAGGATTTCCACACACGGAGGAGGCACCATGACGGAGGACTTCAGCCCCACCGCGAGGCGGAGGCGGCTGAGCGCTGAGCTTGCGGATCTGCGCGAGAAGCACCGCCAGCCCGATGGGCGGAAGACGACGTCCGCTGATGTCGCGAGAGCACTCGACTGGCAGAGATCCAAGCTTTCGAGGATCGAGACGAACCAGTGGAAGCGGCCCTCTCAACGAGACGTCCGCGACCTGCTCGACTACTACGGCGTCACCGACGAGACCTACCGGTCCTACCCCCTCGACCTGGTCAAGGAGGGACGCGAGAAGGCGTGGTGGACGGAGGTCGAGGACCTGTACGGCTCCACCGACTACATCGGCTTGGAGGCGATCGCGCAGCAGGTGCGCACCTGGCAGTACCTCGTTCCCGGCCTGTTCCAGACCCGCGACTATGCCGCGGCAATCGTCGTCGGGAGCGGTGACATCCGGGATCCTGAGGAGGTCGAGCGCCGGGTCGAGGCGCGCATGACCCGTCAGAAGATCCTCGAACGCACCAACCCTCTCCAGGTGTGGGCGATCGTCGACGAATCCGTCATCCGCAAACCGGTCGGAGGACGCGCCGTCCAGCGCAGCCAGCTGCAACACCTGCTGGACCTCACGCAAGCCAAGCACCTGACGCTTCAAGTCATGCGTGACTCGGCGGGAGCCCATCCCGGCATGGGAGGCCCGTTCTCGATCCTGGACTTCGGGGCGGGCGAGAGGTCCATCGTTCACCTGGAGCATCGCACCGAGAGCCTCCTCCTGGAGCTCCCTCAGAAGACCGACCGATACGGCTGGCAGTTCCAGCACATATCGGCTGCGGCCGCGTCTCCCGCCGAGACCGTGGACTATCTCAAAGAAGTGCTGCACGACCTGTAAGGACAGCTGTGACTCATCAACTCCGCACCCATGGCGAAGAAGACTTCGCGTTCCGCAAGAGCTCGTACAGCACGGCGCACGGCCAGGACTGTGTAGAGGTCGGGGACCTTCCCGGGGTATCAGCTGTACGCGATACCCAGCACCGTCACCTGGGCGCGCTCCTGTTCCAGTCGACCGAATGGAGCCGCTTCCTGACCACGGCGAAGACCCGGTAGACCCACGAACAGGAAGGGGCCCCACCCACCGGTCGGGCCCCTCATCTACTCCACCGCCGATCGTACGCATCCGGACCTCCGTCAGCCACCCCCTCGGAGGCCGAGAAGGTCTCCTCCTGAGCGAACGTGGAGACTGGCCGGCATCCGGGCAGGAGGCTGAAGCGGCCCCTGCACCTACGAACCTCGGTACCGACTCGCTGACACCACCGACGACCTGCCCACCGACGCGCATCAGCAGGCCCGGGTGGAGATATCGGTGTTCGCGTGTCTGGCGATGACGGTCTCTCTGCGGCTGGTCGCGGACGGTGGTGTCGACGTCAGTGCACAAGCACAGCGCCTTGGGGCCCGTCGAGAATGGCGGTGCGCGCGGCCCAAGCCAGGGCGGTTTGGGTTCGCCACGCGAGACCGAGACGGTTCCAGTGAAAGATCACGTGGTAGGCGAGGACCCGGCGAATCCCGCGTTCGAGCGCTCCGTCTCGGGAGGCCTCTTTCAGGGAATGCCCTGCCGTATGGAAGGCTCCAGCCCACGGTGCCGCCGCGTGAGCCGCCTCTCCCCTACCGAACAACGGACCATCGACGCTGGTGTCCGCCTGCAAGAGGGCACGGATGTCGTCGGCCATGGCCCCGAGCCACTCGGGCACGACGTCTTCGGGCAGCGGGCGTTCCTCCGCGACGCGGTGCCACACATCGCCCTGCTCGTACCACTCCAGCCCCGCGCCCCTCAGCAAGGCGGAACACAGCAGCACGGACAACTCTCGCCGTCCCAGGGCCGCATGGTCTTGTTCCGGCACTGTCAGAACGAAATGGCTGTCGGCCGTGAAGAGCGCGTGGGCGACGTCCATCCCCTGAGAGCCACCAAAAGCGATCGTTTCCGGCTCGTAGCACCCTGTCCACCACCGCCGCAGGTGGCCTGCCCGAGTGAGGTCGTCCAAAGCGCGGCCTATCTCGGCCCTCATCCTGCGTTGGCCCTCAGGGATCCGAAGTCGGACCCGCCAGCAGGGATGCTTGCGGATGTACCACCACGCGGGGTCCGACCCGGGTTCCAGGTGTTGCAGGGCCGGAAGAAAGTACTCGCCCATCACCTGATCCGCCCGATGCCAGTCGTCGAACTCCAGATGGACCTGCCACCACTGTTCTCGCGCCGCCAAGGCCTGGTGACCGGCACGACAGAACAGTGCGATGTCGGCTTCCAACTCCACCTGGTCGACGTTGAAACGGGTGGCCGTGTCGGCAGGAGGTGCTCCGCCGAGGACGGCGAGGACGGCCGGATGGGCCGTCTCCACGTTCGAGACCTGGTGTGTCAGTCGATCAGCAGACATGCATCCCATCCCGATTTCGGTGCGGCGCGACGATTCGCGGTCATCAACGCGAGCACGGCGCCGGCGTCCCCTTCCAGAAGGCCCGGCCCGCCCTCGGCACGGAGGACCTGCTGAGTCAGCCGCTTCGTCAGGTACGGCAGGTGCCTTTCCAAGACGGGAGTGGCGGCGTCGCGGGAAGCACGCCATATGGTCTGGAACACACCGCCCCACCCGTGGCACAGGCTCGCGTCGGTGAGCCTTCCCGTCTGCGCCGGATCGGACAGGCACGCGTCCAGAGCATCCTCGAAGAAGGTCTGCTGAGACTGGTCGCCGATGGCCAGTGAGGCGAGCTGGCCGGCGCGAGCGATGCCGGGGGTGCCGTAGCACCAGGAAGGGCGCGCCGGCCCCGGCTGGTGGGGAATACCCGTGGCCAGGTCCTGGACGGTCAGGTGCTCGGGCCACCACGGCCCTGCCTCGCCATCTTGCCGCCACACGTCGAGGTGGGCGCAGATGATGTTGATCGCCTCGGGTTGTCCTTCGACGGTGATACCGCGCCGTTGGGCTTGGCTGAGCAACATGAGCGGGCCGGTGATGCCGTGTGCCGCGCCGAGGTTGCCGTGCCCGTCGGCGAATGGCGGAGACGCGCCTCGATGGGGGTCATGAGCGACCCACCAGCCAGGCCGTTGCCGACCATCGACCGCGATCGGCTGAGTGAGGGCGACCAGGTAGCACAGGACCCTTTCTAGGGCGCTGCCGCCGGGGTCACTGCGCAACAGGTACGCACCGATACCCGTGAGCCCGTAGAAGATGTCGTACTCGGCGAAGTTCGCCAGCTCGCCACGGCTGATGCGGTCCATGGCCGCGTCGACGCGGCGGTGCGCCAGGTCGGCTACGTGGGCGTCCAGTGTGGAGCGTGCGCTGGCGTAGCGGTGCGGGCCCGGTGCGGCCGCATGCAGGATGAAGGCCAGGGCCGGAGCACCCAGGAACAGCCCGCTGGTGTCGGCGGCGCTGATCTGCCCGGAGGTCGCGGCCGCGATCCACTGATGCGTGTGCTGCCAGATGCCGTGTCCTGTGTGGGCCCGTTCGATATGCAGCAGGGCGGTTCCGGCCGTCCCCTGGGCCAGAGACTGGCCCATCCACGGTTCGGTGGCGGGCAGGGGCGTCGACAGGCGGGCAGCGATGTGTTCGACGACTGCAGCAGGAGTGACCGTCTCACCCGCGGCAGGTGCGTTCATGAAGACCTCCGTGCGGTACGGGCCAAGGCGACCGCACGTGCTGTTCGGATCGTGGCCGCCTCCTGGTCGGGACTGACACCCAGAGCTCGAACGTGGTGCAAGTGGATGAGGGACCGCAGGACCGTGTTCGGGTCACGTTGGGTGGCGAGGTGCTTGCGGTAGTCGGTCAGTGCTGTGGCGCGTTCCCGCCAGGCCTCGGCCACCGCGCCGCCGCCGATGCGGTGCAGTGCGGCATCGTCTGACTCGGGTCCGGCCAGGGCGAGCACCTGGCGGCGAACGTCGCGGTCCACCGTTCCGCGAATGTGTGGAAGGTCGTGGATCAACCAGGCCGAACCGTCCTCAGGGGACCCGGCGAATCGCGTGACGAGATCGACGACGCCGGCCGCGGCCAGGACCTGCGGATCGACCCCACTGTGGAGCGATGTGCGAATCTGGGTCAGGGCCGCGGCCGAATCGGTCGCGAACACCGCCTCGGCCGCTTCCATCGCCGAACCGTGCCCGAAGCGCCCGGTCTGTGGTTGGTAGGTGTCCAGGGTCAGATGCGCGAGCAGGCGGTGACAGCGCAGCTCCCGGGCCCACGAATGGAGCCGTTCGACGGCGTCCGCGTACTGGTCCGGTTCAGGCAGGCGCGTGTACAGCTCCAAGTACTGGTCCGCATCCGGCCGAACGAGGTCGCGGTGACGGCGAAACCATGACCTTGCGGTGGGTGGGAGGTGCCTGGTCAGGGCGGGCAGGTGGTCGGTGAGGATCTCGTTGAAGCGCTCGGAATGGGTATAGAGCCGTACACAGAGAACCGCGCCGCCGGGCAACTGCGTCTCCTCCCCGTGTACAGGGCGCATGGAGGTAGTCGGTGCGGGCGCCGGGCCTGTGGGCGGAGCGTGCAGAGGGACGAGGAGTTCGTGAGGGCGACCCAGCCAGGCCGTCTGCTCAGGGCCTGGGGCCTCGCTCAACTCGACTCGCGTGTGGTGGCCGAGCCGTTGGCGCAGCAGCTGACGGTGCACCGGATGGGACAGGTCCAACGGCAGGCGCCGGTCGTGTTCCACCAGTGCCACGTGGTCGGGCACCCGCCACTTGCTACGCCAGCGCGCGAAGCCGTCCTCCCACTCGTTCGTGACCTTCGTAGGTCCAGGAAAGTCACGTGTGGAGAGGATCCATCGGGCAGGCGCGAGCACCGCGTTCCTGTACCGGATTCGCGGCAGGTACGGCATCTGGGCTGCCGCGCCGAAATCGAATGCGCCATAGACCGCACAGCGCGCGGTGGTGATCTCGGCGAGGAAGCGGGCCAGGGGCGGGGTGTGAGTGCCAGCCTCCAGGGCGTGGGGCACACGTGGCTCGACGCGCTGTCCAGTGGACAGGCGCAGCAGGTAGAAGCGGTGGGCGTCGCAGGTCACGGCCAGGTCCGACGGCTCGATCACGCCGGGTCCGGGCGCGTGGTGCTGGGCCAGCGGGATCACGTGCGGGAGCAGTTGGGGCGTGCGGGTGATGTTCTCGTTGCGTCGTCGGCGTGGGGGAAAGACGAGCTGTGCGGCCAGAGCCCCCGGCTGCGGGGTTCGATAGCCGACAGCGAGGATCTTCTGATCGTCGGCGGGGAGCAGGTGAGCGAATCGGCCCGCCATGCTGCTGCCGACACGGGGCGTTCCGGTCACCACCGCGGTGAAGTCTCCTTCGGCGATCGCCTGGGGGGTAGCGGCGTGGACCTGCACGCACATCTCTATCCGCGGTGCCGGCACGATGTCCTCTGCTGTCCCAGAGCCCAGATCCGCGATCGAGGTCTCGGTCAGGACGATCTCCCTGTCCCCCTCGGCTTGGGCTTTCTGCACCAGGCTCAGCACGGCGTGGTCGCGTTCGGTCAGCATGCGCGGTGGACGTCCACGACCGGCCCCCAGGTATCCGGTGGGCCAGCCCAGACCACTGTCCACTACCAGTTCCAATACGGGCACCACTGCTCCAGGGCCATACCGTGCACGGAAACGGGCGTGGTAGTCGCGCCACTGTGGGGAGCCGAACGGGTACGGGGACACTCGGGTAAGCACGTCGGCTGCCTCTTCCACCGTGCGGATGAGTCGTTGGGGCACCTGGACACTGCAGTCGAGTGCGGTGTCCACGATGACGGGGACCGGCGCCACGCCGGTGAGGGACCGCATCCGGTCGACCACGGGTGCCCGATCAGGCCAGGCGCTGTGCTGCACAGGCCGGGTGAGCTCGGCATGGATGGCCTGGAGCTCGAGGACCAGGTCGGCGATTTCAGCTATGTCGTGGGCGTGGACCGCGGTGAGTTCCTCGCACAGGTGGGCCAGTGCATCGGGGGTTGTCATCGGTGCCCACAGGCCGGTCAACAGCACGTGCCGATCGATGAGTTCGTCCAACAGCGCGGTGACCCGTTGCCGATCGGCCGAAGGGAAGTCGCGGGTGAGCTGGTCGAGTAGCTGCCGGTAGCGCAGAGGGGTTCGGGCGGCCGTCAGGGCGGAGGCGACCGGCGGGCTGTATCGGACCGACGCTTCCACCGGAGCGGCCAGGTGTGCGTGTCCATCGGCGGACTGTCCGGGCACGACGAACCAGTTCCCACGGAGTTGGCCGGTGTTGTTGGTGACCACATCCAGTCGCTCTGCCAGCGTGCGGCACCGGTGCAGGCGCGTGATGACATCGGCCAGCCACTCGGTGTCGGCCCGCGTGTGGACACTGTGGTCTCCGCCCCAGACTGCTCGGGGCGTGTCTCCGACGGTGACCGGGGCGGTGCCGGCGAACAGGGCGAAGGGCGTCGGCCTCCCCCACCGCGCGAGGTAGGCGGCCATCGACAGCAGCACCTTGCGGGCACGCCGCTCATTCGGCCGTTGACTGTCAAGAAGGTCGGTGACCTGTGCGCACAATCCCGGGTTGGCCGCGGTGAGCGCGTGACGCACATCCGGGCGCGCCCAGAGTCGCGACAACCATCTCAATCCGACCGACCTCGGATCCGAGGTCAGCAGGTCCTGCGGGATCTGTAGGTCATGGGGGTCTGTACTGGCGCGCAGCAGCGCCCCGCCTGCCCACCGGTACCCCCGAGGGGATCGCTTCGACACGGCGTCCTCTTCCGTTCTTTGGAGACGAACGAGGGGAAGTAGCGGGTGCACCAGGAAGGGAGGACTCCCCAGTGCACCCGCCCTTCGACGGTCAGACCGGGTCGGACACGTAGGAGTTGCAGGCCGACGCACTCCCCTGACAGGTGTTGCCGCACCCGTCGCCTGTGTTGCACATCAGCTTGCCGACCGGGTGGGCGGCCACGACGACCCGCACGTCCAGCGAGAAGTCGTCTTCGACCGCGCCGAAGGACGGAGCCGGCTGTTCGGCCAGTGCCATGGAACTGCCCCTGTTGGTATCCATCCTGTGGATCACGCTCCTTGTATTCGAGGGGTGATGGGCAACCTAGCCCCGGGCGGGGTTCGCCGCCGTGGGCCAGGAGAACGTGACACGGGTGTGCCGTTTGGTGATGACCAGTTCTCCGGGCAGTCGGTCATCGGGAGCCGACGCGGGGAAGACGTCGATGCGCGGCCCGGGTCCGCCGCGCTGCTCGCGCCCCCAGACACGCACGTGCTCGGCTACGGCCTTGGCGAACGCTTCGCCTTCGGGGCCGAAGGCGTGCACGCCGTACTCCACCGACCTGTCGTCAGAGGTGCGGCGAGTGACGAGGTAGGCGAAGTTGCCGTCCTCGACCGCGGCCAGGGAGAACCGGTGGTTGTTCGGAGCGACCAGCCCGCTGTCCAGATCTGGGTCAACGGACATGACGCAAAAGCCCGGCAGCTTCGTGGCCAGGTACAGCTGCAGGGTCCCGATGGGTTCCTGCAGGGCCACCGTGACACCGGTCCAGGTCTCGGCGCGCGGCGTACGCACCGCGTTGTCCAACAGGGCGGGGTCGTCGGGCACCTCGTCATCGAAGCGCAGCCCGATCTCCTCGGTGCCATTCACCAACAGCAGGGTCTCCTGGTGCTCTCCGTTCCCCTGCATGGGGACGAACCCGCACACCAGAGCCGAGATGCCGGACAGATGGTCGGCTTCCTTGGTGAAGCCGATCGACCGGGTCAGGTTGCGCATGCGCAGGGGCACCACCAGGCGGCCGCCCCCCACCAGGCTGTCCACCCAGCCGGGCGGGATCTCCCACGCGCCGACGGTGACGATCATCGCGTCGTACGGCCCGAATTCGGGCAGACCGGTCTCGGCGTCGGCGGTGACCACCCGCACCCGCTCGTAGCCGTTCGCAGCCAGCAGGGCCCTGGCGCGGTCAGTGACGTCGGGATCGATGTCGACCGTGGTGACCTCACCGGTGGGTCCCACCATCTCCGCGATCAGGGCGGCGTTGTAGCCGCCCGAGCCGACCTCGAGTACCCGCTGCCCAGGCCGGAGATCGGCCTGCTCCAGCATCATCGCCTGGATCTGGGGTGCGGAAACCGAGCTGAGGGAGACCCCGTACTCGTCGCGCTTGGTGATCACCGCGCTGTAGGGATCGTAGACCTCCTCCAGGGGCGTTCCGGGAGCGAACCGCTCACGCGGGACCGCACGCATCGCCGCTTCGACCTGGGGAGAGACGATCGTCCCATCGTCGACCAGCCGGGCAATGACCCTCTCACGCAACTGTTGTGCCTGGTCAGAACCGACGGTGGCATCGTCGTTCATGAACTCCCTCTCCTGGGCTCTCGCCGAATCGATTCCGTACCTGCGTAGTTTCTGGCCCCGATAGCGGGACTCACGCAGTCACCTTGGGAAGTATCGTCGACCCCATGTCCTGGCACCATGCGACAACGCATATGCACCCCCTTCCGACATGCGCCCTGTTCGAATCAATGCCAACGAACAGCAGCTTCATAATCGAACGCACCCCTGGCACGAATCCTCGCAATAAGAACAAATACCCCATTTTTCGCATTGAGCATGGACGGGACACATGATCTGCGGACACTGCGGAAAAGAGCGTCACGGACACCACCGGACTTGCTCTTGCATTCCTCCAGAAATCTGGCGGATTCCCGAGATGACCAGGGCCGTTGATGCACGTGATGCACAGCAAGTGCTACGCCTGCTCTCGCGACATGTTCCGGCTCTGACCCACGAGGCCTTGGCCAACATGTGCGATGTCGCCCAGAGCACCATCACCCGCGCCATCGGCGGCCACGGGCTGACCCACCCGCGCACGGTCCACAATGTCCTCAACAACCTGGGAGCCCCTGAGCGCCAACCCGCCGCGTTGCGCGCCCCATCGGCTGCCGAGCCGGCACTGCCGATGGATACCGGGTTCGATCGCATGCTGGCCCAGGATGCGCGGCACACGCTCCGTCAAGCCCGCACCGTCCTCGCCAAAGCGGTGCATGAACCCGCACTGGATCTACTCGAAGCCGAGGTCGAGCATCTGGCCCGCTGCTACGTCTCCCACCCTTTGACAGATCTGCATACGCACATCAGGGAACTGCGCGGTGACACCTTCGCTCTCCTCGCCGCCACTTCTCACCCAGCACAGACTCGACGGCTGCATATCGCAGCGGCGCAACTGGCAGGGCTTCAGGCCCACATATGCCTGGACCTCGGCCGATACGCGCACGCCGAGACCAACACCGACGCTGCGTGGGCCCTGGCCACCAGCACCGGCGACCCTGGGCTATGCGGTTGGGTCCGCGCCCTGCAGAGCCTGATCGCGTATTGGGACGGGCGCTATCGCGATGCACAGCAAGCAGCTGAGGACGGGCTCACCCAACGGGTGACCGATAGCAATCTGGCCCGGCTGCACGCTCTGCGTGCCCGTGCGTATGCGGCTCAGGGCGAGAGGTCCTCTGCTCTCAGTGCCATCCGCGCTGCCCATGAGCAGTCTCATCACCCGGTGCTCCCAGGAGTCCTGGGCTTTCCCCCGGCCAAGGCTCACGCCTATGCCAGCAGTAGCCTGCTCATGCTCGCCACTCCGCAGGACCGTCGCCGCAGCGTCGATCACGCCCAGCAGGCGATCCGCCTGTATTCCGCAGCGGAGGCGCCTGATCAGTCCTTCGGGGATCTGTTGGCAGCCCGCCTGGACCTGGCCACGGCCCACGTTCACGCCCGCGATCTCGACGCGGCTTTGGAGGAGGTCCGAACCGTCACGAGCGCGCCGCCCGAACAGCGAACTGCCAGCATCACCCAGCGCTCCCAACGACTGGACCGCCTCGTCCAGGAGAACGCCGACTCCAAGGCAACATCCGCGCGGCAGATCCACTCCCGCATCAACGCGTTCTGCCACCAAGCCGCCCCACTGGCCGCTGGCGGGCCGGCTACGGCACGATGACCCCATGGAGTCCGCCGAGCCCCGTCCCCACGCCACGACCGACCCCAAGGTCCTCACCCACCGCGCGTACCGCGACGACCGCGACCTCGGTGCCCGCCAACGCCTGTACGACTACCAGCGGCCCGTGTTCGACCTGCCTGGCCTCGTCCTAGATCGGCTCCGCGGCCACGGCGGGACCTGGGTCGATGTGGGCTGCGGCAACGGCCGCTACCTCGACCGCATCCGGGAGCAGAGGTCCGACGTGCACGCGATCGGTGTGGACCTCTCCCCCACAATCCTGGACAGGGTGGCACCGCCGGCCCTCTGCGCAGACGCCACCCGACTCCCTCTGCAGGACCAGAGTGTGGAAGCAGTGATGGCCATGCACATGCTCTACCACCTGCCTGACCCCCACCAGGGCTTGGCCGAGTTCGCCCGCGTCCTCAAGCATGGCGGCACGGTTGTCGCCTCCACGAACTCCCGCATCGACAAGTCCGAACTCGACGACCTGTGGTCGGAGGCGGCCGGCACCGTTCTGGGTACCGGCCGGGGGCCACGCCGCATCAAGCTGTCCGACCACTTCCCCCTTGAAACCGCAGAGGAGTTCTTTCGACGGCACTTCTCGCACGTTCAGGTCGAGGAGTTGTCCGGACTCATCGAGGTGGACACGGCAGAGCCTGTGCTCGCGCACCTGAACTCGTATCGAGCCTGGGCCGACCAAGCCGGGGTCCCGTTCGACGCCGCACTGGCGCAAGCAGCGCAGAGCCTCCAGAACCGACTCGATCGCGGCCCGTTCACCATCACCACCCGACAGTGCCTGATCACCGCGACCCTCTAGTTCAGCATCGCCTTAGAGCTCATCTCATTTGGTGAGTCTGCGGTAGCACATCAGTGTGCAGGCGAGGCCGGCGAAGGCCAGGAAGTGCTCGGCCTTGCGTTCGTAGCGGCGATGCAGGCGGCGGCATCCGGCCAGCCAGG
The DNA here is from genome assembly GCF_001279585.1 of Nocardiopsis sp. NRRL B-16309. Classification (GTDB taxonomy): domain Bacteria; phylum Actinomycetota; class Actinomycetes; order Streptosporangiales; family Streptosporangiaceae; genus Nocardiopsis. Next base: position 361 of record NZ_LGEC01000003.1, on the reverse strand, counting down.
CCATGGTGCGCTCTACCAGCCAGCGGTGGCGGCCCAACCGCTTCGAGGACTCCACACCCTTGCGGGCCAGGCGGTGGACGATGCCGCGTTCGCGGAGCCATCGGCGCAGGTGGTCGTAGTCGTAGCCCTTGTCGCCGTGCAGCTTGGCCGGTTTGCGCCTCCGCGGTCCGCGGCGCGACCGGATCGGCGGGATCCCGCGTACCAAGGGCTGCAGGGCCTGGCTGTCGTGGGTGTTGGCCCCGAGATCGCCACGGACAGGGGTAGACCGGCCCGGTCGGTGATCACGTGGATCTTCGCGCCCTTCTTGCCCCGGTCGACAGGATTCGGACCCGTCAGCTCCCCCCTTTGAGGGCACGCATGT
>NZ_LGEC01000002.1:75583-449505 GCF_001279585.1 Nocardiopsis sp. NRRL B-16309 | reverse complement strand
TTCTCGGAGGCGATCATTTCCAGGGTGTCGCGTTGGCGTGCCAGTTCGGCGTTCACCGCCGCGGACACCTCGGGGTCCAGTTCGCCCAGTGCCTGGTCGAGCGTGTTGTCGGTAGCCATCTCGGCCTACTCCTCGCCTTCGGTCAGCTTGGTGTACTCCTCGGCGGAGAGCAGTCCGGTGGGCTCCTCGGAGAGCCGGGCCCGGAAGAGCCACCCGTCCTCGAAGGGGGCGGTGTTGATGGTCTCCGGCGCGTCCTCCAGTGCGCCGTTGACCTCGACGACCTCGCCGGAGACCGGCGAGTAGACGTCGCTGACGGACTTGGTGGACTCGACTTCGCCGCAGGTCTGCCCGGCGGTCACCTCGGTGCCCGCCTCGGGCAGCTCGACATAGACGATGTCGCCGAGCGACTCGGCGGCGAACGCGGTGATCCCGACCGTGGCGATCCCGTCCTTCACCACGACCCACTCGTGTTTGGCGGTGTAACCCAGCTCCGTGGGAACGCTCACTTCAACTCTCCTTGGAGGTGTTCCTTATCCTGCCGCGCGCCCGCGGGCGGCCCGGCCCGGCCTACGCCTGGTGCCGCCTCGTCCGTGCAGGTCCCTGTGCGGGGATCCCACCGGGCGGGGCGGGCAGGCCTTCGGGGTGTGAAGGCCCCAGTTCTACGACTGCCGCTGGTAGAACGGCAGCTCGACCACGTCGACGGCCTCGCCCCGGCCCCGCACGTCCACGGTGAACGCGCCGGTCGCGGTGTCGAGGTCGCCGTCCACGTAGGCCATGGCGATGGGGCGGCCCAGGGTCGGGGAGGGCGCGCCGCTGGTGATGGTGCCGACGGTGACGCCGTCGCGCTGGACCTCCTGGCCCCCGCGCAGCGGGCGGCGGCCCCGGCCGACCAGGCCGATGAGGCGCCGTGCGCGCGCGGTGCGCGAGGCCTTCTCCAGCGCGGCGCGGCCGACGAAGTCACCGTCCTTGTCGAACTTCACCACGCGGCCCAGGCCGGCGTCGAAGGGGGTGAGTTCGGCGGTGAGCTCCTGGCCGTACAGCGGCATGCCGGCCTCCATGCGGAGGGTGTCGCGGGCGGAGAGCCCGGCGGGCACGAGCCCGTGGTCGGCACCGGCCGCCATGAGCGCCTCCCAGACTCGGGGAGCCTCGGCGGCGGGGCGGACGAAGATCTCGAAGCCGTCCTCGCCGGTGTAGCCGGTGCGGGCGAGCAGGACGGGCTGTCCGGCGACGGTGTGCTCGTAGCCGGCGTAGTAGCGGATGGCGTCCAGGTCGGCGTCGGTGAGCGGAGCCAGGATCTCGACGGCGCGCGGCCCCTGGATCGCGATGAGCGCGTAGTCGGCGGACTCGTCGCTCACCTCGACGTCGAAGCCCCCGGCCCGTTCGGCGAGCGCGGCGGAGACCACCGGCGCGTTGGCGGCGTTGGCCACGACCAGGTACTCGTGCTCGCCGAGGCGGTAGACGATGAGGTCGTCCAGGACGCCGCCGTCGGCGTCGGTGATCATGGTGTAGCGGGCCCGGCCGACCTTGACCTTCGACAGGTGGCCGACCAGCGCGTGGTCGAGGGCCTCGGCGGCCTGGGGGCCGCTCAGGCGGATCTCGCCCATGTGGGAGAGGTCGAAGAGGCCGGCGGCCTCGCGGACCGCCCTGTGCTCGGCGGTCTCGCTGCCGTAGCGCAGCGGCATGAGCCACCCGGCGAAGTCGACCAGGGTGGCTCCGGCCTTCTCGTGGATCTCGCGCAGTGCGGTGGCACGCGGAACTGAGGCGGGCTCTGACATGGGCACTCCCGAGAGGATGGGCGTCGTGACGTGCGTGGCGTTGCCATCCTCCCCCTCTGTCATCGATGCCTGAGAGCTTCACCGCGCGCCCGGCGTGGCTTGCACCTTCGGCGAGGGACTTCGGTCCCTGCTTTCCAGAGTGGTCTCGCCCGTACGGTCCGTGTGCCTGAGAGGTTGTCTGTGGGGAGGGATTGCTCCTTCGGCGGTCCGCGCTGGCTACGCGGACGCTCTCCCGTACGGGGTCAGCAACACGTTCAGCCTAGCAGCGGGCGCAGTCGGCCCCCAAGACCGCCCGAGGCGTGTGCGGCGCCACGATCACCGGAGCCGCCCCACGGCGCGGCCCGAGCGACTAGCGTGTGGGGTCGGAAGGGCCCTGGGGGCCGTGAGCGCGGACGCGGAGGGACTGGAGTGGGTACCGACATCGAACGTTCGGACCGGCCGTCGGAGCGTCGGAGCCGACCCCTGGCGACCGCCTGCGGCGTCCTGGCCCTGGTCGCCGGCGCGGTGACCGCCTGTGCCGCCGAACCCGAGGAGCCGCAGCCGGAACAGGCCTCGGGCAGCCTCATCCGGGGCGACGTGACCACCGTCGAGCGCTCCGACCTGGAGTCCCGCTTCGACGACGCGGGGCTGGAGGGCACCTTCGTCCTCTACGACGCCGCCTCGCGCGTGATCACCGTCGTCGACCCCGAACTGGCGGAGGTGCGCCGGCCGCCGGCGTCGACGTTCACGATCGCGAACACGCTCATCGGGCTGGAGACCGGCGCCGTGGCCGACGTGGACGAGGTGCTGCCCTACGGGGGAGAGCCGCAGCCGGTGCCGGAGTGGGAACAGGACATGGGCCTGCGCGACGCCTTCCCGAGCTCGAACGTCCCCGTCCACCAGGAGCTGGCGCGGCGGGTCGGGCACGAGCCGATGGCGGCGTGGGTGGACCGCCTGGACTACGGCAACCGCGATATCGGCGCCGCCGACGCGGTCGACCGGTTCTGGCTGGAGGGCCCGCTGGAGATCTCGGCGCACGAGCAGACCGAGTTCCTGGCGCTGCTGGCCCGCGAGGAGCTGCCGGTGGACCCCGCCCACCAGGAGGCGGTCCACGAGATCTCCCTGGTGGAGGAGGGCGAGGACTACCGCCTGCACGCCGAGACCGGGTGGGCCGCCGACGTGGAGCCCGCGTCCGGATGGTTCGTGGGCTGGGTGGAGCGCGATTCCGGCGTGCACGCCTTCGCCCTGCGCGTGGAGATCGAGGAGGACGCCGACGCCGAGCTGCGCGAGCCGGTCGCCCGCGACCTGCTGGCGGAGCTGGAGGTCCTGCCGCCCGAAGGGGCCTGATCCGGCTCCGACCCTGCCTCCTCCGCCCGCACCCGCCGAGGGAGTGTTCCTCTGCGTGCCTTCGGGTGAGTGAGCGGTCGTCAGGCCATCGGTGTGCGACGTTCAGCCTGGTCGTGCTGCACGAGCGCGGAGGCGCGGCGAGAGGCGGCCTGGCGGCCGCGCGCCCGGAATGCCGCAAGGAACACGACCTGGTGCGCGACGAGGCGGACGTCATGAAGGTGCGCGACGGACGGGGTCCGCGGCCCGTCGGCCACACCCGACGGGCCGGGGCTCACGGTGGAGCAGATCGCCGCCCTCGTGCGGGCGGCCGGGCACCCCTCGGGTGCCCGGCCGCGTCCGGTCGTTCGTGGGGCGGCGCCGGTCAGGCGGTGGCCTTGCGGCGCTGCCGCACGGCCTCGGCGAGCTCGGCCAGCACGTGCTCGGTGGTCTCCCAGCCCATGCACTTGTCGGTGATGGACTGGCCGTAGGTGAGCGCGGACGGGTCGCCGAGCTTCTGGGCGCCCTCGACGATGAAGCTCTCCAGCATCACGCCGATGATGCCCCTCTGGCCCTCGGCGACCTGGGCGGCGATGGCCGCGGCGACCCCGGGCTGGCGGGTGTGGTCCTTGCCGCTGTTGGCGTGGCTGGCGTCGATCATCAGGCGGCGCGGCAGCCCCGAGTTCTCGATGACGTCGAGGGCGGCACCGACCGGGGCGGCGTCGTAGTTGGGGCCGCTGCGGCCGCCGCGCAGGATCACGTGGCAGTCCGGGTTGCCGTCGGTGACGACCACCGAGCCGGCGCCGTGCGGGTCCACGCCGAAGAACGTGTGCGAGGCGGCGGCCGCGCCGACCGCGTCCACGGCGACCTGCACGTCGCCGTCGGTGCCGTTCTTGAAGCCGACCGGGGTGCTCAGGCCGCTGCTCAGCTGACGGTGGACCTGGCTCTCCGTGGTGCGCGCGCCGATCGCGCCCCAGGAGACGACGTCGGCGATGTACTGCGGGGTGATGGGGTCGAGGAACTCGGTCCCGGCGGGCAGTCCCAGGGAGTTGATGTCGAGCAGCAGCTTGCGGGCGGTGCGCAGGCCGCGGTGCACGTCGTAGGTGTCGTCCAGGCCGGGGTCGTTGATCAGGCCCTTCCAGCCCACCGTCGTGCGCGGCTTCTCGAAGTACACGCGCATGACCACGCACAGGTCGTCGTTCAGGGACGGCACCAGGGCCTTGAGCCGCTCGGCGTAGTCCATGGCCGACTCGGTGTCGTGCACGGAGCAGGGGCCGACGACGACGAGCAGGCGGTCGTCCTCGCCGTTGAGGACCCGGGTCACCTCGGCGCGGGAGTCCTCCACCAGGGTGCTGCGTTCGGGGCCCAGAGGGAGCTCGGCCAGCAGGTCCTCGGGGGCGATGAGCGGCTGGTAACTGGCCACCCTGGTGTCGTTGGTGCTGGGCATGGTCTTCCCCTAGATCCGTCCGGTCTGGCCAGCAGTGGCCACGAAAAACAGTAGCGCGGCCGGGCGGGGCGACAAGGTGTCGCGGAAGAATCGACACGGGTCCACACGATGGGAAACACCACACCGGCGATTTTCCGACGAATGGTCTCATGATGCGAGACGCATTTCCGTGGTAATTCCGGATCGGCGCTGCGGGCGGCCGGGATCAGTCCGTCAGCCCGGGGAGGTCCTCCTCCCAGTACTCGCGCGGGTGGCGCGCACCATCGGTGACCGCGCCCCGTTCGGCCTCGGCCCGGCGCAGTTGCACACGGCGGATCTTACCCGAGACCGTCTTGGGCAGGTCCGCGAACTCCAGGCGTCTGACCCGCTTGTAGGGCGAGAGGCGCTCACGGGCGTGGGAGAGGATGGCGCGCGCGGTGACGGCGTCGGGCGCCACCCCCTCGGCGAGGGTGACGTAGGCCTTGGCGACGGACAGGCGCAGCGGGTCCGGAGAGGGGACCACCGCGGCCTCCGCCACATATTCGTGTTCGACGAGGACGCTTTCCAGCTCGAATGGTGAGATGCGGTAATCCGAGGCTTTGAAGACGTCGTCCGTACGGCCGATATAGCGCAGGTTCCCGGCGGAATCCCGGCCCGCGATGTCGCCGGTGAGGTACAGGTGCCGGCGGACCCGTTCTCCCCCGTCCGCGTCGTCGTCGTACCCCCGCATCACGCCGACGGGGTCGCCGGTCATGTCCACACCGATCTGCCCGGTCTCGGCCGGCTCCCCGGTGGCCGGGTCCACGACGACGATGTCGTAGCCGGGCAGGGGCCGGCCCACGGATCCCGGCACCACGGGCCGGCCGGGGCCGTTGCCGACGAGCATCGTGGTCTCGGTCTGGCCGAAGCCGTCGCGGACGGTGATGCCCCACGCCTCGCGGACCCGGTCCACGACCTCGGCGTTGAGCGGCTCTCCCGCCGCCAGGGCCTCGCGCAGCCCCACCCGCCACGACCCCAGGTCGGTCTGCAGCAGCATCCGCCACACCGTGGGCGGCGCGCAGAAGGTGTCGACGCCGCGGCGCACGATCTCGTCGAGCAGCCGTTCGGGGTCGAAGCGGGCCTGGTCCAGCGCCAGCACCGTCGCCTCGGCGTTCCAGGGCGCGAACATGCTGCTGTAGGCGTGCTTGGCCCATCCGGGCTGGGACACGTTCAGGTGGATGTCGCCGGGCTGCACACCGAGCCAGTACATGGTCGACAGGTGGCCGACGGGATAGGAGTGCTGGGTGTGGGTGACCATCTTGGGGCGGGCGGTGGTTCCGGACGTGAAGTACAGCAGCAGGGGGTCGTCCGGGTGCGTGGGGTGCGGCTGCGCGAAGTCCAGCCCGGCGTGCTCGGAGTCGGCGTAGTTGAGCCAGCCGTCCATGTACCCGGCGCAGATGCGCGTCCAGTGGCCGCGCAGGTCGGCGAACTTCTCGGTCGCCTCGACGCCGCAGACCACGTGCTGGACGCCTCCGCGCTCCAGTCGGTCGACCAGGTCGCCCTCGGACAGGATCGGCGCGGTGGGGGCGACCACGGCGCCGAGCTTGATGGCGGCCAGCGTGGTCTCCCACAGCTCCACCTGGTTGCCGAGCATCACCATGATCCGGTCGCCGGGGTGCACGCCCTGCCCGATCAGCCAGTTCGCCACCTGGTTGGAGCGCTCGGACAGGTGGCGGTAGGTGTACTTGGTGTCGCTGCCGTCCTCGGCGACGACCCAGAGGGCGGTCCGGTCCGGTCGGGTCCGCGCGACCGCGTCGAAGTGGTCGAGGGCCCAGTTGAAGTGCTCCGACCGGGGCCAGGTGAACTCCTGGTGCGCCTTCTCCTGGTCCGTGCGGTACTCCAGGAGCAGGTCCCGGGCGGCCCGGAACTCCGCCGCACCCGCGGCGGCCTTCTCTTTCGACATCGCTGGCGACCTCCGCTTCGGGACGGCACGGCGACCGCACCGTCCACGGGTCCGCCCTGGTGGGGCGGGTGGGGCGTGCTCTGCGAGTCCTACCCGCGCGGGGCGGCTTCGACGCTTCCGCCCCTGAGGGCCGGGCGGCTCTAGGATTGGTGGTTATGGAGGAACTGCGCGGACACCACGGGACCTGGCGGCTCGACGACGAGATGGTGCGTATCCGTTTCGATTCGGGCCGCAAGGTGCCGACGCTGTTCAAGTCGCTGGGCAGCTGCGCGGTTCCGCTGGCGGCCGTCACCGACGTCGAGTTCGACCAGGGCGACCGGAAACGCGGGTGGCGCCTGCGGCTGCGCCTGGCCGACGGCACCGATCCCTACGCGCAGTTGGGCGGGCCGGGCAGCGATGCGCCGACGCCGCTCGTGCTGACCGGCCCCAACGACAGGGAACTCCTCGCCGAGTACTTCTCCGACCAGCTCGCCTCGGCGGCCAGGTACGCCCGCGAGCTGGCCGCCCGGGCCCCCGACCCGGCCGAGGTGGCCAAGGGGCTGGTCGCCCGGCCGCCCGTGCAGGTGCGCACCGCGGAGGGTTCGGCCTCCTTCGACGGCACCCGGGTGCGGCTGCAGTGGGACGGGTGGCTCTCCAGCACCGCCAAGGAGCGGGAGAAGTCGCGCGAGTACCGGCTGTCGGAGATCGAGTCGGCCACCTGGTACCCGCCGGTGGACGTCACCGAGGGGTACCTGCGCATCGTGCTGCGGGGCGTGACGATCCCCGAGGCGACGGAGCTGGAGAACGACTTCTTCACGCTGGCCTCCCACGGCACGAAGGGCGGTGAGGAGACGCTGCTGATGGCGGCGACCCTGAACGCCCACGTCGAGCCCGCCGACCCGGCCGGGGAGGAGGCCGCCCCGGCGCTGTCCGCGTCCCCGGCCGTCAGCCCGGAGGAGGAGGCCGTCTTCGCCAAGATCCGCGAGCTGGGGCGGCTGCACGCCGAGGGCCTGCTCACCGACGAGGAGTTCAGCGCCAAGAAGGCCGAACTCCTGGACCGCCTCTGAACCTCCGCCCCCGCAGCGGATCCGCCGCGCCCCGGGGACCCCGCACCGGATCCGCTCCCCACACCGCTTCCGCCGGTCCTGACCGAGGACCGGCGGTTCCGCCGCTCCGGTCACCCGGGACGAGGCGCCCGGGAGACACCCGGGGCCGACGCGACACGAAAGGTCACGGCTGTGCGCACCCTGTATCCGCCCATCGACCCCTACGACTCGGGCATGCTCGACGTCGGCGACGGACACCGCGTGTACTGGGAGCTGTGCGGCAACCCCGCGGGCAAGCCCGCGGTGTTCCTGCACGGCGGACCCGGCGGCGGCTGCACCCCCGACCACCGCAGGCTCTTCGACCCGGAGAAGTACCGCGTCCTGCTGTTCGACCAGCGCAACTGCGGCCGTTCGACGCCGCACGCGAGCGAGATGGACTCCGACCTGTCCACGAACACCACGTGGACGCTCGTGGAGGACATGGAGCGGCTGCGGGAGATGATCGGCGCGCGGACCTGGCAGGTCTTCGGCGGGTCCTGGGGCAGCTGCCTGGCCCTGGCCTACGCCCAGACGCACCCGGACCGGGTCAGCGGGCTGATCGTGCGCGGGATCTTCACCCTGCGCGACGAGGAGCTGCGCTGGTTCTACCAGGAGGGCGCCTCGATGCTCTTCCCGGACCTGTGGGAGTCCTACCTGGAGCCCATTCCCGAGGAGGAGCGCGGCGACCTCATCGCCGCCTACGCGCGGCGCCTGAACCACCCCGACCGCGCGGTCCGCCTGGCCGCGGCCCGCGCGTGGAGCGTGTGGGAGGGCTCGACGGTGACGCTGCTGCCCAACCCGGAACTGCGCGCCCACCACGCGGACGAGGACTACGCGCTGGCGTTCGCCCGGATCGAGAACCACTACTTCACCAACAAGGGGTTCCTCGCCCCGAACCAGCTCATCGACGGGGCCGAGAAGATCCGGCACATCCCCGGGGTGATCGTGCAGGGCCGCTACGACACGTGCACGCCGGTGCGCACCTCCTACGACCTGCACAAGACGTGGCCGGAGGCGGAGTACCACATCATCGACGACGCGGGCCACGCGTTCAGCGAGCCCGGCATCCTCGACCGGCTCATCGAGGCCACCGACCGCTTCGCGACGTGACCGCGGCCCGGGGGCGGCTCCGCCCCGAGGGCGCCGTCACCGTGCGGGACTGACCCCCGCCGCGTCCAACGCCTCGTGCCATGTCGTGGGCTTCTCCAACAGCGCCCGGTAGCGCATGGTGCGGGGCGTGGACCGCAGCCCCAGCACGCCGGTGAGCATGCCGCCGCGCCCCAGGAAGGCCACGAACTTTCGGTCCTCCGGTGACCCGTGCACGAAGGCGACCTGATCGGCGGGGGCACCCTGTCCCAGCAGCTGGATCTTCTTCTTGTATTGGTCCGACCAGAAGTAGGGCACCGGGGTGAAGGGCACCCGCCCCTCTCCGGCCAGCAGGTTGTGCGCGGCCGCCGTACCCTGCTCGCTCGCGTTGGTCCAGTGCTCCAGCCGGATCCGTCCGCCGAAGCGCGGGTGCGGCCAGTTCGCGAGGTCGCCGACCGCGTACACGCCGGGCACGGAGGTCTCCGAGTACTCGTCGCACAGCACCGCGCCGTCGTCGAGCAGGTCCACGCCGGATCCGAGCAACCACTCGGTGTTGAGCCGTACCCCCAGACCGGCCACCACCAGCGAGGCCTCGATGGCGGTGCCGTCGGCCAGCCGGACCCGCTCGACCCGCTCGCCGCCCTCGAAACCGGCGACGCCGACGCCCAGGCGCACGTCCACACCGTTCTCCCGGTGCAGCTCGGTGAACACAGCGCCGACCCGGGGATCGATCGCCCGCGTCAGCGGGGTCGGCGCGGCCTCGACCAGCGTGACGTCCATGCCCACGGCGCGGGCGCTCGCGGCCACCTCGGCCCCGACGAATCCGGCCCCGACCACCACCACGCGGCCCGCGGAGTCGAACTCCGCCCGCACCGCCTCGGCGTCGTCGAGCGTGCGCAGCACGTGCACGCCCGCCAGGCCGGTCTCGGGGCGCCGGGCCCGGGCGCCGGTGGCGATGATGAGCCCGTCGTAGCGCAGGGGCACCGTGCGGCCGTCGGATCCGGTGACGGTCACCTCGCGGGCGCCGGGGTCCAGGCCCACGGCCCGGGTGCCCGGCCGGAAGTCCAGCTCCAGACCGGCCAGATCCGCGTCGTCGATCAGGCGGAGCGAGCGGTGGCCCGCGAGCCAGCCGGGACCGCCGCCGGAGGGCTCCATGCCGATCCCGGTCAGGGCCTCCTTGGACAGCGGCGGGCGCGAGTAGGGGGCGTACGGTTCCGCGCCGACGAGCGTCACCCGTCCCTCGAACCCCTTCCGGCGCAGCGCCTCGGCCGCGTGCAGACCGGCCATACCGGCACCGGCGATCACGACGTCCCTCAGGGTGGACGGCACCGTGGACTCCCTTCGCTCGTGGATTCCGGGATGGGCCCGGCCCCGGATCCGGGTGTGCTCCCGGAACACACTCCCTACAGCGGTCGGACCTCGCCCACGGGGGCGCCACCGCCGAGGACGTCGACGCGCAGCCGGTCCTGGACGGGGGACACGTCCACTCCCAGGGTCCGCAACGCGTCGAGCGCGACCAGCGTACGCGCGCGCCCCTCGGCGTCGCCATCGCTGATCTTGACCGCGACGGTCTCGCCGGTGGCCGCGCCGAGCAGCAGGACGCCGTCCGCGCCGACCTTGGAGACCAGGCCCGGCATCCGGGTCATCAGTTCGGTGTCTATCCGGCCGGTGCCCGACACGTACTCGGGGTGCGAGCTCATGGCGTCGACGACGGCGCGCTCGTGGCCGCCGAGCGGTGCCGTGCGCATCCGCCACAGGCCGCGCGCCAGCCCGGCCAGGGTGACGGCCAGCTGGGGCGCTCCGCAGCCGTCCACGGCCGTGTGCGCGACAGGCTCCTCGCACACGTCCTCGATCGTCTCGCGGACGAGGACCTGGAGGGGGTGGGCGGGGTCGAGGTAGTCCTCGGTGCTCCATCCCTGGCGCACACAGGCCGCGAGCATGCCGGCGTGCTTGCCGGAGCAGTTCATCAGCAGGCGCTCGGGTTCGCGCCCCGCGCGCAGGAAGGCCAGTCTCGCGTCCTTCCCGCCGGGGACGTCGGCCGGGCACCGCAGGGCGTCGGGGGTGAGTCCCGCGGCGGCCAGGATCCGCTCGGCCCGGGCGGCGTGAATGTCCTCCCCGCCGTGGCTTCCGGCGGCGATCGCCAGCGACGGGCCCTCCAGGGGAGCGCCGGCGCGGAGCATGGCCAGCGCCTGGAAGGGCTTGGCCGCCGAGCGCGGGAACATCGGCTGGTGGACGGGGCCGCGGGCGTGGGCGACGCGCCCGGACGCGGACAGGCCGACGACGGCCCCGTAGTGGACGCTCTCGCGCATCCCGGAGCGGATGACCTCCGCCAGGGGGACGTACTCGGGAAGGGCGGTCGGGGTCATGCGGATCTCCTCGCCGTTGAGGTCGTTCTGCGCGGGAGTGTCCGCTGAGGGGCGGACACGCGTAAGAACGTTACATAACGACCTGTTCCTCCGGGCGGGGAGCCGTGTCGGGAACGGGGAGTAGGGTCGTTGCGGACGCCTGGCAGGCGCTGGACGCGCTGGTGGGACGGATGAGACGGGAAGTAGGACACACGATGGGAACGCTGCGGATGGGCGCGCTGACCCGACGCCGGGTCGGTGTGCGGGCGGCGGACCTGGAGTACGCGGTGCTCGACACCGAGACCACGGGCCTGGAGCCGCGCACCGGGGCCCGGATCGTCGAGGTCGCCGTCGTGCGGGTGCGTGGCGACGGGGCGGTGGTCGAGGAGTTCAGCACGCTCGTCGACCCGCGTGACCAGGTCCGCGGACAGGAGTTCCACGGCATCGGGGACAGCGACACGGTGGGGGCGCCGACGGCGGCCCAGCTGGCGCCGCGCCTGGCCCGGCTGCTGTCGGGAGCCGTCGTGGTCAGCCACAACCTGGACTTCGAGCAGCGCTTCCTGGCCGCGGAACTGGTGCCGGCCGGACTGCCCGCGGGCCAGTCCGGGCTGTGCACGCTGCGGGCGCTGCGTTCGCAGCTCAGCCTGGAGCGCTACTCGCTGCCGAAGGCGTCCTACCAGCTGAGCGGGGACTGGCCGACCGGTCAGCACACCGCGCTGGGCGACGCGCGTGCCTGCGCCAAGCTGCTCGTGGAGATGATCGCCAACGCACCGGGTGAGCTGCGCTACTCCGGTCCGGCGCCGCGGCTGCTGCCGATTCCCGCCGGTCCTGCGGGCCCGCCGACCCGCTGGAAGCCGCGCACGTCGCCGCCGCCCGGCGGACTCGACCCGCTGCGCCCGTGGCGTGCCCGCTGGCGCGCCCTGGAGCTGGACCCGCTGCTGTGCGGCGGCACGTTCGGCACGACCGACCGGGCGATCGCGGAGCTGGCCGCCCACCGGGACACGCGCCTACGCGAGCGCGTGGCGACCGCCGCCGCGGTGACGGGCGGCATCGCCGCCACCGTCGCGGGCGGCCTGCTCGCCCGCCTGGGAAGGAACTGGGCCGCGGGCCTCCGTTGAGGTGGAAGTCCGACTCCCCGTGTAGTCCCCCGGACGTCGGTGGGTGACGTGTCGCGGCTCAGAGGCCGGACAGGGTGAGGAAGAACGCCACGATCAGCGCGCTGCCCCCGACCGTGGTGAGCAGGGCCCGCCCCTGTTCGGTCAGCCGGGCGGGGGCCCAGCGCACGCGGGGCGGTACGGCCGTGCGGCGCGCGGTCGCGACCGCCGAGCCGCGCGGGGCGGGGAGCCTGCCCGGGACGTACCGGGGCACCTTGTTGAACAGGGCGGCCGACACCAGCGCGGCGCCGACGACGATCAGCACGAGGGACACGTCGGGGAGGACCTCACGGCTCGAGGGGCGGACGGGGTGGCCCGATTCTCGCCGACATCGCCGCACCGTATCGAGTCGGTATCGCTTCGCGTACGTAAGGGCGCCCGTTACGGACACGCCCTTATCGCGCAGAGCTCACGACTGGCCACCGTACGTGGTGGAAGGGGGAAGGACCGTGTCGACGGTTTCGGCCGCCACGCCGAGCCCCCGCAGCACGAAGCGGGTGACCAGGGCATGGGTGCCGTCGATGTCGACGTCGCCGCTGACGAGCGGGATGCGCTGGGATCCCACCATCGACAGCGTGAGCCCGGCGGTGGCCTCGGCCGGCAGCGGGTCGAACTCCCCGGCGGCGGTACCGTCCTCCAGGATCTCGGTGAGCAGCCGCTGCATCGGCGCCACGTGGGCGGCGAGCGCCTGGTAGGCGTCCGGGCCGAGGCTGGCACCGAGTTCGGCGGCCGGCGGGTGCGGATGCGCGACGATGCCCTCCAACTGGAGGCGGAGGAAGGCCGAGAGCCGCCGCGCCGCCGACACGCCGGAGGGCAGTTCGCGCCGGTACCGCTCGACGAAGGCGGTGCTGACCTGTTCGGTGAAGGCCAGGAGCAGCGCCGGCTTGTCGGGGAAGTAGTTGTACAGCGCGGTGCGGGTGATGCCGGCGGCGTTGGCCACGTCGGTCATGGAGACGCGGTCGATCCCCTGCGACCGGATCAGCTCGTCGACAGCCTCCATGATGCGCTCCCGCGTCTGTGCGCGGTGGGCGGCGATGGTGGGGGCCGTGATCTTGGGCATGCTCCTATGGTGTCACGACCGGCACCCCTGGCGGCCCCGCACGGACCGTCCCTCCGTGGGGGTGCCAGGGGGCCGGAAACCGGGTGACCGGCCGCGTGGCGGAGGATCGCCCGCGCCTTCGGGGGTCCGGACCCACGGGGCACGCCCTAGCAGTAGGCGCGTCCGAGGCCGGCCAGGACCTCGGTGTTGAGCTGGTAGGCCAGCCGAGTCTCGTCGATGAGCCGTTGGGCGGCGGATTCGTCCAGGTCCAGGGCGTCGAGGAGGGCGCGGTACCCCGCACGGAACTTCGGCAGGCTGCCGAGCCGGTCGAAGACGTAGAAGGAGACGCCGTGCTCGTCGCTGAGCCCATAGGCCTCGGCGACGACGCGGCGGATGAACTGGCCGCCGGAGACGTCGCCCATGTACCGCGTGTAGTGGTGGGCGACGAAGCCCTCGGGGTGGTCGGCCATCTGCTCGATGCGCGCCACGTAGGTGCGGGTGGGCAGGGTGGGGGAGATGCGCTCGCGCCACGCGGGGCCCAGCAGGTGCTCCAGGTCGCGGACCAGCGCGGGCACGCGCAGGAGCTCGGGGTAGACGAACCGCCCGGCCACGGGGTGGCCGGCCAGGCGGGAGCCGAGGTCCTCCAGGGCGGCGTAGGCGAAGTAGTGCTGCGCGACCATGGCGGTGTAGCCGTCGAGGGGGAGCGTGCCGTCCAGGAGCGCCCGCGTGAAGCCGTGGTACTCGGCGTTCTCGTGGTCGCGCCAGGTGGCGGCCTTGAGGCGTTCGGAGAACAGCTCGGGGGAAAGGGGGAGGGTGGCCTCGGCCGTCGCGCTCATCTGCGCTGTCCGCCTTCCAATCGGAACATTTTCTGACATGATGTCATTTAGGGAGCCACGGCTGTCAAGACTTATACGACATCCCGTCAGAAAAAAGTGGAACGCGGTCTTCTTGCGGTCACGAATGGTGACGGGCTACCCGGCGGCGCGAGCCATCGGACGCGACCGGGCCGTGCTCCGTGTCACATGGTGCACATGCTCCTGCATGCGCATATGCCCGGTCTGTCGGGTTCGTGGAATGGCCGCCGCGCCGTGGCCGTTGGGACTCGACGGACGCTCTCCCGCACACGAGGGGGCGGCGGTTCCGTCCGCCATCGTTGGATGTGTCTCGTTACGCCCGCTGGTCAACAGGTCTTCCGGGCGATTATCGTTTGCATGTCGTGCGGTCCGAACCGCCGGGAAGACCCCAGGTGTCCACCTGGGGCCCCACCAGCGGGGCACACGCACCTGACGGACGGCAGACCAAAGGCGATGAGTGGATAACAGGGGAACAGGGCACGATCCCGTGACGGTGATCAGTGGGGAGACGGTGGACGCCGTCTCCCTCAACGGGCACGCCGGAAACGGGACCACGACCCTGGGTGACGACACCGCGCCGGACGATCGAGTGGAGGCTCCCGTCGAATCGGTTGACGTCCTACTGGTCGAAGACGATCCCGGCGACGCCTTCCTCGCCGAGGAACTGCTCGCCGACACCGTCCTCGCCACGCGTATCACCTGGGTCTCCACGCTCCAGGCCGCACGGGACCACCTCAAGGACTTCCGCGGCTGCGTCCTGCTCGACCTCAACCTTCCCGACGCCCACGGCCTCGACCTGTTGCGGGAGGTGCTGGAAAGCGCTCCCCTGGCCGCCGTCGTGGTCTTCACCGGCCTGGACGACGAGCACGAGGGCATCGCCGCCGTCTCCGCCGGCGCCCAGGACTACCTCGTCAAGGGACAGGTCGACGGCTCCCTGCTGGGCCGCAGCATCCGCTACTCCCTGGAGCGGCGGCGCGCCGACGAGAACGCCCGCCAGCTCCGCGAGGCGCGGATCCACGCCCGCGAGAACATGCGGCTGGAACGCGGGCTCCTGCCCCAGGTCCTGCTCCAGCGCTCTCCCCTGAGCCACCGCGCCTACTACCGTCCCGGCCGCGAGCGCGCCGTGGTCGGCGGCGACTTCTACGACGCCGTCGAGAAGGACGGCACCACCCACGTCATCATCGGCGACGTCAGCGGGCACGGGCCCGACGAGGCCGCCCTGGGCGTGAGCCTGCGCATCGCCTGGCGCGCCTTCATCATGGCGGGCGTGGCCGAGGACGCGGTCCTGCCCAACCTGGAGGACATCCTCGTCAGCGAGCGCGCCCAGGAGGAGATGTACGCGACGCTGTGCATGGCCAGCCTGGACACCGGCAGCGACCGGGTGCGCATCCGGGTCCTGGGCCACCCCCCGCCCATGGTCGTCCAGGACGGTGCCGTCGCGGAGACCCCGGCCACCCCGCAGCCGCCGCTGGGCGTCTTCCCGGTCGAACAGACCGACACCGACGAGGTCGTCCTCCCCCGGGGCGCCAGCATGCTCTTCTACACCGACGGCCTCGTCGACGCCTACGACGGCGGACCCCCCTCCCGACTGGAGGTCGCCGGACTGCGCCGGATGGTCTCGGGCATCCTGGACCAGGGCGTGTCCCTCTCGCGGCTGCCCGAGCACCTCGTGGACGAGGCCGAGCGCAGCAACGGCGGACCTCTGCAGGACGACGTCGCGATGCTGCTCATCACGCACGGGGATCCGGAGTGAGACCCACCGGGGAGGGGACGACCATGGAGCCCGACACCGAAGGATCCGGGCGGCCGTCCCCGGACACCGGCGTGCCCGGGCCCGGCGCCGGTACGGACGCCGGCCCGACCCCCGGGGGCGACGACTTCGTCAATGGCGGCGCATTGCAGCGGCGGGTGCGCGCCGGCCACGAGTCGTGGAGCCTGCGCCGCCGCGTGACCAGCCTGCTGACCGTGGTCGCCGTCGTGCTCGTGGTCGCGGTCTCGGTCATCACACTGGCCGCGCTCAACGCCCGCGACTCCCTGGAACTCCAGGTCGAGTCGCTCACGCCCGCGGTCTCCGCCGTGGAACAGACCCGGTCGGCCTACCTCAGCCAGGACCACGCCCTGCGCGGCTACATCCTCACCGAGGACCGCGACTTCCTCCAGCCCTTCGTGGAGGCCCGCCTCCAGCTCACCGAGAGCCGCGCCGAGCTGAACGCGCTCGCCGAGACCAACCCCGAGGTGTCCGACAGCATCGACGAGCTGCTCACCGCGGGCGACGTGTGGACCGAGGAGTTCGCCGAGCCGGCGCTGGAGAAGGTGAACGCGGGCGAGACGCCCACCCAGGAGGAGCTCCAGCGCGGCCGAGTCCTGTTCCTGGAGCTCAACCGGATCAGCGACAACGCCGCGGCGCAGCTGCAGTCCGAGATCGACGACGCCCGCAGCGGCCTGACCATGGCCACCCAGCAGGTCGTCGCGCTACTGGTCCTGGTGGGGCTGGTCGTGGTGTTCCTGTCGGTGTTCCTGTGGGTGATGCTCCAGCAGTGGGTGCTGCGTCCCCTGGACGAACTCGCCGGGCACATGCGCCAGGTGTCGGAGGGCTACTACGCCCACCGCATCTCCCTGCACGGACCGCCCGAGATCGTCCGCCTGGGCCGGGACGTCGACTCCATGCGCGAGCGGATCGTGCACGACCTCGACGAGGTCGCCTCCGCGCGCCGCAAGCTCCAGGAGCAGTCCACGCTGCTGGAGCACCAGACCGAGGAACTGCGCCGGTCCAACCTGGAGCTGGAGCAGTTCGCCTACGTCGCCTCGCACGACCTCCAGGAGCCGCTGCGCAAGGTGGCGAGCTTCTGCCAGCTGCTCCAGCGGCGCTACCAGGGGCAGCTGGACGAGCGCGCCGACGCCTACATCGACTTCGCGGTCGAGGGCGCCAAGCGCATGCAGACGCTCATCAACGACCTGCTCGCCTTCTCCCGCGTGGGGCGCACCAAGAACTTCGCCCCCGTGGACCTGGACGTGGCCCTCGGCGACGCCCTGAGCAGCCTGTCCACCCGGCTGGAGGAGGCCGGGGCCGAGGTGACGGGCGACCCGCTGCCCACCGTCCAGGGCGACCGGACCCTGCTCACCCAGGTGTTCTTCAACCTGGTCGGCAACGCCGTGAAGTTCCGCGGCGAGGAGGACCCGCGGGTCCACATCAGCGTGGAGCGCCAGGGCGACGAGTGGGTGTTCTGCTGCGCGGACAACGGGATCGGCATCGAACCCCAGTACGCGGAGCGCATCTTCGTCATCTTCCAGCGGCTGCACACGCGTGAGAAGTACACCGGCACCGGCATCGGCCTGGCCATGTGCAAGAAGATCATCGAGTTCCACGGGGGGCGGATCTGGCTGGACACGGGCCCGGAGGGAGACGAACAGACCGGAACCACGGCCGCGGCGCGCTCCGGGCCGACCGGAACCCGCATATGCTGGGCTCTGCCCGCCGACACCGAGTCGGAACGCGGTCTCCAGGAGGAAGCGGCCAAGGGAACCGCTGAGCCTGAGGACGGCGTTAACTCCGACAGTGGAGTCGAGGGTACCGAGCAGGCCGGATCCGCCCCCGCGGAGACGGCCTCCACGGCCGAACGACAGTCCGCTGGTACGCACGTACCGGGAGGAGACGGCGACGCGCCGGACGAGGAGTCCGGTGGGACGCCCTCCGCTCGGACCGCGTACGGCGGCGGAACGGTTCCCCCCGGTCACGGGCGGGACCCTGACAGGGGTCTGGACGTTTGAGCGAGGTCATGTTGGTGCATCCCATCGAGGTGCTGCTGGTCGAGGACGATCCCGGTGACGTCCTGATGACCAAGGAGGCGTTCGAGGAACACAAGCTGGGCAACCGGCTGCACGTGGTCTCCGACGGCGTCGAAGCCCTCCGTTTCCTGCGCCGCGAGGACGAGTTCGCCGACGCCCCCCGCCCCCATCTGATCCTGCTCGACCTCAACCTGCCCCGCAAGGACGGCCGCGAGGTGCTGGAGGAGGTCAAGGCCGACGACGACTTGGCGCACATCCCCATCGTCGTGCTGACGACCTCCGAGGCGGAGGAGGACGTGCTGCGCAGCTACCGTCTGCACGCCAACGCCTACGTGCCCAAACCGGTCGACTTCGACCAGTTCATCCGGGTCGTGCGGCAGATCGACGACTTCTTCGTGACCGTGGTGCGGCTGCCCAAGGGGTAGTGGGGTGGGGTGGGTTTTTTTGAGGCCTCAGTGTTTGCTGGGGGCCTCCGCTCGTTCCTCGCTTTGGCCCCGTGCTCGGGGCGCCGAGTAGCCAGCGTTCTTCGTCGTCGACTTGCCTTGCTCGTTCCTCGCCGGCGGCCCCGTCTCCTCCTGCAGAACACTGGCGCGCCCCTCGCGACACCCCCTGTGGCCCCGCAGTCTGAACGGCCACCTCTCACCCCCTGGGGCTGAGGCAGGCCCGCATGTACACGTCCAACCCCCTGTGGTCCCGCAGGCTGAACGGCCACCTTTCACCCCCTTGGGTCCTGTGGGGGCGCGCCTGCACCTTCAACCCCTGGGGCATGGGTGGTCGCGCGCCGCGAGCAACCCTCTGCGGGGTGGTTGGCTGAACGGCCACCTCTTGCCCCCTTGGGTGCGGGCAGGCCTGCGCGCGCGGCTTCAACCTCTTGGGGCGTGGGTGGTCGCGCGTCGCGGGCAGCCCCCTGCGCAGCGGTTGGCTGAACGGCCGCCTCTCGGCGCCTGGGGCTGAGGCAGGGCCGTGTGGGTTTCCCACGGGGTGAACTCGCGGCTTCGGAGCAGGTGGCGGGCGAGGTTTTTCGTTACGGTAAGAGGTATGAGCTTGCCGGAACCGCGTGACCCCACAGGTCCCTACCGCGTCAGCGTCGTGTGCCTGGGCAATATCTGCCGTTCGCCGATGGCCGCGAAGGTCCTCACCGCCGATCTGGAACGGGCGGGGATGGGCGACCTGGTGGAGGTGGACAGCTCCGGGACGGGTGACTGGCACGTGGGCGGGGGCATGGACCCGCGTGCGGCCTCGACGCTGCGCGTCCACGGTTACCTCACCGAGCACACCGCGCGCCAGTTCGAGCCCTCCGACCTGGCCGACCGCGATCTGGTCCTGGTCATGGACCTGGACAACTTCGACGTCGTGCGGCGGGTGGTCGACGAGCGGGGCGAGGAGTTCGGCTTCGACATCTCCCGTCTGCGCCTCTTCCGCTCGTTCGCGCCCGCCAGCGGCGCCAACCCCGAGGTGCCGGACCCCTACTACGGCGGGGACGACGGGTTCACGGCGGTGCTGAACATGCTGGAGTCCGCCGCCAAGGGCCTCACCGGCGAACTCGTCGCACGGCTGCGCGGGTGAGCGGGGGCCCGGCCATGCGACCCGTCGGCGGCGGGGACGACGGGGACGACGGCGCCGGGGAGCGCCGCCGGGACCCGGTCAGCGGCACCATGGCCGAGCGCCTCACCGCCCTGTTGGGCCGCGAGGTCCGGCGCGCCGCGCGGGCCGGGAGCAGCCACGACTGGGACATCGCCTACGCCGAGCTGGCCGACGGCACCCGCCTGTTCGTCAAGGCGCTGCCGCGCGAGGCCGAGCCGAGCGGAGTGTTCACCGCCGAGGCGCGGGGGCTGGAGTGGCTGGGCGAGGCCCCCGACTCCCCGGTGCTGACCCCGCTGGCCTGGGACGACCGCATCGTGGTCCTGCCGTGGGTGCACGAGTGCGAACCCACCCCGCAGGCGGCCGAACGGCTGGGCCGCCGCCTGGCCCGGACCCATCTGGCCGGCGCGGACGCCTTCGGGGCGCCCTGGCCCGGCTTCATCGGCCCGCTGCCCCTGGACAACACCCCCGCACGGGACTGGCCGAGCTTCTACGCCGAACAGCGCCTGCGCCCCTACCTGCGCCGGGCGCTGGACAACGGGGGACTGACGCCGACGGACGCCCGGATCGTCGAGCGGGTGGTCGACGGCGTCGAGGACCTGGCCGGCGCGCCCGAGCCGCCGGCCCGCGTCCACGGCGACCTGTGGAGCGGCAACGTGCTCTGGGGGCCGCGGGACGCGGTCCTGGTGGACCCCGCCGCGCACGGCGGCCACCGGGAGGCCGACCTCGCCATGCTGGCGCTGTTCGGCCTCCCCTACCTCGACCGTGTGCGCGACGCCTACAACGAGGTGGCGCCGCTGTCCGCGGGCTGGCGGTCGCGGGTGGCCCTGCACCAGATGCACCCGCTGCTGGTGCACGTGTGCCTCTTCGGCGCCGCCTACCGCACCACGGCGCTGGAGGCCGCCCGCGCCGCCCTGCGCGGCGCCTGACGGCCTCCAGGGCCCCTCGCCGTCAGCCCTTGACGCTGCCCGCGAGCAGGCCGCGCACGAAGTAGCGCTGGAGCAGGAGGAACACCACCAGCGGCACCACCATGGACACGAAGGCGCCCGCGGTCAGTCGGTGCCAGGCCTCGCCGCGGGTTCCCGCGAGTTCGGCCAGGCGCACCGTCAGCGGTGCGGTCGCGTTGTCGCCGCCGGTGAAGATCAGGGCGACGAGCAGGTCGTTCCACACCCACAGGAACTGGAAGATGCCCAGGGACACCAGGGCCGGGGTGATCAGCGGGAGCACGATCCGCAGGAAGATCGTGCCGTGTCCGGCCCCGTCCACGCGTGCGGCCTCGAACAGGGTGTGCGGCAGCTGCGAGATGAAGTTGTGCAGAAGGAAGATGCCGAGCGGCAGCCCGAAGATCGTGTGCGCCACCCACACGTTGGTGAAGGCCATCGCGCCGCTCAGCTCCCAGGCGGGCAGGATCTGCGTCTCCCCGATGGCCACGCCCTGGGAGAAGAAGCTCAGCAGCGGCACGAGCGACATCTGCAGCGGGACGATCTGGAGGGCGAAGATCCCCAGGAAGATCCAGTCCCGGCCGCGGAAGTCGATCCACGACAGCGCGTAGGCCGCCAGGGCCGCGATGACGAGCACGAACACCGTGGCCGGCAGCGTGATGACGAACGAATTCACGAAGTGGGTGGCCAGCTGGCCGTCGCTGCTCGTCCCGAAGAGCACGTCCCGGTAGTTGTCCAGGGTGACCTCGGGCGAGCCGAAGAACGTCCACCATCCGGTGGTCCGGATCTGCTCGGCCGGACGGAACGAGGAGACCAGCAGGCCCGCGGTCGGCACGGTCCACACCACGGCGATGACGATCGCCACGAGGCCGGCCGACGTGCCGCTCAGCCGCCGCCGCACCCGGGCGGCCGCGCCGCCGTCCGGCTTGCCCGTGCGAGCGGGAGCCTGCGCGGGAGGTGTCGTCGTCGGGGTCATGCGAGCTCCCTCGCCTTGCGCGTACGTCGGATCTGCAGGATGACCAGCGGGATCACCAGCGCGAAGAGGAACACCGCCAGGGCCGAGCCCTGCCCGACCTGGCCCTGCTGGAAGGCCTGGCTGTACATCTCGTTGGCGATGACGCTGGTGCCGTAGTTGCCGCCGGTCATGGTGCGGACGATGTCGAACACCTTCAGGGTCTGCACCGTGATGGTGACGAGGACGACCAGCAGGGTCGGCCACACGGACGGCAGGGTGATCCGGGTGAAGAGCTGCCAGGCCCCCGCTCCGTCGATCCGCGCGGCCTCGACGATCTCCGACGGGATGGCCTTGATCGCGGCGGACATGACGACCATCGCGAAACCGGCCTGGACCCAGATCAGGACCAGGATGAGCAGGAAGGTGTTGAGCGGCTGGTCGAGCAACCAGAGCTGTGGTTCACCGCCCAGCCAGACGACGATCTGGTTGAACAGCCCGTACTGCTCCTGGTCGGCGGGCCGGTAGGCGAACACGAACCGCCAGATGATGCTCGCGCCGACCAGGGAGATCGCCATCGGCATGAACACCAGCGACTTGGCGATCGACTCGAAGCGCGACCGGTCGATGAGGATGGCGTACAGCAGGCCCACGGCGGTGGCCAGCACCGGTGCGAAGACCACCCACAACAGGGTGTTGCGCAGGACCAGCAGGATCTCCGGGCGCTGGAACATCCACAGGTAGTTGGTCAGTCCGACGAACTCGGTGCCCGAGCGGTCGTAGAAGGACAGCATCGTGGTGCGCAGCACCGGGTAGACGACCCCGCCGATCAGCAGGATCAGGGCGGGCGCGAGGAAGAGGGCGGCCTGCCAGCGGTCGCGCCGGGTGCGCGGGATGTCGATGACCACGAGCATCAGGCCGATGACGGCGAGGAAGCCCGCGATACCGATGATCATCCACACGACCTTCGGCAGGTCGTTGAGGAACGAGTACTCCATGGGGAGCCCTTTGTCAGTGCCTGGGAACGGGGGCCCGGCGTGGACCGGGCCCCGCCGGGTCATGGGAATCAGTGTGCGGTGTCCTGGAGCGCGGCGTCCGGGGCCGGAGGGGGCGAGGCCCCCTCCGGCCCCGAGGGGTGCGCGTGGTGCCCGGGGTGGAGGGGCGGTTCTGCCTTCCACCCCGGGCCATGCACGGCGAGGGCGCCGTCTCCGGGGCGCCCGAGCGCTACCAGGCCGACTCGATGCCCTCCAGCACCTCGCTGGTCGAGCTGCCGGTCACCCAGTCGACCATCCCGCCCCAGAACACGTTGGTGCCGATGGACGAGGGCATGGCGTCGCTGCCGTCGAAGTGGAAGACGGTGTCCGGGTTGTTGAGCACCTCGGCCGCGAACTGGTCGGTGGGGTCGGCCAGGTTGGCCGGGTCCAGGTCCTGGTGCGCCGAGACCCAGGCGCCCTGGGAGGCGCGGCTGTCGGCGTACATGGCCGTGGACAGGTACTCGTGGACCGCGACGACCTCGGGCCGGTCGGCGAAGGGCACCGCGAACTCGCCGCCGCCCATGACCGGGACCTCGCCGCCCTCCTCCAGCGGGGGCAGGACGAAGCCGTAGACGTCGCCGTCCTCGGCGATCTCGACGTCCTCCTCGAACTGGGCGCCGTAGAACGAGCCCATCAGGTACATGGCGCAGCCGCCGTCGAGCAGGGGAAGACCGGCCTCCTGGAAGGAGGTGACGGCGATGCTCTCGACGCCGCCGAAGGTGCCGTTGACGTAGTCCTCGTTGCGCACGATCCCGTCGACCAGGTCGAAGGCCTCCTCGACCTCCGGGGAGTCGAAGGCGATGTCGTGCGAGATCCAGTCGTGGTACACGTCGGTGCCCGAGGTGCGCAGCAGCGCGTTCTCGATCCAGTCGGTGCCGGGCCAGCCGGTGGCGTCACCGGACTCGAAGCCCACGCACCAGGGCTTGGTGCCGTCCGCGGCGATGGTGTCGCTGAGCTCGACCATCTCGTCCCAGGTCGTGGGGACCTCGTGGCCGTTGTCGGCGAAGTAGGTCGGGGAGTACCAGACCATCGACTTCATGTTGGCGCCGTAGGGGGAGCCGTACAGTTCGCCGTCGACGCTGGCGTAGCCCTGCCAGTCCTCGCCCCAGCCGGCTTCCACGTTCTCGCGCACGCCGTCGGAGACGGGAAGGGCGTGGCCGTCCTCGACGACCCGCTGCAGGAGACCGGGCTGGGGGATCAGAGCCAGGTCGGGGGCGTTGCCGCCGTCGAGCCGGATGGGCAGCTGGGCCTCGAACTCGCCGCTGCCCTCGTGCTCGATGGTGATGCCGGTGCACGCGGCGAAGTCGGCCCAGGAGCGGTCCATCCGCTCGGCCTCCTCGTCGCGGATGGAGGAGTAGATGTCAACGGTGCCGCCGATGTCCTCCCACTGCTCGTAGGGGGAGCAGTCCACGTCCGCGGTGTCCGTGGTGCCGTCGGAGCCGCCCTCACCGCTGAGGTAGCCGCATCCCGACGCCAGGAGGGCGAGACCGCTCGCCGCCGCGACCATCGCGTGGCGGGTCGGAGTCCGGCCGTTCGTTCTTCCCATGGAGGCCCTTTCATCGCTCGCCCGGCCAAGGTTCAGGCGCGAGTCCGGACATGGGGTGTGACCCACGTCATCCATCGTGACGATGAAAGTCTGATTACGGCCGAATGTCCAGAGTTTCTGCAATAACTTGCGTAACGATACGAAAACTTGCAGGCATCGGACACAGAACACCCCTGACGAGCCCGGTGGAGCGGGCCGATCGTCCGTCGCTCCCGCACGCCGACGCCGTCGGCGTGGGGGCCCGGGTCCGGCCGTCCGCGCGGTCGGTGCCGGTCGGTGCCGGTCGAGGAACCCTGAACCGGACACCCGGCGCAGGTCGTAGGTTGGGGCACATGGCTGACGCATCGCACCGCCCTGAGCTGGGCGCACCCGACGGACCGGAACTGCACGTCGCCCTCGTGGGCTACGGCAAGGGCGGCGAGGTCTTCCACGCCCCGCTCATCGACGCGGTCCCCGGGCTGCGCCTGTCGGCGATCGTCACGGGCGACCCGGAGCGCCGCGCCGCGGCGGAGGGGCGCTATCCGGGGGTGGCCGTGTACCCCACCGCGGCCGACCTGTGGGCCGACGCCGACCGGTACGAGATCGCCGTCATCACGACCCCGAACCACACCCACGTGCCGCTGGCCAGGGCGGCCCTGGACGCCGGGCTGGCGGTGGTCGTGGACAAGCCGTTCGCGCTCACCGCGGACGAGGCGCGCGAGCTGACCGACCACGCCGACCGGGTCGGGCAGGTGCTCACGGTGTACCAGAACCGCCGCTGGGACGCCGACTTCCTCACTCTGTGGGGCCTGATCGAGGAGGGCGCCCTGGGGCGGGTGCACCGCTTCGAATCGCGGTTCGAGCGCTGGCGTCCCCAGGCGAAGGGCACCTGGCGGGAGAGCGGCGCGGTCAGCGAGGGCGCGGGCATCCTCTACGACCTGGGCCCCCACCTCATCGACCAGGCGGTCAACCTGTTCGGCCCGGTGGAGTCCGTCTACGCCGAGATCGACTCCCGCCGCACCGGCGCGGGCCCCGACGACGACGTGTTCCTGGCCCTCACCCACCGCCGCGGCGCCCGTTCGCACCTGTGGATGAGCGCGCTCGCCGCCCAGGTCGGCCCGCGCTTCCACGTCCTGGGCGACCGTGCCGCGTTCACCAGCCACGGCATGGACGGGCAGGAGGAGCGGCTGGTCGCGGGCGAGCGCCCGGACGCCGACGACTGGGGCGTGCTGCCCGAGGCCTCCTGGGGCGTGCTCGGAGCCGACGGGGACACCCGCCCGGTGCCCAGCGCGCGCGGCGCCTATCCCGAGTTCTACGCCGGGGTGCGCGACGCCGTGGGCGAGGGCGAGCCGCTGCCGGTCGACCCGCACGAGGTGATCCACGGGCTGGAGATCATCGAGGCGGCGATGCGCGGCGCCGCGAGCGGAAGCGTCCAGAAGCTCTAGGGAGTGTTCTCACGGCGGGGATCTGCCTCCACGCTGATCCACACCGCGATCCCTGCCCACCATCGGCGGTCGAGCGGACCGGTCCGCACGGTCGTTCGGCCTCCGCTGGTCCGCGCGCCCGGTAGCCCGGGGGCCGCCCCGCCCGCCGCCGCCCCCGGTCGCCCTCCGAGGGGCGGTTTCCCATGCTCCGGACACCCTCGGCGCCCTCCTTTGGGCCTATGTTGGAGGGGAGGTTACTCCAGCGTTTCGCCGACCGACCGAAGGAGACGTTCCGTGGCCCAGGTCCTCGTGGTGGCAGACGACCTCACCGGTGCCAACGCCACCGGTGCCAGGTTCGCCCGAACCGGGATGCGCGTGGCCACCGTGACGCCCGAGCACGTCAGCAGAGTCGCCGACGACTACGACGTGGTCGTCGCCAACCTCGACAGCCGCCACGTCCCCGCCGAGCAGGCCGCCGACCTGGTCACCGACGTCATCGAGGCCGTCTGGCCCGTGGGACTGGTCGTCAAGCGCACCGACAGCACCCTGCGCGGCAACGTCGGCGCGGAACTGGAGGCCGCCTACGACGCCGTGCGGGAACGCGTACCCGCCGAGACCCGGGTCCGCGTCCTGTTCGTCCCCGCCTTCCCCGGGTCCGGACGCATCACCGAGGACGGCGTGCAGCTCCTGCACGGCCGACCCCTGGAGCACACCGAACTCGCACAGGACCCCCTGTGCCCGATGACCACCAGCGTGGTCGCCGACATCCTCGCCGAGCAGACCGACCTCGCCGTCCGGCACGTCCCCGTCCGGAAGGTCACCCAGACCATGCTCACCGCCGAACTCCTGGCGGGGGACGAGCCGGTCGTGGTCTGCGACGCCGGCTCCGAACAGCACCTGACCGACATCGCCGACGCCGCGGCCGCCGCCCACCACGAGGACGGCACCGTCTGGCTGGCCGTGGACCCCGGCCCCACGGGCGCCCTGCTGGCCTACGCCCTGCGTCTGCGCGGACAGGCCGGATCGCGCGGGCCGCTGCTGGGCGTGGCGGGCAGCACCACCGACCTGACCCGGCGCCAGCTGGCGACGGTGGCACGGACCGGCGCCGTGCGGTTCGTGGACCTGGACGCCGTGCTGCTCAGCGACCCCGACAGCGACCACGCCGACACCGTCGCCGCCGAACTGGCCCACCAGCTCACCTCGTCGGGCTTCCCCGACTTCTGCGTCCTGCGGGTGGTGACCACGTCCGAGCGCGTGCGCGAACTGCCCGTCCAGACACGCGCCGAGCTGCCCGGCAAGGTGGCGAGCCTGGTCGCCGACGTGGTCAACGAGGTCGCCGACACCACGGGGACCCACGCCCTGCCCAGCGGGCTCTTCCTCACCGGCGGGGACCTGATCGCCAGCCTGCTGGACGAACTCGACGTGCACTCGGTCGACATCGGCGGCGAGGTCGTGCCGCTCGCGGTCCACGGGCACGTCGGCGGCGGGCCGCTGGACGGCACCCCGATCGTGGCCAAGGGCGGGCTGGTCGGCGACGACATCACGCTGGTGGAGTGCCTGGCCAAGCTGCGCCGCGCGGTGCAGACGCGCCTGCACCAGGTGCACTCGGAGGTCTCCGAGCACGTGGTCCCCACACTGTTGCGCGACCCCGCCTGAGCGGTCGCCCGCCCGGCCGCCGAGCAGAGCCGCCGGGCGCCCCCGGAGGCGGGTCCTCGTCGGGGAGCGGTCCGCGGCCTCCCGAGCGGAATGCCGGTGAGTGCCGGTCCGCCCGGCCCCGGTCGTGCCGGGGGATTGGAGGCCGGTGGCATCCCGGCGCGCGCCGGGATGCCCGGTGGAGGGCGCGGGGTCAGGCTCCGGTCAGCTCGGCCTTGAGGTGGTCGACGGCCAGGCGCTCCAGGTGGTCGGCGAGGACCTCGGGGCACTCCAGCGGACCCATGTGGGCCACCCCGGGGACCTCGATCGCGGGTTCGGCGTTCGGGATGATGTCGGCCATGTGGTGGGCGTGCCACGGCGGGGTGAACTTGTCCTGCGCCCCCGCCACGACCACGGTCGGAGCCGTGATCCGCCGCGCCGAGTCGTCCAGCTCCAGGGCGGAGAGGACGCCGCCCCACCGGGCGCGGGGCACGGTCGGGCAGTCGTGGACGAGCCGGGCGCACAGCCGCACCGTGTGCCGGTCGGCCGCGTCGCCCAGCACGATGAAGCGGAGCAACCGGGCGGTGACCGGGTTGGCCGGGCCCAACGGCAGCGCCGTGGTCAGGAAGAGCTTCGATCCCAGGGTCCCCAGCGGCCCGGGCAGCGGGATGGCGGACGACCGCCGCACCAACTCCGTGCAGCCGGTGTTGGTGAGCAGGACGGCCGCCGCGCGGTCGGCGAACACCGCGCGCGGACCGGACGCCATGACCGACATCCCGCCCATGCTGTGCCCGGCCACGACCGCCTTGCCGCCCTCGGGCACGGTGGCCTCCAGGACCGCGCACAGGTCGTCGGCCAGCTTCTCCGGGCCGTACCCGGCCCGGGTCAGCGGGTCCTGGCTGCGGCCGTGGCCGCGCTGGTCGTACATCACCACGCGCAGCGCGGGATCGAGCGCGCGCACGACCGGGCCCCAGGCGGCCAGGGAGGTCGCCCAGCAGTGGGACAGGAGTACGGTCGGGCCGTCCTCCGGGCCGCGTACCTCGACGTGCAGCAGCGTGCCGTCGGCGGACGGGACCTGGAGTTCGCGGGCCCGGCCCAGGTGTCGGGTTGCCATCGCGGAAGACCTCTCGCTCGGGGGTCGGGGGTGGTGGAGCAGGGGGAGCGCCCGCGCCGTGCGCGGCCCGCCCCGGAGGCGCGGCCGGTCGGGGGTGCACCACCGGCGGGGTGGTCGGGCGGTGACGCGGATCGGCCGGTGCGGGCGGGGGTGCGGTGCGGACCGGCCTGGGGTCGGGGGCACGGGGGTGGATCGGGCGGTGCGCGCGGGGGCGGCACCGCGGTCGCGGTCAGTCGTCGATCTCGATCCGGGGGACGGCGAAGGGCGGGGTTCCGGTGCCGCGGACGGGGTGCCCGCCCCACAGGTTGGGGTCGTCCAGGACCCCATCGCCCTCGAAACCGTCGGGGGTGCGGACCACGACCGTGCGCACGCCGTCCCGGAAGGCGGCGGTGATCGCCTCGGACGCCGACAGCCGTCCCCGCCACCGGTAGTCGCCGGTCAGGGGGGAGAAGTGGCCCGCCAGGTGCGCCTGGACCTCGACCGGGACGGGCGCGGTCGGGGTTGGGGCCCGGCCGTCCGCAGCGGTCCCGCCGTTCCCGGCCCCGCCGTCCGTACCGGCCTCCCCCTTCCCGGCCTCACCGTCAGCAGCGGCCCCGCCGGTCCCGGCCTCACCGCCGTCCCCGGCCTCGCCGGGCAGGACGACCGTCACCGGCCCCTGGTACTCCTCTTCGTCGTCGCCGAACCCGCTCATGTGCTCCTCGCCCTCCTCCTCGGACGCCGGTGCCGCGGCCGTCGCCCGCGGCGCGGCCCACCCGTCGCCCCTCGTTCTCCCGGTGCCGCCGCGCGGGCGCGCGGGGCTCGCTCCCTCAGCGGACGCCCGCGGTGCGCCGGCTCTTGCGGAGGTCGTAGTTGTGGGGGTCGAACCAGCGGGTGCGCAGCGCGTAGTCCCAGGTGAAGGTGGGCCACAGCGTGGTGTTGCGGCCCTCCTCGTTCAGGTACCAGCTGTCGCATCCGCCGGAGACCCACACGGTGCCCTCCATGGACTTGGCGATCTTCTCGTTGTACGCGCGCTGCGCCTCGGGCCGGGCGTCCAGCCGGTCCATTCCGTTGCGGCACAGGTACGTGAGTGCCTGCATGGTGTACCGGATCTGGGCCTCGATCATGAACACCTGGGAGGTGTGTCCCAGGCCGGTGTTGGGCCCGGCCAGGATGAACGCGTTGGGGAACCCGGCCACGGTGGTGCCGCGGAAGGCCTGCGCGGTCGTCCCCCAGCGCTCGGCGAGGGAGACCCCGTCGGCGTCGTGGATGCGCTGGGCCACCGGCGGGTCGCTGACGTGGAAGCCGGTGCCCATGATGATCGTGTCGACCTCGTGCTCGGTCTCGCGGCCCTCCGCGTCGCGGGTGACGACGGCGTGCGGGCGGACCTCGACGATGCCGTCGGTGACCACGTCGACGTTGGGGCGGGCCAGCGCCGGGTAGTAGTCGTTGGACATCAGGATGCGCTTGCAGCCCGCGCGGAAGTCGGGGGTGAGCTTGGCGCGCAGCTCCGGGTCCTTGACGCTGCGGTGGATGTTGGCCCGGCCGAGCCGCTCCACGATCTTGAGCAGCCGCGGGTTCTTGGCGAAGCCGAGGATGTAGCTCTCCCGGCCCCAGTAGATGCCCTTGCGGGCGACCTGCTGGGCCAGCGGGACGTTCCGGTACAGCCAGCGCTCCGCCCGGGTGATGTCGCGGTCGTGCCGGAACATCACCCAGGGCGCCGTCCGCTGGAAGAGCGTCAGGGAGCCCACCTTCGGCTGGATCCGCGGCACGAACTGGATGGCCGACGCCCCCGTGCCGATGACCGCGACGCGGCGCCCGGTGAGGTCGTGCCCGTGGTCCCACTCCGCGGAGTGGAAGAGCCGCCCCTCGAAGGTGTCGAGCCCCTTGATGTCGGGGTAGGCGGGGTCGGCCAGGGGACCGGCGCCGCTGACGAGGAACTGCGCGGTGACCGTGCCCGCCGCCGTCTCGATCCGCCACCGGTTGCGGTCGGGCTCCCAGTGCGCGGCGGTGACGTCGTGGCCGTAGCGCACGTGCCGGTCGACGCCGTGCTCGCGGGCGACCCGCTTCATGTACTCCCAGATCTCCGGTTGCGGGGAGAAGGAGCGGCTCCAGGCCGGATTGAGCGCGAAGGAGAACGAGTACAGGTGCGAGGGGACGTCGCAGGCGGCGCCGGGGTAGTCGTTGTCCCGCCAGGTGCCGCCGAGGTCGTGGGCCCGCTCCAGGACGGTGAAGTCCGTCAGTCCCGCCTGCCGGAGCCGGACCGCCATGCCGATGCCGGCGAAGCCGGTGCCGATGACGGCCACCCTGTAATGCGGTGGTGCGTCGGTCATGTTCAGGTCCCTTCGTGCGAACCGGCGGTGGGGCACCGGTGCGGGTGAGACCCCGGGGGACGTGGCGCGTACGCCCCCCGGGGGGTGAGGCCCCCCGGGGACGTGGCGCGTTTCGCCCCCGGGGGAGTCTGTGCGGGGTCGGCACGGGGCCGACCCCGGTGGTGGAAGCGCCGGTGCGGTGTTCGGGGCACCGCCGGTGCGGCCCGAGCGCGGGCCCGGGCGCGGTTTCGGAGGTTGGGGGAGTGGCCCGGGGTCGGCCTCTGGCCTGCCCCATGTACGGCCCGGGTACGGACCCAACGCGGTCTCTGGCGGGGCCGGGTCGGGCTCAGCGGCCGAGCAGCCCGGCCTTGCGCCAGAAGTACCGGCCCAGACCCGTGATCGCGCCGGCGGTGCTCAGCGTGCCGACCACCTTGCGGGCGGCCCAGGTCTTGGTGTCGATCCAGTGCGGGTTGGCCTTGGCCACGCGATAGGCCTCCTTGGGGTCGAGGCCGACCTGCGCGTACACCTTCGGGTTGATCAGCCGGGTCGCGGAGTAGTAGGTGACCAGCCCGAGGATGATCCGGCTGTAGGCCCGGTTGAGGGGGCCGCGGCCGGCCCAGTCGCGGGCGAACTCCTCGCGGGCGTAGCGCATGTGCCGGGCCTCCTCCACCACGTGGATGCGGGCGACGGAGCGCACCAGGGGCAGGATCTGCTCGTCGGGCACGGCCTCGCGCTGGATCTGGTCCAGGACCTCCTCGACGAAGAGCGCCCCGGCGAAGATCAGCGGACCGTGCGCGATGGTCTTGAACAGCCGGCCGAGGTGGTGGGCGGCCGGGTCGAGCTTGTGGGCGCGCGACCCGAGCTTCTCGATCATCTTGGCGAACATGACCGTGTGCCGGCACTCGTCGGCGACCTCGGTGTAGGCGTACTGGACGTGGTTGGTGGTCGGGTCGTGGTCGTAGGCGTGGCGGACCAGCATCTGCATGAGGATGGTCTCGAACCAGATGCCGATGGTGGCGACGCTGGCGACCTCCAGGCGGGAGAGCTCCTTGCGCTGGGCGTCGTCGAGGCGGTCCCACAGGTAGGTGCCGTAGAGCGACACGCGCTCGGGGCGGATGGCCCACATGTCGGGGTCGACGGGCGCGTCCCAGTCGATCTCGACCAGGGGGTCGAAGGAGGCCTTCGCCGAGCCGCGCAGCAGGCGCTTGGCGATGTCCTCGCGGTCGGTGAGCTTGGGCTTGGCCGTGGTCTGGACGGTCATGTGTTCCTCTCCTCCTCAGGACGCGGCGGGCCGGACGGTGCCGCGGTGCCGCTCGTGCAGTCCCTGGGCGATCTCCGCGTCGCCGAAGGCCCCGTCCGCGAGGAGCAGGCCGACCTGGAGCGACACGATCTGTTCGGTGGTGCCCGGGAAGTGCCGGGTCAGGTGGAGCGCGGCCGTGCCGAGGGCCGTGGAGGCCACGTCGCGGGGCGCGCGCCTGGCGCCCGCCGCCCGGACCACGCTCATCACGGTGTCGCGTTCGCGCTCGGCTGGCACGAGGCCGTCCAGCGCGACGCCCGTGGCGCGGGAGCTGTCGTGGATGGGGGTGTCGACGTAACCCGGGTAGACGGTGGTGACGCCGACGTGGGAGCCGTACTCGGCCCGCAGGCAGTCGGCGTAGGCGGCCAGGGCCCGCTTGGACACGGTGTAGGCGCCGGCGAAGGGCAGTTGGAGGTGGGCGAGCAGCGACGAGGTGAGGACGACCCGGCCCCGGGTGTTGAGCAGGGCGGGCATCGCGGCGGCGGTGACCCGCCAGGAGCCGAGGAGGTTGACCTCCAGGGCCTGGTGCACGTGGACGTCGGGCTCGCCGCCGATGTCCACGGCCGGGCCGACCCCGGCGTAGTGGATCAGCAGGTCGAGGGTTCCGCCGAGCCGGTCGAGGGCCTCGGCCATCGCCTGGCGCACCTGGGCGTCGTCGGTGATGTCGCATTCGACGACGCCGGGGGCGGCCTTGCGGTCGAGGCCGACGACGTTGACGCCGAGGTGACGGAGGACGGCCACGGTGGCGCTGCCGAAGGCGCCGGACGCGCCGGTGACGACGGCGTTCTGGCCGGGCAGGCGCCGCAGGTGGCGCGGCAGGGGGGTCGTCATGTGATCTCCTCCACAGTCATTGCCGGAACGTTACAACGAGCATTGTCACAATGCAATGGGCTGTCGTCGGAAATTTACTGACGAGTAGCGTCTTCCGGTGTCTCTAGTCTTGGTCCATGGCCGAATACCGCATTGACGAACTCGCCCGGCTCGCGGACACGACTGTGCGCAACGTCCGGGTGTACCAGGACAGAGGTCTGCTGGCGCCGCCGCGCAGGCAGGGGCGTGTGGGGATCTACTCAGAGGCACATCTGGCGCGTCTTCGGCTGATCGGCCAGCTGCTGCGTCGCGGCTACACGTTCGCCAACATCGGCGAGATGTTCCAGGTGTGGGAGCGGGGCGGCGACCTCTCCGAGATCCTCGGCTTCGAGTCCGCGATAGGGGACGCCTGGTCCGACGAGATCGCCGACTACATCACGCTGGGGGACCTGCGCGAACTCTTCGGCAAGGGGGTGACGCCCCGGACCATAAAGCGTTCGCTGGACCTGGGCGTGCTCGAACGCGACGGCCTGCGCTTCCGCGTGCCCAGCCCGCGACTGCTGCACGCCGGCGGCGAGCTGGTGCGGCTGGGCATGAGCGTGGACTCGGTGCTCGACATCGCCGAGAACCTGCGCGACAAGGTCGGGCACGTCGCCGAGCACATGGTCCGGCTCGTGGCCGACCACATCATCGCCGAGCACACCCCGGGCACGGTCGTCCAGAGCGAGGAGACGGCCGAGATCGCCGAACTCGTCCGCCGGGTGCGCCCCCTCGCGCAGCAGGCGGTGGACGCCGTCCTGGCCCAGGCCATGGCCGAGCACCTCAACGACGTCATGGGGGAGCACTTCGCGCAGGCGATGGAGCACCTGCGCGGCGAGAAGGACCTCCAGCGGGGAGCGGGCGGCCCGCCTCCTCCCTGAGAACCGAACACCCGCCCCGCCGGAGGCCCCGAACGCACGGTTCGGGCCCTTCCTGCGTCCGGACGCCCACGACGGGTCCTCGGAACCGGGCGCCCGTGCGACCCGGAAGCCGGGGCCACTCGTGCACCTCCGGGCGCCTTCGACTCCTCAGGGGCCCGCGGGGGCCGTGCGCCGCCGTCCGCGGTCGTCCTTCCCGCACCTCCGGGCGCCCGTGCGCCCTCAGGAGTCCTGCGGGGCAGCGGCGGGCGGATGAGCCGTGTCGGCCGCGGGCTCGACCACCGTCAGCGGCAGCGGCGCCGTGTGGCGCAGCTCGGCGAAGGCGCCCGCCGGAACCGCGGGCGCGTGCGGGTACACCGGCCGGACCCGCTCGTATCCGGCGCCCTGGGCGGGCCGCGTGTCCGGCTCGCCCTTGTTCGGCCACATCGCCATCGCGCGCTCGGCCTGCGCGGTGATCGTCAGCGACGGGTTGACCCCCAGGTTCGCGGTGACCGCGGACCCGTCCACCACGTGCAGGTCCGGGTAGCCGTAGAGCCGGTGGTAGGGGTCGATGACGCCGTGTTCCGCGCTGTCCCCGATCGGGCAGCCGCCCAGGAAGTGCGCGGTCATGGGCACGTTGAACACGTCCCCCCAGGTGCCCCCGGGGTGGCCGTCGATGCGCTCGGCCAGCCGGGTGGCCGCCTCCTGTCCCGCCGGGATCCACGTCGGGTTGGGCTCGCCGTGGCCCTGCCGGGAGGTGAGCGTCTTGCGTCCGCCGAGGAGCCCGCGCCGGACCGACGTGGTCAGCGAGTTGTCCAGCGACTGCATCACCAGCCCGATGATCACGCGCTCGGACCAGCGGCGGTTGGAGAAGCTGCGGGCGAACACCGCGGGATGGCGCAGGGCCAGGCCGAGGAAGCGCAGCCAGCGGGGCACCTTCCCGCCGCCGGGCACCTGGATCGCGGTGAGCAGCCCCATCGCGTTGGAGCCCTTGCCGTACCGGACCGGTTCGATGTGGGTGTTCTCGTCCGGGTGGATGGAGGACGTGATCGCCACGCCCCGGGTGAGGTCCTCCGGCGGCGGGACCTGGTTGCTCATCGCGCCGACGAGCGCCTCGGAGTTGGTGCGCGTGAGCGTGCCCAGCCGTTCCGACAGCCGCGGCAGCAGACCCGCGTCGCGCATGCGGTGCAGCAGCGTCTGGGTGTTGTAGGTGCCCGCGGCCACGACGACCTGGCGGGCGGTGAACGTCCGCGCGTTCTCCCGGCGGCGCGGGGCGTCGGTGCGGACGGTGTCGACGGCGTAGCCGCCGCCCGGCAGCTCGCGCAGGCGCTCGACGGTGGTCAGTGGGTGCACCCGCGCGCCGTCGCGCTCGGCGAAGTACAGGTAGTTCTCGGTCAGGGTGTTCTTGGCGCCGTGGCGGCAGCCGGTCATGCACTCGCCGCACTCGGTGCACGCCCTGCGCTCGGGTCCCGCCCCGCCGAAGTACGGGTCGCCGACGCTCTCGCCCGGAGCGGCCTCGGCGCCGTCGCCGTCCCGCCCGTCGCCGAAGCACACGCCGACCGGGGTGAGCCGGAAGGTGTCGCCGACCCCCATGTCCTCGGCGACCGAGCGCAGGTGCACGTCGGAGGGGGTGACGGTGGGGTTGGTGCGCACTCCGAGCATGCGCCGCGCCTGGTCGTAGAAGGGCGCGAGCTCGGACTTCCAGTCGGTGATGTGCCGCCACTGCGGGTCGTCGAAGAAGGGGTCCATCGGGTGGTAGAGCGTGTTGGCGTAGTTGAGGGAACCGCCGCCGACGCCCGCGCCCGCGAGGATCATGACGTCCCGGAGCAGGTGGATGCGCTGGATGCCGTACATGCCCAACCGGGGAGCCCACAGGAAGTTGCGGAGGTCCCAGGAGGTGGCGGGCAGGGTCTCGGGGGTGAAGCGGCGGCCGGCCTCCAGGACGCCGACGCGGTAGCCCTTCTCCGTGAGGCGAAGGGCGCTGACCGAGCCGCCGAAGCCGGAGCCGACGACGATCACGTCGTAGTCGAACCGGTCGTCGTCCTGCCCGGACGCGGGGTCGGGGGCGGTGGGGGAGCCGATGCGCTCTGTGGCCACGATGTGGTCTCTCTCCTGGTCAGATGCGGGGAGCCCGTACTGCGCCGGATACGAGTCCGCAATATTCACGCTGTCATCTGGAAATGCGACATTGACTATTGTAATGTTCGTCACTACCGCCGAGTAAGGTGTGTCACAAGTAACACACGAGGCGTGCATCGGCGCAAGTCAACTCCCCCCTCGCCGCACCCCCATCAGCGGCGGAACACTGGAGGTACTCATGCCCAAGGCCCCCGACGAGGCGCTCGCACCGCCCGAGGACGTGCCTGAGCAGAACCCGGTCGCCGCCGGCACACGGTGGCGCAGGTTCGCCCTGATCGCGGTGCCCGGACTGGCGGCCGCGGCCGTCCTGGGCGGCATGACCACCCAGGGCCTGCTGGCCGCGTCGTTCGCCGTCTCCGGCGACAACTTCAAGATGTCGGCCGACGAACTCGTCGGCCAGGGCTTCTCGCAGTACGGGGACGTGGCCAACTCGGTCGACGGCTCCGCCCGGCCGATCGGGCTGTCCACGGTCAACACCGCCGAACTGGACAACCTGTGCATGTCCTCCCTGTGGGACCTGCCGATCGGCGACGCCACACTCGTCATCACCGCGGGCGAGAGCGACCCGGTCGAGGGCACCAACCTCGTCATCGACATCGAACAGCTCCAGGGCAACGCCGAGTTCAGCGCGATCGAGATCGGCCGCGACGCCAGCACCCTCGACAAGGCGGACGGGGGCCAGGGCCCCGAGGGCGGCTTCGGCCTGCAGTCGGACAGCATCACCGTGACCGACATGCAGATGACCACGTGGGCGGTCACGTCCGGCTCGCTGCGCCTGTCCGGGCTGAGCCTGGCGGTCAGGCCCGGAAACCACGAGTGCTTCTGATCCCATGGCCCACGCACTCACCCTGATCCGCTCCTGGTGGGGCCGGTTCCGCACGTGGCGGAGCCGGCGCCCCTTCCTGGGCGGGTCCCTGCTGTTGGCGGCCGGCGTCGAGCTCCTCGTGGCGCCGACCGCGCAGACCCTGGTCCTGCCGATCGACCTGATCATCTACTCCGGCATCGCCGGGATCTCCGGTAGCCTCATCGGTCTGCTGCTGATCGCGATCGGCGTGCTGAGCTGGTTCCAGCCCGCGCAGAACAGCTTCTTCGGGCTGGTCGGCCTGCTGCTGGCCCTGGTGTCCTTCGTGACCTCCAACTTCGGCGGGTTCGTCATCGGGATGCTGCTCGGCATCATCGGCGGCGCCTTCGTGTTCGCGTGGGGCCCCCGGACGGCGGCCCGCCCCCGCCGCCGGGGACGCAGGCGGGCGGACCCGCCCGCCGACCCCGCCGACCCCGCCGATGCGGATGTTCCGGGTGAGGCGGACGGGTCGGGCGGGTCGGTACGCCGCTCCGGTCCGGACCCGGTGGCGGCGGTGGCCGCCCCGCTGGCCCTGGCCCTGCTCCTGGCCGCGGCGCCCGCTCCGTCCGTCGACTGGCCCTGGGACTGGTTCACGCCCCCGGACGGGGACGAGGAGTCCACCGAGGAACCCTCCGACGAGCCCTCACCCGAACCCTCCGCCTCGCCCGGGGACGGGACCGGCGAGGAGG
Source organism: Nocardiopsis sp. NRRL B-16309 (assembly GCF_001279585.1). GTDB lineage: Bacteria > Actinomycetota > Actinomycetes > Streptosporangiales > Streptosporangiaceae > Nocardiopsis. Next base: position 412,569 of record NZ_LGEC01000002.1, on the reverse strand, counting down.
AGGCTCCCGAGGGGGAGGAAGAGGACACCGAGGAAGAGGACGCCGAGGAGGAGACCGGGGACGAGGAGGCCGAGGAGACCGACGAAGCCGACGCGGCCGACTGCGCGCTGCTCACCGGCCGGACGGCCCTCGCCGACACCGAGGAGGAGTTCCTGGACGCCGTCCGCGACTGCCAGGCCGCGGAGGACGAGGGCGACCTGCCGGAGGTGCCGGTGGACGCGGCCTACGACTGCTCCCGCGGTTCGGTCCGTACGTCCGGGCTGACCTCGCAGACGCTCATCATGAGCGGCGCCAGCTACGACGGCGTGGTGGAGTGCCCGACCGCCGACGGCCCGCGGCGCTACCTCCGGCTCACCATGAGCCGGGCCGATTTCACCGACGCCGAACTGTGGTTCGAGGACGCGGGCGTCCGGATGTCGCTGGGCCTGCCCACGATGGAGATGAACGGCGACGTCCGGATGCACATCACCCGCATGCACGTGCGCATCCTGGGGATCCCGCTGACCTTCACCCCGGACTTCCCGCCGCCGCTGCTGCTGCCGTACATGATCGTCACCGACGTGGACGTGGACAGCCCTCTTGCCTCCACCGACTCCATGGTCATCCCGGGCCTCAACTCCCAGCACGGGGGGACCTGAGCCCCGCCGGGTCCGAGAACGCGCACCGGCGGGACCGGGCCGAAGGCGGGAGCACCCGGCCGGTTCGCGGGGCCGGGGGCGGGAGGCCCCCGTTCGTGGGCCCCGCCCCCGGAGGGACGCGGCCTCACCGGCGAAGGGGCCCCTGGGGGCAGGAGTACCCCCAGGGGCGAACCCTCGATCGCGCAGCCCGGCCCCGCGTGTCCGGGCGCCCGCGCAACCCGGCTCGGCCGTGTGATCCCAGGGCCGTCTGAGGCCGCGGGACACCCGTGTGCTCCCGGGGTCGTCTGGGGCTTCGGGGCCTCTGCGTGACCCGGGGCCAGCTGAGGCAGTTGGACCCCACGCGCCCCCGGGGCTGCCTGAGTCTTCGGGACCCCTGTGTGATCCCGGGGCGGCCGGGATCGGAGGCCTCAGCTCCCGCCCGGTTCGATGGTGTACCGGGGCACGGCGACCTCGGCGTTGGCGCAGGCGGTGTCGTGGCCCCCGGTTGGCACGACGACCGGTTCCTCGGCGATGTAGAGCGACACCGCGAGACCCGACACGGCAGTCGGCTCGCACAGCTCCGGGTCGTAGTTGGCCGGGTTGGGCTGCGCGACGGTCAGGAGCACGGTCCCGTCCGGCTCCACGGTGTACGAGCCGCTCCCGCCCTCGCGCTCGGCCCAGGCACCGACCAGTTCGCCCTGGTCGTCGACCCAGATCAGATTGGCGTACCGGTAGAGGTGGCACGGCTCCTCGGCGGGCGTCTCCCCCTCGCCGTTCCGCGCCATGGTGAACTCGATGTAGGCGGTGCCCGCGGCCGCGCGGCGGTCGGTCTCGACGATCTCGAAGTCCGAGACGGTGCAGTCGGGCATGGACTCCGGAGCGGTGGCGGCCGCGGCGGGTACGGCGGCGACGGCGGGCGCGGCGATCATCGCGGCGGTGAGCACCGCGAGCCGGGTCCGGACACGGGCGGTGGTCGTGGTCTTCCTCGTCATGCTCATCCTCCTGTGGTCGGTTTGGCGGTCAACGGGCAGCGGTGACGTATCCGGCGATCTCGATGAGTTCCTCGGCTTCGATGCTCGACGTGAAGTAGGTGCTGACCTCGACGGTGAATGGCCCCTCCTCGGAGGGCGTCTCCTGCGGGTCCAACCGGATCAGCACCGCACCGTCGCCGAGGAGCCCCGGCCTGCCCTTGGCGTCGTGGATCTCCTCGGCGCCGTCGAAGCGCTCGTCGCCCTGGGCGATGTTCTCCGGGGTCAGGTCCACGACACCGTCCTCGTAGGCGGTGACCCTGAGGTTGGTGCCGTCGTCGAAGGCGTAGACCCGCTTGGCCCCTTGGAGCTGACCCGTGTCGAAGCGCCGGGTGTCGTCCAGCCAGTCCGCCGTCCGGCCCGCGGGCAGCAGGCCCACGCAGTAGCTCATGACGACTCCGTGCAGCGGTCCTCCGAGACACTCGGCGTCCTGGGGCGCCGGGGCCTGGGCGGCGGCGGGAGCAGCCGTGCCCAGCAGCCCGCAGGTCAGTGCGAAGGCGGCGGCGAGCGCCGTACCCCCGGTCCGGGCGGTGGTCGTGGTCTTCCTCGTCATACTCGTCCTCCTGTTGTGGTTCCTCGATCGGGTCCGGCGGCCTGTGCCGAGAGCCCCGTACTCGGAGAGCGTCGCCCCGTGCGGCCGTTCGGCCGGGAAGGGCTGGTCACGCGGTGGGACCTCGGGGCCCGGGGAAGGTGTTCGCCAAGGGGAGTCACGCATCCGGTCAGGAGTGCGGGTGTGGACCCGGGGAAGCCGGCGGCCTTCGGTGTCATGGCGCGCCCCTCTCGCGTGTGCGTCACGGAGGAGGACGGTCAGGGCACCGTCCGCGGTTGACCGACGCGCGGTCCGCGTTCGTGCCGCTTCCGGTCATGGGGCCAGGTCAACGCGCTCCCGCCGACCGCGTCGGTACCGTCGGAGCGGGTTTCGGAGGAGGAACGCGGACACTGGTGGGACGTCCGAGGCGCCCGTGGCGGCCCGCCGAGCCGGGAGGTGCCCGCGCGGCTCCGCCTTCCCCCGCTGCGCTCTCGGGCCACTTGGGGACCGGGTCCACGGGAATCGAGGGCGACCGGCCGCCGTCCTCTGGACGCCGCAGGGCCCGGGCCGGTCGGTACCGGTCCCGGGCCCTGGCGATCCGGCCCGCGGTGAGCCGGTCCGGGCGTCCGGACCGGCTCACCGGGGCGGCGCTGCCCCGCCCCCTCAGGGGCGGCCGTTCACCACTGCTCGGTGATCAACCGGCTGGGCCGTCCCACATGCGACACGTAGAGCGCGTCGCGGGCGCGGGTGCACGCGACGAACAGCAGGGTGCGCTCCTGCTGGACCGCGTGCTCCAGCGCGACCTGGTCGCCGTCGGCGGCCTCGATGGCCGCCTTGGGCGGCAGCAGGTGGTCGCTGACCCCGACCAGGGCCACGCAGCGGAACTCCTGCCCTTTGAGCCGGTGCAGCGTCCCCACGCGCACGGCCTCGGCCCGTCCGGTGCCCTCCAGCGGCGCGGTGGCCACGCCGCGCGCCTCCAGTTCCTTGGCGATGCCGCGCACGATCCAGTGGTTGCGTCCGGCCACCGAGATGTCGGCCGGACGCACGCCCGCCTCCAGCCACACACGGACCCAGTCGCCCAGGGCGGCCAGTTCCTCCGCGCGGTCGGCGCAGCCGCGCACCACCGGCGCTGGACCGCGCAGCAGCGAGCGGTAGCCGGCCAGGGTGTCGGCGTTGTCGTCCATGCCCAGCGCCGAGCGGCGGCCCAGGATCGGCATGCTCCAGTCCAGGATCTCCTGGGTGACCCGGTAGCTGACCCGCAGCCGGTGCCCGCGCCCGCGCACGTTGATGCCGAGCGAGGCCAGGGAGACCCGGTTGTCGGACACCCTCTGGTGCGGGTCGCCGACGATGAACAGGTCGTCCTCGCCCTCGGGGACGGCCGCCCGCAGCATCCGCCACTGGGTCGGGTGCAGGTCCTGCGCCTCGTCCACCACCGCGTGCCGGAACAGCGGGCCGTCGGCCGCGAGCAGCCGGGCGGCCTCGGCGGCCAGCTGCGGGTAGGCCCACAGCCCCTCCACCCGCATCGCGCCGACGTAGCGCCGCACGGTCTCCCAGACCTGGCGGCGGTGCTCGGGCGCCAGGTGCTGCACCCGTCCGCTGCGCTCGCAGCGGATGTAGGCGGGCAGCAGGTCCAGGCCCTGGGCGAGGATGACCTGTTCCCACTCGTCCACCAGGAAGCGGCCGGAGAAGGGCAGGCCGTCGGCGACGGCGACCGCCCGCCAGCGGCGCGCCAGCTCGTCCTTGCCGATCATCCGGGGCGCCACGCTGCTGTGCGCCTGGACGACCGACCGGGCGAGGCTGTCGATGGTCACCACGCGGACCCGGCCGCGGACGGCGGGGTCGGGGAGGAGCTGGTCGAGCCGGTCGGCCAGGGACTGGGCGAGCGCCCGGTTGTAGGTGGTGAGCAGAACGGACTCGCGGGTGTCCGACGGGTGCGCGGCGGCGTCGAGTTCGGCCAGGTGGGCGGCGCGGTGCAGGGCGATCACGGTCTTGCCGGTGCCGGGCCCGCCGGTGATCTGCGTGGCCCCCTTGTAGTGCGCCTCGGTGATCCGGTGCTGGTCCGGGTGCAGGGTGAGCTGCCACTGGTCGAAGGGTGCGCTGAGGGCGCCCGCGAGCTCGGGCGGGCCGGTGGGCGTGGGCGGGTCGACGCGGGCCGGGCCGCCGGTGTCGACGGGGGTGTCCGCGCGCAGGCCGCGGGCGTAGCGGAGCGCCTCGTCGCGCGGCCGCACGGTGATCAGGCGGTATTGGGCGTCGGACGGCTCGGGCCGGTCCCCGTGGGCACGGGGCGCGGGGACGACGACGCCGGACCAGTCCGGGTCGATGGCGACGACGCGCACGCGCGGGTCCGCGGCGTCGGAGACGGATTCCAGGTCCGCGAGGTCGCCGGTCTGGTAGGCGCGCATCGCGGCGAGGGTGTTGAGCTGGACCTCGGGCGTGAGGCGGGAGAAGTCGTCGAGAAAGGTCGGGGTGATCGCGAGGGCGGACACGTCGTGGATTCCTCCGGTCTTCGACCTGGTGGTGTCTGCGGTGCTGTGCGGTCGGAGCGGATGGTGTCGCGCGCGTAGCTGCTGGCCAGGCTGTTTTCGCGTGCACATGAAAGATGCTCGGTGGGCAATTCCGGCAAACGCCGTCACACAGGCGATGAACGCCAGAAACCAGGCTCGTGGTGAACGCCGTATCGACGCAGGTCACACGGCTGTTTCCGGAAGTGCGTTCGAGTGCTGGGCCCAGGTTTTTTCGGGGTCGGAGCGAGGGTGTCCGTGACCTGCGGTTCCGCGACCGAAGCCAATGTCCGAAAGCGGATTAGATGACTGGCCGAAACTCGGCGCCAAGGGGCGGGAAGGCCAGTTCCGAGCGGGATTCGTGGGGCATCTGTGGCGCGTCGTTCGCGTGGGGATGGAACGACCGAAACCAGCCACGGGGGTCGGGGCGCGAGTCGGGCCGCGACGGGGTAGGTGTGGGCCCTGGCCGGTTGCGGACACGGCCTGTCCAGGGGCGCCCCGACGCGAGATCGTGGGCGGGCGGGAACACGGCACCACAGTGGTTCAGGACTCTGCCGGGGTCCGTCCTGCCCCGGCAGAGTCCTCAACCACTCCAGAGGAGCGGTACCCAGTCCCCGACCCGCCCAAAGCGCCGCACCCGGCCGAAGCGTCGGCGGGGCGGGGCATTCCGGTTTCGGCCGCCGCGCCCGTCTCATGCCCATGCTCTACCGTGGGTGTGACAAGAGCGGAAAGGACCGGGACGAGCACAGTGGCCCCCAATGACATGAACCGCATGCGCGTATCCGACGCGGAACGGGACCAGGTCGCCGAGATCCTCCGTGAAGCGGCCGCGGAGGGTCGGATCACCCTCGAAGAGCTCGACGAGCGCCTGGACGGCACCTACGCCGCCAAGACCTACGCCGACCTCGAACCCCTCACCGCCGACCTGCCGGGCTGGTCCGTGGCCGGCACCGCGTCCGCGGCGCAGGCGTCGGTGGTCCGGCCGGACCCGGTCTCGACACCGAGGCCCGCCAACGGCGGTGTCCTCGTGCTCGACGCCATGGGCGGCACCATCAAGCGCAACGGCCGCTGGCAGGTACCGCCCCGGGTGGAGGTCACCAACAAGTACGGGTCGACCAAGCTCGACTTCCGCGAGGCGGCCCTCGTCACGCCCGTCGTGGAGGTCTTCGTGGACGCGTCCTGGGGTGAGGCGGACCTGCTCCTGCCGGAGAACGCCACCGCCGACATCGACGTCGACAGCTCGTGGTTCGGCAGCCTGAAGGTCGACGTCAGCACGCTGCGCGGCCCCGGCGCCCCGCACTTCGTCATCACCGGCACCTGCCAGGGCGGCGGCTTCAAGGTCCGCTATCGCCGCGCGGCCTTCTGGGACATGTTCGACGCCTGACCACCGGGCACGGGCGGGGAGGGCGGCTGCCCGCCCGCCCGCCGAGCCTCGCGCGCGCCCGGTGCCCCCCCGGGCTTCCGCCGTCGCCCGGCAGTCCCTGCCGCTGCCGCAGAAGCCCCTGGGCGCCCGCCACCGGGCCCGCCGGCTCGCCCTCCACCGGCCCGCCCGCTCGTCCGTCGCACGTCAGCCCGTGCCCGCGCGCCCGTCGGCGGCGGGGCGCCTCCGCTCCCGCGGTAGGCCATGATGGTGTCCCGCGTGACCGCGTGCGGCAGAGCGCGCGGGCGGAGGAGAGGACGGCGGGTTTGGCCATCTGGATCGTCGTGGCGGGCGTCGGCGGCTGTGCACTCGCCCTGACCCCCTTCACCTGGCCCTACCTCGCCAGCGCCGGGCGCCGCCGCCGCGTGGAGACCGTCCCCGCCCGGCCCGTGGCCGTCGTCCTGGGCGCCGCCGCCTGGCCCGAGGGGCCCTCGCCCCTGCTCGCCCGCCGCCTGGACCTGGCCGTGCGCCTCTACGAGGACGGGCGGGTCGAACGCGTCATCGTCTCCGGCGACAACCGCGAGGTCTCCCGGTGCGAGACCGACGTCATGACCGCCTACCTCGTCGAGCGCGGCGTGCCCGCCGACCGGGTCGAGGCCGACCGCCACGGCTACCGCACCTGGGACACGTGCGTGCGCGTGCGCGACCTGTTCGGTGTGCGGTCGGCCGTCATGGTCACCCAGGCCTTCCACCTGCCGCGCACGGTCGCCCTCGCCCGCGCCGCCGGGATCGACGCCGTCGGGGTGGGCGACGCCAGCCTGGGCGCGCGCCGCCGCTCCACCGTCATCGGCTACGCGCGCGAGTTCGGCGCCGCCCTCAAGGCCCTGCGCGACGTCGTGGTGCGCCCCGCGCCCGCCAGCGACGAGCTGTGAGCCGCTGCGGCGCCGCCCTCCGCGCGGCCGGCGGGTTCCCGCCCGCCCGGTGACATGCCCGACGCCGCCCGCGCGGTCCACTCGGGTGCGTCGCGACCGCCGCGGGCGGGATAATCGGCGCATGAACGCGACCACGGACAACGACCCCAACGACGGTGCCGACGACGGCGCAGCCGCAGTGAACTGGACCGAGCTGGCGCCCGAGGGCGGGGAGCGCATCCCCGAACTGCTCGGACGGCTCGCCGGCAGCGACGCCGCGCTCTCCGAGCTGCACGACCTCATCGACTTCCCCGCGCCCGGCCACCTGGCCGCGCCCGCGGCCGTCGACCTCCTCGTCGACATCGCCTGCCACGAGGAGACCCCGCCCACCGACCGCTGGCGGCCCCTCAGCCTCCTGCTCGAACTCGTGACCGCGCACGCCGAGGACCGCTTCCCCCAGCCGCGCGACCTCGACCAGTGGCGCGACGAGGTGGCCTGGGCGACCTCCACCGACATCGAGAAGGTCCGCGAGCAGTACCGCGCCTGGGCCGAGGAGGCGCCCGACGAACAGCACTACCTGCGCATGCGCAACCGCCTCGCCGCCATCGACGGCCCCGCGGGCACCGCCGTGCTGCGGGCGGAGCTGGAGACCTTCGAGGCCGTGTGCGCGCGCGTGCCCGACCTCGTCGCGCTGCTCAAGGGCGCGGCGAACCGGCGCGGCCTGGACCGCGCGGGCGAGTGGGCGAGCTACCTGCTGGCCTTCCTGACCCCCGAGTCCGAGCGCGTGAGCGCCGAGATCACCGGCGCCTCCCAGATCCTGCTGGCCAAGGACCTGCGCCCGGCCCCGCAGGCCCCGACCTCGCTGCGCGACGCGATGTCCGGCATGCTCGACGACGGGGGCGAGCCGCTGCCCGCCGAGATCTTCGCCCTCGGCCTGGCCGCCAGCCCCCACGACATCGACACGACCGTCGGCCTCACCCACCAGATGGCCGGCGGCAACCTGTACAACTCCTTCGCCGCGTCGGTCGCCGTGGTGCTGATCCACGGGGAGAACACCCCGCGCGAGGGGCTGCGGCGCATCGGGCGCGGCGGCGGCACGACGATGGGCTACGAGGGCCTGTTCAACGAGTCCTGGCCGCACTGCGGTGTCCGATCGCCGCAGGTCCTGGGCTTCCTGGCGCTCGGACGCGCCGGGGACCGCGCCCGGCGGCTGCGCCTGGACATCCTGCCCGGCCTGATCAGGGGCGAGGACGACTCGCGCGCCCTGGTGACCGGCGTCGGCCTGGAGATGGTGCTCGGCCCGCGCTCGAAGGGGTACTCCGCCGAGGAGCACGCCGGCGCCGAGTACGACGAGGAGACCCTCAAGGTCCTGTGGGCGATCGCCGAACTGCCGGAGCCGGCGTGGGAGGACGAGGAGTTCACCGACACCCTGCGAGCCTGGGCGCTGCCGGGCGAGCGGGAGGAGTTCTGCGCCCTGGTCGGGGTGGACCCCGACGCCGAGGAGGTCGAGGAGGCCCCGGCGCAGGCGCAGGCCCCGGCCGCACCGGAGATCGGCGGGCTGCTCGGGCGCCTGTTCGGCGGCGGTGGCGGGCGCCGCTGAGTTCCGGGGTGGCGGGCCCGCGGCCACGGTGTGCCCGCCATCCGCCACCCCTACGGGTGGCCCGCCCGCACGGCCGCCACGATGGGGCCTAGCCTCGTCCCCCGCCGGTGTCCGCGGCGTCGTCGGCGAGGGCGTCCTGGACCCCGGTCTCGTCGTCGCCGAGGAAGGTCGGGTCCGGCCGCAGCAGCACGGTGCCCGCGGCGGCCACGGCGGCGGGGACCTCCCTCAGCCACCCGTAGACGGTGGCGAACCTGCGGTCGTGCAGGCTGGAGTCGGCCACGCCCACCGCGTCGATCCCCGCCGACCGGCACAGCCCGACCGCGCGCGGCAGGTGGAAGTCCTGGGTGACGACCGTGGCCTCCTCCACCCCGAACACCTCGCGGGCGCGCACGCACGACTCCCACGTGGAGAAGCCCGCGTAGTCGCCCACGATCCGGTCGGCCGGAACGCCCGCGTCGACCAGGTAGTCGGCCATGGTGTCGGTCTCGTTGTAGTGCTCGACGCTGTTGTCGCCGGTGACCAGGATGACCGACACCCGTCCGTCGAAGTAGAGGTCGGCGGCGGTGTCCAGGCGCCGGGCCAGCAGCAGGGTCGGCAGGCCGTCCGAGCGCACCCCGGCGCCCAGGACGAGCGCGACCGGCCGGTCCGGCACGGTCTCGGCGGTGTGGCGGTGCCCGGCGGTGGACGCCAGCGTCCACACGAACGGCAGGAACGCCAGCAGGACGGCGGCCACGGCCACGGCGGCGACCAGCCGCACACGCCGCCGGGACCGTCGGCCCGCCGCGGGTCCGGACGCGGATGCGGGCGTGTCCGTGGGCCGGTCGGCCTCGGACGCGGCCGTGCGGCGGGCGTCGTCGGAGTTGGTCTCGGGGGTGGCGCGGTCGGAGGTCGTCACACCCGGGAAGACGCCCGGGACGGCCGGTGAGTTCCGGGTTCCGTGCGGTCCCGTGGCCGGAAAGCGGGGTGCGCACACCCGGAGGGCCTGGTTAGAGTCGCGGCATGCCATCACAGAGAGACGCACTCCACCCCCGGCTGCGTGCCATCACCGACCTCACCCCCGGCGCGACCCGCGAGGGCGCCGGCCTGCACGAGTACGACGGTGAGGTGGCCGACCTGTCCCCGGACGGCGTGCGATCCGCGCTGTCGCGGCTGGGCGGGCCGCCGCTGGAGAACGCCCACGACGAGGCCCACCTGGCCGCGTTCGAGCGGGCGCTCCGGCTCGAACTGGGCGAACTCGAACTCCACCGCTCCAACCCGCTCTACCACCTGGGCGAACTCGACGTGTCGGTCTACGACCGCGAGTACGCGCCCAAGGAGGCCCGCGACCGGGCCCGCGTCGCCCACCTGGCGCGGTGGCCGGAACTGGTCGAGCACGCGATCGCCGCGCTGGACCGCGTCCCGGCGCCGGTGGCGCGGTCCCTGGGCGCGGCGATCGCGGGCGCCGCCGACGGTCTGCCCGCGGACCTGCCGGAGGACGTGCGCACCGCGGCGCTGGCCGCCCACGCGCGCCTGGTCGCCCACATCGAGCACGCCGCGGAGCACGGCCCCCAGAGCGCGGCGCTGGGGGCGGCCGACCTCAGCGCGCTCATGGGGACCGGTGAGGCCATGGAGGTGGACCTCGCGGACCTGGCGGCCCGCGCCGACGCCGAGCGCGACCGCCTGCGCTCCCGCCTGGCCGAGGCCACCGCCCGGCTGTCACCGGGACAGGAGCCGATGCAGGTCGCCCGGGGGCTGGCCCGGATGCACCCGGGCGCCGACGGAGTCCTGGACGCGGCCCGCCGGTGGACCGGACTGGCCCTGGAGTTCACCGCCGAGCGCGACCTGGCGCCCTACGGCGACGGCGAGTGCCGCATCGACGTCTCGCCGCCCTCCCAGCGCTGGGCGACGGCGATGATGGCCTGGTCGGGGCCGTGGGAGGCGGACACGCCGTCCTTCTACTACGTCACCCCGCCCGACGCGTCGTGGACCGAGGAGGAGGCGGGGGAGTGGCTGGAGATGTTCAGCCACACGACGCTGCCCGCGATCAGCGTCCACGAGGTCGCGCCCGGCCACTTCTCTCACGGGCGGGCCCTGCGGCGCGCGCCCGGGCAGGTCCGGCAGGCACTGCACTCGATGACCTTCGCCGAGGGGTGGGCGCACTACGCCGAGGAGATGTGCCTGGAGGAGGGCTTCGGGGAGTACGCGGCCGAACGGCTCGGCGACCCCGTGTGGTCCGCGACGCACTACGAGATCGGCGTGTGGGTGGAGGCCCTCATCCGGGTGACGCGGCTGTCTGCCGCCATCGGCGTGCACACCGGCGGGATGACCGTGGAGGAGGCGGCGGCGCGCTTCGCCGAGGACACGCCCCTCCAGGGCCCCGCGGCGCTGTCCGAGGCCCGCCGGGCCACCTTCGACCCCACCTACGGGCGCTACACGTGGGGCAAGCTGGAGATCCTCGCCCTGCGCGACCGGGCGAGGGCCGAGTGGGGCGCGGACTTCTCGCTCGCCCGCTTCCACCGGGCCCTGCTCGACCTGGGGTCGCCGCCGCTGGGCCTGATCGGCGCCGCCGTGGACCAGGGTTAGCGACCTCAGTCCGGCACCCGTCGCCGCCCGGGACCAGGAGTGGCGACTTCCGTTGGTCACCCGCCGCCGCCCGGGACCTGGGGTGGGGACATCCGTTCGGACCCGTCGCCGCTGGTGCCCGGTCCTGACCCGGGCGCCGGCGGCGGCCATGGCGCGGGGACCGGGCAGGACCGATCCCGGGGCACGGCGGCGGCCCGCGTCGCCCGATCCGCGTAACCACCCCTGGTGACCGCCCGATCTCGGTATGCTCCCGACGATGACGGTCGAGCTGGGACATGAGGGGCGCCTGATGCGGGAGATCGAGACCAAGTACCGGGTGGGGAGCCTCGGCGCGCTCCTCGACGCCCTCGACGCGGCCGGAGTGGACCTCGGCGGCCCGGCCTTCCAGGACGACCTGGCCTACGCGCCCGCGGGCTGGGAGCCCGCCATGGGCAAGCCCGGTCACACCTTCGCCCGACTGCGCAGCGTGGACGGCGGCGTGCACGTGTTCACCACGAAGACGCCCCTGGCCAACGCCATGGAGTACCGCGAACACGAGACCGTCGTGGCCGACCGGGAGCAGATGCACCGGGCCGTCGTGGCGATGGGCTTCGTGCCGCACGTGCGCATCGTCAAGCACCGCCGCACGGGCACCGCCGGGGAGATCACGGTGTGCGTCGACGTGGTCGAGGGCGTGGGCGCCTTCCTGGAGCTGGAGCGCGTCGTCGACGACGACCGCGACGGCGCGGACGTCCAGGCCGAGCTGGACGCGTGGGCGCGCGGGCTCGGCGTCGCACTGGAGCGCACCACGGACACCTACGACACGCTCGTGCACGGCGCGGAGGTCCACCCCGGGGACGGCCGCTCGGCCCCGCGGCTCGGCGACTCCGTCAGGACGTGAAGGCCGCGCTGTCGAAGGACGACTCGTCCTCCGTCCCGTCGGTGACCCACCACCGCACCGGAGAGGTGTCGTAGGGTCCGACGCCGTAGACGAGGACGAGCTCGTCGGAGCCGTCCGCGTCGTAGTCCGCGCAGGAGAACAGGCGGGCCACCCGCGCGGTCTCGTCGTCGGTGCCGATCGGACCGCTCTCGGGACCGCGACGCGTCAGGCGATCGCCGGTGACCGCCTCGATCCGGCCGTCCGCGACGCGCATCAGGTCGACACCGAGCCCCTGCGCGCCGACCGCGAGTTCGTCCTGCCCGTCGCCGTCCAGGTCGCAGGCGGCCAGGCCGTGTACCGAGGAACCGGCGGACTCCGCGTCCGCCGCGGGCAGGTCACCGGAGACGGGGTCGGGCACCGGTGCGGTCACCGCCCCGGGGTAGACGTTCACCCTGTGGTCGACCTCGGGCGCCTCGGTCCCGAACCCGGGTTCGTTGTTGCGGGAACCGTTGTCGGCCAGCGCCAGGTCGGTCCCGCCGTCCCCGTCCAGGTCGGCGAACGCCGCCAGGGCGCCCGCGCGCAGCTCCGACTCCTCCCAGGCCGCCGGATCTCCCGCGCCGGTCCGGAGCAGGCTGTTGCGGGGCTGTTCCCCGTCGTCGCCCCAGCGGATGAGCAGCCGGGTCGGTCCGCCGTTGACGAGGAGGGGCTCGGGGACCAGGGCGCCGACCCACCCGTCGAGCGGGCGCCGGCCGGTCCGCGCCGGGGCGCCGTCGCGGTCGAAGGGGCCGTACAGGACCCGCAGGAGCGACCCGTCGGCCTCCGTCACCGATTCCTGGACCACCACGAGGTCGGCGGCGCCGTCCCCGTCGAAGTCGCCCGCGACGGGCGGGAGGAAGGAGTCCAGCCACTCGTCGTCCGAGGGCGCGGCCAGAGCGGTGGGCGCGGTGTCCGGGTCGGGTCCGGCGGGGGCACCCCAGACCACCGCGTGGCCGCCGCGCGGATCGCCGCCGAGGTCGGCCCGGACGGGGATGTCGGTGAAGCCGTCCCCGTCCAGATCGGCGGTGCCCGCACGGTCGGGGCCGCCGCGGCCGGAGGCGGACACGGCGAGCACGGTCCTGCGGGGCAGGACCGTGCGCGTGGCCGGGTCCAGGCCGTCCGAGGATCCGTAGACGATCATCAGGCGCCGGAGCTCGTCCAGGGCGCCCAGTCCTTCGGCGTTCGGGTTCTCGGCGTCGTGGTCCGTGAGGAAGAGCAGGTCGGCGAACCCGTCGCCGTTGACGTCGTCGGCTTCGTACTCCCGGGGCCGCGGCGTGCTCTGCGAGCCGCTTCCGCCGCTTTCGTCCTGTGTTGGAACCCCGGGGTCGTTTCCGCAGGCCGCGATGACGAGGAGAAGGCCGGTGAGGGGTACGAGTCGGCGAGGGGACAACGGGGGCTCCGATCGGTCCGCGCTGGAGGAGGCCGTGGGCACGGCACGCGTAGGGGCGAGGGTAGTCGCGCCGGGACCCGTAGGCTCGCCGTGACCGGCGGTCGCCCCGTTCGGGCGCACCGCGCGACCACGACGCACCACCCAGGAACCACAGAGGAGCCGCCATGTCCAGGCCACCGCTGCCCGCCGAGGCCGTCGACCTGCTGGGCCGCGCCAACCCGGCCACCGTCACCACCCTGCGGTCGGACGGCGCGCCCGTGTCCACACCCACCTGGTACCTGTGGGAGGACGGCCGGGCGCTGATCAACATGGACGGCGGCCGGGTGCGGCTCAAGCACCTGCGCCGTGACCCGCGGGTCTCCCTCACCGTGCTCGACCGGGACGACTGGTACACCCACGTCACCCTGCTCGGCCGGGTCGCGGAGATGCGCGACGACGAGGGCCTGGCCGACATCGACCGGATCGCGCGGCACTACATCGGCGCGCCCTACCCCGACCGGGAGCGGGGCCGGGTCAGCGCGTGGATCGAGGTCGAGCGCTGGCACGGCTGGGGCGCGATGAAGGACAGCGACCAGCCCGGCTGAGCGCCCGTCGGGCCCGGGGTACACGGCGGGAGCACACGCGCTCGCCGACGCGCTCCTGTCGGGGCCGTCCTCTACGCTCGCCGCCATGAACCAGAAGCACCCGATGACCGCCGAGCCCGACCCCGGTCCGAGGCGCGACCCGATCACCAAGGCGGGCTACGTGCTGGAGTTCGACGAGGACTTCGCCGGGGAGCGGCTCGATACCTCGCGGTGGGTTCCGCACTACCTGCCGCAGTGGTCGAGCCGTGCAGCGTCCGCGGCTCGGCACCGGGTCGGAGGTGGGCACCTGGACCTGCGCATCGAGGCCGACCAGGCGCCGTGGGAGTACGACCTGGACGGCCCCATGCGCGTCTCCAACCTCCAGACGGGCCTGTTCGCGGGGCCGGTCGGGAGTGACATCGGCCAGCACGGCGTCCACTCACAGGCCCGGGTCCGCGAGGAATGGGAGAACCAGCGGCTCTACACACCGCACTTCGGAGTCATCGAGATGCGCGCCAAGGCCATCGCCGACGAGAACTGCATGGTGGCGCTGTGGCTGATCGGCTACGAGGAGGTCCCCGAGCACTCGGGTGAGATCTGCGTCGCCGAGATCTTCGGCCGCGACGTCACACCGGAGTCGGCGGCGGTCGGTATGGGCATCCACCCCTTCGACGGCCCGGCTCTGCGCGACGACTTCACCCGGGTCCAGGTCCCCATGGACGCCCGCCTCTTCCACACCTACACCATGGAGTGGACTCCCGACCGCGTCTCGTTCTTCGTCGACGGTCGCCTCCGACGCAGCCTCGACCAGTCCCCGGACTATCCGATGCAGCTCATGCTGAACATCTACGAGTTCCCCACCGAGCCCCGGGAACCGGCCGCCGCCTACCCCAAGCACTTCGTCGTCGACCACGTGCGGGGCTACCGGCCGCTCGACCGGCCCGCGAACCGGCTGCGCGGAACCGCCGCCCTCGCCGACTGACCCCCGCCGACCGGTACGTGGCGCGGGCGGTCGACGCCCGTCCGCGGAGGGCGCCGCCGCCCTCGGCCGGGGCGCCCCCGCGGACATGCTCGGGCCCGGATCTCACAGGGTTCCCGGCTCCCGGAGGGCCACGTGGCGCAGTTCCTCCTGAGTATCGGCACAGACCAGGCGCATGCGGCCGGTGTGCGCGGCCCAGTACTGGCCCGTGTGTCGGCCGAACCAGACCGTCCAGCCCTGGCGGGCCAGGGACACGAGTGGGGCATGCCGTTCGGGAGCCGGATCGGGTGCGGGTTCGAGTGCGGGGGCCGGGTCGGGAGCGGGCTCGGGCCGGGTGATGCGGCTCGGCCAGCGGGGGAAGGGCTCCGTTTGTCGGGGCCGGTCCATGACGATCACCGCGCCTCCCACATCGGGGAGGCCAGCGATCGGCGCAGGGCGGCCGGGGTACCCGCGGTGACCAGGTCGGGCGGGCACGGGCAGCGGCGGCGGCACAGGGTCGCGGTGAAGACCGGGCGGCCGGACTGGTCGTGGAGTTCGCAGATGAGGTGGTCGGGGAACTCCGAGCGCAGGCGTGCCACCTCGTGGCTGGGATAGAGGGCGTAGCCGGGCACGCCTACCTCCCGATCGAGTCGTGGTGCGCCGACCGGGGTCGGGGGATTGACGTTGTCCGTGATGGCTCGGGATCGTCCCATTCCAGGGTGAAGTAGACGGCCGGTCCGGAGCGGGTGCGCTCGACGCCCCAGGTGGCGGCCAGGGCGTCCACGAGGAAGAGGCCCCGCCCGTTCTCGGCCTCCGGTGCCGCGCGGACCACTTCCAGACAGGGGATCGATGACGTGTTGCGGGTGGTGCGCACACTGATCCGCATGCTGTTGCGATAGGTGAACACCGAAACGACGAACGCCCTGCCGGGCTCCCCCTCCGGGGCGTGCAGCAGGGCGTTCGTCGTGAGCTCGCTGAGGATCAGCAGGGCGTCGTCGGTCGGTGGCGCGGGTATCCGGACGAGGTCGAGCCGCTGGCGCAGCCAGTCGCGCGCGTCCCGGACGGAGGCCGGACGGCTGGGGAAGAGCCCCAGGAAGCGCCGCATGCCCGGCCACTGGGCGGTTTCGGGCGCAGGGGTACTACGCTCGTACATAGGTCCTCACCTGTCCTTACCAGGTTCGAGGGCTGAGGCCCTGGCCAGGTGCGGACACACCTGACCAGGGCCGTTCTGTTGCGCACGGACAGCCACGGACTTCGAGAAGTCACCCCTGCGGCGTGCGCTTGATCTCTATCATCATCACTACAGACGGTTAGTGCAAGGCATCTTTAATAGTTCGTCGCACTTTTAGTTCGCGCAGGGTGGCTGGAGGCTGGCAGGATGAACCGACGCACAGTGATCGACGCACCGAGTGGAGTGAGTATGAGGACCCGGCTCAGCCTGTCAGTGCGGGGCAAACGCCTGTTGCGCGAGCTGCGTCGTCTCCGGGACGAGCGCCAGATGAGTCCGGAGGACGTGGCCGGGCAGCTCGGCTGGCACAAGACGAAGCTCTACCGGATCGAGCGGGGCGAGAGCCGACTGATCCTTGACGACCTGGACGAGCTGCTGGAGCTGTACGGGGTGCGGTCGCCAGAGCGTGAGTCGCTCTTCAAGCTGGGTAAGGACGCCTGGAAGCGCGGCTGGTGGCTGGCGTACCGGGACCTCTACCAGGGCGAGAGCTTCTTCGTGATGGAGAACGACGCGGCCAAGATCAGCGTCTTCGCTCCGAACCTGCTCCCGGGGCTCCTCCAGACGGAGGAGTACGCACGCGAGGTCATCGCGGCGCTGGATCCGCAGGGACAGGATGCTGAGGTTGAGCGTCAGGTCGCGGTCAGGATAGAGCGGCAGGGCATCCTTGCTCGACCAGAGCCGCCAAAACTCATCGCGTTTCTTGATGAGGGAGTTCTCCGAAGGGCTGTGAGTGACCCCAGGGTGCAGCGTGACCAGCTGAGCAGGCTTGTTGAGTTGGCTAGGCGCCCTACTGTCAATCTTCGAGTGGTTCCGTTCGGTTCGGGCATCTACATGGCACAGTCAGGGCAGTTCACGATCTTTGAGTTTCCGGACCCTGAAGACACGCCGGTTGTCTACCAGGAGGGCCTGTTCGGTGACGTCTATGTGGAGGACCCGGCGGATGTTGCGCGGTATAGGCTGGCAGCCTCAAAAACTGCCGGGGTGGCGCTGGATACTGACGAAAGCATCACTCTGATACGCGGCTTGTTGAAGGAGACGGAATAGATGACGGTCGAGCCCACCTACCTGCTTTGGCGGAAGAGTAGTTACAGCGGAGCGGGCAAGGAGTGCGTCGAGGTGGCGGACGTGGAGTCCGGTGCCCTGGTGCGGGACTCCAAGCAGCCTGAACTGGGGCACTTGACGTTCGTCTCGACCGAGTGGAGTGTGTTCGTTACTTCCGTCAAGGAGTAGCGAAGGTGGAACCCTCGGTGGTCGGAGATCTGGTCTTCCGTAAGTCGTCTTACAGCGGTGCAGGAAACAACTGTGTTGAGGTGGCTAGCTGGCGTGCGAGTAGCCACAGCGGAGCGGGCAAGGAGTGCGTCGAAGTCGCTAGCTGGCGTGCGAGCAGCTACAGCGGTGGAGGCAAGGACTGCGTGGAAGTGGCGGACGTGGAGTCCGGTGCGCTCGTCCGTGACTCCAAGCAGCCTGAGCTGGGGCACCTCTCCTTCGTCTCCGGTGAGTGGAGCATGTTCCTCACCTCGGTGAAGCGGTAGCCCGGAGCGCCTGCGCCTGGGCCGGCGCGGCTAGTGCGGGTCGGCGGCCACTCCCAGGTCGGCGAGGGCGTCGCGCACCCGGCCCCGTGACGTGGCCAGGGCACGTGCCGCGCTGGCCGCGTCCACGTCCGCCAGCAGCGACACCAGCGCCACGCGGGTGTCGCCGTGCGCGGCGGTCAGCGCGTCGGCGCACTCCCGTTCGGGCATCCCGGTGGCCTGCACGAGGATCGTGACCACGCGCCCGCGCAGCTTGGCGTTGCTCGCGTCCACGCCCACCATGAGGTTGGAATAGGTGCGTCCGGAACGCACCATGACCGCCGTGGAGAACGCGTTGAGCGCGAGCTTCTGCGCCGTCCCCGCCTTCATCCGGGTCGAACCCGCGATGACCTCCGCGCCGGTGTTCATCCCCACGTGCACGTCGACGTCGCGCCCCAGCGGCGCCTCGGGATTGGCGCTGATCAGCACCGTCGTCGCCCCGCGCTCACGGGCCGCCTCCAGCGCTCCGCCGACGTAGGGCGTCCTCCCGCTGGCCGCCAGGCCGACCGCGAGCGCGCCCGCCCGGACGTCGGCCGCGTCGGCGCGACCGGCCTCCCAGTCGTCCTCGATCCCCTCCACGGCGCGCGCCAGGGCGTCACCGCCGCCCGCGTGGTGCGCCACCACCCACTCCGGCGGGATCCCGTAGGTGGGCGGCAGCTCGGCCGCGTCCTGCGCGGCGATCCGACCCGAGGTCCCCGCGCCGAAGTAGTGGATGGCCGCCCCGCTCTCCAGCGCGGCCAACCCCAGCTCCACGGCCCGCGCCAGCTCCGGCAGCACCGCGCCCACCGCGGCCGGAACCGTGGTGTCCTCCGCGTTGATCTGCCGCAGGACGCCGATCGCCGGGAGCAGGTCGATGTCGTACGTCCCCGAGTTGCGGGCCTCGGTCGGGGCACGCACGATCACGGCCTCACCGCCGCCCCGAGCCCGCGGCCCGTCTCCGGTGTCCCCGTGTCCGGTCTCTCCGTGCACAGCGCCCTCCTGGTCGGTCCGCACCCGTGCCGTTCCCTTCCGCTCGTCCCGCTCGTCGCGATGGCATCACCGCCGGGCCGGTTCCCGGCGGCGGCGCGGAGCACCCGCGGCACCTGTCGGGAGCCCGTCAGGCCCCGCGCGGCACCCGCCCGGAGCACCCGCCCGGCGCCCGCTCGGCACCCCTCCGGCACCCGTCAGGCCCCGTCCTGCTCCTCCGGCTCCTCCGGCGGTGCCGCGCTCCGGCGCCGACGGCGGTCGTCGCTGATCCGCAGCCCGCGGACCGCCTCGTAGGTGGTCTCCAGCGCCGTCCGGCTCTCCGTGTACCGGATCTGCGCCAGACCCACGAACAGGCAGTCCACGACGGTCAGCTGGGCCAGCCGGCTGGCGGTCGCCCCCGACCGGAACGTGGTCTCGCGGGCCGCCGTGGTCAGGACGTGGTCGGCGAACCCGATCGGTGAGCGCGGGAAGTTCGTGATGGCCACGGTGCGGGCGCCGCGCCGCTGGGCCTCGTTGAGCGCCTGCACGGTGTCGGTGGTGGCTCCGCTGTGCGAGATGCCGATCGCCACGTCCCGCTCGTCGAGCACGGCCGCGCTGGTCAGCATCACGTGCGCGTCCGACCACGCGAAGGACGTCAGGCCGATCCGGTGCAGCTTCTGCTGAAGGTCCGCCCCGACGAAGGCGCTGGCCCCCACCCCGTACACGTCGATCCGCCGCGCCCCGGCCATCGCGTCGACGACCTCGCGCAGCGCGTCCACGTCCAGTGCGGCGCCGGTCTCCTCCACCGCGCGGGCGTCGGTGTAGGCGATCTTCTGCACGACCGTGACCAGCGTGTCGTCCGGGTCGATGTCGCTGGCCATCTCCGGCGTCACCGACCGGGCGCCCCGGGCCTGCCCGGCCTCGGTGGCCAGCGCCAGCCGCAGCTCGCGGTATCCGCTGAAGTCGATGGTGCGGCAGAAGCGGATCACCGTGGCCTCGGAGGTGGCGCAGTCCTTGGCGAGCTGGGTGATCGACGACGCCGCGGCCCGCTCGGGATCGTCCACGACGTACTGGGCGACCCGCCGCTCGGCCGGGGCCAGCGACGGGATCAGCGACCGGATCCGCAGGACCGTGGTGGGCACGGAGGACGAGGACGCCCCGCCGCGCTCCGAGCGAGCGTCCGAGGGCTTCGGAATTTGCGCCATGGAGGAAAGTTTCTTTCGGTCGCGGTGCAGAGTCAACGCAGGGACGGGAAATATCGGGAGAATCCAGGATTTCAAGCGTGGGCCGTGTCGGCAAGTGTTCGCGACCCGATTGCGATATCCCAGCTCAGGCGGCACTCTGGGGGACAGAGCGGAGGCGGCTCCTCTCCCCGACACGCGCCCGCCTCGCACGGGAGGGTGAAGTGTCGCTGAGTGTGTCGGCGCGGCGGGACCCCCGAGGGCTGTACGTCGGGCTGCTCGGCCAGTTCGTCGTCGAAGTGGACGGAGTCCCCCTGCGCCTGCGGGGTGACAAGAGGCGTACGGTCCTGGCGACCCTCCTGCTGAGGGCAGGGCAGACCGTCCCGGCGGACCACCTCGTCGCCCGGGTCTGGGGCACCCCGGCGGGCCAGGTCAACCGCAGCGCCCTCCAGGTCCACGTGGCGCGCGCCCGCGCCATCTTCGACGACCACTGGGGACGTCCCCTGATCCACGGCGGCGACGGCGGCTACCGCGTGGACCTGGCGGAGGGCGAGTCCGACCTGCTGGCCTTCCGCGCCCTGGTCGCCGCCGCGGGCGAGGCCGACTCCAGAGGCGATCCGGCCCGCCACGCCGACCTGCTGCTGCGCGCCCTGCGCTTGTGGCGCGGCCCGGTCCTGGCCGACGTCCCCAGCCCCCTCCTGCACGAACGCGACGTCCCGCCCCTGCACGAGGAACTCCTGCGCGCCGCCGAGGCGGGGTGCGAAGCCGCCCTGGCCCTCGGCGAGCACGCCCGGGCCGCCGAGCACATCGGCCCCCTCGTCGCCGACCACCCCGAGCGGGAGTCCCTCATCCGCCTGCAGATGATCGCCCTCCACCGCTCCGGGCGCCCCAGCGAGGCCCTGCGCCTGTACGCGCGCACGCGCGACGTCCTGGCCGAACGCCTGGGGACCGACCCCGGGCTCGACCTCCAGGAGACCTTCCACGCCCTCCTGCGCGGCGACCTCGACCGGCCCGCGCGGGTGCCCCGCCAACGCGTCGAGCCCGCGCCCGCCGCCGCCCGCGCCGCCCGCCCGGCCGCCCCGGTGCCCCTGCCCTCCACCACCCCCGCCGAACTCCCGGCCGCGCCCGCCGTCCTGGTCGGCCGCGGTGCGCACCTCGCCGAACTCGACCGCCTCGTCGGCCCCGCCGGCCCCGTCCCGGGGAACGTGCTGGTACGCGGCGCCGCGGGCACGGGTAGCAGCGCGCTCGCACTGGCCTGGGCGCACACGGCCACCCCGCACTTCCCCGACGGCCAGGTCTACGTCAACCTGCGCCGCGACGACGGCACCCCGCGCGACCCCGCCGAGGTGCTGCGGCGGCTGGTCCGCTCCCTGTCCGGGGGCCGCGACGGCATCGACGACCTCTCCGTGGACGAGTCGGCCGCCCGCGCCCGCTCCCTCCTGGCCCGGCGCCGTGTCCTGCTGGTACTGGACAACGCCGTCTCCACCCGCCAGGTGCGTCCGCTGCTCCCCGGCTGCCCGGAGTGCGCGGCCGTGGTCACCAGCCGGTACTGGCTCACGGACCTGCTGGTGCGCGACGGGGTGCGCGCCCTGCCCGTGGGCGCCCTGACCGCCGACGACGCCGTCGTCCTGCTGCGCTCGCTCCTGGGGGAGGGCCGGTGCACCGAGGCCGCGCTGCGCCGGGTGGCCCACCTCACGGGATGCCTCCCCCTGCCCCTGCGGATGGCCGTGGCCTGGCTCGACACGCACCCGGCCCGGTCGGGCTCCGACCTCGTCCGGCGCCTGGAGGGGGTGGACCCGGCGCGCTGCGGTACGCCGACGGCCCGGATGGCCGCGGTGCTGCACGCCGGGCCCGAGGACGTCAGGCACGGTCGCGGGGAAGTACCGACCGGCCGAGTTCCTCCGGATCCGAGTCTGGGTGACGGATCTTTCGTTCGGCTTTCGCCTGGGTGAGGGGGGCGGGACTCGGCAAAGACCGTGCGTGGAAGTGGCCGGATCGGCCCCGGGGGGTGCTCACGGGTCTGATGAGTCGCTAGTGTCGAATACATGACACAGAACCAAGAGCCGTACCAAGACCCGGCGGGGAACACACAGCACTTCCGCCGTTTCGTCGACGAGAACCCGCAGCCGGAGGAGCCCGCACGCCGCCCGGTCCTGCCGATCGTGCTGGCCGCGGTCGGCCTGATCCTGGCCGTGGCCGTGGTCGTCGCCCTGGTGATGGCCTTCACCTGAGTCGGGACGACGACCGGTCGAGTCGGGACGACGACCGGTTCGCGGTCGCTTCTCGGCCCTGCTAGAGTTATCGACGTCGCCACGAGGCGCGGCCCAACGGGCGGCGCCGGTGAGCAGCGCGCGTCATTAGCTCAGTTGGTCAGAGCAGCTGACTCTTAATCAGCGGGTCCGGGGTTCGAGTCCCTGATGACGCACCCAGGAGGGCCCCGGTCGATACGGCCGGGGCCCTCGGTGTTCGTGCCGCTCCGCCGCAGGACCCCTCCGCGCACGTGGTGCGGCCCACAGGGCACCTGGTGCGGAGTGCTCCGAGCCTCCGGTAGAGTTGGGAACGTCGCCGCGGGGGAGTGCAGCTCCCACCAACGCCACACGCGCCATTAGCTCAGTTGGTCAGAGCAGCTGACTCTTAATCAGCGGGTCCGGGGTTCGAGTCCCTGATGGCGCACCCACGAGAGGCCCCGGTCACCACGACCGGGGCCTTCGTCGTTCTCCAGGGGGCCGGATCGGGCCGTGACCGATGGTCGGTGCTCGACGTTATCCTTCCACCCGCTCCGCACAATGCCCTACCGGTAGGCAATTCCGGCACCCGGTGCCGCCCGGTCGGAGGTGCCACCGCTCCTGCCAGCACGGACACCCGCGCGCCGTGTCCTGGTCACACAGCGTCGTGAGAGTTTCGTATTTCGCCGAATTCCTGTCAGAGAATTGACAGATGCGTCTGATGTGGTGAATTCTAACCATTCTCCGCCTGATCTTCGGCGGACTCTCCCTGCCATCCACCCGGAGTCCCCATGCCTTCGTGTTCCCCCGCCCTGCGCACCGCCGCGCTGTCCACCCTCGCCGTCGGCGCGGCGGTCGTCCTCAGCGGCTGCGGTGTCGTCACGCAGATCCTCGGCGGCGCGGACAACAACGTCTTCGAACTCAACGTCGGCGACTGCTTCATCGAGAGCGAGATGAGCGCCGTGCTCGGCGGCGGCGAGGTGAGCGAGGTCCCCCTGGTCGACTGCGCGGAGCCGCACGACGCCGAGTTCTTCTTCTCCCACGAGATGCCGGACGGGGACTACCCGGGTGACGCGGCGGTCACCGCCGAGGGCTCGCAGGTGTGCGAGGGCCAGGCCTTCACCGACTTCGTCGGTGTCCCCTACGAGGAGTCCCTGCTGCACTCCTACGCGCTGACGCCCACCGAGGAGTCGTGGAACACCCTCGACGACCGCGAGGTCATCTGCTACGTGTACCACCCCGACGAGATGGTCACCGAGACCCTCGGGGGCGCCGCCTACTAGGGCGTCTCCCGCGGACTCGCCCCCTCGGTTCGCGTCCGTCGGGGAGGCCCCCGGCGAGCGGGGCGGCCGCACGGCCCCTCCGCCCGCCGGGGGCCTCGTCGTCCCCGGACCACGGGCCGCCCTCGGGCCGCGGGCGGAACCGGCCGATCGGGACCGGACGGCCGGAACCGGATCGGCCGGTGTGGGCGGATCGCGGAACCATCGGCGCTGCGGGAGCATCTGTACAGGTGTCGCCGACGCTCCTCCCGTCGGCGAGGCCGACGAACCGTGGAGTCGCGATGTCCACCGAAACGCGCCGCCGGAACCGCACCGCCCTGGGCTTCCTGGCGGCCGGCGCCGCCCTCTCGCTCACCGCGTGCGGTCCGCTCCCACTGCTGCCGCCCGCCCTCAGCGGAGAGGGGGAGGAGACCGCCTCGCCCTCCCCCGAACCGGAGGCCACCCAGGTCGCGGAACCCGAACCCGAGCCGAGGGCGACCATCTCGTCCCGTCCGTCGCCCACCGACCCCGGGGACGACGCCGAGTCCGTCGGCGTCTTCGACCTGGAGGAGGGCGACTGCACCAACGAGGTCGAGGAGCAGGACAACATCGTCGAGGTCCCGCTGGTGGACTGCGACGATCCCCACGAGTTCGAGGTCTACGTCAAGGACGACCTCGACGCGGACGGGGAGTACCCCGGCGACCAGGAGGTCAGTGACATGACCGCCGAGCTCTGCAACGACGAGTTCGAGGACTTCGTCGGCATGGAGTACCTGGACTCCGAGCTGCTGTTCACGTCCTACTTCCCCACCCCCACCAGCTGGAACCTCTACGACAACCGCGAGTACCTGTGCCTGGTCTACGACCCGGACGGCCCGGTCGAGGGGACCCTGGAGGGCTCCGAGCGCTGAGCCCGCCGCGGGACCGGGCGGCCCGCGCCACCACCGGCGCGGGCCGCCCGCCGTGTCAGCGGACCACCGGCACTCCCAGCGGCGGCGCCTCCCGGTCCGCGCGGGCGCGGGCGATCGCCGCACCGGCCGTGTCCGGGTCCCCGCCCGGGGCGGAGAGCGTGCCGTTCGCCCGCGGGTCCGGGACCGGCGTACCCGGGCACGCGAGGTCACCGGGCGCCTCGCCGTCCACCAGGTAGGCGTCCACCGCCCGGGTCACGCAGTCCAGCCCCGCGACACCGTAAAAGCCGTGTCCGCCCTCGTCCTCGACGGTGAGCAGCGCGGCGCCGAGCCGGTCGGCCAGGGCGGGGCCGCCCTCGTAGGCGGTCTGGGTGTCGAACTCGGCGGCGATGACCAGCCCGGCCGGGTATCCGTCGCGCTCCAGCTCCACCAGCGGCTCGGCCGGCGCGGAGGAGTCGAACGCGCACGGGTGCGGCGCGTGCCAGACCACTCCGACTCCGAAGGGGTGGTCCTCGCGGACCCGGCGCATGTCCCGGTAGTAGTCCGACAGGCGCTCCGGCCAGTCGGCCTCGCACAGCACCGCCGTCAGCAGGTCCGTGTTGCCGGTCAGTTCGGGTGCCGGCTCGGGAGCGGGCGCGGGGTCGTCGGCCGCCACCGGGGCCTCGGGGAAGGGCACGTCGTGCACGAAGTAGGCCAGGTCGCCGGTGAACACGTCCCACTGGCCCTGGTACCGGGCGGCCACGCCCACCAGGAAGTCCCACTCGTCGTCGCCGTAGGCGCCGCCCTCGGGCAGCCCGGGGACGTCGTCGCGGGGCTCCTCGGCCAGGCGCCGTGAGGTCTCCTCGAACACCGCCACGACCTCTTCGGGGGTGGCCCCCATGCCGTAGACGTCGTCGTGCTCGGCCACCCAGGCGGTGTAGCGCTCCACGTTGCGGCTGTAGGCCGGGGCCTGGAGGGTGAACACGTCCCGCCAGATGCCGCCGGGGTGCACCGCGGAGTCCATGACGCTGCGGTCGAGCCGGTCGGGGAACAGGCTCCCGTAAACCGCGCCCAGGTAGGTGCCGTAGGACCAGCCGATGTAGTTGATCCGCTCCTCGCCGAGCGCGGCGCGCACCACGTCCATGTCCCGGGCGGTGTTGGCGGTGGTCATGTGGGGCCGCAGATCACCGTCGGCCTGGGCGCAGGCGCGCTGGTAGGCGATGACGCCGCGCGTGAGCCCGGAGAACTCGGAGTCGTCGGGCCGGGGCGGCGCCATCGGGTACTCGGCCCCGCAGTCCAGGCGGGGGGTGGACGCGCCCGTGCCGCGCGGGTCCATGCCGATCAGGTCGTAGACCTCGGCGACCCGTTCGCCGCCGATGATTCCGGCGCCGCCCGTCTCGGCCGGAGAGACCGGGACGATGCGTCCGGGGCCGCCCGGCCCGCCCGGGTTGGTGAGCAGGACGCCGCGGCGGCGGTCGGGGTCGGAGGCGGTCCGGCGGCTGACGGCGACCGTGGCGCGGGCGCCGCCGGGGTCGGCGTAGTCCAGGGGGACCTCGATGTCGGCGCACTCCAGGGTCCGGAGCACGTCCTCCTCGCACCGGGTCCAGTCGACCTCCTGGTCGTGGAAGGCGGCGAGGGCGTCGTCGGGGGCCGGGCGGGGGTCGGCGGCGGCCGGGGCCGCCGCGGCGAGGGAGGCGGCGAGGGAGGCCGCCAGGGCGACCGCGACCGCGGTGGTGGTGCGTGCTCGGCGCACGTGTCCTCCACTTCCGTGTCCGGACTCGGGGGTCCGGGGCTGTGTGGGTGAGCCGTCACCGTACGAACGGGGCGATGCCGGTCGATACCGACCAAAGTTGTGGGTGCGGGCATCTGGCCGCATCCGGCCACGAAGCGGCAGGGGCTTTGTCCGGATTCGTGTCGGGAAAAGCCTTGCCCGGTCGAGAACGGGTCGCGCCGAGGACGCCGTTCGGTCACAGGGGTGGCGTACGCCACACCCGCGCCGTTAGCGTGCTGTTCTATTAGGAAAGTTTCCTAATAAAAAATGCGCTCCCGCCCTCCGCCCCCGCTCGTCGCCCCAAGGAGCCACGTGGCCACCGACATCGCGGCGTCCCCACCGCCCCCCGACGCCCCGGCGTCGGCCGCCGACCCGCCCCCGCTGCCGCTGCGCGTCTGGCGCCACCACCTGTTCGTGAAGGTCCGCAAGTCCGCCGTCGTCGTGTTCGTGGTCGCCAACGCGACCTTCTTCCTCGCGCGGGCCATGCCCGGCGACCCCATCGACGTCATGGCGGGCCGCCTCACCCAGGGCGGCATGAGCATGGCCGAGGCCCGCGTGATCGCCACCAACTCGCTGGCCTTCGACCCGGACGCGCCCCTGTGGCGGCAGTGGTGGGACTTCTTCGTCGGCCTGGTCACCCTGGACCTGGGCAACACCATCACCCGGCCCGCGGTCGGCGTCGCCGAGGCCATCGCGGCCTACCTGCCCTGGACGCTGTTCAGCATCGGCGTGGGCACGGTGATCTCGATCGTCCTCGGACTGAGCCTGGGCATGGTGATGGCCTACCGGCGCAACCGGTTCCTCGACCACGCGCTGAGCGTGGCCGCCTCCGTCCTGGGCGCGGTCCCCAACTACCTCATCGCGATGCTGCTCGTGGTCGGCGGCGGGCTCTACCTCGGCTGGTTCGACCCCGTCGCCCTGCGCGGCACGGTGAGCCCCGGCGTCAGCCCCGGCTTCACCGCGGAGTTCGTCGGCGACGCGTTCTACCACGCCGGACTGCCGATCCTCACCTACGTCCTCGCCATCATCGGCACCTGGATGCTCGTCATGAAGGCCTCCACGACCGAGGTGCTGAGCGAGGACTACGTCACCGTCGCCCGGGCCCGGGGGCTGCGCGACGGCCGCATCGCCCTCGCCTACGTCGGCCGCAACGCGGTGCTGCCGCTGGTGGCCCAGATCGCGATCTCCTTCGGCACGCTCGTCGGCGGCGCGGTCTTCGTCGAACGGGTCCTGGTCTACAAGGGCGTCGGCGGCCTGCTGCTGGACGCCGTCAACTACCGCGACTACCCGCTCCTGCAGGGGCTGCTCATCATCGTCACCGCCTGCGTCGTGGCCGCCAACCTCGTGGCCGACCTGCTCTACGGCCGACTCGACCCGCGCATCAGCGACCAGGGGGCCGCGACACCATGACCTCCACCACCGCTGCCACCACCGCTCCCGCCGGCGCCTGGGGCGCCGTCTGGCAGGGCCTGACCCGCAGCACCAGCGGCTTCCTGGGGCTCTGCCTCGTGCTGAGCGTGCTGCTGTTCTCCTTCGTCGGCCCCCTGCTCGTGGACACCCGCAACCCGACGGACATCGACCTCATCTGGGGCCCGATGAACGCCGAGCACTGGCTCGGCACCAACCACGAGGGCAAGGACACCTTCGTCCAACTCGTCCTCGGCGGACGCGAGCCCATCTGGGTGGGCGTGGTCGCCGCGCTGATCACCGTGGCCATCGCCGTCGTCCTCGGCGGGATCGCCGGCTACGTGCGCGGACGCGTGGACCACCTCCTGCTCCAGCTGACCGACATCACGATGACCATCCCCTTCATCGTGCTCATGCTGGTCATCGCGTCCTTCTACCGCACCGCCTCACCGCTGATGGTCGCCTTCATCATCGGTCTGGTGACCTGGCCCTACCTGATGCGCTCCATCCGCGCCCAGGTCCTCAGCCTGCGCGAACGCGAGTTCGTCGAGGCGGCCCGCCTCCAGGACCTGGGCACCGCCCGGATCCTCTTCGTCGAGGTGCTGCCCAACATGGCGGGCTACGTGTTCATCAACTTCATCATCGCCATCACCAACGCGATCTACGCGGTCGTCGGCATGTACCTGCTCGGACTGCTGCCGAGCACGGCCGACAACTGGGGGCTGATGATCCAGCAGGCCTGGGACAACAACGCGTTCCTGCTCCCCACCGCCACCCCCTTCCTCATCGCCCCGATGGTGATGATCATGCTCTTCCAGATCGGGCTGGTCACCATGTCCCGCTCCCTGGAGCAGGCCCTCAACCCACGACTCCGGGACAGGTGAGCCTCGTGCACGACCGCCCCGCCCCGCCCCCGGGCCCCGCCGACGACGGCCCCCTGCTGTCCGTGCGCGGCGTCGACATCGCCTACCGGACCGGACGCAGAAGCCGGGTCACGGCCGTGCGCGGTGTCGGCTTCGACCTCCATCCCGGCCAGTCCATGGCCCTGGTGGGCGAGTCCGGCTGCGGCAAGACCACGCTCGGCCTCGGCCTGCTGCGACTCCTGCCGCGCACCGGGGTCGTCTCCGCCGGGCAGGTCCTCTTCCGGCGCAAGGACGGCCGCAGGGTCGACGTGCGCGCCCTGGCCAAGGAGGAGCTGCGCCGCTTCCGCTGGAACGAGGCGGCCATGGTCTTCCAGGGCGCGATGAACGCGTTCAACCCGGTGCTGACCGTGCGGGACCACTTCCTGGACACCTTCCGCGCCCACGAGGGGCGCGGCGCCCGCCGCCCCCGCGCCGCACTGCTCGAACGCTCCGCCGAACTCCTGGAACTGGTCCGGCTCGACCCCGCACGGGTCCTGGCCGCCCATCCGCACGAGCTTTCGGGCGGCATGCGCCAGCGCGCCCTGATCGCCCTCGCGCTGGCCCTGCGGCCGCAGCTGCTCATCCTCGACGAGCCGACGACCGCGCTGGACATCCTCACCCAGCGCGCCATCGTGGAGCGCCTGACCGAGCTCCGCGAGGAGCTGCGGTTCGCGATGCTCTTCATCACCCACGACCTGGGCCTGGCCGCCGAGCTCGCCGACCGCGTCGGCACGATGTACGCCGGCCGGCTGATCGAGACCGGCACCACGCGCGACATCTTCCACCGATCGCGCCACCCCTACACCCGGGCGCTGATCAACTCCGTGCCGCCGGTCGCGGGCGACCTGACCGTTCCGGAGTCCCTGCCGGGCGGGCCGCCGAGCCTGGGGGCGCTGCCCGCCGGCTGTTCCTTCGCGCCGCGCTGCGCCCACGCCCAGCCCCGCTGCTCGCGGACCCGTCCCGAGCTCGACGTCCTCAGGGCCCGCCCCGAGGGGCTGAGCCACGCCGCCGCGTGCCTGCGCGCCGACGACGCCGCACTCTTCACCGAGGGGGCCACCCGATGACCGACCCGACCGTGCAGCACGATCCGTCCGCCATGGGAGAGGAAGCCGCCGGGGCGGGGCCGACCGCTGGGGCGGGACTGACCTCTGGGGCGGAGCCGACCGCCGGGGCGGGGAAGACCCCCGGGAACGAGACCCCGGTCCTGGGCCTGCACGGCGTGCGCCAGGTCTTCTCCACCCCGCGCGGCGACGTCCCCGCCGTGGCCGGGGTCGACCTGCGGGTGCGCCCCGGCCGGGTGCTGTGCCTGGTGGGGGAGTCCGGCTGCGGCAAGACCACCACGGCACGGATGGCCGCGGCACTGGCCCGGCCCACCTCCGGCACCGTCCGCTTCCGCGGCCGTGACGTCGCGGCCATGGACCGGGCCGAGCGCGCGGTCTTCCGCCGGTCCGTCCAGTACATCCACCAGGACCCCTACGCCTCTTTGAACCCGGTGCGCACCGTCTACTCCACGGTCTCCGCCGGACTACGGCGCCACCGGATGGTCAGGGACCGCCGCGAGGCCCGCGCGGCCACCGCCGACCTGCTGCGCCGGGTCGAACTCACTCCCGCCGAGGACTACCTGGACAAGTACCCCCACCAGATGTCGGGCGGACAGCGCCAGCGGGTCGCGGTCGCCCGGGCCCTGGCGATGGACCCGGAGGTGATCATCGCCGACGAGTCCACCTCGATGCTGGACGTCTCCATCCGGGTCAGCCTGCTCAACACCCTGGGGCGGCTGCGCGACGACCTCGGCGTCGGGTTCCTGTTCATCACCCACGACCTGGCCGTGGCCAAGTACTTCGCCTGGGACGGCGAGATCGCGGTCATGTACCTGGGCCGGATCGTGGAGCAGGGGCCCACCCGCCGGGTGGTCAACGACCCCCGCCACCCCTACACCCGGGCCCTGGTCTCCGCGGTCTGCGAGCCCGACCCCGACCTGGCCCGCACCAAGGAGCGGGTGCGGCTGCGCGGCGCCGACATCCCCGACCTGACGGACCTGCCGCCGGGCTGCGAGTTCCACCCGCGCTGCCCGCTGTTCGAGCCGGGCCGCTGCGACACCGCCCGGCCCGCGCTGGCCCCCGGCCCGGACCGCCTGCTCGCCTGCCACGTCGTCAACGGCGGGTGACCCCGTGCTGCTCATCGGCCGCTTCGGCCTCCTGGTCGGCGCCTTCCTGGTGCTGGCCGGCGCCCTGTCGGCACTTCTCAACCCCCCGGGCACGGCCGAGTTCGTCATCAGCGTCGTCACGGTCGGTCTCGGCCTGCTGAACGTCGTCCTCGGACTGCTCGCCGTCCTCCTGGAAAGGAAGCGTCACCCATGACCTCCACACCCCCCGAGCACGTCCTGGAGATGAGCCGGCGCAACGTCCTGCGCGCCGTGGGCGCCGGTGCCGCCGCCACGGCGGCCGCCGGTGCGCTGAGCGGGTGCGCGGGCGGCGACGCGGGTGCCGGCGGCGCCCGGCGGTTCACCGGCGTCTTCGACTTCGACCTGGACTCCAACACCCGCAACGTGGCCGTCGAGGACGGCGCCCTGCTGCTGAACTCGGTCTACAAGGACCTGTTCCTGATGACCGGCGGGTTCTACAACTGGCGCGAGCACACCTGGGACTACATGCTGCTCGAAGGCTCCGAGTGGGACGGGGACGACCTGGTCGTGACCCTGCGCCCCGGGCTGGGGTGGAGCGACGGCAGCGACCTCACCGCCGACGACATGATCCAGAGCTACGCGATCGCGATCATGGAGGTCGCGCCGTGGTCGGTGGGATTCCCGCAGGTCACCGAGCTGGAGAAGCTCGACGACCTGAGCGTGCGGCTGGGCTTCGACTCCCCGTTCCCCAACATCGAGCGCAGCATCATCAAGCACCGGATCGTCGCCAGGTCCACCTACGCCGACTTCGGGGAGCGCGCCCTGGAGCTGGTGCGGTCGGGGGTGCGCTACGGCGACGACGAGCAGAGCGAGTTCATCGCCGAGTTCGTGGAGTTCGCGCCGGAGGAGATCGTGTGCAGCGGGCCGTACATGTTCGACCCCGAGCAGATGTCGGACGCCCGCATCACGCTGGTGCGCAACGAGAACGGCTACCAGGGCGGTGAGGTGCTCTTCGACGAGGTGGTCGTGCACAAGGGCGACAACCGGCAGTCGGCGCTGCTCGTCCAGCAGCGCGAGGTCGACTACTCGACGGAGGCACCCTCGGCCGCCGACCAGCAGGCCTTCCAGGGCGTGGAGGGGTTCAAGTGGATCGAGCACGCGGGCTACGACGGCTGCGGGCTCATGTTCAACTACGCGGCCAAGCCCGAGCTGGAGGACGTGCGCGTGCGCAAGGCGCTGGCGCACCTGCTGGACACCGAGACGATCGGCCAGGTCGCCCGCGGCGAGGCCTACAGCGGGGTGGAGTACTACGCGGGGCTGGTCGACCTCCAGGCGGAGGAGATCATGACGGAGGAGGAGCTGGCGGAGTTCGAGCACTACGGCTACGACCCCGCCCGGGCCACGGAGCTGCTGGAGGACGCGGGGTGGACCCTGCGCGACGGGGTCTGGCACCTGCCGGACGGCGAGGCGGCCAGCTACGAGATCATCGGCGTCGCCGGCTGGGGCGACTTCGAGCTCACCGCCTCGCAGGTGGAGGAGGCGTGGAACACCTTCGGGATCCGGTGCGAGGCCCGCAACGTTCCCTCGGACAACCCGTGGGGGATCTGGGGCGCGGGTGACTTCGAGGTCGCGGTGCGGCACTGGGGGAACCCGGAGATCCCCGACTACTGGGGCGCCTTCCAGATGAACTTCCTGCTGGAGAACTCCGGCGACGAGGACAACCCCGGGCAGTCGTTCGACCTGAACGTGGACAGCCCCTCCCAGGGGGAGGTCGACGTGGCGGAGCTGATCGAGGAGGCCAAGCGGGCCGGGACCGAGGAGGAGCAGCACGCGGCGCTGAAGCGGTTGGCGATCATCTTCAACGAACTGCTCCCGCGCATCCCGATCTGGACCTACCGGTACCTGGCGCCCGCGATCGAGGGCGTGCGCGTCGAGCACTTCGCCGCGGACCACCCGGCGGCCAACAACGAGCAGTACCAGGACAACCACGTGATGCTGTCGCTGATCCAGGGGGACCTGGAACCGGTCGAGTAGGGCCGGGAAGCCCGGTGGCACGGGGGCGGAGGCCGTTCGGCCCCGCCCCCGCGGTGTGCGTGGGGACAGTGTTGCGGAAGTGGTGAATGTGATCCTGACCACGGTGAGTGAATCGGTCATTTCTCCACAAGGCAGACATAACACTCAAAAGCCACAAAATAACTTTTCGGGAGTTCCCGCACGTCATCCGTGTCCCGCTGGGGTGTTTCCCGGTGCTTTCCCGATTCGACTGCCAAGCCCCACGGCCTTTGTTAGTCTGACGAACCGAAAGACGGTTCTCGGCGGAAGTACAGGAATTGTTCCGGACGTGGATACTTGTCGCCGGATGGGTGTCGACCACCCCGGCCGGGGTATCCGAACGCGCGCCTGTGCCCTACCGGGAACGTCGAGGCGTTCCCCCTGCGCCCGGGATGCTGCGTCGGCGCAGGATCCCGGCGCGGTCCCGTCGCCCCTGTCTCCTCGATCGGGCCGAAGGCACGGGGCCACCGCCGCGCCGCCCGGCTGATTCCAAGGAGACGAGATCGTGTCAGAGGAGCCGCCACCACGAGACAGCCCAGACCCCGCGCAGCCGGGGATGGGTCGAGGCAGGTTTCGCAGGGCCATCTCCCGGATCGTCAAGTCCCAGGAAGTCCCACCCCCGGAGCCCGAACGAGGACATCCCGTGCATCAGCCCGTGCATCCGCACAACCCGGACCCGGCGTCGGAGCGGGACCAGACCACGCCGGTGAAGAACGAGGACGCGGCGCCGACGCCGCCCGTCGGCCCCTTCTCCGGCCCGGCCGAGAACGGCTACCGCCCGGCGGCCAGGGTGAACGTGCCCAACCCCTACACGCGCCCGCTCAAGGTCGACGACGTCGACACCGGGGCCAACCCGGTGGGCCAGTGGCGCGGGGTCGGCCTCAACGAGCCCGAGCCGCGCGTGCTCCCCGTGCGCGCGCCCGAGCCCGGAGCCGCGCGGTCCGCGGGACGGGCCGAGCCATCGCGTCCCGACGCCACCCCGGCCGGGTCCGAGGCGGCGAAGGGCGGTGCTCCGGAGGCCCCCGCCCCGGTCGAGCCGGGTGCGGGCCAGGACGGCGACCCCGCCGCCGAGCGGTCCCCTGCTCCGGGGAAGGGCGCCGCCCAGGCGCCCGCTCCAGCTGAATCCGTCCCCGCGAAGGCGAGCGCTCCGGACGCCTCCGCCCCGGCGGCTCCAACGTCCACTGCTCCCGAGCCCGACCGGTCTCCGGCTCCGGTGAAGGCCGAGGCCGACACGGGTCCGAAGGCCGATGACCGGGAGCGGAGCGCTTCCGGTCCCCGAAAGGCCGTGCCGGGAGCCGCCGAGGCCCGGAAGCGAACCGCTGCCCCTTCCTCCGAGCGCACGACCGACGTGTCCGGGTCCACCGCCGACCGGTCTGCGGCTCCGGCGAAGGCCGAGGCGCGGAGTGCCTCCCCTTCCTCCGAGCGCACGTCCGCCGAGCGGTCCCCTGCTCCGGGGAAGGGCGCCGCCCAGGCGCCCGCTCCCGTGGAACCCGTTCCTGTGAAGGAGAGCGCTCCGGGCGCTTCCGCTCCGGCGACTCGAACGTCCACGGCTCCCGAGCCCGACCGGTCTGCGGCTCCGGCGAAGAGTGGCGCGCAGCCTTCCGCGGCTCCTGCTGACCGGAAGCCCGCTGTGTCCGACTCTGCCACCGACCGGCCCCCGGCACCGGCGAAGGCCGCTACGCCGACCGCCTCCTCCGAGCGCGTGTCCGCCGAGCGGCCCCCGGCTCGGGAGAAGAGCGGCGGGCAGGCTTCCGCTCCCGTGGAACCCGTTCCTGTGAAGGCGAGCGCTCCGGGCGCTTCCGCTCCGGCGAAGAGTGGCGCGCAGCCTTCCGCAGCTCCTGCGGACCGGAGGCCCGCCGCATCCGACTCTGCCGACGACCGGTCCCCGGCACCGGCGAAGGGCACAATGCCGACCGCCTCCTCGGAGCGCACGTCCGCCGAGCGGTCCCCGGCCGAGCCCGCCGCGGGTCCGGCTCCGGCGACCGACGGCCGTGGGCCGAACGCCACCGGCACGGCGGCCTCCGGTCCGGCGAAGCCCGGTGCTCCGGCCGAGCGGACGGAGGCCGGTTCCGCCTCGCGCACGGCGGCGTCCCGGGGCGGGACACCGCCGCCCACCGTTCCGCCGCTCCGGCCGATCCGCTCCCGCACGCGTCCCGAACGGGCCGACCGCACGGGAGCCCCGGCCGACCCGACCCCCCGATCGGGCGACACCTCACCCCCAGCGCCCGACCAGACCAGCACCGACGACCGTTCCGGCCGTCACGGCACCCGCTCCCCGCGGGTCCCGGCCGGACAGGACGGGGCCCGGCCCCCGGAGGGAGCTCCGCCCATGGCCGACCACACCCACACGCCCTCGGACGAACCGGGGGAGCAGCACGAACGACACAGACCGCACGCCGCCGGCGCTTCCATGAGCCACCAGGCGGCGGACCACACCGCGTGGGGCCACGGGCCCGCCGGACCCGCGGGGCCGCAGGCCCCGGGAGGGCCCCACCACACGTATGACGAGCAGGGATGGCGGGGCCCCCAGGGGCCGCAGCCCGCTCCCCCCTCACCAGGACGACAGGGGTACCAGGTGCCACAGGAGCCCACAGGCCTGCCGCAGCCCCCCGCGGGGTACGGCCACGGCCCCCAGCAGTACCCGCCCGCCCCGGACCCGCGCGGTCCGTGGCAGGACGGCCAGCAGCCGCACGGCTACCCTCCGCCGTACCCCTACGGCGCCTACCAGCAGGCGGCCCCCCCGCCCCAGCCGATGCCGCAGTACCCGGTGCCCTACCCGGCTCCGCACCCGATCGTGACCTACCAGAGCGCCTACCCGGCCCCCTTCCAGCCGCCCGGCTACGTCATGCCGGGGCAGCCGATGGTCTACCCGGTTCCGTACCAGACGCACGGCCAGCCGATCCAGCACGTCATCGTGCTCACCCCCGGCCAGCCGCCGCAGGTCCTCACCGCCGAACCGGTCCAGGACCGCGCCGAGCGCACGGAGCGCCCGGAGCGCGACGACCGTCCCGAGGAGTCCGCGCGCGAGCGCATCGAGCCGGCCGAGCAGCCCAGGGCCCTGCCCCGGCCCGAGGCGGCGGCACCGAGCGCGCCGGCGCCCGAGGCCCCCAGGGCCGAGCGTGCGCCGGAGGCCGCGAGCGCCCCCGCCGCCTCCGCCCCCGAGGTCCCCGCCGCTCCCGCGACCGGTTCCGCCGGGCAGACGGAGACGATCCTCAACGAGGCCCTCGCCGGTCTGGCCATGCGGGACCTGTCGCTGGTGGACGCACTCCTGGAGATGGTCGAGGAGCTGGAGACCGACGCCAAGGACCCCGACCTCCTCGACAAGCTCTTCCAGATCGACAACTTCGCCACCCGTATGCGCCGCAACGGCGAGAACTTCCTCGTGCTGACCGGCCACGACGGGGGCGAGTCCGACGCCCACGACGAGATCGTCCCCCTCCTCGACGTGGCCCGCGCCGCGACCTCCGAGATCAAGGACTACCCCCGTGTCCGCCTCGGGAAGCTGCCGCAGACCTCCATCACCGGTATGGCGGCCGACGACATCAGCCACCTCCTGGCCGAGCTGCTGGACAACGCGACGGCCAACTCGCCCGAGCACTCCCAGGTCGTCATCAGCGCCCGGGAGATGGACGACGGCCGGTTGATGATGATCGTCGAGGACGAGGGCGTGGGCATCCCCGAGCACCAGCTCGGCGAACTCAACGACCGGCTCAGCGGCTCGCCGAAGCTCGACGACGACGTGCCCCGGCACATGGGCCTGTACGTCGCGAGCCGGATCGGCCGCAAGCACGGCCTGGAGACCCGGCTGGAGTCCCGCGCGTTCCGCGGGGTGAACGCCTACACCATCATCCCCAAGGAGCTGCTGCGCGTCGCGACGCCGCCGACCCCGGGCAAGCCCCGGACCTCGGCGGTCCCCTCGACGCCGGGCCCCTCGGTCGGAACCGGGTCCCAGGCCCTCACGCCCCCTCCCGTGACGGGAACCAACGGAGTGAACGGCAGCTCTGCCTCCAAGCCCACCAACGGCGGAGACCCCTCCGTCACCGCCGCGGGCCTGCCCCGGCGCAGCGCCACCCCGCACGGCTCGCCGCTGCGGATGATGCCGCACCCGAAGTCGGTCCCTCCGCCCTCGCAGGCGCCGGACACACCCAAGCTGACTGGCGACGCAAGAGCCGAGCAGATCCGAGACGACCTCGGCGACTTCCTCGACGGCGAGCGCGAGGCACGCGAGGAGTCCGACGGCCAGGAGGGCGGCGCCACGTGAGCCCCCACCGGACCGACGCGACGCCGGCGCCTATGCGCACCACTGACCACCAGCGAAAACGACACACGGCCGAGGCAGGTTATCCGCGATGACTGAACCCGCAAACGACAGCGTTGAGAACTTCTCGTGGCTCATCGACAGGTTCGTCCGCGACGTCCGAGGAGTCGAGCACGCCGTGGTCGTCTCCTCCGACGGCCTGGTGCTGACCCACTCCAGTGACTTCCCCGAGGAGCACGCCGAGCAGCTCGCCGCCATCGCCAGCGGGCTGCACAGCCTCGCCGTCGGTGGAGCGAACCTGTTCCAGCGCGGGGACTGCGAGCAGCTCCTGGTGCGCTTCAACCAGGGACACCTGTTCATCATGGCGATCAGCGACGGCTCCTGCATGGCCGTCCTGACCGCGCCGGGCACGGAGTTGAAGCTCGTCGGCTTCCAGATGACCAAGCTCGTGGAGAACGTCGCCCACGTGCTGACACCGCAACTGCGCTCGCAGCTGCGGGAAGTCATCCAGAACTGACGACGGCGACCCGAAACGGTTCACAGGGATCATGAGAAGGTTGCCACTGAAATGAGCTTCCGCAGGCGAAGGAGCAACCGCGTCCGCCCGTTCACCTTCACGGGTGGCCGGACGCGATCGCGGCATCCGCTGATGGTGCAGACCCTGGTCTCGACCTCTGAGCCGGGCCAGGAACCACCGAGCACCCTCATGCCGGAGTCCATCAACATCTACAGACTGTGCCGGGAGACGCGGTCACTCGCCGAGGTGTCGGCCGAGTTGAACATCCCCCTGGGCGTCACCCAGGTCCTGATCAGCGACCTGGCCGAACAGGACCTGGTGTACATCCACCCGACCATCACCGGCAGCAGTCCATCGGAAAACCAGGTTCTGGAGAGGGCTCTTCGTGGTCTCGAACGACTTTTCCAGTGACAGCAGGTCGAATCGCAAGAAGATGTCGAGCAAGATCGTCATCGCCGGAGGCTTCGGCGCCGGCAAGACGACCTTGGTGAGCTCGGTGTCGGAGATTCCGCCGGTCACGACCGAAGCGATCATGACCGAGGCCAGCATCGGTCACGACGACAACTCGATCACACCGCACAAGACGACCACCACCGTCGCGATGGACTTCGGCCGCATCACCGTCGACGACGAACTGATCATGTACATGTTCGGGACGCCGGGCCAGGCCCGGTTCTGGTTCATGTGGGACGATCTCGTACGAGGCGCGGTCGGCGCCGTCGTCGTGGTCGACTGCCGCAGGCTCGCGGACTCCTTCGACGCGGTGGACTACTTCGAGACGACCAAGCGCATCCCCTACATCGTCGCGCTGAACAAGTTCGAGGGCCTCCTGGAGTACACCCCCGAGCAGGTTCGCGAGGCGCTGGAGATCAGCCCCGAGGTGCCGATCATCGACTTCGACGCGCGCCACCGGAGCTCCGGCGGCGACGTGCTCAAGACGCTGCTCCGGTACGCCCTCGAACACAACCGCGCGAGCGAACCCGTCGCCTGACGGGCGGGGAGCGGTCCAGCACCGGTCCCCTCGTCACCGTTGATTCCCCCAGGAAAGTTAGCGACAGATGCGCAAAATCCTTATCGTCGGAGCGGGCCACGCCGGCCTGCACCTGGCCCATGGCCTTCTGACCGAGGGCTATGACGTCACGGTGATCACGGGGCAGTCCTCGATGGAGATCCGGACCGGCAAGCCCTCGGTCTCGCAGCTCACCTTCCCGACGGCTCTGAACTACGAGCGTGAGCACAACCTGGACCTCTGGAGCGCGCTGTCGCCGCAGATCAGGAACCAGAGGGTGCATCTGTACCCGAAAGGCGACGAACCCGTCCGCACGTTCACCGGCAGGACCGGAGAGGGGAACGACTACACGGTCTCGGTGGATCGCCGCGTCAAGATGGCCGACTGGCTGGAGTACTTCGAGGACCGCGGCGGCAAGGTCGTGATCCACGGCGTCACCGTCACCGACCTCGACTACTTCTCGCGCATGTTCGAGCTGATCATCGTGGCGGTCGGGCACGGCGAACTCGGCCAGCTCTTCGACTACGACGAGAGCCGGTTCAGCGGGGCCAGGCCCCGCTCCATCGCCCAGGCCCAGA
This sequence comes from Nocardiopsis sp. NRRL B-16309, assembly GCF_001279585.1. Taxonomy (GTDB): domain Bacteria; phylum Actinomycetota; class Actinomycetes; order Streptosporangiales; family Streptosporangiaceae; genus Nocardiopsis. Next base: position 373,743 of record NZ_LGEC01000002.1, on the reverse strand, counting down.
TCTACGACGTCTGGCCCTGGGACGACGATGACGAGAACATCGGCTGGGCGGCGTCGGCGGCCGACGCGGGCAACATCATCTTCATCCCGATCCTCACGCAGGAGGGGCCCTGCCACAACCTGCTGATGGTGGACAAGCGCGGGGGTCCCATGGACGCCTGGCCCGACCGGCCGGGCCCCGAGGAACAGCTCCGCCGGATGAAGGACCTGCTCCGCCAGTACGCGCCGGAGTACTTCGAGCGGGTCAAGGACGCGGTCCTCTCGGACGGCCGCAACAGCACGCTGGTGGAGGAGCTGACCCCGCAGGTCCGCAACCCGGTCGGCGTGCTGCCGTCCGGAGGGCGGGTGCTCGGCATGGCGGACGTGGTCGTCACGATGGACCCGTACGTCGGGCAGAGCTGGAACAACTCGACCAGGTGCGCCAAGGCCTACCTGGAGAGCATCATCGAGCACGGTGACCGTGAGTTCGACGACGCGTTCCTGGTGCGCACGTTCGACCGCTTCTGGGAGTTCGGCCTGCACAACCAGCTCTGGTCCGAGATGAATTCCACATTGTGGGACAGCGGTGACCTTCCGTCGTACTTCTACGATCTGCTCGACGCGGCCCGGGACTTCCCCGAAGTGGGCAACCGCTGGATCCAGGGATGGGACTACCCGCCGGACTTCGGGACCTGGCTCCTTGATCCCGACCGCGCCATGCAGTTCGTCGCGGAGGTCCGGGCGCGGTCGGGTTCCTGACCTTCGGCCGCTGCGGCGAGAAGCCCGATGCCCCAGGCGCATCGGGCTTCTCGCTGTCCGAGAGCAGATGGCATCAGAGTTACGTCTATGACCGAATGCCTGCCCCGTTTGACCGAAAAGAAGCAGTTCGTTGTCATGCGTCGTGGCCAGCGGTTACGATCCCTCATGTTGAAGTCTGTTGCTGTAAGTGGCATATGAAAGACGATGGGGCTGATGTACGTCTAACTGTGGTATGGCGACTATTTGTCGTGTATGTCTACCTTCGGGTAGACGTTTTCGGCTCGATCAGGAAGGTGCTCCGTGTCTCCCCGCGCGTCCTCCTCGCACCTGTCCCGTGTCACCTTCCCTGCCCCTGAAGACCGCGACCCCCGTTCCGTGGGCGAACCGCGCGTCGTAGCCCAGTAAATACTGTTCTGACCTGCGGAAATATGCGACGCGCTCGTGCATTTGCACGGCACGCGCACAATGGCGTCCATGGGCCGGCGTGCGAACGGCGCGAGAACGTGAAGCGTGATCGGAGCTAACGCGATGAGTAGTGACCATCCGTCCGGCAGGCTGGAGGGCCCAGAGGCCCTCGTCGCGGTGGTCGGAGTCTCCCTCCGGCTCCCGGGGGCGTCGACTCCCGACAGCTTCTGGAGACTGCTCTGCGAGGGCCGGGAGTCCATCTCGGCGCCACCGGAGCGACTCGGTGTCACCTCCCCGTCGCGGGACCACTACTGGGGTGGATACCTCGACCGGGCCGAGGACTTCGACGCGGCCTTCTTCGGCATCTCTCCGCGTGAGGCCCTGGCCATGGACCCCCAGCAGCGCATCATGCTCGAGCTGAGCTGGGAGGCCGTGGAGCACGCCCGGATGTCCCCGGACGCCCTGCGCGGTTCGGACACGGGCGTGTTCACCGGCGCCATCGCCTCCGACTACGCGCTGCTCCAGCAGCGGGCCGGCCACGGCGGTGCCACCCACCACACCCTCGTCGGCACCCAGCGCGGCATGATCGCCAACCGCGTGTCCTACTCGCTGGGACTGTCGGGCCCGAGCCTGACCATGGACAGCGGGCAGTCGTCCTCCCTCGTCAGTGTGTACATGGCCATGGAGAGTCTGCGCCGCGGCGAGTGCGGACTGGCGCTGGCGGGCGGAGTCAACCTCATCCTGACCCCGGAGAGCACCGAGGGCGTGGAGAGCTTCGGCGGACTCTCGCCGGACGCCCGCTGCTACACCTTCGACGCGCGCGCCAACGGCTACGCCCGCGGTGAGGGCGGCGCCGTAGTCGTCCTCAAACCCCTGGAACGTGCGCTGGCCGACGGCGATCCGGTCCACGCCGTGCTGCGCGGTGGCGCCGTGAACAATTCTGGACAGACCTCCTACCTCGCGCGACCTGACGTTCACGGACAGGAGTCGGTCCTGCGTGCGGCCCACCGCCGGGCCGGGATCGACCCGGCGCAGGTGGGCTACGTCGAACTCCACGGCACCGGCACCCCCGCGGGGGACCCGGTCGAGGCCGCCGCGCTCGGCGCGGTGTTCGCCGACGGCCGTGAGGAGCCGCTGCGCGTCGGATCGGCCAAGACCAACATCGGGCACCTGGAGGGCGCCGCGGGCATCGTCGGCCTGGTCAAGACCGTACTGAGCCTGTCCCACGGGCAACTGCCGCCCACCCGCAACTTCGCCGAACCCCACCCCGACATCGATCTGGAGGCGTTGCGGCTGAGCCCGCAGACGCGCCGCGAACCGTGGCCCGCGGACGCGCCGCTGGCCGGGGTGTCCTCCTTCGGGATGGGCGGCACCAACTGCCACCTGGTCCTCGGCCCGCCCCCGCCGCCCAAGGCCCAACGCTCGGGCGCCACCACGGGGGAGACGGTCCTGGACCCCGTTCCGTGGGTGCTGTCGGCGCGGTCGGAGGAGGCGCTGCGCGCGCAGGCCTCGGCCCTGCACCACTTCGTCTCCGCCCGCCCCGGCCTGCTCGCCCACGACGTGGGCCTGTCCCTGGCCAGGACTCGTACCGTCTTCGAGCACCGGGCCGTCATCTTCGCCTCCGGAGGCTCGGAGGCCCGGGAGCTGGAGGCCGTGCGCGCCGACCGGGCCGCCGGCGCGGCCGGGCGGGCCCGGCCCGTGATGGTCTTCCCCGGCCAGGGCGGACAGTGGGAGGGCATGGCCCGCGAGCTGTTGGACGACGACAGCGCCCTGGCACGGGCCTTCGCCAAGCGGCTGCGCGAGTGCGAGCGGGCACTGGACCCCTACGTGGACTGGTCGTTGACCCGCGTGCTGCGCGGCGAGCCACAGTCCCCGTCACTCACCGGGACCGGCGCGCGCGTGGACGTGATCCAGCCGGTGCTGTGGGCGGTGATGGTCTCCCTGGCCAGGGCGTGGGCGGAGCTGGGCGTCGAACCCGCCGCGGTGATCGGCCACTCCCAGGGGGAGATCGCCGCCGCCTGCGTGGCCGGGATCCTGACGCTGGAGGACGCGGCGCGGGTGGTGGCCCTGCGCAGCCGGGCCCTGATCGCGCTCGCGGGCAGCGGGGGGATGGCCTCCCTGGGGCTGTCGCCCGACCGTGCCGAGGCGCTGGCCGAGGCCGACCCCGAACTCCACCTGGCCGCCGTCAACGGCCCCGAGTCGGTCGTGGTCTCGGGGACGCCCGCGGCGGTGCGCCGCGCCGTGGAGCACTGCGCCGACGCGGGCGTGCACGGCTCGCTCGTGGACGTCGACTACGCCTCGCACTCGGCGCACGTCGAACGCATCCGCCAGGACCTCCTCGAACGCCTCGGTGAGGTCGCGGCCCGGCCCGGCCGGGTCCCGTTCTTCTCCACGGTCCTGGGCCGCCGGCCGACACCGGACGACCCGCCCATGGACGCCGAGTACTGGTTCCGGAACCTGCGCGGCACGGTCCGGTTCGCCGACGCCGTGCGGGCGGCGGCCGTGTCCGGGCACACGTCGTTCATCGAGGTCGGCCCGCACCCCGTCCTGACGTTCGGTATCGAGCGCACACTGGCCGCGGACGGGATCGACGCCGCGGTCCTCAAGACCCTGCGGCGCGACTGCGGGGACCGGGCCCAGCTGCTCGCGGCGGCGGCCCAGGCGTTCACCGAGGGCGTGGACGTGGATTGGGAACGCCTGTTCCGCGGGACGGGGGCACGCAGGATCGACCTGCCCACCTACGCCTTCCAGAGGCGGAGCTTCTGGCCGGGAGCCGAGCAGGAGCCCGAGCCCGGAGAACGGGACGCCGCCGAGGACGGCACCAGGGACCTGATCACCGCGCTCGTCGTGCGGGTGCTCGGACAGCGCGCGCTCTCCGCCGCCGACGAGCAACGGGCCTTCCGTGACCTGGGTTTCGACTCGGTCATGCTGCTCGAACTCGCGGCCAGGGTCAGGGACCGCACGGGTGTGCCACTGGAGGCGACGACCCTGTTCGACCTGTCCACGCCCGCGGCCCTGGCCGACCACCTGGTCGCGGAGTTGGGTGAACGGGTGCCGGCGGCGCCCGGGGCCGCGGAGGACGCCGACCCCGAGTCCTCCCCTCCCACCGCGCCGCCCTCGAAGGTCCGGGCCGAACGATCCCCCGCCCCCGCGGCCCCGGCCCCGGACGACGACCCGGTCGCCATCACGGCCATGGCCTGCCGGCTGCCCGGCGGGGTCCGCACCCCGGAACAGCTCTGGCGGCTGGTCGAGGACGGGGTGGACGCGATCGGCGACTTCCCCGACAACCGCGGCTGGGACCTGCCCGGCCTCTACGACCCCGAACCCGGCACCCCCGGCCGCACCTACGCGCGCGCGGGCGGCTTCCTCTACGACGCCGACCTGTTCGACGCCGACTTCTTCGGCATCAGCCCCCGCGAGGCCGACGCGATGGACCCGCAGCAGCGGCTGCTGCTGGAGACCTCCTGGGAGGCCGTCCACCGGGCCGGGATGAGCACCGACGACCTGCGCGAACGCCAGGTCGGGGTGTTCGTCGGCGCCATGCCCACCGAGTACGGGCCGCGGTTGGCCGACCAGGGCGCGGGGGGCGACGGCGGCTACCGGCTGACCGGCAGCACCCTGAGCGTGGCGTCGGGCCGCATCGCCTACGTCCTGGGCCTGCGCGGACCGGCGATGACCATCGACACCGCGTGCTCCGCCTCGCTCGTGGCCCTGCACCAGGCGGCCCAGGCCATCCGCCGGGGCGAGTGCGAGATGGCCCTGGCCGGCGGCGCCACCGTGATGGCCACCCCCGGCATGTTCCTGGAGTTCTCCGCCCAGCGCGGGCTGTCCCCGGACGGGCGCTGCCGCGCCTTCGGCGCCGGGGCCGACGGCACGGCCTGGGCCGAGGGCGCGGGCATGCTCCTGCTGGAGCGCGCCTCGCAGGCCCGCCGTGCGGGACGTCCCGTGCTGGCCCTGGTCAAGGGCAGCGCGGTCAACTCCGACGGTGCCAGCAACGGCCTCACCGCGCCGAGCCGCGACGCCCAGGAGCGGGTGATCCGCCAGGCGCTGGCCGCGGCGGGACTGGAACCGGGCGAGGTGGACGCGGTGGAGGCGCACGGGACCGGGACCCGGCTGGGCGACCCGATCGAGGCCAAGGCGCTGATCGCGGTCTACGGCGCCGCCCGTGCCGACGGTTCCCGGGAGGACCTGCGACTGGGCTCGCTCAAGTCCAACATCGGACACGCCCAGGCCGCCGCCGGTGTGGCCGGGGTGATCAAGACCGTCGAGTCCCTGCGGCACGGGCGCCTGCCCCGGACCCTGCACGCCGAGGAGCCCACGGACCGGGTCGAGTGGGACGGCAGCGGGCTGCGCGTGCTCTCCGACACCGAGCCCTGGCCGGACACCGGTCGGCCCCGCCGGGCCGCGGTGTCCTCGTTCGGGATCAGCGGGACCAACGCCCACGTGGTGCTGGAGGGCGTGGCCGACGAGGGCGCGCCCGTCACCGTGCCCGAGGACCCCTTCCGCCGCCAACGCCACTGGGCCGTGCCGCCCGCCCCGGTCGCGGCCGCCCCCGAACGCCCCGCCGAACCGCTCATCGACGACGGACTCGCCCTGGCCGACGGCCGCACGGTCTTCACCGGCCGCCTCGGCCTCGACGGCCAGCCCTGGGTACGCGACCACGGCGTGCTCGGCCGTGTCGTCCTCCCGGGTACCGCGCTGGTGGACCTGGCCGCCCACGCGGGCGCGCGTGTGGGCGCGCCCGCCGTCGCCGACCTGACCCTGGAGGCGCCCCTGGTCCTGGGCCGCGGCGCGGGCCTGCGGCTCCAGGTCACCGTGGGCACCGCGGACGAGCGGGGCCGGCGCGACCTGGCCGTGCACGCCCGTCCCGCGGACGCGGCTCCGGACGCCCCGTGGACCCGCCACGCGTCAGGGGCGGTGGCCGCGGACGAGGCCCCCGCCGCCGGCGCCGCGGGCGGTTCCGTGCCGGGTGCCCCCGCCGACACCGATTCCGGGTCCGCGCACGCCTCCGCGTCGGCGGCCCCCTGGCCGCCCGCGTCCGCCGAGTCGCTGGCCGTGTGGCCCGACTACGACCGCCTGCTCCGGCGCGGCTACACCTACGGGCCGCTCTTCCAGGGCCTGCGCGGCGTGTGGCGGCACGGCGACGACCTGCTGGCCGAGGTCGAAGCCCCGGTGCCCGCCACCGGCGGCCCCTTCCACGGACCCCATCCGGCGGTGGTCGACGCCGCGCTGCACGCCCTCCTGCTGCACGGCGGCGACGAGCGCTCCCTGCTGGTGCCCTTCGCCTGGACGGGCGTGCGCGTGCGGCCCGCCGCCGAGGCCGACGCCTCCGGCCGCCTGCGGGTGCGCGCCACCGAACTGGGGCCCGACCGGTACCGCCTCGCGGTCACCGACGCGTCCGGGGCCGCGGTCGTCTCCGTCGACGAACTCGTCCTGCGCCCGCTCGACGAGGACGCCCTTCCGCCGCGCGACCCCGCCGAGCTGCCGGGCCTGTACGAGCTGGTCTGGGAGAAGGCCGACGCGCCGCCGCCGTCGGCGATCGTTCCCGCGGGCCTGCCCGACCTCGACGGGCTGGACCTGGACGGAACCGTGCCGCCGGTGGTCTACACCGAACTGCCCGCCACGGCCGTCTACTCCGACGAGGCGAGCATCCCCGACGCCGTCCGCGAGGGCCTGGACTCGGCCCTGTCGACCATCCGCGCCTGGCTGACCGACCCCCGCACCGAGCACGCGCGCCTGGTCGTGGTGACCTGGCGGGCCGTGGCCACCGACCCCGCCACCCGGCTCACCGGTCTGGCCGCCGCCCCCGTGTGGGGGCTGTTGCGGGCGGCCCAGCGCGAGTACCCCGACCGCCTCGTGCTCGTGGACTCCGACGGGTCGGAGGACTCGCACCGGGTCGTGGCCGGAGCGGTCGGCCTGGGCGAACCCCAGCTCGCGCTGCGCTCCGGCACGGTCCTTGTGCCCCGCCTGGCCAGGGCCGGCTCCGACGACCGGTCGGCCCCGCCGGGAGCGCTGTGGCGGCTGGACACCCGCCGTCCCGGTTCGCTCCAGGAGCTGGAGCTGCTGCCGGCGCTGGAGGCCGGCGGCCCGCTCGGCCCGCAGGAGGTGCGCCTGGCCGTCCGCGCCGCCGGAGTGAACTTCCGCGACGTCGTGGTGGCGCTGGGCCTGGTCGAGAACGAGACCGGCATGGGCATCGAGGGCGCCGGCATCGTCCTGGAGACCGGCGCGGACGTGGTCGGCCTCAGCCCGGGCGACCGGGTCACCGGGATGTTCGACGGCGCGTTCGGCCCGATCGCGGTCGCCGACGCCCGCAAGCTCGCCGCCATCCCGCGGGGCTGGTCGTTCGAGCAGGCGGCGGCGGTACCGGTGGCCTTCCTCAGCGCCTACCACGGCCTGGTGGACCTGGCCGCGGTCCGCCCCGGCGACAGCGTGCTGGTGCACGCCGCCGCGGGCGGTGTCGGCACGGCCGCCGTGCAGCTGGCCCAGCACATGGGCGCGTCCGTGTTCGGCACGGCCAGCCCGCACAAGTGGGCGGGGCTCTCCGCCTACGGCCTGACCGAGGACCGCCTCGCCTCCTCCCGCGACCTGGAGTTCGAGGAGCGGCTGCGCGAGGCCAACGGCGGGCGCGGGATGGACGTGGTCCTCAACTCGCTCAGCGGCGAGTTCGTGGACGCCTCCCTGCGCCTGCTGCGGTCGCCGGGCGACGGCGACGGCCCCGGCGGCCGGTTCGTGGAGATGGGCAAGACCGACATCCGCGCCGCGGAGGACGTCGCCGCCGCCTATCCGGGCCGCGGGTACCAGGCGTTCAACCTGCCCGACGTCGCCCCGGAACGCGTCGGGCAGATGCTCACCCGCGTGATGGAACTGCTCGCCAAGGGCGTGCTCTCCCCGCCGCCGACCGTCGTCCACGACCTGCGGAGCGCCCAGGACGCCCTGCGCTCGCTCCAGCGCGGGGAGAACATCGGCAAGCTCGTGCTGTCGGTGCCCGCGCCCTACCCGCAGGAGCGCACGACGCTGGTCACCGGCGGCACCGGAACCCTGGGCCACCGGCTGGCCCGCCACCTGGTCACCGGCTACGGCGTGCGGCACCTGCTGCTGATCAGCCGCAGCGGCCCGGAGGCCGGGGGCCAGGCCGCCCGCACCGCCGAACTGGAGGGGCTCGGCGCCCGCGTGGAGGTCGTGGCGTGCGACGCCGCGGACCGCGCCGCCCTGGGCGCGGTGCTCGCGAACATCCCCGAGGACCGGCCGCTGGGGGCCGTGGTGCACACCGCCGGCGTGCTCGACGACGCCACCATCGCCACCCTCACCCCCGAGGGGATCGACCGCGTCCTGCGCCCCAAGGTGGACGCCGCGTGGAACCTGCACGAGCTCACCGCCGACACGGAGCTGGGGTCCTTCGTCCTCTACTCGTCGGCGGCGGGCGTGCTGGGCAACCCGGGGCAGGCCAACTACGCGGCCGCCAACGTCTTCTGCGACGCCCTGGCCCACCACCGGCGCGAGCGCGGGCTCCCCGCCACCTCACTGGCCTGGGGGCTGTGGGCCGGCGAGAGCGGGATGACCGCGCACCTGGACGACACCGACCTCGGCGTGCTCAGCAGGGGAGGGCTCGCACCGATGCCCCCCGAGGACGCGCTGGTCCAGTTCGACACGGCCCTGCTGTGGGGCCTGGTCAACGGTGTCCCCGCGCTGCTGGAGCCCGACGGCGCCGCCGACGTCCCGGTCCTGCGCGGACTGGTCGCGCCGACCGCCACGGCGACGGCCGCCGGTACGGCCACCGGCGCGGAGGCCGGATCCGGGCCCGCGCCCGCCGACCGGTTCACCGGACTGCCCGAGGCCGACCGCGAACGCGCCCTGCTCGCCGAGGTGCGCGCCCACACCGCCGTCGTGCTCGGCCACGCGCCGGAGGCCGGCCCGGCGCGGATCGCGTCGGACCGGCCCTTCACCGAACTCGGCCTGGACTCGCTCACCGGTGTGGAGCTGCGCAACCGGCTGAGCTCCGCGACGGGTGTGCGGGTCCCGGCCACCGCGGTCTTCGACCACCCCACCCCGCGCGCCCTGGCGCACTTCCTGACCGGACTGCTGGAGCCCGACCAGAGGGAGATCCCCTGGCAGAGGCAGGCCGACCCCCGCGTACCCGCGTCCTCGGAGGATGACGGCGAGCGGGACCGGAACATCGATTCCATGGGGGTGGACGCTCTCGTGGACCTCGCACTGCAGGGCGAACCCCCAGCCGCACGTGGACAGGAGACAGCACATGACTTCCGATGACCACCGTCTGGTCGCGGCGCTCAGGTCCGCGCTGAAGGAGAACGCGCGACTGCGCGAGGAGCTCGACCACGTCGCCCGCCCCGAGCCGGTCGCCATCGTGGGGATGGGCTGCCGCCTGCCGGGGGGCATCGGTTCCCCCGAGGCACTGTGGGAGCTGGTCGTCCACGGGCGGGAGACCGTCGGACCGCTGCCCGACGACCGCGGATGGGACCTGGCGGCCCTGCGGGGCGAGGGCGGCGGAGCGCCCAGGTCGTCGATGGCCCAGGGGTCCTTCCTGGACGCGGCGGCCGCCTTCGACCCGGGGCTGTTCAGTATCTCCCCGCGGGAGGCCGAGGCCATGGACCCCCAGCAGCGCCTGCTCCTGGAGGTGGCGTGGGAGAGCCTGGAACGCGCCGGGATCAGCCCGTCCTCACTCAGGGGAACCGACGCGGGGGTGTACGTCGGCACGACCGCGCCGGAGTACGGCCCCCGACTGTCCCAGGCGCCGGAGGACGGCCTGGCGATGACCGGTACCGCCCTCAGCGTGGCCTCCGGGCGCATCGCCTACACGCTGGGGTTCACCGGTCCGGCGATCAGCCTGGACACGGCCTGCTCGTCGTCGCTGGTGGCCGTCCAGATGGCGGTACGCGCGCTGCAGGCGGGCGAGTGCTCCCTGGCCCTGGCGGGCGGGGCCACGGTGATGTCCTCGCCCGGACCGCTCACGGAGTTCACCCACCTGGGCGGGCTGGCGGCGGACGGCCGCTGCAAGGCCTTCGGAGCGGCCGCCGACGGCGCGGGCTTCTCCGAGGGCGTCGGCCTGGTGACCCTGGAACGCCTGTCGGACGCCCGCCGCAACGGCCACCGGGTCCTGGCGGTCATCCGGGGCGGGGCGGTCAACCAGGACGGCGCCTCCAACGGCCTCACCGCACCCAACGGGCCCTCCCAGGTGCGGGTGGTCCGCAAGGCCCTGACCGACGCCGGACTGACGGCACAGGACGTCGACCTGGTGGAGGCGCACGGCACGGGGACCACGCTCGGAGACCCCATCGAAGCGCAGGCGCTGCTGACCGCCTACGGGCAGGAGAGGCCGGCCGACCGCCCGCTCTGGCTCGGATCGCTCAAGTCCAACATCGGCCACACCCAGGCCGCCGCCGGTGTCGCGGGACTCATCAAGGTGGTGGAGGCCCTGCGCCACGGGGTGCTCCCCAGGACCCTGCACGCCGACGATCCCACGCCGCACGTGGACTGGGACTCCGGAGCCGTCCGGCTGCTGACACGGGAACGGGCCTGGCCGCGGACGGACCGCCCCAGGCGGGCCGGCGTCTCCTCGTTCGGGATGAGCGGTACCAACGCCCACGTCATCGTCGAACAGGCACCGGAGGCCGTCGGCGAGTCGCGTCCGGACCGTGCCGCCGCCCCCCGGCGGAGCCTGCCGTGGATCCTGTCGGCACGGGACGACGAGACGCTGCGCGCGCAGGCGGCCCGGTTGCGCGACCACGTCCTCGACCACCCGGACACGGACCCGGCCGACACGGGATGGTCGCTGGCCACCACACGCGCCCAGCTCGAACACCGCGCCGCCGTCGTCGCCGAGGACCGCACGGCCTTCGCCGCGGCACTGCGGGCGCTGGCCGAGGGACACCCGGAGCCCACTACCGTGCTCGGCCGGGCGCGCGGCGATCGCCACCCGGTCTTCGTCTTCCCCGGCCAGGGCGGCCAGTGGGCCGGCATGGCCGTCGAGCTCATGGACACCTCCCCTTCGTTCGCGGAGCGCCTGGCCGAGTGCGAGAAGGCGTTGGCGCCCTACGTCGACTGGTCCCTCACGGACGTCCTGCGCGGCAGGGCGGACACCGCCCTGACGGAGCGGGTGGACGTCGTGCAGCCGGTGCTGTGGGCCGTGATGGTCTCGCTCGCCGCACTGTGGAGCGGCCACGGAGTGCGGCCGGCGGCCGTGGTCGGGCACTCCCAGGGGGAGATCGCGGCGGCCTGCGTGGCCGGGGCGCTCTCGTTGGAGGACGCCGCGAAGGTCGTGGCCCTGCGCAGCAGGGCGCTGCTGGAGCTGTCGGGCACCGGGGCGATGGCCGCGGTCGCCCAGGGGCCGGAGGACGTCACCGAGCGCGTCGCCGGGCTGGGCGGACGTGTGCACCTGGCGGCGGTCAACAGCCCGGCGTCGACGGTGGTCGCCGGGGAACCGGAGGCCGTGCGCTCACTGGTCGAGGAGTATGAGGCCGCGGGGGTGCGGGCACGGACGATCGCGGTCGACTACGCGTCGCACACCCCGCACGTGGCGCGCATCCGTGAACGCCTGAGCCGGGAGCTCGCGGGGATCGGTCCGCGCCGGCCGGACGTTGCGATGTACTCCTCGCTCACCGGCGCGCGGCTCGACGACACGGTCCTGGACGCCGCCTACTGGTACCGGAACCTGTCGAACCCGGTCGAGTTCGCCGAGGTCACCCGTGCCCTCCTGCGGGACGGGCACGACGTGTTCGTTGAGGTGGGCCCGCACCCCGTGCTGGCCGCCCACGTCCAGGAGACCGCCGAGGCGCACGGCGCCCCGGACACGGTCGTCCTGGACACCCTGCGCCGCGACGACGGCGGCCTGCGGCGGTTCACGGCCTCGCTGGCGCGGGCGCACTGCCACGGCGTCGACGTCGACTGGGCCGGGGTGTTCGGTGAGGACCCCCGTGTCGTGGACCTGCCCACCTACGCCTTCCGGCACCAGGACTTCTGGCGGGCGGGCGGCGGGGACGGCTCCGCGGCCGGCGCCGGGGCGGCCCCGGCCGCCGCCGACGGCGGAGGGGGCCCCGACCCGGCGGCGGACTGGGTCTACCGGGAGGAGTGGGTGCCGGTCGGCGCGGTCGCCGGACGGCCCGCGCACACCGGTACGTGGCTGCTGCTCGGCTCGGACCCGTCGGATCCGCTCGTCACCGACATCGTCGCGGCTTTCGACCGCAGGGGGTGCCGGACCCGCATCGTGGACGCACCGGCCTCCGTCGACCGCGAGGGCCTGGTCGGCCTCCTCGCCGACGCCCAGGGGAGTACGGGCGCGGTCGCCGGTGTCGTGGCACTCAACGCCGTGGACGGGGCCGACCGAGGCGGCGGACTCACGCGCCCCACGGCCTCCACCGCTCACCAGAGCACCGTCCTGCTCCTGCAGGCCCTCGGCGACGCCGCGGTGACGGCACCCCTGTGGTGTGTGACCCGGGGCGCCGTCACCGCCGGGGGCACGGTGAGCGACCCCACGTCCGCCCTCGTGTGGGGGCTGGGCCGGGTCGCGGCGCAGGAACACGCCGACCGTTGGGGCGGCATGGTCGACCTGCCGCCCGCGGACGCGCAGGGCACGGGCGAGAGCCTCGTCTCGGTCCTGACCGGGGAGAGGGGCGCGGACGAGGACCAGCTCGCGATCCGCGACGGCGGCGTCCGGGCCCGCAGACTCGTACGGGCACCCATCGGCGGGACCCGGGCCGTCCGGCGCTGGGAGCCCTCCGGCACGGTGCTGGTCACGGGCGGAACCGGGGCGCTGGGCGCGCACACCGCCCGCTGGCTGGCCCGGCGCGGCGCGCAACACCTGCTCCTGCTGAGCAGGCGGGGGAAGAAGGCGCCCGGGGCCCGGGCCCTGGAGGCGGAGCTGCGTGCGACCGGGGCCGAGGTCACCATCGCTTCCTGCGACGTCGCCGACCGGGCCGCCCTCGCGGCCGCCCTGGAGCGCGTGCCCGAGAAGTACCCGCTGCGCGCGGTGGTGCACGCCGCCGCCTCCCTGGACGACGGGGCGATCGACGTCCTCACCCCGGACCAGGTGGCGTGCGCGCTGCGCGCGAAGGGCGACGCCGCCGTGCACCTGCACGAACTCACCCTGGGCATGGACCTGTCGGCGTTCGTGGTGTACTCGTCGGTCTCCGCGGTGTTCGGCGTGACCGGCCAGGGCAACTACGCGCCGGGCAACGCCTTCTGTGAGGCGCTGGTGCACCACCGGCGCGCGCTCGGGCTCCCGGCCACCTCGGTCGCCTGGGGCGCCTGGGCCGGCGGCGGGATGGCCGAGGACACGGCGGTGGCCGAACTCCTGCGGCGGCACGGGCTTCCGACGATGGACCCGGAGGCGGCGATCACGATGCTCGAACGCGCGCTCGACCGGGACCTGCCCGCGCTCGCCGTCGCGGACGTCGACTGGCCCCGCTTCCGGGCGGCGTTCACCGTGCACCGGCCCAGCCCCCTCCTGCGAGCCCTCGAACCCTCCTCCGCCGACCGGGCAGGCAGCGCAGCGGCCGTGTCCGGCGGCCTGGAGCCACAGCTGGCCGAACTCGACCGGGCCGGACGCCGAAGGGCGCTCACCGAGCACGTCCGCAGGGAGGCCGCCGCGATCCTCGGCTACGCCTCCGGGGACATGCTGGACGACGACCGCGGATTCAAGGACCTGGGGATGGACTCGGTGACCGCCATCGAGTTGCGCAACCGGCTGTCCGCGCTCACCGGGCTGAGCCTGCCCGCCGGGCTCGCCTACTCCTACCCGGCCTGTGCGGTGCTCGGCCGACACCTGGAGGAGCGCCTGTTCGGCGACGCCCAGCAGATCGTGATGACGCGGATCGACGGCATCGAGGAGGCCCTGAGCGAGGACGGGGACCCGGGCGTGGACCGCGAGGCCGTCGCCCGGCGGTTGCAGGACCTGCTGAAGCGGCTCACTCCGTCGCTGGCGGGGGCGGACGCGGCCGACGGGGACCTGGAGTCGGCGAGCAGGGAAGAGCTGTTCGCCTTCATCGACGACGCCCTGCGTGACTGACCGCTTTCCCGACCCCCTGACCCCTCCGCGATCCGCCATGGGTCGTGGGCCATACGAATCGGTGAGGCGACGCCAATGACGGAAGACACGCGGCTGCTCGACTACCTCAAACGGGTCACCGCCGACCTGCGCCGTACCCGGGCCGAACTGGACGACCTGCGTTCGCGCGACCGCGAACCGATCGCGATCGTGGGCATGGGCTGCCGGCTGCCGGGAGGGGCGGACACCCCCGAAGCGCTGTGGGACCTGTTGCGCGACCGCGTCGACGCGGTCGGCGACCTGCCGACCGACCGCGGGTGGGACCTGGCCTCACTCGTGGACCGACCCGGCGCGACCCGGGCGGGCGGCTTCCTGGGCGACGTGGCCGGGTTCGACGCGGAGTTCTTCGGGATCTCACCGCGTGAGGCGGCGGCCATGGACCCGCAGCAGCGCCTCCTGCTCGAAGTGTCATGGGAGGCGGTCGAGCGCTCGGGAATCGACCCCTCCACCCTCGCCGGGAGCGCGACGGGCGTGTTCACGGGGATCAGCGCCACCGACTACGCCGGCGGCGCGGCCTCGGGCGCGCTTCCCGTACCGGAGGAGGCGCGGGGATACCTCCTGACGGGAACCGCCCCGAGCGTGGCCTCCGGGCGCGTGGCCTACTCGCTGGGACTGGACGGGCCCGCGCTGACCGTCGACACGGCCTGCTCCTCCTCCCTGGTGGCCGTCCACCTCGCGGTGCGCGCGCTGCGCCGGGGGGAGTGCTCCATGGCCCTGGCGGGCGGTGCCACGGTGATGACGGCTCCGGCCCTGTTCACCGAGTTCGCCCGGCAGGGCGGGCTGTCGGGCGACGGTCGCTGCAAGTCCTTCGGCGCGCACGCGAACGGCGCGGGATTCGCCGAGGGCGCGGGCGTGGTGGTACTGGAGCGGCTCGCGGACGCCCGCCGGCACGGACACCGTGTCCTCGCGGTGATCCGGGGGAGCGCGGTCAACCAGGACGGCGCGTCCAACGGGCTGACGGCCCCCAACGGGGCCGCGCAGGTCCGGGTGGTCCGTGCGGCCCTGGAGGACGCCGGCCTGTCCGCGGACGACGTCGACGCCGTCGAGGGGCACGGCACGGGCACGGAACTGGGGGACCCGATCGAGGCCCAGGCGCTGGTCGACGTCTTCGGCGCGGACGGCGGTACGGGCACGGTGGGCCTCGGTTCGCTCAAGTCGAACATCGGGCACACCCAGGCGGCGGCCGGCGTGGCCGGGATCATCAAGATGGTGCTGGCGCTGGGGCACGGGCTGCTCCCCGCGTCCCTGCACTCCGAGGAGTCCACTCCGCTGGTGGACTGGTCGGCCGGGCGGATCCGCGTGCTCTCCGAGCCCAGGCCGTGGCCCCGCGGTGAGCGGACGCGACGGGCCGGCGTGTCCTCCTTCGGGATCAGTGGGACCAACGCGCACGTCATCGTCGAGGAGGCCCCGCTGGACGTCCCCGACGAGTCGGAGGAGGGGGCGCCCGCCCTCACGGACGGTGCCCCGCCCTGGGTCCTGTCCGCGCGTTCCGCACCGGCCCTGAGGGAACAGGCGGCGCGCCTGCTCGGCCACCTGGAGTCGACGGACGAGCCGGAACCGTCCGGTATCGCCCGGGCCCTCGCCACGACGCGGACGGGCTTCGCGCACCGGGCCGTGGTCTGCGGGGCCGATGGGGACGCCCTGACCGAAGGGGTCCGCGCGCTGGCGGAGGGCCGGTCCGCGGACGGTGTCGTCACGGGAACCGCCGGCCGGGCCGGACGGGGCGCCTCCACCGTGTTCGTGTTCCCCGGCCAGGGCGGGCAGTGGGCCGGCATGGCTCAGGGCCTCCTTGAGTCCTGCCCCGTGTTCGCCGAAGCCGTCGACGCCTGCGAGGCGGCACTGGCACCGGTCGTCGACTGGTCCCTGACGGCGGTGCTGCGGGGCGGCCCCGGGGCTCCGGCCGTGGTCGGCGCCGGCGCCCGTGTGGACGTGGTGCAGCCCGTGCTGTGGGCGGTGATGGTGTCGCTCGCACGCGTGTGGGAGTCGGCGGGAGTCGTGCCGACCGCCGTGGTGGGCCACTCCCAGGGGGAGATCGCCGCCGCCTGCGTGGCGGGAGCCCTGTCCCTGGAGGACGGCGCGCGGGTCGTGGCCGTGCGCAGCCGGCTGCTGCGGGACCTGGCCGGACACGGCGGCATGGCCGCCGTCGCCGTCGGCCCCGAACGCGCCGTGGACCTGATCGCTCCCTGGAAGGGGCGGATCGGCGTGGCCTCGGTGAACGGTCCCGCGTCGACCGTCCTGTCGGGGGACGAGGAGGCGGTGGCGGAACTCGTCACCACCTGTGAGAGGGAGGGCGTCCACGTGAGGCGGGTGGACGTGGACTACGCCTCGCACTCGCCCCACGTCGAGCGGATCCGAGCCGACCTCCGTTCGGCGCTGGCGGACCTCCGCCCGCGCAGGGCACGGCTGCCCATCCATTCCACCGTCGCGCCGTCCGCGGAGTGGTCGCCCGGTTCCGCTGCGGGGGGCGGGCGGATGGCGGGAACCGAGTTCGACGCGGACTACTGGTACCGCAACCTGCGCCATCCGGTGCTCCTCACCCCGGTGATCGACGAGCTCTCCCGGCGGCCCGGGGCCTTCGTCGAGATCAGCCCGCATCCGGTGCTGTCCCTGGCGATCGAGCAGACGCTGGAGTCGGCCGACCGCACCGACCGGGCGGTGCTCTCCACGCTGCGGCGCGGCGACGGAGGGCCCGCACGGCTCCAGACCGCCCTGGCCCAGGCCCACTGCGCCGGAGTCGGCGTCGACTGGGCGCGGGTCGTCGGCGGCACCGGCACCGGCCGACCGGCACCCGAACTGCCCACCTACCCGTTCCAGCGCCGCCGCCACTGGCTGTCGGAGGTCCCGCCCGCGGCCGACCCCGCCGCGCTGGGGGTGGAACGGGCCGGGCACCCGCTCCTCGGTGCCAGGATCCCCGTGGCCGACACCGGGCAGACACTGTTCACCGGCGTACTCGACCGCGCCCGGGACGGCTGGCTCGCCGAGCACACGATCGGTGGGCGGATCCTCCTGCCCGGAACGGTCGTGGTGGAACTGTTCCTGCACGTCGGACGCGAGTGCGGATGTCCGGAGATCGCCGACCTCACTCTCACGGCCCCCGTGGAGGTCCCGTCCGCGGAGGGCGCCCCCGGGCTCCGGGTCCAGGTCATGGTCGACACGCCCGACGGCACGGGAAGGCGCGTCGCCCGGCTGCGGACGCTCCCCCCCGGGGAGCGGGAGTGGAAGCTGCACGCGGAGGGCGACCTCGTGCCGCGGACCCGGCACCGGCCGCTTCCCGACACGGCGCGGGGCGCCGGCGCCGTGGAACTGCCGGTGGACGGCGCCTACGACACGTTCGCCGAGAACGGGTACGACTACGGTCCGGCCTTTCGCGGGCTGCGCGACGCCTGGGAGGACGGGGCCGGGCTGGGGGCCGAGATCGAACTGCGCGCCGCCCCGCCCGGAGCCGCGCGGATGGCGGGTCCGCACCCCGCCCTGACCGACGCGGGACTCCAGACGCTCCTGCTGAGCCACCTGTGGTCGAGCGCGGGACCGGATCGGCCGCTGCCCTACTCCTGGAACGGGGTGCGCCTGCACACGTCCGAGGCGCCGTCCCGACTGCGCGTGCGCGCCGCCCGCACCGGGACCGACACGTGGACCGTGGCGTTCACCGGCACCGACGGCGCTCCGGTGATGTCCGTCGACCGCCTCATGGTGCGCCGTGCGCCGACCACCGCCGACACCTCTCCCGGCGCCCTCTTCCACCAGGACTGGACCGAACTGGAGCCGCCCGCGGACGGGGCGGGCCGGACGGGCGGGGCCCCCGCGGGCACCTGGGCCGTGCTGGGCGAGGCCGGTCCAGCGGGAGCGACCAGGTACGCCGACCCGGCCGGGCTGGCGTCGGCGCTGGACGCGGGCGCGCCCGCGCCGGACCTGCTCGTGGTGCCCGCGGGCGGTGGCGACGGACCCGCGCCCGAGCGGACCAGGACCGAGCTGCTGCGTGTGCTGGACCTCGTCCGCCGCTGGTTGGCTGACGACCGCCTGGGTGCCACGAGGATCGCGTTCGTCACCGCCGGTGCGGTGCGGCCGGAGGAGACGGGTGAGGCCCTCCCCGTGGACGTCGTCGGGGCGGCGGTCTGGGGGCTCGTCTCCTCCGCGGAGACGGAGAACCCGGGGCGCTTCCTCCTCGCGGACGCGCCCCGGATCGACGAGCCGCTGATCGCGCTCATGGCGCGGACGGGGGAGCCGCGGGTGGCCGTGCGCGACGGACGCGCGTACGTTCCGCGGCTGACTGAGACCGCGGCCGACGACGGCGGTCTGCGGCTGCCCCAGCGGCGCACGGACTGGCGTCTGGACGTGCGCGGGACCGGCAGTGTCGACGACCTGGTGGCGGTGCCCGACGGTGAACAGCGCAAGCCCCTGGCCGAAGGCGAGATCAGGGTCGCGGTGCGCAGCGCCGGGCTCAACTTCCGCGACGTCCTGATGGCCCTCGGCATGCACCCGGAACCGGGCGCCATCGGCAACGAAGGGGTGGGGACCGTCCTGGAGACCGGCCCGGGAGTGCTCGACCTCGCGACCGGGGACCGGGTGATGGGAATCTTCTCCGGTGCCTTCGCGCCGACCGCCGTCATCCGGCGCGAACGGGTGACACGGGTTCCGGAGGGGTGGGACGACGCCTCGGCGGCCGCCGTACCCGCCGTCTATCTGACCGCCTATCTCGCCCTGGTCGAGGACGCCGGTCTCCGTCCGGGCGAGCGGGTCCTCATCCACTCCGCGGCCGGCGGCGTGGGCCAGGCCGCGGTGCACATCGCCCGGCACCTGGGAGCCCGTGTGCTGGCCACGGCCAGCCCGGAGAAGTGGGACGTGCTGCGGTCGATGGGTGTGGCCGGCGATCACCTCGCCCACTCCCGCCGACTCGACTTCGAGGAGCGGTTCCGGGCGGTCTCCCCGCCCGTGGACGTGGTCCTGAACTCGCTCACTGGCGAGGCGATCGACGCGTCGCTGAGGCTGATGGCGCCCGGTGGGCGCTTCGTGGAACTGGGGCACAAGGATGTCCGTGACCCGGGCCGTGTGGCGGCCGACCACGGCGGCGTCGACTACCGGACCTTCGACCTGTCGGCACTGGATCCGGAACGCCTGCAACGGGCGTACGGGGTGATCGTCCCCCTCCTGGAGAAGGGCGAACTCCCCGGTGTGGACGTGACCCGCTTCCCCGTCGAGCGGGCCGTGGACGCCTTCCGCCTCATGCAGCGGGGCCACAACGTCGGCAAGATCGTCCTGGACATGGCCACGCGGTTCCGTCCCGGCGGTACCGTCCTCGTCACGGGGGGCACGGGGACGCTCGGCGCACTGGTGGCACGCCACCTGGTCGTGCGGCACGGAGTCACCAGCCTTCTCCTGGTGGGACGCCGCGGGCCGGACGCCCCCGGGGCCTCGGAACTCGCCGAGGAGCTGGGCGCGTTGGGCGCGCGGGTCCGTGTCGAGGCGTGCGACGCGGCCGACCCGGAGCAGGTGCGCGCGCTCCTGGACGATCTGCCCGCGGACCACCCGCTGACCGCGGTCGTGCACGCCGCCGGCGTGGTCGGCGACGCCACCGTCACCACGCTCGGCCCCGACGTCCTGGACCGCGTCCTGCGGGCCAAGGCCGACGCGGCGTGGAACCTGCACGAGGCCACCGCGGACCACGACCTCGACGCCTTCGTCCTGTTCTCGTCCGCGGCCGGGGTGTTCGGATCGGCCGGGCAGGGCGGTTACGCCGCGGCGAACGCGTTCCTGGACGCCCTCGCCCTGCACCGCCGCTCCCTCGGGCTCCCGGCGCAGTCGCTCTCCTGGGGCCGGTGGGAGGGCAGGAGCGGCATGACCCGCGGCCTCGGTGACACCGAGACCGCGCGGATGGCGCGTTCGTGGGGCATGGAGGGCCTGGGCGACGACGAAGGGTGCGCTCTCATGGACGCCGCGGCGGCCACGGGCCGGGCGCACGTGCTGCCGGCGGCGCTCGACCTCGCGGGCCTGCGCGCGCGGTCGGCGTCGACGGGACCGGTGCCCCCGCTCCTGCGCGGACTGGTGGGCGGCCCGGCCGCGGTCGCGGCGGCCGACGACCCCGGAGGGGACCGGTGGCGCCTCCCGCCGGCCGGCGAGGAGCGCCGGGCCCAGCTCGCCGAACGGATCGGCGAGCGGGCGGCCGAGATCCTCGGCCACCCCGCCGGGCAGCGGCTGGAACCGGACCAGGACTTCCTGGAATCGGGGTTCGACTCACTGACGGCCGTCGAGCTCCGCAACCGCCTGGGCGAGGCCACGGGGCTCCGCCTGCCCGCGGCGGTCGTCTTCGCCCATCGGACACCGAACGCCCTGGCGGCCTACGTGGACGGCGAACTGGCGGGGCAGGGCGCCCAGCCGGCACGAGCGCCCGCGCACGCCTCCGGAGACCTCGTGGACCTGTTCCGGCGGGCCTGCGCGGCGGGCCGGGCCGAGGAGGCGATCGGTCTCGCCCGGACGGCGGCCCGGTCCCGACCGGTCCTGGCCTCCGACGACCCCTGGCCGAGCGCGACGACCTCGCTCGCCTCCGGTCCCCGGCGTCCTGTGCTGATCTGCGTCCCCTCGCTGGTGATGACCTCGGGGAGCCAGGAGTTCGCCCGGTTCGCCGAGGCGTTCCGGGGCAGGCACGGCGTCCGGGCCCTGGAGATGCCGGGATTCCTCGACGGCGAGCCGTTGCCCGCCGATCGGACGGTCGTCGCCCGAGGACTCGCCGCCGCCGTTCTGCGCGCGGCGGACGGGGAGCCGTTCGTCCTGGTGGGGCGGTCCTCGGGAGGGTGGGCCGCGCACGCGGCCGCGGAGGAGCTGTGCCGCCGGGGACACGAGCCCCTGAGGCTGGTGCTGGTCGACACGCCCCTGCCGGACGAACCCGGCGTGATGCCGATCGTCACGGAGGCGGTGAACGCGCGCGCGCAGGAGTTCGGGCTGCTGGACACGGCGAGGCTCACGGCGATGGGCGCTTACACGGGCCTGTTCACCGACTGGTGCCCGGGCCCGCTGACCTGCCCGACCACGCAGGTCCGGCCGGTCGACCCGATCCGGGTGTCGGACGGACGGGACCTGGGCCGGGGATGGGACTGGCCGGTCGACCACGAGCGGGTCGAGGTACCGGGCGACCACCTCACCATGCTGGAAGCGCACGCGGGCACCACGGCGGAGGCCGTGCTGGGGGTCCTGCGCGACGCGAAGCAGCGACGGCGGGGTTTCGGCGTCCGGCGCTGGATGCGCCCGGCGAGGAACCGGGTGTGAGCCGGGGGCCCCGGTGTGATCCCCGCTCCGGGTGAGCCCCGCGTCTCCCGTGCTCCGGAGCACGGGAGACGCGGGGCGGCGGGCCCGGAGTTCCGCGGCCCGCCGCGATCCCACGGGCCGCCGCGATCCCACGGGCCGTGAGCGAGGGCCCCGGTCAGATGGTGGCGGTGTCGATGACGAAGCGGTAGCGCACGTCGCTGGCGACCACGCGCTCGTAGGCGGTACCGATCTCCTCGGCGCCGATCACCTCGATCTCCGATCCGATGCCGTGCTCGGCGCAGAAGTCCAGCATCTCCTGGGTCTCGGCGATGCCGCCGATCATCGACCCGACGATGGCCTTGTTGCCACCGATCAGCGAGAACAGGTTGATGGAGACGGGCTCCTCCGGCGCACCGACGTTGGCCAGCACGCCCTCGGGCCGCAGCAGCCCCAGGTAGGCGCCGAAGTCCAGGGGCGCCGACACCGTCGACAGGATCACGTCGAACCTCCCGGCCAGTTCCTCGAACGTCGCCGGGTCGTTGGTGGCGTAGTAGTGGTCCGCGCCCAGGCGCAGCCCGTCCTCCCTCTTGCGCAGCGACTGGCTGAGCACCGTGACCTCGGCGCCCATGGCGTGCGCCAGCTTGACGCCCATGTGGCCGAGCCCGCCCATGCCGAGTACGGCGACCCTCGTGCCCGGACCGGCCTTCCAGCGCCGCAGCGGCGAGTAGGACGTGATGCCCGCGCACAGCAGCGGCGCGGCCGTGTCCAGGGGCAGGGCGTCGGGGATGCGCAGCGTGTAGTTCTCGTCGACCACGACGGCGGTCGAGTAGCCGCCGTAGGTCGGCCGGCCGGAACGGTCCAGGCCGTTGTAGGTGGGGGTCATGCCCCGCTCGCAGAACTGCTCGGTCCCGGCGCGGCAGGGCCCGCACTCGCGGCAGGAGTCGACGAAGCAGCCCACGCCGACGCGGTCGCCGACCGCGTGGCGGGTCACGCCGGAGCCGACCTCGGCGACCACGCCGGCGATCTCGTGCCCGGGGACCATGGGGAAGATCGCCTCGCCCCACCCCTCCCGGACCTGGTGGATGTCGGAATGGCAGATTCCCGCGTACTTGATGTCGATCAGGACGTCGAACTCGCCGACGGGTCGGCGCTCGATGGTCGTGCGCTCCAGCGGTGCCTTGGCCGCGGGAGCCGCGTAGGCGGCGACGGTGCTCACAGGGTGTTCTCCTCGGCGGTACTGCGGACTCCCGGCCGGAACCGGCCGGGACGCCTACGAGGCTGCCAAGGATCGGCCCGGCCACCCAGACCCCTGTGCCGCGTAGGACCGGCGTGCCTACGTCCAGTGGGGTCAGGCTCCTGGTCGTGGGACGGGGAATACTGGGAGCATGGATCACGAACCGGGCCCAGGGAGCACGACCGGACGCCACGAGCCGGAGGCGGTCCTGCACCGACGCGCCGAACTCGGCGAGTTCCTGCGCACGCGGCGGGCCAGGCTCACGCCCGAGGACGTCGGCGTGCCGCGCCTGGGCCGCTACCGCCGGGTGCCCGGCCTGCGGCGGGAGGAGCTGGCCCAGGTCGCGGGCGTGTCGGTCGCCTACTACACCCGCCTGGAGCAGGGGCACGGCCGCAACGTGTCCGCGGAGGTGCTGGACGCCATCGCCCGCGCGCTGCGGCTCACCGACGCCGAGCACGCCCACCTGACGCACCTGGCCAAGCCCCAGCGGAACCGGCGCAGGGCACCGGTGCGCTCGCAGCGGGTGCGGCCCGCGCTCAGACAGCTGATCGACACGCTGGAGGGTGTCCCGGCCTATGTGGTGGGACGGCGGTCGGACATCCTCGCGTGGAACCGGATGGCGGCGTCGCTGTTCGGGGACTGGGGCCGGATCCCGGCCAGGGAGCGCAACTGGGCGCGCATGGTCTTCCTGCGCCCGGAGTCCCGCGATCTGTTCGTCGAGTGGGACGCCAAGGCGGCCGACATGGTCAGCTTCCTGCGCCTGGAGGCGGGGCGCCACGCCGACGACCCGGAGCTGGCGGCGCTCGTGGGGGAGCTGTCGGTGCACAGTGACGAGTTCCGCCGCCTGTGGGCCGAGCACGACGTCAAGGAGAAGGGGCACGGCGTCAAACGGCTCCTGCACCCATTGGTGGGGGAGCTGACGCTGTCCTTCGAGACCCTCGTCCTGCCCGACGACGCCGACCAGTACCTGGTCACCTACCACGCGGAGCCCGGCTCGTCCTCCGCCGACGGCCTGCGCCTGCTGGGCAGCTGGGGCGCGGACGCGGCCCACCTGGACGTACCGGAGTCCCGGCCGGAGGGCTAGGAGCCGGGGCCTCGCACGCGGGCGCCGTCGGCCGAAGGGCCGTCCCTAGGGGCGGGGGAGGGCGATGTGGTAGGCCTTGCGCAGCGTCTCGTGGACGGTCCAGGTGGTCCGGTCGCCCTCGCGCAGCACACAGGCGTCGCCGGGTCCGACCTCCAGCACGGGGCCGCCCTCCACCTCGATGGTCGCCCGCCCGCTCACCACGACGAACAGCTCGTCGGCCTCGGTGTCGGTGACGACACCGGGCGTGATCTGCCACAGGCCGCGGAGCTGCGTGCCGTCGGCCGACTCCCACAGCACCCGACCGGTCACCACCGGATCGCCGGAGACGATCTGGGCGGGGTCCAGCGGTTCGGGCTCCAGGTCCGCGTCGGGGACGTGCAGGGCGAAGGGGACGGGAGCCTGTTCGTTCGTCGTCATGGGACGCCACTCTTCCAGGCGGTCCCCGGTTCGGCGGGAGCCAAGGTGTCAGGAGATCGAGCGCGGTCTTGACCCTGTGTCACGCCCCGCGGGAGTCCCGCGACTGCCGGGCCGCCTCGTCGACGATGCCGCCGAGCCGCCGCGGCTCGCGTCCGGCCACCGCCGCCAGCAGGGACTCCTTGTCCGCGAAGTGCTCGTAGGGCGCCATGCGCGACCCCCCGCTCAGAGGGCCGACCTCGCGCAGGGCCACCGCCTCGGTGCCGCCCGCGTCCAGCAGGCCGGTGGCCGACGTCACGAGAGCCGTACGGGGCCATCCATCGTAGGGCGTGTCCCCTCCGGACGTGGGCGGAACAACGCCCGCCCCCGGAGCGTTGGCACCCAGGGCGGCCGACACCGGGACCGCCCCGACCACGTACCGCCCGAGCCGGGTGAAAAACCGGTTGCCGACCCTCATAACCTTGAGAACTGATGAGCACCACCACGCCCGCGCCCGGCGCGGACACACTCCGTTCCCGGCTCCGCGACCTCATGCCGGCGGACCGGCACCGGCTCCGCCGCCGTATCGACGGCCTCGCGAAGATCGGTGACGAGCGGCGGCGCGCCTCCGTCACCGCCCAGATCGCCCGCGACATCGACGAGGCCGTCCTTCGCGTGGACGTGCGCCGCGAGGCGGTGCCCGAGCTCAGCTACCCCGAGGCACTCCCGGTCAGCGCCCGCCGCGAGGACATCGCGGCGGCCATCCGCGACCACCAGGTCGTGATCGTCGCCGGTGAGACCGGCTCGGGTAAGACCACGCAGCTGCCCAAGATCTGCCTCGAACTCGGGCGCGGCGTCATGGGCACCATCGGCCACACCCAGCCGCGCCGCTTGGCCGCGCGCACGGTCGCCGAGCGCATCGCCGACGAGATCGGCACCCCCCTCGGCGAGACCGTCGGCTACAAGGTGCGCTTCACCGACTCCTCCAGCGAGAGCACGCTGGTCAAGCTGATGACCGACGGCATCCTGCTGGCGGAGATCCAGCACGACCGCATGCTGCGCGCCTACGACACGCTCATCATCGACGAGGCGCACGAGCGCAGCCTCAACATCGACTTCCTGCTCGGCTACCTCAAGCAGCTGCTGCCCAAGCGCCCCGACCTCAAGGTCGTCATCACCTCGGCGACCATCGATCCCGAGCGCTTCTCCCAGCACTTCGACGACGCCCCCATCGTCGAGGTCTCCGGCCGCACCTACCCCGTCGAGGTCCGCTACCGGCCCATCTACGACGAGATCCTCGACCCGGACGAGCAGGGGCCGGGCAAGGACCGCGACCAGACCCAGGCAATCCTGGACGCCGTGGAGGAGCTGGGCCGCGAGGCGCCCGGCGACGTGCTGGTCTTCCTCAGCGGAGAGCGGGAAATCCGCGACACCGCCGAGGCCCTGGAGAAGAAGAAGCTGCGCGGCACCGAGGTGCTGCCGCTCTACGCGCGCCTGTCGGTCGCCGAGCAGAAGCGCGTGTGGTCCTCGCACTCCGGCCGCCGCGTCGTCCTCGCCACCAACGTCGCCGAGACCTCCCTGACGGTGCCCGGCATCAAGTACGTCATCGATCCCGGCACCGCGCGCATCTCCCGCTACAGCCACCGCACCAAGGTGCAGCGCCTGCCCATCGAGGCCGTCTCCCAGGCCTCGGCCAACCAGCGCAAGGGCCGCTGCGGCCGGGTGTCCGAGGGCATCTGCATCCGGCTGTACTCCGAGGAGGACTTCCTCTCCCGCCCCGAGTACACCGACCCCGAGATCCTGCGCACCAACCTCGCCTCCGTCATCCTCCAGATGGCCGCGCTGGGTCTGGGCGACGTCGCCGCCTTCCCGTTCGTGGACGGCCCCGACCACCGCCAGATCAAGGACGGCGTCAACCTCCTCACCGAGCTGGGCGCCCTGCACCCGGACCCCTCCGGCGCCAAACGCCGCCTCACCGCCCGGGGCCGCACGCTGGCCCAGCTGCCCATCGACCCCCGGCTGGGCCGCATGGTGCTGGAGGCTCAGGAGCGCGACTGCCTGGCCGAGGTCCTGGTCATCACCTCCGCACTGTCCATCCAGGACCCGCGCGAGCGCCCCTCGGACAAACAGCAGCAGGCCCAGGCCATGCACGCCCGGTTCGCCGACAAGGAGTCGGACTTCCTGGCCTTCCTCAACCTCTGGAACCACCTGCGCGACAAGCAGAAGGAGCTGTCGGGCAACCAGTTCCGCCGGATGTGCCGGGACGAGTTCCTCAACTACCTGCGCGTGCGCGAGTGGCAGGACATCCACGGCCAGCTCCGCCAGGTGCTGCGCACCATGAACGTCGAGGTGCCGGCCCCGCGGGAGGCCGCCGCCGACCCCGCCGAGGTGCACAAGTCGCTGCTCGCCGGGCTGCTGTCGCACGTCGGCCTGAAGGACCCCGACAAGCACGAGTACCTGGGCGGGCGCGGCGCGCGCTTCGCGATCTTCCCCGGTTCGTCGCTGTTCAAGAAGCAGCCCCGCTTCGTCATGGCCGCCGAGCTGGTGGAGACCTCCAAGCTCTGGGGCCGCATGGTCGGCCGGATCGAACCCGAGTGGGCCGAGGAACTGGCCGGGGACATCGTCAAGCGCAGCTACAGCGAGCCGCACTGGGAGCGCAGGCGCGGGGCGGTCATGGCCTTCGAGCGCGTCACCCTGTACGGGGTGCCGATCGTCGTGCAGCGCAAGGTGCAGTACGGGAGCATCGACCCGGCGCTCTCCCGAGAGCTGTTCATCCGGCGCGCCCTCGTGGAGGGCGACTGGGAGACCCGGCACCACTTCTTCCACGACAACCGCAAACTCCTGGAGGAGGTCGAGGACCTCGAACACCGGGCCCGCCGCCGCGACATCGTCGTGGACGACGAGGCGCTGTTCGACTTCTACGACCGCCGCGTCCCGGAGTCGGTCGTCTCGGCCGCGCACTTCGACTCCTGGTGGAAGAAGGCCCGCCGCGAGGACCCGGCGCTGCTCGACTTCACCCGCGAGGAACTGATCAACGACGGCGTCGGCGCCGTCAGCGAGGACGACTACCCGGACGTGTGGCGCCAGGGCGAGTTCGTCTTCCCGCTGAGCTACCAGTTCGAGCCGGGCAGCGACTCCGACGGCGTCACCGCCCGGGTCCCGGTGAAGTTCCTCAACCAGGTCGAGGACACCGGGTTCGACTGGCAGATCCCCGGCCTGCGCGACGAACTCATCACCGCGATGATCCGGTCCCTGCCCAAGCCGCTGCGCCGCTTCTTCGTCCCGGTGCCCGACCACGCCGCCGAGGCGCGGGCGGGACTGACCCCCTATGAGGGGCCGCTGAGGGAGGCGCTGGCCGCCGAACTGACCCGCATGGCCGTGCCCAAGGGCGGGGACAGGGTGCCCGCGAGCGCCTTCCAGCTGGACCGTGTCCCCGACCACCTGCGGATCACCTTCCGGGCCGTGGACGACCGGGGGCGGACCCTGGCCGAGTCCAAGGACCTGGAACAGCTGCGGGCCAAGCTCAAGCCGCGGCTGCGCGAGGCCATCTCCGCCGAGGCCAAGGGCGTGGAGAGGAAGGGCCTGACTTCCTGGGACTTCGGCCCCCTGGAACAGACGCTGGAACGCAAGGCCCTGGGCCCCAAGGTCAAGGGCTACCCCGCCCTGCTCGACGAGGGCGAGAGCGTCGCGATCCGGATCTTCGACACCCGGCCCGAGCAGCGCGCCGCCATGTGGGCGGGCACGCGCCGCCTGCTCCTGCTCACCGTGCCCTCCCCGGCGCTCGCGGTCAGCAAGGGGCTCAACAACCCGGACAAGCTCGCCCTGGCCGACAACCCGCACGGGTCGGTCAAGAAGATGCTCGCCGACGCCGAGTCCGCGGCGGTGGACCACCTGCTGGCCCGCGAGGGCGGACCGGTGTGGAACGGCGAGGACTTCGCCAAGCTGGCCGACCGCGTGCGCGCCGACCTCGGCGACACCCTCGCCGAGGTCCTGGACAAGGTGGCCCGCGTCCTCGTGCTCTGGCGCAAGGTGTCCAAGAAGGTCAAGGGCACCACGTCGCTGGCGGTCCTGCCCTCGCTCAACGACGTGCAGGGCCAGCTCGGCGACCTGGTGGGCGACGGGTTCGCCACCGCCGCGGGCGCCTCGCGCCTGGACGACGTGCACCGGTACCTGCGCGGGATCGAGTACCGGCTCACCAAGCTGCCGGACAACCCGCGCCGGGACCAGGTCAACATGGCCAAGGTCGAACAGATGCGCCAGGCGGTGCGCAAGGTCGTGGGCGCCCTGCCCGCGGGCCGGTCCGCCGACCCGGACGTGGTCGAGCTGCGGTGGATGCTGGAGGAGTACCGCGTCAGCCTGTTCGCCCAGGAGCTGCGGACCGCCTACCCGGTCTCGGACAAGCGCATCATGAAGGCCCTGGAGGCCGTCAAGACCGCCGGCAGGTAGCGCGGGCCGTGCGTCCCCCTGCTCGCGGGGAGTCCTGAGGGGAGCGGACCGCTGCCCTTCGCCTCGTGGACGCGGTGCCGACGGCCGGGCGTCGGGCGATAGCATGCCGCTGGTGGTGTAGACCACCTTCGGTACAGGCGCGATGAGAACGAGGTTCCCGGTGGGCGACTCGGTGCACGGACGGCGACTCCTGTTGGTGGGCACCTACACCCCCGACTCCGAGCCGCCCGGCGAGGGGCAGGGCATCCACCGGGTCTGGTTCGACCCGATGACCGGCCAGTTGACCGACGGAGGCGTGGCCGCGCACACCACCGGCCCCTCCTTCCTCGCCTACCGCGCCGACCCGCCCACGGTCTACGCGGTCAACGAGAGCGAGAAGGGCACCGTCACCGCCTGGCGGATCGACGCCGACGCCGGGCTCTCCGAACTCGGGCACGCCCCCACCGGGGGCGCCTCGCCCTGCCACGTCCTGGCCACGGACACCGCGCTGACGGTCGCCAACTACGCCAACGGCGTGGTGGCTCAGTTCGCCCTGGCCGACGACGGGGCCATCGCGCACGAGGCGGCGCGGTTCGCGCACACCGGCTCCGGGCCGGTCACGGACCGCCAGGAGGGCTCCCACGCGCACAGCGCCGTCGCGGTCGACCAGCACCACGTGCTCGTGGCCGACCTGGGCACCGACGAGCTGCGCGTCATCCGAGGCGGCGAGCAGACCGGCACGATCGTCCTGCCCCCGGGCACCGGCCCCCGGCACGCGGCGGTGGCGGGGGAGTACGTCTACGTGGCGGGCGAACTGGACTCGCGCGTGCACGTCCTGCGCTGGGACGGCGACACCGGCACCGCGGAGTACCTCGGCTCGGAGCACGCCACCGGTGAGCGCGCGGCGGGGGTGAACTTCCCCGGCGAGATCCTCACGCACGGGGAGCGCGTGTACGTGTCCAACCGGGGCGCGGACGCGGTCTCCACGCTGGCGGTCCGCGACGGCGGCGCCCGTCTGGAGCACCTGGCGAACACCCCGGCCGGCGGCGCCTGGCCGCGCAACTTCACCGTCGTTCGCGGGCACCGCGACGAACCCGACCACCTGGTGGTCGCCGCCCAGAACGGCGACGCCCTGGCCGCCCTGCTCGTCGACCCCAGGACCGGCGTGCCCGCCGACACCGGCCACCGCCTGTCGGTCCCCGCCCCCGTGTGCGTGCTCCCGGTCCCCATCACCCGCATCCGCCGCGCCGCGCGTCCCTGACCTGGGCCGGGGGCAACTCCTACAAGCTTCGGGGCCCGGGATCTGTCGGCTCCGGACTCCCGCCGCGAGGTCGGCATATCGGACAATGGGTGCGATCATCTCCCACGAACTCCCCGGAGGGGACACACCCATGCCCGCCCTCGCGTCGACACCGGTCCAGTACAAGGGCCTGACCGCCCGCGATCTCGCGCTCATCGCCGTCTTCGCGGCGCTGATCGCCGCCCTGAGCGTCACGGTCGCCATCCCGATCCCGTTCTCGCCGGTCCCG
Organism: Nocardiopsis sp. NRRL B-16309; assembly: GCF_001279585.1. GTDB lineage: Bacteria > Actinomycetota > Actinomycetes > Streptosporangiales > Streptosporangiaceae > Nocardiopsis. Next base: position 343,640 of record NZ_LGEC01000002.1, on the reverse strand, counting down.
ATCACGCTCCAGACGCTCGGCGTCATGCTCGCGCCCAGCCTCCTGGGCTGGAAGCGCGGCACGCTGGCCGTGGCGGCCTTCCTCGCCCTGGGATTGGCCGGGCTGCCGCTGTTCGCGGGCGGGCGCGGCGGCGTCGCCGTCCTGGCCGGGCCCTCCGCCGGGTTCATCGTCAGCTGGATCTTCGCCGCCCTGGTCATCGGCTACCTCACCGACCTGATGGTCCGCCGCCGGAAGTACAACTTCTGGGTCGGCGCGGGCATCAACGTGCTCGGCGGCATCGTGGTGATCTACGCGATCGGCGTTCCCTGGCTGGCCGTGGCCCTGGGCGACGGGGTCCTCGCGGCCGCCTACTCCATGGCCGTCTACCTGCCCGGTGACCTGGTCAAGGCCGTGCTGACCGCCGCCATCGCCGCCACGGTCGCCCGCGCCTACCCGATCCCGCCCGCCGGCCGGCCGGTCGCCGTCGCCGCGAAGCAGGCCGAGGACGCCTGATGCTCCGTCTGGAGGGCGTCTCCCACTCCTACGACGGCCGCGCGGTCCTGCGTGGCGTCACCCTCGACCTCGCCGAGCACCGCATCGGCGTGATCGGGGCCAACGGCTCGGGCAAGTCCACGCTCGCCCGCACCCTCAACGGCCTCGTCGTCCCCGACGAGGGCCGGGTCAGTCTGGGGGAGTGGGACACCCGGCACCACGCCCGGCGGATCCGCCGCCGGGTGGGGTTCGTCTTCTCCGACGCGGCCAACCAGATCATCATGCCCACGGTCGCCGAGGACGTGGAGATCGGGCTGCGCCGGCTCCGGCTCGGCCGCGCGGAGACCGCCCGCCGGGTCGACGCCCTGCTGGAGCGGTTCGGGCTCGACGGCCACCGCGACCACCCCGGCCACCTGCTCTCCGGTGGTCAGAAGCAGCTGCTGGCCCTGGCCTCGGTGATGGCGACCGAACCCGGGATCCTGGTGTGCGACGAGCCCACCACCCTGCTCGACCTGCGCAACACGCGCATGGTGCACCGCACCCTCACCGGCCTCGACCAGCAGCTCATCCTGTTCACGCACGACCTGGACCTGCTGGCCGACTTCGACCGGGTGCTGGTCGTCGACGACGGCCGGGTGGTGTTCGACGGCTCTCCCGACGCGGCCGTGGCGGCCTACACCGGCGGCATGCTCGACGAGGAGCGGGACGGGGCGGGCCGGTGACGGGCCTGTACGTTCCCGGCGCCGGGCCGCTGCACCGCCTCACCGCACGGACCAAGCTGCTCGCGCTGCTGGCCGTGAGCGTCGTGATCATCGTCGCGGGAGATCCGTGGGTCTCCGTCGGCGCCCTGGCCACGGCCCTGGCCGTCTACCCCCTGAGCGGGCTGGGCCTGCGCCGCGCCTGGCACGTCCTGCGGGTGCTGTGGCCGTTCCTGCTGGCCATCGCCGTGTTCCAGACCCTGTTCGGCGACGGTCCGACGGCCGTGCGCCTGGTGGGTCAACTGGCCGCCCTGGTCCTGCTCGCCAACGCCGTCACGCTCACGACGCGGGTGCGGGAGATGCTCGACCTGTTCGAGCGCGCGGCCCGGCCGCTGCGCCACGTCGGGGCCGACCCGGACCGGGTCGCCCTGGTGCTGGCCCTGACCATCCGGTCCATCCCGATGGTCGCCGCGGCCTGGCGGGCGGCCCGCGAGGGCTACGTGGCGCGCGGCCTGTCCGGGCGGCCCCACCTGCTGGTGGTACCCGTGATCGTGCAGTTGCTGCGGATGGCCGAGGCGACGGGCGAGGCGCTCGTCGCGCGTGGGATCGACGAGCCCGACCGGCCCTGAACCGTCGTATGTGACGCGGGAATCGCCTTCTGAAAACGCATTGTGTGCAGTTGGTGCCGATTCAATATCAGATATGTTCGCTGGTCCGGGTTCGGGTGGATAATCGCAGGCACACACCATCCCCCCGCCGTGCGAACGAATCGGTGATCATGTGCCCTGGCGCATTCCCGGTGCTCATCGGGTCCGGCCCCTGGCCGTGGCGGCCGCCGTGCTCGCCGCCGCCATGGTGCTGAGCGTGTCGGGTGCGGGATCGGCCGCGGTCGGCGTTCCGGAGCCGGATCCGCGCCGGCTGGAGAGCCTGCTGTCCGGGCACGATCTCCCCCTGGTCCCCTTCGCGCCCGTCACCGCCCCGGCCACGGGCGGCTCGCCCCTCACCCCCGAGGACCGCGCCGACCTCACCGCGCGGATCGACGCCCTCGTGGCCGCCTCCGGGGCCGACGCCGGCGTCGCCGTCCAGGACCTGCGCACCGGCGCCGCCTACGGATACCGGGCGCACGAGCCGGTCTACACCGCCAGCGTCGTCAAGCTCAGCCTGGTGGCCATGCTGCTGGCCCGTGCCCGGGAGGAGGGGCGCGAACTCACCCCCGGCGAGCGCGCCCAGGCCGAGGAGGTGATCCGCTACAGCGACAACGACCTCACCGACGCCCTCTATCAGAGCAACGGGTTCACCGACGGCTTCATGGCCGGAACGCGCGCCTTCGGGCTGCGCGGCACCGAACCCAACCCGGTCGGGGTGTGGGGCGCCACCCGGACCACCGCGGCCGACCAGCTGCGCCTGCTGCGCGCGCTGTACACCGACGACAGTCCACTGGCGGAGGAGGACCGCGCGTTCGTGCGCGGCCTGATGGAGGAGGTCGCCCCTGAACAGGCCTGGGGCGTGTCGGCCGCGGCCGGTCCCGAGGACACCGTGGGCGTGAAGAACGGCTGGACGCCGCGCGAATCCAACGGCGGGCGGTGGAACGTCAACAGCGTCGGCTTCGTGGCCGGTCCCGAACGCGAGTACCTGGTCGCCGTCCTCACCGACGGCAACAGCGACTACGTCGGCGGCGTCGGCCTCGTGGAGGACCTCGTCCGCCTGGTCACCGGCGCCCTGGAGGGCACACCGGCCGAGGAGGTCGGGCGTTGATCCGCCCGCAGCGCGGACGCAAACCCCCGGGCCCCGCGGGCGCCGTCCCCTTCCTGGGACACGCGCCCGCGGAGCCTCCGAGCACTCCCTAGTCGAGCGGACCGCCGGCCACGTAGATGACCTGGCCGGAGACGAACCCGGCGTCCTCACCGGTCAGGAAGGCGACCGTGTTGGCGACGTCGGCCGGAACGCCCGCGCGGCGCACGGGGATCTCCTTGGCCTTGAACTCCTTCATGGCGTCGAAGTCGATCCCGATCCGCTCGGCGGTCGCCCGCGTCATGTCGGTCTCGATGAACCCCGGAGCCACGGCGTTGCAGGTCACGCCGAACTTGCCGAGCTCGATCGCCAGGGTCTTGGTGAAGCCCTGCAGGCCGGCCTTGGCCGCGGAGTAGTTCGCCTGGCCGCGGTTGCCCAGAGCCGAGGAGCTGGACAGGTTGACGATGCGGCCCCAGTTGTTCTCGGTCATGTGCGCCTGGGCGGCCTTGCTCATGAGGAAGGAGCCCCGCAGGTGCACGTTCATCACGGTGTCCCAGTCGTCCGGGGACATCTTGAACAGCAGGTTGTCGCGCAGGACGCCCGCGTTGTTGACCAGGATCGCGGGCGGGCCGAGCCGCTCGGCGACGGTGGCCACGGCGGCGGTGACCTGGTCGGCGTCGGAGACGTCGCAGCCCACCGCGACGGCGCTGCCGCCGTCGGCCGTGATGCGGTCCACGACCTCCTGGGCGTCGGACTCCTTCAGATCCAGCACGGCGACGGCCCGGCCCTCACGCGCCAGGCGTTCGGCGGTGGCGGCACCGATACCGCGGGCCGCTCCGGTCACGATCGCCACACGAGGCGTTGGGGACATGTGAAACCTCCAGTAAGTCACGTGGTGGGCGCGGGTGAATCCTATCCGCATGCCTACCGGTCGGTACGCGTCCGGGGGGTCCTCTCACCGTGCGACCTGGTGGCCTGGTTCGGCACTCCCACCTGTGTTTCGGCCAACCCGCCGATTCGGTATCGCGGTTTGCCTGCAAGCGGGCGGGAGGTGGCCTACGATTGCCGAACAGAAGCAAGATGCACGTGCATTCGATCCGTGCAGCAGCACACGCCCGCGGCGGCAGCGCCGCGCCGGAGACGGCCACGTCGCATCAGTGAGGAGTGGATGGCATGGAGTGTGCGGAGGCGGTGGCGGAGCCGACCGGGGGATGGTGGCTCAAGGTCCTGACGCACGGTTCCCGCCGCTGGAACACGCCGGTCTGCGGCGACCGCCACGACGCGGTGACGTGGGGGCTGGAGGCCCAGGCCCACGCTGTGGGGGCCGCACGCGAGATTTCGGAGGCCCTTCTCCGAGAATGGGACATGGAGTACTTGACCGGGGATGTCGCCCTGGTCGTTTCCGAATTGGTCACCAATGCCGTACGCCACGGCGGCCCGCTGGCCTTGACCAGGCGCAGCGCCGAGGGCATTCAGCTGTCCCTGATGCGCAGCGGGCGTGAATTCATCTGTGCCGTCCGTGACGGAGGAGATCGCCTGCCGAGCAGAAGGGAGCCGGATCCGGCGGTCGAGGGCGGGCGGGGGCTTGCCCTGGTGAGCGCTTTCGCGCGAGAGTGGGGTGTGATTCCCACACCGCCGGGCGGAAAGTTCGTTTGGGCGCAATTCGTGTGACCGGGTACCGTCGCCGCCGGCGTCGCCTCGGAACCACCGCGCCGATGACCGATGGAGGGGTCCGAGGTCGGTCGGCGGGTTTGCCGCATCGCACCTCCGGAGCGGTGGCGGGGGGACAATGCGTCCATCGTGTACATGTAGTGTCGTGACCGCACGGCAGGTGTATCCGGCGGTTCCGGATACTCTTGTGGGGAATGACAGAGAGGCGGCGAACGTGGATATCGCTCGATTGCGCAAGGGGAGTGGCCCCACCGTGCGTCGCATGCTGCTTGGGCACGAGCTACGGAAGTACCGCGAACAGCGCGGTATCACCCGCGAGGACGCCGGGAACCGGATTCGGGCGTCGGCGTCGAAGATCAGCCGGATGGAACTGGGCCGGGTCGGATTCAAGCTGCGCGATATCGAGGACCTCCTCAAGATGTACGGGGTCTCCGACCGCACGGTGATCAAGCAATTCCTCGAAGTGGCCCGCGAATCCAACAAGCCCGGGTGGTGGAAGGAGTACGGCGACTCCCTCCACAAGTGGCTCGTGAGGTACGTGGGGTTCGAGGAGGCCGCCGACCACATCCGCATCTACGAGTCGCAGTTCGTCCCCGGCCTGCTCCAGACCGAGGAGTACGCGCGGGAGATCATCTCCGGCGGTGTCGAGACGGACCTGGTCACGGAACAGCGGATCGAGGCGAGACTGCAGAGACAGAAACGCCTGGACCGCGACCACGACATGCGCATGTGGGTCATTCTCGACGAGGCGGCCGTGCGCCGTCCGATCGGCGGCAAGGCCCGCGGCCGGGAGATCATGCGCGGCCAGATCCGGCGGCTCATCGAGTTCTGCCGGGACTACGACAACATCACGCTGCAGATCGTCCCCTTCGAGGTCGGCGCGCACGCGGCGGAGGCGGGCTTCACCCTGCTGCGCTACTCGGAGTTCGAGCTGGCGGACCTTCTCTACCTGGAACAGCTCACCGACGGCGAGATCGTGGACCGTCGCAGTGTCGTGGAGGCCTACACCAAGGCGATGACCAGGCTGAGCGTCGCCGCGGCCACACCGGACGAGACGCTGGAGATGCTCGAGGAAATGCTGGAGGACCTGGAGAAGGAATGACATCCGTCGCCCGCGGGGGGCGGAGACGGGTGTGACACGAGGGTACGGGCTCGCCGAGGCGGGCCCTTCGTGTGCTTCGGGCCGTGATGGAGGGCTCCGTTCGGGAGGCGGAGCCCTCCATCGCCATGTCCGCCCACCCGGCGGACCGAGCCATCCCCTGGACGTTCCCGCGTCCCCCGAGGCCCGGTCCTGCACCAGCCGGGAGGGGCCGCGCCGTCGGCGTCCGTCGTGGGTGGTGGCCCACCCGTTCGGCTCAGCGCCCCCGTGGGCGCCCACCCGTTCGGCTCAGCGCCCCCGTGGGCGGTGGCGGGCGACGGTCGGGGAGGGCTGCGCCGTTGGCGTCCGTTGAGGGTGGTGGCCCACCCGTTCCGCGCAGCGCCCCCGTGGGCGATGGCGGGCGACGGTCGGGGAGGGCTGCGCCGTTGGCGTCCGTTGAGGGTGGTAGCCCACCCGTTCCGCGCAGCGCCCCCGTGGGCGATGGCGGGCGACGGGTGGGCGTTGCCCGACGATCACCGTCTAGCTGACCAGGTTGTCGAAGTCGCCGTCCTTCGCGCCGTGGATGAGGCAGTCGATCTCCTCCTGCGTGTACACGAGCGCTGGACCCGAGGGGAAGCGCGAGTTGCGTACGGCGATGGAACCGTCGGACAGGCGGGCCATTTCGACGCAGGCGCCCTGGGAGTTGCTGCGCTTGGCCTTCTGCCAGGCGGCGCCGGTGAGCTCGGTGGCGCTGATGCCGTTGTGAGCGGTCATGGTCGTGCTCCTTCTACGTGTGGGGAACGTGCGTGCCGATGCACTGCCAGATGCACGTGCATAAGCACCGGCACGTTCACAAGCTTAGCGTGACGAACACCACCTGTCCCTGACTTTGGTCTGATGTAAGCGCCGTGTAACCCGATGGGCGTCCGGCGGTGACACTGCTCCTGTGAGGCGGCGGGCCGGAAACGTCCGGTCCCGTGCCGTATCGAACGGGATGCGCGCAGAAGAAGGCCCCACCGATCCGGAGGGATCGGTGGGGCGCGCAAGGTGTGGAACCGGTGGTGCCGTGGGACCGACGGCCCCCGGCGTGGATCAGGAGCACTCCAGGGCGGTGGTCAGGGCCGCCAGGTTGCCGCGCATGATCGAGGGGTAGTCGTCGCCGGGGGAGTCCTCGGTGATGCCCTCCAGCGGGTCGAGCACCTCGACCTCGGCGCCGGACTCGGCGGCGATGGTGTCGGCGGTCGCGTCCGGCATCAGGGGTTCGGTGAAGACCGTGGTGATGCCGCGCTCCTCGACGATGTCGGAGATCGCCGCGATCTGGGAGGGGGAGGGCTCGGTCTCGGGGTCGACCCCGCTGACACCGATCTGCTCCAGCCCGTAGGCGTCGGTCAGGTACGTGAACGCGGTGTGCCCGACGACCACCTCGTCATGGGCACAGGAGGCCATGCCCTCCTCGTACTCCTCGCCGATCGCCGCCAGCTCGGCGGTCACGGCCTCGGCGTTCTCCTCGTAGGAGGCGGCGCCGTCCGGGTCGACCTCGGCCATGCGCTCGGCGAGCGCGGTGGCGGTCTGGGACATCAGGTCGACGTCGAGCCAGAAGTGGGGGTCGAACTCGCCGTGGTCGTGCCCGTCGCCCTCTTCGCCTTCGTCGTGGGCGTGCTCGTCCTCGTGGGAGGCCTCGTCCTCATGGGATTCGTCCTCCTCGTGGGCGTGCTCGTCCTCGTGCGCGGCTTCGTCCTCGTGGGCGTGCTCGTCGTCATGGGAGTCCTCCTCCTCATGAGCGTGCTCGTCCTCGTCCTCGTGGGCGTGGTCCTCGCCCTCCTCGTCCTCGTGCGCCTCCTCCGGGTTGGCGGGGCGCAGTTCGACGATGTCGGCGACGTCGAGGGCGGCGTCGGCGGCCTCCTGCTCCACGGCGTCGTCCACGGCGGGCTGGAGGCCGGAGACGGTGAAGGCGATGTCGGCCTCGCTCACCTCGGCGACCTGTCGGCCGGTGAGTTCCAGGTCGTGGGGCTCGACGCCCGGTTCGGTGAGCTGGACGACGGCGGCACGCTCGCCGCCGACCTCCGTGGCCAGCCACTCCAGGGGGTAGACGCCCGTCACGACGGTCAGGGAGGCGTCGGCGGGTTCGGTGCCGGACGCTTCCTCCCCGCCGCCGGCGCAGGCCGCCAGTGTCATCATGGCGGCGCCGACGGCGGCCGCACGCAAGGTTGTCCCAGTTCGCATGGGTCCATCATCGGGAAAATGAAAACGGTTGTCAATTTGTCCGCATTCGCACGGCTTCCACGAGCCACCGGCCGCGGGCCCGTTTCCCCGGACCGGCGTCCCGAACCGGCGTCCGGGACCGGCGTCCCGGAACATCGTCGCGAACCGCCGTCCCGCCCGCCGCCGGGTCGGCGGCCTCAGTTGGACTCGGCGAAGCGCTCCACGTCCTCGGTGCGCCCCGCGACCACGATCAGGTCGCCCTTGTGCAGCACGGTCTCCTCGGTGGCGTACGTGAACTGCTCGTTCAGCCGCTTGACCGACACCACCGTGATCCCGTACTTGTGCCGGACCCGGGTCTCGCGCAGGGACTTGCCGAGCAGTTCCCGGGGCGCCTTGGTCTTGCCGAGCGAGAACCCCTCCTCCAGCTCCACGTAGTCCAGCATCCGCCCCGACACCAGGTGGGCCACGCGTTCACCCATGTCGTGCTCGGGCAGGACCACGTGGTGGGCGCCGACCTGTTCCAGGATCCGGCCGTGGCGGCGGCTGACGGCCTTGGCCCAGATGTCCGGCACACCCAGGTCGACCAGCTGCGAGGTCGCCAGGATGCTCTCCTCCAGGTGCGTGCCGATCGCGACCACGGCGTGGCTGAACTGCGCGGCACCGATCTGGCGGAGCGCCTCGTCGTCGGTGGCGTCGGCGATGACCGTGTGGGTCAGGGCGTCCGAGAACATCTGGACCAGCCGGGGGCTGGAGTCCATGCCCAGGACCTCCCAGCCGTGGTTGACCAGTTCCAGGGACATGGAGCTGCCGAACCGGCCCAACCCGATCACCAGGATGCGCTTGTCGGACACCTTCTTGCTGTGCGGCACGTGGCCTCTCCTCGTTCTCTCAGCCGATCATCGGCCGCGCTTCGGCGAAATCGTAACGCCGCTTGCGCTCGCGGAACGCCAGCGCGGTCACGAATGTGATGGGGCCCATCCGGCCGGCCATCATCAGGACCGCGAGCAGGGACTGCGCCCACGGGGCCAGTTCCGGGGTGATGCCCGTGGACAGCCCGACCACGCCCACCGCGGAGACCACCTCGAAGAGGGTGTCCATGAAGCTGAACGGTGTGGCCTGGAGGAAGAACACCGTCGTGACGGCGACCACGGTCATCGACAGGAAGGTCAGGCTCAGCGACTGCCGGATCACGTCGGGCGCCAGTCGGCGGGAGAACACGTGCACCCGGTCGTGCGCCCGCACCTCTGACCACACCACCAGGAACAGGACCGCGAGCGTGGCGACCTTGATGCCCCCCGCCGTCCCGGCGCTGCCGTTGCCCACGAACATCATCATGATGGTGAGCAGCAGCGTGGAGTCGCGCATCTCCCCGGTGTCGGTGGCGTTGAAGCCGCCGCTGCGCGGCATGACGCCGTGGAAGACTCCGTCGGTGATGCGCGCCCACCAGTGGAGTCCGCCGAGCGTGTCCGGGTTGTTCCACTCCATGAGGATGATCAGGACCGCCGTGGCGGCGAAGAGCAGACCGCTGGTGATGAGTGTGAGCTTGGTGTGCAGGGTCCAGTGCTCGGGCGCGCGCCAGTGGTGGCGCATCTCGATGAGCACGGGGAACCCGATGCCGCCGAGGATCACGGCCATGGCCACCGAGAACAGGATGACCCCGTCACCGGAGAAGCGCATCATGCTGTCGTCGTAGAGCGACAGGCCGGCGTTGTTGAACGCGGAGACGGAGTGGAACAGGCCGGAGTAGGCGGCCTCCCCGAGCGTCATGTCGTGACCCAGCCACATCCGCGGCGTGATGATCAGGAACACCAACGACTCCAGCACGAAGCACACCTTGACCACGCGGGTCACGATCCCGCCGACGTCGCCCACCGCGAGCGCCCGGTTCTCCGCCTGCACGTTCAACGTCATGCGCAGGCTGAACCGCTGTACGACGGCCACGCCCAGGAGCGACGCCAGGGTCATGATGCCGAGCCCGCCGGTCTGGATGAGGACCAGGACTACGAGGTGGCCGAACACCGTCAGGTCGCCGCCGATCGAGATGACCGACAGGCCGCAGACGGCCAGCGAGGAGGTCGCGGTGAAGAAGGCCTCGACGAAGGTCAGCCCCTCCTCGCCGGTGGACGCGGCCGGGGTCATGAGCAGCAGGGTGCCCAGCGCGTCGACGGCGAGGAACATGACGAGGAAGGCCCGCGCGGGCTTGTCCCAGGCGGAACGGGGCCGGACCAGGGCCTCCTGGTCGCGGCGTCGTTTCCGCAGGTTGAGGGCGTCGCGCAGCGCGGACAGGCGGCGGCCGACCACGGCCGTCCACAGTGCGGCGCGCTCGCGCGTCGCGTCTGGCACCCACCTCATCGTCGCGTATCCACCCGAATCTCCGCGCCATCACTCCGGACCGGACCGATTCTGCCAGTTCGGCGGGGGTGCGTGGCACGGGGCCCGCCGGATGGCGGGAGTGCGCGGCCGGGGCGCGGAGCCACCACCAGGCACGGCGCGCCCGGACGGCCGTCCGGGACCGGCCGTCCGGGACCGGGCGGTGGCCGGGTGGCGGCTCAGGCGTGGCTGGCGCCCTCGTGGTCGGCGTGGCCGGGCGGCTCCAGCTGGAGGGTGGAGTGATCGACGTCGAAGTGCCCGGCCAGGCACTCGTGCAGTTCGTCCAGCATCCGGCCGGAGTCCTTGAGGTCGGTCTCGGCGACCACCACGTGCGCCGACATGACGGGGAGTCCGGAGGTGATCGTCCAGGCGTGCAGGTCGTGGACGTCGATGACGGCGGGGTGGCCGAGGAGGTGGCCCCGCACCTCGTCCAGGTCCATGCCCCTGGGGGCCGCCTCCAGCAGGATGTGCACGGCCTCGCGCAGGAGCGACCAGGCGCGGGGGACGATGATGGCGGCGATGAGCAGGGAGACCACGGTGTCGGCCTGCGCCCACCCGGTGATCCAGACGATCAGGCCGCCGAGGATGACGCCGACGGAGGCCAGCGCGTCGCCCAGCACCTCGACATAGGCGCTCTTGACGTTGAGGCTCTCCTTGGCGCCGCTGCGCAGCACGAGCAGTCCGACGACGTTGACGACCAGGCCGAAGGCGGCCACGGCCACCATCCCGAGTCCGGAGACCTCGGCGGGCGACTGGAGGCGTTCGACCGCCTCCACCACGATGAACCCGCACAGGACGAACAGGACCAGCGCGTTGACGGCGGCGGCGAGGATCTCCGCGCGCTGGAACCCGAAGGTCCGCTGCGTGGTGGCCGGGCGGCCCGCGACCCACACGGCCACCAGGGCCAGGGCGACGCCCAGGGAGTCGGTCACGGTGTGGCCGGCGTCGGCGAGCAGCGCGAGGCTGCCGCTGAAGGCGGCGCCCAGCACCTGGGCGACGGCGACGCAGAGCATGAGCGCCAGGACGATCGCCAGCCGCGAGCGGTTGGCCGCCCCCGCCGTCGCCATGCCGTGGCCGTGCCCGTGTCCCGCACCCATCGGTTCCCCCGTCGTCTCGGTCCGTCGGCCGCCGTGTGCCCGTGCCCGTGCCCGTCCGCGTCCGTGCGCGTGGCCGTGCCCGGGGCTCGGACAGTTCAGTCACGACTGTTTATACAGTCCAGGCTGTCTATACAGCAACTTATGTACAATGATTTTCATGTTGACCGCCGAGCAGCGCCTCTCCGCCATCCACCGTCTCGGCCGCGCGCTGTCGGATCCCACGCGCAGCCGTCTCCTCCTCGCCCTCCTCGACGGTCCCCACTATCCGGCGGGGCTGGCCGACCAGCTCGGACTGACGCGCCAGAACGTCTCCAACCACCTGGCCTGCCTGCGCGACTGCGGCCTGGTGCGCACCCATGCCCGAGGGCGCCAGGTCAGCTACGAACTGGTCGACGACTCCCTCGCGCACGCGCTCGACGACCTGCTGAGGGTCGTGTGGGGCACCGCGCAGCCGCACGAGCCGCACGAACCGCACGAACCGCACGAGCCGGCCGAGGAGCGGGCGCGGACGGCCTGACCGTCCGACGGCGTGACGGCCGACGTCCGTCCCGCGCCCGGGCGAGCGGTCGAAAGGCGCCTTTCGCGCCCGCGCCGATTCGCCCGCGCGTTGACACAGAGTTCTCGGACGTGTCATTCGGGTATGCGAAACGGCGCGCGTTCGGTCGGAAAGCAAATGTGACGTGCACAACTCCTGTGCGCCCGCGAAGGGCCACGCCACACGGCGAAATGCGGGGCTCCCGGAGAACGCCTCCGACTTTGGTCGGGGTGGACCCTGACAGAAGGCTGACGCGACCCTGAGACTTCCCTGAACCGCGCCCGACGGACGCAACTTCCGATATGTCGCGAAGTAGGGTGAGAAGCGCGCCCCGGCGAAAGCACCGCCCGCGAGCGCGGGCCGGGCACTTGGGCTCGGAGCCAGTATCTCCCACACAACTTTCGAGGACCGGTCACGTGATCGGCACACCGGCGTGCGTCGGCTTTCGGGCTCGCGACACGGGACGGTCCGGCGGTCCGTACGGCAGCGAACCAGCAGCGAACTAGGAGCGAGAAACTCTCATGTCCAGATCGGCCATCAGGGTCCGTGGCACCGACCGTCCCCCCGCGGGGACGGTCGGCCACTCCACGAAGGGAGCGACCGCATGAATCGACTCTCGGTCGTGTCGCTCGGCAACCGGGCGCTGGTCCTCCTCATCACTCTGGCCATCCTCTTCTTCGGGGTCCTCGCGGCCATGTCGGCCAAGCGCGAGCTCTTCCCCGAGTTCTCGCTGCCGATGGTCATGGTCTCGGGGACCTACGAAGGCGCCACCCCCACGGTGATGGAGGGCCAGGTCACCGAACCGCTGGAGCAGGCCGTCCAGGGTGTCGAGGGCGTCACCTCGGTCAACTCCACCAGCAGCACGGGCTCCGTCCAGATCATGGCGGAGTTCGACTACGGCCAGGACCAGGACGCGCTCGTACGCGAGACCCAGGTCGCGGTCGACCAGGTCGCCGGGTTCCTGCCCGACGGGGTCGACACCAACGTCATGTCCATGAGCACGGACATGTTCCCCGTGGTCATGCTCGCCGCCAGCACCGAGAGCGGCGACGAGCAGGCGATGGCCTCCACCGTCGAGAACGTGCTCCTGCCCGAGCTGGAGTCCGTGCCCGGCGTGCGCGCCGCCAACCTCACCGGGGTGCCCGGCGAGGACGTCGAGGTCGTCCTGGACGAGGACGAGATGGAGGACGCCGGCGTCACGTCGAACGACGTCGGCCAGGCCCTGGAGACCAGCGGCCTGCTCATGGCCGGCGGCTCCATCGACGAGGACGGCCGCTCCCTGAGCGTCACCACGGGTGAGCAGCTCACCTCCCTGGAAGCGGTCGAGGAGCTGTGGGTGCAGCCCCAGCAGGGCGTCGACCAGTCGGCCGCGGTCCCCGGTGCGCCCCCGGCCGCCGCGCCCGAGCCCGTCCAGATCTCCGACGTCGCCGAGGTCGAGCTCGTCTCCCAGGACTCCGGCAGCATCGCCCGCCTGGACGGCGACCCCAGCATCGCGCTGATGATCATGGCCATGCCCGACGGCAACACCGTCGAGATCTCCGAAGGCATCCAGAACGTCCTGGACGAGCAGGCCGACGTGCTCGGCGACGACATCAACGTCTCCGTCGTCTTCGACCAGGCGCCCTTCATCAACGACTCCATCACCGACATGTTCGAGGCCGGCGGCTACGGCCTGGTCGCCGCGGTCATCGTCATCCTGGTGTTCCTGCTCTCCATCCGCTCCACGCTGGTCATCGCGGTCTCGATCCCGGCCTCGCTGCTGGTGTCCTTCCTGGGCATGCAGGCGTTCGGGTTCACCCTCAACATGCTGACCATGGCCGCGATCACGATCGCCATCGGCCGCGTGGTGGACGACTCCATCGTGGTGCTGGAGAACATCCGCCGCCACATGGACTACGGCAAGGAACGCATGACCGCGGTCAAGGACGGTGTGCGCGAGGTCGCCACCGCCGTGGCCTCGTCCTCCTTCGCCACCATCGCCGTCTTCCTGCCGCTGGCCTTCGTCGGCGGCATGGTCGGCGAGCTCTTCACACCCTTCGCCGTGACCAGCAGCCTGGCGCTGGCCGCCTCGCTGCTCGTGGCCCTCACCATCACGCCGGTGCTGTGCTACTGGTTCCTGCGCCCGCGCCAGGTCGGCGACGTCTCCCAGGAGGAGCTCGAACGCCAGGAGAGCGAGCGCGAGAAGCGCCGTCCGCTCCAGCGCGCGTACCTCCCGGTCATCCGGTGGATCACCACCAAGCGCAGGAGCGCCACGGCGATCACTCTGGCCGCCTCGGTCGTCATCGTGGGCGGAACGGTCGCCATGGCCACCACCGCGGAGACCGACTGGCTCGGCCAGGCCGAGGAGAACACCTACATGGCCGTCCAGGAGCTGGAGCCCGGCACGTCGCTGGACGCCGCGGACGAGGAGGCGGCCAAGGTCGAGGAGGTCCTGGCCGGGATGGCCTGGATCGACTCCTACCAGGTCAGTGTCGGGGGCAACGACCCGATGATGGGCGGGGGCTCCGACGAGATCTCCTACACCATCACCGCCGACCCCGAATCCGACCAGCTGCGCAACCGCGACGTGCTGCGCGACGCGTTCGCCGAGATCGACACCGAGTTCGAGCCGCGACTGGACTCGTCCGGCGGCATGGGCTCCACGTCCGACATCGTCGTCCAGGTCACCGCCGAGGACCAGGAGACCCTGACCGAGGCCACGGACGAGGTCGCCCGGGAACTGGACGGGATCGACGGTCTCGACGACGTCGTCAACGGCGTCTCCGCCTCCCAGTCCGCTCTGGAGGTGCACGTCGACGCCGAGGAGGCGGCCGACCAGGGCCTGTCCGAGGCGACGGTCGGCCAGGCGGTCACCGCCGCCTTCCAGGGCCGGCGCGTGGGCACCGCGACCCTCGACGACGCCCGCCACGACGTGGTGGTCCGCGTCCAGGACGCGCCGGAGACCGTGGAGGAGCTGGAGGAACTGCCGCTCTCCACGCCCGCCGGAGAGGAGATCGAGCTCTCCGAGGTCGCCGAGGTCGAGGAGGTGCTCCAGGCACCCGAGCTGACCCGGGTGGACGGGGTCACCAGCGCGAACGTGTCGGCCACCGTGACCGGGTCCGACCTGGGCACGGTGAGTGCCGAGGTCATGCAGGCCGTGGAGGCCCTGGACCTGCCCTCGGGCGCCGCCGCCACCATCGGCGGTGTCAGCGAGGACCAGACCGAGGGCTTCATGCAGCTCGGCCTGGCGCTGCTCGCCGCGATCGTCATCTGCTACCTGATCATGGTGGCGACGTTCAAGAGCCTGATCCAGCCGCTGCTGATGCTGGTCTCGGTGCCCTTCGCGGCCACCGGCTCGCTCGCCCTGCTGCTGCTGACCGGCACACCGCTGGGCGCCGCGGCACTGATCGGCATGGTGATGCTCATCGGCATCGTCATCACCAACGCCATCGTCCTGCTGGACCTGATCAACCAGAACCGCAACAAGGGCATGGAACTGGGCGAGGCGATCGTGGAGGGTGCCAGGCACCGTCTGCGGCCGATCCTGATGACGGCGGCGGGGACCATCGCGGCCCTGCTGCCCATGGCCACCGGCCTGGCCGGCGGCGGAGCGTTCGTCTCGGCCCCGGTCGCGATCGTGGTGATCGGCGGACTGGTGTCCTCGACACTGCTGACGCTGATCCTGCTCCCCGTCCTCTACCAGCTGGTGGAGTGGCGCAAGGAGCGCCGGGCGGCCAAGCGGGAGGCGCGCCGTGAGCGCCGCGCCGCCCGGAAGGGCCGGGCGGGTTCGGTCACGACGGCCGCGGAGTCCGGCGGAGCGGACGGCGGAGGCGGTGCGCACGAGCGCGCCGAGGAGCCGGTCGGTCGCTGACCGTCCACCGTGAGGGCGCCCCGTGGAAGCCACGGGGCGCCCTGTGCTTTACAGGGGCCTCCGCTCGTTCCGGGGCGCGTGCGAGGTCGCGGGAAGCCGGGGACCACCGGGCGCGATCGTGCGTCACCGGGGCGGCGATTTGTGCTATCCGCGCACTACAGGCAGGCTGCGTCACATGGATGACACGAACAAGAGCCTTGACGACCTTGTCCGCGCCGAACTGGGGGAGGAGCCCTCGCAGGCGGCGAAGGACTACGCACGCGAACTGTACGAGCGCTACCGGCTGACGCCGACCGACGGTGACGGCGAGGTGGAGGCGCCCGAGAAGTAGGCGTCCGCTAGTCCTCGTCCCACGTCAACTCGAACCAGACCATCCGGCCCATGCCGTCCACACGGGGCTCGGATCCCCATGTGCTGGCCAGCGCCTCGACCAGATCCAGGCCCCGACCGTGTTCGTCGGTGTCGTAGGGGTCCCGGTGCTGGGGCTGGGGTGCTTCCATCACGTTGCCCAGGTCCCGGACCTCCACCCGCGCCCATCCCGACGACAGGCGCACGCACACCTCGAACTTGCCGGTGGCCATCCCCGACGCGCTGTGCGTGATCGCGTTCGTGGCGAGCTCACTGGTCAGGAGGGTCGCGGTGGTGAGTTCCGGTGAGTCCGCCAGCTGCCGGGCCACGAACCTGCGGGCGTAGGCGATCTGGCTGGGCAGCCCGGGGAACCGCCGTCTCAGGGTGCGGGGGACGGTCTCGGTGCTGTGCGGTGTGCGCTCTTCCATGGAATTCGCCGGACGTTGTAAGGGACGGGACGAAGCGGGCGTGCCGGGGCCCGGCCAGGAGGGGCCGACGCGCGAGGTCGGGTCGTGCGCGTGGCAGGTGACGACGGTGCTGCGCGGTCGTGCGGTCTCACACATGTGGGTGTACTCCCCGGTGACGTGTGTTCGCGTAGGGCATGGCATGTGAACGCCTGGCCCTCGCGGCGTCCATGCCCGCGTGGTGCGGGTCACGGCGCTGACTGGACACACAGGTCGGAGCCCCCTGGGGCAGGGAGGGATGCTTTGCTGTGCCGCGGGGTGCGCGGTTCGAGGGCGGCGACGAGCGGTGCGGGAGAAGCCGTCGGGCTTTCCGTCGAAGGGTGGTGCCGGTGGGAAGGTGGGTCATGACAGCGGTCGCATGTGCCCTGCGACACTGAAGGGCGTAGTCGGGCATAGCATACGCTCCGTACCTCCCTGGGCACCCGGCCGACCTGGCTTGGCCAGGATAACCCCGCTTGAACTGGTTAAAGAGGATCTCTACCAGAGTCACAGGTTCGGTCAGGGCCGGATATCGGCGAGGTTTCGCCGTCCCAGGGGCCTCCGCAGCAAGATAACAATTAGGTCACGCGCTGCTGAATTCTGGGACACGCCCGGTCTTGCGTCCCCCGTGCCGGACGCGACAGGGTATGAAGCATGGCTTCCCCCTCCCCCCTGCCGCCCGGCCTCGGCGTCGAGATCGACCGGGCCGTGCGGCTGGCCGACGAAGGCCACGTCCTGGTGGGCGGAAGCCCGCCGCGCGCACTGCGGCTGACGCCCTCGCAGCTCAGTGCGGTGATCCGCTGGTCGAGCGGGTCCGCCCCCAGCGGCTGGACCGAACGCGTCCTGGCGCGTGTGCTCATCGAGGAGGGGCTCGCCCACCCCCGCCCCCTGCCGCCGGTCCCGTTTCGGTCCGCCGCGGACGTGGACGTGGCCGTGGTGGGCCAGGCCGGCGCGCACGGGCTGGCCCGGACGCTGGACCGCCTCGCCGAACTGCATCCGGACGTCCGGCCGGTGGTCGTCGGCGCGACCGGGCCCCGCGCCTGGGCCGCGCGCGCTCGCGGCGCCCGGATCGTGCCCGGGCCCTCCGGCGGCCCCGAGGCCCGCGCCGAGGCCCTGCGCGTGTGCGCGGCCGAGTTCGTGGCGCTGCTGGAGTCCGGATCCCGTCCAGGCCGCGGGTGGCTCGACGCCGCCCTGGGACACTTCGCCGATCCCGCCGTGGCCGCCGTCGTCCCGCGCGTGCTGACCGAACGCCCCCGGGCGGCGGGCCACTGGCGCCAGGTCGTGGCCGCCGTCGCCGCCGCTCGCACGGGGGCGGACCGCGGCGCGGACCCGGCGCCGGTCCTGCCGTGGGGCCAGGGCCCGGGACAGCCGGGTGCCGCCAACGAGCACACCGCCGCGGACCCCCTGCGGCCCCTGCCCGCCCTCGTGCTGCGCCGGTCCGCGCTCGACGGCACTTCCACGGCTTCGGGGGCGCAGGACGGGTCGCGGCGGGCCGGTGCGACCGGCGGGTGGGCGCTTCGGCCCGAACTGCGGTCGGGCGCCGAACTGGACCTGGTGTGGTGCCTGGCGGGGGAGGGCAGGACGGTCCGCTACGAGCCGCGCGCCCGCGTCTGGGCGCGCCCCGTGACCGATCTCGGCGGCTACCTGCGCGCCTGCTTCGCCGCGGGGGCGCGGGCGGCCCCGCTGGCCCGGCGGCACGGACGCCGGGCCGCGGGCCCCGAGCTGTCCCCGGAAGGCGCCGTGGGCCTGGCGCTGGCGGCGTCGGGGCGTCCCGGCGCGGGGGCGGCCGTCGCGGTGCTCGCGGGCGTCGCGGCGGTGCGGGAGGAGCCCGACGGCGCGGTGCCGCCCTGGCCGGAGACGGTGCGGCTGGTGGCCGGGGACGTGGCGCACACGGCTCGCCTGGGCGCGCGTGCGGCACGGGAGGCGTGGTGGCCGGTGGCCGCGTCGGTGGCCGCGTCGGTGGCGGTGGCGTGTGCCCTGCGGCGCGGGCGCGGCGGTCGGCGGATCGCCCTGGTGGCCGGTGCCGCGCTGGTACTGCCGCACCTGGCCTCCTGGCGCGCCGACCGGGGCGCGGTGCTGGTCGGGCCCCTGACGTGGACGGCGCTGGGCATGGCGGGGGACGCCGCGCGCTCGGCCGGGACGTGGTGGGGCGCGGCGCGTACGGGGTCGGCGGCGCCGCTGATCCCGCGCCTGCGGACACGGGCACGCGTGGCCGGTGTTCCGGCCGAGTCCCCGGACGGGCCGGCCGCGCCCCATTCCAGAGTGAAGACGGTGTCACTGCTGCTGGTCAGAGGCGTCTGACGCCCGCCGCCGTGGCTGCCGTGGGGACACGATTGACGCCAGTGGTCGGGGTCGCCGTGGGGACAGGATCCGCCACGGGAGGCGCTGCGCCCGTGCGCCCGAAGCACGACGTGGCGAAAACACGATCCGTTCTACGATGGTTTGTCATTCTCTGTGGGCTTTGGTCGTTGTTTATGTTCTTCACGTATCCTCATTTTCGAGTTCGCCGTGATGTGGGCGCCGGTGGCCGTGGGTGTGCCGTAGAAGGCGCATTCCACCGGCAATGAGGATTATTTGGACATCCCGAATTTAAGCGGAATCTGCTCTAAAAAGCACACAATTCACCTTGTGGTGACGCGTGAATCCGGTACCGTTGTCTATTCTTGATTCAGTGGTTACCGTCGAGTGCCCCGTCGTCCCGCAGGCTCGTGACATTCCGGTCACAGATCGTGAATCGGAGGGCAGGACGCCTGGTCGGCCACAGGCACCCCCGAAGGCGGCCGCGCACACCACACGTCGGGCGCCGAACGGGGCTGGGAGGTTCGGAGATATTCTTGGGCAAGTTCCTGGCCAGGCGGATGCTGAACTACGTCGTACTGGTCTTCATCGCGACGAGTTTCGCCTACGTGCTCGCCGCCACCCATCTGGACCCGCGCGCGTATTTCGAGCAGATGCAGCCACCGCCTTCCCCCGAGGCGGTCAACGACCAACTCGACTCGCTGAACCTCAACGACGAGACCCCCATCGCCGAGCGGTACGCCACCTGGATGAGCGGCGTTCTCACCGGCGACTTCGGCCGCAACATCCAGGGCGGCGACGTCGCCTCGCAGATGTGGATGAAGGCCGGGGTCACCCTGCGCCTGATCACGGTCGCCACCCTCCTGGGCAGCGCCGTCGGCATCGCCGTGGGCGCCTACGCCGCCGTGCGCCAGTACCGCGGCTTCGACAAGGCCGCCACCGCCGCCTCCTTCGTCGTCCTGTCGATCCCCACGGTGGTCATCGCGATCGTCGTCCAGGTCATCGCCTCCTCCGTCAACGACGGGCTGGGCACGCAGCTTCTGCGCTACTCCGGCGAGTACTCGGCCGGATTCGACGGCACGTGGTGGGAACTCCTGCTCAACCGCCTGCACCACGCGATGCTGCCGACATTCGTCCTGGCCGTCGCGCTGTTCGCGGCCTTCGCCCGCTACCAGCGCAACATGATGCTGGACGTGCTCGGCGCCGACTTCGTGCGCACCGCGATGGCCAAGGGGCTCACCCGCCGCCAGGCCCTGTTCAAACACGCCCTGCGCACCGCGCTGATCCCCACCATCACCTACTTCACCTTCACCTTCGGCGCACTGGTGGCGGGCGCGACCTTCACCGAGAAGATCTACGGCTGGCACGGCATGGGCGCCTGGCTCATCGACTCCATCTTCCGCCACGACGTGCACGTCGTGGCCGCCGTCTCCTGGTTCATGGCGATCACCATCATGGCGGCGTCGTTCCTCTCGGACCTCCTCTACGCCTGGCTCGACCCGAGGGTGCGGGTGTGACCGTGCGGCACAGCCCGCTGGTCCACCGGCACCGCCGTCCGCACGCCCCGCGCCCCGCCGCGGCGCCCCAGTTGGAGAGCACCCCATGAGCACGATCGAAGAGAGCAGGGCGCCGGCGCCGGTGCCGGCCGCGCCCCCGGCACCGAGCAGGCTCAGGGACCTGGGCCGCCGGCTCATCGGGACCCGCCGGGTCGTCGTCGGGCTCCTCCTCCTCGTCCTGCTGGCCGCCGTCGCCTTCCTGGGTCCCCTCGTCAGCCCCTGGGAACCGGGAGAACGCGACTTCTCCGCCATGCTCGAAGGGCCCACGACCGAGCACTGGGCGGGCACCAACCGCACCGGCCAGGACATCTTCACCCAGGCCACGGCGGGCCTGCGCAAGTCCCTGCTGATCGGTCTGCTGGTCGCGGTCTTCTCCACCGGGTTCGCCGCCCTCGTCGGCGCCTTCGCCGGCTACGTCGGCGGCGTGACCGACCGGGGCCTGATGTGGACCGCCGACCTGGCGCTGGTCCTGCCGAACTTCGTCATCCTGGCGATCCTGTCCACGCACTTCGCCGGTGACGGGGGCTGGCTGGTCCTGGTCGTCCTGCTCGCCGCGTTCAGCTGGATGGTCACCTCGAAGATGGTGCGCGGCCTGACCATCTCGCTGCGTGAGCGCGAGTACATCCACGCCGCCCGCTTCATGGGCGTGCCCGCGCACACGATCGTCCTGCGCCACATCCTGCCGAACATGTCGTCCCTGCTCATCGCGGACGCCACCATCATGGTGAGCGGCGCGATCATCGGCGAGACCGCGCTCAGCTACTTCGGTCTGGGCGTGCAGTCGCCCGACATCAGCCTCGGCATGGTCATCGCGGCCGGATCCGCGTTCGCGACCACGGCGCCGTGGGTGTTCGCCTTCCCCACGCTCCTGCTGATCGTGATGGTGCTCGCCGTGAACATGGTCGGGGACGGTCTGCGCGACGCCCTCGACCCCCAGTCCACGTCGCGCCGGCCGTAGGAGACCCACCATGAGCACTGACACCGTCGCGGCCCACCGGGCGGCGCACAGCGGCCACACCGGCGACACCCCGGTCCTGGAGGTCACCGACCTCACCGTCACCTTCCCCGGGACCAACGGCAACCCCGACGTCCACGCCGTCCGCGGCGTCGGCTACTCCGTCTCCCGCGGGGAGGTCCTGGGCATCGTCGGCGAGTCCGGATCCGGCAAGTCCGTCTCCTCCATGGCCGCGATGGGACTCCTGCCCGACCACGCGCGGATCACCGGCTCGGTACGGCTGCACGGCGAGGAACTCCTGGGCCTGGACGACCGCGCCATGGCGCGCAAGCGCGGCAGGGTCATCTCCATGGTCTTCCAGGACCCGCTGTCGGGACTGACGCCCGTCTACACCGTCGGCGACCAGCTCGCCGAGGCCGTCCTGGTCCACGACGCCAGGACGCCCAAGGCCCAGGCGCGCGCCCGCGCGGTGGAACTGCTCGACCTCGTGGGCATCCCCAACCCCGCGTCGCGCTACCGCTCCTTCCCGCACGAGTTCTCCGGGGGTATGCGCCAGCGCGTCATGATCGCGATGGCGATGGCCAACCACCCCGACGTCATCATCTGCGACGAGCCCACCACCGCACTGGACGTCACCATCCAGGCGCAGATCCTCGATCTGCTGCGCACCGCCCGGCGCGAGACCGGGGCGGCCATCGTGATGATCACCCACGACCTCGGCGTCGTCGCCGGGTTCGTCGACCGCGTCCTGGTGATGTACGCGGGCCGCGCCGTGGAGACGGGCGGCGTCGACCAGATCTACCACGGCAGCCGGATGCCCTACACCATGGGGCTGCTCGGCGCCGTGCCCCGCGTGGACGCGGAGCGCCGGGGCGCGCTCGTCCCCGTCCGGGGCAACCCGCCGTCGCCGTCCGACCTGCCGACCGGGTGCACCTTCGCGCCGCGCTGCCCCATCGCCGAACCCGAGTGCGAGAGGAGCGAGCCGGCACTGCTCGCCGTCGGCTCCCAGCCCTCCCGCGACGACGTGCGGGACTCCCGCCCGGGCGCGCCACCGGAGGACGACACGGGCGGAGCCGGCGCACATCGCTCCGCGTGCCTGCGCTCGGGCGAGATCGCCCGGAACCGGTGGACCGCCCTGGACATCTACCCCGTGCCCGAGATCCCGGAGCCCGCGGCGTCGGCCGCACCGCGCGCGGACCGCCCGGAGATGCTGCGCGTCACCGGCCTGGTCAAGCACCACCCGCTCACGAAGGGCACGGTGTTCAAACGACGCGTGGGAACCGTGTACGCGGTCGACGGCATCGACTTCGACATCCGCGAGGGCGAGACGCTCGCCCTGGTGGGGGAGTCCGGCTGCGGGAAGTCCTCCACCCTCATGGAGATCATGGGGCTGCACGAACCACAGCGGGGCAGAGTCGAGGTGATGGGACGGGACACCGCGGGCCTGAGCAGATCCGACCGCTTCCGGTTGCGGCGCGACATGCAGATCGTGTTCCAGGACCCGATGAGCTCCCTGGACCCGCGCATGACGGTCTTCGAGATCATCTCCGAGCCGCTGCGCACCCACGGAACCCCCCGGGCCGAGACCACCGCGCGGGTCTACGAGCTGCTCCGCCTCGTCGGACTCGACACCGAGCACGCCACCCGCTTCCCCGCCGAGTTCTCCGGCGGCCAGCGCCAGCGCATCGGCATCGCCCGCGCCCTGGCCCTGGAACCCAGACTGCTGGTGCTGGACGAGCCGGTGTCGGCCCTGGACGTGTCCATCCAGGCCGGTGTGGTCAACCTGCTGGAGGAACTGCAGGCGCGGCTCGGGCTCTCCTACCTGTTCGTGGCGCACGACCTGTCCGTGGTGCGGCACGTCGCCGACCGGGTCGCGGTCATGTACCTGGGCCGGATCGTGGAGATCGGCGACACCGAGTTCGTCTACACCCGGCCCTCGCACCCCTACACCCAGGCGCTGCTGTCGGCGATCCCGATCCCCGACCCGGAGAAGGAGCGCGCTCGCACGCACATCGTCCTGGACGCGGACCCGCCGAGCCCCGCCGACCCGCCCTCGGGTTGCGGGTTCCGGACCAGGTGCCAGAAGTTCGGCACCCTCTCCGAGCCGGAGCAGGAGCAGTGCGTGAGCGACGAACCCCTGGTCACGCCCGTCAACCGCGGCGACCAGGCGGTCGCCTGCCACTTCCCGGAGCGGCAGGCGGGCGTCTGAGCCCGCAGGCACGGCCGGCGCCGCCCCGCGCGTCGGCCGCATCACCCCACAGGAGGAGGATCCCCATGCGGTTCGGGAAGGTGCGCCACCTCGCCCCCCTCGCGGCCCTGGCCCTGGTGGCCGGCGCCTGCGGCGGCGGTGACGACCAGGAACACGCGAACGTGCGGGCGGGGTCCCTCGCCGCCCAGGACCTGAACCCCGCGCCCCGCGAGGACCTGCGGGAGGGCGGCACCTTCGTCTGGGCCCTCAGCGCCTACGACGAACAGCACAACATGCACCACGTCGACGGCAACCTGGCCAACGTGCGCCGGGTGGCCGCCGCCGTGCTGCCCAGTCCGGCCGAGTACGACGGCGAGGGCGCGGCCTCCCCCAACACCGCGTACGTGACCGACTTCGGTGTCAGCGACGACGGCCTGGAGGTCTCCTACGAGCTCAACCCCGACGCGGTGTGGTCCGACGGTGAGCCCGTCACCGCCCACGACTACGAGGCCAACCTCGAAACCCTCAGCGGTGAGCGCGACGGCGACTGGGAACTCGGCGGCATCGACGGCTACGACCGGGTGTCGGCGTTCGTCCCCGGCGAGGACGAGTACTCCTTCACCCTGGAGTTCGAGGAGCCCTATGCCGAGTGGCCCTCCCTGTTCTCCCCCCTGTACCCCGCCGAGTACATGGAGGACGAGGAGAAGTTCAAGGACGGCTACCGCAAGGCCTACCCCGTCACCGCGGGCCCGTTCGGGGACGTGGAGTTCGACGACGTCACCGAGCGCGTCACGATCACGAGGAACGAGGACTGGTGGGACACCGAGCCGCTGCTGGACGAGATCGTCTTCGACGCCATGGGCAGTGACGCCATGGCCGCCGCCTTCAACAACGGCGAGATCGACGGCTTCTACCTGGGCTACGACGCCGCCGGCTACGAACTCCTCAAGGACCGCGAGGGCGACGGCGCCTACTTCACCCAGGCCGTCAACCACGGCCACCGGTTCGTCTCGCTGAACGCCGCCAGCCCGCGGCTGGAGGACGTCCGCGTCCGCCACGCCATCTCCCTGGCCATCGACCGCGATGCCCTGGCCGAGGTGGCCCTGGGCGCGGTGGACTGGCCGATCACGGGCCAGGTCAACCGACTGCTGCGTTCCAGCCAGCACGGCTACCAGGACAACAGCGAGGGGTACGGCGAGTTCGACCCCGAGCAGGCCGGCGCGCTGCTCGACGAGGCCGGCTGGACGCTGGACGGGGGTGCCGAGTTCCGTACCGACGAGGACGGCGACACGCTGACCCTGGACTGGGTGGCCTCCGAGGACCTGGACATCGCCAAGGACGAGGCCGAGATCGGTCGCGACATGCTCGCCGAGGTCGGCATCGAGGTCGAGGTCCAGCAGGTGCCGTCCAACGCCCTGTTCTCCGAGTACATCATCCCGGGCAACTACGAGCTCGCCACCTACGTGCTCACCGGTTCGAACCCGTACGCGGGTGACTCCCAGGAGAACTACGGCATGCCGAACGAGGACGGCGAGTGGGGCAACAACCTCGCGCGCACGTCCACCCGGGAGATCGACGACGCCTACGTCGCGCTGCGCTCGGAGACCGACCCCGACCGCTACGCCGAGATCGCCAACGAGATCGACCGCATGCTGTGGGAGGAGGTCGTGAGCATCCCCCTCTTCGAGCGCCCGGGCCTGTACGTGGTGAACGAGGACCTGCACAACTGGGGCGAGTACGGTCTGGCCTCGGACTACGTGTACGAGGACATCGGCTGGGCCGCCGAGTAGTCCGACGCCCCGGCGGAGGCGGCCCCGTCACCGGTGCGTCCGGACGGACGTCCGGGGTCGGCTTGGGACTGGGGGTCGAGCTGTGACAGGCTCGGAGAACGGACAACACCCCCTTGGCCCGCTCGTGGAAAGCCCTCGATGAGACTTCACCCGTTCGCCGCCGCAGGCGCGGCGGCACTGCTGTGCGCCGCACTGGTCTCCTGTTCCGGCGATGACGACCCTCTGGACGCGGATCCGGTGAACGCCGACGTGGCCCCGGAGCCCGAGCAGGAGAGCGCCGCTCCCTCCGACACGGTCGAGGAGGAGGTCACCGCACTGGGCTGGGCCGGGCATCCCGGCGAGGTGGACGGCGAGGAGCACCCGGGTGTGACCGGGGGCGCGGACGGCGAGACCGTCACCGCGTCGGACGCCGACGACCTCGCCGAGCACCTGTCCTCGGACGAACCCCTGACCGTCGAGGTCGACGGCACCGTCGATCTCGACGGAACGCTGGAGGTCGGTTCGGACAAGACCCTGGTGGCCGGGGAGAACGGTGCGGAGCTCACCGGCGGGCGCCTGGTGCTGGACGGCGCGGACAACGTCGTCCTCGACGGACTGCGCGTGGACGCCGACGGAACGGCCCTGGCCCTGCGGGGCGGCAGCCACCACGTGTGGGTGGACGGTTCGACGTTCTCCGGGAGCGACGACGGCCCCCTGGTGACGGTGGACGACGGCTCCGACTACGTCACCCTGTCCTGGAACCACTTCAGCGACGCCGAGTCCGCTCTGGCGGTCGGCGGCGAGGACGACGAACCCGGTGCCCTGCGGGTGAGCATCCACCACAACTTCTTCGACGGCACGGCCGGGGCCCAACCCCGGGCGCGCAACGCCGAACACGTGCACGTGTTCAACAACTACTTCCGCGGCAACGCCGAGTACGGGGTGCTCTCCGCACACGGTTCCCTGGTCCTGGTCGAGGGCAACTACTTCGAGGACACGGCGATGTCGGTCTCCAGCGGAGACGAGGACCCCGGCAACGTGGTGACCAGGGACAACCTCCTGGTGGACACCGAGCAGCCGGAACTGCGCGGAGACGTGCCGGACCCCCCGTACGCCTACGAGGTCGACGACACCGTGGACGTGCCGGACCTCGTGACCAACGGCGCGGGCCGCGGGTCGGCCGTCCGGCCGTGAGCGATCCGCACCCGCGTCCACGCGCACCGGCGGCGGTGGCCGGGTCTCCTGCGCCGAGGGTTCACCGGCGGCAGCGGTGGTAGCGGTGGTAGCGGCGGCAACGGGCGGGACTCCGCCGCTGAGGATCACCTGAGGAAGGGATGGGTGGGACTCCGCCGCCGAGGTCGTTCCTCAGGGCATGCCGAACCCGTGGTACTCGTAGCGTTCGCTGTGACCGTCCGGTGAGCTGTAGTCGAACCTGCGCGGATAGCCGCGCGGATCGATCCACAGCTCGAACTCCGCGTCCTCGACGGCGCGAAGCGTGTTCGTGCCGTCGTCGAAGTCCGCGCGCATCGCCGTGAACGTCCCCGTGTACCGGTACGCGGCGTGGCCGGCCTTCCTCCCCGGCCACGCCGTGCGTTCCTGTTCCCACCCGGCGAACTCCAGGTCGGTGGAGGTGTTGAGCACCTCGCGCAGCCGGGCCGACGCGAAGGCGCGCGAGCACAGGTACCGGTCCGCGGCACTGGGCGGCTCCAACACGAGCAGTCCGGGGAGCGCGGTCTCCGAGGTCATCATGTACTGGCCGTCCATCTCGTACCGGTAGACCTCCTCTCCGCCCGCGGCGTCGACATAGTGCTCGAACGCCGGCTCGGCCCCGTCGTCGTAGACCGCGTGCCCGTGTCCCACCGCCGGGGCCATGAGCGAGACGGGAATCGTGCTCCCCATGACCGCGGCCGCACCCACGGGCACGGCTCCCCCGTCGCTGAGGGTGAAGGTGATGTGGAAGTGCGTGGCGGCGTCCACGAGGTCGGCCGCCGCGCGTATGGTCCCGCGAGCGTTCTCGGGACCCTCGTCGGTGGTGGCGAAGGGGTTGGTGAGCGCCGAGAAGCCCGCCGGGTTCGGCAGGGGCTCGTCCGTGGCCAGCCGGGTCAGACCCCACCCGCTCGCGGTCGCGGCGAAGCAGGCCAGGAGCACGGTCAGGCACAGGAGCCAACTCGGCCGGAGGTGGTCGGGCCCTGGGGTCTGAGGCGGCCTGTGATCGGTGGGGGAGGTGTCCGGCATCGACGTCGACACGGGTGGGACCTCGATTCTGGGGGGCGTGGGTGTGAGCGGGGCCCGGGCGGCGCACGGAGGCTGAGATCGAAGAGCGCTCCGTTGATTCCGGAGAGTACTTGCTCGGGAGCGCGGTGTGGTCGGGATCGGGTGCAGGTTCCAGCGTCGCTCGGAGGTGTTCACCTCCGGCGGACACGAAGCGCAGCACGTATTCGCTGTGAGGGGAGTCGAGGGCGGGTCCGACGAACTCGAAGGTACGGGTTCGGGCCAGCATGCGCAGGGTTTCCTCCGAAGCGTGTTCCCACAGTGTCCGAATCGCGATCCGCGCGGCCAGGGACCCGGTGAATCGGCGGGTGGCGAAGAGTTCCAGCCACTCGTCGGCCTCCAGCCGCAGGACCGTGGCCTCCAGCACCTCGGAGTCCAGCAGGCCCAGGACGGCCAGGGCGCAGTCGACCCGCCCGACGGCCGACACCTGGCCCCGCGCGCACCGCAGCACCGCGTCGGCCGCCGCCACGGGATCCAGCGTCCACTCCTCGCCGGACCCGGACCCGGACCCGGACCCGGACTCGGACCCGGACCCGGAGTCCGGTCCAGGGCCGGTGTCGGAGCCCGGACCGGGGCCGCCGCCGTTCCCGGGTGCGTAGTCCTGCCCCACAGCGCCTGTACCGCCGCCGGGAGCAGGGCCGTCGCCGTTCGGGTCAGCCGGAACACCCCCGATTCCGTCCCCCGGAACGTGCCCGTCCCCGCTTCCGTTCTCGTGCTGGTCGCCCGCCGCGCCCCCGTCGTCGACCCCGCCCGGATCGGTGCCGCCGTCACCCGGCCCGGGGCCGGTCCCGATCGGTCCCGGGCCGGTGTCCTGCCCGCCCAGGACGCGCTGGACGGCGCCGCCCAGCGCCACCGGTGTCCGGGGTACGAAGGAGAAGGCCGCCACGGCCAGGGACACCACCACCAGGAGCAGGGCCGCGTGCTCCACCAGCGCACTGCCCCGTTCCCTGCCGTGTCGATCCGCGCCGCCCCGGTCCCTGCGGCGCCACCTCATCGCAGCCGCGGCGGGTGTCGGTCGAACCTGAGGGCGTCCCGCTGGAGGGCCTGCTCGTCCTCCGGGGAACACGTCCACCCCCGCGCGGTGAGTTCGTGCTGGAGCCGGCGCAGCAGTCGACCGGGGTGGGCGCACAGGTCGTGGATGCCGATGGGCACGATTCCCCATCCCTCGTCCGCCATCGCCGCGTACCGGTACCGGTCCAGCGCCCGGGTCCGCGGCTCCGCGTGGTGTTCCCGGCTGTCGTACTCCAGCGCGAGCCGGTAACGCGGCCAGCCGAGATCGGCGTGGAAGAGCCCTTCCCGGGTCGGAACGGGGCACTGCGGTTCGGGCGCGGGCAGCCGGGTCGAACGCACCAGGACCCGTGCCCACGACTCGGCGGGGGAGTGGCTCAGCCCGGAGCACAGCCGCACGGCGCTGCGCAGTCTCGCGTGCTGGCCCGCCGGTCGGCGACGCCGGGTGGCGGCGACCAGTTCGTGCCGGTGCACCAGGCCGCGGGCCAGGAACATGTCGAGCCTCGACGTGGCCAGGAACACCGAGGGTGCCCGGGCGGCGATGTCGGCGGCGGTGCGGGCGGGCGCGGTGATCCGCGCCCCCTCCACCTCGACCCGCTCGTGCGCTGGCACGGGTTCGGGGTGCGCCACCACCGCCTGTGTGCCGACACGGCGCACGCCCCGGGGTACGGCCACGTGCAGCCGCGTGCGCGTGACCCGGGTGCCGTGCGGGTAGGCGTCCACACCCCACACGTAGGCGGCGGTGATGTCGCACGCGACGGCGTCGGCGGAGAGCAGCCCGAGCACGGGGACGAGCGTGCGCAGGAGAAGGGAACGGTCGGGGAGGGTGTCCTCACTGACGGTCATACATCCAGGTTCGGTGGTGGACGACGGCCCGACAAGGGCCCGCCCGCGCCTGTGGACAACCGCTTCCGCGGGGCGAAGTCCGCCGCGGCCCGACCGCTACCGCATCGGGCCGTCGCCGGCCGCGACGTGGATGTGGTCCACGTGGTCCAGCGTGATGTTGCCGTAGTGCGGGTAATGGCGGGCGACACGGGGCCACTGGCCCACCCGGTCCGGTGGGAAACGGGTGTTGTTCCAGATCAGGCGGTCGTAGATGATGCCCTTGACCCCGAGTCGGTCGGCGTTCTGGATGAGCCAGTTGATGACGGTCACGGCCGTGGCGTCCATCTCGGACGAGGGCTCCTGCCCGATGCCCGCCATCATGTAGTCGATCGCCTCGCCCGTGTTGTGGTCGCTGCCGGTCTCGGCACGATAGCCGCCCGCCGTGAGGTAGAAGCCGCCGAACTCGTCCTGGAGGGCCTGGTGGACCGCGCACATGCGCGGATGCAGCCGCCCGAGTGAGTCGCAGTCGATGATGGCTCCTCCTCCGAACACCCGGGAGGGATCGAAGCGGTAGGCGCCCTCCTCGTCCACCAGGTTCACCCGGATCATGGACAACGCGGTGTCGAGGCTGTCGACGGGGCCGTTCACGCACTCGATGACGCCGTCCGAAGACCGGCCGCACTCGTTGGGAGGGTGCACGATGGCGATGGCCGAGGCGTTGCCCACCACGGTGTCGGCGTCCTCCTCGGAACCGTCGCAGGCGACGTCGTTCCACGGAACCGAGCCGTCCTCCTCCAACTCCTTCTGGCAGATCGCGCCGCGTACCTCGACGCGCACGATGTTGCCGTTGCGCCCCTGGACGTTGTCGCTGGCCCGGATGTCGGTGAGGACCGCGCCGTTCTCGCGCGCGTACTCCTCCGCGCGGGCCTCGGCCTTCTCCTCGTCGAACCACGGCATCGGGTAGGCCCCGTCGAACAGGTCCTGGGCGGCCTGGTCCCGCAGAGCGCTCACCGCGGCCAGCGCGGCGGCGTCGGCGGCGGTCTGCACCTGGCTGCGCTGGTCGTTGGCCGCGCCCACCCGCACGAAGAGCAGGGTCAGCGACAGCAGGGCGAGCGTGAGGCCGAACAGCAGCAGGACGTTGGACTGGCCGGCGTCGTCACGGCCCAGCGGGAGCCGACGCCGGGAGCGCACGGCCGTGGCCGCGCGCCGTGGGGACCTTCGCGGTGCCATACGCGTTCCGGGGGGTCGTCCGCGCGTACGCGGTGAGGCAGGGGTCGGCGGGGGGCGGTGACGGAATCCGCTCCCTGGCGTAGCTTATCCGGGCCTGTCCGTGATCGGTAGGCCCTGTGGACGGCCGCGGCGCGGTCGGCGGTGCCCGGTCGCGCGTCAGCCCGGCCGGGGCCGCCCACCGGTGGGGCGCGCCGCGGAGCCGGCGTGGGCGTGCGTCGGCGTCCCCTCGCCGAGTCCCGTCCAGGTGTCGGCCCAGAGCCGCCGGGGCGGAGGACTCGGGGCGCGGCCCCGGTCGCTCCGCCCCAGGCCCGGCCGCCGGTCAGTCCTCACACCCCTGGGGGTTCGCTACATGTGGCGCCGCAGGGCCTCCCACGCGTGGACGTCGGCCACGGTCACCTTGACGTCGCCGGAACCGACGGCCGACGCGGTGACCGACCGGACGAAGGGCCCGTGCGCCCACCGGCGTGCCGTGCGCAGGGGCACGGACTTGGCTCCCACGCGCCCCAGCGCTCCCGGCGGTCCCACCAGCAGGCGCAGCCGCCACGTCGCTCGCAGCCCCGGCACCCCGCCGAACTCGGCGCGCCCCAGGAGCGGCAACCGCCCCGTCAGCCGCGATCGGTCGGCGGTCGGGACGAGACGCAGCGGATACCGCTGTCCCGCGCACGAGCCGCGCACGACCTCCACCGCGCACTCGACCCCGTCGGGCAGAGCGTCCCCCAGCTGCACGTCCAGACGGAGATCGTCGCGGCGGCGTCCCACAGGGCGCACCCGCACCTCGTCCACCTCCAGCGTGGGTGCCAGTGGTGACGTCCTGAGCCCCAGCCGGTCGTTGACCGTGTAGTACGGGCGGACCCTGGACCCGCAGCCCCGGTTCTGGTGCACCTTCTGCACCGGGTACTCGATGATGTTCTTGTAGCCCACCACTCCCGACAGGTGGCGCCCCACCGAGCACTCGGTCCCGTCGGAGAGCACGAGCCGGATCTCCCAGGTCTCGGACTCCGCGTGCCGCCCGCGTACGACCGCCTCCGGGTCGACGACGGCCGTGAAGCGCCCGTCACCGGCCACCGGCGCGGAGAACTCCCGCAGGGTCCGCGGCGACGCGCGCAGCCGCACCGCGAGCCGCGCCCGCGCGTCGGCCCGGTCCCGGCCCAGGACCCTCCCCTGCACGGTGATCAGACCGTCGGCGACCTCCACGTGGTCGACCTCCGCGTGGTGGTCCGAGCGGCGCACGTGCAGGGCCAGCCTTCCCTTCGCGTTGCGGGTGGGCAGGACCAGGGCCAGCCTGTCGACGTCCGCGGCACTGAGCGGAAACCCGTGCTGGTGGATCACCACGTCCCGGACGGGCGTCTCCTTCTCCCCGTCGGGCCCGTCGTCGACCCGGAACACCTCCCAGGTGCGCGCCGCCAGCCGCCGCGCCTCCGGGTCGACGACGACCTCACCGCGCTCGTCGGGCGTCAGGGTCACGCGCGCACCGGGATGGGTGAGCACGACGTGCGCGGGCGGGTCGGCGAACGTCAGCACGGCGTGCCCGTCGCCTCCGGCCCGCACCCGGCAGGCGGCCGGCAATTCGGTCCGGGGGGCCGGGATCCTGGGTTCGGGAGGCGCGCTCATCTTGTGCAGCGGGGTGCCCAGCAGGTCGGCGAACAGCTCCTCGTGCATCCGGCAGACGTTCGCCGGGTCGAACCGCTCGGAGTCCAGCAGCGCCGCCTGGGACATCTTCCGGCGCAGTTCGTCGTCGGCCATCAGCTCCGCCAGTCCGTCCGCGATGCCCGGCGCCGAACGGTTGGGCACCAGCAGCCCGTCCTCGCGGTCGCGGATGATCGACGCGGGCCCGTGCGGACAGTCCGTGCTCACCACGGGAAGGCCCGAGCGCATCGCCTCCACGATCGTCATCCCGAACGGCTCCTCGCTGGACGTGACCGCGGCGAACGCCCCCTGGGCCCAGGCCTCCTCGACCCGGGGGTGTGGCCCCATCAGCCACACGCGGTCGTGCAGGTCCAGCGACGCCACCAGACGGGCCAACGAGCCGCGCCGGTCTCCGCGCCCGTAGATGCGCAGGGTCCACTCGGGGAACTCGTCCGCCACCATGGAGAACGCCTGCACCAGCAGGTCATGCCGTTTGCTCGGCGCCAGGCGGCCCGCGGAGACGATGGTGTGCGAGTCGAGCCCCTCGGTCGTGAACGGCGGCGCGGGGACCGAGTTCGGGATCGACAGCAGCCGCACGCCCGGCAGCGCCATCCGGTCGGCGTACGTACGCGCGTCGGCCTCGGTCACGGTGACGAAAGCGTCCAGGTTCGGATACTCCGTCTCCATCACCCGGCGCAACGCCTGCGAGTGCTGTTCGTAGGTGAGGTGCTCCTGGCCGACCTTCGCCACGTGCCGGGGCGCGGCCCGGGCGATGACGGCGTTGAGACCCGGCCTCGTGCCCACCACCACGTCGGCGTCGGTGGTGGTGAGGTACTCCTCCAGCCGGTCGTCGGTCAGACGGCTGTGGGTGGACCCGCGCGCGTCCTCCGGCGGGAAGAGCAGCGGCGGAAGCCCGGCCCGTTCCGACCCCTCGTACAGCGGGCGCCCGCCGACCCCGATGCCATCGCCCCTCGACTCCTGACGCACGTCCACGAGCGGACGCAGGCGCACCCGGGCGGGCACCGGCAGGACCGGCTCCGCCCGGTGCTGGAACACCGAGACGATCTCGACCTCGTGGCGCTCGGACAGTGCCGAGGCCTGGTTGGCGACCGTGCGTACGGTGCCGCCGATGCCGTACATGTCGTTGATCAGATAGGCGATCTTCACCGAGCCCCCCATATCCGTGGGCTCCGCCCCGCGCCCCCGCGAGACGGAGCCGTCCCCGTCGACCCCGCGCCGGTCCCGCCCCGAGTGGTCGGGCAGCGCGGGGATGAAGGATCAGGCTATGGGCGGGATTTCCGGAAAAAGCCCTGTTTGCGCTACTCGTCCCGAAGGTTTGCGACCATCTGTGAGGGTTTTGCGCAGTGTTCAGACTGTGGAGACCTACCGCGAGCCGGAGGGCTGGCGCGAGGGACAGGAGCACGGGGCGCTGACCGTACCGGAGCGGCGCCCGGTCCACGGGCTCAGGAGAGGTAGGGCGACTGGCGCCGGTCGCGGGGCCCGCTGCATGGCGAGCCGTGGCGCGCGTGGTCCTCTTCCCGTGCGCGGACGGGTCCTGGAGGGGGCCGTCCTCGCGTACTGCCGGCGCAGGCGTGGCGGATGCTCCGACCGCGGCCCGCGGGTTCCGAGGCCATCGATGCGGGCGTGGCCTGGAGTCGACGGGGGTGTGCGTGGCGTGCGTGAAAGCCCGCCCACGGGCTGTGGCGGGTCAGTAGGTCTTGGTGTTCTCCCAGGACTCCCAGGCGACGCAGGGCAGCGTGTGGTGGTCCTCGATGTAGTCCAGCCCCCAGGAGATCTGCGTTCGCGTGCTCCCCGCGAACCCCTCGGGCATCTCACCGTGGACAGCCGGATTGAAGCCCGGGATCCCGGCCGCGCCGGTATTCGGGTCCACGAGCGTGTGGTCCCAGTTGGACGTGCTGGTCCACAGGTTCTGCAGACACGTCCATTCTTCGTCTTCCCAGCCTTTTGCCGCGGCCATGTTGAGGGCGACCGCCTCGTTGTCACTCTGGTTGGAGTTCCCACTTCCCCATTCGTACTCCTCGGGCTCGTCCGGGCGATCGGCGTCCACCCAGGTCTCGTCCCCGCAGTCGGGTCCTTGGACCAGGCACACCATCTGTCGGACCCCGTTGTTGAAGGTCTGGCTGAGCTCGAGTTCGTACACGGCGAGCATGACGGCCGCCGCCAGGACGGTCACGACGGCCAACTCGACCATCGATGCACCCCGGTCGGAGTGCGCTCTTCGGACCGGCCGTAGGCGACCGACCACGCGCGGGGGTCCGCTGCGCTCACCAGAGCGCCCGGGCGGCCCCGTGGGGGAGGGCCGTCGGGTGTCCGCTGGCTCGGAACGGTGAGGGGTGGGCAAGGCCGCCTCCGGATCAGGAAATCGGAACATCCTCGATGGGTTCGAACCCAGGGATCTCAATCGATACAGACTCAACACCACTCGGCACGGAGAACATTGACCAATACGCCATAGATTCTCCGGGTTCAACGCGCTCACTAAAATTTGAGGAGGTATTTCCAGAGCATAGGCATTCTCCCGATCCGTCCATGATCGGATGGAATCGAGTGCTCCCGTCTGAAGATAGAGCTGTGACAGCGGAGAAATACGGCCCGGAGTAGGTGTACGTGCGGTCGGCAAGCCATGTGACGACTACTGGATCCGTGGTCGGGTTCTCGATGCTCCAAGTCACAGACAAGAGATTTCCGGCGTCATTTCTCTCGGCATGGTGCACGTTCGCTGTCAATTCGGACTGAGAGTCGATTCCATTGGCGCTTCCAATGCTGTCGAGATCTGTTGCGTTCGGGGCTATTGCTGCAGCGCCTGGCCCCGCATACGTGAGCACGAGCAGTGCACTGGATACCGTGATTATGCCGATCATGCGACGGATTGATCGTTTCATGTTCCACCTCTACTTCTCGAAGGTGACGGTCACACGGCGGTTTCTCTCGCGCCCTTCCTCCGTGCTGTTGTCGGCGATTGGGTCAGAAGAACCATGTCCCTCCACTTCGAACGAAACTCCGCTGCGGGTGATCATTTCATCCAGCGTGGATTCTACCGACTCGGCACGTTCCTCAGATAGTGGTATATTTACAGAGTCGCTGCCGGTGTTGTCTGCATGGCCGTCTACTCTGACCGTGGATGATTCTGCGTCATCGATTTCGCGGGCAACTTGCTCAAGGATCTCTTGTGCTTCCTGCTGCAGCTCAGCGCTGTCAGTTTCGAACAATACGTCCGAAGAGAGGATGATGCTGACTTCGTCGTTGTTTTCCGAGCGGCCAGTTTGGTCTTCTGTGTCATCGGACAGCATCGTAAGGTCTGAAATTTCTGGATTAGCTAATTCGGCTTCGTCTGCTGAATCTGATGATTCCGTCAATGGTACATCGAGAATTGGCGGTGCCAGTGGCGTTGTGATCGTCATGGAGCTGATTTCTGGTGGTGGTTCCGGATAGATCACCCACATTTCGGCAGTTGTGCCGCTTCCAATGGCGCCGGATAGTGGTGCCGAGCAGTAGCATTTCCCATCGATCCTCTTGTAGCTGCTGTATCTTTGCTGGTTTTCGGCGTCAATCAGGGTGATGGCTCCTGCTGTTCCCTGATCTGTCGCACTGGATAGGCCATCAAAAAGAACAAATGACTCGTTGGAGTCGTTTTTAATTCCTATCCTTAAGCGAAGGAGATCATTGTCAAGTCTTTCGAGGGCATAGACTTCGATTTTTAGATCATCACCCAAGGAGCTGCTGGATGTGATGCTGGAAGCCATCTGCTCTGGAGACTCTGACGGATTTCCGGATGAAGTGGGTGTGTTTGTGGTTTCGGGGGTGTTGTTATCTGGTTGATCGGGGTCCGTTGATACAACGCAGCCAGATAGCAAGAAGGATAGCAATATGGTTGTTGAGCTTGCGACAAGTGGTGCCTTGAGTCGCCGATATATGGGATAGGCGTTCTTGGGCAACAAGGCCCTCCCGTTGTTCTGGTGTCTTCCCGTGAGAAGCTCTGAGTGAAGCAGTATTATTACTATTTGGTCCGCAAGCTCAGGGCCCGGATGGCCCGTTGAGGACGTTGGACACTGCAGTACCAATCGATCCGCTGATATTTTCGACCAGGCCGAGTTGGTAAATAGCTACTGCGATGGCGGCGACCAGGATCACGATAGCGGCGTATTCCACTATTCCAGCGCCGGTGTCGGATTTCCTTGACGGGGGGCTCGCGTAGGTGCTGAGGGTTACCCACAGGCGGGTCAGGCTCTTCACGGGGTCGACTCCTTGGGGGCGGGTGTTCCTGGTGCCACTGCGTTGTGGCCTGGGGTGGCCGGGTTGCGGCGGCATCCGGACCGTGGGGGCGCTGAACCGAGGTCATGGGGACAGCAGGGGCCTGTGAGTCGATGACTCGCACCACGGATCCCCACTATCGGGCACGACCATCGGTGTTGACTTCGGTGCTGACCGGATGTGGCCACGTGTTTCCATGATGCCCTCCGGCGAGGCCGAGCACACGTTGTCCACAGGCGGAGTGAGAGCCCAGGTTCGGGTGGGGCTCGGTGTGCGTGGGCGCCCATGGGCAGGCCATCCGGGGGTGACGTTCGGTGTTCGACGGGTGACCATGATGGCAGACGCGTCATTCGGGCGCCATGGGTGCACTGGTAATGCCAGGTCGCCCGCATTCCCGCGCGGGGCCGTGCGGTGCTTGAATTGGCCGATGGCCCAGAGGGCCGAACAACGGTGGTCGGCTCGGAGCCGGGCGCGGACGCGGAAAGGCGGCGGAGCGTGGACGGCAGCACGGTCGTGTCCTTGGTGATCGCGGTGGTCGCGGGACTGGCGGTCGGAGCGGTCCCGCTCCTGACCGTGCTCCGCAGTCGTGCGGCTCTGAACGCCGCCATCGGGCGCACGCCCGCCGTGAGCCCACCCGATCCCGATGACCTCGATCCCGAGGAACTGGCCTATCTCGCGGGCGGTCCGGTTCGCGTGGCGGAGACCGTCGTGATGGAGCTGCACCTCTCGGGGCGGATCCGTCACCAGGCCGCCCAGGGCTTCTTCACGCTGGTCGGCCCGTCCACGCCCTACACGCACGAGAAGTCGCTGATCCGGCGCACCATCATCCGGGGCTACCGTGACCGCACGGGCCTGACCGCCCGCGAGATGATCCGGCGCGCGATGGGCAGTGGCGGCATGATCGCCATCGCCGACGGACTCAAGGCCTCGCGGTTGCGTGTGGACGCGCCCGGACTGAGCCGGCTTCTGGCGTCGAGGGAGAAGGTGCCGTCCCGCATCAGGTGGATGCGGGCGCTGAGCCTTCTCGTGGGCGTCGCGGCGGGAGTCTTCCACTTTCTCGTCGAACCAGGGGCCGTCTCCCTCGGCTTCCTCGTCGGCGGCTTCGTCGCCCTCGTGGCGCTGTCGGTGGCCAAGGCCGTCCTCGACGCCACCGGCGGTGCCACGCTCCTGGCGACGACTCCCGCGGGTCGGGCGGTCGTCGCGCAGGCCGGGGAACGCTACGAGGTGGAGGCCCAGTCCACGGCCGAGTTGGACCGCGCGGTGGCGGTGCGCTTCACGGCGGTGACCGGCTTCCGCGCCCTGCGCGGGGTGGCCACCGCCACGACTCGCACCAGGCCCGCCCGCAGGCACACGTCTCCCGCGCCGGGCTCTTCTGGAGGGACGGTGAACTCGGGAGGTGCCGAGTCCACGATCGATGACGGCGTCCGGCTTCAGTCCCTCTGCGCTTTCGCCGAGACCTGCCAGGGCGAAACGGGTGGGGCGGGATCGAGTTCCGGTGGTGACGGCTGGGGCGGAAGTTTCAGTGGGGGTGGAGACGTCAGCGGCGGGAGTGACAGTGGTGGAGGCGGCTGGAGCTTCGGCGGAGGCGACGGCGGGTCCGGCGGAGGTGGGGACGGCGGTGGTGGAGGTGGTGGCGGCGACTGATGTCGCCCGTGGGCCCCTGCAGCCGAGTGCGGTGGCCGGAGGCTGCGGACCGGAGATTCGCGGTCGCGGGGCCGCGTGCCGCACTTCGCTCGACGGCCGGTGACGGGCGCACGTCGGAGCGGCAGCCGGATCGCCTGCTCGAGACCGGCGCCCTGTGACCGGTGCTGTGACCGGTGTCCATGCGGAACAGGCGCGGAGTACCGCGGTCCGGACGGGGGCCGGGTGGAGGTTGCACAGAGGTCGGGCGGGGCCGTAGCCACGGCCCCGCCCGCCTGACCCAGGCTGGGAAGGTGGTGCCCCGCCTGCCCGCGGGACACCACCACCCTTGCCGCTCCCGGCCCGGACCGATGTGGGATCAGACGGTTGCCGACTCCGGTGCGGACTTCGTCAGCTCGAACAGTTCGGCCAGTGCCTCGTAGGAGTTCAGCCGGGCCTTCTGGTCGTAGATCATCGACGACACCATGATCTCGTCGACTCCGGTGTCGGTGATGAACTGTTCCAGCTTCGGGCGCACCGTCTCCGGCGACCCCACGAAGGAGTAACGAAGCATGGCGTCCAGTCGTTCCTTCTCTCCCGGACGCCACATCGTGTCGAGGCTGTCGACGGGCGGTTGCAGCAGGCCACGGGCACCGCGGACGGTTCCGAGAAAGGCCTGCTGCATCGAGGTGAACAACCGCCTGGCCTCGGCGTCGGTGTCGGCGACGAAGACGTTGGCGCCCGCCATGACGTAGGGCTTGTCCTGCTGCTCGGAGGGGCGGAACCCGGCGCGGTAGGCCTTGAGCGCGTCGTAGAGGGCGTCGGGCGCGAAGTGCGAGGCGAACGCGTAGGGCAGTCCGAGCTGTGCGGCGAGCTGGGCGCCGAAGAGGCTGGACCCCAGGATCCACAGCGGCACCCGCAGGCCTTCACCGGGCACCGCGCGGACGGGCTGGCCGGGCTCGGCCGGCTCGAAGAAGGCCTGGAGTTCCTGGACGTCGGCCGGGAAGGTGGAGGCCGCGCTGTGGTCCCGGCGCAGCGCCATCATCGTGCGGGGGTCGGTGCCGGGCGCGCGGCCCAGCCCCAGGTCGACACGGCCGGGGTAGAGCGACTCCAGCGTCCCGAACTGTTCGGCGATGACGAGGGGGGAGTGGTTGGGGAGCATGACGCCGCCCGCGCCGATCCGGATGGTCGAGGTGCCCTCGGCGATGAACCCGAGGGAGACCGACGTGGCCGCACTCGCGATCGCCCGCATGTTGTGGTGCTCGGAGAGCCAGAAACGCCGGTAGCCCCAGCGCTCCAGGTTCTGGGCGAGCTCCCGGGCGGAGCGGAGCGCGTCGCCGGCGGTGGAGCCCTCGACGATGGTGGCGTGGTCGAGCACGGACAGCGCGATCTTGGACACGTTGGACATGGTGGCCTTCATTCCCCTGCGTGGATGCGTGGAGCGGTTCCGGCGCCGGACGGTCCCCGATCGGCGGCCCGGGAACCGAGCCCCCGCTCCGTGAGTGACGGGCTCCGGTGGTGACGGCGGGCGGTCGGAACGGGGTGGCGATGACCCGTTCCGACCGACCCTGCTGTTCGATGATCGACGAACGTCGAACTACGACGGTACACTCACCCTGAGCTCGAACCAAATCTCTCGGCGAACCGGTCCGGACGCCGGTACCGGAGGTGAGCCGGCCGGGGGCCGTGCCGGTCGCGGCCTGGCGCCGGTCGCCACCGAGCGGACCGGACGACACCGGACGCCGTCGAACCGACCGCGCCGGGTGATACACCGCATGAGACCGTCAGGACACGAGGAGGACCGCCTTGGCTCCCAGGGAGCACGCGCACCCCGCCCTCTGCGACGTGGAACTGGTCACGGTGCTGTCGGCGCTGGCCGAACCGACCCGGCTGCGGATCGTGCGGATGCTCGCCGCGATGGAGGGTGAGCGGGCGTGGAAGGACATCGATCTGCCCATCGCGCAGTCGACACTCAGCCATCACCTGAAGATCCTGCGCAACGCCGGACTCGTCCACAACCGGAGCGAGGGCACGCGCTGCTTCATCTCGCTGCGCGACGACGAACTGGAGAGCCGGTTCCCCGGGCTGCTGGAATCCGTCCTGTCCTGTGGGGACGGACTGGCGCCCGAGGGTACTCGCGACGCCTAGGACACGGCTCTCCCGCGCTGGGTGACGGCCGGATGATCGGCTCGTGGAGGTCGCGCATGGCCGCGTTCGAGCGGGCGGGGTCAGGGCGTGATGACCGCATCAGTCGAGGTCAGCGCCCGGTCACAGCCGGACGGTAGCGGTGACCGGGCGCTGTGCGTGCCAGCGTAGACGGTGGTTCGGGCGGGGGCCAGTAGCGACGGACCGTTCACGCAACGTCAGTCGCACGGGGGTGCGGTGAGGCCGGGCGGAGGCCCCGCGAGGTCGTCGGCGCGTCGATCGCACGGGCTGCGCGAACCGACCGATGGGACGGGCTGCCCGACGGGGACCCGGCCGAGCGCCGGGGGCGCGGCGAGCGCGCGGCGGCCCGGGGCGAGAGCCCACCGGCCCCGGGCCGCGTCCGTTCGTTCCTCATGGCGAGCGGATCGCCGTTGCGCCTGCCCGCGGCGCTCAGTCGGCCCCGGAGGTGAGGAGCTGTCCGGCGGCCAGGTCGCGGTACAGGGCGTCGTCGGCGACGAGTTCGGCGTGTGTGCCCACGGCCCGCACCCGGCCCGCGTCCATCACCACGATCCTGTCCGCGCTGGTGACCGTGGACAGTCGGTGAGCGACCACGATGACGTTCGTACGCCGGGCGGCTTCCAGCATGACCGCCTTGAGCGCGCCCTCGTTGGCGGCGTCCAACTGGGAGGTCGCCTCGTCCATCAGCAGCAGGCGGGGATCGCGCAGCAGGGCCCGTGCGATGGCCACCCGCTGGCGCTCGCCACCGGAGATGGTCACGCCGCGGTGACCGATGGCACTGTCCAGTCCTTCGGGCAGACGACCGACCAGGTCGCTCAGGCGGGCCCGGTCCACGACGTCGGCCAGGGCGTCGTCGCCCGCCTCCGGCGCGGCCATCAGCAGGTTCTCGCGCAGGGTGCCGTCCAGGACGGGGGCGTCCTGTTCGACGTATCCGATCTGGGCACGCAGGGCTTGCAGCGGCCATGAGCGCACGTCGATGCCGTCCAGCAGGACCTGGCCGGACGTGGCGTCGTAGAACCGTTCGATGAGGGAGAAGACGGTGGTCTTGCCCGCACCGGAGGGCCCGACCAGAGCGGTGAGCCCGGCTCCGTCCGCGGAGAAGGACACGCCGTGGTGGACCGGGGGGAGTTCCGGGCGGTAGCGGAAGGCGACGTTGTCGAAGATGACGGTCGCGGGCCGGTCCGCCGAGGCCGGAGAGGCTTCCGGCCGCTGGGGGCGGGGCTCACGCGGGACGCTCTGGCCGCTGTGATCACCCGATCCGCTCTGAACACCGGACTTCCCTCGCTCACCAGGCG
This sequence comes from Nocardiopsis sp. NRRL B-16309, assembly GCF_001279585.1. GTDB lineage: Bacteria > Actinomycetota > Actinomycetes > Streptosporangiales > Streptosporangiaceae > Nocardiopsis. The sequence goes on along the minus strand of NZ_LGEC01000002.1, from coordinate 302,070 downwards.
TTCCCGGCTTGTCTGACCCGCCTGGCCCCCTCGCACCATCCGGCGTACTCGGGTCGGCGGACGTGTCCGTCCCATTGGTCTCACGGGCCCCACCGGTCCTCCCGACCGTACCGGCGTCGGAGGTCGGCGCCCGGCCCATGCCGACGTCCTCCTGTTCGAGTTCGGCGACCTCGTCGATGCGGCGGACGGCGGCCAGACCGGTCTGCAACTGGGTGAGCGAGGACGTCAGGCTGCTGATGGGCTGCATGAGGTAGAAGAGCAGCAGGAGGAACGCGATGAGGTCCGACACGTCCATCGCGCCGGTGGCCACGCGCGCTCCGCCGATGGCCAGGATGCTGAGGAAGGCGATGTTGATCGCCAGCCAGGTCGCGGTTCCCGACACGGCGGTCCACCCGGCCACCGCGATCCCGCGGCGCCAGGACTCCTGGGCCGCCAGGTCCAGGCGGGTGGTCTCGACGTCCTCCGCGGAGGAGGCCTTGACGGTGCGGAAGGCGCCGAAGACCCGTTCCAGGTGGGAACCCATCTCGCCCAGGGCCGCCTGGGCGGCCTGCGTCGCGGCGTCGATGCGGGGCAGGACCACGCCCATGAGCAGGCCGACCACCACGATCATCGCCGCGGTCACCAGGAAGAGCCGCCAGTCGAGGAAGACCATGATCGCGACACCGCCGACCAGCAGGATGGAACTGCTGACGATCTCCGTCAGTCCGCTGGTGGCGACGGAGCGGAGCAGGGTGGTGTCGGCGGTCAGGCGCGCGACGAGGTCGCCTGGCTTGAGCCGGTCGACCTCGCTCACGCGCAGCCGGACGAGAGCGCCGACAAGGTTGCGGCGCACGTCGAGCACGATGCCCTGACCGGTGCGCTCGAGGAGGAACGCTCCGAAGGCGCCGATCACCGCGCCGCCGACGATGACGGCCGTCAGGGCCAGGACCGGACGCATGATGGGCTCGCCCGCGCCGAGGGCGTCGATGACGTACCTGGCCATGAGGGGTTGGGCCAGGCTCGTCGCGCCTCCGAGGAAGGAGAACACGGTTCCCACCACGAGCACGCGCCAGTGCGGTCGGGCGTAGTCCCACAGCCGGCGCAGGGGAGCCTTCGGAGGCGCCTTCCCCGGTGGAGCCGTCACGTCGTCAGTACTCAAGGAGCGCACTCTCGGGTCGATGCCGGAAACGGGGAGTCGATGCCTTGACTCAACGTTTGCCGGAGGTGTGGGGGTTCCGCCGTGAAGCCTGATCTGTAGGCCTTTGCCGCGTCGCGCACGCCGCCTGGGTGACGCGTCGCATGGCCGACCGCGCCCGACCGCCGACCACTGCCGATCGTCCCGACCGCGCACCGACTACTGCTGCCAGCCGTCCCGAGCACCGACCACTGCTGACTCAGCGCGGGGCACCGGCCGGCTCTCAGCCGGCCAGACGCCGGGCCGTGAGGTCGCGGAGCGCGTCGAGTCGGACCGCCACCGGCGGGTGCGTGGAGAAGGCCCTCCGCCCCAGCGCCAGCAGCCTTCGCCCGAAGCCGTCCCCGCCGTCCTTCCCCCGCCGGTGCGGACGGGTGTGCGGCAGGATCGACAGCGCCTCCATGGCCCGGAGGTCGCGCAGGCTCTGGGGCTGGGACGCCGGGATCGCCTCGGTCATGGACGCCAGCGCCGAGGCCAGGACCGCAGGGGCGCCGGTCAGCTCGGCGGCGGCGCGGTCCGCCGCCAGTTCGCGGCGTCGCACCAGCCGCAGCACGACGATCTGGCTGGGGAGTGCCGTGAGGACGAACAGGATCATGCCGATCAGGGTGGCGGGGAGGAGCGCGACCGCCGCGATGCCGAGCAGGACCCTGGCGAGCAGGACCGGGCCGCGCACCAGGAACCGGACGGGGAGGGGGAGCAGCCCGGACCGGCGGATCCTCTCCCGCTTCTCCTCCTTGTCCTCCACGGTGTCGAACACCGGGTTCCAGGAGGCTCCGGAGCGGACGGCGACCACCCACAGGCCCTCGTCGGCCCGGTAGATCAGGTCCAACGCCGCGGATGGGAGGTTGACCATCCACTGGCTCATCCCCTCGGCGAAGGCGATGACGCGCTGGTCGCGGTGGGCGAGGTGGGCCAGTTCGTGCGCCAGCACGGCTTCCAACTGCTCGTTGTCGAGCCGCTCCAGCAGGGCGGGCGTAACGTAGACGCACGCGGGACCGCGGTCCGGCGCGTGGGCCACCGCGTTGGGGCCCTCGGCCCCGTACAGGCACAGGACCGGACGCTCCTGGTCGGTCAGGGCGCACAGGCGGTCCAGGACGGCGTGGACGCGCGGGTCGTCGTCGCGCTCGATGACGAACGTGTCCTTGGTCGGCGGCTTGTTCTCACCGAGGACGTGGAGGGTTTCCGCGCCGATGAGGGAGAGTCCGAACGGCACCAGGCCGATCCACCAGGGGAGCCCCGCCCACCACAGGAGGGCGCACAGCGCGAGGCTGTAGGCCGCCGACACTCCGAGGACGAGGAGGAGGGCACTGAGGACGGGCCAGGAGGAGCGGAACCGCGCGAACATGGGCGCAAGGCTATGGGGAACAGCGTGTTCCCGGCCACGGCCGCGGCGGCCGGAAGCGGTCATCTCCCTTTCGGCCGCGGCCGCTTTGTCGGCACTCTGGCAGAAAGGTGTCCTCCCGTGTTCTGACTGGCCAGCGCGGGTGCGCGGCCGCAAGTGAGCGTCGGACACGGGGGCGTCGCGCGTGCGGGTGGGAGTGCCCCGGAGGTCGGGGGAGGAGTTCCGGAACACACCACCTGTCACTCGTCGTGAGCCGCGGGAACGGCCCGTAGGCACCAGGCTCCGCGTGGAACTGCGAACCACGCAATGCCGTCATAGTGGACGGACAGGTCAAGACTGCGAGGTTTCAGGTGTCATCCCCCGGATCAAACCGTTCGTTCCGCGGAGTCCCGAGTGCCATGAGCACCGACCGTTCGCGCACGGCGCGACCGCGCCGGTGGCTGTCGCTGCGGGGCGACCAGGGACGTCCGCGCCGGTTCGCCGAGGTCACACCCGAGGACCTGGGCGTGCACCGGGCCGCATTCGGTCCCGGTGGGAACGCTCCCTACGTGCGACGGGAGGCGGACGAGGCGATCGAGGAGGCCCTGCGCGACGACGGCCGACGTGTGGTGGTGGTCTCGGGTCCGCGCCTGGCCGGCTCGACCCGGGCCCTCGCCCACGCGGCGCGGGAGGTGCTGGGCGACCACGTCGTGGTGGCCTTCCTCGACGACCCCGACGTCGCGTTGGCCGCCATGATCGCCGCCGCGGCGGCGATCACCGGATCCGCGGGTGGCCCCGCGCCCGGGACGGTGCTCTGGCTCGACCGACTGTCCGCGCGCCGCTACGCCGAACTCGCCCGGATCGACGCCGCCCGCCTGCCCGGGGGACTGCGGATCCTGGCCGTCGCCGACAGCGCGCTCGTCCGTGGCCTGCGCGTACCGGCGGAGGTCGAAGGAGCCATGCGGGCCCACGGGGTCCCGATCGAGCTGGGCCCGATGACCGAATCGGAACGTCGGCGGCTGCGCGCGGGAGCCGACTACGCCGATCCGGCACTGCAGGCGGTGTTGGACGCCGACGACGGCACACTGCTGCTGGGGCGGCTCCTGGTGGACCTGGCTCCGTTCCGGGCGGACCTGCGCCCCGGGAGCAGCGCCAACCGCACCGCCCTGCTGCGCGCGGTCACCGATTGGCGGCGTATCGACCCGCCGAAGCGGCTGACCTGGGACGACCTCGAACGGTTGTACCGCGCCTACCGCCAGGAACTGACCGGAGCGCCGCAGAGCGCGGGCGTGTCGGCGATCGGTTGCGAGGCGGCGTTGAAGTGGGCCGCCCGCCCCACCCGCGAGCGTCCCGCCCTGGTGGAGGAGCGCTCCGACGAGAGCGGCACCTACTACAGCCCGCATCCCCTGCTCGCCGTCGTCGCCGACGATGCCGGGCAGGACTGCGCGTGGCCGATCGCCGACCCGATGTGGGAGCACGGTGACACCCGGTTCGAGGGGGACGCGCGCCGCGACATCGGCTACGCGGCGATCGAGGCGAAGGCGCTGACGGCGGCCCAACGGCTGCTGAGCCACACGGACACCCGGATGGATCCGGTGGCGCTGCTCTACCTGGGCCAGGTGCTCATGGACTCGGGGGACCTGGACGCCGCACGGCACTGGTTCGTCCGCGTCGCCGACCAAGGCGGCGGTGGCCCCGACACCGTGCCACTGGCCTACTTCGTTCTCGGTGGTCTGGAGGACGCCCGCGATGATGCCGAGGCCGCCCGGCGGTGGTGGAGGCTCGCGATCGACTCCGGGCACGCTGAGTGGGCCCCGGAGGCGATGGTCAGCCTCGGCGAGCTGGACTGGCGGCAGGGGGACACGGAGAGCGCCCGTCGCTGGTGGATCCGCGCCGCCGGGGCGGGGGAGGGGCAGGCAGGGGAGGACGGGCGCGGGTCGGTCGCGCACGGGGCCGCATCGGGCACTCCGGGAGCCGGGACGCAGGCGGCCGCGGGCGAGTCGGGAACCGTCGCCTCGGATGCCGCCGCCTCGGCGATGTACAACCTCGCGGTCCTGGAGCACCGCGCGGGGGACCTGGACGCCGCGCGTGGTTGGTACCAGCACGCGAGCGCCTCCGGGATCGTCGACGTGGCCGCCAAGGCGATGGTCGACCTGGGCACGCTGGACCGCGAGCGCGGGGATGTCGACGGCGCACGGACGTGGTGGGAGAGGGCCGCACGGTCGGGCGACCCCACGGCCGCGCCTCGGGCGAAGGCCCGACTCGACGAGCTGAACCGAAGGGTCGCCGTCAGCGAGGGGGCCGCCGCCCCTCGCGGGTCCGTCGCCGACGCGGGTCCGCACGTCGGGCAGCCCATGGATTCGGGGCGTGCGGGGGTCCCCGGCGACACCGTGTCGCTGGGAGAGGTCGGTGTGGCGGGGGAAGCGGAGGCGCCCCGGGAGGAGAACGCCCCTGCTTCGCGGGAGATCGGTGTGGCCGGGGAGGCGGGTGTTCCTTCGGGAGAGACCGCTTCTGCCCCGGGGGAGGCCGGGCCCTCCGGCGGCACCGCCGCGGACGTTCCGACCGATCCGCGGGCGCTGCTCGACCTGGGCCAGAGCGCCGCCGAACGGGGTGAGGCGGACGTGGCCCGCGACCTGCTCACCCGGGCCGCCGACTCCGGTGAGCCCGAGGTCGCGCCCCGGGCGATGAACCGCCTCGGTGCCCTCGAAGAGGGTCTGGGCGAGATCCACGAGGCGCGCGGCTGGTACATCCGCGCCGTCAAGAGCAAGCACCCCGACCTCGCGCCCCGCTCCCTGCTCGAACTCGGGATGCTGGACCACCGCCAGGGGTGGGTCGAGAACGCGCGCACCTGGTTCGGGCACGTCGTCAGGACCGGGCACGCCGAGGCTGCCCCGCACGCCCTGTACCTGCTCGCGCGCGTGGAACAGGAACAGGGCGAGATGGACGAGGCGCGCGCGTGGTTCGCCCGGGCCTCCGGGTCGAAGCACGGGGAGTGGGCGCCGCGGGCGATGGCCGACCTCGCGGAGCTGGAGGACCGAAGCGGTGACCCCGGCGCCGCACGCACCTGGTGGGACCGCGCCGCCGCGTCGGGCCACGCCGAGTCCGCCGCGCGAGCGCGCGCGGCGCTGGACGCCGCCTCGCAGGACCCCGACGACCACCCCTGAACCGTCGGACCGCCCGGGCCCGACCGGCGGCCGTGATCGCGCTGATCGTCAGCCCGCAGAGGGGAGCGGTGAACGTTCGGGTGCGCGTGGCGGTGATGAGCGCGGTCGGCCTGTTCACCGGTTGTCCGTGCCGCGGCGCCGCCACCCCCCGGCAGCGGGCGGGATCGGGCGGGCCCTCCTCGGGCAGCGCGGCTTCGGGCCGAACCACCTCCTTCGAGGTGTCCTGACCGGTTCTGGCCACCGGACCCGCCCCTGACCCCGAGGGCCTGGGCGTCTCCCCGGTCAGGTCCCGCTCCCGCGCACCGGCGCGGGAGGGCCTTCGCCGTCTCGCGTCCTCGTCGTGGGTGAAGGGGCGGCGGTCCGACGGGCGGTGGGGAGTTCGCACCGAATGCCGTACGGTCGTGGTGGTCTGGGTGGATTGTGGCTGGAATCGCCCCCTACGGCACCGGCCGACCCGCTCTTCCCCCCGATCACCCGACTCGCGGTTCCCCCTGACTGAGAGAAGTGACGATGAGCCTCATCAAGACCCTCACCCGCCGTGCGACCGTGACGGCGACGGCCGCCCTGATGCTGCCCGCCCTGGTGGCGGTCCCCGCGGCCAACGCCGCGGCGCCGTCCGGCACGTCGGTGGAGGAGGTGGAGATCCTGGTGACCGACGACCACGAGATCGTCGAACTCGGAGACGAAGGCGAGTACGAGGACGTCGACGACTACCTGGAGGAGAACTCGGACGAGGCCGGGGGCCCCGGAGACGAGTCCGGGGTCTCGACGCTGGGCACCGGACTGGGCTACATCAGCAGTGGGACCCTGAAGATCGTCACCTCGAACTGCACGTCGGCCAGGGTCTCCTACACCAAGCGGAGCGGAGCGACGATCACGGTGCGGTTCCGCGTGCACGGGAGCAGCGGCTGGTCCTCGCGTCCGTCCTCCTGGCGCAGTGTGAGCAACGGCGGCTACACGTCGGCCTACTTCTCGAACACCAAGAACGCCCGGCTGCGCGGGGAGATGCAGGTCTCCGGCCAGGGAGAGTTCATCACGACCTACGCCCCCTGCCGCTGACCGGCGGCCACCGATGGGCCTGGCCCGCCGGCTCCGGACGTCCCCCGGAGCCGGCGCCAGCGGCCAAGGCACGGGAACGTGCCCCGCTCATACGCGGACGAGGGGACGGAACAGCGTCTCGGCCGGACCGGAACGCCGGGAATCGGCCCGAGCGACGAACGGCGCCTGGCCCCACCGCCGGCGGTCGTGTACGTTGTTCGCGTGTCGCGTGCCTCCGACCAGAAGCAGTGGGCCGGTCGGCGGGTATGGAGGCACCACGAACATCCGGGGAGCCGCACTGTGAGTACACACACCGCGCACCGCATCTGAGCCGGAGGCGTGGTCGGTGACCTGTGCACCGTGACCACGTCCTGACGCGCTGACCCTTCGCGGCCTCCCCGAATCCACGGACCTTCCGGGCTTTCGCGTGCCCGGGACTCCCACACGCCCCACCCGCGCCCCGCACCGCTGTGTGCCGGTTCGTCGCGGGTGCCTTCGGGGCGGTCGCGCCATCCACACCATGAGCGATCACACCCGAGGGAGAACGTTGACCCAGAACCCGCACGCCCCCACCGAACCGCACGTCAGCGACTTCAACATCCCCGTCGTGGCGGAGTTCCGCGCCAACGGCGGCCGTGTCGGCGGCATGTTCGAGGGCGGCGACCTGTTGCTGCTGACCACCGTCGGCGCCCGGTCCGGCGCCGAGCACACCACCCCGCTGGGATTCGTCCGCGTCGAGGGCCGACTGCTGGTCGTCGGCTCGGCGGGCGGATCGGACCGTCACCCGGACTGGTACCGCAACATCCTCGCCCACCCGATGGTCACCGTGGAGCTGGGCACCGAGACGTTCGGCGCCGTCGCCGTGCCCAGCGAGGGCGCGGAGCGGGACCGCCTGTTCGACGAGATCGTGCGACAGGTCCCGGGCTACGGCGAGTACCAGAAGGGCACCGAACGGATCCTGCCGGTCGTGGCCCTGGAACAGCGGTACGAGGAAGCCGCCCAGGTGGCGACCAACTTCGCGGAGAAGCTCGTCGAGATCCACGCCTGGCTGCGCGGCCAGCTGGCACACGTGAGGGTGGAGGCCGAGGCCTACCTCGCCGACCGTGCCGAGCGCTCGGACGGCGCCGGACCGCCGGCGCCGGGCCTCAGCCTGCAGCTGCGCCAGCACTGCCTGGCCTTCTGCGAGTCCCTGCACTTCCACCACGGCAGCGAGGAGCTGATGTTCCCGCGGCTGGAGGAGGGCGACCCGGAGCTGGCCCGCACCCTGGACCGGCTGCGGGAGGAGCACCGCACGGTCGACCGGCTCCGCGGTGAACTGGAGGCGCTCATCGCCGACCTGGCCACCGCCGACCCGGAGCGGTTCCGCGCGGAGGTGGAGCGGATGTCCACCGAACTGATCGCCCACCTCGACTACGAGGAGGCCGAACTGTTCCCGACCCTGTCCGCCCTCCCGTTCCCGCCCGGCCCTCCGGCCTGACGGGAATCCCCGGGCCCGGCCGCGCACGTTCGTCCGAGCGCGTTCGCCGGGCCCTCGGGGAGGCGCGGCGGCTATCCGCCCAGGATCGCGCCGATGTTGACCTCGGTGCCCAGGAACATGGACCCGACGATGAGCAGGAGCAGCCCCGGCAACAGGGTCACCGCGGTCACCATGGTCACCCTGGGGTTCATCCGCTGGGCCTTGCGGCGCATGTACTGGGCGTTGGCGCGCCGCATGTCCAGGCTGATGTCCACGAGCGTGTCGCTGAGCGGGGATCCCAGCTCCTCGGCCTGCTGGATCGCGGTCACGAACTTGCTGAGGGCCTCGTTGCGGTTGCGCCGGCGCAGCGTCTCGAAGGCCTCCCGGCGGGACGTGCCCAGGTCCATCTGTTGCAGGACCAGCGCGAACTCGTCGGCCAGCACACCCGGCATGGACTCCGACACCCGCGCCACCGCGGCGCGGAACGACATCCCGGCGCTCACCGTCACCGCGAGCACGTCCAGGAAGTCCGGCAGCTGCGACTGGACCTGGTCGGCGCGCTCCTGGCCCTGCACGTAGAGGCTGAGGTCGGTCAGCCCCGCGAACGCCAGCACGAGCAGCCCGATCAGCGGGTTGCCCGCCACGAACATGAGCACGCCGACCGTGCCGTACAGGGCGACCTCGCCGACCTTGCGCTGGAGGTAGCGCTCCAGGGTCAGGCCGTCGGGGCGGCCCGCCGCCTCGATCCGCTCGGAGATCGACCGGCGCCGCCGCTCCCCGAGGGAGACCAGGATCGAGGGCGCGAAGGGCCGCCCGATGGCCTCGGTGATCCGGTGCAGGATGAAGGTCTGTTCGCTCCTGGTCCGCGGCAGGTGCGCGGCGGGGTCGTTCACCGGCACACGGGTCTGGGACATGGTCATGTACAGGCCGTAGCACGCCGCCAGTACCACGAGCGCGCCGGCCAGCGCGGCCACGAGGGGGAAGAGGAAGAGCAGGTCACTCACCGGGGCCTCACTACAGGTTGAACTTGGTGATGCGCGACACCAGGACGAAACCGATGGTGAACAGGGCCGCGACGGCCAGGAGAACCGCGATGCCCGCGACGGACGTGGTCATCACGCGCATGATGCCCGGCTCGATCGCGTTGATCATGAACAGCGCGCCCACCGACATGAACCCCAGCGCCCACACGGTGCTGGTGGTCTCGCTGAGGATCGTCTGCACCTCGCGTCTGGTCTCCTTGCGGTTCTCCAGGGTGGTGGAGATGTTGCGCAGGGCCGTGACCAGCGAGCCGCCGGAGCGGGACGCGACCACCAGGGTGGAGACCAGCACCCCGAGCTCGCGCGAGGGCATGCGCTCGCGGAGTTCGCCGACGGCTTCCTCCAGGCTCGCGCCGAGCTTCATCGACTCGGCCATGCGGCCCAGCTCCTCGCCCGCGGGGCCGTCCAGTTCGTCGGCGGCCATCGAGATCGCCGTCGGCAGCGCCAGGCCCGCCGAGGTGGCGTTGCCCAGGACCCGGGCCAGGTCCGGAAGCTGGGAGGTGAACTCCTCGCGCCGCTTGGACTCGGCGCGGTTGAGATAGGAGAAGAACAGGAAGGCCACGCCCGCCGCCGCCAGGAGCCCGAAGAACGGGGCGAGCACCTGCCAGACGACGATGACCGCCAGCAGGGAGCCGCCGAGCAGGGCTCCCACGAACGTGGACAGCCGCACCTCCGCCCCGGAGCGGGCGATCCGGCGGTGCAGCCGCGCTCCCCACTGGGTGCGGTAGATCGCCGCGTCCAGTCGGGCGGTGGGGGTCGCGGCCTCGTACTCGGCCTGGGCCAGGGCACTGCGGGAGGCGATCAGCCGCCGCTGCTCGGCGCTGGACACGAACTCCCACAGAGCCCACAGGGCCAGGGCGAGGACCAGGGCGAGACCGCCGAGGATCGCCATGATCTGCCAGTTCAACGGGGACTCCATTCGGATCGGGGGGAGGTGGGTCGTCCGGTGCGGGGGCGGCGACCGCGGGCCCCGGGCGGCGACCGCGGGCCGCGAGGCGGCCTCGGGCGACAGGCGGGCGGTCGTCGTCGGTGGTCGGGGTCTGCGCGTCAGCACCGGGTCCTTCCGGACCGACGCGCGGTCCGGGGCTGGCTCCGTGGGCGGAAGGGATCGCGCGGAGGCGGTGGGCGGCCGCGGTCCCGGTCTAGCGACCTCCTCTCATCCGGTCGTCGCTGATCACGCCGAACGCCGCCGGGATGGTCTCGCCCACGTGGTAGATCCGTCCGGCGACGTGCCGGGGCAGGGGATGGTGGCGGAACTCGCCCTCGACGGCGCGGTTGGCGGTCATGGGCAGGGCCTCGAAGAGCATCACCGGGTCCAGCCGGAACTCCTCACGGCGACGGGAGGAGACCACGGCGATCTCGTTGATCCGGCGCGACCCGTCCGGCCACCGGCCCAGGTGCACGATCGCGTCCACGGCGTTGTTGATCTGGTCGCGGATCGCGTCGTAGGGCACGTGGCCCTCACCCATGGTGGCCAGGGTCTGCAGGCGGTAGATGGCGTCCTCGGCCGAGTTGGCGTGCACGGTCACCAGGGAGCCGTCGTGGCCGGTGTTCATCGCCTGGAGCATGTCGATGGTCTCGGCGCCGCGGACCTCGCCCACGATGATGCGGTCCGGGCGCATCCGCAGCGCGTTGCGCACCAGGTCGCGGATGGCGATCTCGCCGCGCCCCTCGATGTTGGGCGGACGCGACTCCAGCCGCACCACGTGGTCCTGCATCAGCTGGAGCTCGGCGGAGTCCTCGATGGTGACGATGCGCTCGGTGGCGGGCACGAACGCCGACAGGGCGTTGAGGAAGGTGGTCTTGCCGCTGCCGGTACCGCCCGACACCACGATGTTGAACCGCGCCCGCACCATCGCCGCGAGCAGGATGCCGGTGGCGGGGTCCAGGCTGCCCATCCGCACGAGCTCCTCGACCGGATAGGGCTTGGGGAAGCGCCGGATGGTGAGGATCGGACCGGACAGCGACAGCGGCGGGATGATGACGTTGACGCGCTCCCCGGTGGGCAGGCGGGCGTCGACCATCGGTGACGACTCGTCCACCCGACGGTTGACCAGCGACACGATGCGGTCGATGGTCTGGTAGAGCTGCTCCTCGCCGTTGAAGGCCGCGTCCACCCGCTGCATGCGCCCGCCGCGCTCGATGAACACGTGGTCCGGCCCGTTCACCATGATCTCGGTGACGGTCTCGTCGGCCAGCAGGGGCTCCAGGACCCCCAGCCCCAGGGCCTCGTCGACGACGCGGCGGATGAGCACGGAGCGCTCGCGCTCGGACATCACCGGGCCCTCGCGGGTCAGGATGTGCCCGACGACCTTCTCCAACCGCACACGGCGCTGGGCGAGGGTCAGCCGGGTCAGGTCCTCCAGGTTGATCTCCTCCAGCAGGCGCCGGCGCCAGTGCGTCACGCTGCTGCTGTCCGTCCGCCCCTCGGCGGCGCGGTCCTCCTCCAGACGATCCTTCAGACCCATGGCCTGCGTCCCCCTTCCTCGGAGCGTGTTCGTCGGGTGCGCGCCCGGGCGGGCGGTGCCTCCGCGGCCCCGTTGCCACGCGGAGCCTCCGCGACCCCGTCGTCGCACGGCGTTCCCGCGGCCCCGCCGTCGTGCGGGCCGCCGGCCGGCCTCCCGTCCTCACACATCTGGCATGTCCACACGTCTGGTCAGAGTGAGGTCGAAGCCCGCCGCGGAGAAGACGATCGGCAGCGGGTGGGAGACCTCGACGTAGAACCCCGCGCTGTCGTTGGCCGCGGCGGTGACGGTGGCGTCGTCCAGCCAGGTCGGCAGGGCCGCACGCGCCTCGGCCTCGGCGCCGCCCAGTTCCTGGGTGCCCGCGACCCGGGCCCCCGCACGGGCGGCCGACTCCAGTCGCTCGGCCGCCACGAAGGCCAGGAACGCCTCGACCGCCACCACCGCGGTGATCAGCAGGATGGGGAAGATCGCGGCGAACTCCAGCAGGGGCCCGCCCCGGTCGGCGCCGCGCCCGCGTGCGCGCAAGGTGCTCACGGCGCCACCTCGCGGGGCTGGACCTCGGGCGCCGACTCCTCCGGTGGCAGGTCCCCGCCGGGCGTCCCGCCGCGGGGCGCGACCTCGGACACCACACGGGCCTCCCCGGTGATGTCCCACGGCCCGGACGCGCCCGGCAGCAAGAGCGGCATGGCCAGGGTCACCTGGGCGTAGCGCCGCCCGTCGCGTTCGACGACCGCCACGGTCATCACGTCGTCGCCGTCCCACGGGGGGCGGACGCGTTTGCGGGCCTCCTCGTCGATGCGCGCGGGATCGTCGGGGGTCACCGCGGCCTGGCGCGCGGCCTCGGCCGCGCCGTGCGAGGCGTACATCGAGGTGAGGCCGAGCAGGAGCACCTGCCACACCAGGGCCAGGGCCAGCAGGAGGAAGGGCACCGCGGCGGCGAACTCCACGATGACGCCGCCGCGGTCGTTCCCGCGCCGGAGTGGTCGCGGCCCGCGGGCCGGCGGGCGCTCACACACCGAACCCACCTGGGCCTCCACCGGAGCCGGGGGCTCCGGGGATCGGCGGGCCGGGGCGGCCCATCGGCGGCATGGGCCCGCTGTGGTCCGGCATCCGGGCGGGCGCCCCGGAACCGTTGAGGAAACCGGAGACGTCACGGGTGGAGGGCTGGGGCTCCGCGCGCGCGGCGAGGCGGGCCGTCAGGCCGCCGGGCGGCGTGGGACCCGCACCGCCCTTGCCCCCGCTGCCCGGCTGGGCGGGCGCGTTGAGCAGGTCCAGCTCGGAGGCCAGGCGCGCGAAGGCCTTGCGCAGCCCCTCGTCGGTGACCTTGGAGGGGTCGCCGTTGTTCTCGCCCGGCTCCAGGGCGCGATAGGCGGCCGGGACCGGGGTGCGCAGGACCTTGGTGCCCAGCAGCTGCTGGAGGAAGTCCGGCTGGATCTCGTTCTTGCGGCTGTGCCGGGTGACCAGTGAGAAAACGTCCTCGTGGGACCGGATCTGCAGGCGTTCCCACATGGCCATCAGCCGCTGGGCGCCGCGCAGCGCGGGGACGTCGGGGGTGACGGTGACGACCGTGCTGTCGGCGAGCTCGACGGCCATCGCGGTGGCGTCGTTCATGATGGATCCGCAGTCCACGATGACCAGCTCGTACCGGGAGCGCAGCGCGCCCAGGACCCGGCGGGTGGCGCGCGCGTCGACGTCCTCGCCGCGCTCCCCGTGCTCGGGGGCGAGCAGCACGTGCGGTCCGCGCGCGTCGACGTACAGGGTCTCGGCTAGCATCCCCGGGCTGATGTCGTCACCGGCGTCCGCCAGGTCGCTGATGGAGCGGCGGTGGCGCAGGTTGAGGAAGGCGGGCAGGTCGCCGGTCTGCAGGTCCAGGTCGACCAGGCACACCACCCGGCCGGCGGCCGCGGCGGCCATGGCCAGGTGCACGGCGCAGGTCGTGGTGCCCACTCCGCCCTTGGCGCCGCTCAGAACCACGATCCGGCCCCGGACACCGGAGGCGGGCACGTCCAGGGACGCCGACTCCAGATGGCGGCGCAGGGTGCGCGACCACTCGGCGGCCTTGCCGATCCGGGTCTCCAGCTCGGCGATGCCGGAGTCGTCGGGGAGCACCCCCCGGGCGCCGGACTCCATGGCGCCGGTGAAGGTGTCGGGGTCCATCGTGGGAGAGACCAGCAGGATGGCGAGCTGCGGGTGGCGGTGGGAGAGGTCGCGGATGGCGTCGAAGACCGGCGCCGGGCCCAGGTCCTGGTGGATGAGGACCACGTCGATCTCCGGGTACTCCCCGGCCGCGTCGAGCAGCGCCGACGTGGTGGACCGGGTGGCCACGAGCTCGGCGGTGGCCAGCTCCTCGAACCGCGCCGCCAGGACCATCTCCGTCTCGGAGTTGGGCATACCGGCCAGGACTCGGAAGTTCAACGTCTACTCCTCTCGCGGCGCGGGCCGCTGGTCGGTCTGGTCCGTCCCGGCGGAGGCGCTGTCGAAGAGCTCGTCGAAGTCGCCGCTGCAGAACTCGGCGTCACCGGGCGCCCCTCCGCCCTCCGCGCTCACCAGGGCCAGTCGGAGCTTGGTCGCGAACTCCTCGGCGTAGGCCAGCCGCAGCGCGGACTCCGGTTCCAGGCGGAAGGTCACCGGGACCACGCCGGAGACGCCGCCGCCCTCCTCCTCCTGTGTGCGCAGCTCGCCGATGTCCAGGACCTCCACCTCCGTGATGACGCGCACGGCACAGGCCTCACCGTGGTCGCGGGGCTGGAAGGTGCCGAAGATGTCCACGACCGATCCGCGCCGGACCTTGCCCGCCACGCCCGTCTCGGCGTCCACCATGATGGCGATCTCCCGCTCACCGTCGACGAGCGTGGGCTGGGGCTGCACCATGCCGCGCTGCAGGTAGACACCCTCCTCCAGGTGGGTGGAGGCGACCAGCTGCTGGTCGGCGGGGGTGTCGATCTCGTTGAGGTCGGTGATGAACACCTCGGGGTCGAAGTACTGGCTCGGCACCTCCACGCGCTCGACGGAGTCGGCGTCGACGGCCTGGTAGGCGTCCACGTCCTCGGCCAGGCGCAGGACCGTGTCGAAGGAGCCCAACCGGTCCTGCTGGGCGCTGAGGTAGGTGAACACGGACGCGAACACGGCGACGGCACCGAGGGCGGCCACGACCATGAGCAGGACGCCGCGTCGCTGACGGGGGTTCATGTGGGGTATCCGTTTCCAGTGTCGTCGTGGGCCGTGCGCGTCCGGGAGGCGGCGCCGCGCGCGGCCCTAGCGGGAGTAGGTCCGGGGGATCTCGGGCCGGAGCGCGCGGCCGGTGAGCGGGGGACCCTCCAGCGGTCGGGCGAGGGTCGCGGGCGGCGGGGCCGGCGAGGCGTCGGCGGTCCCGTGGGAGGGGCCGGTTCCGGGCCGGGGCCCGCGCGGGGGGTCGGCGACCGGTTCGGCGATCGGTGCCGGCATCGGTGCGGGCCGGTGTCCGTTCGGGGACGCTGGCGCGGCGGCGGTGTGTCCGCCGCCCAGGGGTCCTTCGACGGCTCTCCCGTTGCGCGGGGGGCCCTGAGGGGTGCCGGGTCCGGGACGTCGGGTGGGCGGGCGTGAGGCCGTCCGGGTGGAGTTGGCCGCACAGAACGGGCAGGGCTTGGCGGACATGGGCTCACCGCACCAGGAGCAGGCGGAGGCGCGGATGGAGCTGGCGGCGTAGGCCAGGGCCTGGGGGTGCGCGCTGAGGGCGACGAACTCGACGTACTTGGGCGTGCCCCAGTACACGGGCCCCAGGGGTTGGACGGGCAGGGTGCGGGTCGCCACGGGCTGGACGGCCTGCGGCAGGTGGTCGTCGAAGACGTCGGTGTGGGCCGGGTCCGGTGTGGAGCACAGCAGCTGGACCGGCTGCACCGGGCGGAAGGGCAGGGTCGCGGCGACGTCGGCGGGCCGCATGCGCTGGACCTGCTGGGTCGGCGCGCAGTAGGCGAGGAAGGACACCGTGGGCGCCAGTGAGCCCACGTGGTGCTTCAGCGTCGTCGGAATGGTGGACAGCCCCGCGACCGTCCGCAGCCAGGCCCCGGCGAGCAGGTGCTTGGGCAGCTCACCGCACAGGGCGGCGACCATGCCGGGCTGGAGGTAGGGGGCGAGATAGGCGAGCTGGTCGGCGACCAGGGACAGGGCGAGCGGGGAGAGGTCGAGGGCGATCCCGGCTATGTGGTCCGTGCGCAGGGAACCGCGGGCGAAGTTGATCGCCCGCTCGGCGTCGGTCGCCCGCCAGGCCGGATACAGCGCGACCACCTTGCGGCCCGTGTCGATCTCCTGTTGGGCGAAGGTGACGAACGCGGCGCTGCGTTCGCCGATGCCGTCGCCGTGCATCGTGAACCGCCGCGCCCGGACCTCGCCCACGTGGCCCGTGCTGGGGATGTCCGCCAACAGGGCGACGGTCGACGCCGACCGCGGTAGGGCTGTGGACACTGGGCAAGCTCCATCGGTTCTGCGCGCTGGGGAGGGGTTCCGTGGACCGGAGCGGCACCTCGCGGGGTGATGTGACACTCGGACGCATCGTAACGAATGTGTGCCCGAGCGCGGGAGGGCTCGCGTTTGTCATGACCTGGCGGGTGTTCGTGCGGATGGCGGGGGTCGGGACGCCCGGCGCGCGGGATCGCGCGGAGCGGCGGGGCGCTGCGGTGCTGGCGGAGCCGGTGTGCGGCGCCGACGCCTTCGTGCGCGTACCCACGGTGAGGGTCCGCTCGCGTTGGCCGCATGTGGCCATGGGGTGGACAAGGCGGGGTTGGGGTGTTGTGTGCGTACTCGGGTTGTTCGTGTGGTGACGGCACGCATAGGCACTCCCCGTCCCTTGTTCGTCAGTTGTCGTTCCCACCTAAGGATGCCCGTCCGCCACCCGGGTCACCAGGGCCGAAGGAAATCTGTGGACAACTCGAAGGGACGGCGCGGCCGTGCGACCTGCGCGGGCGATGCTCCGGTGGCCTGATGTGACTTCTGTGCCGTGTGGGACACGTGGGACTACAGGCGGGCCGCATGGCGCACGGTCGTGGCGCTCACTGTGGCGCACGCGACACGGGAAGGTCCTCTGAGTGGTGCGCGTCACGGCCGCGGGGGAGCCGGCGCGCGGGGAGCGCGCCCGCCCGGCCCCGGCGGTGAGTGCGGGGAGGGCGCCCGCGGGGTCACGCCCGGGTGCTGCGCGCCCCCAGGCGGTCGGAGAGCACGGCCCTGTGGGTGGGGAGGGCTTCGGCGTGGACGCGCCGCCCCTCCTCGGTGGGCGTCACCGTCACCGAGCGGCGGTCGTTCTCGCACATCGAACGCGTGACCAGGCCGCGCTTCTCCAGGCGGGCCACGGTGCGGGACAGGGCGCTCTGCGTCAGGTGCGTGGACGTGAGCAGCTCGTGGACGAGCCGCCTGTGGTCGGGGGCCTTCATCAACAGGTCCAGCGTCTCGAACTCGCTGAGGCCCAGGCCGTGCCGCTGGCTCAGTTCACGCTCCAGCGCGCACGCGGTGCCGTGGTAGCAGGACATCAGCTGTCGCCATTGTTCGGCCAGGTCAGGGTCCGGGTCCGCCATCTGGAACATGCCCGGGAGTTTAACATGCGATGACATCATATGCCTAGTCATTTTATGCGTGGACATTAGATGCGCGTGCATGTAATGTCCCCGGCATGTCCTCAGCACTGAACCGACCCGCGACCTCGCGTGGCCCGGAGGTCGACGGTTCCCGTTGGTCCCCCCGCCTCTGGGGCCTGCTCATCGTCCTCTCCCTCGCCCTGTTCCTCGACGGCCTCGACGTGTCGATGGTCGCCGTCGCGCTTCCCTCCATCGGTGCCGAACTCGGCCTGTCGACCGCGGCCCTCCAGTGGGTGATCAGCGGCTACGTGCTCGGTTTCGGCGGGTTCCTGCTCCTCGGCGGGCGGACCGCCGACCTCCTCGGCCGCCGCCGGGTCTTCCTCATCGCGCTCGGCGTCTTCGCCGCCGCCTCCCTCGTCGGCGGCCTGGTCGACAGCGGGACGCTGCTCATCGCCAGCCGCTTCGTCAAGGGCGTGGCCGCCGCCTTCACCGCGCCGACCGGCCTGTCCATCCTCACGACCACGTTCGCCGAGGGCCGCCAGCGCAACCGGGCGATGTCGGTCTACACCGTGTTCGGCGCCAGCGGCTTCTCCTCGGGCCTGCTCTTCGGCGGCCTCCTGATGGCCCTCGGCTGGCGCTGGACGTTCTTCTTCGGCGCGCCCTTCGCCCTCATCGCCCTCCTCGCGGGGCTCGCCCTCATCCCCAGGGACCGGCCCGACGCGCGGGGCGGCTACGACCTCGTCGGCGCGGCCACGCTGACGGCCACGATGCTCCTGCTCGTCTACACCGTCGTCACCGCGCCCGAGACCGGGTGGGCGCACCCCGTGACGATCGCCTCCTTCGCCGGAGTCGTCGCCCTCATGGCACTGTTCGTGTGGGTGGAGAACCGTGTCCGCCACCCACTGGTCCGGCTGGGCATCCTGCGGAGCGGAACCCTGGTGCGGGCGAACGTCGGCGCCATCGCGCTGATGGGCAGCTTCATCAGCTTCCAGTTCCTGCTCACCCTGTTCCTCCAGCAGGCGCTGGGGCAGACACCCCTCCAGATGGCCCTGTCCCTGCTGCCCGCCGGCATCCTCGTGGTGCTCAGCGCGCCCTTCGCCGATCGGCTCATCGGCCGCTTCGGCACCCCCAAGCTGATCGCCGCCGGGCTGATCGCCCTGTCCACGGGCTACCTGCTCTTCCTGCGGGTGGAGCCGGAGTTCGCCTACCTCGGCATGATGCTGCCCACCGCCCTGCTGCTGGGAGCCGGTTTCGCCCTCGCCTTCCCGGCGATCAACGTGCAGGCCACCGCCGGCGTCGACGACGCGGAACAGGGCCTGGCGGCCGGTCTGGTCCAGACCTCCGCCCAGGTGGGCGGCGCGCTGGTCCTCGCCGTCACCACCGCGATCATCGCCGTGGACCACGCCACCGGCCAGGGCGTCGCGGGCGGGGCCCAGGAGATGCTCGTCCAGTTCCGGCCCGCGCTGGTCTTCGTCACGGCCGTCGCCCTCACCGGCGTGCTGATCGCCCTCTACCCGCTCCTGATGCGGGGCCGCCGGTCGGCCGGCGCCCGGATGGCGGCCGACGCCGAGGCCGCGGACCGGCTGGCGGAGAAGGCGGGGGTGTGAGCACACGAGCGTGACGGCGCCCGCGCCCGCGCCGTTCGCCACCGCCTGCCGTGCCGGCCGTTCCCGCCGGACCTGGACGCCCCGCGGCGGGGGTCACGCCCTCCGACGGGGTTGATCGGAGGGCGTGGGGGAACGAATCAGAGTGACTTCGCGTCATATCTTGAGAAGTCACCCCCCTGAGGAGAGCGACGATGCGCAAGGAAAACCGTTCCGCGGCGGGTGCGGCCGCCTGGCAGGTCATACAGAACACCGACAGCCACATCTCGGTGTGGCAGCGGGCGGGTGCCGTTCCGCGCATGCTCGGCGCCCGGTTGCGCGGGCGCTACCAGCAGCTCAGCGGGGGCAAGCTGCTGGGGATGCTCGCTCTGGCGGTCTACATCGTCTCGCCGGTCGACTTCGTCCCGGAGCTGTTCGTGCCGCTCCTGGGACTGGCCGACGACGTCGGCGTCGCGGTGTGGCTGACCACGATGGTGCTCGGCGAGAGCGAGCGGTTCCTGCACTGGGAGCGCGACGCCCAGGCCCAGCAGGCCTTCCAGCGGGCCAACCCGCCCGGCACGGGGCAGGACGGCGGGACGGACCGGCGTGCCCAGGAACCGGGGGCCGCCGACGCCCGCGCCGAGCGCCCGGGCGCCGAGGGCCGGCGGCACTGATCCGACCACCCGGGGCCCCGCGCGATCCGCGCGGGGCCCGCACGTGTTCCGGGGCCCTCGCCATGAGCCCGGGGGCGGTCGGCCCCGACGCCCGACGCCCGCCCCTCCTGGACGGTCACTCCTCGGCGAGGACCTCGCGCGCGAAGGAGCGCACCTGCTCCGCCACCCCAGGGGTGGCCAGGACCAGGTGGGCGATCGAGTCGAGGATCGTGACCGGACGGGATCCGGCCGCCTCCACCGCGGCGTGAAAGCGGTCGGTGACCAGGCCGGCGATGTCGGCGCGGTCGTCGGGGTGCGTCCACGCGAGCGCGATCAGGGCGAACAGGGCCGCCTCGGTGACCCAGTCCTCCGGTCCGAAGGCCAGGTCGACCAGCGCGCGCCGCCGGATCGAACCCGGCCAGGGGCGGTCGGCCTCGTAGTGGGTCAGCCCGAGGCAGGCCCAGATCTGCACCAGGCGGATCCAGTCCGGCCAGACTCCGGGCTCGTCCATCGGCGGCTCGGGCGGGTGGACGAGCACCCCCAGCAGGTCGGCCAGGTCCAGGCCCGCGAGCCGGACACCCTCGTCGTAGGCGTGAACGGGGTGCTGCCATGTGCGCAGGGCCAGGTCGCGCATGGTCTCGGCGCCCGCGGCGGACGGCGGGGCGACGTTGGGGCGGGGGTCCGTTCCGTCGAAGACCCACACGCGCCGGCGGACGGGCTCCAGCCGGTCGCCGCCGAAGACCTCGGGGACGGTGTAGCGCGGGTCGGGCGGGTGGACGTCCCCCACGGTGATGTCGGAGCCGGGCAGGGCCCGGACGAAGGCCAGCAGGGCGCTGGGCGGCTCGGGGGAGGACAGGGCCACGGTGAGCGCGGGGGTGCCGGTGACGTCGGCGGACTCCAGGCCCTGGTGGAGCATGTTGACGACGGCCTCGGTCGGTCCCACGTACCTGCCGACCCACGGGAGGTCGTGGGCCAGTCGGGCCAGGACGCCGGCGGCGTGCGCGTTGTCCGGACGGGCGCGCAGGTGGTCGGAGAGAGCGACCAGGTGGGCGAGGTCGCCGTCCCGCCCGAACCGCAGCATGCACGCGGTCGGGAAGGCGCTGGGGTGGTCGGGATCCTTGCGCAGGGCGGCCTCGACCCAGGCGATCGCGTCGTCCGGGCGCCCGGCCTCGGCCAGCATCTCGGCCATGTCGGTGTGGACGGCGAGGTTGTCGGGTTCGAAGTCCAACGCCTGCCGCCACGCCTGTTCGGCCTGTTCCCAGCGGCCCTGGGCACGGTAGGCCGTGCCCAGCGCGACGGCGGCGAACGCGGACGGCTCGATGCGCGTCGACCGCAGCGCCAGATCGACGGCCGTCTCAGTGTCGCCGAGGCGGCGCACGAGGATCGACGCGCGCCACATCAGCGGGGCGTGGCCGGGGTGCGCGGCGGTGGCCGAGCGCACCAGCGACAGGAACGGCGCGAACGGCGCGCGCTCCGCCTCCGGCACGGGATCGCCCACCACACCGATGAGCCGGCCGACCGCGTCGCACACCGCCTCGGGGGAGAGCGCGGCGCCCAGGCCCGGGTCGTGCATCCAGGGCACGTCGGCCCAGGCGTGCTCGGGGCTGTGGCACTGCGCCGAGACCAGGAGCCGGACCGCCTCGGACCGGTCGCCGAGCGAGGCCAGCACGTTGCCGCGGCAGACGACGGTGCCCAGGTACACCCGCTCGTCCATGGGGAACAGGTCGGCGCCGCCCTGGGGATGGCGGGCCAGGTACGCCAGCAGCTCGTGGATCTCGGGCAGGGCGGGGGCGAAGGTGATGGCCGTGGCCACGTGGTCGGCGGCGTGGCGCAGATCGCCGCCGTCCAGCGCGAGCCGGGCCATGCTCAGCTCGCCCTCGGCCTCCAACCGCGGATCGGCGGTGCCCTCGTGTGCCTTGGTCATGGTTCTCCGTCTGCCTGGGTGTCGCGTCGTGGGGTTGACGCACCAGAACCCTCCCAGGTTCCGGACGGCCCGTACCGCCGGGGTGGGCGTGTCCGCCGCGACCGACCACGACCGGACACAGTGCACGGCCGCGCGCACGGGCCCCGCATGGGCGCCGAGCACGGCCGCCCCGTACGTGCGGGGCGGCCGCTGCGGTACCGCGCGGGCTTCGCCGTTGTCGCGCGGCGGGTCCCGACCGGCCCCCCTGCCGACCTAGGCCAGGGCGGCGTCCACGTGCTCGGCGAGGTCGTCGGTGAGCATCTCCACGTAGGTGCTGGTGATGTGGTGGGAGTCGCGGTACACGACCACGTTGCCGATCGCCGCGGGGCAGGTGCCGTCGGTGCAGAACCGGTCGCTCAGGTCCACCAGCGTCACACCGTCGCCGGTGTCCGCCGCGGCCTGCTCCTGGGGGTCGTCGCGGGGGAAGGCCTCGCCCTCGGGCAGCTCGCACGCGGACGGGTCCTCGCCGTGCATCTCCAGGCACTCCGTCACGTCGGCGCGGGTGCGCGGGGTGTCGCGCACCACCACCAGGCCGTCGCTCACCTCCAGCACGTCCGCCCACAGCAGGCTCATGCCGTCGGCGATCACCCGGCGGTCCTCCGCCGCCGACACGCTCTCCACGGGGCCGTTCATGACCGACGAACTCGTCACGACGAGGTCGGGGCGCAACTCGCCCAGTTCGTCCACGACCGCGCGGTTCCACTGTCGGCACTCGGTGTACGCGCCGCCGTCGGGACGCCGGATCAGTGTGTCCGTGAACGCGCACGAGGACTTCGTGAACACCGCCAGGCGCCAGTCCCGTTCCTCCGCCAGCCGTTCGAGCGCGGGGAACCACTGCGCGCTGTGCGAGTCGCCCAGCAGGGCGACGGTCCTTTCGGCGTCCTCGGGGCCGTACACGCAGGGGTCGGCGGGATCGCTGTCCTCGTGCGAGGCGTGGCACCCGTCGCCGTACAGGACCGGGATGTCGTCCTCGGCCGTGACCGGGGGCGGGTACAGGGCGGCGGGTTCGGGCGCCGACGCGAGGTCCAGGGCCGCGGGCCCCGTGTGCACGGCCGGGTCGAAGGCCACCGTCGCCTCCCGCTCCACGCGCAGCAGGGAGGCCCCGCCCACCGCCGAGGCCGCCAGCACGCTCGCCGCGACCACGAAGGCCGCGTGGCGGGCGTTGGGCACCAGCCTGCGGTCGCGGACCGGGTCCTCCACCCAGACCTTCGTCGCCCACGCCAGGAGCAGGGACGCCGCGGCCGCCGCCACGATCCACACGGCGCTCAACTGCTCCTGCCCCGTCACGGCCAACAACAGGATGATGACCGGCCAGTGCCACAGGTACAGCGAGTAGGAGACGTCGCCCACCCAGCGGGCCGGGGCCGAGCGCAGCGGCGCTGAGGCCGGAACCTCGCCCGCGGCGATCACGGCGACGGCGCCCAGGACGGGCAACAGGGCCGCCCACCCGGGGAAGGCCGTGCCGTCGTCGTAGAGCACCGCGGCGGCCAGGATCGCGACCGGACCCGCGTAACCCAGCGGCCGGCGAAGCCGCTCGGGTAGCTCGCGATCGGCCATGGCGACCGCGAGCAGGCCGCCGGCCGCCAGCTCCCAGGCCCGCGTGGTCGGCAGGAAGTAGGCGCCGGCGTCACCGCCGCCGGTCAGCAGGACCGAGCAGACCAGCGACGCCGTGAACACCGTCCCCAGGATGGCCGTCAGCGCCCCTGTGCTCCGCCGCCACCGCCAGGTGAACGCCCACACGACGAAGAGGAGCGGCCACACCAGGTAGAACTGCTCCTCGACCGACAGCGACCAGAAGTGCTGGACCGGGCTGGGCGGCACCTCGGCGGCCAGGTAGTCAACCGCCTGCCGCGCCAGGTACAGGTTCTCGACGTAGAGGGCCGAGGACACCAGTTGCCAGGCGGTGTCGGTCAGGCGCGACCCGGGCAGGACGGCGAACGCCGCGGCGCCGGTGACCACCAGCACCACGGTGGAGGCGGGCAGCAGGCGACGGACCCGGCGCACGTAGAAGCCGCTGATCGAGACGCGGCCGTGGGCGGTGACCTCGCGGTGGAGCAGCGAAGTGATGAGGAAGCCCGAGATCACGAAGAACACGTCGACGCCGACGTAGCCGCCCGGCAGGAGCGCCGGATTCAGGTGGTAGACGAGCACGATGAGGACGGCGACGGCGCGCAGTCCCTGGACTTCGGGACGGAACCGGCGTTCGGTCCTGGCTGGGGCGGCAAGCATGCGGTGGGCTCCGGAGCGGATTCGGCGTCGAGGACGGGCCGCGGGGGAGTCGGCCACGGAAGCGATGAACTGATCCTGTTATGTTCGGGCGACCGACGGCGACAACCAAGGCGACTCGGCGACCGGAGTTCGCCCATTCTGATGCCGCCCGTCACGTTCCCTTGTCCGGGAGTTCGCCTTCCCGTCGAATCGGGCCCCGGCGGCCCGGCGCGGACTGGGCGGTTCATGGCGCACGCACTCGGGAACTCGGGCACACTGTCGGTACGGACACATCCCGGTCGGCAGCGCCGTGTTCCCCGCACGGCCGTGTGCGCGACCCCCTCCACCGTGTCCGGTCACCCGCTGTGCCCGGTCCCCGCCGGCCGTGCCGCGAGAGGAGGCCCCCGTCACTCCCTTCACCCCCGTCCCTCCCGCCGCCAGGACACGACTCGTGGCCGCAGGTGCCGTGGTGGTACTCGTACCCCTGGCCCTGTACCCGGTCATCGGTCGGTGGACGCTCCTGTGGGCCCCGCTCGTGCTGCTGGCCGTGGCCGCCGTCGTGCTGCGTGCGAGGGCCCACGCCCAGGTCAGAGCGCGGACCGGGGTTTCCGGCGTGCGTGCCGCGGAGGGCGAGCCCGAGTCTGGGTCCGAGCCTTCCGGGCGGGGCGAGCGCTCCGCCGTCCCGGCCGGTGCCGGCCGGCGGATCCGGCCGGTGGCGCTGCCCAGCGCCGTGGAGGACTACGACCTGGTCTTCGCGGGAGTCGTGCACTGGCGCTGGAACGGTCATGTGGACCTGAGCCTGCGCAACCCCGTGGCCCCGGCCGTGCACGCGGTGGTGACCAGGGCCGCCGAGCTGGTCCGTGGCACCGAACCGGGCGACCACGGGGTGGCCGAGTACGACCTGGCGGCCCGGCTGGCCGTGGAGACGGCGGTCACGGGCGCCGGGATCGTGGTGTGGGCCGAGGACGTGGAGCTGCGGCTGCCGGAGGAGGACGCCGAGCGGCTGCGTTCGCTGGCGGGACTGCGCAAGGACCGCGAGGTGCGGGACGCGGTCCGGGCGATCGAGGCCGAGCGGTTCGGAGCGGCACCGCGGACGGCCGGGACGGGTCGGGACGCGTCCCCGTCGGAGGGCGGCGTGGGTGGAGCGGTGCGGGACCCGCGCGGTGTCGGGGACCGGCTGGTGGTGCGGGACCCGGACGGGACGGAGGGTCTGGAGGGTCTGGACGACCTTGAGGACCTGGACGATCTGGACGACGTGGACCCGCTGGACGACCTCGCGGGGTTGGACGGCCCCGCCCCCGGAAACGACGTCGACGGCGAGGGCTTCGAGAGTTACTGGTGGCCCGCCGAGACGCCGGGCCACGACGCGGCCGAACGGGACGTGCAGGTCGCGATCATCCGCGGCCTGATCGACTCGGTCGGGGAGGGGGCCGGTCGGCTGGAGTTCGCGCGGGCCCAGATCGACGTCCTGGAGCGGGGCGGCTTCGACGAGGTCGCCCGCCGCATCCGCGAGGTCGTCCCCGAACTCGCCGATGAGCCGCCGCCCGGAACCGATCCCTGACCCTGTCGTGGATCGCCCAGCCCGCTGGGGTCTTCGGTCGGGCCGACTGATCCCGGCCGGCCGTGAGGGCGGTGAGGGCTGACCTGGCGGTCGCCCCGCACCGGGGCGGGGCGGCGCGCCCGCGGCCGCGTGCCGGCCGAGAGCGGGACCCAGCGGGATCCGCGTTCCACGGGTGTCACCGCCATGGGAGGCCGGGATCGGACGTGCGGGCCTGATGGCGCGCGCCCTCGTGGGAGGGTGTGACCGGCCGGGCCCGCGGGCGCGCGCAGCCGCGGGAGAACCGGCACGGACGGCCTCGCGGGCGTGCGCCGCCATGGGAGAACGCTCTCGCCCGGCCCGAGACTAGGGCCGCTCGGCGTGCTCACCGTGACGGAGTCCGTGCGGCCGGTGGTCCGGCGTCCCGCTCAGTGACGGGTCCGACCCGTGCGCGGTGACCGTGCGCAGCATGTCCCGGATCTCCTGGAGCAGCGACCGCGGCACCACGCCGAGCCGGACCCCCTCCTCCGCGAGCAGGACGGCCTCGGTGAGCGTGCGCCACGCCCGCAGCAGGTCGCGGCGGGTCAGGATGCCCGCCAGGACCTTCATCGCCCGCAACTGGCCCGACCGGTGGCGCAGGCCCCGGTAGCCCTCCACCGCGATCCCCGCCAGCTCCTCGGCCTCGGCCAGGCGGTCGGCCTGGTGCAGGGACTCCGCCGCCATCCGCAGGGCCCGGGCGTGCCACCACTTGTCGCCCAGGGCCCGGAAGCCCTCGGCGGCCCGGAGCATGTCCTCCTTGCCGCGTGTCCGGTCCTGGGCCATCAGTGTCTGGCCGAGCACCAGGCACGTGCGCCAGCGGCCCCAGTCGTCACCGATGTTGGTGAAGTCGGCCTCGGCCCGCCGCAGACGGGCGATCTGGTCCGTGACCTGCCACGAGTCGCGCAGCCGCGGGCGGCGGCGCAGGAACCCTCGTGCCTCGGCCACGTCCGCGAACCGGGCGGCGTACTCCCGGCCTCCGTCCGCGAAGAGCCCGGCCACCCTGGCCGCCTGCTCCTCGTGCCACCGCGGATCGCGCGCGCTCAGGCGGCGCCGCTCGCGCTCGTGGGCGGGGGAGTGCAGCAGCTCGCACTCACGGGCCTCCTGGTTGAGCTGGTTGGTCGGCAACTGCCCCAGGCTGCGCAGGTAGCGGGCGTGCAGCCAGGTGCCGCGCGCGTCCCCGGTGAGCCGGTCGCGCTCGTCGTCCAGCACGAACCAGGCGTGCAGCGCGTACCCGCGCAGCCGCAGGACCTCGCCCTTCTGGAGCTGGACCCGCGCCCAGAGCTCCACCCCGTCCTGGGAGCCGACGAGCAGCTCCTCGGCGCGGGTGATCAGCGCGTAGGCCCGGTCCTGGTGCCCCTGGAAGCGGTCGACCTCGGCCAGGTTGCACAGGGAGCGCACCTGCCACCAGCGGTCGCCGTGGTCGGAGAAGATCCGCACGGCCTCCTCGATCTCGGCCCGGCCGTCGTCCAGGTCGCCGCGGCGGTACAGGTTCACCCCGATGACCTTGTGCGCCCGGGCCCGCCAGCGCGGATCCACCGACGGCAGCTGGTCCAGGACGTAGAGGGCGGTCAGGGCGCGCTCGTATCCGGTGTCGTGGTCACCGTGTCCGCTGGCCACCTCCGCCCGGTCGAGCAGCGAGACCCCGTAGGCGAACGGGTCGCCCAGCTCCAGCGCGAGCGCGGTGGCCCGCTGGGTGGCCTCGCGCATCGCGCCCCAGTGGGTGCGTGCGGCCCGGCACAGGACGGAGAAGGCCCGTCGCAGCCGCCACCCGTCCTCGGCGCGGTCGCGCAGGTCCGTCCACTGGAAGCAGACCTCGAACCCCTGGCGCTCGGTCTCCAGCCAGGAGGCGGGATCGGCGGGCGGGGCCGGACGGCCGGGGGTGCGGGGACCGCCGGGCACGGAGTCGTCGTCGGGGTGGCCGGTTCCGGGGACGGCGAGGGAGGGGAGCGGAGCCGTGCCGCGTCCTCCTGGTGCGCCGCCTCCACCGCGTTCGCCGCGTCCGGTGCCTCCCCGGCGCTCGGCGGGTTCGGCCCGGACCGGGAGGGAGCCGCCGAAGCTCCACTCATGGGGCGCGGCCCGGCGCGCCGCCGCCTCCGCGATCGCGACGAACGCCTTCAGCAGCCGGTCCACCGCCGGAACCAGCGCCTCCTGCGACCAGTCCGCCCGCTCCTCCTCCGGGACGCCGAGCAGGTGCGGGCCCACCGACAACAGGGTGTCGCGGACGTGGTCGTGCAGCTGGTAGCGGTCGAAGCCGCCCGCCTCGTAGAGGAACGTCACCAGGTAGCGATGGCTCATCCGGACCAGCAGCGGCTTGGCCTCGTCCTCGGTCACGCCCAGCAGGGCGGCCGCCGACCACGCCGTGAAGGTCGTCAGCCCGGCACCGGCCAACCGGTGCAGGAGCAGCCGCTCCCGGGGCTCGCACTGCCCCAGTCCGAACGCGAACGACCGGGCGATGGCCTGCAGCCCCGGAACCGTCCAGCGCAGGATGGGGTCGTTCATGTGCCGGAGGAGGTCGGTGGCGCCCGGCCCCCGCCCCGCGGAGATCCGCCGGCCCATGAGGCACAGCGCCAGGGGGAATCCGTGGCAGGCGGCGACGATGTCGGGGAGCACGGCGCGCTCGTCGGCCGTGAGCGGGTACGGGGACTCGTCCACGAACCGCTCCAGCAGCCGCAGGCCCGTCTCGGGGGACAACGGGTC
Source organism: Nocardiopsis sp. NRRL B-16309 (assembly GCF_001279585.1). Taxonomy (GTDB): domain Bacteria; phylum Actinomycetota; class Actinomycetes; order Streptosporangiales; family Streptosporangiaceae; genus Nocardiopsis. The sequence continues at coordinate 274,192 of NZ_LGEC01000002.1, read as the reverse complement.
CAGGTGGCGGCGCAGCACGTACGGGGAGGCGTCGCGGAAGTCGTCCCGGCTGGTGATCAGGACCGCGCACCGGTCACCGTAGGGCAGGAGCGGCTCCACCTGGGCGAAGTCCTCGGCGTTGTCCAGGACGAGGAGGAGCCTGCGGTGCTCGGTCGCGGTCCGCCACAGTACGCTCAGCTCGTCGAGGGAGGCCCCCGCCGGGGGAGTGGCGCCGATCTCGGCGAGCATCTGCACGAGGACGTCCTCGGGCCGGCGGGGATCGCGGCGCACCGGACCGATCGGGTCGGTCTCGTCGCCGTCGTCGCGGCGGTCGGCGCCGCCGCGGGTCAGCCACGCGCGCAGCAGCCGTCGGCCCGCGTCGCGCGCGGACCCGCGCGGGGCGCCACGTGCGCGGCCGCCGTCGGTTCCGTCGTGCACGAGGTCGCCGTAGAGCTGGAACTCCAGCGTGCCGTCGGGGAAGCGGTCCGCCACGCGGTGCACGATCTGTGCGACCAGCTGGCTCTTGCCGGTGCCGCCCTCGCCGGTGACCGCGATGGTCAACGGGCTCCGCGAGCGCCGCAGCCGGGACGTCCACGCCGGGCGGCTGACCAGGCGGCGGGGGCCGCTGCGCGGGTAGCGGTCGAACGCGCGCAGCAGCTCCGCCATGAGGTCGGCGTGGCCGGTGAAGTAGTCACTGGGCGGTGGCAGCCGCCGACGGATCGCGGGCCCCTCCCCAGAAGGGCGGGCCTCACCGGCGGGGCGTTCGAGGAGCCATCCGGCGACGGCGACCATTCCGGCGCCGAGGGCGCTCAGGCCCAGGACCAGGGGACCGCCGCCGTCGGGCACGAGGTCCGGTATCCCCTGCAGGGCCGTGCCCAGACCGAGGACCAGGAGGCCCGCGGCGAGTCCGATCCGGCTCGGACGCAGCACGCGGGGGGCCGGGGGATCGGCTTCGGCCCGGGGGAGGGGGAGCCTGTTCACGCCCATCCCTTCTGGGAGACGTCGTACATCCACGTATGTCGGACGGACTCGGGTCCGTGAGCCTCCGATCCTTGCGCCGCAGGGGCTGCGGTGTCCAGTCGGCCACCGTCGTCCCCGCGTCCGTTCACCCTCCCGTCACTCCGAGAGCGCCGGGAACCGACCCGGGTGGGTCCGGGACGACCGGCGGGGCGGCCCCATTTCGATGGGTTCTTCGAGGTGGGACGGGGCCGCAGCGGGCGGTCACGGGTGCCTGCTGGAACGACCCGGCCGGCCCCGCCCGGGACCCGGATCGAGCTGGACGGGGCCGGAGGGGGCCGATGGCCGCCCGGTGTGACTGGTTGCACTGAGTGCGTCGTTGCACTGAGTGCATCCACGTCTCTAGCCTGGTGGCATGGCAGACCGACAGCGCCCGCCCGCGTCCGATCGCAGGGAGGCCCTCAAGGCGAGGCACCGCCGGGCCATCGTCACGGCGGCGGCGGAGCTGATGACCGAGATCGGCGGCACGGACTTCACCGTCGACCAGCTCGCGGCCCGCGCCGACGTCTCCCGTCGGACGGTGTTCAACCACTTCACGACGGTGGACGACATCACCGTCGAGGTCTTCCACGAGATGCTCGGCGCGGTCCTCGACAACGTCGACGCCAACTTCGAGGCGTCGGCGGCCGACCGCCCCGGCGACTCCTCGATGTTCGACCAGCTGGCCGGGGCCCTGCGGGCCACCGACCTGGTCACCACCATCACCGAGCTCACCCGGATCTTCGGGCCCGACGACGGTCGGCGCAGTGCCCGCCAGGCGGTGCTCTTCGAGCGCGCGGTCAGCGACCTCGGCATCCGGATGGCCGCCATCACCCTGCGCCACCACCCCGCCGCCGACCCGCTGGAGGCCGACCTGATGTGCGGCGCGCTGGTCGGCGGAGCCCTCGTGGTGGTCCGCCACTGGGAGCAGAGCACCGGAGGCGTCGACTCCGTCGAGTCCCGCCGTGTCTGGGACCGGCTCCTGGAACGCATGATCTCCGTCAACCGCGCCGGGTTCGGGGCCCTGACCGCCCGCACCGGCGACTCCTGAGCCCACCGCTCACCCCACCCACTCCGTTTGCAGGGAACCATGGCTGAACTTCTCTATCGGCTCGGGCGTACGTCGGCCAGACGCGCCCGCACCGTCATCGCGATCTGGCTGGCACTCCTGGTGTCGGCGGGGACCGCCTACGCCCTCTTCTCCGGTGAGCTGGAGGACAGCTTCTCCATCCCCGGCACACCCACCGACGAGGTGAACCAGAGCCTCAAGTCGGAGTTTCCCGCGATGAGCGGCGGCAGGGGCACCGTCGTCTACCAGAGCGAGGACGGCGCCGCCCTCACCGAGGAACAGCGGACGGAGATCAGCGAGCGCGTCGACACCGCCGCCGAGGTCTCCGGCGTCGAGGACGTCATCGACCCGTTCGCGACCGAGGAGGAGCGCGCCGAACAGGCCGACCTCCTCGAAGAGGGGCGCGAGGAGAGCGAGGCGGGACGCGCCGAACTCGAGGAGGGCCAGGCACAGCTCGACGAGAGCCGCGAGCAGGCCGAGGCCGCCGGACCGCTCGACGAGCAGACCGAGGCCGCCTTCGACGCCCAGCAGGCCGAGATCGACGCCGGACTGGAGGAGCTGGAGGCCGGTGACGAGGACCTCGCACGGGGCGAGGCCATGATCGAGATGGCCTCCGGGATCCGCACGGTCTCCGAGGACGGCACGACCGCGCTGGTCAACGTGGCCTTCACCGAGAGCCAGGAGGAGGTCTCCCAGGAGACCAAGGACGCCGTGATGGCGGTCTTCGAGGATGATCCGGTGGCGGGTACCACGGTCGACTTCGGTGACGACATCGCGATGGCGCTGCCGAGCCTCGTCAGCGCCGCCGAGGTGGTCGGTGTCATCGTCGCGGGCATCGTCCTGGTGGTCATGCTCGGCACCCTGGTCGGCGCCGGGCTCCCGCTGGTGACCGCCCTGATCGGCGTCGGGATCGCCACCCTGGCCGCGATGTCGCTGTCCAGCGTGCTCGAGATCGCGACGGTGACGCCGATCCTCGGACTGATGCTCGGACTGGCGGTCGGCATCGACTACGCGCTGTTCATCGTCAACCGGCACCGCCGCCAGCTCAAGGAGGGGCTCGGCGTGCCCGAGTCCATCGGGCTGGCCAACGGCACCGCGGGCAACGCCGTGGTCTTCGCCGGTACCACCGTCCTGGTCGCCCTGCTCGGTCTGAACCTGACCGGCATCGGCTTCCTCGGCCTCATGGGCAGTGTGGGCGCCATCGCCGTCACGGTCGCGGTGCTGATCGCGGTGACCCTCGTCCCGGCGCTGCTGTCGCTGGTGGGCACGCGCATCCTCTCCCGCCGTGAGCGCGACCGCGTCGCCGCCGGGACGGCCGGGGGCGGTGCGGCCGCCGGTGCCGCTGAGCCGGACGAGAGCCCGGCCGACGGCGCTGAGACGGGCACTGACACGGGAGTCCGGCCGATGTCGACCGCCGGGGCTCTCGGCCGCGCCGCACTGGCGATCGCGGCGCTCGGCGTCATCGCACTGCCCGCCCTGGACCTGCGGGTGGGGATGCCCGACGGCTCCTCACAGCCCGCCGAGTCCACCCAGTACCAGGCCTACTCCATCATCGCCGAGAGCTTCGGGGACGGCCAGAACGGCACCCTGCTGGTCGCCGCCACGCTGCCCGGCGGCCCCAGCGACGAGGCTGCCGAGGCGGCCGAGGACAACGCGGAGCGGTACCAGTACGAGATCGCCGACGCGATCCACGCCCAGGACGGCGTCGCCGCGGTGGCCCCGATCGGGGTCTCCGACGACCAGACCCGGGCCATCTTCCAGGTCGTCCCGGTGGACGGTCCGGCCAGCGAGTCCACCGAGGCGCTGGTGCACACCCTGCGGGACCTGGAGCCGATCCACGGCACCGGGACGCTCGGAGTGGCCGGCATGGCCAGCGGCAACATCGACATCTCCGAGACGCTCAGCGAGGCCCTGCCGACCTACCTCGCGGTGGTCGTGGGCCTGTCGCTGGTGATCCTGCTGCTGGTGTTCCGGTCGGTCCTCGTGCCGGTCGTGGCCACGCTGGGCTTCATCCTGTCCTACTTCGCCGCGCTCGGCGGTGTGGTCGCCGTGTACCAGTGGGGCTGGCTCGGCGGGCTCATCGGGCTGCAGGAGCCGGGGCCGGTCCTGAACTTCCTGCCCACGCTGCTGGTGGGCATCCTGTTCGGCCTGGCGATGGACTACATGCTGTTCATCGGCACGGGGATGCGCGAGGCCTACACGCACGGCAGTCCGTCGCGGATCGCCGTCGTGCAGGGCTTCCGCGCCGGACGCGCGGTCGTCACGGCCGCGGCGATCATCATGATCTCGGTGTTCGGCGGGTTCATCTTCTCCGAGACGATGATGATCAGCTCGGTCGGATTCGCGCTCGCCTTCGGCGTCCTCATCGATGCCTTCGTGGTCCGCATGCTGCTCATCCCCGCGGTGATGCACCTGGCGGGCGACGCGGCCTGGTGGCTGCCCCGGTGGTTGGACCGGATCATGCCCGACATCGACGTCGAGGGCTCCTCGCTGGAGCGCGACCACGCGCGGCGGTCGGCCGGCACCGAGGAGGGCGCCGGCGCGGACGAGACCGCACCCGCCGCTGAAGCGGGCACCGGTACGGCGGACGCCGACGAGAGGATCGAGTCCGGCCGGCGCTGACCGGCCGCGGGCCCCTCGCGAGGACACCAGGAGGCCCGTCGGGGCTTTCCGGCCGAGTGCCGGACGCCCCGACGGGCCTCCTGGCCGCGTCCGGCTCTGCCCGCCGTACGAACGGACCGGCTGATCAATCACCGTCTCATGGCGGCGGACCCGCCTCTACGCGGGAGTCTCCTCGCCCGGGACGTCGGGAGTCGCTCCGAGAGCGGCGATGAGGCGTGTACGGATCCGCTGCTTGCGCTGCTCGAAGAACGCGGTGAATTCGTTCATGCCGAGCGGTACGCCGTCGAGGTCGTTCTCCGAGAGGTAGGTGGCGCGCTTGTCCTGGCTGGGGAACGCGATCCCGATCCAGTCTTCGGGGAGAGAATCCTGTTTCTCGATGTTGGCGGTTCCGGCGAGCAGTTGGAGATTGGGCAGCAGGTTCACCGCTGCCAGGTAGTCGTCGATCTCGTCGAGAGGTATCCCGGCTTCGGTGAGCTTCTTCTTCGTGAAACGGGATTTCGGGAAGATGTGGTCCTCGTGGAACAGCTTGCTCAGGTCCAGGCCCGGGTACAGCACCGACAGCACGGAGAAGGTGCGCCGTCCGGCGTACTTCAGATTGAGCAGCTCGTCGATCTCGCTGTTGTCGAAGGTGAGGCTTTTCCCGACCGCGGCCATCGCCTCCTCGACCGCGGCAACGGGGAAGACGCCTGTGGTGTTGGCGCTCAGCACATCGCGGATACGCGTGAGCAGGGTGTCGAGCCCCGAACCCCAGACGCCGCGCTTGATGAGTGAGCGGGTGACCCACCGCTGCAGTGCGAGCCGGTCGGCGGCGTCCGCGGTCGAGTCGAGGTAGGAGTCGCCCGCGCCGCGCAGGTGCAGGTAGTACGCGATCGGCGTGATAACGCTGTGGGCGGTGAGGTTGCGTTCGCTGTAGCCGAACTGCTGGAGCAGGGTCGCCGCGCGAAGGAGCGCCCCTTTGATCTCCGGCCAGGCCGCCTCCACCTTCGCCATGTTGGTCTGTGTGAAGTTGGTGACCTTGAACTTCATGTCAACGGCGGTGATGGTCAACGCGGTCTTCAACACCACGTCCTTGGAGAAGGAGAACTGCCGACCCGCGTTGTTGTTGATCTCGCTCACCAGTGAGCGGACCTCCTCACGAGCGTCGAGTTCCTTCCACTGGTTCGTGGCCATCGACATCAGCAGATCGGAGTAGGAGAGGGTGGTGCCGCCGCTGTTGACCCGAACGAAGATCTCCAGCACCTTGTCGGGGTCCTGGTCGGTGACCAGGAAATAGTTCATCGGCTTCAGCTCCCGTACCGCCTGGTAGAGGTCGTACAGTCGCCGAAACGCATCGGCTGAGCCGAGACAGCCTCGCTGCTCCAGTTCCCCCATGATCCCGGGCCCCGAGTCGGCGAGGTCGAGTACCGCCCCGACACGGAACCACTTGTGCACCTCGCCCTCCCCGGGTGCGGCGTCCTGGTCGGTCAGGAAGCGCAGGTCGTACTTGATCCCCAGCTCCTCGTCCTCGGGAGCGTCGACGAGGTTGAGGTAGAGCCGCTTGACGGGGAAGGCGTCGGCGCTGTTCCACCACGCGTACTTCTTCTTCTCCGCGAAACTGCCGTACAGCGCGATGTTCATGGCGGTGAGGCGCTGCTGTCCGTCGAGAACGGCGGTGGTGCCGCTGCCGCTGGGAAGAGTGGCCTTGTCCGCGTAGGGCTTGTCGCGTTCGTGGTAGTTCGTCAGGAACTCATAGAAGGTGTACGACTGTGCGGTCTCGGGCTCGACCTTCCACAGCAGGAACGAGCCGACGGGGTACCCGCGCATCAGGCTGTCGACGAGCTTGGTGATCTGATCGGCGTTCCAGACGAACTCACGCTGGATCGCGGGCATCAGGTACTCGTGCTTGTGGACGGTGGTGAGCATCTCTTCGATGCTGAGGGGAGTCTGGAAGGACATGCGGGGGGACCTCTTGTCGGCGCGGGCTCGGGCTGGTGTCCGCGGTGGCTGGGCCACGTGCTTGCGTCGTCGGCGGCGAACACGGTGTCATACAGGCCGTAGCGGCGTCGTTCCCCACGAGGATTCGATGCCGCTGCGGGCCAGGGGAGAATGCTCCAAGCAGGGGAAGCGAACACGGATGGGTGCGTGCGGGTGGCCGGCTGCCCCCTGGATGAGGTGGACAGTAACCGCCGTCGCAAGATACCAGCGGAATCGGTGCTGACCCGGTCACCTTTTGCAGATTCCGTGTGGGTCGGCTCGGTTCGTCCTGCATCGTGTTCGTGCGATGAGCCTGCGAGTTGCCCGCATGGCGAGGGCAGTGGAGATCATCTGCGCGGTGAGGCGGGTCGTCAACCTCGTCGCCTTGCTGCGCGGACTCGCCTCCCGACGAGTGCCGGCCAGGTTCCCTACTTGCGGCCCCGGCTGGGTGTGCTGGTCCTGTGTGGGGGCCGCGGGGTCGGGAACCCCGGTGCGCAGTTGGTTGCCTCAGCCTCGTTCGTCCTCGGACTTGAGCTGGGCAGAGTCGCGCAGGTTCACCTTCCCGAAGCGGGGGATCAGGTGGATGTCCAGGTCGCGGGCGTAGTCGGCGAACGGCACCGGCTCGGCCTCGGGTTCGTCGTCTTCGTCCGTCTTGATCCAGCAGTGTCCTGGGACCCACCCTCGGGCCCGGCCTCGGCGCCGTATCCAGTTCCCGGGCCACTGGTGGCCGGCGGATTCGACGTGAAGACGGAAGGTGTGGGCGCCGGCGTGGGTGTCGAAGGGTGGTCAGTCCGTGCCCCCGGCTCTCGCTAGATGCCGGTGGTCGATGCCTTCGTGTTGGCGGTGCCCTGGCCTTGGACTTCGGCCACGTCACGGATGACTTGCGTGATGACCTCAGGTGTGACCGTGGTCCTGATCGCCTCCGCGTCGACGTCCTTGGTCGGACGACGAACCGCGTAGACGGCGAGGAGGATGCCGCCCTTCAACACGAAGTCGTCCTTGTGCTCGGTGCGGGTCAGCCGGCCGAGGAAGGATTTGAGCGCATGCCTGGTGAGGTACACGGCGGTCGGTACGGGTCTGCCTTCCCTGGCCGCGACCGACCTCGCCTTCCTCTGGATCTGCTGGAACGCCTCATAGCCGCTGGTCACGTGAGCACCTCCAGCGCGTGCAGGACCGGGCCCTTGGCTCGGGGGAGGCGGGCGGCGATCGACATCAGGTGTGCGGGTTTGCCGCCACGGCGGAGCCATTCGCGCAGGGCGTCCCTCCCTAGCTCGTATCCGAGGTCGCCTCGGAGTCGGAACGCGTCCGCGATGCTGCGCTCGGGCGAGTAGATACCGATGCGCAGATCCGACCCTGGGATGGGGATCTCGGAGCGACCGAGGTCGAAGGTCTGCTTCGCGAGCACGTGCCACTTGATCGCGGCCTGGGTCGCAGGGATGCGGGTGCCGCGCGGGATCGCGATGTCAAGGGCGTCCGGGATGGCGTCGGTCAGGTCATGGTGGGCCAGCGCGGAGATGAGGCAGATGGTTGCCTCGGGCCGGCGGGTCGCTGCTTCGATCCAGTCCCAGTCCGCGGCCGGGGCGTCGGTGGCGCGGTAGATGCCTCGTGCGATGCGCTCGTAGGTTCCGTCGTGGGCGGCGCGGTACAGGGTGCTCTTGGACATGCCGAGGTCGGGTGTCTGCTTGGGGCGCAGAATCTCCAAGGCGGCCACCTCCATGATCCGTTCCGTGTACAGGTAACGTCATCTGTATACGTTCTGTTCCACAAGGCAGGTGCCTGGCCTGGACGGTCGATGCGTGGATCATCGATTGGGTGGGGCTGAGGCGAAGGAGATCGGAGAGGGTTCTCGACGATCCTTCCACAGGTCAGTGGGGGTGTCCGTCCCATCCACTGATGACCAGGATGCCCGGGTTGCGGGGGTTCGGCGCCGAACCGTGGCCGCTTCGTGCACCCGGGTGCACCCCCACCCGAGGAGTGAGTGACGGGATGGGTGGTGCACACTCACCGGGCAAATCTTCACCCCCGTGCACCCGCTGGTGCACCCCCGGCAACGCAAAAGCCCCTGACCGCTGCGCGTTTGCGCTGGTCAGGGGCTTAAGCCTCTGGGGTGAGTGACGGGACTTGAACCCGCGACTTCTTGGACCACAACCAAGTGCTCTACCGGCTGAGCTACACCCACCACGTGCGCCTGGCCTCGCGGCCCTGCGTACGTATGAAAGCTTAGCGGACTCGGAGGAGTGCTTCGATCAGTTTTCGGGCCCGTCCGGTGTGGCGGCCTTCTCACGGGCCTCCCGGCCAGTGCCTCCGGCCATGACCTCGGCGGCGATCGCGCGGGCCGTGGTGGTGCTCGGGCCGGGCTCGGGCACGAAGGCGGCGGCACGGTAGTAGCGCAGCTCCTTGATGCTCTCCGTGATGTCGGCGAGGGCGCGGTGCCCGCCGTTCTTGTCCGGGCTCGCGTAGTACACGCGCGGGTACCAGCGGCGCAGCAGCTCCTTGATCGAGGACACGTCGACCATCCGGTAGTGCAGGAAGGCGTCGAGGAGCTTCATGTCGCGCGCGATGAAGGTGCGGTCGGTGGCGATCGAGTTGCCGCACAGGGGGACCTTGCGGGGCTCGGTGACGTACCGGCGGATGTGCTCCAGGACCTGGTCCTCGGCCTCCTTGAGGGAGATGCCCTGGTCCAGCTGCTCCAACAGGCCCGACGAGGTGTGCATGTCGCGGACGAAGTCGCCCATCTGGTCCAGCGCCGCCTGCGGTGGCTTGACCACGAGGTCGACACCCTCGTCGAGGATGTTGAGCTCACCGTCGGTGACCAGACAGGCCACCTCGATCAGCGCGTCGTTCTCGAGGTCGAGCCCCGTCATCTCGCAGTCGATCCACACCAGACAGTCGTTCATACCGGTCACCCTACGGCGTGCCGGGGACTGCTGGGGATGGCCGGAGTGCGGCCGGGCACGGGCCCGGACGCACTCCGGATAACGCGGATCAGTTCCAGACGAACTGGCCCGGACCGACGTCGAAGATCGCGTACAGCCAGTCGTAGACCCCCCAGACCTGCAGGTAGGCCAGTGCCAGGATGACGACCGTGATCGCGAGCAGGGTGAAGCAGCCGCAGCCGCATCCGCCCTTCTTCTTCTTGCGGGGCGGTGGCTGCTGCGGGCGCGGGGCGGGGGGCGGCGGCTGTCCGCCCGGGCCCTGCTGACCCCACTGCGGGCGCGGCGGTCCGCCCATGGGGTGCCCGGGCGGGGGCCCGCCCGGAGGGCCGTTCCTGGGGCCGGGCGCGGGCGGGTAGCCGGGCGGCGGGCCCTGCGGCGGGCGGCCCATCGGCTGGGGCGCCGGACCGCGGCGGTGGTGCGGCGGCGGGCCGGCGGCCATGCCCGGTCCGCCGTGCTGCTGGGGCGGCGGATAGCCGCCGGGGGGCGGGAACCCGGGCGGCGGGCGGTGCGCCTGGTGGCCCTGCTGGCCACCGGTCGGCGGCTGCTGGTGGCCGGGAGGCGGTCCCTGGGGCCGGAACCCGCCGTGCTGCGGCGGAGCGCCGGGAGGCGCGCCGAACGCCTGCTGGGGGCCGGACGGCGGCTGCCCGGGTGCGCCCGGGTGCTGGTAGCCCTGCTGCGGTCCGGACGGGGGCTGCTGGCCGGGCGCGGACAGGCCGGGGGAGGGCTGGCCCGGGGGCGTCTGGCCCGGAGGCTGGGGCTGATAGCCCTGCTGCGGTCCCGACGGCGGCTGCTGCCCGGGTGCGGGCTGCCCGGGGACGGCCTGTCCGGGGACGGGCTGCCCAGGCGCGGGCTGCTCCGGTGTCCGGCCGGGCCAGGCGGCGGCCTGCTGCTGGGGGTCGCCGGGCGCACCGGCGGGACCGGGCGGCTGCTCGCCCTGCTCCTCGGCTCGCTTGCGGGCCTCCTCCCAGCGCTGCTTGGCCTCCTCCTCGCGCTGCTTGGCCTCGGCCTCCAGGCGTACGCGCTCTTCCTCGCGCTGCCTGGCGGCCTCCTCCTCGGCCTTGCGGCGCTCCTCGCGACGCTCTTCGCTGAGGTCGGCCCACCCCTCCTTGAGCTGGCCGAGCAGGCCCTTGAAGCCGCTCTTGGGCTTGTCGTCCTCGTCGCTCCCGGCACCGCCGGAGAACATCGGGTCGTCAGGGTTGAACACGGCGGTACGGGGAGCCTCGTCGCCGCCGGGGGAGAACACCGCGGTTCCGGGGGTGTCACCGATCTGGTCGGGATCGAACACGGCGGTGCGCGGCGCGTCGCCGGCGGCACCCGGGTCGAACACGGCCGTGCGCGGGGTGTCGCCGATGGCATCGCCGCCGAGGTCGGCCGTGGGCAGGTCGTCGTCGCCGTAGTGGGCGGTCGGCACCTCGTCGTCCCGCCCGCCTCCGCCGGGGAGGTCACCGGGGTTCACGCGCATGGTCGCGCCGACCCCGCCCAGGTCGGCGGTGGGCAGCTCGTCGTCCCGGCCGCCGCGGCCGGGCAGGTCGCCGGGGTCCACGCGCATCGTGGCGCCCACGCCGCCCGCACCGCCCATGTCGGCGGTGGGCTCGTCGTCGTCGGCCCCCTGCCCCCAGGCGGAGGGGCTGATGCGCATCGTGCTCGGCTCCTCGTCCACCGGGGCGGGGCCGGGCGGGGCGGTGTCGCGCTGGGGCGCGGACGGGCCGATCCGCATGGTGCTGGGTTCGTCGTCCACGGGGAGGGGAGCCGGGGGGCGCGGGGCGGAGGCGGATTCCTGGGACCAGGAGGGGTTGATGCGCATCGTGCTGGGTTCGTCGTCCAGGGGCGCGGGCGACGGCTCGGGGCTGGGTGGTGCCGAGGCCGTGTCCTGTGACCGGGACGGGCTGATGCGCATGGTGCTGGGTTCGTCGTCCACGGGGGTGGCCGGTGCGGAGGCCGACGGGCCGAGGCGGACCGTGCCCGGCTCGTCCTCGTCCACCTCGGTCGCGGACCCGTCCCGGCCCTGTCCGCCCAGGTAGGTGGTGGCGGCCTCCTCGTCGTCGGCGCCCGCGGCGCCGCCCTGGAGCTCGCTCAGTGAACGGGTATGCCGCGTCCACTCGTCACCGTTCCACCATCTGAGCGTTTGCGCGTCGCCCTGCGGGTCCGCATACCAACCCGGCTCGATAGATCCACCCATGGGCGACAGACTAAGGGGTTTTTGGTCTCCGCTTGACCAGCGATCCCCGAAACCTCGTGCCCGATGTGTTCCGGGCGCATTGACCCTGGCCGTGCGTGTCTAGGCGATTGCGGACGGTTGGTAGTCGTTCGAGGCGGTCGTGGACTCGAAAGGCCCTCCTGCCTGGTCGGCGGCGGTGTCCCTCCCGACGCGCGGGGACGGGCCCAGCAGGCGGGCGGGCTCGACGTGGCCGGGTCCGGTCGCGCCGGCGCCGGGCACGTGGTCCTGGCCGAAGTGCCCGCCGCGGCTCCAGGCGCGGGCGGAGGCCTCGTCGGGGGTCCCCGCTTCCGGCGGTGCGCCCGGGAGCGCACCGTTCCACCGCCGCTCCACCCCCCAGGCGTCCAGCCAGGCCAGCACCGGCTCCAGGCCGCGCATCGGGCCGTCGGTGAAGGGGGCCTCCGGGCGGGCGACCACCGCGACCACCAGGCACACGCGCCCCTCCAGACCGTGGTCGACGTGCTGTTCGTACTGGTGGGTGCCGCCGAGGTCGATCCGGCCGCGCCGGGTGGCGGGCAGCAGCTGCACGATCTCCCCGGTCAGGGGGTTCCAGACGAGATGGGTCTCGCGGTGCCGTTCCACCAGCCGCCGGGCCTCCTGGCCGGCCGACCGAGTGGCTGGGTCGGACCCGGTCACGCTCCACACGGCACGCGGCGCGCCGCGTCCCGGCGGAGCCACCGTGGCCCGGCCCTGGATCCTCTCGGCGGCCGACATCCACGCCTGCGTCATCGCAGTTCCCTCATCCCGTCGTCGGTGTGGGCCCCGCGGGTCGAGGTGGAGCCCCGGACACGCTCCGCACCTCCTGCGTACGCCACCGCGCGCGAGAAGTCCATATGTCCGCGCGCGTGGGACAGGGTCTTGTCACCTTCACGTCCGGCGTCCCGTGCTCACACGCGTCGCGGCCACCACGCGGTCCACACCGACGACGATCGACCCCGCCCACGATGCTCGGACCCGCCCACGACGACCGGGCCCGTCCCCGATGACCGGGCCCCACGACGACCGGCCCCACAAACGACGACCGGGCCGTGGCATCGCGCCACGGCCCGGTCGTCGTGAGCGGTCGGCCGCCGTCGCGGGCCGGTGCCCCCAGCGGTCAGCTCTCCTCGTCCTCCGCGATGCGCAGCGAGAACGCCTGGAGGAAGATGTCGCCGATCTCGGTCGGGTCCTCCGTCATGTACGCGGCGCCGCCCGTGGCCGCGGCGATCCGCTGCAGCGGCTCCAGGTTCTGCACGTCGGGGCCGAACGCGATCGTGATGATCGGGATCGGCCGCGACGCGCTGGCGATGCCGTCGATCTCGCTCAGCAGCTGGTCCAGCTCCATCCCGCCGGGGTTGTCGTTGTCCCCGTCGGTGAGCATCAGGATGACGTTGGTCCGGTCCGGCTGGTAGGTGCGCGACATCTCCTGGTAGGCGGCCAGGTAGGTGTCGTAGAGCGCCGTGTCCCCCTGGGGCAGCGGCTGCAGCTGGGCCAGGGCGTTGCCGATGACGTCCCGGTGCGCGGTCCCGGCCTCGTCGGTCGTCTGGAGCTCGCGGACCGGCGCGATCTCCTGGTAGTGGAGGTTGTTGTTGACGTTCGTGGAGAACTGCCACACGCCCAGCTCCGCCGTGGGGGTGAACATCCGCAGGCCCTCCGTCGCCGCGGCGGTCGTCACCTGCATCCGCGTCATGCCGGTCCCGGGCACCTCGGCGAGCATCGAGCCGGACACGTCCACGATCGTCAGGACCCGCGACTCCATCTTCAGCTGGTTCCAGGTGCGGGTGAGCTCGGTGACCGCCCCGCCCGAGGGCGCCGGCAGCGCCGAGGGCTCCTCCTCGCGGAACCCGACGTCCTCGGTGAGCACGGACGTGTCGATCTCGCCGTCGGAGCCGCGGAACCCGTCGGCGAGGTAGCGCTCCACCGCGCCCGGCGCGCGCACGGCCTCGCGGAACAGGTCCGCGGCGCGCGTGGTCTCGCTCTCCTCGCTGCGCACCACGTAGGGGTAGTCGAGGTAGTAGGTGCCGCCCTCCAGGTAGCGGGCCTGGGCGGCGGCGTCGTCGTGCTCGGCGTTGTAGCGCCACACGGCCTGTTCGGACATGACCATGACCGGCGGGGCCTCGGAGTCACCGCCGCTCAGTGCGAGGAAGGCGGCCTCCTCGTCGGAGGACGCGCCCTGGTGCAGGGACTGCAGCGCCGCGGTCATGTACGCGTTGAAGGTGTCGGTGTCGGGGCTGGCCTCCTCCAGGGCGCCCTGGAGGAGGTAGAGCGTGCCCAGTCCCGTGGAGCTGCGGGCGGGGTCCACCACGCGCACGGTACGGCCGGCGTCCTCGGACGGAGCGGCCGTGGGGATCACGTCCGACCACTGCACGTCCTCGCCCGCGCCCTGGCCGAACTCGGCGAGCTCGGCCAGGACCAGCGGGGAGCGGGCCACGGAGGTGCCGGTCTCGGTGATGACGGCGTCGCCGGACTGGCTCTGCACCAGCTGCGACCACACGCTGGAGTCGGGGACCCAGACGTCGGAGTCGGTGTCGCCCATGGTCGCGCCCGCGCCGGTGATGCCGAAGGCGACGTTGGCGGAGTCGACCGCGCGCACGCTGACCCGCACGCACGACCCGTCCACCTGCTGCTCCTCGGCGTTGAACTCCGTGGCGACGTCGTTCAGGGCGGGGGCGATCTCGGGGGAGGCCGCGACGTCGAGTTCGACGTCGGAACCGCCGCAGCCGTCCGACTGCCCGAACATGTACACGCCCGCGACGGCGAGGCCGATCACGATGACCAGGGCGGCGGCGAGGGCGGCGAAAGCCCCGCCGCGGCCGCGCCGACGCCTGTCCCGGCTCGGGGGCTCTTCTGCGTATCTTCCGCGGTGACGTCCCACAGCATTCCTCACGGGGTGGTGTACGGCCGGAGAGTCGTACAGGGGGTGTGTTCCGGGGGTCCGGGGAGCGGTCGTTCTGTCCGGTCCGCAACGGGACGCATCCGACCACTGGGCTGTTACTGGTGGGAACGGTACTCAACTGGTCATGGGGAGCGCATGCCGTGGGAGTCCGTTCATCGGGTGCTCGTCCGGTGACGGAGAGGCTCGGGGGGCGAAGCAGTACCGGTCACCTCGGGTGATCCGGGCCATGGCTCGCGCCCAAGTGAACGTGAAGTGGCCTGTCCGAAATTCTATTCCGTTATTTGATCGAGACGTTTTCGAGCCGAAATCCGGCCGCGCCGCCGCCCCCGTGCGGCCTCAGCTGTCGCAGTCGGGCACACACAGCCTCCGGGAGACCGAGCTGAGGAAGATGTCGCCGATCTCGTCCGGGTCGTCGGTGACGAAGAGCGAGCCGCTGGTAGCCGCGGTGATCTGGCGCAGGCGCTCCTCCTCGGCCTGGGCGCCGAACGCGATGACGAACAGGCTCACCGGCCGCTCGGGGTCGAACCGGTCCTGGAGCGCCGTCACCAGCTCCTCGTGGGACAGGTCGCTGGAGCCCTCGTCGGCCCCCGCGGTCAACAGGATGACGCTGTTGATCTTGTCCTCGTCGTAGCGGGCCTGCACCTCGTCGAAGGCGTCCAGGACGTTGTCGTACAACCGGGACCCGCCGCCCTCCACCGTGATGTCCTCGGCGACGCCCACGAGCTCCTGTCTGCGCGTGATGTCGCCGTCCTCGCCCGACACGCCGAGTTCGCGCAGGTCGGCGGCCTCCTCGCGTCCCCGCTCGCCGAGTTCGTCGGACATCAGCCACAGCCCCATGTCCGTCTCGTCGGGGAACAGCGACAGGCCCGTCAGCGCCGCCTGCCGGGCGACCTCCATCCGGCTCGGGCCGCCGTCGAGGCCGTCCGCCATGTTCGCCGAGGTGTCGGCGAGCACCAGGGCGCGGCTGGGCATGGACAGGCGGTTCCAGTCGGTGACCGAGGCCAGCAGGGCGTCGCCGGTCAGGTCCTCGTGCGTGGGAGGCTCCTCGGCCGCCACCCCCGGCCGCTCGGCCAGTCCGGCCGCCGCCCGGCCGCCGGGGTCGCGGAACCCGAGTTCACGCAGGCGGGTCCGGTAGGCGTCGTCGCCCAGCACCTCGTACAGGTCCGCGGCGGCCGCCTCCAGGGACGCGTCGTCGGTGACGGTCACGTAGGGGTAGTCCAGGCCGACCGTGCCCTCGGACGGGTAGAGCGCCTCCAGTGCCGGGGCGTCCTGCGCGCGGGTGCTGTTGTAGGACACCACGGCCTGCTCGGGCGCGGCGATGAGCGGGTCCACCCGGTCCCGCGCCGCCGGGGAGCCGGTGAAGAAGGTGCCCAGGTCGATCTCGCCGAAGGCGCTGTCGAGCTGGACGTCGCGCACGAAGTCGGTCATGGCGGTGTCGGCGTCGTCCCCGGTGCCCAGGTGGCGGCGGACCGCGTGCATGACCGTCATCCCGTCGGCGCCGCGGTTGGGGTCGACCATCACCAGGGGGCGCTCGGGTTCGCGCTCGCCCGGCAGGACCAGCGTCCAGCTGGCGTCCTCGGGCTCGGGCAGTCCCTCGGCGCCCTCGGGCGCGGCCAGCACCACGGGGGAGTTGGCCAGCGACGGGGGATCGGTCTCGATGCCCCGCGCCCCGCGCTCGGACACGCGCGCCAGCTCCACCCACGCGGAGGACTCGGGCACCCACACGTGCGGGGCGATGGTCGAGTCCCCGGGCCGGCCGCCGGAGACCGCCGTCATGATCCGGTGCGGAGCGATCTCGTCCACCTGCGCGTAGACGCAGTCGCCGCCGTAGCTGGGGCGGTCCTCGTTGAACTCGGTGGCGGCCTCGCGGAGCACGGGGGCGATGCTCTGGGTCGCCGACACCCGCAGGTAGCGCGTGTCGCCGCACCCGAGCACGTTCAGGCCGACCGGAACCGCGACCGCGGCCAGCGTGATGAGCGCGATGGCGATCACGGTGAAGCCCAACGGGGACCGGACCACCCTGCGGGTGGTCGAGACGGCCGGTGAGGCGATGCGGTGGCGTCCACTGGACACGGGCACTCCGGGGTCTGGCTGGGGGTCTGCTCCCGGTCGCGTTCGTTCGCGGGCGCCAGCGCCGCCAGGGGTGCCGCGGAGAGCCGCGCCCGGCGCTCACGGAGGCGAGTGTGAACCTTCACACGGAGGCAGGCATCACACGAAGGTGAACGCGAACGTCCGGGAGCCTGTCGCGAACGATTCCTCACCAGGACCTTACTCGCTGGTAATGGCGCAGCGGAAGGGGCCGGTCGGCCCTCCGTGACGGCGCCCGGTGGCCGGAGCGGGGAGATCCCTTTGTTACTGTGCCCACCCGAGAGCACACCGACCCCACCGTTACACTTGGGCCCCACTCCTGGACCCAGACCGACGCGCGGCCCCTGTTCCGCGCGGACTGAGGACCACGTGTCCACCGACCCCCGAGGGTTTTGGCATGTCCCCATCGCACAGTGACCACCGCGGCCGAGGCACGCTCGGCACCTACCTGCTCGTCGGCGCGTGCACCGTCGGCGCCGCGGCGTACGCGGTCCTGGTCGGGCCCTCGATGCTGCCGCCGGAGCAGGCGCACACCGCCACCTCCGCCGCGACGGTGGAGTCCGGCCCGGTGGTGGAGGAGCCCGAGGAGGTCGAACAGCAGGCCCCCGTCGGCTTCCTCCAGATCCAGGTCAGCGACCGGGACCGCGCCTGGGTGCAGACCCTGAGCTGCTCCGGCGACGCCGAGGAGGACCCCGAGACCTGCGCCGCGCTGGCCGAGGCCGCCGCCGAACTCGGCTCCGACCCCGTGGACACCACCGGCGTGGACACCACCGGCGTCGGTGAGCCCGCCGACGACGCCGGCACCGGCGCGGACGAGGTCGAGGGCGAGGACGAGGACGGGCGGTCCGACGGCGCCGTCGAACCGACCGTCGCCATCGACCCCGGCGTCGAGCAGCTGTTCACCGAGGTACGCGAGGGCACCGTGTGCACGGACAAGCTCTACGGCCCCCAGGAGGCCACCATCGTGGGTACCTGGGAGGGCATGGAGGTCGAGACGACGCTCTCCCGCAAGGGCTCCTGCGAGGAGGCCCGCTGGCAGCGCCTGCGCGCGGTCACCGACCAGATCAGCTGACCCGGACCGCGGCAGCCTCCGGGGCGGTGCGCCGCCGCTGGATAATGGGTGGCCATGGACGTGATCAAGGTCAGTGACCCCGCCGATCCGCGCCTGGCCGACTACACCCGCCTGCGCGACGTGAACCTGCGCCGCCACCTGGAGGCCGAGCACGGCCTGTTCATGGCCGAGGGCGACAAGGTCATCCGCCGCGCGGCGGCCGCGGGCTTCGAGCCGCGCAGCTTCCTGCTCACCGAGCGCCGGGCCGCGGCCCTGGACGACGTGGTCGCCGCCTCGGACGCGCCGCTGTACGTGGTCAGCGAGGAGACCGCCGAGCGGCTGGTCGGCTTCGACCTGCACCGCGGCGCGCTGGCCGCCTACCGGCGCCGCGCCCTGCCCGGCCTGGCGGAGGTCCTGGCCGGAGCGCGGAGCATCGTCGTCCTGGAGGACCTGGTGGACCACACCAACGTGGGCGCCATCTTCCGCAGCGCCGCCGGGCTCGGTATCGACGCCGTCGTGCTCGCCCCGCGCTGCGCCGACCCCCTCTACCGCCGCGCCGTCAAGGTGTCGATGGGCGCGGTGTTCACCCTGCCCTACACCCGCCTGGAAGACTGGTACGGAGGCCTGGACACCCTGCGCGAGGCCGGGTTCCGCCTCATGGCGCTCACCCCCGGAGCCGACTCGCTGCCGCTGCGCGAGGCGGTGGCCGCGCTCGGCCCCGACGACCGTGTCGGCCTGCTGCTGGGCACCGAGGGTGACGGGCTGTCCTCCCGCTGGCTGGAGCGCGCCTCCGACAGGGTGCACATCCCCATGGCCGACCGCGACGTCGACTCCCTCAACGTCACCGCCGCCGCGGCCGTGGCGTGCTACGAGCTGGCCGGGCGCGCCCGACGGCCGCCGCATGGCACACCCTAGAGTGGCCTCTGACACGGACCGAGCGGAGCGGAGGGGTGCGGCCTCATGGGCGGTAGGGCACTCGTGCAGTGGGAGCAGAACCGGAACAACGCGCCGAGTTCCCTGCACGTCGACATCTATGCCGGGGGACCCGCCCCGGAGACCGGCCTGGAGGACGTGGGCTTCTACCAGGTGCCCTACGCGCCCTCCACGCAGGGCGTGGACGGGCGCTACGACCTGGTGTCCCGGCTCCCGTCCTTGGAGGTCCTCCAGCTGGTGTCGGCCGGCTACGAGCACGTCCTGCCCCTGATCCCCGACCACGTGACCCTGTGCAACGGGCGCGGGCTGCACGACGCCAGCACGGCCGAGCACGCCCTCGGACTCATCCTCGCCGCCCAGCGCGACCTGCCCCGCTGGGCCCTGGACCAGAAGGGGCACCGGTGGGGGTCGGCCGACCTGCGCTCGCTGGCCGACTGCCGCGTGGTGATCGTCGGCTACGGCAGCATCGGGCAGGCGATCGAGCGCCGCCTTGTGCCGTTCGAGACCGACGTCGTGCGCGTGGCCGGCCGGGCCAGGCCGGACGAGGGCGTGCACGGGATCGGTGAGCTGCACGGCCTGCTGCCCCACGCCGACATCGTCGTCCTGGTCACCCCGCTGACCGAGCACACGCGCGGGCTCTTCGGGGCCGCCGAGTTCGCCCTTCTGCCCGACGACGCCCTCGTGGTCAACGTGGGCCGCGGCCCGGTGCTGGACACCGACGCGCTGCTGGCCCAGGGCGGGCGGGTCCGCGCGGCCCTGGACGTCACCGACCCCGAGCCGCTGCCGGCGGAGCACCCGCTGTGGGACCAGCCCGGGGTGTACCTGACGCCGCACGTGGCCGGGGGCTCCGCGGCCTTCTACCCGCGTGCCCGCGCGTTCGTCGACGACCAGCTCGCGCGGTGGGCCGCGGGCAGGCCCCTGGCCAACGTGGTGCGCCCCGGTCGCTAGACGGTGTTGTGTGCGGCATTCCGGGCTCGCGGCCGCCAGGCTGCCTCGCCGCGTCTCCGCGCCGCGTTTCCGCGCTCGTGCACACCTTCCGGCCGAACGTCGTCCATCGTCGTGCGGGAGAGGGACTGACGACCGCTCGCTCACCCGAAGGCCCACACTCCCTGGGCGTGTTCCGCGGACGCCGTCCGTAGCGAGGCGGGGTGAGCGTCCGCGGAACAGGCCCAGGGAACCCGCCGGATCGTCGTCGGCGCGGGCCACACTGGTCGTATGCGGATCGCGGTGGTCGCCGACGGCGAGGGCGGCGGGTGGATCCAGGAACTGGACGGGAGCCCCGGCCCGGTCCGCCGTGTCGCCGACCTCGCGGACGCCGTGCGCCGCGCCGAGGCGGAGGGCGTCCGCCCCCGGGGTGCCGCCTCCGGCCCGGGCCCGTCGGGTCCGCGACCGCCCAGGTGGGTCTGGTCGTCCGGCGAGGACGTTTACCCCGACCTCGTCCGGGCCGGTGCACGGGTGTCGCGCTGCCACGACGTCGCCCTCACCGAGGCGCTCCTGCTGGGGCACGACGTCCGCCACGCCGAACCGCACTCCCTCGGCGCGGCCTGGGCCCGGCTGCACGACCGGCCGGTGCCCGAGGACCCCGTGCGCCCACTGGGCGAGGGCACGGCCGCCCAGCCCGCGCTGTTCGAGGCCGACCGCTCCACGCTGCCGCCCGGGACCGACCGGCTCGCCGCCCTCGGGGAGGTGCACGACGACCAGCGCCGGCGCCTGGCCGCACTGCCCGACCGCGAGCGGATGGAACTGCTGGCCGCGGTGGAGTCCGCGGGCGGCCTCGCCGCCGTCGAGATGAGCGGCGACGGCCTGCCCCTGCGGCCCGACGTCCACGACGAGGTCCTCACCGAACTCCTGGGTCCGCGGCCTCCGGCGGGGCAGCGGCCCGCGGTCCTCGCCGACCTCGCCGCCCGCATCTCCGACGCGGTCGGGCGCGACGTCAACCCGGACTCGCCCGCCCAGGTCCTGCGGGCCATGGCGTGGATCGGCCACCCGGTCTCCTCCACCCGCTCGTGGGAGCTGGAACGCGTCGACCACCCCGTCGTGCCCCTCCTGCTGCGGTACAAGGAGCTGTCCCGCCTGCACTCGGCCAACGGCTGGGCGTGGCTGGAGACCTGGGTGCGCGAGCGCCCCGGCCCCGACGGTCTCCGGCTCGGCCGGTTCCAGCCCGACTACGTCGTCGGAGGAGTCGTCTCCGGCCGGTGGGCCACCCGCGGGGGAGGGGCGCTGCAGATCCCCAGGGCCATCCGCCGCGCGGTGCGCGCCGATCCCGGCTGGGTCCTGGTCCGGGCCGACGCCGGGCAGCTCGAACCCCGGGTGCTGGCCGCCGTCTCCGGCGACGCCGCCCTGGCCGCCGCGGCCGCCGAGGACGACCTCTACGCGCGCCTGGCCGACCAGGTGGGCGGCGACCGCGAGCGCGCCAAGATCGGTGTGCTCTCGGCCATGTACGGGCAGACCTCCGGCGACGCCGCGCCGCTGCTGGCCACCATGCGGCGCCTGTATCCGCGCGCCCTGGAGTACGTCGACGCCGCCGCGCGGGTGGGGGAGGGCGGGGGCATCGTGCGGTCCTGGCTGGGGCGGACCTCGCCCGCGCCGGCCGACTGGCAGGCCCGCACGGCCGGATCCGAGGGAGAGCGGCGCCGGCGTGCGCACGGCCGCTTCACGCGCAACTTCGTCGTCCAGGCGAGCGCGGCCGAGTGGGCGCTGGTCATGCTGGCGGCGCTGCGCCAGGGCCTGCCGGAGCTGCCCGAGGGCGCGGGGATCGTGTTCTTCGTGCACGACGAGGTCGTACTGCACGTGCCCCGCGAGTACGCGGACGAGACCGTGCGCGCGGTCGCCGAGGCCGAGACGCGCACACGCACGACCCTCTTCGGGGACACGCCGGTCCGCTTCCCGCTGTCCACCACGGTCACGGACTCCTACGACGAGCGGTAGGGCGGGTGTGCCGGGGCACGGGTGTGGCGTGTGAGGCGGGTGTGGTGGGTGCGACTTCGGCTGCGGATATGGCGTTGCGGCGCGTATGGCGGGTGTGGGCGGGGTGGCGCGCGTCGGGGCGAGTGTGGCGGGTGCGGCGTGTGGGGCCGGGGCGGCCTGCGGCGGGGTGGGTGCGACTTGGGCTGCGGATGCGGTGTTGCGGCGGGTGTGGGCAGGGCGGCGCGTGGTGTGGCGGGGGCACGGGTGTGGCGTTGCGGCGGGGCCGCGTTCCCCGGTTCCGTTCCGTCTGCGGGCGGGCGCGTATCGCTTCCGTGGCCGTGAGGTGGACGTCCGATATCGGACCGCGTGGGCTTCTTGCCAACCGGCGCCGCTACACCCATTCTTGGATCCGGAACGTACCGCACCGACATCGTGCCCCCGGGGACCCCGCCCCGACGGGTCCTGGAGAGGATGAGGCCCCCCGTGCGGAGCCGCTTGAGAACTTGCGCGGGCACCACGGCCGCGTTCGCGGTCGCCTTCACCGCCTTCGGTGCCGCCCCGGCCTGGGCCGACCCGGTGGTCGAGGACCGTCCCGCCGTCTCCGAACAGCTGTCCCCCGACGCCCCGAGCGGTTCCCACCCCCGGGACCGCGCCGCGGACTCCCCGTCCGAGGCCCCCGACGTGGCCGACACCGAGGACCTGCGCCGCGACGCCTACGTGGCCCCCTTCCGGGAGGCGCGCAGCGTCGAGTACTTCGTCGTGGCACCCACCACCCTGCCCCGGGAGACGGTGGACGCCGTCCGCGACATCGAGGGCGTGGAGCACGTCCTGAGGGTCGACGCCGCCCGCGTGCGCGTGGACGGGGAACCCACCTCCGTGCTGGGCGTGAACCCGTCCAGCTTCCGCAACCACGCCCCCGAGCCCTCCGCCGAGTCCGACGAGATCTGGCAGGGCGTCGCCGAGGGCCGCGTGGCCCTGTCCAACGACGTCGGCACCGAGCGCGATCTGAACGTGGGCAGCGAGGTGACCGTCGAGGGCGGCCGCGGCGACGTCCCCCTGGAGGTGTGGACGCACGCCACCTCCGGCATCGCGGGGATCGACGCCCTGGTCTCGCGGGAGCGCGCCGCCGAACTCGGCATGCCCGAGGGCAACGCACTGATCGTCTCGGCCCCCGACGCCGACCTGTACGAGCTGCACGAGGCCCTGGGCGAGGCGGTCGGCGAGGACGTCTCCCTCCAACTGGTCGCCGACGACCCCGAGCCGGACGTGTCCGGCGACGCGGTCCCGGAGACGGTGATCGAGGAGGTCATCGCGCACGCGGAGACCCAGCTCGGCGTCCCCTACGTGTGGGGCGGGACGACCCCGAACGTCGGTTTCGACTGCTCCGGGCTCCTGCAGTGGGCCTTCCGGGAGGCCGGGGTGACCATCCCGCGCGTGACGCACGACCAGTGGAACGCCGGCGAGCGCGTGGCCTTCGACGACATCGAGCGCGGCGACCTGCTGTTCTGGCGCACCGACCCGACGGCCCCCGACTACATCTCCCACGTGGCCATCTACCTCGGCGACGGCATGATGCTGGAGGCCCCGCGCACCGGACTGGACGTGCGTGTGACGTCCGTGCGCACCGCCAACTACGCGGGCGCGGTACGCGTCAACACCTGAATCGCGCCCCTGGCGTGCGACGACGCCGTTCCGCCCTGCCCCGAACTCGGGGCGGGGCGGAATTGTTTCCGTTCCGTCACCCGCCATTCATCCCGCGCGTCACAGGCATAACAGGAGTGGGCCGTGGCGCCACCGCGTCGGTGGCACCACGGCCCACTCGTTTCTCCTTGTCCGAAAAACCAGCCGGGAGGGGAAGGCAGGTCTCGGTGAGGAGGAGGAAACAGGGGCGTCGCTGAGGGAGGGGGAGACAGCGAACGGTCCCTGCTATTCGTGGTATTGAGTTCTGACAAAACTCGCGCCCGAAATCCGTGGGCGGGTCGTCGCACAGGGTCTACATAAGCAGTGACCGGACGATTTGGCAAGAGGAGCGAACAAGGCAAACAACCACCTTCAACCCGTTCCTATCACTCATCTCGGTCATCTCACCGGCGACTTCCTGGTCGATGCGTCTCCTTCCCGCCCGTCGCCCACCATCGCCCCGGGGCGCTTCGCGACAGGTGGGGCTTCCGCCCTCATCCGAGAGCCTTCGGCTCCAGCCCTTCCCGCCCGTCGCCCACCATCGCCCCGGGGCGCTTCGCGACAGGTGGGGCTTCCGCCCTCATCCGAGAGCCTTCGGCTCCAGCCCTTCCTGGTCAGCGCCCGGCCGCGTACCCCTGGGACCCGCGGGCGTCGGCGGCGGCACGCAGTTCGCCCGACTCCGGATCACGGGCCACGGCCGCCAGCCGACCCAGTGACCAGGGCTGCGCGACCTGCACTCGGTGACCGCGGGCGCGCAGGTCGCCGATGGTGTCCTCGCCCACACCCGGCTCCACGACCAGGTCGCCGGGGACGGTCTCGCGGGGGTGGAAGGAGCTCGGGAAGGCGTTGGTGTGGAACATCGGGGTGTCCAGGGCCTCCTGGAGATCGTCCACGCCGTTGAGGACGCGCAGGAGCGCGGTGAACGTCCACTGGTCCTGTTGGTCGCCGCCCGGCGTGCCGATGGCCAGGACCGCCTCGCCGTCCGCGCGGGTCACCAGGGTGGGCGACAGGGTCGTGCGCGGGCGTTTGCCGGGCTCCAGGGCGTTGGGGGAGGCGGGGTCCAGCCAGAACATCTGCGCGCGGGTCCCCAGGGGGAACCCCAGGTCGGGGATGACCGGAGAACTGCTGAGCCAGCCGCCGCTGGGCGTGGCGGAGACCATGTTGCCCGCGGCGTCGACGACGTCCAGGTGGCAGGTGTCCCCGCGAAGGTCGGCGGGTGTCGCCCCGGCCTCGTCGCCGACGGTGGGCTCGCCGGTGGTGCGGTCGCCCGGCGTCCGGCCCGGCAGGTACTCCGGCGGCAGGAAGGGCGGGCGGTCGCCGATCCGCCCCGGTCGCTGCTCCAGGCTCGCGGCGTCGTCGACGAGTGCGGCGCGCCGGGCGGCGTAGCCGGTGCTCAGAAGCTCCCGGAGCGGGACGTCGGTGTGCAGCGGATCGCCGTACCAGGCCTCGCGGTCGGCGAACGCGAGCTTGGCCGCCTCGGTCACCCGGTGGACGAACTCCGCGCTGACCCCGTCCAGGACGTCGCGGCCGGTGCCCAGCGCCTCGGCCAGCCGGAACTGCTGGAGCATCGCCGGACCCTGGCCCCACGGCCCCGTCTTGTGCACGGTGTGGTCGCCGTAGGACACGCTCACGGTGTCCTCGTAGTGCGCCCGCCAGTCCGCCATGTCCTGGGCGCTCAGCAGGGCCCGGTGCGGGACGCCCGCGCCGTCGGGGACGGGGGAGGAGAGGAACGCGCCGACCGCTTCGGCGACGAAGCCCTGGGACCAGGCGCGGCGTGCGGCCTCGATCTGTGCCTCGCGGTCGGGGCCCGCCCCCTCGGCCTCGGTGATGATCCTTCGGTAGGTGGCGGCCAGGGCGGGGTTGCGCAGGCGGGAGCCGGCGGCGGGCGCGGCGCCGTGCGGGAGGTAGACCGCGGCAGAGCCGGTCCAGTGCCGGGTGAAGACGGGGGCGAGGGCGCCGATGGCGAGGGCGATGCGCTCCAGGACGGGGTACCCGCGTTCGGCGAGCCCGACGGCGTGGTCCAGGACCTGGCGGACGGTCATGGTGCCGTGGTCGCGCAGCAGCAGCATCCAGGCGTCGAAGGAGCCGGGGACGGTGGCGGGCAGGACACCCGACCCGGGGATGCGGTCCATGCCGGCGAACGCGTCGATGGTGGCCGCCGCGGGGGCGACCCCCTGCCCGCACAGGACCCGGGGTCTGCCGCCCGCGGCCCGCAGGATGACGGGCACCTCGCCGCCGGGGCCGTTGAGGTGGGGTTCGACCACCTGGAGGGTGAAGCCCGCCGCGACGGCGGCGTCGAAGGCGTTGCCGCCGCGCTCCAGGACGGACATGCCGCTCGCGCTGGCGAGCCAGTGGGTCGAGGCGACCATGCCGAAGTCGCCGACCAGTTGCGGGCGGGTGGTGAAACCGGGCATCTGAGAGGGCCTTTCCGAGGCGGGGGATGTGGGAGTGGGAGGGGCGGGCGGTAAGCGGAGGAGCAGGGAAGGGAAACGAAAGGGCAGGACGGGAAGTGGAGGGCCGGGGACGGGGAGTGGGAGGGAAGGGGCGAAAGGGCGGAGAGCGGGTGACGGGACCGGTGTGCGGGGGGCGGCGGTGACGTCCGCCCCGTCCGCCGGGGCGGCGCCCGCCGTCCCGCCGGTCGCTGGTCCCACCGGTCCGGCCGGTCCCACCGAGCGCGCTGGATCCCGCGGGCCGGAACGGCCGACCGGGACCGAGCGGACGGATGCGGCCGTGGGTGACTGTGCGTGGCCGTGGGCGCTCCCGCGCCGGGGGGTACCTGTCGTGGACGATCCGGGACCGGACGTCGAGGCGACCGTACAGCAAGAGCGCGATGTCCGATATGGGTTCGACGGGTCGGTTGGTTTCCGTGCGCGGAATGAGTCCGGCGCGTTGTCCACAGACGCGAAACCGGGGCTGGTGCCAGGCACCAGCCCCGGATTGACTTGATTCAGGGGACCTTCAGGGTCCGCCGACCTCATGCTGCCCGCCGACCGCTCTCACTCCGTTCGGGACACCTCGTGAACCTCAGGAACCACTCGTGTCGGCCTCGGTCGGGAAGCTCCACGGCAGCGACTCCCACAGTTCCTGCCACTCCTCGTCGTCCACCGGGTCGATCTCGCCCTCCTCGGGCAGTTCCCCGTCCTGACCGGTCTGCGACACCTGGTCCATGCCCTCGGTCATCGCGTCCTCGGCCTCCTGGACCAGGGCGGCGATCTCGTCCGCCACGTCGTCCAGCACGCCCTCCACCGCGGCCGTGTCGATGTCGTTGGCCCGCGCGCACTCGGTGGTGGCGGAGTTCTTCTGCTCCTCGTCGCCGTAGTACCAGACGGTCGCGAGCAGGCGGTCGCGCTCGGCGTCGTCCAGATCCCCCTTGGAGAGGGCCTGCTCGACGAACGCCCCGGAGTCCGGGGTCAGGGACTCGGTGTCCAGCACGGTCTCGCCGGAACCGAAGTCCACGAACTGGTCGATGAGGCACTCCTTGACCTGGCGGGACCTGGTGTCCTCGACGGACTCCTCCGCGGGTGCCTCCTCAGTCGGGGCTTCCTCGGCCGGTGCTTCCTCGGCGGGAGCCTCAGCCTCGGGCTCCTCCTCAGCCGGGGCTTCCTCCTCCGGGGCCTCCTCGGCGGGAGCCTCGGCCTCGGGCTCCTCCTCTTCCGGAGCTTCTTCGGCCGGGGCCTCCTCAGTCGGGGCCTCCTCTGCGGGGGCCTCCTCAGCCGGGGCCTCCTCAGTTGGGGCCTCCTCGGCGGGAGCCTCAGCCTCGGGCTCCTCTTCCTCCGGAGCTTCCTCGCCCGGAGCTTCCTCCTCCGGGGCCTCCTCGGCCGGAGCCTCTTCCTCCGGCTCCTCGGCCTCCGGCGGGTTGGCCACCGGCTCGACCTCGGCGGTGTCCTCCGCGTCCGCGCCCGCGTTCTCCGCCTCCGCGGCGCCCTCGACCTCGTCCTCGACCTCGGCGGCCTCCACCGACGTCGCGAACTTGACCAGCTCGTTGCCGCCCCACCGGTCCGGCTGCAGGTGCGTGGTCACCGCGACGCCCGGCTCCTCCAGCCAGAACAGGTCGCCCGACTCCTCCGACAGGAAGGCGCCGCCGGTGAACGTCTCGTTCGGTTCCAGGCGTTCGAGTTCGCCCGTGGGAAGGTGCCCGTACCGGCTCTGGCGGAGGTCGTCCAGTTCCTGGAAGGCCTCGGAGCGGACCACGGCCACCCGGCCGTACAGCTGGTCGGGGCCCTGCGTCCAGGAGATCTGGGACTGCCGGTTGCCCTGCCGGTCGGTCGCGGACGAGGCGCTGATCCCGTACCGCTCCAGACCCGGCGGCAGGTAGCCGATCTCGTATCCGTCAAGGCTGTAGGTCGAGACGCCCTGGGTGATCAGCGGCCAGTTGAGCGACCGCGACTCCTTGTCGTCGGCCACCGCCGTCCCGCTGACGCCCATCAGCCCAGTCGTGGAGATGGCGGCGGCACTGAACAGCGCGACCCACCTCTTGTGGTGCTTGCGCATGCGTGTTCCTTCCCATCGACTACTAGGGGTAATGATTTCAGGGCAGTGAGTGATTATCGAGGGGATTCGTCGTCAAAATTCGTACATAAAGTGATCAAGTATGTGCATACGGTAGCGATCGCGGGGTTCGTCGGCACGTTCACCAGGCACCACCAGATGGTGGGACGCCGATCACCGGATGCTCCGCACACGGTCATCGCAGGGTCACCACGCGCGTTCACCCTGAGGTGGCAGTTGGCCAGACACGCGCACTTGGGAGGTCCGGTGCACCGCATCGGTATCGTCGGAGCCGTCTCGTTCATCGTCGTCACCAGCGCGAGCAGTGCGCTCGCCGCGCCCACACTCCACCCCCAGACGATCGCGGCCAGCACCCGCGTCGCCGTCGAGCACCCCCACCCCATCCGGCCCCTGGACGCCATCGCCCACCGCGGTGCCTCGGCGTACGCGCCGGAGAACACCCTGGCCGCCATCGACGAGTCCGCCGCCCGCGGAGCCGAGACCGTGGAGATCGACGTCCAGGTCACCGCGGACGACGAACTCGTGGTCATGCACGACACCACGCTCGCGCGCACCACGGACGTCGAGGAGCGCTTCCCCGGCCGGGCGCCCTACGACGTCGGCGACTTCACCATGGACGAGATCCGCCGGCTCGACGCCGGGTCCTGGTTCGATGCCTCCTTCGAGGGCGAGCCCGTGCCGACCCTGGGCGAGGCCCTGGACCGGCTGGAGCGGCACGACCTCAACCTCCTCCTGGAGCTCAAGGAGCCCGCGCGCTACCCGGGCATGGCCGAACTGGTCGCCGAAGAGCTCACCGAACGCCGGCACTGGCTGCGGCACAACCCGCCGTGGCGGCCGCGCCACCTGGTCGTGCAGAGCTTCGACTGGCGGGTGACCGAGCGCTCCAAGGAACTGATGCCGTCCGTGCCGCACGCCCTGCTCGGCCGGGTCCCCGAGGACCGCCTCGACGAGTTCGGCTGGGCGCACCTGATCAACCCCAACCACACCACCATCGACGCCGACTACGTGGACCTGCTCCACGAGTCCGGGTTCGAGATCATGCCGTACACGATCAACGACCGGGCCCGGATGGACGCCGTCCTGGAGATGGGCGTCGACGGCTTCATCACCAACCACCCCGACGTCGGCCGCGAGGCGATCGACGACTTCCCCCGGGGCCGCGTCCCGCACGCGCCCATCGTCGTGCCGCCGGCCAGACCCGCCGCCTGAGGCCGGTCGCCCTCCGGCCCCGGCCAGTCCCGCCGCCGGTGGGATGATCCCGGTGACCGACCACGGGCCCGCCCGGGACGGCGACGAGCGCCGTCCCGGGCCGGGCCCCCTTCAGGAGGCACACACGTGAGCCAACGGCTGACCATCCCCCGCGAACTCGTCGACTGGCGGACCAAGGGACTGTGGTGGACGGGCGAACCGATCACCCTGGAGGAGTTCGCCGCCCGGCGCGACCCGCTCTTCGGGGGCCCCTTCACCTGGCCCCTCATGGTGCTGCGGGCCTCGGCCCTGGACCGCAACATCGCCGCGCTCGCCGACTTCACCGCCCGTCGCGGGCTGCTGTTCGCGCCGCACGGCAAGACCTCTATGGCGCCCGCGCTCCTACAGCGCCAGCTCGACGCCGGAGCCTGGGGGATCACCGCCGCCACCGCCAACCAGGTCCTGGCCTACCGGCGTTTCGGTGTCTCCCGCGTCCTGCTGGCCAACGAGCTGCTGGACGCGCGCGTGCTGCGCACGCTCGTCGCAGAACTCGACCGGGACGCCGGGTTCGAGTTCCTCTTCTACGCCGACTCGGCCGAGGGCGTGGAGGTCGCGGCCGGGGCCGCCGCCCAGGCCCGGGGCGGCCGCCCCCTGCGGGTGCTGGTCGAACGCGGTACGCCCGGCGGACGCACCGGATGCCGGACCCGGGAGGAGCTGCTGGCCGTGGCGCGCGCGGTGGCCGCGGCGCCCGGGCTGGACCTGGCCGGGGTCGCCGGGTACGAGGGCCCGCTCAAGGACGCCGGGGGCGTGCGCGCCTTCGTCCGCGACCTGGTCGGCGACGCGGCCGCGCTCGCCGAGGAGTTCGGTGTGGCGCGCCCGGTGCTGTCCGTGGGCGGGAGCGCCTGGTTCGACGTCGTGGCCGAGGAGGCCGGCGGCCGACCGGAACTGGTGCCGATCCTGCGCAGCGGGGCCTACGTGGCGCACGACGACGGCCTGTACCGGCGCACGACGCCCTACCGCAGGCTGTCCGAGGGCCCCGGCGCGCTCGCCGGGGCGCTGGAACTGTGGGCCCAGGTCACCTCGACCCCCGAGCCGGGCCTGGCCATCGCCGGGATGGGCCGCCGGGAGGCCAACTCCGACCAGGGCTTCCCCCTCCCGCGCGTGCTGCGGCGCGCGGACGGCACCACGCTCCCGGCGACGGGCATGGAGGTCACCGGGCTCAACGACCACCACGCCTACCTCACCGCTCCTCCGGAGCTGGGTGTGCGTCCGGGCGACCTGGTGTCCTTCGGCGTCTCGCACCCGTGTACGGCCTTCGACCGCTGGCGGGTGCTGCCGGTGGTCGACGACGGGGACACGGTCGTCGACGCCGTGGCGACCTACTTCTGATGCGCGCCCGGTCCCCGCGGAGCGCGGGCGCCCCCGAACACGGTCGCCGCCACCGTCCCCCGCGCGCGCACGCGCCCGGGGCCGGCGCGGCGGCCCGGCGGGTGCCCCGCCTACGAGCCCCAGCCCACGAGCCCCGGGCGGGTGTGCCAGGGGCGCGGCCCGTCCAGGGGGCGGTACTCCACGCCGAGCGCCGCCAACCGGTCCAGGTGGGCGCGCAGGCGCGGCTCGAACTCGGCGTAGTCGCGCGGACCGGTCGACCACACCTGCTCGGCGAAGGCCGACAGCCGCGGGAAGACCATGTAGTCGAGCCTGCGGGGGGTGTCCATGTGCTCGGTCCAGACGTTCACCTGGGCGCCCAGCACGCGTTCGGCCTCCTCCGCGGTGAGGCCGGCGGGGACCGGTTCGGCGAGGTAGACGTCCTCGACGCGCAGCAGGGTGCCCACCGGGACCGGCTCGTCCTCGGACTCGGACTGCTTGTAGTCGAGGTAGGAGGTGTGGGTGGGGCTCATGACCACGTCGTGTCCGGCGCGGGCGGCGGCGATCCCGCCCTCCTCGCCGCGCCAGGACATCACCGTCGCGTCCGGCCTCAACCCTTCGCGCCGTCCGCCGCCCCCGACGGCGCCGCCGTCCTCGGAGGACCCCTCCGCCCGCCGTTCGGCACCGGTCCGCGCGTCGCCGTCCTCCCAGAGCCAGCCCTCCAGGATCTCGTCCCAGCCCAGCAGGCGGCGCCCGCGCTTGGCCAGGTGGGCGTCCAGTTGGCGGATGAACCAGCTCTGGAGCTCGTTCTCGTCGGCCAGCCCCTCGTCCCGGATCCGCTGCTGGGCCGACGGGCTGTCGCGCCACTGGGTCTTGGGGCACTCGTCGCCGCCGACGTGGACGTACGTGCTCGGGAACAGTTCGATGACCTCGTCGAAGACGTTCTTGTAGAAGTCCAGGACGTGGTCGGTCAC
Organism: Nocardiopsis sp. NRRL B-16309; assembly: GCF_001279585.1. Taxonomy (GTDB): domain Bacteria; phylum Actinomycetota; class Actinomycetes; order Streptosporangiales; family Streptosporangiaceae; genus Nocardiopsis. The sequence continues at coordinate 242,852 of NZ_LGEC01000002.1, read as the reverse complement.
CGCCAGGACCTCGTCGAAGATCCCCCACTGGGTGCCGACGGGGATGTCCCCGCTCTCCCCGAGTTCGGGGTAGGCGTGGATGGCCGCCTGGGAGTGGCCCGGCACGTCGATCTCGGGGACGACGCTCACGTGCCGGGCGTCGGCGTAGGCGACGATCTCGCGGATGTCGTCCTGGGTGTAGAAGCCCCCGTGCGGGCGCCCGTCGAACGTCGGCGGCCGGCCCGCGCCCTGCTGGCTCCGGGTGCGCCAGGAGCCGGACTCGGTGAGCTTGGGATAGCGGCGGATCTGCACGCGCCAGCCCTGGTCGTCGGTCAGGTGCAGGTGCAGCACGTTGAGTTTGTGCAGGGCCATCAGGTCGATGAACCGCAGCACCTCGTGCTTGGGCAGGAAGTGGCGGGCCACGTCCAGCATCACGCCGCGCCAGCGGAACCGCGGGGCGTCGGTGATGCTCACCGGCGGCAGCGTCCAGGCCGTGTCCCCCGTCGGGGCGCGGCGGTAGGCGGCGGCGGGCAGCAGTTGGCGCAGGGTCTGGGCGCCGTAGAAGAGCCCGGCCGGGTCGTGCCCGACGATGATCGCGCCCTCGCCGTCCACGATGAGCCGGTAGCCCTCGCGTCCCAGACCGGCCCTGGGGTCCACGCTCAGCCGGATCTGCGCGCTGTCCTCGTCGCCGGCGGCCAGGGGCAGGCCGGTGGCCGCGCCGACCTCGCGCTGGAGCCAGGCGAGGACGCCGGCGGCGGAGGCGTCGGCGGACACCCGGGTGGTCTGGGTGAGCGTGAGGGAGCCCGGTTCACCGGTGGCCGCCGACGCGGGACGGGGCAGGAGGGAAGGGAGGGAGGTATGAGGCACGGGGAGGTGCTCCTATCCGGTCTAGACCAATACCCGCCATAGTGCCACGCGGCACGGGCGCCGCACACCCTGGCAGCCGTGCCTGCCGGCGGCGGCACCGAGGGGCGCGCACGGCGCCGGACCGATGTCCCCTCCCGGCGCGGCGGGCACGGGAACCGTGCCCGTGTCAGGGGCGCGCGGCCCCCGGCGCCCCGGAGCACGGACCCTGACACGGGGTGGGGCGAGCACTACTCGGGAACCGGGGGGTGGCGTTATCGCAGGGAAAGATCGCCCGTCCGTACTGTTCTTGACAGACCCGCGGCCGGGCAGGCCGGGGGTCCTTCCCCGGGGCCGGAGGCCCGGCCCCGGGCACGAGTCGACCACACGCGCACAGGAGCGGACGGAAGGTGGAGCCGATGGTCTGGCCCGTCCTGATCGCCGTCGCCGGTGCCTTCACCCTGGCACTCGGCTCCGCCATGCAGGAACGCGACGCCGTGCGCGCACCCGGGCACCGGGTCGCCCGGGCCGGCTTCCTCCTGCACCTGGTGCGCCAGCCCCGCTGGGTGATCGGCAGTGGCGCGGCCGTCCTGGGCGCCTGCCTGCACCTGGTGGCCCTGAGCGGTGCGCCGCTCACCATCATCCAGCCCATCGGCGTCACGGGCCTGCTCTTCGCGATCGTGCTCTCGGCGGTCTTCAACCGCCGACGCGTGGGCGTGGGGCAGATCGTCGCGGGGGCGGCCGTCATGGTCGGCCTCGTGGGCGTCCTCTGGCTGTTCCCGCACGCCTCGAACGCCCCGGTGCTGCCCACGTCCGTGGCGCTGGCCCTGGCCGGGGGCACGCTCGGGTTCGGCGCCGCCGTCTACCTCACCGCGCACTGGATGCCCGACGGTGTCCGCGGCATCATGCTCGCCCTGGCCGGCGGGGCGGCGATGGGCACCACGTCGGGCCTGGCGCGCGTCATCACGGCGGGCGCGCACGAGGACTGGACCAGCGTCGTCAGCTGGCTGACGCCGCTCGCGCTGATCACCGCGGTCTTCGGCGCCCTGCTCATGCAGAACGCCTACCGCACCGGGCACTTCTCCGCCGCCTACGCGACGCTGCTCGTCACCGACCCCGTGGTCGGCGTGGGTATCGGCACCCTCCTCCTGGGGGAGGGTGCGCCCGAGACCCTGCCGGCCCAGGTCGCCGCGGCCCTCTTCGCCGCACTGGCCATCGCCGGAACCGTGAGCCTGGCCCAGGCCCGCCACCGCAATCCCGAAGCAGAGCACCAGCACACCGGCAGAACCGCCGACACCTGAGGATCGAAGGAGTTCGACCATGGCCCAGCCCACTCGCGCACTGCGTGTCCTGATCGCCACGGACACCTATCCGCCCGATGTCAACGGTGCCGGCTACTTCACCCACCGGCTGGCGGAGGGCATGGCCGATCGGGGCCACCGCGTGCACGTGGTGTGCCCGTCGGAGCGAGGAGCCCCCTACGTCGCGGTCAACGGCGCGGTGACCGAGCACCGGCTGCGCTCGGCGCTGATCCCGTTCCAGGAGAGCATGCGCGCCGCCCTCCCGCTGGGCATGGGCGGGCACATCGCGCGCCTGCTGGCCCGCCTGGAGCCCGACGTCGTCCACGTGCAGAGCCACTTCACGCTCAGCCGGGCGGCGCAGCGCCGGGCCAGGGCCGCCGGGATCCCGGTCGTGCTGACCAACCACTTCATGCCGGACAACCTCTACGCGCACGCCCACCTGCCCGGCGCCGTGCACGGCCTGGCGGGGGCGCTGGCGTGGCGGGACATGATCGGTGTGGCCGCCGAGGCCGACTACGTGACCACCCCGACGCCGCGCGCGGCCGAGCTGCTGCGCGAGAAGGGCTTCGCGGGCACGGTGGAGGACATCTCGTGCGGGATCGACCTGGAGCGCTTCCACCCCCGGGCCGGTGACCGGGAGGCCGCGCGGTCGAAGTTCGGGCTGCCGGAGCGGGAGACGATCGTCTTCGTGGGGCGCCTGGACGCGGAGAAGCGGATCGACGACACCATCCGGGCGCTGGCCGCGATCTCCGGCGAGCGCGACGTGCAACTGGCGCTGGCGGGGACCGGCCAGCGCGAGGGCGAGCTGCGCGCGCTGGCCGCCGAGCTGGGCGTGGCCGACCGGGTGTTCTTCCTCGGGTTCGTGCCGGACGCGGAACTGCCGCTGGTCTACGCGGCGGGCGACGTCTTCGCCATCGCCGGTGTGGCCGAGCTCCAGAGCATCGCCACCCTGGAGGCGATGTCGACGGGGCTGCCGGTCGTGGCGGCCGACGCGATGGCCCTGCCGCACCTGGTGGAGGAGGGGCGCAACGGGTTCCTCTTCCCGGCGGGGGACGCCCTGCACCTGGCCGACCGGCTGCTGACGGTGCTCGGCCCCCGGCGCGAGGTCCTGGGGCGGGCCAGCCGGGAGATCGCGCAGCGGCACGACCACCACCGGTCCCTCGCGCGGTTCGAGGACGTCTACCGGCGGCTCCAGGCCCGGGAGCCGCTGCGGACGCGGGCGGAGAAGACCACGGCCGCTTAGGTAGTTTGTCCATTTTTATCGCTTTCCGTATTCTTTGCGTAGCGATCGGTGAACTTGGTGCACTTCAGGAAAGACCAGACACTGTGTGGTTCGAAGGCATCAGTGCACAGACGGGGATCGGTCGGGTCGCCCGCGGTGGCAACGTCGCCGAAGGGCTGACCGAGCGGCTGATCAGGGCCGAACGAGAGGCCGGGTTCCACGAGCGCGACATGTCGGCGTTCCAGCGCGAGCGCATCGACCTGGAGCACAGGGTGGCCCGGATGGAGGCAGAACTGGAGGCGCTGCGTCAGCGGCGGCTGGAGGCCTACGCGCGGTGGTGGAACGCCCGGGACGACCGGGACCGCGCACTGCACGTGTGCCGCCGCCTCCGCCGCAGGATCGATCGGGGCCGACGCAGGGCGGCCGAGGACTAGGAGGCCGTCGGTGGAGCGCCGCACAGCGGGGCGAGGAGCCACCGGACAGGTCCAGGGGCCGTCCGGAGAACGAAGCGGGAAGTACGGAGAAGGGCCCGGCCGACCGGCCGGGCCCTTCTCCGTGTCCGCTGTGTCGTGACCGCGTGACCGGGGATCCGTGTGGTCAGGGGACGCGGCGCGGGCCGTCCGGGCCTCCTACACCGGGCCCTCGGCCGCCGACGACAGGAGTTCCTCGACCTGCCGTGCGGCGTCCCTGAGGGCGGAGAGCGTCACCTGCACGGCGGGGCGGCGCAGGGAGGCCGGGCGCAGCACCGCGTACACGTGCCGTTCGGGCGCGGAGGCGGGCAGGCGCCGGTAGGCCAGCCCCGCGGGCGCGCCCACCATCGCCAGCGCGGGCACCGCGGCGATCCCGATCCCGCGCGAGACCAGGCTCAGGATGGTGCCCAGCCCCTCGAACTCCCACGCCGCCCCGGGCAGACCGCCCACCTCGGCCAACAGGCGGTCGGTGCCGGAGCGCGACCGCTCGCCCTCGGGAGCGACGACCCACGACTCGCCCAACAGCTGCTCCAGCACGACCGGGCGCTCGGGATCGGCCAGAGCGTGGCCCTCCGGGACCGCCAGCACCAGCGGGTCGCGCAGCAGGTGCACGTGCCGCAGCCCGCTGTCGGGGCCGCGGCCGGGGTGCTGGCCCGACCAGTCGTCGACCAGCGCTACGTCCACCTCGCGTGAACGTACCTTCTGCGTCCCGGTCGCCAGCAGCGTCTGGCGCAGGACCAGCTGCATCTCCTCGTGCTGCCGCAGCGGGGGCGCCAGCAGCGGAGCGAACGCCACGGCGGCGGTCGGGAACGCGGTGACGGTCACGACGCCGAGGGCGACGTCCGACTGCTCGGCGATGACCGACTCCGTGGCCTCCACCAGGGCCAGGATCTCGTCCGCCTGCAGCACCAGCAGCCGTCCCGCGTCGGTCAGCTCCGCCCCGCGCGGCGAGCGGTCCAGCAGCGCCACCCCGGTCTCCCTCTCCAGGGCGGCCAACTGCTGGGAGACCGCCGAGGGCGTGTAGCCCAGGGCGTGCGCGGTGGCGGCGATGGTGCCCCGGGCGCTGAACTCGCGGAGCAGATGGAGGCGGCGCAGATCGAGCATAAGAACATCTTACGCTCAGCATCGAAAAGACTCGCTTGTACTGATGTTCCTCCCTGGGCAGTGTGTGGAGTGACAGACCGTAGCCCCGAGGCGCGGTCAAGAGCCTGAACATGAGCCGGAGATGAGTCTTGATGACCGTCACTGTGTCCGCGACCCTCGCCGTCAACGAAGCCCTCGCAGAGAAGCGACGCCAGGGGGTGCGCGTCCTGCCGCTCGGCTTCGGCGAGGCCGGGCTCCCGGTCCACCCCGTCATGCGGGACCGGCTCTCCGCGGGCAACGGCGCCAACGCCTACGGGCCCGTCGCCGGGTCCGCCGACCTGCGCTCCGCCGCCGCCGGGTACTGGGAGCGGCGCGGGCTGCCGACCGACCCCGACATGGTCATCGCCGGTCCCGGCAGCAAGCCGCTGCTCTACAGCCTGCTGATGGAGATCGGCGGCGACACGGCCATCGCCGCGCCCAGCTGGGTCAGCTACGCGGCCCAGAGCCGCCTGCTGGGACAGCGGCCGGTGATGGTCCCCACCGCAGCCGGCCAGGGCGGCGTACCCCAGCCCGACCTGCTCTTCGCCGCCGTGACCGCCGCGCGGGACGAGGGCCGGACCGTCAACGCCGTCGTGGTGACCCTGCCCGACAACCCGACCGGGACCGTCGCCGACGCCGAGACCGTCCAGCGCCTGGCCCGGGTCGCCCGCGAACTCGACCTCGTCATCATCTCCGACGAGATCTACCGCGACCTCGTTCATCCGGCCGCCGACGGCCAGGACGGGCCCCGCGTGCACAGCCCCGCCGAATACGCGCCCGAGCGCACCGTCATCTCCACCGGACTGAGCAAGAACCTCGCCCTGGGCGGCTGGCGGATCGGCGTGATCCGCCTGCCCGACTCCGAGATCGGCCACCGCCTGCGCGGCGGCCTGCTCGGCGTGGCCAGCGAGATCTGGTCCAGTCCCGCCGCGCCCGTCCAGGAGGCGGCCGCCCACGCCTTCACCGAACCGCGGGAGCTGCGCGACCACGTCGACCGCAGCCGCCGCCTGCACGGACTCGTCGCGACCGCGGTGGCGCGCCGGTTCGCCCTGGCCGGCGCCGCGGTCGCCACTCCGCGGGCCGCGTTCTACCTCTACCCCGACTTCGAGCCGCTCCGCGAGCGCCTGGCGGCCCTGCACGGGATCACCACCGGCGCCGGGCTCACCGGTCTCCTGCTGGAGCGCCACGGGATGGGGGTCCTGCCCGCGGTCGAGTTCGGCGAGGGGGCCGAGGCGCTGCGCATGCGCGTGGCCACCAGCCTGCTCTACGGCGACACCGAGGAGCGCCGCTACGCCGCGCTCGCGGCCACCGACCCGACCGCGCTGCCGTGGATCCGCGCCCACCTGGACCGGCTGTCCGAGGTGCTGGAGGCCATCGTCGGCGACAGCCCGAGCGCGGTCATCCCCGCTCCCGCGCCCGAGGCCGCGCCGGCCTCGCGCTGACCGTCCGTCCGCGCCCACCGCGCGCCAGGGGCGGCCCCGACCGCAGGACCCCGCCCCGTGTCCGCCCCGTCAAGGGGGCGGGGCGGACACGGGGCGGCTCGGCGCTCCCGGGCCACACGGCCCGAGAGCGCCGACCCGTCAGACGGGGCGGGCACCACCGGTCCCCACGGGGCGCGACCCGGGTGACGGGACGCCCGCGGCCCGTCCTCGGCGCGGGCCCCGGTGTCGCGCCGCCCGCCGCGCCCCGGACCCCCAACCTCACCGAACAGCACATCTGATATGTAGGGTTTTTTGTCAAGAGCGCAGCGCTGACCAGCGGTGATAGGTGGTAATCTGCCACCGCTGGTCTCCCTGCTGGGGTGGTCCCTGGTCTTCTTCGACAGATGCCGATCCCTCGCGCTGAGCTGGAAGTCAAGGTGGAGCGCCCCGAGCGCAGCGAGGGACGAACGACCTTGACCACCAGCGAGGGCGTGAGGATCCTGAAGCTGGTGGAGAAGGCGCCACAGGTTCGTTATGGGGACCGGTGGGAAGGCAGCCTGCGGCCCGCGTGTCATGCACGACGCGTGGTCAGACTGATATGCGCGGGTTGGCTACCGCAGGACGGGCTGTTCGGCGGGAACGAGGCCGCGGCTCTAGAGAACGAGCGTGGCCCAGGGGGTCAGCCCCGGGCTGCTCATAGCTGTATCGCGGATCGTTCCTCACGCGGCGGCACGCAGCGCCCTCCCACCGGTCGGCTTATCGCAAGGGCTCACTCCTGCACCACGGCCAGTGCCCAGCACCACCCGGCCAACTCCCGGGCAATCGCGACCACGGCCACCGACGGCTTCTTGCCGCGCTCATCGAAACGGGCCCAACGGCGGTGCAGGCGGTGGTTGCCCGCATGGCCCCGGGACCTGGCCGCTGCCGGGGCCCTCTCCCACCGGGCGCGCATCTCGCGGGTGGGCTGACGGTAGGGGCGGCGGTGGTGCCAGGCGGCCTCCACCAGCAGCCGGCGCACGTGGGTGTTGCCGGTCTTGGTGATCGGACCCAGCACACGGCGGGACCCCGAGGAGTGCTCGCTGGGCACCAGTCCCACATACGCGCCGATGCTGGACCCGGTGAAGCGGTGCCAGTCACCGATCTCGGTGGCCAGCCCGAACGCGGTGACAGTGGAGATCCCGCGCAGGCACCGCAGCCGGTCCACGACCGGGGCTCACTCGCCTTGGGTGGCCTGCCGGGTGATGGCCTCATCCAACCGGTCGCGGCGGTCCCGCACCATCAGGACCTGCTCGTGGGCGGCCTCGAAGGCCGCCTGCAGGGCCGGGTCGGTGAAGGATTGGCGGGCGATCCAGTCGTGGTGGGCCCAGGACCAGGTGTTCTTGCCCTCCCAGAGCAGACCCTGGCGCAGCAGGAGCTTGGACAGGCGGTGGCGGGCGCGCATCAGGTCGGCGCGGGCGTCCTCGCGGGCCCGGGACAGATCACGGGCGGCTTCCTGGGCCGGGGTGGGGACCCGGACCGGGGTGACCTCGCCGAGGCGGAGCAGGCGGGCCAGGTGCAGCGCGTCGCGGGCGTCGGTCTTGACCCGGTCTCCGCTGGGGCGCTGCAGTTTGGACGGGGCGGCCACCACGCAGTCGAGGCCGGCCCCGGCCAGGGTGCGGGCCAGGGCGAAGCCGGTGGGCCCGGCCTCATAGACGACACGGACCGGGGTCGCGAGGCCGGTGAGCCAGCCGAGGATCTGGGTGTGGTCGCTGCTCAGGCGGATGGTGCTGATTTCGCCGGTGGGGCCGCAGATCGCGCACGCGGTGGTGGAGCGGGCGTGCACGTCCAGCCCGACGGTCGTAGGCTCGAAAGACACCGGGACCTCCCACACATGTAGGCACTACCGTCCAGGTTCTGCCTGGTCGGCAACCCACGGCAACGTGTGAGCGGGGTCCCGGCCTCTTCGCGAACCCTCCCTACATACCGTCTAGGCGGTCGAGGCCTGGTGCTCCGCGCGGGCGACCAGCTCCTGGCTCGGTGTGATGACCGCGCGGTAGTGGTCGAGCAGCTGCTCGCCCACCGCCTCCCAGGTCCGGTGCCGCACCGAGGGCCGCGCCCGGGCGGCCATCCCCGCGCGCAGCTCGGGATTGTGGACCAGCCGTCCCACGGCCACGCGCAGCTCGCGCACCGAATCGGGCGCGAACAGCAGGCCGTTGTCCTCGGGCACCACCAGGTCCAGCGGGCCGCCGGCGGCCGGAGCCACCGCGGGCACACCCGAGGCCAGGGCCTCCTGGACCGCCTGGCAGAAGGTCTCGTCGGCGCCGGTGTGCACGAACACGTCCAGGGAGGCGTACAGCCGGGACAGGTCGGCGCCGGTGCGCTGCCCGGTGAACACCGCGTCCGGCAGCAGGCGGCGCAGCCGGGCCCGCTCGGGGCCGTCGCCCACGACGACCAGCCGGATGCCCCGGAGCCTGGCCAGGTGCGCCAGCATGTCCACCCGCTTGTCCTTGGCCAGGCGCCCCACGTAGCCCACGATGACCTCGCCGCCGGGCGCCAGGCGCCGCCGCAGGTCCTCGCTGCGGTGCTCGGGCGAGAAGCGGACGGTGTCCACGCCGCGCCGCCACAGGTCCAGGCGGGGGAAGCCGTGCGCCGACAGCGCCTCCATGCTCGCCGAGGACGGCACCAGGGTCCTGTCCACGGCCGCGTGCGTACGGCGCATCAGCGACCACAGGGCCTCGGAGCCGGGCAGGCCGTAGCGGTTCGCGAACCCCGGCAGGTCGGTCTGGAACACGGCCACCGTCGGCAGCGCCCAGCGGCGCGCGGTGTCCACCGCGGCCAGGCCGAGCAGGGCGGGCGAGGCCAGGTGCAGCACGTCCGGGGCGAACGCGCGGATGGCGGCGGTCATCGTGCGACGCGCCGGGAGCCCCACCGGGAAATCTCGGTAGAAGGGCAGCGGAAGGGCGGGCATCCGCACCACGGGGAAGCCCGCGTAGGAGGAGGGGCCGTGGCCGGGGGCGAGCACGAGCGCCTGGTGGCCCCGGGCCGCGAGAAGGTCGGCGACCCGGCACACGGAGTTGGTCACCCCGTTGACCTGCGGGAGGAAGGACTCGGTCACGATCGCCACGCGCAGCGGAGGCGAGGTGGCTCTCCGGTCGGTGCGGTCGGTTGCTGTGGGGGACATTCTGGCTGCTCCCAACGCCGGGGGATGGCTGCCTTCGACGCTAGGCTCGGGGAGTGAACCCCGGTCAGGCCTGGGGGGAACCGCTCCCGAAGGCCAGGCGTGGGTTCGCGGAGCACGCGGTGACCCGGCCGGTGCGGGCGGGTGGCCGCCGAGTGGCCCGGCGATGACTAAGATCGCCTTCTGTGACGAATGAATTGCTCTAAGGAGTCCTGTGGTGACCCTCGTGGAATGGGCGGAAGTCGTACGCGCGGAGCTGGACCTGGTGGGGACGGAGCCACTGGGCAAGACCGACGTGGACCGCGTCCTGGACCTGGCCAGAGACGCCGCCCACTCCGTCGCGCGGCCCGCCGCGCCCCTGACCACCTACCTGCTCGGCGTGGCGGTGGGCCAGGGCGCGGACCCGGAGTCCGCGGCCGCCGTCCTCAGCCGGCTCGCCCTGTCCCAGGGCGACGGTGCCCAGGACGCGTGAGCACCCGACCTGCAACGCTTGCGTCGAGTGAACGTGACGTCTCCGTGACGATTCACTGCAAATCTGACAGCACCCCGAGTGTGTCCGCGGCTCGTGGAGCCGCTCACACGGGAGGGACGCTGTTCCGCCGACCGCGGGTACACGACCATCCCCCGGCCCCTGATCGTGATAGGGAGATCCCCCATGGATCAACTCCTTGAGATGGCTGGCATCGTCAGCGGCATCGTGTGGGGACCCTTCGTCCTCATTCCGCTGCTGCTCTTTGTCGGCGTGTTCCTCACCATCCGGCTCAAACTGCTCCAGCTCTTCAAGCTGCCGCACGCGCTGTGGCTCGCCTTCGTGCGGCGCAAGGAGGACCCCTCGGTCGAGGGCGACATCTCCCACTACCAGGCACTGAGCACCGCGCTCGCCGCCACCGTCGGTGTCGGCAACATCGCCGGCGCCGCGCTGGCCATCGGCCTCGGCGGCCCGGGCGCCCTGTTCTGGATGTGGGTCGTCGGCTTCTTCGGCATGGCGACGAAGTACAGCGAGGCCCTGCTGGGGGTGAAGTTCCGCCGCACCGACTCCAAGGGTGAGCAGAGCGGCGGGCCGATGTACTACCTCAAGCACGGCCTGCCCGGCGGCCTGGGCACCACCCTGGGCATCGCCTTCGCCATCTTCGGCGCCATCGCGGCCTTCGGCATCGGCAACGGGACGCAGGCCAACACGGTCGCGCAGCAGATGGCGAGCATCACCCCGGCCCCGACCTGGGTGATCGGCCTCATCCTCATGGTGCTGGCCGGCGCGGTCATCCTCGGCGGCATCAAGAGCATCGGCCGGGTCGCCTCCGCACTCGTGCCGCTGATGATCATCGCCTACGTGGCCATCTGCCTGCTGGTGCTGGCCGTCAACTGGGCGCAGATCCTTCCGGCGCTGCAGCTCGTGGTCACGACCGCGTTCACCGGCACCGCCCCCGCGGGCGGCTTCGCGGGCGCGGGTGTGCTGATGGCGATCCAGTACGGCTTCGCGCGCGGCATCTTCTCCAACGAGTCGGGTCTGGGCACCGGGGCCATCGCCGCCGCGGCCGCCAAGACCACGCAGCCGGTCCGCCAGGCCATGGTCTCCATGACCCAGACCTTCATCGACACCATCATCGTCGTGACGATGACGTGCCTGGTCATCATCACGACCGGTGTGTGGCAGTCGGAGGACGCCGAGGACGGCTCCCTGCTGACCACGCAGGCCCTCACGGAGGGCCTGGGGTCGGTCAGCCCGGGTCTGGCGCCGGCCGGCGCCTACGTGGTCGCGCTCGCCGTCGCGGTGTTCGCCTTCACCACGCTGCTGGGCTGGGCCTACTACGGTGAGCGGTGCATCGAGTTCCTGGTCGGCCGGGGCTTCGTGACCCCGTACCGCCTGGTGTTCATCGCGGTCATCTTCGTGGGGTCGGTCGCCGACCTGAGCAACGTGTGGCTGTTCAGCGACATCGCCAACGGGCTCATGGCACTGCCCAACCTCATCGGGCTGCTGCTGCTGTCCCCGATCGTCGTCGCGGAGACCCGGAAGTTCTTCGGGTTCCCCGACTGGAAGAACCCCGACGCCGTCATGGACGACGTGCGCGGCTAGGGATTTCGCCGGGACGAACGGACGAGGGGGACCGCACGGTGTGCGGTCCCCCTTCGCGTCGCCCGGCCGCCCGGTCCGCGAGCCGAAGGCGGCCGCCTACCGCCGAACGTGGCCGTCGCCGTCGCCACCGGAGGCGGCTGCGCCCGCTGCCGCGCGAGGCGGCCGTGCCCGCGACCAGCGGGAGGCGGCGGTGCCCGCTACCACCACTGGTGGAAGTGGTGCACCGGGCCCTGGCCGCCGCCGGCGTCGATGTCGCCGGAGCGGCGCAGCGCCTCGGTCAGGTAGTCCTTGGCGTCGCGGACCGCCGACGCGGTGTCCGGGCGCTGGGGGAGCAGCGCCGCGACCGACGACGACAGCGTGCACCCCGTGCCGTGCGAGTTGCGGGTGTCCACCCGGGGCGCGCGCAGTTCCAGCGGCTCCTCGTCACGGGAGACCAGTACGTCGACGCTCTCCTCGCCGGGCAGGTGGCCGCCCTTGAGCAGGACCCGTCGCGGTCCGAGCTCCAGCAGCCGCTCGGCCTGGTCGCGCATCTGCTTGAGGCTGACGGCCTCCGACACGCCCAACAGGTCGGCCGCCTCCGGAAGATTCGGCGTGAGCAGGTCGGCGCGCGGCAGGAGCAGCGTGCGCAGGGCCTCGATCGCCGAGTCCTCCAGCAGCCGGTCGCCGCTCTTGGCGACCATCACCGGGTCCAGGACCACGTTCACCAGCCCGTGGCGGTCGATCGCCGCGGCCACGGCTCCGGTGACCTCGGCCGTGCCCAGCATCCCGATCTTGACCGCGTGCACGGTGGCGTCGGACAGCAGCGTGTCCGCCTGGCGGGTGACGAACTCGGCCGGGACGCCGTGGACGCCGGTGACGCCGCGGGTGGACTGGGCGGTCAGGGCGGTGACCACGGTCATCCCGAAGACTCCGTGGGCGGAGAAGGCCTTGAGGTCGGCCTGGATCCCGGCGCCGCCGCTGGGGTCGCTTCCGGCCACGGACAACACGTTGTACGCGCTCATGACGTTCCTTCGCTAGAACTACCTAGGGCAGGTTCGACGGGTGTGCTCTCAGCCGGGAGGACTGCTCCTCCCGGCACCCCGCGTCAGTGGGAACGACCTTAGTGGACGCGGGTGGGAGCGGCTCCGCCGCCCACCCCCGTCTCGGCCTTCTTGCGGTGCTCGTAGACGATCGCCGCGGCGACCACGACGAACCCGAGCACGGCGAAGGCCACGGTCACGGGCACGTCGGTGATGGGCAGCGGGTTGCGGTCGTGGTCCTGCCACGGCCACAGGGCGCGCAGCGAACCCGCCATCAGGCCGGTGAGGACCACCAGGGTGAGGTGGTGGAAGTTCTCCAGCAGGTACTGCAGGAGCTTCACGAACAGGGCCAGCCCGGTCACCATGCCGATCGCCATGGTGGCGAGGTAGACCACGTCCGCGTCCCGCACGGCCTGCATCGTGGGCTCGTACAGTCCGAGCGTGAGGAGGATGAACGAGCCGGACAGGCCCGGCAGCACGAGCGCGCAGATGGCGACGGCGCCGCCCAGGAACACGAACACCGGGTTGGTCGGCAGGTTCGCACCCGGCAGGCCGGTCAGGAGGAAGGCGAGGACGGCGACGACCAGCGCCACCAGGTAGTGCCAGGCGCGCCACTTCCTGCCCGCCCCGGTGTAGGGGATCCACAGGCAGGCCAGGACGAGCCCGAAGAACAGGGCGTAGGCGTACCGGGTGTACTCCTCCACCAGGGGGGAGAGCAGGACCGCGGCCAGGAGGAGCGCGACCGCCATACCGATCAGGGCGGGGACGAGGACACTCCAGTCCACCTGCCGGAACTGCTCGTTGGCGCGGTCCCTGCCGCGGCCGCGCGGCACGTCGGTGACGTAGCGCTTGATGCCGCTCACCATGTGGCCGGCGCCGCCGATGAGCTGGTCGTAGAGGCCGACGATGAGCGCGACCGTGCCGCCGCTGATGCCGGGCAGCGCCTCGGAGGTGCCGACGGCGCCGCCACGGACCGCGTTGAAGATGAAGGAGCCTGCTGACTTGGCCATCTGAGTAGTAGGGCGCCGACCCGGGTCGGGCCCGGGGGCGCCGTCCTCCGTCCTGTGTCGTCACCGTACCCACCCGCGGGACAGCGGGTCGGTTCAGGGGCGCGGGGCCGGGACGCGTTCGTGGAGGGGCGCTGGGCCGACCACCGCTGGGGTATGTGCCGCCCGGGGCGTGCTGGGGGAGGGACCGGCGAGGTCCCGGGGCCGGCCGGGTCCGGCCAGTCTAGCGGCGGCGCGGGGTGGCGGTGGTGCGTGCGGTGTGGGGCCGACCGGGTTTCGGATGTCTGGTGTGACTGATGTTCAGAGTCCGAAACTCGGTGTGGTGCTCTCGCCGCTCTGGGCGACCGACGCCGCCCACCGGTAGTCCTGCTTGCCGACCGCCGTGCGCCGGACCCGGTCGACGAAGTGCACCGTGCGCGGCACCTTGAACCCGGCCAGCCGCACGCGGCAGTGCGCGCGCAGCTCGGTCTCGCCCAGGCGGGCGCCCGCGGCCACGGAGACCAGCGCCGTCACGCGCTGGCCGAGGTGGTCGTCGGGGGCGGGCACCACGATCGCGTCCTCCACGGCCGGATGCGCCTTCAGCGCGGCCTCGACCTCCTCGGGGTAGACCTTCTCCCCGGCGGTGTTGATCACGGCGTTGCCCCGGCCGAGCAGCGCGATGGACCCGTCGTGGGCGCGCGTCCCGTAGTCGCCGGACAGGGCCCAGCGGCGGCCGTCGGGGCCGGTGGGGAAGGTCCGGCCGGTGGCGATCGGGTCGTTGTAGTAGCCCAGCGGGATGCGGCCGCTGCGCGCGATGCGGCCCACCGCGGGCGAGCCGGGCGGGAGCGGACGCAGGTCGTCGTCGAGGACGGCGATGCTGCCGCCCATGGTGAAGCTGCGCGGGTCCGCGCCGCCGGAGAGCGTCGGGCCGTCCTCGCGGGCCCCACCGGAGCCGTCGCCCTCCCCGGTGGCCGACCCGCACACGCCGGTCTCCGAGCCGCCGTAGGCGTCGGCCAGGACGACGTCCTCGCGCCAGGCGCGCCAGAGCGCGCGCACGGCCGGGGTGAGCGGGGTGCCGCCGGAGCGCACCGAGGTCAGGTCCGGGCACAGTCCGGGCTCGGTGAGCAGGTGGCGCGCCAGCGGGCGGGCCATGGCGTCGCCCACCAGCTGGACGGCGTGCACGCCCTCGCGGTGGGCGAGTTCGAGGACGCGGTCCGGCCGGTAGCTGCGGTCGGTGGAGAGCACGACGCGCTTGCCGCAGAGCAGCATGCTCAGCGCGTTCCACTGGCCGGCGGCGTGCATGAGCGGGCCGAGCACGAGCATGCGCTGGGGGAAGCAGGCGGCGGCGCGCGCGGCGACGTCGGCGGGCGACTCCGCGCGCGGTGCGCCGGGGGCGCGGCGCTCCAGCGCGGCGCGGAAGATGTCCGCCTGGCGCCACAGCACGCCCTTGGGGTAGCCGGTGGTGCCGCCGGTGTAGAGGAGGTAGTGGTCGTCGCCGCCGGTCGGGGGCAGGGCGGGGGCGTCGTCGGACTCCGGGGCGCGGGCGGCCAGCGCGGTCTCGTAGTCGGTGCCGTCCAGGGCCGCGTCGCGCACGCCGCCGTCCTCGATCAGGAGCACGTGCCGCAGGCGGGGCAGGTCGGGGCGGATCGCGGTGACGGCCGCCGCGAGGGAGTCCTCGGCGATGAGCGCGACCGCGTGCGCGTCGGCCAGCACGTGGCGCAGCTCGCCCGCCACGTAGCGGTAGTTGACGTTGACCGGGACGGCACCCGCGGCCAGGATTCCGAGGAAGGACTCCATCCACTCCGCGCGGTTGAAGGACAGCACCGCCACGTGTTCGCCGGGGCGCACGCCCTCGGCCACGAGGTGGCGGGCCAGGCGCACAGAGCGGTCGTGCAGGGCGCGGTAGGTCAGCCGTCGGGGCCCGGCCACCAGGGCGACGCGGTCCGGGACGGCGTCGGTGACGGCGGACACCAGGCGGGACAGCGAGAAGGGCGCGTCGGGGGACTCGTTCGCAGACGCGTGGATGGACACGCCCGACCTCCCTGGATGGTCCGGGGCCGCCCGCGGGGTCACGGCGGCCGAGTGGCTTTCACGCGACGGTACCCCTCGGGGGCCGACCCGATCGCCAGCGGGGTTGTGGACCGCGTCACTCACGGAGTCCTCGCAGGTCACACCGAAAGTGACGGCCCCGCTCAGAGGGTGTTCCCGGCCCTGGCGCCCGAGGTTTCGGACCGCGGCCCGGCGCGTGACATCGCTTACCTCTTGTGGGGGCGCCGTGTGATCTGTTCAACTCTTGATGGTTTCCCGCCCCAGGGCTCTACCGGGCCCGGCGGTGGGTATCTCAGGACTGACAACGGTCAATGGTGATCGGAGCGGCTAGATGAGCAGCACCCAGAATCTGGGCGAGCAGGACTCCGCCGGAAACCCCGGTGGACAGGCACTCACCAGCGCGGATCACATCGCGCTCGCACAGGCGCGTTCGGCGCACAACTACGCACCCCTGCCCGTCGTGATCGCCGAGGGCCGCGGAGCCTGGGTGACCGACGTCGAGGGGCGCCGGTACCTGGACTGTCTGGCCGGGTACTCGGCCATGAACTTCGGCCACCACAATCCCGACCTCCTCGCGGCGGCGCACGAGCAGATCGACCGGGTGACGCTCACCAGCCGCGCCTTCTACAACGACCAGTTCGGCCCCTGGGTCAGCGCCCTGGCCGAGATGGCGGGCAAGGAGAAGGTCCTGCCGATGAACACCGGCGCGGAGGCGGTGGAGACCGGCATCAAGGTGGCCCGCAAATGGGGCTACGAGGTCAAGGGCATCCCGCAGGACCAGGCGACCATCGTCGTCGCGGGCGCGAACTTCCACGGGCGTACGACCACGATCATCTCGTTCTCGTCCGACACCGAGGCCAGGACCGGGTTCGGCCCCTACACCCCGGGGTTCCGCTCGGTGCCCTACGGGGACGCGGAGGCCATCGCGCAGGCGATCGACCACACCACGGCGGCGGTGCTGATCGAGCCCGTCCAGGGCGAGGCGGGCGTCATCGTGCCGCCGCCGGACTACCTGCCGCGGGTGCGGGAGATCTGCGACCGCGAACGGGTCCTGTTCATCGCCGACGAGGTGCAGTCGGGGCTCGGCCGGACCGGGACGATCCGGGCTTGCGAGCACACCGGCGTGGTCCCCGACGCCTACCTGTTCGGCAAGGCGCTGGGCGGCGGCATCCTGCCGGTGTCGGCGATGGTCGCCGACGAGGACGTCCTCGGGGTGATCCAGCCGGGCCAGCACGGCAGCACGTTCGGCGGCAACCCGCTGGCGGGCGCCGTGGGACGGCGGGTGGTCACCATGCTGACCGAGGGCCCCTACCTGGAGAACGCGCGGCGCCTGGGCGAGGTCCTCAAGCGTCGGCTCAAGGAGTTCGAGGGCGACGGCGTGGTGTCGGCGCGCAGCATCGGGCTGTGGGCGGGCATCGACGTCGACCCGGCGCTGGGCACGGGCAAGGAGCTGTGCCTGAAGCTGGCCGAGCACGGTGTGCTGGTCAAGGACACGCACGGTTCCACGGTGCGGATGTCGCCGCCGCTGGTCATCAGTGAGGACGACCTCAACTGGGGTCTGGACCGCTTCGGCGAGGTCCTGGCCGAGCTGAGGGCCGGGCGCTAGGGCGGGGAGCGTGGCGCCGTCGGGCACGGCCCGGCGGCGCCACGGAAGGCCGCGGTACGGTTCCGGAAGGCCGCGGTACCGCTCCGGAAGGCCGCGGCGCCCGCTACTCGCCGTCCTCGGCGGAGCCGGGGGCGGGCGGCCCGATGACGGGGGCCAGGGGACCGCCGAGTTCGGCCGCGAGTTGGTCGGGCTCGGCGGTCGCCAGCGTCTCCGGCGACACGTAGAGGACGCGCTCGGGGCCCTCCTCGATCTGTTGGCGGACCCGGTCGGCGATGGACATCTGGCCCTGTGCCGTGGGGTGGAAGCTCGCCCGGTCCACGCGCAGTCCCTCACCGAACTGGCCGAGCACGATGCCGTTGAGCCAGGACTCGTCGGCGTTGACCTCGTAGCCGTTGAAGGCGCTGTAGGTGTTGACGAACTCGACGCTCCCGGTCTGGCGCTGTCCGTACACCCGCCCGTCGACCTCGTACACGACGTCGCGGATGCGCTCGTTGAGGCCTTGGCCGATCCCGTTCAACCACTCCTGGTCGCTGACGGTCAGCGTGTAGTACATGCCCAGGGGCTCCTCGGGGAACAGCCGCGGATAGCCCAGGACGAGCACGCGGGCGTCGGGGGCGCGGTCGCGGATCTCTCCGAGCACCTCGGCCAGGTCCTCCTCGAACGCGTCGAGCCGCCGTCCGATCTCCCCCTCCTGGGCCTGGCAGGCGCCGTTCTCCAGCAGCGGCATCCGCACGATGCAGGTGCGCAGGACGGGGATGAAGCCGAGGTCGTTGCCGCCGATGCCGAGCGTGACCAGCGAGGTGTGCTCGGTGACCCGCTCGATCTGCGACTCCGGGGTGCCGATCTGCTCCAGCATGTGGGTGGCCCGGTGGCTGCTGCAGGCGTAGAAGCCGAGCGCGCCGGCGAAGTCGAACTCCTGCTCGATGAGCCGGGAGTAGGCGTGCTCGGACCGCCAGCACCCGCCCGGTTCGGCGGTGGCGGGGTCGTAGTCGCCCGCGCCGTCGCCGGAGGAGTAGGAGTCGCCCAGCGCCACGTAGTTGCCCCACAGCGCCGCCTCCTCCGGCTCCATGCGCACCCGGGGGTCGGTGTCCTCGTCCTCGGTGATGGGCGGGAGTTCCTCGACCGGGCAGACGCCGTCGGTGACCTCGCACCAGAGGTCGACCAGGCCGTCGCGGGCCGGGGGCACGACCAGGGTGACGATCAGGGAGAGGACGAGGACGGCACTGGCGATGAGGGCGATGCGGGCCCTGCGCCGCCCGCGGGGCCGGCGCGGTTCGGCCGCGGCCGAAGCCGCGCCGTCCGCTCCGGAACCGTCGGTCGTCGCCGGCTCCTCCCAACGCGCGGGCTCCTCCGCGGGAGCGTGATCGCCCGCACGCGCGCCGTCACCGGCCCGGGCGTCGTCGGAGGGGGACCCGGGCGGATTCTCGGGGGTCTCCGCCCCGGAACCGTCGTCACCACGCTCAGACACCGCTGCTACCGCCTCCCGAACAAGGGCTCCAGCATGGGCCAGGCTACCCGGGTCGGGTGGTGGAGACGACGTCGAGCACCCGGCGCACCGCGGCGTCGTCCAGGGTCGCGCGGGCGGTCAGCCGCAGCCGCGACCGCCCGTCGGGCACCGACGGCGGGCGGAAGCACCCCACGCGCACGCCCGCCTCCAGGCAGGCCGAGCGCCAGGCGAGCGCGGACTCGCGGGACGGGGCGATCACCGACACCACGGCCGCGTCCGGCGTGCTCACCGTCAGCCCGCGCTCGCGCAGCCCCTCCGACAGCTCCGCGGCCCGGCCCCGTACCGCCTCGGCGCGCTCGGGTTCGGCCCGCAGCACGCGCAGGGCCGCCAGCGCCGCGCCCACCGAGGCCGGTGCCAGCCCCGTGTCGAACACGAACGTGCGGGCGGTCTCCACCAGGTGCCGGACGACCCGGCGCGGACCGAGCACGGCGCCGCCCTGCGCGCCCAGGGACTTGGACAGCGTCACCGACACCACGACGTCGCGGGCCCCGCGCAGCCCGGCGAGGGTGAGCGCGCCGCGCCCTCCCGGACCCACGACGCCCAGGCCGTGCGCGTCGTCCAGGAGCAGGGCGGTGCCGTCCGTCCCGCGCGCCGTCTCCGCCAGCCGGGCCACGTCGGTGAGGTCGCCGTCCACCGAGAAGACCGTGTCGCTCAGCAGCAGGGCACGGTCGCGCGCGCCCTCCAGCGCCGCGGCGGCGTGTTCGGGGTCGGCGTGGTCGAAGACCGCCACCCGGGCGCCGGAGGCCTTGGCCAGCCGGGTGGCGTCGATCAGCGAGGCGTGGTTGTAGCGGTCGCACACCACCAGGGGCGCGTCCCCGCCGTCGGGGGCGGCCAGAGCCGAGACCATCGCGAGGTTGGCCGCGTAGCCGGAGGAGAACACGAGCGCGGCCTCGGTGCCGTAGAAGTCGGCCAGCTCGCGCTCCAGCTCCCCGTGCAGTTCGGTGTCCCCCGTCACCAGGCGCGATCCCCCGGCCCCGGCCCCCCAGGCGTAGGCGGCCCCGGCCGCCGCGCGCACCACGTCCGGGTGGCGCAGCAGGCCCAGGTAGTCGTTGCCCGCCAGGTCCAGGAGCCCGTCGTCGACCGAGCGCGGCACCGTGCGGCGGGTCAGACCCGCCTCGGCGCGCCGGCGGGCGGCTCCGTCCAACCACGCGAAGGGCAGGGACGGGCCGGACCCGGCCGGTCCCGGGCGGCCGGCGCGCAGGGGCCAGGGGCGCGGTGGCGCGGTGGTCGCGGCGCTGTCCATGTCGGTGGTCTCCTCGTGTCGGTGGCGGGGCCGACGCACGCGGTCGGTGGCGGGACCGGCGCACGCGGTGTCGGGCGAGGGGGACGGGGCCCGGCACCAGGAGGCGCGGGCGGCGCGCGGACGCGGCGGTCCCGGCCGTCGCGCACCGCGGGCGGAACCGGCCCAGCGGCGGCCAATCACGCTGGGACGGTCCGGTCCACGTGCCAGGGAGGCCTCTACGACTCTGCCGTTCGGGCACGGGACCGTCACCCGCGGAAGCCCACAAAGTTCGGCCGCGATTCCTGGCGGCGCCCACGTGGCCGCCGCCGGCGCGCCCGGTGAACAATGGGGCACCATGACGTCGACCCCTCTCGATCCCGCGCGCGTGCGCGCCGCGGACCGCGCCCACCTCTGGCACCCGTACACGACCGTCCCCGCCGCCGAGGAGCCGTACGTGGTCACCGGGGCGCGGGGCACGCGTCTGGACCTGTGGTCGGACGGCGCGACGCACAGTGTCGTCGACGGGATGGCGTCGTGGTGGTCGGCGATCCACGGCTACGGGCACCCCGCGCTGGACGCGGCGGTACGGGGGCAGGTGGACGCGTTCGGCCACGTGATGTTCGGCGGGCTGACCCACGGCCCCGCCGCGGAGCTGGGCCGCACCCTGGTCGAGATCACCCCGGACGGGCTGGAGCACGTCTTCCTCGCCGACTCCGGCTCGGTGTCGGTGGAGGTCGCGATGAAGATGTGCCTCCAGTACCACCGCTCCACCGGCCGCCCCGAGCGGCGCCGCTTCCTGACCTGGCGGGGCGGCTACCACGGCGACACGTTCCACGCGATGAGCGTGTGCGACCCCGACGGCGGCATGCACTCCCTGTGGGACGACGTCCTGCCGCGCCAGGTGCACGCTCCCCGGCCGCCCGCGGGCTTCGACGCCCCGGTGGATCCGGCCTGGGCGGCGGAGTTCGAGCGGTTGGCCGCGGAGAACGCCGACACCCTGGCCGCCGTGATCGTGGAGCCCGTGGTCCAGGGCGCGGGCGGGATGCGCTTCCACCATCCCGGCCATCTGCGCGAGCTGAGACGGATCGCCGACGAGCACGGCCTGCTGCTGGTCTTCGACGAGATCGCCACGGGTTTCGGGCGCACCGGTGAGCTGTTCGCCGCCGACCACGCCGGGGTCACGCCCGACATCATGTGCCTGGGCAAGGCGCTGACCGGCGGCTACCTCACCCTGGCCGCCACCCTGTGCACGGGCCGGGTGGCCCGTGGCATCGCCGAGGGGGAGGTGCCGGTCCTGGCGCACGGGCCCACGTTCATGGGCAACCCGCTGGCCTGCGCCACCGCCCTGGCCTCGATCGAACTGCTCACCGGCGGCGACTGGCGGTCCGACGTGCGGCGGATCGAGTCCGGGCTGCGCGAGGGGCTGGCGGCGGCCGAGTCGCTGCCGGGGGTGCGCGAGGTGCGCGTGCTCGGCGCGATCGGCGTCGTGGAGCTCGACGAACCGGTGCGCATGCGCGAGGCCACGCGCGCCGCCGTGGCCTCGGGGGTGTGGTTGCGCCCCTTCCGCCACCACGTCTACGCCATGCCGCCCTACGTGTGCACCGACGAGGACGTCGCGGTGATCGCGGCGGGGATGGTCGCCGCGGCCGAGGCTTCGCTGGGGGCGCGGTGAGCCTGCTCGTGGTGACCGGGACCGGCACCGAGGTGGGCAAGACCGTGGTCACGGCGGCGATCGCCGCCGCGGCACGGGACGCCGGACGGCGGGTGGCGGTCCTCAAGCCCGCGCAGACGGGGGTCGCCGCGAGGGAGCCGGGGGACGCGGCCGAGGTCGCGCGGCTGGCCCCGGGCGTGACCACCGCGGAACTCGTCCGCTATCCGGACCCCCTGGCCCCGGCGACCGCCGCCGCCCGGTGCGGCGCCGGGTGCGTGCGGGCGGAGGAGGTCGCGGACGCCGCCGTGCGCCTGACCGCCGACCACGACCTGGTACTGGTCGAGGGTGCGGGCGGACTGCTGGTGCGGCTGAACGCCGAGCGCGAGACCCTCGCCGACGCGGCCGTCCTGTTGTCCGCGCCGGTCCTGGTGGTGGCCCGGCCCGACCTGGGCACGCTCAACGCCACGGCGCTGACCGGCGAGGCACTGCGCGCCCGCGGCCTGGGGCCGGTCGGCGTCGTGGTGGGCTCCTGGCCGCGCGAGCCGGACCTGGCGGAGCGCTGCAACCTGGCGGACCTGCCGACCATGGGCGCCGGACCGCTGCTCGGCGCCGTCCCCGAGGGCAGCGGCGGCCTGGACGCCCCCGCGTTCGCCGACACCGCCCGGGCAGCGTTGGCCCCGGGTCTGGGCGGCACCTGGGACGCCGCCGCCTTCACGGCGCGCCATCCCGCCTGACCCCACCGGCCCCGAAGCCCACCTGCTCGTCCCTGGCAGGCGGGACCGGTCGTCTCCGTCACGTCACCCGCGGCTCCGCGGGCCTGGGGACGGGGGCGGCCAGGGTGAAGGCGTAGGGACCCGGGCCGTACGCGCGCAGGTGCTCGGTGCGCCGGTCGGCTTCCGCCGCCGTCACCTCCGTGTCGGCCGGCGACCACCACAGGGTCCGCTCCACCGTGGGGAAGCCGCCGCTCGCCGCCCGGTAGTCGAGCAGGTCGTCGTGCGCCTGCTCCACGAAGACCCGCAGCTCCTCGGCCGACCGCCACCGCGACACGATCCGCACGCGGTTCCCCTCGTCGGAGAAATGGACCTCCTCCAGGTACCCGGAATGGTCCTCGGCGCGTCGGCGCATGGCCAGGACCAGTGAGAACAGCGCGCAGTGGTCGCCGTCAGGGGTGGTGAGGGTCCTCGCCTCGGCGAGCACCGCCCCCGACACGGGCGCGGGTGCCGACCGGGCGGTCGGCACCGAGTGGCGGACCGAGGTGCGCTGGTGCGGGATCAGGGACGGCATCGGTTCTCCCCAGAAGAGTGGACTGGCAATGAAGGGGCCACTTTGGTGCTGGTGGTATCCCTTCCGGTGATGCCAGTATGGAGAGACGCGGTCCATCCAGACAGATCCAATGGAGCGGTAAATGGACTCTTCTCGCGAAGTCGGCGTGTTGGTGGACCACCTCGGCGCCTGGTCGGCCGGCAGCGGCGCGCTCTACCGGCGCCTCGCCGACGCCCTGCACGGCCTCGTCACCCAGGGCACCGTCCTGGCCGGGGAGCGGCTGCCCTCCGAGCGGGCGCTGGCCGCCGCGCTGCGGCTCAGCCGCACCACGGTGGTCTCCGCCTACGACGCCCTGCGCGCGGAGGGCGTCCTGGAGAGCCGGCAGGGCAGCGGCACGCGCGTCAGCGCCAGCGTGGGCCCGGTCCGCGGGGACGGCTGGGTGCCCGGCAGTCTCGCCAACCCGATGTACCAGAACCTGCTGAGGGAGACGCCGCGCGTCATCTCGGTGGCCTGCATGCGCACCCCGGCACTGGACATCGTGGGAGAGGCCGTCCGCGAGGTCGCCGAGCACGACCTGCCCGCCCTCATGGCGGAGGAGAGCTACCAGCCGCGCGGGCTGCTCGTCCTGCGCGAGGCCATCGCCGACCACTACGAGCGGCAGGGGCTGCCCACCTCGCCCGACCAGATCGTCGTCACCACCGGCGCGCACCAGGCCGTCGCCCTCGTCTCCCAGCTCTACCTGCGCAAGGGGTCCCCCGTGGTCACGGAGGACCCCGGGTTCGCGGGGTGCCTGGACCTCATGCGCGACCGGGGGGCGGCCTTCCACCCGGTGCCGCTGGACGAACAGGGCATCGACCCGAACGCGCTCCGCCGGGCCATCGCCGAGTACACGCCCCACCTGCTGTACGTGATGCCGTCGTACCACAACCCCACCGGGCGGCTCATGAGCGCGGCGCGGCGGCGCGAGATCGGCGAACTGGCCGCCCGGTACGGCACGCCCGTGCTGGAGGACAGCGCCTTCACCGGCCTGCGCGCCGAGGGGGAGCCGCCGCCGCTCGCCGCGTTCGCCCCGCGCGGGACGGAGGTCATCACCGTCGAGTCGCTGACCAAGGTGGGGTGGGCCGGGCTGCGCCTGGGCTGGCTGCGGGCCCCCGTGGAGATCGCCATGCGGCTCAGCCGCCGCAAGGTCCTGGCCGACCTGGGCAGTCCTCTGCTCGACCAGGGCGTCGCGGTGCGCCTGCTGCCGCGCTACGACGAACTGGCCGCCGCGCGTTCCGAGCACCTGCGTGAGGCACTGCACCGGATGGAGGCGCTGCTGCGCGAGGCCGTGCCCACCTGGGAGTGGCAGCGCCCCGACGGCGGAGCCGCCCTGTGGGTGAAGCTGCCCGGGGTCGACGCCCGTGCGTTCGCGCAGGTGGCCCTGTGCCACGACGTCGAGCTGATCCCCGGCCCGATGATGTCGGCCGCGGAGGACGGGCGCTACGACGAGTACTTCCGCCTGCCCTTCGCCTTCGACGAGGACACCGCCCGGGAGCTGGTCTGGCGGCTCGGCCGCGCCTGGCGCGAACTCGACCGGCACGGACCCGTGGTCGAGGACCCGGACCGCCTGGTCGTCTGAGCGCCGGTCCCCCCGCAGCACGAGGGCGGCACCACCCGGGGGGTGGTGCCGCCCTTGCGTCACGCGGCCCGTGCCGTGCCCGCCGTGTCCGGGCAGGCGTGCGGTGACGCCCGCACTGGGCGCGCCGCTCGGGCGCGCCGTCCTAGAACTCGACCGAGCGGGCCTTCTCCAGGCGCGCCTGGACGTCGGCCCAGTTGACGACGTTCCAGAAGGCCTTGACGTACTCGGCCTTGACGTTCTTGTACTGCAGGTAGAACGCGTGCTCCCACATGTCCAGCATCAGCAGCGGGGTGGTGCTGTGCGGGATGTTCGCCTGCTGGTCGTAGAGCTGCTCGATGATCAGGCGCTGGCCCAGGGGCTCCCAGGCGAGGATCGCCCAGCCCGAGCCCTGGATGCTGTTGGCCGCCGCGCCGAAGTGCCCGCGGAAGGCGTCGAAGGAGCCGAACTGGTCGTCGATGGCCGAGGCCAGCTCGCCGGTCGGCTTGTCGCCGCCCTCGGGCGAGAGGTTCTGCCAGAAGATCGAGTGGTTGACGTGGCCGCCGAGGTGGAACGCGAGGTTCTTCTCGAGCATGGGGATGGTGCCGAAGTCGCCGGACTCCCGGGCCTCCGCCATCTTCTCCAGCGCGGTGTTGGCACCGGCGACGTAGGCGGCGTGGTGCTTGGAGTGGTGGAGCTCCATGATCTGACCGGAGATCCACGGCTCCAGGGCCGCGTAGTCGTAGGTGAGTTCGGGCAGCGAGTACGGCGCAGACATCTCTGATGCACCTTTCCAGTGACGTGAATCGTCGTGCTTACCAGCGATGGGATCGCTACCGAGCAAGCTATCAGCCAGTGCGCGGGGTGCCCGATGTCAGCCTCTCGACACCGCGACCCGGGAATAAACACCAGCGGAAGCCGCCCTGGGTAGACCACCGGTGATGGCACAGGGTCATGCGCCGGACGCGTGGCGTGTCGCGGGGTCCGTGGGGCGTCACGTCGACCGCGGGAGCTGCCCGCTCGTTCGCCCGCCCTTCACCCGGTCGGCACCGGAGGGGGCGATCATTCGGCGCCCGAAGCGACGGGGCCGTTCCCGCTGCCCGCCCCCTTTCGGTCCGGCGCCGCCCCCATTCTTCGGGTCCCGTCACCATTCATGGCCGTTCCTGTCACAGGGGCGGCCGCCTTCCGGTCGGACCCGCCGCCGATGACCGGACCCGCCGTTCGGCTCCGCACCGGCGTCCGTTCCGTGGTCCGGCGGTGTCCGCGTCCGGGTGGTCCCGGCGGTGGCCGCCCGGACGCCGGCCGGGCGGTCGGGCGGCCGGGGCGTGGAGCGCGTGGAGTGGAAGCCGGACCGGTGTGCCCCGTGGGTGAAACGTGAGTCGGTGTTCCCGGTGTTCCCGGTGCTCCCGGTGTTCCCGGTGCTCCTGGTGCTCCCGGTGTTCTTGGTGCTCTCGGTGTTCCCGGTGGCCGGGTGGCCTGGTGGTCCGGTGACCCGGCCTTCGGCGTGGTGCCCGGACAGGTCACGGCGACGGACCTCGCCGGTTGCGTGTGTCCTTCCGGCGAGTGCGGCGCCGTCGTGGGTAACGTGCTGGTGTTCTGGGACTACTCGGACAAGACCGCCGCCCGCGCCCGTACGCTCCCATCGATGGACGAGGAGGCCCTGTTGGAGGCCAGTGGACGGCCGCCGTCCCGGTCGGGGAACGCCGGGCCTCGCGGAATCGATGCCTGGGTGAGGGGCTGGTGAACAATGGGGGAATTGGGTGTCATTCCGGTTTTGATTTCCCTTGGACGGGGCCGTGCTATTCCCTAGGGGCGTTAGTGTCGACATCGCTTCGCGGGAGTTTCCCGGCGCCGTCGGAGACGCGCTCGAAACTGGTCGTTTCACACGGAGAACACCGCCATGTCCCCCGCACGCCCCACGTGCCGTGTCCGAAACCCCGGAGGTACCCACCCATGGCAACACCACGACGCGGACGCCGCCCCCTCCTCCTCGCCGCCGCGGCGCTCGCGATCGTCGCGCTGGCCGCCCCGACGGTCCTGGGCGTGCTCGGGCTGCTGACCGTGGCGGAGTCCTTCGTCGTCACCGGCCTGGTCGCACTGGCCGGCGCGGTGGTCGCGCTGGGAGCGGCCGTCCTGCTGCTGCGACGCTCCATGCTGGCGGTGTCCCAGGAGGTCAGGACACAGACGCGCAAGGTCACCGAGACGCTGGGCCGGGACCGCCTGGAGACCATCCGCGCTCTGGACGCCACCCGCGCCCGCGTCAACCGCATCCAGTCGCACTCCCTGCCCACCATGACCCGGAAGATCACCGGCGCGATCGACAGGCAGGGCCGCCACGACTACGAGCAGCAGGTGGCCTGGAACGAACTCACCCGCCACCTGGACACCGCCCCCTTCATGCCGCCGCTGCGCGGGTGGGCCGCCTCCCCGGACGTCCTCCGGGTCCTGGTGCGCCACATCGACCGCCTGCGCCCCGACCTGGTCGTGGAGTTCGGCAGCGGGGCCTCCAGCGTGTGGATGGGCTATGCCCTGCGGCGTGCCGGGGGCGGACGGCTCGTCGCGGTCGAGCACGACGCCCGCTACGCCGAGCTCAGCCGCGCGCTCGTCGCCTCCCACGGGCTGGACGACATCGTCGAGGTCCGCACCGCGCCCCTGACCGGGATCGAGGCCGTCACCGTCGCGGTCGGCGACGAACAGGTCTCCACGGCCGACCGCTGGTACGACGCCGCCATCCTGGACGACCTGGAGGGCATCGGTCTGGTGTTCGTGGACGGCCCGCCCAAGGCCACCGGCAGGCATGCCCGCTACCCCGCGCTTCCGAACCTGATGCCGCGCTGCACGGAGGACGTCGTGTTCGTTCTGGACGACGCCGACCGGCCAGACGAGCGGGCGATCGGCGACCGCTGGCTGGCCGAGTACCCCGCACTGCACCGGACCGAGGAGCACGCCGAGAAGGGGGCGCACGTGTTCAGCCGCAAGGGCGTCTGACGACGCCGCAGCCCACGGTCCGGTCCCGGCCACGCGGTTCCGGCCGTACCGCCCACGCACCCGAGGTCACCAGATGATCACCACCGCAGTCCGCAACGCCCTGCGCACGCGCGACCGGGAACCCGCCGTGCTGTGCCACACGGGCGCGCACCGGAGCGCGCGTGTCCCCCTGGACCGCCTGCCGCTCCGGCCCGCCGACCGCGTCGTCGACCTGGACACCCATCCCATGGGCGTGTCCGTCCTGGGGGACCAGGAGGCGGGTCTGGTCGCGGTCGTGGCCGCCACACCGACCGACCTGCACCGGGCCGTCACGGTGAGCGTCCACCTGCCCCGCGCCGCGCACGTGCTCGTCGCGCTGGTCGACACCGGGGGGCTCCAGGAGCCGCCGATCCCCGCCGCGCCCGGAACGGGGCAGTGGCGCGACGTGCAGGAGGTCCGGGTCCGGCGCGTCGGCCGCCGCGGATGGCTGTGCGAACTGTTCTTCCCCAACGCCGTGGAGACCTCCGAGGTGCTCGACGCGGTCATGCACGGCACGCGGGGCCGCCGCCGCGGCCCCGCCGTCGCCCCGCTGCCCGTCCTCAGCGGCCACGAGGGCGCGCTCTGGCGGCCCGGCGACACCGGGGTCCACGGCATCGAGGGCGAGGGGCCCGTCCCGCTGCGCCGGGTCACGCCCGTGGGCGACCTCGCGCTGCGCGTGGGAGCCGGCCGGCCGCCGGAGTGGACGGACACCACCGTGCCGGTGCTGGACCGCCGCACCACGTCGGCCGACTCCTGGACCGCGATCACCGGCGGGACCTCCCGCGCCCGCGAGGTCAGCGAGTCGGACGGCATCCCGGTGGACGAGCGGATCCACGCCGTCGCGCCGATCGACGAAGTCACCGTCAACCCCACCGGGTTCGTCCGGGTGTCCGGTGGCCCGCTGGCCGACCTGACCGTCCACGGATCGCGCGCCGTGGTCCGCGAGGGCACGAAGGACCTGGTCACGGTCGCGGCGGACGGGACGGTCACCGACGTCGACCTCGCCCGGCTGCGGCACCTGGGCGGCGTGCGCGTCGACTGGTCGGGCCACACCGGGCCCAGCGCCGCCGTCCGCGCGGTGGCCTCCCTGGCCGCGGGCGGTGTGCCGCTGCTGAGCGGCCCGGTGCCCGGCTGGGCCGGAGGGCTGGGCGGGGCGCTGACCGACCTGATCACCGGCGCGGAGGAGGCCGACGTGGCCGACGCCCTGCGCCGGGAGGAGTACAGCGTCCGCCTGCGCCGCGCGGCCCTGCGTACCCACGGCCACCGCGCCCGCTGGCGCGCCCTGGCCGCCCGGGCGGGCGTGCCGGTCCCGCCGGAGCCGACGGTGTCGGTGGTCCTGTGCACCCGCCGCCCGGAGATGGTCGGGTTCGCGCTCGCCCAGATCGCCCGGCAGCGCGGCGTGTCCGTCGAGGCCGTGCTCACCCTGCACGGCTTCCCGGCGGACCTGCCCGAGGTCGCCCCGGCCCTCGCCGGGTTCCGGGCCACGGGCATCCCGCTGACCGTGCACGAGGCCGACGCCGACCAGGTCTTCGGCGCGGTCCTCAACGACGCCGTCGGCCGCGCGGGCGGCGACCTCGTCGCCAAGTGGGACGACGACGACTGGTACGGCCCCGACCACCTCGCCGACCTCGTCCTCGCCCGGACCTACTCCGGAGCCGAACTCGTCGGAGCCGGCCAGGACTTCGTCTACCTCCAGGAGGTCGACCTCACGGTCTGGCGCAGCCGCGCCTGTGAGATCGCCTCCCCCTTCATCGCCGGGGGCACGATCCTCACCGACCGCGTGGTCCTGGAGGAGACCGGCGGTTTCCGGCCGCTGCCCCGGGCCATCGACACCCAGCTCCTCATCGCCGTCGCACGCGGCGGTGGACGCATCTACCGCACCCACGGACTCGGGTACGTCCTCCGCCGCACCGGCGGCGGACACACCTGGTCCGAGGACATGGCCTCATTCCTGCACGACCACACGCGACAGTGGCCCGGCTGGTGCCCGAGCGCCCTCCTGGAGGGGGAGCCGGCACCGCTGGGCCAGCCCGTCACCGAGTACACGGGGGGACTCCGTTGACCACCTTGGACACCGGCCGAGGGCCGGCCGCAGGCGAACCGCGCTCAGCACACGCTCTCAAGCGGGGCGAGGCGGGCCACACCGAGCAGCCGCGCCTGACGCGCAACGACTACTCACCGCTGGAGCCGCCGGCCCTGGGCGAGTGGACCCCGACGCTGTCCGTCAGTGTCGTGATCCCGGCCCACGGGCAGCCCGAGAAGCTGGCCCTGGTCCTGGCCTCCCTGGCCGCGCAGAGCTACCCCGCGCACCTGACCGAGGTCGTGGTCGTCGACGACGGCTCGCCCGAGCCGCTGACCCTGCCCGAGGTGCGCCCCGAGAACACCCGGCTGATCACCTCCGCGCCCGGCGGATGGGGGTCGGCGCACGCGGTCAACACCGGTGTGGCCGCCACCTCCGGACAGGTCGTCCTGCGGCTGGACGCCGACATGCTCGTCTACCGCGAGCACGTCGAGTCGCAGATGCGCTGGCACCACCTCCTGGACTACGGCGTGGCCATGGGGCACAAGCTGTTCGTGGACTTCGACCCCAAGGCCATGACTCCCGAGTACGTGCGCGACGAGGTCGCCCAGGGCCGGGCGGACACCCTCTTCGACCGGGAGGGCGCGGACCCGCACTGGGTCGAGGACTACATCGCCAAGCGCGACGCGCTGCGCTCCGCCGACCGCCACGCCTACAAGGTCTTCATCGGCGCCACCGGGTCCCTGCACCGCTCCCTGCTGGAGGCGGCGGGCGGCCTGGACCGGGACCTGGTCCTGGGCGGTGACACCGAACTCGGCTACCGGGTGTCCCAGCAGGGCGCGGTGTTCATCCCGGACCTGGACACCAGCAGCTGGCACCTGGGCCGCACCCAGATGCAGACCCGCCGCGAGGCGGGCATGCGCTACCGCGGCCCGTACGTGTCCAACCGCGTGCCCGACCACCACCTGCGGCGCAGGCGCCACGACCGGGTGTGGGAGGTGCCCTACGCCGACGTCGTACTGGACGTCGCAGGGGCGACCCTGGAGCAGGTCGACGCCACCGCCGCCGCCCTGCTGTCCGGCACCACCCCCGACATCCGGGTGTGGATGGTCGGAGCGTGGGGCGAGCTCGACGACGGCCGCCGCGCGCCGCTGGACGAGGAGCTCCTGGACCTGCGGCTGGTCAAGGAGACCTTCCGCGGCGACGCCCGGGTCCGCTTCGTGGAGGAGACCCCCTCCGCGGACTCCCAGGTCCCCTTCGTGCTGCGCGTGCCCGTGGGCACCACGCCGGTCCGCACCCTGGTGGCCGACCTGATCGGGGCCGCCGACAAGAACAAGGCCGGACTGGTGTGCGCGCCCCTGCCCGGGGCCGCGCGCGCCGACGACGGGGTGCTGCGCCTGGAGCGCAGGGCGGCCTTCGCGCGGGCGCTCCACCTGGAGCCCGGAGCCGAGGGACGGCAGCTGGACCGCGCCGTGGACGAGGTGTACGGCACCTACTGGATGCCCGGGAACGACTGCGTCGTGCAGGCGGAGGCCGAGGAGAGCGCGGAGACCAAGAGCCCGCAGGCGCTGCGCCGCGAGCTCGACCGGGCCCTGGCCGAGGTCGAGCGCATGCGCGGGCGGGCCAAGCGTGCCGAGCGCAAGCTGCGCTGGTTCACCCCGGGCCTGGCGCGCCGCGTCCTGCGCCGCATCGCCCGCTGAGGCCGTGGCCGGTGGGCGCCCGGACCGTTCCGCGGCGCCCACGGCCCATGGCCACGACCTGTCATCGCACCGGTGCTTCCAGTGCTCGCTCCCGCCGCGCTGGGCCCGGCAGTCGCGCCTCCGACGGGGCACTCGCACCGCGTACCCAAACCACCCGAGGTCACCGATGATCACCAATGCCCTTCGCCAGGCGCTGCGCACGCGCGGCGACGAACCCGCCGTGCTGTGCCGCGCGGGTCTGCCCAACCGGACGCTGGACGCCCTCGACCGCCTGCGCCTGCGCGCGCACGACCGCCTCGTGGACCTCGACACCCACCCCGTGGGCGAGCCGCTGACCGTGCCGGGCGTGCGCGGCGAGGGCACGTCCGGCTCGGTCGCGCTGTGCGTCGTCCTGGCCGCCACCTACACCGACCTGCGCCGGGCCGTCACGGTCATGACCGGCTTCCCCGCGGCCGCGCACATCCTGGTGGCCGTGACGGACGCGCCCGAGCACAGCCGCCCGCCCATCCCGGCCGCACCCGGCCTGGGGGAGTGGCGGGGCCTACAGGAACAGAGCACCCGCCGGCTCGGCAAGCACGGGTGGATCTGCGAGTTCTTCTTCCCCGCGGGCACCCCCGTGGCCCCGGTGGTCGCCGGGGTCTTCGAGGGCACCGGCGGACGGCGCCCGGTGCCCGCCCCGCGGCCCCTGGCCGCCCTGTACGGCCCGGAGGCCGCGACGTGGCGCGCGGGCGACCCGGGGGCGCTGTGGGCCCCGGCGGCGGGGCCCGCGCCCCGGCTCAAGGCGGTCCCGGCGGTGGACCTGGTCCTGCGCACCGACGACGGGTCGGCGCTGCCCGACTGGGACGACCCGGAGATCGCGGTGGCGGACCGGCGCGCCAGCGGGGCCGACGTGTGGGAGGCGGACACCGTGCGGTCCGACGAGGAGGCGTCCGCCCCGGCGCTGCGGATCAGCGAGAGCGACCCCGTGCTGGCGGTACCGCCCATCGACGAGCGCACCGTCAACCCGGTCGGGTTCCGGTCGCGGGTGACGGGTCCGGTCGCCGAGCTCACCGCCGTGGACGGGCGCACGGTCGTCGCCGATGGCGGCAAGGTGGTGGCCGAGGTCGCTCCGGACGGCACCGTCACCGACGTCGCGCTGGAGCGCATGCGCCACCTGCGCGGTGTCCGCGTGCGGTGGGAGGGGCACGGCGGCCCGGTCTCGACGGTCCGCGCGGTGGCGTCGCTGGCCGCGGGCGGTGTGCCGCTGCTGAGCGGTCCGGTGCCCGGCTGGGCCGTCGGGCTGGGCGACACCCTGGTCGACCTGCTGTCCGGGTCGGAAGGGGTCGAGTTGGACGACCCGCTGCGCCGGGAGGAGCACAGCGTGCGGCTGCGCCGCGCGGCACTGCGCACGCACGGCCAGCGCGCCCGCTGGCAGGCGCTGGCCGCGCACATGGGCGTCCCCGTGGCGCCCGAGCCCCGGGTGTCGGTGATCCTGTGCACCCGGCGGCCGGAGATGGTCGGGTTCGCGCTAGCCCAGATCGCCCGCCAGCGCGGGGTCCGGCTCGAAGTGGTCCTCACCCTGCACGGGTTCACCGCCGACCTGCCGGAGGTGGCGGCCGCCGTCCGTGAGTTCACCGGGACCGGGCTGCCGCTGATCGTGCACGAGGCCGACGCCGACCAGGTCTTCGGTTCCGTGCTGAACGACGCGGTCGACCGGGTGTCGGGCCACCTGGTGTCCAAGTGGGACGACGACGACTGGTACGGCCCCGACCACCTGGCCGACCTGCTGCTGGCCCGCGCCTACTCCGGAGCCGACCTGGTCGGCAACGTCCAGGACTTCGTCTACCTGGAGGAAC
This sequence comes from Nocardiopsis sp. NRRL B-16309, assembly GCF_001279585.1. Taxonomy (GTDB): domain Bacteria; phylum Actinomycetota; class Actinomycetes; order Streptosporangiales; family Streptosporangiaceae; genus Nocardiopsis. Next base: position 209,805 of record NZ_LGEC01000002.1, on the reverse strand, counting down.
TCGACCTCACCGTGCGGCGCGGCAAGCAGAGCGAGATGCCGATCCGGTTCGTCTCCGGGGGCACGCTGATGTTCGAGCGGGGCCTGTGGGAGGAGGTCGGCGGGTTCCGTCCGCTGCCCCGCGCGATCGACACCCAGCTGATGACGGCCCTGCTGCACAACGGGGGCCGCATCCACTCGGCGCACGGCCTGGGCTACATCCTGCGCCGCGCGGGTGGCGGCCACACCTGGAACGAGGACCTGTCCTACTTCATCGGCAAGCGGGTCGACCAGTGGTCGGGCTGGCGGCCGAGTGAGATTCTGGAGGGCGAGCCGGTCCCGTTCGGTGAAGTGGACCGGGACGCCGCCCGCGTCGGCGGGCAGGCGTGAGCCGGGCCGGTCAGGCGACCCAGAGGCCGAGGGCGTCGGCGACCAGGGCGGGGCGCTCCTGGCCCTCGATCTCCACGGTGTGCGAGACGGTCAGCAGCGTGCCCTTGGGGGTCTCCTTGACCTCCGAGAGCACGGCGGTGTCGCGGATCCGCGAGTCGACCGTGACCGGCTGGAGGAAGCGGACCTTGTTGAGGCCGTAGTTGACGGTCATGGCCGGCCGCTTGGTGACGGTCAGCAGCTGCGGTGAGAAGAACGCCAGCATGGACAGCGACAGGTAGCCGTGGGCGATCGTCGTCCCGAAGGGGCCGGCGGCGGCCTTCTCGCGGTCGATGTGGATCCACTGGTGGTCGCCGGTGGCGTCGGCGAAGGTGTCGATACGGGTCTGGTCGATGCTGATCCAGTCGGTGGGGCCGAGGGTCTCGCCCTGGGCCGCGGTCAGTTCCTGGATGTCGGCGAATACGCGCACGATGTCTCCGTTCGTCGGGTCCGGGCTGGGGGCCGGACGGTGCCGCCACTCTACCTAACACTGTTCGGTTTGCGTGGTCCCGGGGCCCCGTCCGCACGTCCGCGGACATGCGGCAGCGCCCGCAGGGCGGTCTCGTGCGGTCCCGGGGCCGCGGGGGCGGGTGTGGGCGGCGGGGTGGCCCGCCCCGCGGGCTGGGGGCTGTGGCGGCGGCGGGCAGGCGTGCACACGCGGCGCGCATCGAACGGCGGGTGCGCGTCGTGCGGTCAGCGCTCCTGGGCGCGTCGCCCGCGGGTGCGCCGGGTGGGGAGTTCGCGCAGTCCGTCGGCGTCCACGACCACCGCGCGGGCCGTGTGGTCGGCCACCGCGGCGCGGTCGACGCCGTGCCCCAGGCCGCTCTCCGTCAGCGGCACCGGGACCACGCCCTCGTGCGCGCGCACCGGGGGGACGACCAGGTCCCGGCCGCGGCTTCCGGCCCCGGGCACCTCGACCGGCAGCGAGGCCCCGGCCAGCGACGCCAGCGCCACGGTGGCCGCGCGGCCGACGCCGGTCCGGGCCGACGACCCGCACCAGACGGTCCAGCCCGCGTCGACCGCCCGGTCCACGGCGCGGCGGGCCTCCGTCAGGCCGCCCAGGCGTGCCGGGTCCACGTTCACGGCGCTTCCGGCCTCGGCGCGGACGGCCGCGCCCAGGTCGGCCACGGACGTCAGCGACCGGTGCAGTGCCACCGGGGTGCGCAGTTCGCCCGCCAGGCGGGCGTAGGCGGCCAGGTCGTCGGGGTCGAAGGGGTCCTCGATCGCCAGCAGGCCCATGCCGTCGAGCGCGCGCAGGGAGTCCAGGTCGGCGGCCGACTCGGTGTACCGGCCGCCCGCGTCCGCCTGCAGCACGAGGAAGGGGAAGCTGCCCTGGACCGCGCGGACCACGTCGGCGTCCCAACCCGGTTCGATCTCCAGGCGGATCCGCCGGAACCCCGCGCCGACCTGCCGGTTCACCTCCGTGACGACGGACTCCAACGTCACCTGGCGGGCCAGGGTCACCCCGGCGGTCAGCGCGGTGCGCTCGCCGCCCAGGGCGTGGGCCAGCGGCGTGCCCCGCTGGCGGCTCCACAGGTCCCAGCAGGCGGTGTCCAGGGCACCGGCCACGGCCGGGTCCCAGGGCAGGTCCGCCCAGGCCTCACCGGCCTCGGTGGGGCGCAGCCAGGCGTGGTCGAGCAGCGCGGGAGCGAAGGACGTGGTGAGGGCCTCCCACCGCGCGGGGCCGGCCCAGGGGATCTCGCCCCAGCCGCTGACACCCTCGCCGTCGGCCACGCGCACCAGGGCCGGGCCGCCGCCGGCGCCCCGGCCGGCGGCCGAGTCCCGCAGGCCGATCAGCTCCAGCTCGACGATGCGTGTGGCCGTCGCCGATCCAGTATGTGGTGCCACGCTGTCCCACCTCGGTGTCTGCGGTGTCCCGGACCTCGGCCGGACGTGCGTCCGCGGCGCGGGCTGTCCCTTCGACGGTACCCGCGCCGGACCGGGCCGACCACCCCGCCGGTGCGGCGAACACCACCCGGAAGCCCCGGTCGGAGCCGAAACGCGGGGCAAGCGTGGCACGGTCCGGGGCTCGCGCCGGTTCCCGTCGGTGTCAGGGGGTGTCGGAGATGCCCTGGAGTCCCCGCACGGCGCGGGCGTAGGAGTCGGGCTCGACGTCGGCCATGAGCAGGCGCTGCAGCACGAACCCCGGCATCAGACCGAACAGCGCGTGGGCCACGAGCTCGGCGTCCTCGGCGGGGTCGAGGCGGCCGACGGCCTGCGTCGCGCGGACCAGCTCGGCGAAGCGGCTGCGCATCCGGCGGTAGCGGGCGCTCACCAGGTCGCGGACGGGGTCGTCGCGCATGGCCTCGGCCCACACCGCGACCGCCACACGGGTGAGGTCGCCCTGCTCGCCCCGCTCCATGCCGGTGATCGTGGTGGTGATGTGCTCGATCATCTCGGACAGGGTCGGCAGGGGGTCGGTCTCCAGGAGTTCCCCGATGGTCCGGTCGGCCAGCGCGGTCGCCTTGTCGGCGATGGCGACGATCAGGTCCTCCTTGTTGCGGAAGTACCCGTAGACGGCCCCGGCCGACATCCCGGACTCGCGGATCACGTCGGCCATGGTCGTCTTGTGGAAGCCCTGCGCGGACACGCACCTCATGGCGGCGTGCACGATCTGCAGGCGGCGCTCCTCGCGGCGTTCGTCGGAGATCTTCGGCATGGCGCCACTGTAGGACGAGTCCTCGTTTCCGGGACCGCGGCGAGGGACGGGGGCGCGGGTCCCGTCGGCCGCCGGGCGCGGAACCGGCGCCCGCGCTACCGCGACGGCCGGAGGGACCGCCCCCGCTGGGCGGTCCCTCCGGCTCGCGCTTCCGTCCGGCCCGAACCCGGACCGGTACGGGATCAGCTCTGCGCCAGGACCTCGTCCAGCGGCACGTGCTTGAGACCGTGCGCCTCGGCCACCGGGGCGTAGACCACGGCGCCGTCGAAGGTGTTCAGGCCCCCGGCCAGCGCGGCGTCGTCGCGCAGCGCCTGGCGCCAGCCCTTCTCCGCCAGGGCCACCGTGTAGCGCAGGGTGTCCTTGGTGAGCGCGTGCGTGGAGGTGTTCGGCACGGCGCCGGGCATGTTGGCCACGCAGTAGAACACCGTGTCGTGCACCCGGAAGGTCGGGTCGTCGTGTGTCGTGGGACGGGAGTCCTCGAAGCAGCCGCCCTGGTCGATGGCGATGTCGACCAGCACCGCGCCCGGGCGCATCCGGGAGACGAGCTCGTTGGAGACCAGCTTGGGCGCCTTGGCCCCGGGCACCAGGACGGCGCCGATCACCATGTCCGACTCCAGGACCGACAGCTCCAGCTCGAAGGCGTTGGACACCACGGTCTTGACCTGGCCGCGGTAGAGCTCGTCGACGTGCCGCAGCTTGTTGACGTTGAGGTCGAGCACGGTCACGTCGGCGCCCATGCCCACCGCGATCTGCGTCGCGTTCAGGCCGGACACACCGGCGCCGATCACGGTGACGCGCGCCGGGCGCACGCCCGGGACGCCGCCCATCAGCACGCCGCGCCCGCCGTTGGGGCGCTGGAGGGTCACCGAGCCCACCTGCGGGGCGAGCCGGCCGGCGACCTCGGACATCGGGGCCAGCAGCGGGAGCCCGCCGTCGGGCAGCTGCACGGTCTCGTAGGCGATGCCGGTCACGCGGCGGTCCAGGAGGGCGTCGGTGCACTCGCGGGACGCGGCCAGGTGCAGGTAGGTGAAGAGGGTCTGCCCCTCGCGCATGCGGTGGTACTCCGCGGGGATCGGCTCCTTGACCTTGAGGATCAGGTCACCGGCGGCCCACACCTCGTCCGCGGTGTCGAGGATGGTCGCCCCGGCGGTCGTGTACTCCTCGTCGGTGATGGAGGAGCCGACGCCGGCGTCACGTTCGACGAAGACCTCGTGGCCGCGACCGACGAGCTCGTGGACTCCCGCCGGGGTGATGGCCACCCGGTACTCGTGGTTCTTGATCTCGCGGGGGACGCCGATGCGCACTGTTCCTCCAACTGGTATCTCCGTTGATACCCCCACTGTGACCTGGGAAGCCACCGTGGCGCTATCGCCAACATGCAAAGCCGTCAGCAACCTTGTTGACAGCGTGTAAGCGGGTCGTGTGGGGTGTGACACGGGTGCCACGCGGTTCGAGCGGGTTCAGGCGGTGATGTCCGAATCCCGGGGCGGGCGGCGGCCCATCACCCAGACGGGACCCACCGCGCCCGTCAGTTCCCTACCCGCGTACGGGCTCGGATCATCCGCCGGGACGGTCCGGCCGCGCAGGTGGTCGAAGGCCACCAGGTCGGCGTCGCAGCCCACCGCGATCCGGCCCTTGCCGGTCAGCCCGACCAGGTCGGCCGGGGCCCGCGACGCCCACCGCGCCAGGTCGGCCAGGCCCAGTCCGCGCCGCACCGCCGCCGTCCACAGCGCCGGAAGGTTCCAGTCCAGGGTGTGGATCCCGTTGGCGGGCAGGTGCCCGGACCCGACCGTGCTGATCGCCGAGTCCCCCGACAGCAGAGCGCTCCACAGCGCCTTGCGGTTGGCGTCCGAGCGCACCGGCGGCCGACACGCGTGCGCGGGGGAGCCGGGCGGGAGCGCCTCGGCGGGCAGGCACAGGTAGTGCGCGCAGGTCTGCGCGGACAGCGCCACTCCGATCGACTCCGCCGCCGCCAGCAGGGCGGCGCACTCGGCCGCGGAGAAGGGGCCCACGTGCGTGCGCGTGCCCACCGCCCGCGCCGCCGCGATCACCCGTTCCAGCCCGCGCCGCTCGGCCCGGGGCGGGCGCTGCTCCGCCGACACGGCCGGGGTGCCCAGCTCGTCGGCGTCCTCGGCGTGCACCAGCAGCACCGAGTCCAGCGCCGCGATCTCGGCCATCGACTTGCGCAGCCGCGCGTCGCTCAGCGCGGCCATGTCGGGAGCGCCCCCGTCCGAGAGCGACCCCCGGAAGGCCACCGCGCCGGCCGCCTGGAGGTCGGCCAGGTCCAGCGGTCCGGTCCCGCGGGTCACCCCGCCCAGGAAGTACACCGACACCGGCGTGCCGGCCGCCGCCCGCTGGTGGACGTGCAGGGCGTCGGCGCACGTGATGGCGGGCCGCGCGGGCGCGGGGGAGGCCACCACACTGGTCACTCCGCCGCGTAGTGCCGACCGGCCCACGCGCCGGTAGGCCTCGGCCAGGTCCTGGCCCGGCACCTGGACCCCGGTGTCGAGGTCGACCGCGCCCGGCAGGAGGGCCACGGCCCCCAGGTCGGTCTCCCGCGCGGCGGACAGGGGCGCGTCGTAGGCGCCCACGGCCTCGATCCGGCCGTCCCGGACCGCCACGCTCGCGGGCCGCACCCCGTCCGGTGCGACCACACGCGTGGAACGGACCACAATGTCGAACTCGGTCATCTCGATTGGCTCCAACGCTCGCGTCGAGAAGCAGGGCCGGGGTACCGCGGGAAGCGCCGCGTCCGGACGTCGGGTGCGAGAAGGAGACGGGAGGGGCGCTGTCCCGGCTCGGACACCGAGCGTATCGCGCAAAGCCCGGCCACACGGGGGAAACGTCACTTCCCGCGGCGCGGATCGGTACCGCGGCCCCCGGTCGGCCCTCCGGGGCGCCCGCGCGGGGAGCGACCCGGGTCCGACGCCCGCGGACCACCGTCTAACCTGGGCTCCGGTGTTCCTCCGCGCGAGGCCCCCGCCGGAACGGAGCTGGCCAGCGGCGGGTGGACCGGGGACGCCGTCCAGCACCGGACCGACCTCGACGACGGAGTGGCGAGTGGCTCCTCCCGCACAGAACACGACTTCCTCCCCGCAGGAACGCGACGAAGCGCCCGGCACCGGTCGCGTACCGGTGATCGCGGGTGCCGCCGCGGCCCTGTGTCTGGGAGCGCTCGTCCTGACCCTGATCCTGGGCGGAGCGGCCTTCCCCGTCCTCATCCCCGGACTGCCGGACGCGGGGCAGGCGGTGCGCTGGGGCCTGCCGCTGTCCAAGGTCGTCATGGACGCCTCCGCCGTCCTGGCCGTCGGACTGCTGCTGCTCGCCGCGGTCCTGCTCCCCTCCGAGCGCGGACGGCTGAGCGAACAGGCCACCGAGTACGTGCGCGGGGCCACCTGGGCGGCGCTCGCCTGGGCCGTGGCCGCGGTGTTCACGATGTACTTCCAGGCCTCGGAGTTCCTGGCGCGGCCCTTCGGCGGGGTGAGCGTCGACGAGGTCACCGCCTACGCAGGATCGGTCTCCACCGGCATCGCGCTGATGTTCGTCGTCCTCATCACCACCGGGATCGCCCTGTTCGGCCGCACGGTCGTCACGGCCACCGGGGCCCTGTGGCTGCTCGCCCTCGGCCTGATCGCCGTCACCCCGCCCGGGCTGACCGGGCACTCGGCCTCCTCCGGCTCGCACGAGCTGGCCGTGACCGGACTGGCCCTGCACGTCATCGCGATCACGGTGTGGGTCGGCGGGCTCGCCGCGGTCACCTACCACGCCGTGCGGCGCGACGGACAGAATTCGGCCGTCGCGGTCGCCCGGTTCAGCCGGATGGCCCTGTGGGCCTACGCCGGTGTGGCAGTCAGCGGCGCGGCCAGCGCCGTGGCGCGGCTCGCCGCACCGGCCGACCTGATCGCCACCGAGTACGGGCTCATCATCCTCGTCAAGGTCGTGCTGTTCGCGATCCTGGGCGCGTTCGGCTACCTGCACCGCGAGTACGCGCTGCGGCGGATCGAGGACGCGCCGCCCGGGAAGGAGGGGCGCTCGTTCCGACGCGGCGCGTTCCTGCGGATCGCGGCCGTGGAGATCCTGGTGATGGCCGTCGTGATCGGTGTGTCCGTCGGCCTGGGGCGCACCGCTCCGCCGCCGCCCCTGGAGGGCACGGTCGACCCGGCCGCCGCGATCCTGGGCTTCCCCGTCCCGCCGCCCATGAGCCTGGAGACGCTGCTGACGCTGTGGCGCCCGGACCTGTTCTTCATCATGCTGGTGGTGGTCGGGGGCGGGCTCTACGCCGCGGGCGTGGCCCGGCTCCTGCGGCGCGGCGACTCCTGGCCGGTCGGACGCACGGTCGCCTGGGTGCTGGGCCTGCTCACGATCGTGGCCGTGCAGCTGACCGGGTTCGCGACCTACTCCATGGTGCTGTTCTCCACGCACATGATCCAGCACATGGTGCTGTCGATGCTCGTGCCGATCCTGCTGGTGATGGGCGCGCCCGTCACCCTGGCCCTGCGCGCGCTCAAGCCCGCCAGGCGGCGCGGCGACCGGGGCCCGCGCGAGTGGCTGAACCTGTTCCTCAACAGCCGCTTCTCCAAGGTCGTGACGCACCCGGCGGTCGCCACCCCGCTGTTCGTGATCAGCCCGTACGCGCTGTACTTCACGCCGCTGTTCGCGAACCTGATGAACGACCACCTCGGCCACCTGTTCATGGGCGTGCACTTCCTGCTCGCCGGGTTCCTCTTCTACTGGATCATCGTGGGCGTGGACCCGGCCCCGCGGAAGGTCCCCTTCCTGCTGCGGATCCTGTTGCTACTGGTGGCGATGGGCTTCCACGCCTTCTTCGGCATCACGATCATGATGCAGTCCGCGCCGATCGCCATGGAGTTCTACGACCAGTTCGACGTGCCGTGGCTGGAGGGCCAGGCCGAGGACCAGTACGAGGGCGGCGGGATCGCGTGGGCCCTCGGCGAGATCCCGACGGTGCTGGTCATGCTCGCGCTCGTCGTGCAGTGGTCGCGCGACGACGAGAAGGAGGAGCGCCGCCGCGAGCGCCACAGCCGCCGCGGCGGGTCCGACGACGCCGACATGGACGACTACAACGCCTACCTGGCCGAGCTGGACCGCCGCTCGCGGGGGCTCCCGGCGACGGACGAGGGCACGGCCGCGGACGCGAACGACTGAGCCGGGCGGGGGTTCGCCCGCCGGGTTCGGGCCTCGGGCCCCGGGTGCCTCTCGTGCCAGAGGAGCCCCTCGCGTCTCACGACCGTCGCCCCGCGCGTACGGAAGGGGCGGGAGAGCGCATGGCCGAAGGGGTGTGAACCGCCTTCGCCACGGACGGACGGAGGGGGCCGGTCCGCCGGGTGGCGGACCGGCCCCCGGGGTCGGGGTCCCGCTCAGACCGCCAGCGCGGCCACTCCGGCGCCCAGCAGGCCGAGCACGAGGCAGAAGACCAGGCCCAGGGCCAGGACCGGCAGTGACGGCGTGAGCCCGGCGGGAAGGGCGCTTCCGGTCGCCGTGGCCTGACGGCGGGCGATGACGGGCAGCAGCGCCACGTTCACGGCGTAGACCACCGCCACCACGCAGCTCGCGACGGCGAAGGCCGTCCAGAAGCCCCGGCCACCGGCCAGGGTGTTCGCCGCGGCCAGCGAGGGCAGCGCGACGAGCAGGACCACCGAGGCGACCCCGAACGCCACCCGCACCGGGGGCGTCACCCCGCGGGCGCTCCCGGAGAGCACGAGGAGAAGACCGATGAGGGCGGCCATCATGATGGCGCCCACGATTCCGAACACGGCGATGTTGACCAGCGAATTCACGCTGGTCATTCTCCCACCGCCCCGGCGCGCCCCCGACCCGGGTCGGCCGAAGCCCCCCGCACCCCGCCCGGTCGTCTAGCTCCCCCACCCGGCGTTGGTCCCACCCACCCGGGGTTGCTCTCCGCCACCAGGGGGGTCGAAGGTGAGCGGTCCCACCTACCGGAACCACAGGGGGTTGATCCGGGCCAAAGCAGGAAGGACCGCGCCGGAGGCGTCCGTTGAGGGTGGTGGCGGGCGACGGTGCGGGCACGAGCGGCGGCCCAAAGAAAGCACAGGTGTGAGGGGCGCGCTGGTGCCTGCGGGAGGGGTCTCTGCCGCCAGCGAGCCAGGAATGGGGCTGCGGCCGAAGGCCGTCCGTTGAGGGTCGTGGCGGGCGACGGGCGAGCCAGGCAGTAGCGACGACGAAGACCCCAGCGTGAGAAGGCCCCAGCGTGAGGCGCCCCGAACACACCCCCTCACCCGACATGCTCCAGACGCGAGCCGGAGGCGCCCTTGACCACTCTGAGCCGGGTGGTCACCCGCTGGCGCAGGTCCGCGACGTGACTCACCACGCCCACGGCCCGACCGCCGTCGCGCAGCCGGTCCAGCACGTCCAGGACCTCCTCCAGGGTGTCCTCGTCCAGCGTGCCGAACCCCTCGTCCACGAACAGGGTGTCGATGTCGGTCCCGCCCGCCTCGGCCGAGGCGACGTCGCCCAGGCCGAGCGCGAGCGCCAGCGAGCTGAAGAAGGTCTCGCCGCCCGACAGCGTCGCCGGGTCGCGCTCCACCCCGGTCCAGGCGTCCACGACCCGCATGCCGAGTCCGCCCGCCGAACGGGCGCGGCCGTCCCCGGCCGCCTTGTCCACCGTGTACCGCAGCTCGTACCGGCCGTCCGACATGGTCAGCAACCGGTCGTTGGCGGCGGCCACGACCTGTTCCAACCGCGCGGCCAGCACGTAGGCGGACAGCCGCACGCTGTCGGTGTTGTCCGCCGACGTGCCCGCCGCCAGGCCGCGCAGCCCCTCGGCCACCGCGTACCGGCGCAGGACCGGCTCGCAGCCCGCCAGACTCGCCACCAGTTCCCCGCGCAGCGCGGCGAGCCGGTCAGCCCGCTCCCGGAGCATGCTCCGCCAGGCCACCGCGCGGTCCGCCGCGGCGGCGGCGTGCCCGGCCGCCGCCTCCATCGCGGCCAGGTCCGGGACGGGGACCGCGTCGGCGGCGGCCAGCTCCGGATCGGCCAGGACCGCCTCGGCGGCGGCCACCCCGTCGTCATGGGCCCGGGCCCGCTCGCGCAGCTCCCGCCGCCGCGGCTCCTCCAGGGCGGCCTCCCGCACCTGGAACTCGTCGTCGAAGCCGGACGCGGCGCGGCGGTGCTCGGCGTCCGCGGCGGCTGCGCGCAGTTCCTCCGCGGCCAGGTCGCGGGTGTTGACGGCCTCGGTCGCCGCGTGCAGCAGGTCGGCCTCCTCGGAGAGCCGTACGATGCGCTCCTCCAGCCCGGGATCGTCGCCGCGGGCCCGGTCGAGCAGCGCGGTGAGCCGTTCGTGCTCCCGGCCCGCGTTCTCACGGTGGGCCCGCACCTCCGACTCCTCCCGCGCCAGGTCGGCCTCACGGGCGCGGCCCCGCTCCAGCTCGGTGGTGAGCTGGTCCAGCGCCTCCTCCAGCCGCTGCGCCTCCCCGGCGGCGGCACGCGCCTCGTCCAGAGCGGTGCGCAGGTCCCGGGCCTCCTCCCGGGCGGCCGGGACGGTGCGCCCCTCGGCGCGCTCGGCGGCGGCCGTGCGGCGCTCGCGCAGCGCCACGACCGCGGACTCGGCCTCCGAGCGGGCCGTCCACGCCCGGTCGGCGGCGGTGTGCGCGGCCTTCTCCTCCTCCGCGGTCACCAGGCCGCCCTGGGAGGGGAGGGCCGGACGGGGGTGGTGCTCGGAGCCGCAGACCGCGCAGGGCTCGCCGTCGACCAGCCCGGCGGCCAGCTCGGCCGACATCTGGGTGATCCGCCGCTCGCGCAGGTCCAGGGCGCGGTCGCGGGCGTTCTGCGCCGCGTCCACGGCCGCCCGGTGGCGCTCCTCGGCCGCCGCCAGGTCCGCGCCCAGCCGCTCGTGCTCGACGGCCGCCGTCCGGCGCCGCTCGGCGGCGGCCAGCGCGGTCTCGGCCGCCTCCGCCTGGCCGCCCAGTTCGCGCGCCCGGCGCAGTTCGCCGGTGACCCGTTCGATCCGCGCGGGCAGGTCGGCCAGGCGGGCACGGACCTGCGCCAGGTCGCCCTCGATACCGGCCAGCCGCCCGGTGAAGCGGGTGATGGCCTGCCCCAGCGACGTTCGACGCTCGGCGTCGCCGCGCATCAGGTCCAACCGGGCGAGCTCGTCGCGCCTGCGCTGCTCGGCGGCGCGCAGCAGGGCCTGCGGGCGTCCGCGCCCGGCCGGGCCCCCGTCGATCGGCTCGACCCCCGTGTTCGAGCCGGTGCCCGCCCTCGAACCGACACCCGTGCCCCGGGGGAGACCCGCGCCCGGGCCGCCGGCCGGGCTGTCGCCTGCTCCCGTGCCCGCGTCCGCTCCCGGATCGGTGCCCGCTCCCGCTCCCGCCGCCGCGCCGACGTCGGCGCCGATGCCGGGGCCGACGTCCTCCAGCCCCGCGACCAGGGACACCTGGTCGGCCACCGCGATCTCGGCCTTGTCGAGTTCGGTGCGCCGGTGGTCGCGGGCCCGCAGGAACGGCAGAACGGCCTCGGCGCGCTCGGCCTCGGCCAGTCGGACGTCGATCCGGGCCCGCTCCCGCGCGTCCCCGGCCAACCGGGCGCGCCGCTCCCGGGCCGCGGCCAGCCGCTCCTGGCGCGACCGGATCTCGCGGCCCTCGGTCAGGGCGCGCTGGGCCGACGCGCGCGCCTCGGTGAACCCGGAGGCCACGGCGTCGGCGTCGGCGGCGGTCGCGCCGGTGACGCAGGCGAGCTCGGCCGCCCAGGCCGACAGCTCCTCCGGCAGGTCGGGCGCGGGGGAGCGGCCGACCTCGGCGATCCGTCCGGCGACGGACCGCACCCGGTCGTTGGCGGTCTCCACCTCGCGGCGCAGCCGGTTGGCGTGCCCCTTGAACCAGTCCTCGACGTCCCGGAACACGCGGGTGTTGAAGATCCGCTCCAGGGACTCGCGGCGCTCGTCGGACTTCGCGCGCAGGAACCGGGCGAAGTCGCCCTGGGGCAGCATGGCGATCTGGCAGAACTGGTCGATGGTCAGGCCGACGAGGTCGCCGATGAACTGCCCGGCCTCGTCCGGCCGGGTGGTGACGCCCTCCCAGCGGCCGTTCACGCGCTCGCTCACGACCACCTTGGCGTTCTCCGTGATGGTGCCGGTGCCGCGCTTCTTCGGCCGCTCCCAGCGGGGGCGGCGCTCGATGCGCACGCGGCGCCCCCGGACGGTGCACTCCAGGGTCACCTCGGGGATCCGGTCCAGTGGCGCGTGGTCGCTCTTGGGGGAGCGGTCCTTGCCGCGCGCCCCGGGCAGGGAGCCGTAGAGCGCGAAGCACACGGCGTCCAGCACGGAGGTCTTGCCCGCGCCGGTGGGGCCGTGGATGAGGAAGAGGCCGCCCGCGCCGAGCCGGTCGAAGTCGACGCGCTCGGTGTCCGCGAACGGCCCGAACGCCCGCATGGTGAGCGTGTGCAGCCGCATCAGCGCGTCCCCTCCTGGAGCCGGACCTGTTCGATCGCCGCGTTCACCAGTGCTTCCTCCTCGGGTGTGGCGGGGGTGCCGCGCGCCCACTCGACGAAGTCGGCGATCACCTCGCGCTCGCTGCGGTCGGCGACCGGCGAGGTCACCGCGCGGGAGCGTTCGGCGCCGCCCTCGGGGTCGAACTCCAGCAGCAGCGCGTGCGGGAAGCGCTCGCGCAGCCGGTCCATGGGGTGGGCGGGGCGACGGGGGTCGGTGAGGGTGATCTGCAGCCAGTGCCCGGTGTAGGCCTCCCACTCGGGCCGGGTGAGCAGGTCCTCGATCCGTCCCCGGATCCGGGCGAGCGGCCGCGGGACGGGCGCGGGCAGGAATGCGCACCCGGCCAGGCCGTCGGCGTCCAGGTCGACGATCCAGTAGCCCTTGACGTGGTGCTCCTCGGAGAAGGAGTAGGCCAGGGGGCTGCCGGGGTAGCGCACGGACGGGGTGATGGTCTGGCGGCCGTGCAGGTGGCCCAGGGCGACGTAGTCCACCCCGTCGTAGACCGCGGCCGACACGTGCGAGGCGCCGCCCACCGAGATGTCGCGTTCGCTGTCGGAGGGCTCGCCGCCGCTGACGAAGGCGTGCGAGAGCACCACCGAGCGGGTGCCGGGACGCTCGGCCAGGTCGGCGCGGACCAGGTCCATGGCGTGCCCGAGGGCGGCGGAGTGCCCGCGCTCGGGCAGGTCCCAGTGGTGCCGGGCGATCTCCGGTTCCAGGTAGGGGATGCCGTAGAAGGCGACGGGTCCGTGCGCGTCCTCGACCACGACGGGTGTGCCGACCCCGTCCAGCGAGCTGCGCAGGTGCACGCCGGAGGCGTCGATGAGCCCGGTGGCGAACGACATCCGGGTCATGGAGTCGTGGTTGCCGCTGATGAGGACGGCGCGGGCGCCGGTGGCGCGGATCCGGCCGAGCGCGTGGTCGAACAGCCGGACGGCGTCCACCGGCGGCAGCGCGCGGTCGTAGAGGTCGCCGGAGACGACCACCACGTCGATCCGCTGGTCGGCGATGGTGTCGACGAGGTGGTCGAGGAAGACGGCCTGGGCGTCGATGAGGTTCTCCCGGTGGAAGGAGCGACCCAGGTGCCAGTCCGAGGTGTGCAGCAGGCGCATGGAACTGGACACTACCCAAGTGGCGCGCGGCGGGTGGCGGATTCCCGCGCCTGTGGACGACCGCTTGGGGCCGGCCGCCGGTGGCCGACCGTTCGCGGACGAGCGCTCGTGGACGACCGCCGGCGGACGGCTCCGGTGCCCCCGCGGCGCCTCAGTTCTTGCGGGCCAGGGTCAGGCCGTCGCCGATCGGGAGCAGGACCTGGGTGACGCGGTCGTCGGCGACCAGGTGGTCGTTGAAGTCGCGGATCCCCTGGACGGCCTCGGCCGTGACGCTGCGCTCCACCACGCGCCCGTGCGAGAGCGTGTTGTCGGCCAGCAGGAGGCCGCCCGGGCGCATCCGCGGCACCAGTTCCTCCCAGTAGCCGATGTAGCCGGTCTTGTCGGCGTCCACGAAGGCCAGGTCGAAGCGGGGTTCGCGCGGCAGCGCGCGCAGGGTGTCCAGGGCGGGGCCGATCCTGAGCGTGATCTTGTGGTCGACTCCGGCGCGCTGCCAGTAGCGGCGGGCGACCGAGGTCCACTCGTCGCTGACGTCGCAGGCCAGCAGGGTACCGTCGTCGGGGATGCCGCGCGCCAGGCAGAGGGAGGAGTATCCGGTGAAGGTACCGACCTCCACGACGTCGCGGGCCCCGGACGCCTGGGCCAGGAGTGTGGTGAAGACGCCCTGTTCGGGGCCGATCTGCATGCCCTTGTAGTCCGGGAAGAGCCGCTCGGTCTCCGCCACCAGGTCCGCGAGGACGTCGTCGACGGGCGTGGTGTGGGCGACGATGTAGGAGTGCAGTTCCGGGCTGAGGTTCTCCGAGGTTCGAGTCACGGGGACCAGCCTAGGGCGTGTCCGGGGGCGCCGCCCGTCGCGGGCGGTGCGTCCAGTGGTGCTCTGGCCAGGCCGAAGGAGGAGTCGGCCCGGGGCCGGCCGTCGACTGACGAGGACGCCGTGGGAGTGCCGCGGGGGCGACGCGCGGCAGGGCGGGTATCCGCCGGACGCACCCGAGGGACGGGGCTCAGTACTCCGGGAGCAGGGCCGACCAGTCGAAGAGGTAGACGGAGAACAGCACGACCCCGATGGTCAGCAGCGGGGTGACCACCTTCTGCTCGACCGGGCCGTCGGTCTTGAACCCCTTGTTCTGCCCGATGCGCTTCTTCCAGAAGGGCCAGAACATCGGCACGCCCATCTTCGTGATCATGTCGCCGAAGAAGTGCAGCACCACGCCGAAGGCCACCGCCGCGCCCAGCCAGGTGTAGTTGAGCTCGGACGAGTACAGCGCGAGGGTGATCGCGCCGGTCGCCATGGCGTTGATGATGCCCGACGCCGCCTTGTTCTTGTCCAGGCCGAAGCCGAGGCCCTGGAGTGCGATGCCGATGAGCAGGAACACGAAGATCTGCACGGCCAGCTCCGACCACAGGGCCAGCAGCGTGACCACCACGCCCATCAGTGCCGCGAAGAAGAACGAGTGCGTTCCCATGCGGTGGCCGCCGAAGGCCCAACTGAAGATGTCGCTGAGCACCTCGGTGACCTTGCCGTAGGTCTTGGTGATCGTGGCGCTCTTGTGGTCGAGGTCGGGCAGCAGGGCGGCCCCCGCGCACACGAGCGAGCCGGCGATGATCTCGCCGGGACCCAGGTCGAAACTGAGCCCGAGGAATTCCTGGCCCTGAACGAGCGGAACGACCGCCATCCAGCCGACCACGCCAGTCAGTGCGTGCGAGTGCCCCATCATGGCGGGAACCGTAGCGGAGTATCGCAACAGCCGCGAATCGGGCCCGGTTTCGGGCGGACACTTCGGACACTTCGCGCACACGAAACACGGCCGTCGCGGACCGGGGACGCGAATGTGTTGCGATGTCACGGACCCTGGCGTAGATCATTGACCTTAATCGCGTTCCGTTGGTAAACAACCAACCACCCCCAGGTGGTTCGCCACCAGCCCACGATCCTGACAGGGGCCGACCATGTCGATCCACCCCGCCCGTCGCCCTTCACCACGCCCCGCCGGCGGCCCCCGGCCGCGGCGGGTCCGCGCCGGCGCCCCGGCCCGGCGCGCGACCGCCGCGGGGGCCGCGCTGCTCCTCCTCGGCGCGACCGGCCCCGGCCCGGCCGCCGCCGAGGACGCCGGTGCCGACACCATGACGATCGCCGTCTCCCAGCAGGTCGACTCCTTCAACCCCTTCACCGCGCAGCTGGCCGTGACGACCAACATCCTGCGCCACGTCTACGACTCGCTGGTGACCGTCGACCCCGAGACCAACGAGCCCGCGCCGGCCCTGGCCGAGGAGTGGGAGTCCAGCGACGACGGCCTCACCTGGACCTTCCACCTGCGCGACGGCGTCGCCTTCACCGACGACGAGCCCCTCACCGCCGACGACGTCGTGTGGACGTTCACCACCATCATGGAGAACGAGGCGGCGGCGATCGCCTCGGGCAACTACGTCGCCGGATTCGAGTCCGTCACCGCCGAGGACGACCACACCGTCGTCGTCGAACTCGACGAGCCCCAGGCCACCATGGCCTCGCTCGACGTGCCCATCGTCCCCCGCCACGTCTGGGAGCCGATCCTGGAGGAGGAGGGCGACGCCTTCGCCGAGTACGCCAACGAGGCCTTCCCCCTCGTCGGCAGCGGCCCCTTCGTCCTCACCGAGCACGACCGGGGCCGGCACATCACCCTGGAGGCCAACCCCGACCACTGGCGCGGCGGCCCCGCGCTGGACCGCGTCGTCCTGCGCTACTACTCGGAGAAGGACGCCGCGGTCGAGGCGCTGCGCAGCGGCGAGGTGTCCTTCGTCTACGAACTCACCGACGCGCAGGCCACCTCCCTGGAGGGCACCGACGACATCGCGGTCAACATCGCCGAGGGCAAGCGGTTCCAGGCCTTCACCGTCAACCCCGGGGCCGAGACACAGGACGGCGAGGCGTTCGGCGACGGCCACCCCGCCCTGTCCGACCGCACCCTGCGCCAGGCCATCGCCATGGCGATCGACAACGAGGAGATCGTCGAGAAGGCCCACAACGGGCAGGCCGTCGCCGCGGGCGGCTACGTCCCGCCCCGCTACGAGGACTTCCACTGGTCGCCCGAGGGCGGGGAGGCGACCCTGGCCTTCGACCCCGACGCCGCCAACGCGATGCTCGACGGGGCCGGCTACGAGCCGGGCGAGGACGGCGTGCGCGTCTCACCCGACGGCGACCGCCTGGCCCTGCGGCTGCACGCCCACGCCGACCGGCCCGACAACGTGCAGGCGGCCCTGATCATCGTCGAGAGACTCGCCGACATCGGGATCGAGGTCGAGAACAACACCGTCGACCCCGGCGTGCTCAGCGACGCCCTGCACGCGGGCGAGTACGACCTGATCTTCACCGGGTGGACGGTCAACCCCGACCCCGACTACGTGTTCAGCATCCACACCTGCGGCGCGCTGCCCGACGAACCCGGGACGATGCAGGGCGACGCCTACTTCTGCGACGAGGAGTACGACGCGCTCTACGAGGCCCAACTGGCGGAGTACGACCGCGCCGCGCGCGTCGAACTCGTGCACGAACTCCAGGAGGTCCTCTACACCGAGGCCGTCGTGAACGTCCTGGCCTACCCCAACATCCTGGAGGCCTACCGCACCGACCACGTCACCGGCCTCCAGGTCCAGCCCGACCCGGGCGGCAACATCTGGGGCCAGGACGGCTACTGGGCCTGGTGGTCGGCCGAACCCGCGGCCGCGGGCGAGGCGGCCGCCCCGCCCGGTGCCTCGACCGGGGTCCTGTGGGCCGTCGGCGGCGGTGCGGCACTCCTGGTGGCCGTCGGCGCCGTGGTCCTGCTCGTGCGGCGCGCGACCGCAGGGGACCGCGAGTGACCGGCGCTCCCACCACGTCCGACCGCCCCGCCGGGACCGGGGCGCCAGGCGCACGCGCCCCGGCGGGACCCGCTGGGACCGGACACCTGGCGCGGGTGCTGGTCTACGTGGCCGGGCGCCTGGCGACCGCGGCCTTCTCCCTGGCGGCGGTGGTGGCCGCCGCCTTCTTCCTCTTCCGGATCCTGCCCGGCGACCCCGTGCGGGCCATGACCGAGGGACGCGAGGTCAGCGCGCGGCAGCGGGAGGAGCTGCGCCGCCAGTTCGGCCTGGACCGGTCGCTGGCGGAGCAGTTCCTCGACTACGCCTCCGGCCTGCTGCGCCTGGACCTCGGCATGTCCTTCCAGTACCGCGAACCGGTGGCCGAGCTCATCCTCGACCGCCTGGGCCCCACCCTGCTGCTGGCCGGGACGGGCACGGTCGTCGCCGCCGCCCTGGGCCTGTTCCTGGGGGCCCGCTCCGGGTGGCGGCCCGGCGGGACCGGCGACCGCGTCCACACGGCCGTCGCCCTGTTCTTCTGGTCGGTCCCCACCTTCTGGCTGGGCCTGCTGCTCATCGTGGTGCTGGCCTCGGGGCGGGGGTTCGTCCCCGCCCTCCTCCCGGCCGGCGGCATGGTCGACCCCGACACCACCGGCCCGTGGGAGACCGCGCTGAGCGTCGCCCGGCACATGGTCCTGCCGGTGGCCACGATGGTCGCGGTCGTCTACGCCCAGTACCTGATGATCATGCGCTCCTCGCTCATGGACGAGAAGGGGGCCGACTACCTCACGACCGCCCGGGCCAAGGGGCTGCGCGACGCCCTCGTGCGCCGCAGGCACGCCGTGCCCAACGCCCTGCTGCCCACGGTCACCCTCGTCTTCCTCAACCTCGGACAGGTGGTCTCCGGAGTGATCCTGGTGGAGACGGTGTTCTCCTGGCCCGGACTGGGCCAGCTCTTCTACTCCGGGCTGCGCGTGCCCGACCTCGGGCTGGTCCAGGGGCTGTTCGTGGTGTTCGCGGCCTCGGTGATCCTGATGAACCTGCTGGCCGACCTGGTGTACCCGCTGCTCGACCCGCGGGTGCGGCCGTGAGCGCGCCCGCCGCCGCGGCGGCCTCCCCCCGGGCGCTCGCCGGGCAGCGCCGCCGCCGGGCCCTGCGCCGCTTCGCCCGCGACTACGCCCGCCACGGCGCCGGACTGGTCGGCCTGGCCGCGCTGGTGGCCATCACCGGCATCGCCCTGGCCGCGCCGTGGTTCGTCGACCCCGCGCACCTGACGATCACGGGGGCGCCGGGCGAGCCCTACGAACCGCCGAGCAGGGCCTTCCCGCTGGGCACCGACAACTTCGGCCGCTCCGTGCTGGACCTGGTCGTGTGGGGCTCGCGCGTCTCGCTCACGGTGGGGTTCCTGGCGACCGCCGTCTCCGTGTCCCTGGGGACCCTGGTCGGCGTGACCGCCGGGCACTTCGGCTCCGCCGGCGGCGTGTTCGGCCGGATCACCGCGTCGGTGCTCATGCGCGTCACCGACTGGTTCCTGGTCCTGCCCACCCTGGTCCTGGCCGTCGCCCTGGCGGCCGTGCTGCCCCGGGGCACGGCCACGATCGTCGTGGCCATCGGCCTCACGGTCTGGCCGCCCACCGCCCGACTCGTGCGCGCCCAGACCCTGGCCGTGGAGGCCAGGCCCTTCGTCGAACGGGCCCGCGCGCTGGGCGGCGGCCACGCCCACGTGATGGCCTGGCACGTGCTGCCCAACGTGATGCCGGTCGTGCTGGCCCAGACGACCCTGCTCGTGGCGACGTCCATCATCGCCGAGTCCACGCTGGCGTTCCTGGGCATGGGCGATCCCGCGACGATCTCCTGGGGCGGCGTCCTGGAGGCCGCGCGCACCGCCGGGGCGGTCAGCGCGGGCATCTGGTGGTACATGGTGCCGCCGGGGCTGGCGATCGCCGTCGTGGCACTGTCCTTCACCCTGTGCGGCCGCGCGCTGGAAGCCGTCCTCAACCCGCGGGAGGCACGTTGACCGCCCTGCTCGACGTCCACGACCTGCACGTGACCTACCGCTCCGGCGCGGGGGCGGTCCCCGCCGTCCGGGGCGTGGACGTGGCACTGGACGCGGGGGAGGTCCTGGGCCTGGCGGGGGAGTCGGGCAGCGGCAAGTCCACGGTCGCCCTGGCCCTGCTGCGCCTGCTGCCCTCCGGCACGCGGATCACGGGTCGGATCCTCCTGGAGGGCGAGGACGTGCTGGACATGCGCTGGGGGCGGCTGCGCGCGGTGCGGTGGGCGGGCGCCTCCCTGGTCTTCCAGGGCGCCATGCACTCGCTCAACCCGGTCCGGCGGATCGGCGACCAGATCGCCGAGCCGATGCTGCTGCACCGCACCGCGCCGGCGGCACGGGTGCCCGCGCGCGTGGCCGAACTCCTGGACCAGGTGGGCCTGCCGCCCTCGCGCGCCCGCGACCACCCCCACCAGCTCTCGGGCGGGCAGCGCCAGCGGGTGATGATCGCCATGGCGCTGGCGTGCGAGCCGCGTCTGGTCATCGCCGACGAGGCCACCACGGCCCTGGACGTGATGATCCAGGCGCAGATCCTGGCCCTGCTGCGCGGACTGATCGCCGACCACGGCATCGGGATGCTCATGATCAGCCACGACCTGTCCGTCCTCGCCGACACCTGCGACCGGGTCGCCGTCATGTACGGGGGACGGATCGTGGAGCGCGGACCCGCCCGCGAGGTCGTCCACGCGCCGGTCCACCCCTACGCCGCCGCGCTCAGTGCCGCCTTCCCCCGGATCGGCGACCCGGCCTCGCGCCTGGCGCCGCGCGGGCTCCCCGGCGATCCGCCCGATCCGTCGGAGCCCGCGCGCGGCTGCGTGTTCCGGCCGCGCTGCGCCGTGGCCGAGGCGGTGTGCGCCACCGTCGACCCGCCGCTGTGGCCGGTGGACCCCGACACCGAGGGGCACTCCGACCGGCACGCGGCGTGCGTTCACGTCGGCCCAACCCGTCGCCCGCCAACGCCCCGGGGCCGCTCGGCGGAGGGGGAGGGGCTACCGCCCTCAACGGACGCCTTCGGCGCGGTTCCCTTCGACTGTCGCCCGCCAACGCCCCGGGGCCGCTCCGCGGAGGGGAAGGGGCTACCGCCCTCAACGGACGCCTTCGGCGCGGTTTCCTTCGACCGTCGCCCGCCATCGCCCCGGGGCCGCTCGGCGGAGGGGGAGGGGCTACCGCCCTCAACGGACGCCTTCGGCGCGGTTCCCTTCGACCGTCGCCCGCCATCGCCCCGGGGCCGCTCGGCGGAGGGGGAGGGGCTACCGCCCTCAACGGACGCCTCCGGCGCGGTTCCCTTCGACCGTCGCCCGCCATCGCCCCGGGGCCGCTCGGCGGAGGGGGAGGGGCTGCCGCCCTCAACGGACGCCTTCGGCGCGGATCCCTTCCACCACCACTCGCCGAACAGGGAGGGGGAGTCCTCGTGACCTCCACCGCCTCAGGAAACGGCTCGTTGAACACCACCGACGACCCTGCCCCCGCCGTGGCCGCCCCCGCCCGCGCGGCCGGAGCCGCCGTGCCCGTGCTCAGTGCCCGGCGCGTGGCGGTCGCCTTCTCCTCCGGAACCGGGCTCGCCGGCGGCTCCGGGACCGCACGGGCGGTCGACGGCGTCGACCTCGACGTGGGGTCCGGGGAGATCGTCGCCCTGGTGGGGGAGTCGGGGTGCGGCAAGACCACGCTCGCCCGGCTGCTGCTGGGACTGGAGCGGCCGACCGCCGGGCGGGTCCTCTTCGAGGGGACGCCCCTGCGCTACCGCTCGCGGGACCTGCGCGCCTTCCGGCGCCGGGTGCAACTCGTCCAGCAGGACCCCGCCGGCTCGCTCAACCCCCGCCGCACCGTCTACGAGTCCGTGGCCGAGGGGCTGCGCGTCCACGAGGGCACCACGGCCGACGAGTCCGACCGGGTGGGCCGGGCGCTGTCGCGGGCGGGCCTGCGCCCGCCCGAACGGTTCCTGGCCGCCTACCCGCACGAGCTGTCCGGCGGGCAACGCCAGCGGGTGGTGATCGCGGGCGCGCTCGTCCTGGAGCCCGAGGTCCTGGTGGCCGACGAACCCGTCGCCTCCCTGGACGCGTCGGTGCGCGGCGAGATCCTGCGTCTGCTGCTGGAGCTGCGCGCCGACCTGGGGCTCTCGGCCCTGGTCGCCACGCACGACCTCGGCCTGGCCTGGAACATCGCCGACCGGGTCGCCGTGATGTACCTGGGCCGGGTCGTGGAGACCGGCCCGGTCGAGGAGGTCCTGGCCGCGCCCGCCCACCCCTACACCCGCGCCCTGCTGTCGGTCCTGCCGGACTCGGGGAGCGCGCCCGTGGTCCTGGCGGGGGAGCCGCCGGACCCCAAGCGCGTGCCTCCCGGCTGCCGGTTCCACCCGCGCTGCCCGGTCCTGGCCTCGGGTGCGGCCGAGCACGCCGGGGTGGCCGACCGCTGCCGCACCGAGGATCCCGGCGTGCTGGAGGAGGCGCCGGACGCGTCCGCGCGCCGGTCGGCCTGCCACTGGGTCGCGGCCGGCGCGGGTGGCCGGATCCGGCCACCGGACCACGGAGACCGGAAGCACTAGCCCCCGGGCCGTGTTGCCGCGACCATGTCAACCGAAAGAGATGTCCCCGCGCCCGCTCCCGGGCGGATCTTCACCGAGCGCGACTTCTGGCACGGCGGCGAGCTGGACCTGGACGCCTACCTCGCCCGCGTGGGCCTGCGCGGCGCGGATCTGCCCCCGACCCTCGACACCCTGCGTACCGTGCACCGGGCACACCTGGCGCACATCCCCTTCGAGAACCTCCAGCTCGTGCTGGACCGGCCCGTCCCACTGGACGTCCCGGCGCTGACCGACAAGATGGTGCGCCACCGCCGGGGAGGCTACTGCTACGAACAGAACCTGCTGTTGGCCGCGGTCCTGGACCGCCTCGGCTTCGTGTTCACCGCCCTTGCCGCGCGGGTCGTGGTCGGTGCCGAGGGCCGCACCCGGCCCGCCACCCACGCCGTGCTCCTCGTGGAGCTGGACGGCGGGCGCTGGACGGCCGACGTCGGCTTCGGCGGGGGCGGCCTGTTGGAGCCGCTTCCCCTCGTGGACGGCCACCAGGAGGCCCAGGGCGGCTGGGGCCTGCGCCTGGACCGGGTCGACGACGTGGGCGCGGACGAATGGCTCCTGCGGTCCTTCGACGGCCGGACGTGGCGGGACATGTACGTGTTCGCCACCGCCGCGGTGCTGCCCCAGGACTACGCGATCCACAGCCACTTCCTCACCAGCCACCCGCGGTCCCCGTTCCGGAACCGGCTGATGGCCCAGCGCAGGGCGCCGGGTGAGCAGCACGTCCTCACGGACACGACCCTGGTGACCACGCGCTCGGACGGCACCTCCGAGGAGCGGGAGATCGGGATCGGGGACGTGCCCGACGTCCTGGAGGAGGTGTTCGGCATCGGGCTCACGGCGCGGGAGCGCGGGGTCGTCGTCGAGCGGCTGAAGGACTACGCTGACATGTGACGCACATCACATATGCAGCCGATGGGGCGCGCACTCGGCACGGAGTACCGAAACCACCTGGAGTGTCGTCGTGCGCGCCCCGAGTCACGTGGACGTGTCATGAAACGTCCCGTGATTTCCGGGAGATGTTCATGTTCGCCGCGACGAACACCTGGGCAGGACCCTGGAGGTGCCGTCCGGTTGCGCCGGGCACCGTCGCCCAGGGAGCCGTCCATGACGTACCTGACCACCGAAGACGTCCACGACTACATCCGCGGGGTCTGTTTCAAGACCGGACCCCCCGGCAAGGTCGGGGCCGAGACCGAGTGGCTCGTCTCCGACACCGTCCGCCCCACCGAACCCGTCACGATCGAACGCCTCGCGGCCCTGCTGGAGGCCGGCGGCCCCCCGCCCGCGGGCAGCCGCATCACCTTCGAGCCCGGCGGCCAACTGGAGCTCAGCTCACCCGCCCTGCCGGGCCCGGCCCAGGCCCACCGGGCCCTGGCCGCGGACCTGGACCACATCGGCAAGGCCCTCGCGGACGACGGCCTGTGCCTGGGCGAGACCGCGCTCGACCCGGTCCGTCCGCCCGTACGCCAGATCCGGGCCCCGCGCTACGACGCCATGGAGCGCTACTTCGCCGGACGCCGCCACCCGAGCGGCCACACCATGATGTGCGGCACGGCCTCGCTCCAGGTCTGCCTGGACACGGGAGCCGACCCCGACGACGGCCGCGACCGCTGGGAACTCGCCCACCGGCTCGGTCCGGTCCTGGTCGCCGCCTTCGCCAACTCCGCCGTCTGGCGCGGCCGGCCCACCGGCTGGAAGTCCACCCGGTGGGCGATCTGGGCCGCCACCGACGCCACCCGCACCCGGCCGGTCCTGGACCGGCACGGCCACCGCGACCCCGCCGCCGCCTGGGCGGAGTACGCCCTCGCCGCCGCCGTCATGGCCGTGCCCGACCACGACGGCGGCCCCTGGCGCCCCGACCCGGGCGTGACCCTGGCCGAGTGGATCGCGGGCACCGGACCGCGCCGCCCCGTCGCCGCCGACCTGGAGATCCACCTCAGCACGCTCTTCCCGCCGGTGCGCCCGCGGGGCTGGTGGGAACTGCGCATGATCGACGCGGTCCCGGTGCGCTGGTGGCCCGTCCCCATGGCCCTCGCCGCCGCGCTCGCCGACGACCCGCGGGCCCGTGCCGTGGCGGCCGAGGCCAGTGAGCGGCTGTGCCGCGGCCACGCCCCCGACCCGCGCCTGTGGCTCAGCTCCGCCCAGCGCGGGATGGAGGACCCGGCCGTGGCCGCGTGCGCCCGCGTGTGCTTCGACGCGGCCGTCGAGGCCCTGCCCCGCATGGGCGCCGCCCACCTGGCCGTCCTCGTCGACGCCTACGCCGACCGCTACGTCCGACGGGGCCTGAGCCCGGCCGACCTGCGGCCCGTCGGCCCCGTCCGGCGCTCCCCGTCCGTCGGGACCCGGACGGAGGCGGAGGCCGACCGCAACTCCGAGCCCAGTGGAGGAGCACGGTGAACCACGACCAGGAGATCGCCAAGGAACGCATCGCCGCCGAACTAGACCGCGCCCGCCGGCGCAGCAACGCGCTCACCGTGCGGGCCCTGGACGAGGAGGACCTGCTCGCCCAGCACTCGCCGCTGATGTCGCCGCTGGTCTGGGACCTGGCGCACGTGGGCAACTACGAGGAGCAGTGGCTGCTGCGCGCCGCGGGCGGCCGCGAGGCGCTGCGCCCGGACATCGACGGGCTCTACGACGCCTTCGAGAACGCGCGCGCCGATCGCGTGACCCTGCCCCTGCTGCGACCCGACGAGGCCGAGGAGTACAACGCGCGGGTGCGCAAGGAGGTCCTGGACACCCTGGAGAACGCCGACATCGCCCCCCGCGAGCCCGGCGCGCGCCGCTCCCTGCTCGACGGCGGCTTCGTCTACCACATGGTCGTCCAGCACGAGCACATGCACGACGAGACCATGCTCGCCACCCACCAGCTGCGCCGCGGCGCGCCCGCCCTGCTGGAGGAGCCCGCCGGCGTGGCGCCGCTGCGCGTGCCCCGCCAGGACGAGGTGCTCGTCCCCGGGGGCCCCTTCACGATGGGGACCGACGACGACCCCTGGGCCTTCGACAACGAGGGCCCCGCGCACGTGGTCGACGTCGCCGCCTTCTGGATCGACACCCGGCCGGTCACCAACGCCGCCTACCAGGAGTTCGTCGAGGACGGCGGCTACCAGACCCGGCGCTGGTGGACCAGGGACGGCTGGGAGTGGTGCAAGGAGCGCGACGCCGTGGCCCCCGCCTTCTGGCGGCGCGACGGCCACGCCTGGACCCGCCGCCGGTTCGGCCGCCAGGAGATCGTGCCCCCGGACGAGCCGGTCCAGCACGTGTCCTTCCACGAGGCCCGCGCCTACGCCACCTGGGCGGGCAAGCGGCTGCCCACCGAGGCCGAGTGGGAGAAGGCCGCCCGCTTCGACCCCGCGACCGGGCGCTCGTACCGCTACCCGTGGGGCGACGAGGAACCCGAGCCCCGCCACGCCAACCTTGGGCAGCGCAGGCTCGGCCCCTCGCCGGCCGGACGCCACCCCGACGGCGCCTCCCCGCTGGGCGTGCAGCAGCTCATCGGCGACGTCTGGGAGTGGACCTCCACCACGTTCACCGGGTACCCGGGCTTCGACGCCTTCCCGTACCGCGAGTACTCCGAGGTGTTCTTCGACAGCGGGTACAAGGTGCTGCGCGGCGGTTCGTGGGCGACCCACGCCACCGCGGTGCGCTCCACCTTCCGCAACTGGGACCACCCGGTCCGGCGGCAGATCTTCAGCGGGTTCCGCTGCGCGCGCGACGCGGAACCCGCCTGATGTGCCGCCACCTCGCCTACCTGGGGCCGCCGCGGACACTGCACGCACTGCTGTACGCGGCGCCCCACTCCCTGCACGTCCAGTCCTGGGCGCCGCGCAGGCAGCGGTACGGGACCGTCAACGCCGACGGGTTCGGTGTCGGCTGGTACCCGGAACCGGAAGCGTCCGCGGGGGCCGCGCCGACCGGGTCGTCCTCTGCGCCCGGTGCGCAGGAAGCCCCCGGAGCCCTGGGAGCGCCCGTGCCGACATGGGCGCCGCTGCGCTACCGGCGGGCCATGCCCATCTGGGGGGACGCGTCCTTCGCCGACGCCGCGCGCGCCATCAGCTCCGGGTGCGTGGTGGCCGCCGTGCGCGACGCCACGATCGGGTTCGGCTCGGAGGAGTCGGGTGCCCAGCCCTTCCGCGCCGACCGGCTGCTGTTCAGCCACAACGGCGCGGTCAAGGACGACGAGGCGCTCGCCGCGGCGCTGTCCGCCCCGCCGCCGCCCGGTGTCCTCGACGCACGGGCGCCGGTCGACTCCGCGCCCCTGTTCGCGCACACCGTGCGGCTCTGGCGGGCCTCCGGAGACCTGCCGGGGACCCTGGCCGCCGTGGTCCGCCACGCCCGGGAGCACTCCGAGGGCCGCTACAACCTGCTGGCCAGTGACGGCGGGACCATCGTCGGCACGGCCGCGGGCGACACCCTCTTCACGCTGCGCGAGCCGGACGGCGGGGTCTTCGTGGCCTCGGAACCCTTCGACGACGCCCCCGGCTGGCGCGAGGTGCCCGACGGATCCGTCGTCGTGGCGTCCGCGGACCGGACCGAGGTGCACCAGATCGCCGAGCAGTCGCCCCAGTAGCCGCGCCCCGTCACGGGTAGACCATTCAGGGACACAGGAGACGCCATGTTCCGGATCGACCGAAATCTGACGGCAGACGACCTCGACAAGGCGCTGCGCAGCGACGTCGCCGCGGGTCTGACCGCGCGGCCCAAACAGCTCCCGCCCAAGTGGTTCTACGACGAGCGCGGCAGCGCCCTGTTCGAGGAGATCACCGCGCTGCCGGAGTACTACCCGACCCGCGCCGAGCGCGCGATCCTGGAGCTGCGGGCCGACGAGATCGCCGACGCCGCCGACGCCGAGGCGCTCATCGAGCTCGGATCCGGCTCCGGGATCAAGACCCGCCTGCTCCTGGACGCCATGCGGCACCACGGCCGCCTCACCCGGTTCGTCCCCGTGGACGTCAGCGGCGACTTCCTCGCCGCCTCCGCCGCGCAGCTGGCCGACGACTACCCGCGCGTCGACGTCCACGCCGTCGTCGGCGACTTCGAGGAGCACCTCGGACTCCTGCCCGTCAGCGAGAACGGCGGGCGCCAGCTCCTCGCCGTCCTGGGGTCGACCATCGGCAACCAGGAACCCGGGCCGCGGGCCGCGTTCCTGCGCGACATCCGCGCGGCGCTGGCCACCGGCGACTCCCTCCTGCTCGGTGCCGACCTGGTCAAGGACCCCGACCGCCTGGTGGCCGCCTACGACGACGCCCAGGGCGTCACAGCCGCCTTCAACCGCAACGTGCTCAACGTGATCAACCAGCGGCTGGGCGCCGACTTCGACCCCGCGGCCTTCGACCACGTCGCCCGCTGGGACGCCGGACGCGAGTGGATCGAGATGCGCCTGCGCGCCCGGAGCGACCAGCACGTGCGCGTCGCCGACCTCGACCTGGACGTCGACTTCGCGGCGGGCGAGGAGATGCGCACCGAGATCTCCGCGAAGTTCCGCCGCGAGGGGCTCTCGGCCGAACTCGGCGCGGCCGGGTTCGAGCTCTCCCACTGGTGGACCGACCCCGCCGGCGACTTCGCCCTCACCCTCGCCACCGCCCGGTGAGCGGCGGTGGGCTCACGGACCCATGGCACCGCCCAGGAGTGAGCCCACCAGGTAGGTGACCTGCGCCCCCGACAGGCCCCGACACGCCGAAGGGCACCACCGGCTCCGGTACGCTCGTGCCGTGTTCAAGGTAGGAGTTTTCGGCGCCGATGGGCGCATGGGGTCAGAGGTCGTCAAGGCGGTTCGGGCCGCCGACGACATGGAACTCGTCGCGGGCGTGGACAGCGCCGACGACCGCTCGGCGGTGCTGGGAGCCGACCACGTCGTCGACTTCACGCATCCGGACGTGGTGATGGACAACCTGGAGTGGCTCATCGGCCACGGGATCCACGCCGTCGTCGGGACGAGCGGATTCGACGAGGCCAAACTGGAGCGCGTGCGCGCGATGCAGGCCGCCAAGCCCGGGGCCAAGGTGCTCATCGCCCCGAACTTCGGTGTCGCCGCCGTGCTGATGATGCACTTCGCGCGCAAGGCCGCGCCGTACTTCGACTCGGCGGAGATCATCGAGCTGCACCACCCGAACAAGGCCGACGCCCCCAGCGGCACCGCCTTCCACACCGCCGAGCTGGTCGCCGAGGCCCGCCGCGAGGCCGCGACCGCGCCCATGCCCGACGCCACCACCTCCGAGATCCCCGGCGCCCGCGGCGCCGACGTGGACGGGGTGCGCGTGCACTCGCTGCGCATCGCCGGGCTGATCGCCCACCAGGAGGTCGTGTTCGGCACGGACGGCGAGACGCTCAAGATCCGGCACGACTCGATGAACCGCACGTCCTTCATGCCGGGCGTCCTGCTGGGCGTGCGCGGCGTCGCCGACCTTCCCGACCCGCTCACCGTGGGCCTGGACGCCCTGCTCGACCTGTAGCGCACGGACCCCCTGGCTTCGGTCCGGGGGTCCGGGCCGAGCGCCGGCGGGGACCCCCGTCGGCGCTCGGTCGTGGAAGCGGGGGTGCGGGTCGGCGCGGGGCTCAGCCCAGGAGCAGGCCCACGGAGAACAGGGCGCCGAAGGCCAGTTGCAGCTTGCCGGTCTCGCCCAGGCCCAGGACCAGGTCGCGGCCGACCTGCCCGCCCAGCACCCGGCGGACCGGGGGCACGGCCAGCGGCACGGAGAGCAGGATCAGCGGCGTCCACCAGAACACCGGGGTCAGGGCCAGCGCCACCGCGTAGGCCAGTACGAGGCCGCCCGCGAACAGGCGGCGGGTGCCCGCCTCGCCCAGCCGGACGGCCAGGGTGATCTTGCCCGTCTCGCGGTCGGTCGGGATGTCCCGCAGGTTGTTGATCACCAGCACCGAACAGGACAGCAGCCCCACCGGCACCGACGCCACCCACGCCTGCCACGGCGCGGTTCCCAGCTGCACGAACACCGTGCCCACCACCGCGACCAGGCCGAAGAACACGAACACCGACACCTCGCCCAGGCCCCGGTACCCGTACGGGGTGCGCCCGCCGGTGTAGTACCAGGCCGCCGCGATCGCCGCGGCGCCCACGAGCAGCAGCCACCACGAGGACGTCACCACCAGCACCAGGCCGACCACCGCGGCGAAGGCGAAGGAGCCCAGCGCGGCGGCGAGCACGTGCCGGGGCGGTGCGAGTCCCGTCGCGGTCAGCCGCACCGGACCGGTCCGCTCCGCGGTGTCGGTGCCCTTGACGCCGTCGCTGTAGTCGTTGGCGAAGTTCACGCCCACCTGGAGCGCCAGGGCCACCACCATGGCCAGGAGTGCCTTCCACCACACGAACCCGTCCAGGGCGAAGGCGAGCGCGGAGCCCACCGCCACCGGGACGATCGAATTCGGCAGCGTGCGGGGACGCACACCCGAGACCCATTCACCGACCGTGGCCACGCGACGGTCCCCTCACTCTCGACTACGGCGCACCTGGACGCACCGGTACCAACCCCCTCACGGTAGTACCTGCTCCGGGCTCCGGCGTCCCGGCGCACCCCCTCCGACCTACTGCGACACGGCCGCGTGCAGGCGGACCATCGGCAGGAGGCGCCCCATGTCGATCTCCCGGCGGGCGCCGTCCGGGCGCCACCCCGACGCCTCGAAGAAGGACCGCAGCGCGTTCTCCTCCTCGGGCACCCACACGTGCACCGTCGCGAACCCCGCCTCCACGAGGGTGTCCACGCACGCGTTCACCAGCCGGCTGCCGTGCCCCTGGCGGACCCGGTCCGGGTCCACGTGCAGGGCGAAGACCTCCGCGTCCTTGGCGGGCCACAGGTCGGGGTCTCCCGCCGGTCCGAAGGCGGCGAACCCCGTCACCACGCGGGTGCCCCCCTCCTCGTCGGTGGCCACCACCAGGCGGTGCCGGGAGGTGGGCGGCGACTCCAGCGCGGCCGTCCACTGGTCCCGGAACTGCTCCCTGGCCTCGTCGGCGCCGAGGCCCTCGACCACCTCGTCGGGCAGCAGCGTCCCGTACACCGCCCGCCACGAGGCCACCTGGACGTCCACGACGGTGTCCACGTCGGCGGCGCGGGCTGGACGGACGAACTGGGATACTGACACGTTCTGCCTCCTTCGGGCACGCGCCGGGGACGCGTCCCGTGACAAGATCGTCTGGGTCGGAGTTCCCGGGCCTTGCGCGGGCATGGGAACATCTAGGTTGTGAGCCTCATTATCAGAGTTATCGTGAACGCGCTCGCCCTTTGGGCGGCTGTCTTCCTGATCGACGGGATCGACGTCACGACCCAGGACACGGCCGGGCAGATCATGGTCTACCTCGCCGTCGGTGTGATCTTCGGCGTGGTCAACGCGATCATCAAACCGATCGTCAAAACGGTCGGGTGCCTGTTCTACGCACTGACGCTGGGCCTCATCGGCCTGGTCGTCAACGCGTTGCTGCTCCTGCTCACGAACTGGGTCGCGGGTCTGTTCGACCTGCCCTTCCATATCGAGGGGTTCTGGCCCGCCTTCTGGGGCGCGCTGGTCATCTCCATCGTCAGCTGGCTGTTCAGCATGTTCCTGCCGGACGGGGACGACGGCTGACCGACCCCTCCCCCCTACCCGCCGCCCCCTGACCCGCGCGGTCCCCGGGCCCGCGCGTGGCGGGGGCCCGGGGAGGGTAGGTTCACACTCCTGGGCCGTCCACCTCGACCAACGAGGACGGCGGCCGCATCGGGCTCGCTCCCGAGCGCTCCCATCGCCGGAGCACAGCAGACTTTCCCGCGATCCGGGTACCCGCCGGTACGGCCGATCGCGGTGGCGGACACGCATTTCCGCCCACCCGTGCGCGGACACTCCCGCACGGGCGTCCACGTGAGGACACAGAACACGGAGAGGAGGAGGGGGCGTCCGAGGGCCCGCCGCGTCCCGCGGCGCGGTCCCACGGCCTTTCACAAGCGATGACGAACACGACGAACCCCAAGAACCGCCCATTCGGCAAGATGCTGACCGCGATGGTCACTCCGATGCTGGAGGACGGTGAGATCGACTACGAGGGCGCGGGGAGACTGGCCGCCTACCTGGTCGACGAGCAGAACAACGACGGCCTCGTGATCAGCGGCACCACCGGTGAGTCGCCCACCACGAGCGACGACGAGAAGGACAACCTGCTCCGGGCGGTCCTGGAGGCGGTCGGCGACCGGGCCACCATCGTCGCCGGGGTCGGCACCAACGACACCCGCCACAGCATCAGGCTGGCCAAGGCCGCGGAGAAGGCGGGAGCGCACGGTCTGCTGGCCGTCACCCCGTACTACAACAAGCCGCCGCAGGAAGGCCTGATCCGGCACTTCACCACCATCGCCGACAGCACCGGCCTGCCGGTCATGCTCTACGACATCCCGCACCGCACCGGGACGCCGATCGCCTCCGAGACCCTGGTCCGGCTGGCCGAGCACCCGCGCATCGTGGCCAACAAGGACGCCAAGGACAACGTCGGCGCCAGCTCCTGGGTCATGGAGCGCACCGACCTGGCCTACTACTGCGGCACCGACATCCTGAACCTGCCGCTGCTCTCCGTGGGCGCGGCCGGGTTCGTCAGCGTCGTCGGCCACATCGTCGGCAGCGACCTGCGCGAGATGATCGACGTCTTCGAGGCGGGAGAGGTCAGCCAGGCGCTGGCCATCCACCGCCGCCTGACGCCCGTCTACACGGGCATGTTCCGCACCCAGGGCGTCATCACCACCAAGGCCGTGCTCAACCTGTTCGGCCTGCCCTCCGGCCCGGTCCGCACGCCGCTGGCCGACGCCTCCGCCGAGCTCCAGGCGCTGCTGCGCGAGGACCTCGCCGCGGCCGGCGTCAAGGGCCCGATCGGGCTCGCCCCGCACCAGGCCGTCCCGGCCAGTGCCGTCCATGTCGAGCGTCTGGCGGAGGGATCCGTATGAGCCACCCCCACCCCGAACTCGGTCCGCCGCCGCCGCTGGGCAAGGGCGCGCTGCGCATCGTCCCGCTGGGCGGGCTCGGTGAGATCGGCCGCAACATGACGGTGTTCGAGTACGACGGCCGTCTGCTCGTCGTCGACTGCGGCGTGCTCTTCCCCGAGGAGGAGCAGCCCGGCGTCGACCTGATCCTGCCGGACTTCGACTACATCCGGGACCGGCTCGACGACGTCGAGGCCGTCGTGCTCACCCACGGGCACGAGGACCACATCGGCGGCGTGCCGTTCCTGCTGCGCGAGCGGCCCGACATCCCGATCGTCGGCTCCAAGCTCACGCTGGCCCTGATCACGGCCAAGCTCGGCGAGCACCGCATCAAGCCCGTGACCGTCCAGGTGGAGGAGGGCGAGCGCCACGACTTCGGTCCGTTCGACCTGGAGTTCTTCGCGGTCAACCACTCCATCCCGGACGCACTGGCCATCGGTATGCGCACGCCCGCGGGCACGCTGCTGCACACCGGCGACTTCAAGATGGACCAGCTGCCGCTGGAC
This sequence comes from Nocardiopsis sp. NRRL B-16309, assembly GCF_001279585.1. Lineage (GTDB taxonomy): Bacteria > Actinomycetota > Actinomycetes > Streptosporangiales > Streptosporangiaceae > Nocardiopsis. The sequence continues at coordinate 177,291 of NZ_LGEC01000002.1, read as the reverse complement.
GGCCGCCTCACCGACCTGGGCGGCTTCGCCCGGTTCGGCGACGAGGGCGTGGACCTGCTGCTGTCGGACTCCACCAACGCCGAGCAGCCCGGCTTCGTGGTGAGCGAGCGCGACCTCAACGACGCCATCGACAAGGTCTTCCGCACGTCGGAGAAGCGCGTCGTGGTGGCCTGTTTCGCCTCCCACGTGCACCGTGTGCAGCAGGTCATCGACGCGGCGGTCCGGCACGGGCGCAAGATCGCGTTCGTGGGACGCTCGATGATCCGCAACATGAACATCGCGCGCGACCTGGGCTACCTCACCATCCCCGGCGACACCGTCATCGACGTCAAGCAGCTCGACAAGCTGCCGCCGGACGAGGTGCTCATGGTCTGCACCGGCTCCCAGGGCGAGCCGATGGCCGCGCTCAGCCGGATGGCCAACCGCGACCACCAGATCAGGATCGAGCAGGGCGACACGATCCTGCTCGCGTCCTCGCTCATTCCGGGCAACGAGAACTCGGTCAACCGGGTGATCAACGGCCTGACCCGCTGGGGCGCCAACATCGTCCACAAGGGCAACGCGCTGGTGCACGTGTCCGGGCACGCCTCGGCCGGCGAGCTGCTGTACGTGCTCAACATGGTGCGCCCGCGCAACTTCCTGCCGGTGCACGGCGAGTGGCGGCACATGCGCGCCCACGCCGACCTGGCCAAGCTCAGCGGTGTGCCGGCCGACAGGATCTCCATCGCCGAGGACGGCGTCGTCGTCGACCTGTACAAGAGCCGGGCCAAGATCGTCGGCGCCGTCCAGGCCGGCTACGTGTACGTGGACGGCGCCTCCGTGGGCGACGTGACCGAGGCCTCGCTGAAGGACCGCCGCATCCTCGGCGAGGAGGGCTTCATCTCGGTGGTCGTGGCCGTGGACTCGAACACGGGCAAGATCCTCGGCGACCCGGAGATCCACACCCGGGGCGCGGGCATCGGCGCCACCGCCTACGACGACGTCATCGACAAGATCCAGGACTCCCTGGACAAGGCGGCGCGGGACGGGGTCAACGACCCCCACCAGCTGCGGCAGCTCATCCGCCGCAGCACGGGCCGCTGGGTCAACGACACCTACCGCCGTCGTCCCATGATCATCCCGGTCCTCGTCGAGGTCTGACCGGGGCCCGTACCACGTCCGCCCGGCCCGGGACGCGTTCCCGGGCCGGGCGGCCCCCGGTACCACTTCCGCCCGCGCGCGACACGCCGGGGCGGATGCGCGCGGCGCGGCTGGACACCTGAGTAGGCTGCACGCCGTGGCGGGCCGTCCTGCCCGGGCCCAGTGATCGTCAGTACGGTGGAGGTGACCCCCGATGCCCGCGCGTGCCTCCTCCGGCGGTTCCGGGCGCAAGAAGCCCGCGTCGCGCAAGCCCGCGGCCGGCAGGCGCATGCCCGACGGACCGATCGCCTTCGCGGTCACCATGTTCGGGCAGTTCCTCCTGGTGCTGTGGAAGCTGGTGGCGCACACCGTCGGCGGTGCCGCCCGCGCGGTCGGCCGCAGCGCACGGGACCTCGATCCCGACCTGCGCAGGGACGGCGCCGGACTCGTCCTGCTCGCCGCGGGCATCCTCGTGGCCGGAGCCGTGTGGTGGCAGAGCGAGGGCCCCCTGCTGGCCTACACCCGCCTGGCCGTCGCGGGCACCTTCGGCACGTTCTCGCCGATCCTGCCGCTGCTGTTCCTGCCCGTCGCCGTCAAGCTGATGCGCACCCCCGCCACCGGCAGGGAGGGCGACACCGGCCGGCTCTTCATCGGCTTCAGCTCGATCATGCTCGGCCTGCTCGGGCTGATCCACATCGGCCACGGCATCCCGCAGCCCTCGGAGGGCATGGCGGCGCTGCGCGAGTCCGGCGGCCTCATCGGCTTCGTCGCCTCGGGCCCCCTCAGCGCGGTCATCACCCCCTGGCTCACCGGGCTGCTCCTGGTCCTGGTGCTGCTCTTCGGCATCCTCGTCGTCACCGCCACCCCCATCCGGCGCATCCCCGAACGCCTCCAGACGCTGTTCGGCGCGCTCCTGGAGCGCGACACCGGGCCCGACGCCGGGATCGGCATCCTGGGGGCCGACGCGGAGAAGCGGAAGAAGCCCGCCAAACCGCGCCGCAAGGCGCCCAGGAGCGCCGAGGAGTCGGTGGCGGGCGACCACGAGCGCCCCTACGACAGCCCCGTGCTGCCGGGCGAGCCCGAACCGGTCGCTCCGGCCCTGACCGACGAGGAGGAGGCCGCCGCGGCCCCGGCGGGCAGGCGCGGAAAGGGCCGCGCGAAGACCAAGGACCCGGCTCCCGACCCCACCCCCGCGCCCGGCGCCACCGAACAGCTGTCCATCCCCTCCCGCGTGGTGGAGGGCGACTACGAACTGCCCGTGGCGAGCATGCTCAAGCCGGGCAGCGCGGCCAAGCCGCGCACCAAGGCCAACGACGAGATGGTCGCGGCGCTCTCGGGCGTGCTCACCCAGTTCAAGCTCGACGCCGACGTCACCGGGTTCACGCGCGGTCCGACCGTCACTCGCTACGAGATCGAGCTGGGCCCGGCGGTCAAGGTGGAGAAGGTCACGGCGCTGGCCAAGAACATCTCCCTGGCGGTCAAGAGCGCCGACGTGCGCATCCTGTCGCCGATCCCGGGCAAGTCCGCGATCGGGGTGGAGATCCCCAACACCGACAAGGACATCGTCAGCCTGGGCGACGTGCTGCGCTCCCCGGCCGCCACCTCCGACGACCACCCGATGCTGGTGGGACTCGGCAAGGACGTCGAGGGCTCCAACGTCGTGGCCAACCTCGCCAAGATGCCGCACGTGCTGGTGGCCGGCGCCACCGGTGCCGGTAAGTCGACCTGCATCAACGGGCTCATCACCTCGCTGATGATGCGCTCCACGCCCGACGAGGTGCGGATGATCCTCGTCGACCCCAAGCGGGTCGAGCTGACCATGTACGAGGGCATCCCGCACCTGATCACCCCCATCATCACCAGCCCGAAGAAGGCCGCCGAGGCGCTCCAGTGGGTCGTGGGGGAGATGGACCGCCGCTACGACGACCTGGCCGCCTCCGGCTACCGGCACGTCGACGACTTCAACGCGGCCGTGCGCAAGGGCGAGCTCACCGCGCCGCCCGGCAGCGAGCGCGTGTACGAGCCCTATCCGTACCTGCTGGTGATCGTCGACGAGCTCGCCGACCTGATGATGGTCGCCCCGCGCGACGTCGAGGACGCGGTCGTGCGCATCACCCAGCTCGCCCGCGCCGCCGGCATCCACCTGGTGCTGGCCACCCAGCGGCCCAGCGTCGACGTCGTCACCGGCCTGATCAAGGCCAACGTCCCCTCCCGTCTGGCCTTCGCCACCTCCAGCCTCTCCGACAGCCGCGTCATCCTCGACCAGCCCGGCGCGGAGAAGCTGGTGGGCAAGGGCGACGCGCTCTTCCTGCCCATGGGCGCGGGCAAGCCCATCCGGCTGCAGAACGCCTGGGTCTCCGAGAAGGAGATCCGGGCGATCGTCGACCACTGCAAGAAGCAGTCCGAGCCCAGCTACCGCGAGGACGTCGCCGTCCCCGAGACCAAGAAGAAGGAGATCGACGAGGACATCGGCGACGACCTCGACCTGCTCCTCCAGGCCGTCGAGCTGGTGGTCACCACCCAGTTCGGGTCCACGTCGATGCTCCAGCGCAAGCTGCGCGTGGGCTTCGCCAAGGCGGGCCGCCTGATGGACCTCATGGAGAGCCGCGACGTCGTCGGCCCCAGCGAGGGGTCCAAGGCCCGCGACGTGCTCGTCACCCCCGACGAACTGCCCGGGGTGCTCGCCGACATCCGGGGCTGAGTCTCCTACGGCCTCGCGGGCTCGGCCGGGGCCACGGGCGCGGAGAACAGGGTTCTTCGTCGTCGCCTCGCCTTGCTCCTTCGGCGCGGCGGCGACGTCTCCTCCCGCAGAACCCTGTGCGCCCTCCGCGAACCCCCGGCGCGGTCCCGGGACGGTCCGCCTTGCGCCCTCTGGGGTCGCGGGTGTTCCCTGCCCGATTTGGGACGATCTTGGACGCCGCATGGGGCGTGGTGGCCTGCGCGGACGCGGGCGGCAGGGCAGAGTGGACTCCGCCACTCACAGACAGTCGTGGAGGGAGTGCGCATGGCGACGATCGGTCACACTCTGGCCGCCGCACGCATCGCGGCGGGCTACACGGTCGCGGACCTCAGCACCCGTACACGCATCCGGGAACGGGTCCTCAAGGGCATCGAGGCGGAGGACTTCGTCCCCTGCGGAGGGGACTTCTACGCCCGCGGACACATCCGGGGCATCTGCCGGGCCCTGGGGCTGGATCCGGATCCGCTCCTGGCGGAGTACGAACGCGACCACGCGAACAAGGCCAAGCTCGCCTTCGTGCCGCTCCAGCGCCACCCGGCGGCCGCGCCCGAGGCCGCCCGCGCGGTCGCCGCGGCACGTGCGGCCCGAAGATCCGGCGACCACGCCGCGGCCGAGCCGCTGAGGGTCGGCGACGAGGGGGAGGACCCCGCCGACGTGTCCGAGCGCTGGGGCCACTTCGAGCGCCGGCGCCACGTGGAGCGGCCGGTGCGGGGCAGAGTGCCCAAGGCGCGCAAGGAGCAGCGGCAGAAGAGGGCGCAGCGGGAGGGGAAGGCGCAGCAGGTGGGAAGGGCGCGGCAGGAGGGCGAAGCGCCGCCCGGCGCCGTGCCCGCCCCGCGCGTGGGCCGGCACAGCGCCGAGGGCCGGGCACGGGCGGCCGCGGACGCGGCCGCGGCGGGCAACGGTTCCGCGGCTGCCTCCGGGGCTGCCTCCGGGTCCGCCCCGGTCCGCGCCGCGGGCGCGCGCACCGCGACCCGGACCACCGTGCGCGCGAGGAGGAACCCGGCCGAGGCGGTCCGCCGGCACTGGCCGTGGGCGGTCGTGGGCGTCATCCTCCTCCTCGCGGTCTTCGTCGGCGTGCGGGCCTGGCAGGGCTGGGAGGGCGAGATCCCGCTGCGTTCGGCGGTCGAGTCCGGCAGCGTGGTCGGTCCCGTGCGGGACGGCGGCGGTACCGCCGAGGCCACGGTGACCGACGTGCCGGCCCTGGAGCCGCCCACGGAGTTCACGGTCGGGGTCGCCGCCTCGGACCGGACCTGGCTCAAGGTCACCGACACCGACGGCACCGACCTGTTCACCGGGTTCCTGCTGGAGGGCCAGAGCCAGGAGTACGTCGCCGACGACGCCCTCACCCTGCGGGTCGGCCACGCCGGTGCGCTGCGGGTGTCCGTCGACGGGCGCGACCTCGGCGCGGCGGGCTCGTCGGGCGCGGTCAAGGAGGTCACCGTCGACGCCGACGGCCTCACCGGGTGAGCGCGCCGGCCGCGTCGGGCCGGGTTCGGGCAGGTGGAGTATCCACGGTAGGGTTGGGGGTCGCGGCAGCGGCCCCCGGCCGGACGCGAGCGCGGCCCGGACCGCGCCGCGCGCCGCACCACTCGAAGCTCTCCCACACGCTTGGAAGCCATGTCATCGCGCCGTACTGTCTCACTCGTCACCCTGGGGTGTGCGCGTAACGAGGTCGACTCCGAAGAGCTGGCCGGGCGCCTGGCCGAAGGCGGCTGGGACCTCGTCGACGGCGACGCCAAGGCCGACGTGACCGTCGTCAACACCTGCGGATTCATCGACGCCGCCAAACAGGACTCCATCGAGACGCTCCTGGAGGCCGCCGAGAACGGCGGCAAGGTCGTCGCCGCCGGGTGCATGGCGGAGCGCTACGGCTCCGAGCTCGCCGACGCCCTGCCCGAGGCGCAGGTCATCGGCTTCGACGACTACTCCGCCATCACCGACCGGCTCGACGACGTCGTCGCCGGCCGCCAACTGGTGCCGCACGACCCCCGCGACCGGCGCACCCTGCTGCCGATCAGCCCCGCGGACCGCGACGCCTCCCAGGCCCACGTCCCTGGCCACGCGGCGTTCACCGACGCCGAGGGCGCCGAGGGGACCGAGCTGCCCTACCGCGCCGCGATCCCGCGCCGCCGCCTCACCGGCGGTCCGGTCGCCAACCTCAAGATCGCCTCCGGCTGCGACCGCCGCTGCACCTTCTGCGCCATCCCCACCTTCCGGGGCGCCTACATCTCCCGGCAGCCCGACGAGATCCTGCGCGAGGCCGAGTGGCTGGCGGGGGAGGGCGTGCGCGAGGTGTTCCTCGTCAGCGAGAACTCCACGTCCTACGGCAAGGACCTGGGCGACGTCCGCGCGCTGGAGAAGCTGCTGCCGCGCCTGGCCGCCGTCGAGGGCCTGGAGCGCGTGCGCGTGAGCTACCTCCAGCCCGCCGAGGTGCGCCCCGGGCTCGTGGACGTGCTCACCGGCACCCCCGGCGTCGTGCCCTACTTCGACCTGTCCTTCCAGCACGCCAGCGGCACCCTGCTGCGCCGGATGCGGCGCTTCGGCGACCGCGAGCGCTTCCTGGAGCTGCTGCGCACGGTCCGCGAGCGCGCCCCCGAAGCTGGTGCCCGCTCCAACTTCATCGTGGGCTTCCCCGGTGAGACCGAGGCCGAGTTCGAGGACCTGGTCGCCTTCCTCAGCGAGGCCAGGCTGGACGCGATCGGGGTCTTCGGCTACTCCGACGAGGACAACACCGAGGCCCTGGACCACCCGGGCAAGCTCCCCGCCGAGGTCATCGGCGAGCGCGTCGACCGGCTCAACCGGCTCTCCGAGGAGCTCATGGCCCAGCGCGCCGAGGAGCGGATCGGCACCGAGGTGACCGTCCTGGTCGAGACCGAGCTGGAGGACGGGGCCTACGAGGGCCGCTCCGGCCACCAGGCGCCCGAGGTGGACGGCAGCACCATCCTCTATGGTGAGAACCTCGCCGTCGGAGACCTGGTGCGCGCCACCGTCATCCAGTCCGCCGGCGCCGACCTGGTCGCCGAACAGGACGAGAGCCAGGCGGACGGGGAAGCCGGAGACAGATGAGCACCCAGGAACCCGCGGCGTCGCCCGCGCCCCAGGCCCCGCTGTGGAACCTCGCCAACGTGCTGACGATGAGCCGCCTGGTCATGGTGCCGCTCTTCGTCTGGTTCATGTTCCTGGACGGATCCTGGTGGCGCTTCGCCGCGTTCGCGGTCTTCGTGCTGGCCGCGATCACCGACCGCATCGACGGCGAGATCGCGCGTCGCCGCAACCTGGTCACCGACTTCGGCAAGATCGCCGACCCCATCGCCGACAAGGCGCTGACCGGCGCGGCGCTGGTCGTGCTGTCCGTGCAGGGCGACCTGTGGTGGTGGGTGACCATCGCCATCCTGGCCCGTGAGTGGGGGATCACCGCCCTGCGCTTCGCGGTGCTGCGGTACGGCGTCATGCCCGCGAGCCAGGGCGGCAAGCTCAAGACGGTCCTGCAGATCGTCGCGATCAGCATCTACCTCTTCCCGCTGTACCTGCTGCCCTTCACCGCGGTGTTCACCTGGACCGCCCACCTGGTGATGGCGGCCGCCCTGGCCGTCACCCTGTGGACCGGCCTCGTGTACGTGTTCGACGCGGTCCGCCTGGCCCGCTCCCGGGGATCGGCGGCCTCGTGACCGGGGGCGGCCAGGACCTGAGCCTGCAGGTCGCCGCGGTGGCCGCCGCCCAGGCGGCCCACGAGTCCCTGCTGGCGCGCGGTGCCACCTGTGCCACCGCGGAGTCGCTCACGGGCGGGCTGATCGGTGCGCACCTGACCGCCGTGCCCGGCTCCTCGGCCACCTACCGCGGCGGCGTGGTGACCTACGCCACCCGGACCAAGGCCGACCTCCTCGGCGTCCCGGAGGACCTCCTGGCCGCCCACGGCGCCGTCCACCCGGATGTGGCCGAGGCCATGGCCACGGGCGCGCGCCGCCTGCTCGGCGCGGATTTCGCGGTCGCGGTGACGGGCGTCGCCGGGCCGGAACCGCAGGACGGACAGCCCGTGGGCACCGTCTACGCGGCCGTCGCCGGGCCCTCCGGGAACTCCGCGGCCCATGCCTTTCGTTTCACCGGTGATCGTGGGGGTATCCGATACGCCACGGTCGAGGGCGCTCTGGCGCTGCTGGACTCGGCCGTCCGCGGGGACGCGGCGGGCGGCACCCGGTTCTGACTCCGTCGGGGCGGCGCCCCCTACCCGTTTCCCGGGAACAAAACCACACCGGGACGCGGTTCCCCCTCCAGCGAACAGGACGACAAGAGGTGCCCGAATCGGGCGTGGGGCAGGTACGGTGTTGTATATGAAGGTCGCTACCGGTGGGAGGGAGCGCGAATGATGGTCCTGCTTCGTCACCTACTTGGTGACGTGCTCAGGCGGCTGCGCCAGCGCCAGGGCCGCACCCTCCGCGAGGTGTCGGCCGATGCACGTGTGTCCCTCGGATACCTGTCGGAGGTCGAGCGCGGGCAGAAGGAAGCCTCTTCCGAACTGCTCTCTTCGATCTGCGGGGCCCTCGGGGTCCCGCTCTCGCAGGTGCTGAGAGAGGTCTCGGACCAGCTGGCCCTCGCCGAGCTCCAGGAGGCCGCACTGCTCGGTGACGCGGTCGCGTCCGACTCCGTTCCAGCGCAGGACCTCGGCATCGAGCCGGTACCGGATCGCGTTCCCCAGGTCGCCGACATGGTGGGGGTCTGACCCCCGCCGGGTCCGTATGTCAGTCCAATTTCACCGTGACGACGTGAAGGAGCCGACCACCCCTCCGGGCGGTCGGCTCCTTCTTGTCACGGGTCGAACCCCTACCGCTCGCCGGGACCCCTGGGCCGGTCGGGCCGAAGCAGAAAGGACCGCGCCGTAGGCGTCCGTTGGGGGTGGTGGCGGGCGACGGTGCGGGCACGAGCGCAGGCGCGGGCGACGGCGAAGGACCCGGCGTGAAGCGCCCGAACACAACACTCAACGGTGGGTGTGGTTCACCCAGGCCTCGGGGTCCTCGGCGAGCGCGCGGACGGGTTCGGGCAACTCGTTGGTCACCAGGTGCTGGAGGTTGACACCCTCCAGGATGGACCGCTCGCTGGCGCGCAGCGCGATCCACACCTGTTGCAGGCTGCGGGCGGCGCCGTCGTAGTCGACGTGTTCGGGGCGTTCGCCGCGAACGTTGGCCAGGGGGCCGTCGACCGCGCGGATGATGTCCGCGAGGGAGATCTCCGCGGCCGGACGGGCCAGCCAGTAGCCGCCCACGGGGCCGCGCTGGCTGCGCACCAGGCCGGCACGGCGCAGTTGGGTGAGGATGTTCTCCAGGAATTTTCCGGGGATGGACTGAGCACGCGCGAGCTGCTCCGCCGTCACCGGCCCTTCGCCGGCGACAGCGAGCTCCGCTGCCGCGCGTAGCGCGTAGTCGACCCGGGCTGAAAGGCGCATGCTGTGATTATGCCGTGTTTTCAAGGGCGAATGGGGCACCGGCCGTCCGCGGGAACGCGGCCGACCGGGATGCTGCCCCCTAAGGATACTTCTCCGACCTGCTTTCGGGGACATCGGTGACGTGTCCCGCCCGTCGACCGCCGTCGACCCCGGAGCGCCGTGCGCGCAGCGGGGGCTTCCACCGCCGACGGCGAGCCTCCGGCGCCACGTGGCGCCGGAGGGCGGATGCCGGCTCCGGGCGCGTCGCGGACCGGGTCAGCCGCGGGGCGGGACCGCGGCGCCGACCGTGCCGCCGGCGCCCAGCAGCTCGGCGGCGCTGCGCGCGTTGACGTGCGCGGCGCCGTACGTGCTCACGTAGGCCCCGCAGTCGGGCCGCCAGATGGGCAGGCCCATCTCCACGACCACCGCGGCGGGGTGGGCCGCGAGCAGGCGGCTGACGAGCTCCCTGGCCTCGGGGTGGCGGTGCGCGTCGCGCACCACGACGACCAGGTCGCGGCCGACGGCCTCGGCGGCCAGCCGGTCGGCTCCGGCGGCGTCGGGAGCGACCCGCCGCACGTCGGGGAACCAACCGGACAGGCCCCACGGGACCTCGCCCACGGCCATGCCGGCGGGCGCGTCGACCTCGACGACGAACGGGTCCGCGAGCGCGGGCAGCTCACCGTCCACCCTGGCCGCGCGGCGGGCCCCGGCCAGGCCGATGCCGTCGGTCTCGGCGGCGGCGGCCCTGCGGTCGGCGGCTTCGCGGATCCACGCCCGCAGCGCGTCCGTGCGCTCGGCGGCCTCCTCCAGGCGCTCGCCGGACAGGCGGCCCTCGCGGACCGCGTCGATCAGGGCCGCGCGCACCCGCTCGATCTGGTCGGCGTAGACGAAGCGTCCCAGGCACAGCAGGTCGCAGCCCGCGGCGACGGCCCGCACACTGGCCTCGGGGATGCCGATGCGGCCGCTGACGCCGTCCATGTCCATGGCGTCGCTCATCACGACCCCGGTGAAGCCCAGCTCGTCGCGGAGCAGGCCGTTGAGGATGCTCGGCGTGAGCGTGGCGGGGCCGTCGCCGCCCAGGGCCGGCATCTCGATGTGCGCGGTCAGGATCGTGCGGACGCCCGCCTCGACGGCCGCCCGGAACGGGGCCAGCTCGCGCCGGTGCAGCAGGTCCAGGTCGGCCTCCACGCGGGGCAGCACGTGGTGGGAGTCCTGTGAGGTCGCTCCGTGGCCGGGGAAGTGCTTGGCGCACGCGGCGACCCCGGCCTCCTGCAGGCCCCGCACGGCCGCCGCCGCGTGCCGGGCCACCAGGTCGGCGTCGGCGCCGAAGGAGCGGGTCCCGATGACCGGGTTGTCGTCGGCGACGTTGACGTCGACGGACGGCGCCAGGTCCATGTTGAAGCCCAGGCCGGCCAGGCGGCCGCCGAGCGAGCGGTGGGTCAGGCGGGTCAGGTCGGTGTCGTCGACGGTGCCCAGGGCGGCGTTGCCGGGGTAGTCGCTGCCGTGCGCCTGCCCGATCCGGGTGACGTCGCCGCCCTCCTCGTCCAGGGAGATCAGCGGCGTGTCGGCGGCCTCGGCCAGCCGCGCGTTCAGCGCGGTCACCTGCTCGGAGCCGTCCAGGTTGTTGTGGAACAGACAGACACCGGCGATGCCGTCCGCCAGCCCCTCCAACAGCCAGCGCGGGGCGTGGTGGGACTCGAAGGGGACCAGCAGCGTGGCGTTGGCCAGGCGCGCCAGGGTCGGGTCGTTCGACATGACGAACTCCGTTCGGTGAGCGTGAGAGTCCACCACAAGGACCGCGGCCGGGGGCCGTCCGTTGAGGGTGGTGGTGGCAGACGGGGCCGGGCCGGCACCGGGCGTCGGGGCGGTGCCGACCCGCGGGTGAGGGGCGGGGCGGGGGCCGGAGGCGGCGGAGTCAGCCCTTGACCGCGCCCATGGTCAGGCCGGAGACCATGCGGCGCTGGACGATCAGGAAGAAGATCATCACCGGCACGGTCAGCAGGGTGGAGGCGGCCATGATCGACCCCCACTCGATGGACACGGCGCCGAAGTAGTACTGGAGCGAGATTGGCAGCGTGTAGGCGCCCGTGTTGTTCTGCAGGAACGTGAACGCGACGACGAACTCGTTCCAGCAGGTGATGAAGGCGAAGATGCTCGCCGCGGCGAGTCCGGGCGCGACCAGCGGCATGAGGATGCGCCAGAAGATGGTCCAGCTGCCGGCGCCGTCGATGGCCGCGGCCTCCTCCAGGTCCTTGGGCACGGCGTTGACGAAGTTGCGGACCATCAGGATGGTGATCGGCAGGGACACCGCGACGTAGACCACGAACACGCCGGCGAGGTTGTTCACCAGTTCCATGTCCAGGGTCCGGCCCAGGTGGAAGAAGTTGACGAACAGCGAGATGATCAGCGCCTCGACCGGCACCATCTGGATGACCAGCAGCAGGACGATGAACACCGAGCGCAGCCGGAACCGGTACCGCGCGACGCCGACCGCCGCGAGCAGGGACAGCAGCGCCGCGACGATGACCGCGCCCAGGGTCACGATGAGGCTGTTGGTGAGGAACGACCAGAACGAGGTCCCCGGGATGAGCACCCCGGACAGGACGCGCTCGAAGTGCTCGAAGGTGATCGTGCGCGGCAGGAGCGTGGGCTCGCGGGTGAAGATCTCCCCGGTGGGCCGCAGCGCGGTGGCCAGGACCCAGTAGACCGGGAAGACCGCGAAGGCCAGGACCGCGAGGGCCGCGGTGTACAGGCCGACCCTGCCGGCGGTCCTGCGCATGCGGTGGACGTTGTTCATCGGGTCTCCCCCTGGCGGATCATCACTCGCAGGTAGTACGCGGTGATCGCGAGGACCAGGACGGTCATGATGACGGCGATCGCCGACCCCATGCCGTAGTTCGGCGGGGTCGAGGCGAAGCCGAGTTGGTAGATGTAGACGGGCAGCAGGGCCACCTCGCGGTTGGTGACGCCGCCGGCGAGGATGAACAGCTGCGTGAAGATCCGGAAGTCCCAGATCACCTGGAGGACGAGCAGCAGCGCGAACAGCGGCCGCAGCATGGGGAACGTGACGTTCCAGAAGCTCTTCCAGGCGCCGGCGCCGTCCATGCGGGCGGCTTCGTAGAGCTCGTTCGGGATGCTCTTGAGCCCGGCCAGCACACTGATCGCCACGAACGGGAACGACTGCCACACGACGGTGACGATCAGGATCGGGAAGAGCGTGCTCGGGGAGTTGAACCAGTTGAACTCCTCCCAGCCCGATCCCACGAGCCAGTCCGGCAGCGCCGCCATGATCGAGTTGAACAGGCCGTACCGCGTGTCGAAGAGCCACCGGTAGACGATCGCGGCGCTGATGACGGGCGTGGCCCAGGCCAGCATCAGGCCCAGGCCGAGGATGGTGGAGGCCCAGGTGGGGAGCTTGTTGAGCAGGATGCCCACGAGGGTTCCCAGGACCATCGTCACGACCACCATGGCCAGGCACACGACGATCGTGTTCCGGAAGATCTCCCAGAAGCGCGCGTCGGTCAGGACCGCTGTGTAGTGGGCGAAGCCGTTCCACTCCGCTTCCTGGCCCTGGAGCTGCCGCAGCCCGTAGTCGTGCAGCGACATCCACACCATCTGGACGATCGGCCAGAGCAGGACCACGGCCAGGGCCGTGAGGGCGGGGAGGATGAGGAGGTAGGGCGCGAGCGCTCGGCGTCGCGGCACCAGCTTCGAGCGGATGCGCGGCCGGGGCCCCTGCGGATCGTCAGGGGTGGTGGCGCGTTCCAGCGTTTGTGTCATGGCTGTTCTCACCTGGCGGTTGGACGGGGCGGCCGTCGGTCCGACGGCCGCCCTAGGGCGAGTACCTGCGGAACACGCCCTAGCCGTGCGCGGGAGCGCGCGGCCGTGGCTGCTCTGTGACTACTCGGTGGGGCGGTTGAGCGCCTCGGTGAGCTCGTCGTTCAGCTCGGGGAGCACGTCGTCCGCGGACTCGCCCTCGGCCATGCGCTGCACGGCGGTCTGGACCGTGGTCAGCTCCCACTGGACGTGGCCCCAGTTGGGGGTGTCCGGGAACAGGCGCAGGTCGCCGGTGGCCTGGGTGGCGGCGCCGGCCAGGACGGGGTCGTTCTGGAAGGTCTCGCTCTCCAGCACGTCGCCGTAGGTCGGGAACATCGAGGAGACCTCGTTGTAGGGAAGCGCGTTCTCCTTGCTGTTCAGCGTGGTGATGTAGTCGAACGCGGCCTCGGGGTGCTCAGAGGTGCCCCACACGGCCAGGTCGGAGCCGCCGCCGAAGGCGGGGGCCATGCCGTCCACACCGGGGATGGGCGCGGTGGCCCACTGGTCGGCGTGCTCGTCGTTCAGGTCCTCCAGCTGGGCCCTCGCCCACGGACCGTCGATGAACATCCCCAGGTCGCGGTTGACGAAGTCGGCGTGCGCGCAGTCGACCTCGTTCAGACCGATGCAGGCGCTCGGCGACACCCCGTCCACCGTCAGGTCCGCGTAGAACTCCAGGGCCTCGGTGGTCTCGGGGGAGTCCAGCTGCCCGGTCCACTCCTCGCCCTCGAGGGTGGCGAACTCGCCGCCGTTGGCCCACACGAAGCTGGCGATGCCGTTGAGGAAGTCGGTCGGAGCGGCGAAACCGGGAACGTCGTACTCGTCCTCGATGTCGGCCGAGACCTCCAGGAGCTCGTCCCAGGTCGCGGGCGGCTCGTGGCCGAGCTCGCGCAGCCAGTCGGCGTTGTACCAGAGGGCGCGGACGCCGCTGTACCACGGGACGCTGTACTGGGCGTCGCCGAAGGTGCCGTTGGCGTAGGCGCCCTCCAGGATGTCCTCGCGGTCCTCCCAGCCCTCGGCCAGTTCGGCGACGTCGTAGAGCGCGCCGGCGTCGGCCCACGTGGGAACCTGGTCGTTGCCGATCTCGACGACGTCGGGGCCGCCGCTGACCATCGCCGTCTGGAACCGCTGGGAGAACTCGCCCCAGGGGACCCACTGCACGTCGACCTCGGTGTCGGGGTAGAGCTCCTGGTACTGCTCGGAGACCGAGTCCATGAAGGCGTTCTGGTCCTCGGTGGCGTCACCCATCCGCCACACGGTGAGGGTCTCGGGGCCTTCGGCGGAGCCGCCCCCGCCGCCCTCGTCGGAACCTCCGCCACAGGCGGCGGCGAGCATGACCACGGCCGAGGCCGCGGCGATCTTGGTGAACTTCATGGTGTACCTGTCTCCCTTCGCACGGCGCGCTGGGGCTCGACGCCTGTGCTCGACGCGGCCTGGGATCATAGGTGATCCGACCGCTTCGACGACTGTGTGGGAACTGTGCTGGGATCGCACGTTGGCCGCCCCGCCGGTGCGGGTGCCGAGGGGTCCGTGTCCGCGAACGACTCGGACCTTTCGGGACGTGACCTCCTGTGAGGTTGTGAGCTAAATTAACAGGAAACTTTCCTAATAAAAACAGGGTGAGGTGTCACGGTTATGTCTCAACGTCCGGGAACTCCCCGGCTGCTACGCCAGCTCAACGACCGCGCGGCGCTGGAACTGCTCCTCTCCGCCGGTCCGCTGACCAGGACGCAGCTGGGCACGAGAACAGGACTGTCCAAGGTGACCGCCTCCCAGCTCCTGGCCCGGCTGGAGGAACGCGACCTGGTCCGCGTGGTCGGCAGCAAGGCCGGCGGCCGCGGGCCCAACGCGGCGCTCTACGCGGTCGTCCCAGAAAGCGCTTACGTCGCGGCCCTGGACGTCAGCGCGAGCCGCGTGACGGCGACGATCGCCGACATCACCGGCCGCGTCATCAGCGAGGTGAGCGTCGACCCCAGCGCCTCGGACGATCCCGTCGCGCTGGTGCACACCGCGGTGATGCGCCTGGCGGAGAAGGCGGGGGTCCCCCTCGACCGGGTCCGCGCCTGCGTCATAGGCACACCCGGCGTCGTCGATCCGCGCACGGGCGACATCCGTTTCTCCTTCGATCTCATGTCCTGGCACGAGGGGGTGCTGGAGGCCCTGCGGGCCGATCTCAAGCGGTCGGTGGTGATCGAGAACGACGTGAACCTGGCCGCCCTGGCCGAGCACGCCGAGGGCGCCGCCTCCGGGGTGGCCGAGTTCGTGCTGATCTGGCTCAGCGCGGCGGGCGGCGTCGGCATGTCCACGATGATCGACGGGCGCATCCACCGCGGCCGCTCGGGCGGCGCGGGCGAGATCGGCTACCTGCCGGTGCCGGGCGCGCCGATGCCCAGCGACATCGGGCTGTCCGGTGGCTACGAGTCGCTGAGGGACCACTCCGAGGACCTGCCCCACGGGTTCCAGGCCCTGGTCAAGGCCAACCAGGTGGTCCGGCTGGCGGCCGAGCACGGCATCACCGGTGAGGACGTGGTGGACGTCGTCAGCGCCGCCTCCGCGGCCGGGACCCCCGACGCCGACGCCTTCCTCGACGCCTTCGCCGAACGCCTCGCGCGCGGGGTGGCCGCCGTCAGCGTCGTCATCGACCCCGGCCTGGTGGTGCTCGGCGGCGACGTGGCCAGGGCGGGCGGCGCCAAGCTGGCCGCGCGGGTGGAGGCGGCGACCGCCAGGATCGGGCCCAACGCCACCGAGGTCGCGCAGGGCACGGTCGAGGGCAGCCCCGTGGTCCGGGGGGCGCTGCTGCACGCCCTCGAACGCGCGCGCGAGGAGGTGTTCTCCTCCACCGTGTGAGGAGCGGCCGACCGTGGCACGGCGTCAGCCGACGGGCTCGGAGGACGTGATCACCCGCATGGAGGCGTCCGCCCGCCCGTCCCCGAGCTCGGCCGGGACGTCGGGGGACGGCCGGTGGGAGCGGCCCGCCTCCGGGTCGCCGATCTCCCCGGCATGCATCCAGCGCTCCGGTACCCCCCTCTCTCCTCGTGCCCGGGCGCCGGGCGCGACGGGGGAGGGCGAGGGGCGCCGGATCGAGCCTCGGGCTTGCCCCGGACCGGTCAGCCCGGTTCCCTCGCCATCACGATCCGCGGTAGCACCCGGATCGGAGCCTCCGCCTCCCACAGGCGCGCCAGCTCCGGCCCCCACGCCGCGCGGGGCAGGGGAGCGAAGCCGCGTGCGGTGTACCAGGGCCCGTTCCACGGCAGGTCGCGGAACGTGGTGAGCGTGATCCTCGTGTGGCCCGGCGCGGCGGCCTCGGCGCACACGGCCGCCAGCAGGGCCGAGCCGACGCCCCGGCGCCCGTGGCCGGGGTCGACCGCGATCTGTTCCAGGTGGGGGTGCCCGTCGACCACGACGGTCGCCGCCAGGCCGCACGGCCGCCCGTCGGAGTCCACCGCGACCAGGACGCGGTCGGCGTGCGCCAGCAGCGCGCGGGGGTCGTCCGGGGGCAGCTCCACCCCCGCGTCGGCGAACACCGTGTCCGCCGCGAGTGACACCCGGACCAGGTCCGGCTCGTCCCCGGCCCGCATCGGTCGGATCCGCACGTCCGCGCCCCTCTCTCGGTGTCTCGTCCGGTGCCATCGTTGCCTGTTCGCGGTGCGTCCGCCACCGCACCACCGCCCGTCAGTCGCGCAGGCGCAGGCCCTTGGGCGTGACGTGGAACCCGGCGGACACCAGCGCCGCGTCCAGCGGCGTCCCGAAGACGTCGGCGCCGTCGGCCCGCTCGACGACCACCGGCCCCAGCCCGCGCTCGCGCACGGTCGCCGCGAGCACCGTGGCGGCGCGTTCCAGGAGGGCCGGGGACGCACCGAAGGTCACCGCCGAGCGTCCGCCCAGGTGCAGGTAGAGCGTGGGCCCGCCGTCGTCGAGCACCACCAGCGCGTGCCCGACCCGGGCCGGCCGCCCGGCGCCCTCGCGGCCGGTCGGCGGCCAGGGCAGGGACTGCCCGTAGGGATTGGCGGGATCGGTGGCGGCGAGGACGACGCGTCCGCCCCCGTCGGCCTCGGCGCCCGCCGTCCCCCGAGTGCCCCCCGACACCTCTCCGGAGGTGCCTCCCGACACCGCGCGCAACCGGTCCACCGCGCCGGGCAGCGCGAACTGGGCGCCGCCCAGCCCCTCCACGAAGTAGCCGCGGCGCACCTGCCCCGACTCCTCCATCGACCGCAGCACCTGGTACTCCTCCCGGGAGATGCCCCGGCCCTGCGACCCGTAGGTCACCAGGCCCTGCTCGTCCAGCTTGGCCTGCGCACGCGCGAGCGCCCGCCGGGTCGGGTCGGCCTCGCGCTCGGGAAGCGCCGACCACCGCCCGGCGGCCGTGGGCGGCCCCGACCGCGACGGCATCACCGGCCGTCCCCGGCGCCCGGCACGCGCGGGTGAGCGCCTGCGCACCGACCCGGCCCCCAGCAGGGCCCGCAGGGGGGCCAGGGAGTCGTTGGTCACGTGCCCCGCCCACAGCAGGTCCCACAGCGCCTCCACCAGCGCGGCGTCGGAGACCACCGACCCCAGGGCCCGGGAGGCGCGGTCGGACAGGTCCCGGAAGAACAGCCCGCCGCCCCCCGACAGGGCCTCCAGGACGGCGGAGGCGACGGGCTCGGTCTCCGCGTCCACGGGATGTGGGTCCGGCAGCAGCACGGCCGCCTCGTCGGCGGGCACCAGCGTCAGCCACCCGTCGTCCCCGGGCAGGCCCGCCCGCCGTCCGCCACCGCCGCCCCCGGCGGATGGCCTCCGGGCGCGGCGCCCCCCGCCCAGACCCGCCCACACCACCTCGCCCGCCTGGGTCAGCGCGTCCAGCGCCACCGGCGCGTAGCCCTCGACCCGGGCGGGCAGCACGCTCGACTCCAGGTCCGGCGCGGCGATCGGCGCACCGCGCATCGCCTCCACGGCGGCGAACACCGCGTCCGGACCGCGCAGCCGTTCACCGGGGACCGCGTGCTGCCATCGCGGGACGAACCGGGCCAGCGCCGACGGCGGCACCGGCTCGACCTCGCGGCGCAGCCGGGCGATGGAGCCCCGCCGCAGCCGCCGCAGGACGTCGACGTCGCACCACTCAGTTCCGCCCCCCGCCCTGCGCCCGCCAGCGCCCGTGGGCGGCTCCGCGGTGGGACGGGCACCTTCGATGGACGTCGGCGGCGCGGTTCCCACCTGTCGCTCACCATCGTCTGTGGGCGGATCCGCGGCGGGGCGTGTCCCCTCGGCGGATGTCCGGGGCGCGGTTCCCCAGGGGCGGAACTCACCGCGGACGACCCGCCCCGACTCCGCCAGCTCCCGGAGCACGCCCAGGACCACGTCCTCGGACAGGCCCAGGCGCTCGGCCGCCTCCGCCGCCGTGAACGGGCCGTGCGTGCGCGCGTACCGCGACACCAGGTCGCGCCGCGGTGCGTCCACCGGCTCCAACAGGGCCTCGGGCACTCCCGGGGGCGGGACCGTGCCGATCGCGTCGCGCAGCCGGGCCGCGTCCTCCACCGCGTACCAGCGGTCGGCTCCCGCCACGGGGCCGCGCACGACGCGCCCGGCCTTCGCCAGGTCGTCCAGCCACGCGGGACGCACACCGCGTTCGGCCGCCTCCCGCGTGGTCAGCGGACCGATCTCCCGCAGCAGGTCGGCGGCGGCCTCCGCGTCCCGGACCGGGGCCGCGATGCGCTGGAGGAGGGCGTCGGTGTGCTCCACGACGTCGGGGTCGAGCAGTTCCCGCAGGTCCACCGCGCCCAGCAGGTCGGCCAGCAGGGAGGAGTCCAGCGTGAGCGCCTGCGCGCGCGACTCCGCGGCCGGGGCGTCCCCCTCGTAGAGGAAGGCCGCCGTGTACTCCATCAGCAGCGACTGGGCGAACGGCGAGGCCCGCTCGGTGCGCACCTCGACCACGCGGACCCGCCGGGACCGGATGTCGGTGAGCAGTTCCACCAGGGCCGGGACGTCGAACACGTCGCGCAGGCACTCGCGCACGGTCTCCAGGACGATGGGGAAGGACCCGTACCGGCCCGCGACCGACAGCAGGTGCGCCGAGCGCAGCCGCTGCTGCCACAGCGGCATCCGCTTGTCCGGGCGCTGGCGCGGCAGGAGCAGGGCGCGGGCCGCGCACTCGCGGAACCGGGCGGCGAACAGCGCCGAGCCGGTCAGCTCCTGGGTGACCAGGTCCTCCACGGAGTCCGGATCGAAGGCGACCAGGTCGGTGAGCTCCCGGGCGAGGACGGCGGCGTCGTGCTCGATGTCGGGCAGCCGGATCACGATGCCGTCGTCGCCGTGCACGACCTGGGCGTCCACCCCGAAGCGCTCGCGCAGCCGGCCGCCGAGGGCCAGGGCCCAGGGGGCGTGCACCCGTGCGCCGAGCGGGGAGTGCAGCACCACGCGCCAGTCGCCGACCTGGTCGCGGAAGTGCTCCAGCACCACCGTGCGGTCGTCGGGCGCCTGCCCGGTGGCCTCGCGCTGCTCGGTCACGTAGGCGACGAGGTTGTCGGCCGCCCAGGGGTCCAGCCCGGCGGCGCGGGCGCGCTCGACGGCGTCGTCGGGATCGGCCGCGGCCAGTTCCCTGGTCAGCGCGCCCACGGCCCGGCCCAGCTCGGCCGGGCGGCCCATCGAGTCCGCCTTCCAGAACGGCATGCGGCCGGGGCGGCCCGGGGCGGGGGAGACCAGGACGCGGTCGGCGGTGATCGCGTCGATCCGCCAGGAGGTCGAGCCGAGGACGAAGACGTCGCCCACCCGCGACTCGTAGACCATCTCCTCGTCCAGCTCGCCGACCCGGGTGGGCGCCCGCCCGGTGCCCGCGGTCCCGGACAGGTGCACCGAGTACAGGCCGCGGTCGGGGATGGTGCCGCCGCTGATCACCGCGAGCCGCTGCGCGCCGGGCCGGGCCCGCAGGACGTCGGCCTCGCGGTCCCACACCACCCGGGGCCGCAGCTCGGCGAACTCGTCGGAGGGGTAGCGGCCCGAGAGCATGTCCAGCACGGACTCCAGGACGGAGTCGGCCAGCCGGGCGAAGGGCGCGGCCCGGCGGACGAGCGCGGCGAGGTCGGCCACCGGCCAGTCGTCCATGGCGACCATCGCGACGATCTGCTGGGCCAGGACGTCGAGCGGGTCGCGCGGTATCTCCAGGCGCTCGATGTCCCCCGCGCGCATGCGCTCCACGACCACGGTCGCGGCCAGCAGGTCCCCCCGGAACTGGGGGAAGAACACCCCGCGCGAGGTCTCCCCGACCTGGTGCCCGGCCCGGCCCACGCGCTGGAGCCCGCTGGCGACGGAGGGCGGCGACGCCACCTGCACGACCATGTCGACGGCGCCCATGTCCACCCCCAGCTCCAGGCTGGAGGTCGCGACGACGCACCGCAGGCGGCCCGCCTTGAGGTCGTCCTCGATGAGCGCGCGCTCGGCCTTGGAGACCGATCCGTGGTGGGCCCGGGCGATGACGGGCTCGCCGCCCCTGCTCTGCCCGGACTGCCCGATGACGTCGGCGGCGTGCTCCTCCGGTGGCAGCCCGCCCTCGTGGAGTTCGGCGTGCAGGTCGTTGAGCCTGGCGCAGAGCTTCTCCGCCGTGCGGCGGCCGTTGGTGAACACGATCGTCGAGCGGTGGGCCTCGACCAGGTCCAGCACCCGCCGTTCGACGTGCGGCCAGATCGACCCCCGCGAGAGCGGGACGGAGCCGCCGGGGTCGGCGCCGGCGGAACCGGCGGGGCCCGGGCCGGGCTCCTCCATGTCGGGGACGGGCACGACCACGCTCAGGTCCATGTGCGGGGTGTCGTGCGGGGCGACCATGGAGGCGCCGCCGAGGAACTCCGCGACCAGTTCCGGCGGGCGGACCGTGGCGGACAGGCCGATGCGCTGGGCGGGCCGGTCCAGCAGGTCCTCCAGCCGCTCCAGGCTCAGGGCCAGGTGGGCGCCGCGCTTGGTGCCCGCCAGCGCGTGCACCTCGTCCACGATCACCGTCTCCACACCGGCCAGGCTCTCGCGGGCCCTGGAGGTCAGGACCAGGAACAGGGACTCGGGGGTGGTGATGAGGATGTCCGGCGGGCGGGTCGCCAGGCGCCGCCGCTCGGCGGCCGGGGTGTCGCCGGTGCGCACGCCGACGGTGACGGGGGACAGCGGCAGGCCCTGGTCCCGCGCGGCGGCGGAGATCCCGGCCAGCGGGGCGCGCAGGTTGCGCTCGATGTCGACGGCCAGGGCCTTGAGGGGGGAGACGTAGACGACGCGGCAGCGGCCGTCACCGGGGGACCGGGTGAGCCGGTCCAGCGACCACAGGAACGCCGAGAGCGTCTTGCCGGACCCGGTCGGGGCGACCACCAGGGTGTCGCGGCCCCGGGAGATCGCGTCCCAGGCCTGGGCCTGCGCGGGTGTGGGGCCGCCGGGGAAGGCCTGGTCGAACCAGGTCCGGGTCGCGGTGCCGAAGCGTTCGCCGATCATGCCGACAGTGTGCCCGCCGCGGCCGACGAACGCGGTCAGGGGTGCCGTGCGCGTCGGGCGGATCACCGATACTGGGGCCGATGAGACTCTCGGATTTCTGGCACAACATGCACGAACAGTTCGGCGAGGCCTACGCGGAGAGCCTGGCCAAGGACTACGTCATCGAGGGGCTCGGCTCGCGCACGGTGCAGCAGGCCCTCTCCGACGGCGTGGCGGCCAAGCGGGTGTGGAGGGCGGTGTGCGAGGCGTTCGACCTCCCGACGAACGCCCGGTGAGGCGACGGGTCCTCGAACACAAGTTCGGGTAGTGTGGGTTGTCCACAGGCGTTCGTCCGGCATCGCGTTTGTCGTAGCGACGGCGTAGCGTCGTGCGCATCATGAAGAAGAAGGCATCCACCCAACAACAGGGGTACCCCGTGGCATCTGGTGACCGAGACAAGGCTCTCGAAACAGCTCTCGCACAGATCGAGCGGCAGTTCGGCAAGGGTTCCATCATGCGGTTGGGCGACGACGAGCGCCCGCCCATCGAGTCGATCCCGACCGGCGCGATCGCGCTGGACGTCGCGCTCGGCATCGGCGGTATCCCGCGCGGCCGCATCGTGGAGATCTACGGACCGGAGTCCTCCGGAAAGACGACCGTCGCGCTGCACGCCGTGGCCAGCGCCCAGAAGTTGGGCGGCATCGCCGCGTTCGTGGACGCCGAGCACGCGCTCGACCCCGTCTACGCCAAGAAGATCGGCGTCGACACCGACGACCTCCTGCTCTCCCAGCCGGACACCGGTGAGCAGGCGCTGGAGATCGTCGACATGCTGATCCGCTCCGGAGCGGTCTCCATCATCGTCATCGACTCCGTGGCGGCCCTCGTGCCGCGTGCGGAGATCGAGGGCGAGATGGGCGACAGCCACGTCGGCCTGCAGGCCCGGCTGATGTCCCAGGCGCTGCGCAAGATCGCCGGTGCCCTGCACCAGACCGGCACCACCGCGATCTTCATCAACCAGCTGCGGGAGAAGGTCGGCGTCATGTTCGGGTGCATGAATTACAGCACCCGAGTCACCCTTGCCGACGGCACACAGGAGAAGATCGGCAAGATCGTCAACCAGAAGATGGATGTCGAGGTCCTCTCCTACGACCCCGAACGGGACGAGGTCGTGCCGCGCAAGGTCGTCAACTGGTTCGACAACGGTGTAGCCGACGAGTTCCTGCAGTTCACCGTCGCTCGATCCGGTAAGAACGGGCGTTCGCAGTTCGCGGCGACCCCGAACCACCTCATCCGTACGCCTGGCGGTTGGCGACAGGCGGGCGAGCTCCTGCCCGGTGACCGTGTTCTTTCCGCTCAGACCCACTATCTGAGCGAACAGCAGATCCAGGTCGTCCTCGGGTCGGTGATGGGCGACGGCACACTCTCCGCGAACACCAGGGGTCGCGAAGGCACCCGGTTCAGGATGGGGCATGGGCAAGAGTCCTACCTGGACTGGAAGGTCTCGCTGCTGGACAACATCGGCCACTCTCGAACCACCAATGACAAGGGCGCGGTATTCGCCGACTTCACACCGCTTCCGGAGCTGGCCGAGCTTCGGGAGGCTGTCTACTTCGGTGATGGAAAGAAGCACCTGAGCTGGGAGTACCTGAAGAAGATCACGCCGCTCGCACTCGCGGTCTGGTACATGGACGACGGCTGCTTCACGGTTCGGTCCAAGGGCGTCCAGGCTCGGACGGAGGGCGGCAGCGGGCGCATCGAGATCTGCGTCGAAGCGATGAGCCCTGGTACGCGCGAACGGCTCACCGATCACCTGCGTGACACCTATGACCTGGACGCCAAGCTCGTCGTTCGGGGAAGCCGCCGCATCCCTTACATCCAGTTCACCACAGCGGCCAGTGCCAAGTTCCAGGAGCTTGTGGCGCCCTACGTGCACGAGTCGATGAGCTTCAAGCTGCTTCCGCGCTTCCAGGGCCGGTGCCGGGTGGTTCCGGAGCGCTCCGAGCCGGTGGAGCGCCTGGTGGCCTCCCCGATCCTGGACATCCAGGTCAAGCCGGAGACCCGCAGCATGCACAAGTTCGACATCGAGGTCGAGGGGAACCACAACTACTTCGTTGACGGTGTCATGGTGCACAACAGCCCTGAGACGACGACCGGCGGCAAGGCGCTCAAGTTCTACTCCTCGGTGCGCCTGGACGTCCGCCGGATCGAGACGCTCAAGGACGGCACCGACGCGGTCGGCAACCGCACCCGCGTCAAGGTCGTCAAGAACAAGGTGGCCCCGCCCTTCAAGCAGGCCGAGTTCGACATCCTCTACGGCGTGGGCGTCTCGCGCGAGGGCAGTCTGATCGACCTGGGCGTGGAGCACGGCATCGTCCGCAAGTCCGGTGCCTGGTACACCTACGACGGCACCCAGCTCGGCCAGGGCAAGGAGAACTCGCGCAACTTCATGCGCGAGAACGTCGACCTGGCCAACGAGATCGAGAAGAAGATCAAGGAGAAGCTGGGTATCGCGGTCAAGGGCGACGACAGCGCCTCCGGCCCCGGCGAGTCGGCCAAGCCCGCGGCCGACGCGGCGGCCAAGGAGCCCGCGAAGCCGACCGCCAAGCGCACGGCGGCGGCCAAGACCACCAAGGCACCCACGACGCCGGATGCGTGAGGCCGGGGAGCACGTGGAGGATCCCGAGGCCAAGGCGAGAGCCCTGTGCCTGCGGATGCTCTCGCATTCCCCGCGCACCCGGGCCCAGCTGGAGCGGGCCCTGCACCGCCGCGAGTTCCCGGACGAGGTCGTGCGGTCGGTGCTGGGCTCGTTCGACGAGGTGGGCCTGATCGATGACGAGGCCTTCGCCCAGGCGTGGGTGAGCTCCCGGCACCACGGTCGGCGGCTGTCCCGGAGCGCGCTGGCCCGCGAGCTGCGCACCCGGGGGGTCGAGGAGGACACCGTGCGCGAGGCGGTCGCGCAGCTGTCGGACGAGGACGAGGCGGAGGCCGCCCGCGACCTGGCCCGGCGCCGCCTGGCCACGACGAGGGGCAAGGACAAGGAGGTCCGCATCCGGCGGGCCCTGGGCGTCCTCGCCCGGAAGGGCTACTCCGCGGGCCTGTCCTACCGGGTGGTCCGGGAGGAACTCGAACGCGAGGGCGTCGAGGCGGAGCTGTACGACCCGGACCTGTAGGCCGTGTCGTGTGCCGCGAGGACCGGTGGCCGGGCGGATAGCGGCTCGACCGGTCGGGCGGTCGGCCGTTGAGCCAGGATTCGGCCGGTCAGACGTCCGTGCGGTCAGTGGCCGGGCGAATCAGCGGTCGGCCGTTGAGCCAGGATTCGGCCGGTCAGCCGTTCTGGTGTTCGTGCCGACGGGCCTCCTCGGCGACCGGCGTCCCGTTCTCGTCCGCCTCCGGCGCCGCCGAAGGTGAGATCTCCGGAGCGGCCGCCTCCGGGCGGTCCGGCGGAGTCGTGGACAGGGTGAGCGGCCGCACGCCGACCCCGAAGTCGGTGCCGAAGACGCGGGCGTAGAACGCGAGTTCGGTGTCCAGCGCCCGGATACGGGCCTGGGCCGAGCGGAAGCCGTGGCCCTCGCCCTCGAACTCCACCAGGGCGTGCGGGACACCGCGTTCGCCCAGCGCCGTGGCCATCGCGCGGGCCTGGTCCGGTGTGACCACCGGGTCCTCGGTGCCCTGGAGCAGGAGCACGGGGACGTCGATCTCGTCGATCCGGTTGATGGGCGAGCGCTCCCGGTAGCGTTCGGTGAAGCCCGGCAGCGTGCCGACCAGCGAGTCCAGGAAGCGGGACTCGAAGTCGTGGGTGGTCTCGGCCAGGCCGAGCAGGTCGGCCACCCCGTAGTAGGACACCCCGCAGGCGAACGTGTCCGCGGTCAGGGACAGCAGCGCCGTGAGGCCGCCCGCGGACGGACCACGGATGGCCAGGCGGTCGGGATCGGCCAGGCCCTGGTCCACGAGGGAGCGCGCTACGCCGATCGCGTCCTCCACGTCCACCACGCCCCACTCCTTGTGCAGCCGCTTGCGGTAGGAGCGGCCGTAGCCGGTGGATCCGCCGTAGTTGACGTCGGCCACGCCGATGCCCCGACTCGTGAAGTAGGCCTTGACCAGGTCGTACTCCGTGGTGCTGTGCGAGACCGGCCCACCGTGCGCGTGGACGACGAACGGCGCGGGCCCCGACCCCTCGGGCGGGTACACGTTTACGTGGACCGGCGCGCCGTACCTGCCGGGAAGCGTCTGGGCCTGCGGGACGGGGATCCTGACCGGCGCGGCGCCGCCGTCGGCCGTGCCCGTGGCGCCGTCCGCACCGGTGCCGGGCAGATCGCTGGTGCGCAGGACCTCGATGCTCCCCGTGGCCGGGTCCAGGCGGACCAGGCACGGCGGCGTCGTCGGTGAGGCGGCGATGGCCACGACGGACTCCCCGTCGGAGTCCAGCTGGGACCAGGAGGTCAGGCCGGTCGGGATCGGGGTCAGATCGAGGGTGTCGGGGTCGTAGAGGCCGGGGGTCATGTCGGCGTGTCCGTGTAGTGCGACGACCTTTCCGGAGGACAGCACCTGGAACGAGCGGTGGCCCAGGCGCCACGGCGGGACGTGGAACTCCTCCTCGGCCGGGTACAGGGCGATCGCCTGGCCCTTGAGGCCCGCCTGGTAGAGGTTCCACCACCCGGGCCAGTCGGAGGCGAGGTAGAGCGTGGAGTCGTCCACCCACAGGGGGGAGAGGACCGACTCGTCCACACCGCCCTTGAGCGTGTACTCGGCGCCCTCGCGGGGGACCACGCGGAGTTCGGTGCCGTCCCACGGCATGCGCGGGTGGTTCCAGCGGACGTAGGCCAGGTGGCCGCCGTCCGGGGACTCGGTGGGGGAGGCGTAGAAGTCGGCGCCGGAGGCCAGCTCACGGATGGCCGAGGGATCCTGGGCCCCGCGTCCGGACAGCGGCACGGCGACCACGGAGCGGCGGACGCCGCCGCCGCGCCCGCTGCGGCTCCGGTGCCGCGGGGCCGCACCGGCGGGTCCGCCGACCCCGGCGCCACCGGCCGCACCACCGGCACCGGACAGGTCAGCGGTACCTGACAGGCCAGCGGTACCCGCCGCACCGACCGCACCAGCGCCACTTGCTGTACCGGTCGGACCGGCCGCACCAGCGGTACCGGCCGCACCAGCGGTATGGGCCGCACCGGTCGCACCAGCAGCATCGGTCGCGCTAGCGGTACCGTCCAGGTCAGCGGTACCGGAGGTTCCAGCGGCATCGGCCGCACCGGTCGTACCAGCGGCATCGGCCGCACTGGCGGTACCCGCTGCACCGGCCGTGTCAGTCGTGCCAGCCGCACCATTGGTCCCGGCGGTACCGGCCGTACCGGCCGTACCGGCGGCATCGACCGTGTTCCCGGCGGCCCGGCCGTTCCCGGCGACCCCGGTGAGCGATGCGTCCGTGACCGGCGCCCCGGCCGCCGCCACCGCATCGGGTGCCACACCTGTGCCGAGTTCCCCGTCTGCGCCGGATTCCCCGCCCGTGCCGCCCGTCGCCCGCGTGTCGGCCGGGCCGTGCTCCTCGCGCACGCACAGCACCGCGCGCCCGTCGGCGCTGAGCGCGAAGTCCGCGTAGCGCAGTCCCGCCTTCGTGGCGGGCTCCGGGGTGAGGGGAACCGGCTCCTTGGCGTCGCGCTCCCACAGGTACAGGCGCTGGTCCTCGGCGTGGGCGAACACCACTCCCATGCGCGGAATGGCCTTGTCGTCGCGTCGGGGCACGGGCAGGAACGAACGGCCCCCGTATTCGTGCACGCGGTTGCCGACACCCCACGGGGCGGGCAGGAGTTCGCGCACGGTGCCGTCGGCGTCGCGTCGCATGAGGGTGACCCGGCGCTCGTCGGGGCGTTCCTCCTCCCACCAGACCTCGTCGCCCACGACGGAGGGGAAGGCCATCCGGCGCACTCCTCGGGCGACGTCACCGGCGGTGATGGGCTGGGGGTTCGACAGTTCAGACATGTCCCGCTCAGGAATGGGTCTAGATCAGATGACATGTCGACCTTAGTCGTGAAGTGTCGCCTGCGGGAGACCCGCCTCGCCGACACGTCGAGCGTTACCGCGCATGACGGCCCGAAGGCGCGATCATGCACCGGGTATCGTTTTCCATTCGTGATTGCAGTGACACAGCGGGGGAGTTCCCCCCGTTCTATGCTTTCGCGGATATCACCGGTGACGCACGGTCGACGGGGGCGGTGGACGAGAGCCGCCAAGGGGCCGTGCCCGCCGAACTGCTACAGGAGGATGCCAGCGATGAGCAAGGGACGCAGGACCACGCGGGCTTCCGTGGCTGTCGCCGCGGCCGCCGTGGTCGCCCTGTCGGCGTGCGCCGCCCCGGAGGACGTGGACGGGCCCGGAGCAGGCGACGAGGACGCGGACACTACTTTCCTCCAGCTCGCGACGGGCTCCACCGGCGGTACGTACTACCCGCTCGGTGGCGAGATCGCGCAGCTGTGGACCAACAACATCGACGGCATCCAGGTCGACACGCTCGCGACCGGTGCCTCCGTGCAGAACATGCGTGCTCTGGAGGGCTCGACCGAGGACGCCGAGGCCGGTGAGATCGAGCAGAGCGAACTGGTCATGGCCGTCAACGGCGTGGCGATGCAGGCGCAGGCCGGCACCGGGCCGTTCGAGGAGGAGCCGCTCGCCAACCCGGACGACATCCTCGCCCTCGGCAACATCTACCCCGAGGTCATGCAGGTCGTCGTGAACGCCGACTCCGACATCGAGTCGATCGCCGACCTGGAGGGCGCCGACGTCGAGATCGGCCCGCCCGGCAGCGGCACCGAGGTCGCGGCCCGCCAGATCCTCGAGGCCTACGGCATCGACCCGGACGAGGACATCAACGCCTTCGACAGCACCTTCGGCGACGCCGCCACGGCGCTGGGCGACGGTCAGGTCGACGCCGCGTTCGGCATCCTGTCGGTGCCCGCGGCCGGCATCGTCGAGGTCGGAGCGAGCAACGAGGTCCGCCTGCTGCCGATCGACGGCGAGGAGGCCGAGGGCCTCATCGAGGCCGACCCGAGCTACAGCCCGCTCACCATCGACGGCGGCACCTACAACGGCCAGGACGAGGACGTCGTCACGCTGACCCAGTGGGCGACGCTCTACGCCACCTCCGGGCTGGACGAGGACCTGGTCTACGACCTGGTCAGCGTCATGTACCAGAACTCCGGCGACATCGCCCACGACGTCGGCAGCCAGGTCCAGCTGGACACCGCGGTCGACGGCCTGGGCTCGATGGAGCTGCACCCGGGCGCCGAGCGCTTCTACGAGGAAGAGGGCGTCCTCGACTGATGACCGCTTCGCTCAGGGCCGCTCGGTGGACGCCGGGCGGCCCTGCGCGTGTGGGGTCCGCGTCGGCGGTCCTGCGGGCGGCGGGCGCGGCGCTGGCCGCCGCGGCCGTCCTCCTCACGGCGACCGGTTCGGCCGACACGGGGACCGCCTGGTTCTCCGTGCGGCCGACCACCCCGTCGGCGGACGCACCGGGTCCGGTCGCCCTCGTGCCGCTGGCGGTCGGGGACCGGATCGAGCTCACCCACACGCACTCGGTCCACCGCCGTCCCGTGTACGAGGTCTTCTCGGTCTCGGCCGACGCGGGACTGGCGATGGAGGAGATGCGGTTCGACGCGCACGGAGCGAACCTCCCCTCCGGGCCCGAGACCATCGGCGGCGTGACCACCACGTTCGTCCGCGACGGTTCCGGCTACGTGGTCGACCACCACGGGCGTCCGATCGGGACGGTACGGATGGTGGTCGGCACGGCCGACGTCGACCACCGGTTGGCCGCAGGCGGCCGCGAGATCCGGCTCCTGGATCTGGTTGGACCGGGCACGGTCGTGGAACTGTACGTGCAAGCACATCGGGTGGCCCCATCCGGTGAGTGATGGGGGAATCCCCCGCCCACGAGAAGGACGAGGTTGATGACGACCGATCCCAAAGCCACCGGCGACCCCGGTGGTGACCCCGCCGGCGAGAGAGACACGATCGCCGGTGCGTCCTCCCCCGAAGCCCTCGACAGCATCCAGAGGGACATCGAGGCGATGGAGACGCACGACTACACCGAGGACACCGGGATCGAGGGGACCCGCGGCCAGCTCCAGTCGATCTGGCGCTGGAGCGTCTTCTTCGTCGCCCTGGCCCTGGCCGCGTTCCACCTGTGGACCGCGTTCACCCAGACGCTGCCCCCTCTGCAGCAGCGCTCCTTCCACCTGGCCCTCGGCCTGGGGCTGGTGTTCCTGCTCTACCCGACCAAGGAGCGCCGGGTCGAGGTCCACGGACCCTTCTACGGCATCAGCATGGCCTTCAGCGGCCTCCTGGTGGGCTACCTGGCGGTCGGGACCCTGTCCGGCACCAACACGAGCATGTACCTGTACCTCCCGCAGGCGGTGTTCGGCGGACTGGCCCTCGTCCTCCTCGGCGGCGCCGGCTGGTTCCTGTGGCGTACGCGCGCGTCCGACGCGGCCTCGCGGGCCCAGGCGGCGGGTGGCTGGACCCTCCTCGTCGGCGCGGCGCTGATCTCGCTGGACCTGGTCACCAGTGACGCGGCCGGCGGCTTCTTCTTCCTGCCCTTCCTGGGCCTGGGCCTGATCGTGGCCGCCCTCGCCCTGGGCGTCGCGCTCCTGCGCCGGCCCTCGGTGTTCCCCGTGTGGCTGTGGCCGGCCGTCACCCGGTGGGGCCTGACCGCCACGGGCGCGGCCGTCCTGGCCTACATGTCCCTGTCCGGGATCGCCGGATGGAACGTGGTCGGACCGGCGCTGGCGATCCTCGTGGTCGTGCAGCTGTCCCGCTACTCGCGCGTGACGCTCATGGGCATGCCCGTGTTCGACGTGGTCCTGGCGGCACTGGGCCTGTTCGCCGGACTGTTCATGTTCGTCAACTACCGCGAGATCGTCACCACGGTCGGCATCCTCAATCCCACGTACGTCATGGTGGGCACGATCGGCATCCTGCTGATCCTCGTGGCGGCCGGACGCGTGCTCGGCCCCGCCCTGGTGGTGCTGGCGTCGTCGCTGGTCGCCTTCGCCTACTTCGGCCAGTCCATGCCCGGCTTCCTGCGCCACCGCGGATCCAGTGTCGACCAGATCGTCACGAACCTGTGGGTGAGCACGGAGGGCGTCTTCGGGACCCCGCTGGGGATCTCGGCGACGTTCATCTTCCTCTTCATGATCTTCGCCGCCATGCTCCAGCGGACGGGCATGGAGCGGTTCTTCACCGACCTGGCCCTGGGCGCCACGGGACACTCCACGGGCGGCACCGCCAAGGTCGGCATCGTCACGAGCGCGTTCTCCGGCACGATCACCGGCAGCTCGGTGGCCAACACCGTCTCCAACGGCGCGTTCACCATCCCGATGATGAAGAAGTCCGGGTACAAGCCCGAGTACGCGGGCGCGGTCGAGGCGGCCTCCTCCACCGGCGGCCAGATCATGCCGCCGATCATGGGCGCGGGCGCCTTCATCATGATCGAGTTCACCGGGGCCAGCTACCAGCAGATCCTCACGGCCGCGGCGATCCCGGCGGTGATGTTCTTCGTCTCCCAGTACGTGGTCGTGCACTACGACGCCAAGCGGATGGGCATCGGCGGCCTGCCCCGGGAGCTGCTGCCCAACCTGCGCGTGCTGATGCTGACCCGCGGGTACCTGCTCGCTCCGGTCGTCGCGATCTTCGCCCTGCTGTCCCTGGGCTACTCGCCGATGTACTCCGCGATGGGCGCGGTCGTGGCCACCGTCGCCATGAACCTGCTCATCCAGTTCGTCACGCTGCCCTGGGCGCGCGTCGACGGCCGCCTGCGCCGCCGGGCCGCGCGTGAGGCCGGGGCGAACGCCCTGCGCCTGTCCCTGCCGATCGTCGTCGCCGCGGTGGCCGCGGCGGTGGTGGTCCTGGGGGTGCAGAACGTGTTCGCGGAGATGGGGCGCGGCATGCAGGCGATGTTCATCGCCCTGCTGCTGGCCGGCGTCGCCATGGCGGCCATGGCCCTGTTCTCGTCCTGGAAGCACTCCGAGGAGGACCAGCTCAACTTCCACGGGTTCCTGGACGGGCTGGTGGGCGCCTCGCGGCTGGCGATCCCGATCATCGTCGCGTGCGCGTCCGCGGGCATCATCGCGGGCGTCATCACCACGACCGACCTGGGACTCAAGCTCAGCCGAGGACTCCTGGGCATCGCCGAGTCGATCAGCACCTCCCTCGCGTCCCTGCTGACGGCGGTGGCGTCCTCGCCGGCGCTGGCGTGGACCGGGGCGGGCGCGGACTTCGGGACCGAGGCGGTCGCGACCCTGCGGGTCGACCTGTTCCTCATCCTGGTGATGTCGATGCTCGCCTGCCTGATCCTGGGCATCGGCCTGCCCACGACCGCGAACTACGTCATCACGGCGACGCTGGCCGCGCCGGCGATCGTGGCCGTGCTCCAGGGCGAGTTCGAGACCCGCACGCTCGCGATGCTGCTGATGGCGCACCTGTTCGTGTACTACTTCGGCGTCCTGGCCGACATCACCCCGCCGGTCTGCCTGGCCGCCTACGCGGCCTCGGGCATCTCCGGGGGCGATCCGATCCGCACCGGGTTCTACGCGGTGCGCATCGCGATCGCGGCCTTCGTCATGCCGTACATGTTCGTGTTCTCGCCGGAACTGCTGCTCCAGAACGTGAACCTGGTGTCCGGCACCGTGGCCGCGGTGACCGGTATCGCGGGCGCGGCCATGGTGGCACTGGGACTCGTGGGCTATCTGGACCGGCCGATGACCTGGTACCAGCGCGCCGCGATCATCCTGGGCGGCCTGCTCCTGGTCTCCGCGAGCTGGACCACCAACGTGATCGGCCTGGTCCTGATCACCGTGGTCATCGGCTACGAGAAGCTGCGGACCCGCCGCGAAGGCGGCCCGGAGCGCGTCCCCGACGCCACCGGGCCGGCGAACGGCGCCGAGACCGCCCCCGCGGCGGAAGCCGGTGCGGGCGAGGGCGACAAGGACTGAGGTCCGGTGTTCGGGCCCGGGTGCGCGCACCCGGGCCTTTCCGTCCGGGGTAGCGGATAGCCTGGAGCGGTGAGCCAGAGTCGTACCTACCAAGTGCGGACCTACGGCTGCCAGATGAACGTCCACGACTCCGAGCGCCTCTCCGGTCTGCTGGAGGACGCTGGGTACGCGCGCGCAGCCGAGGACACCACCGCCGACATCGTCGTGTTCAACACCTGTGCGGTCCGGGAGAACGCCGACAACCGCCTCTACGGCAACCTGGGACACCTGCGTCCGGTCAAGGACGCCAATCCCGGGATGCAGATCGCCGTGGGCGGCTGCCTCGCCCAGAAGGACCGCGGCGAGATCGTCCGCCGCGCCCCCTGGGTCGACGTCGTGTTCGGCACCCACAACATCGGTTCCCTGCCGACCCTGCTGGAGCGCGCCCGCGTCCAGCGCGAGGCGCAGGTGGAGATCGCCGAATCGCTGGAGCACTTCCCGTCCACGCTGCCCAGCCGCCGCGAGTCCGCCTACGCCGCGTGGGTGTCCATCTCGGTGGGCTGCAACAACACGTGCACCTTCTGCATCGTGCCCGCGCTGCGCGGCAAGGAGCAGGACCGCCGCCCCGGCGACGTGCTCGCCGAGGTGCGCGCGCTCGTGGACGAGGGCGTCAGCGAGGTCACCCTGCTCGGGCAGAACGTCAACGCCTACGGCAGCGGGTTCGGCGACCGGCAGGCCTTCTCCAAGCTGCTGCGCGCCTGCGGCGAGGTCGAGGGGCTGGAGCGGGTCCGCTTCACCTCCCCGCACCCTCGCGACTTCACCGACGACGTCATCGAGGCGATGGCCGAGACCCCCAACGTGATGCCGCAGCTGCACATGCCCCTGCAGTCGGGCTCCAGCAAGGTCCTCAAGGACATGCGCCGCTCCTACCGCCAGGAGCGCTTCCTGGGGATCGTGGAGAAGGTGCGCGCGGCCATGCCGGAGGCCGCCATCACCACCGACATCATCGTGGGCTTCCCCGGCGAGACCGAGGAGGACTTCGCCGAGACGCTGCACGTGGTGCGCGAGGCGCGGTTCGCCATGGCGTTCACCTTCCAGTACTCCAAGCGCCCCGGGACCCCGGCCGCCACCATGGACGACCAGGTGCCGCCGGAGGTCGTCAAGGACCGCTACCAGCGCCTGGTCGACCTCCAGGACCGGATCTCCTGGGAGGAGAACCAGAAGCTGGTCGGCCGCGAGGTCGAGCTGCTGGTCGCCGAGGGCGAGGGCAAGAAGGACGGCGAGCACCACCGCCTCTCGGGCCGCGCTCCCGACAACCGCCTGGTGCACTTCGCGGTGGGCGACGGCGAGCGGCCGCGTCCGGGCGACACGGTGACGGTGGACGTCACCTACGCCGCGCCGCACCACCTGGTGGCCGACTCCGGCATCCGTGAGCTGCGGCGCACCCGCGCCGGTGACGCGTGGGACGCCCGCAACGGCGCGCCCGCGCAGGCGCGCGAGCCCGAGGTCCTGCTGGGCATGCCCCGGATCGGCGCCCCGGCCGAGGAGCCCGCCGCCGTCGGCGGGTGCTGCGACGCCTGACGGCTCCGGCGACAGAGTGAGGAGGCCCCCGGCACGGCGCCGGGGGCCTCCGCCGTCTCCGGCCCTGTCAGAGCCGCACGTAGAGGTCGTGGAACCGCCGATTGTCCGGCCTCGTCACGCTGGGCAGGACCACGGGGAAGAGCACTTCTTTGGTGGGGGAGTGCGGGTAGACGGTGCCCTTGCCCACGTCGGCCCGCCGGGCGACGTCCTCGATGGTGATCTCGGGGTAGCCCCAGGTCACGGTAGGACCCCGGCCAGGAGGAACTCCGCGCTCCCCATCGCGAACAGGCTGAATCCGAGCAGGTGGACCCCGGCGGGCAACCTGTCGGAGGATCTCTCGGTGTGCGTTGTCGTGTCCATGCGGACCACCTCCACCGGGAGGATCGGGCCGTCCGAGCGGTTTCGGCAAACGATGTTGCCGAAACAGGGATGGACGGGTTCACTGGTCCCATGGACGAACAACCCAGTGTCGACGCCGTGATCGAGCAGATCGCGCCCCGCCTGCGCCGCGCCCGGGAAAGGAAGGGCGTCAGCCTGACCGGCCTCGCGCGTACCACCGGGATCTCGACCAGCACGCTGTCGCGGTTGGAGTCGGCCCAGCGCAAGCCGAGCCTCGAACTCCTCCTGCCGATCACCGCGGCGCTCGGCGTGCCCCTCGACGAGATCGTTGCGGCGCCCCGGATCGTCGACCCGCGCGTGCCCCAGCACCCGACCAGGAAGGACGGCCGGGTGCTGATCCCGCTGTCACGGCGGCAGGGCGAACCGCGCGCGTACAAGATGACCATCCCGGCGCACGACGAGGAGCCCTTCCTGCGGACCCACACGGGCCATGAATGGCTCTACGTGCTGCGCGGACGACTGCGGGTGCGGCTGGGCGAACGCGACTTCGTCATGGGGGAGGGGGAGGCGGCCGAATTCGACTGCCAGATCCCGCACTGGTTCGGAGCCGCCGGACGGGGCGGGGTGGAGGTGCTCAGCCTCTTCGGCAAGCAGGGCGAGCGCATCCACCTGCGCACTCCGCGCCGCTGAGGCGCATGCGGCGGGCGGGCCCGGGACGGATGTTGCGCGAGAGGCGGCACCGGCGGGCCCGGGACGGGTGTGAGCCTTGGGGCGGCACCGGCACCGAGTGCGACCGCCGCCGGACCGCCTCGGCCCTACCCGTTCGCGCCCCGGAAGCCGGGCATCACCGTGGCCACGTCCACCAGAGCCTCGTCGGGGGCCTCGGGAGTCCCGGCCAGGGCCGTGTCCACCAGGGCCAGGGCGCGGTCGGTGAGCTCGGGCGCGTCGTAGGGCAGCCAGCGGATCCGCGGGTCGCGGCGGAACCACGACTCCTGGCGGCGGGCGAAGCGCCGGGTGGCCTGCGCGGTGGCCGCCTTGGCGTCCTCCTCGGACAGGATGCCGTCGAGCTGCTCCAGCGCCTGCGCGTAGCCCAGGGCGCGCGAGGCCGTGCGGCCCTCGCGCAGGCCCTGTCCGTCCAGCCGCCGGACCTCCTCCAGCAGTCCCCGCTCCCACATGCGCTCCACCCGGGTGTCGATCCGCGTGTCCAGCTCCGGACGCGGAGCGCTCAGTCCGATCTGGAGGCAGGGGTAGAACGAGGTGTGGTCGGGCAGCGTGGCGGTGAAGGGGCGCCCGGTCAGTTCGATGACCTCCAGCGCGCGCACGATCCGGCGGCCGTTGCCCGGCAGGATCGCGCGGGCGGCGGCGGGATCGGCCTCGGCCAGGCGGGCGTGCAGCACGCCCGGACCGGCGTCGGCCAGTTCCCCCTCCAGCCTGGCGCGCACGGCGGGGTCGGTGCCGGGAAAGTCCAGGTGGTCCAGGACGGCCCGCACGTACAGGCCGGAACCGCCGACCAGCACGGGGATGACGTCGCGCTCGGCGCACTCCTCCACGCGTTCGCGGGCCATCGCCTGGTAGCTGGCCACGTCGGCGGGTTCGGTGACCTCCCAGACGTCGAGCAGGTGGTGGGGGACGCCGCGCCGTTCCGGTTCGGACACCTTGGCGGTGCCGATGTCCATGCCGCGGTACAGCTGCATGGAGTCCGCGTTGATCACCTCGCCGCGGCGACCGGTGCGTTCCTCCAGGCGGAGTGCCACGTCGACGGCGAGGTCGGACTTGCCCACAGCGGTCGGGCCCACGACCGCGATCACCTTGATCATCACCCCAGCCTAGTCATGCGATCGCCTGCCACGGTCGTGTTCCCGCGGACGGGTCGCCCGCCGCGCCGACCGGTCGCGCATAGCAATAATCACGCTGTTATGAAATAGATTTACGGCTTCGCCGCACAAACGAAGAAGACAGGGAAACTCTGTTGGAGCATGATCGGTGTTGAATTGCCGGAGGGTCGGTGTGTTCTCTGAGTTGAATATGGGTGCGGTATGAACAAAGCAAGAATCGCTGTTGTCGGCATGGGTCTCTGTTACCCTGACGCGCATTCACCCGCGGATCTCTGGGAGAATGTTCTGGCTGGTAGGAGGGCTTTTCGTCGCCTTCCTGCTGAGCGCATGAATCTGGAAGATTACTGGTCGGAGGACCCGTCCGCCGAGGACCGATTCTACTCGGACAAGGCGGCGGTCCTGCGCGGATTCACATTTGACCGTGCGCACTACCGTGTCTCCGGGAGTTCTTTCCGGTCCACCGACATGACGCATTGGCTCGCGCTGGAGACCATGTCGCGGGCCCTGGAGGACGCCGGTTTTCCGGCTGGGGAGGGCCTGCCCCGGAGGTCCACCGGCGTGGTCATCGGCAACAGTCTCACCGGTGAGTTCTCCCGCGCCAACACGATGCGCCTGCGGTGGCCGTACGTGCGACGGACCTTCGCCGCCGCCCTGGCCGAGCACGGGTGGTCGGAGGAGGAGACCGACTCCTTCCTGGCCGAGGTCGAGGGGGCCTACAAGTCACCGTTCCCGCGCATCGACGAGGACACCCTGGCCGGCGGCCTGTCCAACACCATCGCCGGCCGGGTCTGCAACCACTTCGATCTCGGCGGCGGCGGCTACACGGTGGACGGCGCCTGCTCCTCGTCGCTGCTGTCGGTCTCCACGGCCGCCACCGCCCTGGCCGAGGGTGCCCTGGACGCCGCCCTGGCGGGGGGCGTCGACCTGTCCATCGATCCCTTCGAGGTCATCGGCTTCGCCAAGACCGGTGCCCTGGCCACCGGCGAGATGAAGGTCTACGACAAGGACTCCAACGGCTTCTGGCCCGGTGAGGGCTCGGGGGCGCTCGTGCTCATGCGCGAGGAGGACGCCCTGGCCCAGGGCAAGCGGATCTACGCCGTCATCACGGGCTGGGCGGTCTCCTCCGACGGCAGCGGCGGCATCACGCGGCCCGAGGAGGGCGGACACCGGCTGGCCCTGGAGCGCGCCTATGAGCGGGCCGGATACGGGATAGAGACGATCGGCTACTTCGAGGGCCACGGCACCGGCACCGCGCTCGGAGACGAGACGGAACTGACCGCACTCTCCGGCGCCAGGGCCGCGGCAGCCCCCTCCGGGCAGCCGGCCGCCCTGGGCTCGGTCAAGGCCAACTTCGGCCACACCAAGGCCGCCGCGGGCGTCGCGGGACTGATCAAGGCCGTCCTGGCCGTCCACCACCGTGTCATCCCGCCGGCGACCGGCCACCACGACCCGCACCCGCTGCTGGAGGAGGAGTCCGCTCCGCTGTTCGTGCCGGACCGGGCACTGCCCTGGCCGCAGGACCGCCCCGTGCGGGCGGGCGTCTCGGCCATGGGGTTCGGCGGGATCAACACCCACGTGACGGTGGAGTCGGCTCCGGGCGGCGGTGGCGCCGGAGTCACCGCCCGCGTTCGCGCACTCGTGGCCGGCCGTCAGGACGCCGAACTCCTCGTCGTGGAGGGCGCCGACGTAGCCGCCGTACGGGTCCGGCTGGAGGAGCTCCTGGAGTCGCTGCCGCGCCTCTCCTACGCCGAGCTCACCGACCTCGCCCACGCGCTCGCCGTCGGCTCCGGCACGGCGCCGGCGCGTGCCGCCGTGGTCGCCTCCTCGCCCGAGTCCGCCGCGCGCGCGGTGCGGGCACTGCTCGACCGCATCGACGCGGGCGAGCAGGAGGTGCTCTCCCCGGCACAGGGAGTCTTCCTCGCCCACCGCGCCACGCCTCCCCGCGTCCGCTACCTCTTCCCCGGACAGGGGTCGGGAAGCGGTCGGCCCGGAGCGTTCGCACGGCGCTTCGACCGCGCCGCCGAGGTCCTGGCCTCGGCCGGCCTGCCACAGGGCGGTGACCAGGTCGCGACCGAGGTCGCCCAGCCCCGCATCGTGGCCGGCTCCCTGGCCGCACTCGCGGTGCTGGAGGATCTCGGGCTGAGGGCCGACGGAGCCACCGGGCACAGCCTCGGCGAGCTGACCGCCCTGCACTGGGCCGGCGCGCTGGACGCCCGGAACGTGCTGGACCTGGCGG
This sequence comes from Nocardiopsis sp. NRRL B-16309, assembly GCF_001279585.1. Classification (GTDB taxonomy): domain Bacteria; phylum Actinomycetota; class Actinomycetes; order Streptosporangiales; family Streptosporangiaceae; genus Nocardiopsis. Next base: position 138,839 of record NZ_LGEC01000002.1, on the reverse strand, counting down.
CGGCGCGCGGACGCGCGATGGCCGACGCCAGCGACGGAGGCGGTGCGATGGCCGGGCTGGCGGCCGCACCCGAGAAGGTGCGGGCCCTGATCGGGGACGAGTCCACCGTGGTCATCGCCGGGTACAACGGCCCCGGACAGACGGTGGTCTCCGGTCCCGCCGAGGACGTGGAGAGGGTGTGCCGGCGTGCGCGGGACGGAGGCGTCAACGCCACACGGGTGAACGTCTCCCACGCCTTCCACTCGCCACTGGTGGCCCCGGCCGCCGACGTCCTGGGGCGGCGGCTCACCGAGACCGACTTCGCACCCCTGTCGGCGGGGGTGGTGTCCACGGTGACCGGGCGCGAACTCGACCCCGACACCGACACGCGTGCGCTCCTGCGGGACCAGGTGGTGCGACCGGTGCGCTTCCAGGAGGCGGTCGAGCGCCTGGCGCGCGACGCCGACCTGCTGCTGGAGGTGGGGCCGGGACGTGTCCTGTCCGGGCTCGCCGCCTCCTGCGCCCCGGAGGTCCCCGCGCTGCCGGTGGACACCGACGCGGTGACGCTGGCGCCCTTCCTGTCGGCCGCGGGCGCGGCCTACGCCCTCGGCGCCCCCGTCGACGTGCCGGCCCTCTTCACGGGCAGGCTGGTCCGTGAGCTGCCGGAGGAGTTCGAGTTCCTCGCCAGCCCCTGTGAGGCCGCGCCCCGCCTGGACGCCGGGCGCACCGACGGCCGCTCCGCCGCGCCCGCGGCACCCTCGGCCGAGGACGCGACGGGCGGGGAGGAACAGGACACGCTGGGCCTGCTGCGCTCCCTGGTGGCCGCGCGTGTCGAGCTGCCCGAGTCGACGGTGAGTGCCGCCACGCGTCCGCTCGACGACCTGCACCTCAGCTCGATCACCGTCGGTCAGATCGTCAACGAAGCCGCACAACGGCTGGGCCTGCCGCCGATGAGCGCGGCCTCCGGCTACGCCACCTCCAGCCTGGGCGAGATGGCGCAGACCATCGAGGCCCTGGCCGAAACCGCCGACGACCGGACCGCCCCCGCCCAGGTGGCCGGTGCGGCGCCGTGGGTGCGCGCCTTCGAGGTCGCCCACGTGCCCGCCGACGTCGCCGAGGCCCCGGCCGGCGACACCGGCGAGCCGGAGCCGGCCGACTGGAGTGTCTACGCCCCGCCCGGGCACCCCCTGGCCGCGCCGCTGCGGGACGCGCTCTCGCGGATCGGCGGAGGCGTCCTGCTGTGCCTGCCCGCCGAAGGCGGTGCCGACTTGGCCGGGACCTTCCTGGACGCCGCCCGTGCGGTTCTGGCCTCGGGTCCCCAGAGCCGGTTCGTCGTCGTGCAGGGCCGGCGCGGGGCCTCCGGCGTGGCCCGGACCCTGCACCAGGAGCTGCCCGGCCTGACCACCACCGTGGTCACCCTGGACGATCCCGAGCCGGAGTCGGAACGCGACCGCGAGCAGGCGGTGCGCCAGGTGGTGGAGGAGGTCGCCGCCGGGCGGGGCTACACCGAGTCGCGCTACGGAGCCGACGGCCGGCGCACCGTGCCCGTGCTGCGGGCGGTGTCCCCGCCCGACGGCGCCGACGCGGGCGAGCCCCCGCTCGGTGCGGACGACGTGCTCCTGGTCACGGGAGGGGGCAAGGGCATCACGGCCGAGTGCGCCCTGTCCCTGGCCCGGGAGTACGGTGTCGGCCTGGCGCTCCTGGGCCGCGCGGCGCCGGAGGACGACGAGGAGCTCGCGGCCAACCTGGAGCGGATGGCGGCGGCCGGGGTGCGCTACCGGTACGACCGCGCCGACGTGACCCGGCCCGAGGAGGTCCGTGCCGCGGTGGACTCCTTCCAGCGGGAGCTGGGCGCGGTCACCGCCGTGCTGCACGGCGCGGGCCGCAACGAGCCGGCCGCCGTGGCGAACGTGACGGAGCCGCTCATGCGGCGCACCCTGGCGCCCAAGACGGACGGGCTCGCCGCCGTCCTCGGAGCGATCGACCCCGAGCGCCTGCGCCTGCTGGTCTCCTTCGGCAGCATCATCGGCCGGGCCGGGCTCCGCGGTGAGGCGCACTACGCCACCGCGAACGACTGGCTCACCGAGATGACCGTCGAGTACGGCCGCGAGCACCCCCACACCCGGGTGCTGTCCCTGGAGTGGTCGGTGTGGTCGGGCGCCGGGATGGGCGAGCGCCTGGGCGTGGTCGAGGCCCTCATGCGCGACGGCATCACCCCGATCTCCACTGAGGAGGGCATCGCCGTCCTGCACCAGGTCCTCGCCGACCGCGAGGCCGGCCCGGTACTGGTCGTCAGCGGTCGCGCCGACGGGCTGCCGACGCTGTCCGTCGAACAGGGCGAGATCCCCCTGGGCCGGTTCACCGACCGCGTCCTGGTGCACTACCCCCGGGTCGAACTCGTCACCGAGGCGGTTCTGTCCTCGGCGGACGACCCCTACCTGGACGACCACCTGCTCGACGGCGACATGCTCTTCCCCGCTGTCATCGGCATGGAGGCGATGGCCCAGGTGGCGGTCGCCGTGAGCGGGCACGAGGGGCCTCCGGTGATGGAGGGGGCGCGATTCCTGCGGCCGGTGGCGGTGCGCCCGGGCGGCAGCACCACCATCCGGGTGGCCGCGCTGGTGCGGGACGCCGACACGGTCGAGGTCGTCATCCGCAGTGAGGAGACGGGCTACGACGCCGACCACTTCCGTGCGCTCCTGCGCTGGCCCGGCTCCGCACCGCGGGAAGGCGGTGCGGCCGCGGAGGCACCGCTGCTGCCCCGGGTTCCGGTGGACCCGGCCGAGCTCTACGGGGGCGTCCTCTTCCAGGGCAAGCGGTTCCGCCGCCTGCTGTCCTACCGGAGGGTGAGCGCCCGGCACGTCGTCGCCGAGCTGTCCACGACCGCGCCCGGCGACTGGTTCGGCTCGTTCCTGGCCCAGGAGCGGGTCCTGGCCGACCCCGGTGTGCGCGACGCGGCCATGCACGTGCTGCAGGCCTGCGTGCCGGACGGAACCCTCCTGCCCGAGGGCGTGGACCGGCTGGTCCTGGCCGGGCCCGAGGACCAGGAGGCCGACTGCGTGCTCCTGGAGGCGGTCGAACGCCTCCAGGACGGCGACTCCTACGTCTACGACGTGGACCTGCGCGACTCCGTCGGGACCGTGGTCGAGCGGTGGGAGGGCCTGCGCCTGCGCGCGGTGCGCAGGAGCGGCGGGGCCGGGCCATGGGTGCCGTCCCTGCTGGGGCCGCACCTGGAGCGGGAGCTGGAGCACGTGCTCGGCGGCTCGCGAGCCGTCGTCGTCGACCCCGACCCCGAGTCCGGCGCCGCCCAGGGCGTGGAGGAGCGGCGGGGCAGGACCGAACTGGCGGTCGGGCGGGCGCTGAACCGGGTCACCCGGGTGCGGTACCGGCCTGACGGCCGCCCCGAGATCCCCGGGGCGCACGTGTCGGCCTCGCACGGGGCCGGCGTGACCCTGGCCGTCGTCGGCGACACGGCCCTGGCCTGCGACGTGGAAGCCGTCGCCGAGCGCTCCGACGAACAGTGGTCGGGGCTGTTGGGCGAAGGGCTGTCGTCCCTGTGGCGGCTGGTCGCACGCGAGGCGGACGAGTCCGCGCACGTGGCGGCGACACGCCTGTGGGGAGCCCTGGAGTGCCTGCGCAAGGCGGGCGGCACCGGCCGCGCGCTGACGTTCGAGGGGGTCGGTGACCACGGCTGGGTGGTCCTGTCCTCGGGCACTGACCGGATCGCCACCTGGGTCACGGACCTGAACGGAAGTCCTGACCCGACGGTGTTCGCCGTCCTGTCCCGAGAGGAGAGCTGATGTCCGACTACTACGAGATCCGCCACACGGTCGGCTTCGAGGAGACCAACCTGGTGGGCAACGTGTACTACGCCCACTACCTGCGCTGGCAGGGCCGCTGCCGAGAGATGTTCCTCAAGGAGCAGGCACCGGAGGTCCTGGAGGACCTGCGCGGCGACCTGAAGCTGTTCACCCTCAAGGTCGACTGCTCGTTCTTCGCCGAGATCACCGCCTTCGACGAGCTCTCCATCCGGATGCGGTTGGAGGAACTGACCCAGACCCAGGTGCAGTTCTCCTTCGACTACGTCCGCTTGGACGGGGAGGGGGAGCTCCTGGTGGCCCGGGGCAGTCAGCGGGTGGCCTGCATGCGCGGCCCCAACACGGCGACGGTCCCCACCCGCGTGCCCGAGGAACTGCGTGCGGCGCTGGCGCCGTACGTGTCGGAGTCGGGGCCGGCCGGTGCCGCCCCCCGAGGGGCGGTGGCCTGACATGGTTGCCCTGCGCAAGGTGATGTCCACGTTCGCGACCGGGGTGACGGTGCTCACCGTTGGTGGGGACACCCCCCACGGCATGACGGCCAACGCCTTCTGCTCGGTCTCCCTGGACCCTCCCCTGGTGCTGTGCTGTGTCTCCGGTACGGCCCGCCTGCACAAGGCGGTGGTCACGCAGGGGCACTTCGCGGTCTCGGTGCTGTGCGCCGAACAGGAGGACACCGCCCGCTACTTCGCCAGCCGGGAGAGGCCCGAGGGAAAGGAGCAGTTCGCCTCGGTGCCCTGGCTGCCCGGACCGAGCACGGGGGCGCCCCTGATCGCGGACGCCCTCGCCTGGCTGGAGTGCGAGGTGACCGAGGAGATCGAGGCCGGTGACCACTCCGTGTTCGTCGGCCGGGTCGTACACGCGGACGCCGGGGCCGATCGGTCGGCGCTGGTGTTCCACGGCGGCGCCTTCCGCGGGCTCTCCCACGGCGCCGCGAACGGCAGGGTGAAGGCGGGATGAGCACCTCGGAGGCGGATCTGAGGCCGGTGGCCGTGCCCAGGGAGGCGCGGCCGCCGGCCCCCGGCGGCCGCACGATGGCGGAGCTGCGGCGCGAGCGCGACACGCTGCGCGGCCTCACCGAGGCCGGTGACCCGACCGGCATCGAACGCCAGCACGGACTGGGCAAGCGCACGGCGCGTGAACGCCTGGACCTGCTCCTGGACGAGGGCTCGTTCGTGGAGCTGGGTGTGTTCCGGCGCCGCAGGGACGAGGGGCCCACCACGGAGGGGCGCCGCCCGCACACCGACGGGGTGGTCACGGGTTCGGGCACGGTCGGCGGCCGGCGGGTGTTCGTCTACGCGCAGGACTTCACGATCCTGGGCGGTTCGCTGGGTGCCGAGCACGCCAGGAAGATCCACCGCGTCATGGACCTGGCCCTGGACAGCGGAGCGCCGATCATCGGGCTCAACGACAGCGGCGGCGCCCGCATCCAGGAGGGCGTCGCCGCCCTGGACGGGTACGGCGGCATCTTCCGCAGGCACGTGGCCGCCTCCGGGGTCGTCCCCCAGATCAGCGTGATCCTGGGGCCCTGCGCGGGCGGCGCCGCCTACTCCCCGGCGCTCGCGGACTTCACGTTCATGGTCCGCGGCACGGCCCGGATGTACCTGACCGGCCCCGACGTCATCGCCGCGGTGAGCGGTGAGCGCATCGGGCACGAGGAGCTGGGCGGCGCGGACGTGCACGGCGCGCGTACCGGTGTGGCCGCCGTGGTCCACGACGACGAGGAGGAGTGCCTGGAGGACGTGCGCCACCTCGTGTCGCTCCTGCCCGACAACAACCTGTCCGCGCCTCCGGACGTGCCCGGGCCGGGGGCGGCGCGTGACGATCGGCGGCCGCGGCTGGCCGAGATCGTCCCGGCCGAGCCCAACAAGCCCTACGACATGCGGGAGGTGGTCGCCGAGGTGGTCGACGACGGGGACTTCTTCGAGGTCCACGAGGGGTGGGCGACCAACGTGCTGTGCGCCCTGGCCCGGGTGGACGGCGCCGTGGTGGGGGTGGTCGGCAACCAGCCCATGGTCCTGGCCGGCGTGCTCGACAGTGACGCCGCCCAGAAGGCGGCCCGTTTCGTCCGTTTCTGCGACGCCTTCAACATCCCGCTCGTGACGCTGGTGGACGTCCCCGGGTTCCTGCCGGGCGCGGCACAGGAGCACGCCGGGGTGATCCGGCACGGCGCCAAGCTCCTCTACGCCTACTGCGAGGCGACGGTGCCCCGCGTGCAGGTGATCCTGCGCAAGGCCTACGGCGGTGCCTACATCGTGATGGACTCGCGCTCCATCGGCACGGACCTGTCCCTGGCCTGGCCCAGCAACGAGATCGCCGTCATGGGGGCGGAGGGGGCGGTCAACGTGGTCCACCGCAGGGAGCTGCGTGCCGCGGACGACCCGCGGGCCCGCCGCGCGGAACTGGTGGAGGACTACCGCAGGCGACTGATGCACCCCTACAGGGCCCCGGAGGAGGGGTTCGTCGACGACGTGATCGACCCCGCCGACACGCGCGCCGCGGTGGCGGCGGGACTCGCCCTGCTGCGGGACAAGAGAAGGGAGCAGCCGCGCCGCAAGCACGGCAACGTGCCGCTCTGAGGCGGACTCCGCGGATGCCGGTGGTCGCGCCGGGGCCGGGTGGGCGAGGAGAACGTCCTGTGGGGCCTCCGCGCGCGATCGACCGGCCGCCGGTGCTCCGGGCGGTCAGCAGGGGTGGGCTCGGGCCTCCTCCCACAGGGAGCGGAGGCGCTGAGCGGAGGCGCCGACCGAGGCCCGGGCCGCCTCCGGGGTGTCTCCGCACCCCACCATGAGGGACACGAGCTGGTCCTCGAAGCACCGGTCGGCGTCGTAGGGCGGAATGAGGTAGGAACCGAGTTCCAGTGTGGTCAGCCCGTGCACCGCGCACCACAGCCGGTGGGCCACCAGTTCCGGCTCGGCGGCGCGGAAGCGACGGGAGCCGACACACCGGCGTACGCAGTCCGTCACGTTGCGCAGTGTGTAGCGGCCATGCTGACGGTCGTCCTCGGACAGGCTGAAACCCGCCAGGGAGCAGCCGCCGAACATCACCGTGTACAGATGCGCGTTGTGCGCCGCGTTGTGCCGGAAGGCCCTGCCGAGCAGAGCCAGGTCGCAGACGGGGTCGGCGGTGGGGCGGACGCTGGTCAGGTGTTCCTCCAATCGGGTGAAACCCTCGCGGACCATCGCGTGGACCAGTCCGCCCATGCCGTCGAAGTGCGTATAGACGGCCATCGTGGAACTGCCCGCTTCCTGGGCGATCCTGCGGGTGGACAGGGCCCTGGGCCCCTCGGTGGTGAGCAGTCGGGCGGCCGTATCGATCAGGAGCGAGCGGAGTCGGGGGTCGGACTTGCGTGGGCTCATGCCACCAATATCCGACGTCACCTCGCGTCCACTCTACTTGTGTTCAGCCTTTTCCGGGTGGTCCGGGGTGTAAGAATGCCGTCTTCCCGGGTAATTGTCTTGTCATTCTTACGTCTCATAGCTCCACTGCCTGCGGCCTTTACGGAAGGTGATTGAGATCGTGTCGCCGACGGGTTGTGGCATCTGTCGGGCGACAGCTTTTTCCCGTGCCTGCGGCGGCGTAATCCTGTGTGTCCACTTGTGGTCAGCGGGGTTGAACGGGTGTGTGCGCATGCTGGGGTGATGGCCTCGGTGTTCCCGTTCCAGGGGGTTACTTTCGGTGAGCAGTTCGTTGCAAAAAGTGCCGAGTGGGTTGTTTATTTCGGAACTATTTCTAGGCCGGGTTTAGCGCTCAGTGTCGCAATCTGGAAGATGATGGCCCGCGCGGCGGATGTGAACATGGACCGGTGCCTGTGCCGAGTGGCGAAGGGTGGTGGCGGTGGGCAAGGTTTTCGGCTACGCCGGGTGGAGGGTGTGGGCCCCGGGTCCACAACCCCTCCCGTTCTCCCCGCGTTTGGCTCGCAGTTGAGTGAACTTACCTTTTTGATCCATTTTTGAAGGTGGGAGGTATTCATCAGTTGTGGTTTTTACTTTCTTGATAACGCAGGGCCTTCCCGTGCGCCTCAGCTCTGTGTTCGCCGTGTCCGACATTCGGAATCGTGTCAGGAGATCGCCGTGGAGAAATCTGTCCGCCAAGCCGTCGCATTCATCCGAAGCCGCTATGACGAGCCCATCACTCTGAGCCAGCTCGCGGCCGAGGTCTTCGTCAGCCCGTACCACTTCTCCAGGATCTTCTCCCGCGCGGTCGGCATGACGCCGGGGCGCTATCTGACCGCCGTGCGCCTCTTCGCGGCCAAGCGCATGCTCCTCACCACGGACCTCACGGTCTCCGACATCGTCTGCAGCGTCGGCTACAACAGTGTCGGCACGTTCACCAGCCGTTTCACCCGCGCGGTCGGAGTGTCGCCGACCCAGTACCGTTCCCCCGCCGTGTCGCGGCTGCTCGTGGCGGTCTCCCACGACTTCTCCCGGCTGCCGGCCCTGGGGGAGATGATCGAGGCCCGACGCCGTCGGCCCGATTCCCCCGTGAGCGGCACCACGATCACCGGGGTCCTGGACGTACCCGAGTCGGTCGGCCACTCGGACGTCATGGTCGGCGTGTTCCGCGAGGCGGCCCCCCAGGGGTCTCCGGTCGCCTTCGAGGCGCTCTCCGCGCACGGACGGACCGAGTACACGGTCTCGGGCGTGCCATACGGCTCTCACCACGTCATCGCCGTGGCCAGACCCCGGGGGTCCGAGGGGGAGTCCGCTCCCGTTCTCACAGCCTCCACACGCCGGCACGTGCGGACCGCGCCGGGCCTCAACACCTTCGTCGGCCTGTCCATGGGCCCGGCCAACGAGACGGCCCCGCCCCTGGCAGTGACCCTGGCCGAGACCGCGTCGGTCCAGACCAGGGAGCCGGGACCGGGACTCGCCGGGCTCCGCCAGACGGTGGCCTGAGCCGTGCTCGGCAGGGTCGCGCGCGCCGTCGGCTGCGCGCTCCTGGCACCCCCGCTGGCCGAGGTGGGCTTCTCCCGCAGGGGCTTCCCCGGTCACGACTCCCCGGCCGCACGCGGACTCGAGGCGATCCCCCAGTCCGTGGTGTGCGGCTTCGAGTGGGGGATGGAGGCACACGACCTCCACGAGGCCCGGCAGCGGGTCGAAACCGTCGACGCCGCCCTGCGCGGCTTCGCCTACGAAGGCACCGCCATGGCCTTCACCGTGCGTGACGCCCTCCCCACGGGCGGATCCGGATGGACGCGCGCCCTGATGGACGGACCGGCCAGACCCCACACACTGCTGGCCTACATCGGCATCGGCTTCGCCATGGCACGCCTGCCCAGGCGGCTGTGGAAGGGCGTCCTGCCCGACCTCACCGACAACCCCCACCACCCCACGATGAGTTGGCTCGCGGTGGACGGCTACGGGTTCGACCGCGCCTACTTCGACACCGCGCGCTGGGTCCACCGGGCCCAGACACCGCGCCCCTACCCCTGGCTCGGGGCGCCCCACTACTTCCACCGGGCCTTCGACCAGGGTGTCGGGCGGGCACTGTGGTTCATCCACGGTGCCCGGCCGGAGGCCGTCGGCGACGCGGTGCTCGACTTCGCCGAGGAGCGCCGCCCGGACCTGTGGAGCGGCGTGGGACTGGCCGCCGCCTTCGCGGGCGGCGCGGACCCGGAGGGTCTGGGCCGGCTGCTCGGCGCGGCAGGCGGTCTCGCACCGCACGCCGCTCAGGGCGCCGTCTTCGCCGCCAAGGCCCGCGTCCTCGCGGGCACGGTCCCCGGTCACACCGAGGTCGCGATGCGCGCGCTCACCGGTATGGACTGCGCACGCGCCGCCGCCCTGGCCGACGAGCACGAGGTGGAGCCCGGGGACCACGGCGGCGTCCCCGCCTACGAGGTCTGGCGCGCCGGAGTGCGCGCGCACTTCTCCTGACGTGCGCAGCGACCGGCAATCGCGGAGTAGACCCCGCCACCGCCGCGGGGGAAGCATGGAACCCGTATCAACCGAGTCCGTCGCCACACGCGGGAGGACGCATTGGCCAGTCTGACAGGAGCGCTCCGGCGTCGAGTCCTGACACCGGACCCCTCCGAGACCACACTCGAAACCCGCGGATTCCACGACAAGGGCCCCGCCGGGCGCAGTGTCCTGGAGACGGTCGGAGCGTCGTTCCTGGCCGGTCTGGGGGACGCCGTGGAGACGGCCTCGCCCGAGCGGACCGACGCCCGGCTCACGGCGCTGGGTACGCGCTACCGGGGCTTCGCCTACGAAGGGGCGGCCATGGGCTTCGCTCTGCTGGACGCGCTCTCCTTCAGGGGAGGCAGGACCCGTCGCTTCCTCGACGGACCCGGCGCCTCCCACGTGTACATGGCCTACGTGGGCATCGGGTGGGCCATGGCCCGCCTGCCCGGGCCCCTGTGGCCCGGGACCGGGGACCTGGACCCGGTGCTCCGGTGGCTCGTGCACGACGGCTACGGGTTCCACCAGGCCTACTTCCACACCGAGGCCCACGTCCACCGCCGTGAGCGGGACGAACGCGCCGCACGGCGCACGGGGGACGGGCCCTACGCCCTGCGCGCCGCCGACCAGGGCATCGGCCGCGCGCTGTGGTTCGTGGCGGGGACGGACGCCGAACGGGCCGCCGAGCTGGTGGAGGGTTTTCCCGCCGAGCGCAGGCAGGACCTCTTCGCGGGCCTGGGACTGGCCGCCACCTACGCGGGCGGCGCCGACGAGGAGGAGCTGACCGCGTTGCGGGAGCGGGCGGGGGAGCACCGCTGGTTCCTCGCCCAGGGCAGCGCCTTCGCCGCCGAGGCCAGGGTACGCGCCGGGCTCGTGGTGCCCCACACCGAGACGGCCACCCGCGTCCTGTGCTCCCTGGGAGCGGAGGAGGCGGCACGCCTGTCCAGGGACCACCGCCCCGACGCCTCGGGCCCCGATCCCGCTCCCGACCGCCCCTGGTACGAGGTCTGGCGAGTGGCGCTGGCCGAGGAGTTCGCGCACACGGCCGGTGCCGGGGACCTCTCATGAGCGCCGGACGCCGACGACCTCCCCGCACGCCGCCCTCCGCCGCTCCCCGCATGCTCCGCGACCTGGTCACCGACAGGCTCGCCATGATGACCACGGCGGCCGAGCGCCACGGGGACGCGGTGCGGATGGTCGCGGGCCCCAAGACCCTCTACTTCTTCAACCACCCCGACCACGCCAAGCACGTGCTGGCCGAGAACAGCTCCAACTACCACAAGGGCATCGGCCAGGCCCACGCCCGCCGGGCGCTCGGCGACGGCCTGCTGACGAGCGAGGGCGAGATCTGGCGCGCCCAGCGCCAGACCATGCGCCCGGTGTTCCGTCACCAGAGGATCGCCGCCCAGGCCGACGCCGTGGCCAAGGAGGCCACCGCCCTCGTGGACCGCCTGCGGTCACACGTGGGAGGCGGCCCCGTCGACGTGTCGGCGGAGGCGACCGGGCTGACCCTCGGAGTCCTGGGCCGCACCCTGCTCGACACCGACCTGCACGCCTTCGACACCATCGGCACCGCCTTCGAGGCCGTCCAGGACCAGGCCATGCTCGACATGGTGACCATGAACGGCCTGCCGGTGTGGCTGCCCTTCCGCACCCAGACCAGGTTCCGGCGCGCCCGCGGGGAGCTCCAGCGGATCGTGGACCGGCTCGTACGCGAACGCGTGCCCGGCGACGGTGACGACGCCCTCTCGCGCGTCCTGGCCGACGCCGGCTCCGAGACCGACCCCGCCTCCCGCGCGCGCCGCGTGCGCGACGAGCTCGTCACGCTGCTGCTGGCCGGGCACGAGACCACGGCGAGCACTCTGAGCTGGGCCCTCTACCTCGTGGACCGCAACCCCGGCACGGCCGAACGGCTGGCGGAGGAGGCGGTGCGCGTCCTCGGCGACCGGGAGCCCACCCATGAGGACCTGCATGAGCTCACCTTCACCACCTCCGTCGTGCAGGAGGCCATGCGGCTGTACCCGCCCGTGTGGATCCTGCCGCGCAAGGCGCTGGCCGACGACGAGATCGGCGGCTACCACGTCCCCGCCGGCGCCGACGTGCTGATCTGCCCCTACACCCTGCACAGGCGCCCCGACTCGTGGGACCGCCCGGAGGCCTTCGACCCCGACCGCTTCGGCCCCGGGCGGCGCGAGGACCGGCACCGCTACGCCTACATCCCCTTCGGCGCCGGTCCGCGCGTGTGCGTGGGCAGCAACCTCGGGATGATGGAGGCCGTCTTCGTGCTCGCCTCCATCTCCCGCGAGCTGCGCCTGACCCTGCCGCCCGGCCATCTGGCCGTCCCCGAGCCCATGCTCTCGCTGCGCGTGCGCGACGGCCTCCCCATGACGGTCCGCCCGCTGTAGCGGCCGCCGGCCGCGCCGCACCCCCGATCCGCACCCCAGGACAAGGAGACCTCCATGCCCACAGGCGCCCCTGACGAGGGCAGCACCGAGACACGGACGCTGGAGGCGTTCGCCGACACCGTCCTGCCCGGCGCCAAGCGCGCCCCGGACGACACGAGCGTGGCCGGCCGCTCCCACGACGCCGGCGCGGTCGAGGCCGGCGCGCTGGAACTCCTGCGCACCCCCGCCACGGGGCTGACGTCCGGCCTGCCCGAGTTCGCCGCACTCCTCAACGAGCACGCCGCGGGGTACGCGGCCGGGCGCGGCCTCCCCGCGGCGGACGGGGAGCCCCCCTTCGTCGCGCTGGCCTTCGAGGACCGCACCGCCCTGCTGCGCAACCTCACCTCACCCGGCCACCCGGAGAAGGAGTTCTGGGTGATGCTCGCGCTCTTCTGCAACATGGCCTACGACAGCGCCGCGCACATCAGCACGCCCGAGGCCATCGCCGCCGGGCACCCGGGCCTGCGCGCGATGGGCTTCGCCGCACCGGACGCCGACGGGCTGCTGCGGTTCAAGGAGTACTCCTACGGCCGGCCGCTGGCCCGCCTCCACCCGGACACGACGCCCTCGGGGAGCCCCGCATGACCACCACGGAGAAGACCGACGTACTGATCATCGGGAGCGGTTTCGGCGGCGCCATCACCGCCTACCACCTCGCCGCGGGCGGGGCGCGCGTCACGGTCCTGGAACGGGGCCCGTGGCTGGAGAGCCGCGACTTCGAGCACGACTTCCTCCTCGGCTCCTCCTACACCCGTGCCTTCGACTTCACCGTGGGCGACGGCATGAGCGTCCTGGGCGGCAACTGCGTGGGCGGCGGCAGCATGGTGTACTTCGCCGCCCTGCCCCGCGCCCCACGCTTCGTCTTCGAGCGCCAGGGCTCCATCGGCCGCCGCATGTGGCCGTCCTCGATCAGCCGCGACTCCCTCGACCCCTGGTACGACCGGGTCGCCGAGGCGATGGGCGTGCGCACGCAGGACTGGTCCGACGTCAGCTACGCGGGAGGGCTCTGGGGCGCGGCCTGCGACCACTCCGGGCGTACGGCCAACCCGGTGCCCGTCGCGATCGACAAGGACGCCTGCGTCAACTGCAACTGGATGATGGCCGGGTGCCGGTTCGACGCCAAGAAGTCGCTCGTGTTCAACTACCTGCCCGCCGCCACCGCCCACGGGGCCACCATCCGGCCCCTGCACGAGGTACAGCGGCTGGAACGCCTCGACGACGGCGGCTACCGGGTCCACTACAACGTCGTCGACGGCGAGGACTACCGGATCACGGACGGTTCGGGAGCCATCGACGCCAAGATCGTGGTGCTCGCCGCCGGGGCCGGCGCCACCCCCGTCATCCTCAAGCGCTCCGAGGCGGACCTGGGGGCCATGCCCCACGCGGTCGGCCGCTACTTCTCCGGCAACGGTGAACGCCTCAACACCGCCGTGGTCAACGAGGACCGGGTCCGCGACGTGCTCGGCCTGGCGCGTGACGACGAACGCGCCTACGAGGCCTTCCAGATCGGCAAGGGTCCCTGCGTGGCCAACTGGGACCGGCTGGACCCGTCCCTGCCCGAGTACTCCCGCTACTCCCTCGAACAGCTCTACTTCCCACCGGCACTGGGCACGATCCTCGCGCAGGCGCCCGGGGCGCCGACGCCGTCGTGGTTCGGCTCCGACAAGAAGGAGATGCTGCGCCGCTGGAAGTCGTGGCTCATCGTGTTCACCATGAGCGAGGACGACAACGAGGGCGTCTTCGGCCCTCCTCCGCCCACGGGCAACGCCGTGCGCCTGTCCCAGCAGATGCTCGGCCGGGGACCGCTCAGCTACCGGCCCACCGCCAACACCCAGCACGGGTGGTCCAGCGCGGACGCCGAGGTCAAGGAGATCCTGGAGAAGGACGGCATCGCCGAGGTCGCCCCCTGGACCAACGACCTGGTCGGCGCCTACACCGTCCACCCGCTGGCCTCGTGCCGCATCGGCGACGACCCGCACACCTCCGCGCTGGACGACCGGCACGAGCTGCGGGGCCACCCGGGGATCTTCGTGACCGACGGGTCGTCGGTTCCCGGCGCGCTGACCGTCAATCCCGCGATGACCATCGCGGCACTCGCCGAGCGCTCCGTGCCCGGCATCGTCGAGGCCGCCCGGGCGCGCGGCCTCGACGTCACCTACGGCGCTCCCGCACCCGACGGCGCCACGTCGGGGAGCGGGAGCGTCCTGACCACGGCCGGCCGACGGTCCTCCTGACGGCCGGCCCCGCGAGACGGGAGGTGGACCGGTGCTCCGCGCCGTCCTGAGATCGGCCGTGCGCCGATCGCTGCAAGAGGTGCGCCACGTGCGCCCCGACCCCCCGGGCCGGGCGCGCGGCGTGGTCGCCGACCTCTACGAGCGGGTGGAACGCGACTTCGGGGTCCTGGCCCCGCCCGTGGCCATGCTCTCACCCGCACCGGAGTGCGCGGCGGCCACGTGGACGGCGCTGCGCGAGTCCCTCCTGGTGCCGGGGCGCACGTCCCGGGCGGACCGGGAGGCGGTCGCCACGGCGGTGTCGCGGGGCAACGCCTGCCCCTACTGCGTGGAGGTGCACGGTTCCACCCTCGGCTCCCTCGGGGGCGGCGCGGACGCCGGTGCCGCCGCCCCCTACCCCGGTGCGCTGGTCTCGGCCGGGCCGACCGAACGGGCCGAACTGGGCGCCGTCGCCCTGACCTTCGAGCACATCAACCGGCTGGTCAACGTCTTCCTGCCCGACTCGCCCCTGCCCGCGTTCGCACCCAAGCCCCTACGGGAGCCCCTGCGCCGGGCCACCGGCGCGGTGATCGCCACCCGTCCGGGGCCGCCCCCGGCCCCCGACACCTCGCTGGAACTGCTGCCCGACGCGGCACGGCGCGCGCCCGTGCCCGAGGACCTGCTCTGGGCCTCCGGCGACCCGCGGGTGCTGCGCGTGCTCACCGGTGTGGCCGCCGCCGTGGACGCGGCCGGGGCCCGCACCCTTACGCACGCCGTGCGCGCTCTGCTCCGGAACCACCTCCGCGGCCACGGCACCGCCCCGGACGGGGTCAGCCGCGCATGGGTTGAGGAGCCGATCGGCGCGCTGGCCCCCCACGAACGGCCCCTGGGGCGCCTCGTCCTGCTCACCGCGCGCGCCTCCTTCCAGGTCGGCGACGACACCGTCGCCGAGTGCCGGAGGGCGGGAGCCGACGACGCCGACCTGGTCAGGGCCGTCTCCTGGGCCGCGATGACCGCGGCCCGCCAGACCGTGGCCGCCACCTTCTCCCCCCGTACCGAAACGAACCAAGGAAACCAGACGTGAACAATCTGCCCAATGTCATCACCGAACTGCCCGCCGTCATCGACGACCTGGCCGCCGAGGCGGCCCAGATCGACGCCCTGGTCGCCGACCTGGACCCCGCCGACTGGGTACGCGAGACCCCGGCTCCGGGGTGGACCGTGGCCCACCAGGTCGCCCACCTGTGCTTCGTCTTCCGGCTGGCCGGAACCGCCGCCTCCGACGCCGAGGCGTTCGCGGCCATGACGGCCAAGGCCGAGGAGGACTTCGACGGGGCCGTCAACGCGGTCCTGGCCACCTACCCCCTGGACGACCCGGAGAAGCTCCTCGCCCGCTGGCGCACCGACCGCGACTTCGCCGTCGAGGCCCTGGCGGCGGCCCCCGCCGACCAGCCGGTGCCCTGGCTCGTGCGCCCGATCCCCCCGGGCGTCCTCGCCTGCGCGGGCATGATGGAGGTCCTCGCCCACGGCCAGGACATCGCCGACGCCTTGGGCGTCGCACTCGACCGCACCGACCGCATCGGCAACGTGGTCGGGTTCGCGGTGATGGTCTGGGAGTTCGGCTACCAGTCGCGAGGACTCACCCCGCCCGACACCGAGTTCCGCTTCGAGCTCACCTCACCCTCCGGGCGGAAGTGGGAGTTCGGCCCCGCTGAGGCCGAGCAGCGGATCACCGGGGACGCGGCCGACTTCTGCCTGCTGGTGACGCGCCGCCGCCACCGCGCCGACCTGGACCTCACCGCGGTGGGAGCCGACGCCGACCACTGGCTCGGCATCGCCCAGGCCTACCGGGGCCCGGCCGGGGAGGAACGCCGGCCCGGACAGTTCGCCCGCGCACGGGGCTGACACCAGGAGGAGGGGCGGGGCCGAAGGCCGTCCCCGCCGTCCCGCACCCGACCGTTCTCGGGCGCGGGACGGGCAGGTACGCAATCGCGGAGACGCCCGGCGAGACCGGCGGGTGCCAGGGTCGGTGGCGTGGGAGAGCCGCCGACCGGCCGGAAACCTCGTAGTCCCTCTCCCCACCGTCCCAGGTCGTGATTGTCAAGGAGGTCAAGGTGGAGAACGTCGTCACGGCGCCGTCACGGGAAGAACTCGTGCGCGGTGCCTCGGAACTCGTCCCCTATTTCCGGGAGCGTGCGGCCTGGGCCGAGGAGCACCGGACCCTACCCCGCGAAGCGGTCGAGAAGATGACCGGGGCCGGACTCCTCAAGATGCGTGTCCCCCACCGCTACGGCGGTTATGAGTGCGACATGCGCACCACGGTGGAGGTGATCGCCGAGTTGGCGCGCGGCGACGGCTCCGTCGGTTGGACGGTGTCGGTGTGGTCGATCTGCAACTGGTTGGCCGGGCTCTTCTCCGACGAGGCACAGGAGGAGGTGTTCGCCTCCGGTGACACCCGCGTGTGCGGCTTGCTGAGTCCCACCGGGACGGCGGTCGACGCCGACGGCGGCTTCGTCGTCAACGGCAGCTGGTCCTTCAACACCGGGGCCGCCCAGAGCCAGTGGAACTCACTGGTGGCCATGGCCCCCACCCCCGATGGCGGGCAGCAGCCGATCATGGCGCTCGCCCCCGTGTCGGACCTGAGGATCGTCGACGACTGGCACACCTCCGGCCTGCGCGGGACCGGCAGCGTCACCACGGTCGCCGAGGACCTCTACGTCCCGAAGGAACGCGTCCTGCCCATGGGGCCCGCCCTTCAGGAACAGTACGCCTCCCGGCTCAACGCCGACCGGCCGACCTACCGTGCGCCGCTTCTGTTGACCGCCTGCGTCACCGCTATGGGCAGCGCCCTGGGCCTGGCCATGGCGGCCAAGGACGTCTTCTTCGAGCGTCTGCCCCACCGCGGCATCACCTACACGACCTACGCGAGCCAGAGCGAAGCCCCCCTGACCCACCTCCAGGTGGCCGATGCCCAGATGCGGATCGACGAGGCGTGGTTCCACGCCCGCCGTGCCGCGGACCTGCTCGACACCAAGAACGAGGCGGGCGAGCAGTGGACGCTGGAGGAGCGTGCCCGTGTCCGCATGCACGCGGGCTTCGCCTGCCGACGGGCCAAGGAGGCGGTGGACATCCTCCAGACCGCGAGCGGCGCCTCCTCGATCTACGAGACCGTGCCCATGCAGCGCATCTCCCGTGACATCGGGACCATCAACCTGCACGCCATCCTCCACCCGAACACCAACCTCGAACTCTATGGGCGGGTGCTGTGCGGCCTGGAGCCCAACACCTTCTACCTCTGAGCGCCTCCGAGCGGTGAACGGGCCGTCCTGAGCGGGGAGGAGGACGGGCACGCGGTGCGGGGACGCCCCGGCCCGCGTGCCCGTCCTTGTGTGGAGCGCGGGACTTTGGAAGGGTCTCCGTGCCATCATCCTCCTTGGGAGGTCGAGACCATGAAGTACATGCTGCTCATCTACAGCAACCCCGCCGGCTGGGAAGCGCTGACCGAGCAGGAGCGCGCGGCCCTGGCGAACGAGCACGATGCCCTGACGCGTGAGCTCGTCGAGTCCGGCGAGTGGCTCGCGGGCGCACCGCTGGCCGATCCGGTGAACACCCGGACGGTGCGGGTGCGCGACGGAGCGGCGGAGGTGACGGACGGCCCCTTCGTCGAGGCCAAGGAGCACCTCGCCGGATACGACCTGGTCGACTGCGACAGCCTGGACCGTGCCATCGAGATCGCCTCGCGCATTCCCGGCTCCCGGCTGGTGGCCGTCGAGGTCCGTCCCCTCATGGATGAGGCCGGGACGGAGATGTGAGGCTCCGGAGGGAACTGGAGGACCTGCTGCGGGAGCTGGCCCCCCAGGTCCTCGCGGCGTGTGTGCGGCACCACGGGCACTTCGACATCTGCGAGGAGGCGGTACAGGAGGCACTGTGGGCCGCGGTGCGGCAGTGGCCCCGCGACGGTGTGCCCGACGATCCCCGTGCGTGGCTGGTCCGGGTGGCCTCGCGTCGCACCACCGACCACCTCCGCAGTGAGCGGGCGCGCAGACGGCGAGAGGTCAGCGTCGCGACACGGCGGCCGGTCGACGAGTGGGTCGTGCCTCCCGCCGACGCTGTGCCTGAGGCACGTCACGACGACACCCTGATCCTGCTGTTCCTGTGCTGCCACCCGGCGCTGTCGCGCGCCTCCCAGATAGCGCTGACGCTACGAGCCGTCGGCGGGCTGACCACGGCGCAGATCGCCAGTGCCTTCCTCGTGCCCGAGTCCACCATGGCCCAGCGGATCAGTCGGGCCAAGCGGAGCATCCGCGCCGCTGGGGCGGAGTTCCGGATACCGCCGGGGCCGGAGCTGGTTGACCGGTTGGACGCGGTACTGCACGTGCTGTACCTGATCTTCAACGAGGGGTACACCACCTCTTCGGGAACGAGGCTCCAGCGCGCCGAACTCACCGGCGAGGCCATTCGCCTGACCCGCGTCCTGTACCGGATGCTGTCGGACGACGGCGAGGTGGCGGGGCTGTTGGCGCTCATGCTGCTCAACGAGGCGCGGCGCCCGGCGCGCACCACGGCGGACGGTGCGCTGGTGCCGCTGGCCGAACAGGACCGCGACCGCTGGGACCGGGACGCGATCGTCGAGGGGCTCCGGCTGGTCAGCACCGCGCTCTCCAACAGCAGTCTGGGCCCCTACCAGCTCCAGGCCGCGATCGCTGCCGTGCACGCCGAAGCCCGGCGGCCTGAGGAGACCGACTGGGCACAGATCCTCGCCCTCTACAGGGTGTTGGAGCGCTTCTCCGACAGTCCCATGGTCGCGCTCAACCACGCGGTCGCCACGTCGATGGTGCGGGGGCCCCGGGCCGGGCTGGAACAGCTCCGCGTCCTCGACTCCGATCCGAGGCTGGCCGGTCACCACAGGCTCGCCGCGGCCCGCGCACACCTGCTGGAGATGGCCGGGGACCGTGCGGGTGCCCGTGAGCAGTACCGCGTCGCCGCTCGCGAGACCACCAGCATCCCCGAACGGGACTACCTGCGGGCCCGAGCGGAGCGGCTGACCTGAACGGCGTCGGGGCGCGGTCTTCTCCGACCGTGCCCCTGCGGCGGATCGCGCACACCGGAAGAGGACCCTCCGCGTGCGCGTCGATGATCCTGTTACCGCGTGTTCCCCGGCGAGCCGCGACGCGGTGACCCGGTCCCGGAGAGCGCAGGGACAGGAGAATCGAATGTATGACTTCGTGATCGTCGGGGCCGGTTCGGCCGGCTGCGTCCTCGCGGCGCGGTTGAGTGAGAACCCCGACGCCCGTGTCTGCCTGGTCGAGGCCGGCCCGGCGGACGACTCCGAGGACATCCACGTCCCGGCCGCCGCCGCCAGGCTCTTCCGTACCGAGTTCGACTGGGACTACGACACCCACGAGGAACCGCACTGCGGGAGGCGCAGGATCTACCTGCCGCGCGGACGTGTCCTCGGCGGCAGCAGTTCGATCAACGGCATGGTCTACACGCGCGGCTCCCGTGCCGACTACGACGCCTGGGGGCAGCCGGGCTGGAGTTTCGCGGAGATGCTGCCCTACTTCAAACGGTCGGAGGACAACGAGCGGGGCCCATGCGAACACCACGGGGTGGGCGGGCCGCTTTCGGTCGCGGACGGACGCTCCCGCAACCCCATGTCGGAGGCGTTCGTCCGGGCGGCACAGGAGGCCGGATTCGGCCCCAACCCGGACTTCAACGGGCACTCGCAGGAGGGGTTCGGCCACTACCAGGTCACTCAGCGCGACGGCTCCCGGTGCAGCAGCGCCGTGGCGTTCCTGAGAGAGGCGGAACGGCGCCCCAACCTCACGGTTGTGACCGAGGCCCGGGTACACCGGGTGGTGGTGGAGGCGGGGCGCGCGGTCGGGGTGCTCGGCAGACGGCTGGGCGAGGACTTCGAGCTCAGGGCCGAGCGGGAGGTCATCCTCTCGGCGGGTGCGTACAACTCCCCCCAGTTGCTCATGCTGTCGGGTATCGGTCCTGCCGAACAGCTCGACCGGTTGGGCGTTCCGGTGGTGGTCGACCAGCCCCTGGTCGGCGCGAACCTCCAGGACCATCCGCAGACCTGGCTGGTGTTCGGGCACTCCCGGCCGGTGAGCCTGCTGACGGCGGGGACAGAGCACAACGTCCGCCTGTTCCTGCGGGAGCGCACCGGAGTGCTGACGTCCAACGGCCCCGAAGCCGGCGGATTCGTGCGGACCCGCGCCGCGTTCGCGGAGCCCGATCTCCAGTTCAGTTGTCTGCCGGTCGCCTTCATGGAGGGAGGGCTCAGCGCTCCGAGCGGTCACGGCATCTCCTTCGGATCGTGTGTCCTGGCCCCCCGCAGCCGAGGTGAGGTCACGCTGGCGTCCAGCGATCCCACCGCCAAACCGAGGATCACGCACCGCTACTACGAGGACGACGCCGACCTGGAGACCGCGGTCGAGGGTGTGCGCACCGCCCTGGAGATCGCACGGCAGCCCGCGCTGGCTCCGTACACCGAGACGGCTCTGGCGGCGCCCGCCTCGACCTCGGACACCGACCTGCGCGACTACGTTCGCCACCACACCCAGACGCTCTACCACGCCGCGGGAACATGCGCCATGGGCCGGGTGACCGACGCGGAGTTGCGGGTCATGGGAGTGGAGGGCCTGCGGGTGGCTGACGCCTCTGTCATGCCCCGCCTGGTGCGCGGCAACACGAACGCGCCGACGATCGCGATCGCGGAGAAGGCGTCCGATCTGATCCTCGGTGTTCCTCCTTCTCCACAGGAGACCCCCGGTCCGGCGCGACGAGCGGTCAGCAATCCGTGAGAAGGGTCCTCCGGTCGGAAATAGATACGATTGTTCTTGCGAATTCGAGTGCTATTTCCGCTGGCTCGCTGAGCGAAAATAGGATTTCTTGACCAGTGTCGGATTCGGACTGGTGAATGTTTTCCAGATCCCGTTTCACCTGGATGCGCATCGAAACTTACCCTCATGATGGGAGCAGTACTCGTGACGATCTCCCCGACGAAGCCAACACGGCCGACGTCCGCACGCGAGCTGGAGGAACTGGACCGGCGACACCTGATCCACCCCCTCCTGCCGGGTGGCAGCAGCGAACGCTGTGTCGTCGTGCGCGGTACGGGCTGCACCGTGTGGGACGCGGACGACAACCAACTCCTGGATGTCGCGGGAGGTGGGAACTGGCTCTCCCACGTCGGCCACGGACGACAGGAGATCGCCCGCGCCATGGCCGACCAGGCCTCCGCCCTGGGCTACTTCACCAGCTTCGCCGAGTTCTCCAACGACAAGTCCGTGCAGCTTGCGCGGCGCCTGGTCGAGCTGGCCCCCGAGGGCTTCGACCGGGTGTTCTTCACCTGCGGAGGATCCGAGGGCGTGGACACGGCCGTCAAGGCGGCCCGCACCTACCACCACCGCAGGGGCGAACCGGACCGCACCTGGATCATCGGCCGGAACATGGGCTACCACGGTTCCAGCTACGGCAGTGGGACCATTACCGGCTTCGACTTGATGGACGAGGCGATCGGCCCCAACCTCCCGCACGTGGAGAAGGTGTCTCCCCCCTTCCCCTTTCACCCCGAGATGTACGGCGGAAAGGACGTCACCGACTTTCTGGTGGACGAGCTGGAGCGGACCGTCGAGCGGCTGGGCCCGGGGAACGTGGCGGCCATGATCGGTGAGCCGGTCATGGCCGGTGGCGGTGTGGTCGCGCCTCCGCCGGACTACTGGCCGAGGGTGCGACAGCTCCTGAACCGCCACGGCATCCTGCTCATCGCCGACGAGGTGGTCACCGCCTTCGGCCGAACGGGCGCCTGGTTCGACTCGGTGGGGCGTGGCATGGACCCTGATCTCATCGTCACAGCGAAAGGTCTCACCAGCGGATACGCTCCGCTCGGCGCGGTTCTGATCAGCCATGGGATCGGCGAGGTGCTGATCAGCGGTGAGGGCTTCGTGCACGGCTTCACCTACTTCGGCCACCCGGTCTCCTGCGCGGCGGCCCTGGCCAACCTCGACCTGATCGAGGGGGAGAATCTGCTGGACAGGGCCCGGCTGATCGCTGACTGGTTCAGGGAGGGGCTGGCCCCCGCCGAAGGGCTGGAGGCCGTGGGGCAGATCCGGGTCGAGGGCGCGATGGTGGGGATCGAACTCGTCGCGGACCGTGGGACACGCGCTCCGCTTCCGCCCGCCGCCGCTGCGGCCGCGGTCGCCGAGATCCACCGCAAGCACGGCGTGATCACGAGGTTCTATGGGCCGGTCATCGTCATGGCGCCGCCGTTGGTGATCGAGGAAGACCAGGTCGCGCGCGCTTCGGAGGCCGTGGTCGAGGTGCTGTCGCGGCTGGGAACCGACGGCACCCTCTCCCCGTCCACGGAATGACGTGATCACCGCGTCCGCGAAGGCCCTGCCGGGCCTCCTCAAGCGGGCGCTCGGGGCGAGTACGCCTCGAAGAAGACACGGCCTACGGCCCCGGTGACGTTTCGCTCACCGGGGCCGTAGGTCGTGTCCACGAAGGAGACGGGAGAAAAATCCGCAATCCCGTCCGCGGGATGTCGAGACTCCCGAGCGCGCTCCGACGTGTTCCACGAAGGATGCCCGTCCACGGGAGCACGGGACGCACCCGGCCCTGCCGGGGCGATCGACGACGCAAGGAGAGGACCCATGTACGAGGAGACAGCTCCGCGCACCGCCGGTGCCGGGCGCAGGCAATGGACTGGACTGGCGGTGCTGGCACTTCCCACCCTGCTGTTGTCGGTGGATGTCAGCGTGCTCTACCTGGCACTGCCGCACCTGAGCAGGGACTTGGGCCCGAGTGCCACAGAGCAGCTCTGGATCATGGACATCTACGGCTTCATGATCGCCGGGTTCCTGGTCACGATGGGCACTCTGGGAGACCGCATCGGGCGGCGCCGGCTGCTGCTGACGGGTGCGGCGCTCTTCGGCCTGGCCTCGGTGCTGGCCGCCTACTCCGTCAGCGCGGAGATGCTCATCGCCGCCCGGGCGGCACTGGGGCTCGCGGGCGCCACCCTGATGCCTTCGACGCTCGCGCTGATCAGCCACATGTTCACCGACCCCCGTCAGAGGGGGATCGCGATCGGGGTGTGGATGAGCTGCTTCATGGGCGGACTGGCCATCGGCCCCGTGCTGGGCGGGGCGATGCTGGTGAACTTCTGGTGGGGGTCGGTGTTCCTGCTGGGTGTGCCGGTGATGCTCCTGTTGCTGGTCACCGGTCCGATCCTGCTGCCCGAGTCCCGTGCCGACGACGCCGGGCGCCTGGACTGGGTCAGCGTCGCGCTGTCCCTGGCCACTCTTCTGCCGGTGGTCTACGGCCTGAAGGAGTTCGCGGCCGGCGGGACCCAGGACCCGGTGCTGCCCGGCGCCGCCGTCGCGGTCGGCGTGCTCTTCGGGGTGCTGTTCGTGCGTCGGCAGCGGCGTCTGGCGAACCCGCTCATGGACCTGCGTCTGTTCTCCAGCCGCGCCTTCAGCGCCGCCCTGGCCGTTCTCCTGCTCGGCTCGGCGGCCTACGGCGCGATCATGCTCTTCGTCAGCCAGTACATACAGCTCGTCGAGGGGCTCTCGCCCTTCCGCGCCGGACTGTGGCTGATGGTTCCCGCCCTGGCGATGGTGCTCGCCTCGGTCACCGCGCCGATCATCTCCCAACGGGTGCGCCCGGGAACCGTGATCGCCGTGGGGCTACTGGTCTCGACAGTCGGCTTCCTGGTCCTCAGCCAGGTGGACCCCACTTCGGCGCTGGCGCTCACGGTGGTCGGCTTCACCCTGGTCAGCCTGGGTGTGGGGCCGTTCGGAGCCCTGGGGACCGACATGGTCGTCAGCTCGGCCCCCGCCGACAAGGCGGGCGCGGCCGCGTCGATGTCGGAGACCAGTAACGAACTGGGGATCGCCCTGGGCGTCGCGCTGCTGGGCAGCGCGGGGTCCGCCGTCTACCGCTACCAGATGGGGGACCTGCGGGTCGCCGACGCGCCGGGGCAGGTTCTGGAGCCCCTCCGCGAGAGCCTCGTGGGTGCCGTGGAGTCGATGGCCGATCTGCCCGCCGCGGTCACCGCGGACCTGTTGGGTCCCGCGCACGCGGCGTTCGCGGACGGGATGAACACGGTCGCGCTGCTGAGCGCCGTCCTCTTCACCGTCCTGGCACTCGCGGGCTGGGCCGCGCTGCGCCACGTCCGGCCCATCGGTGAGGACGTGCCCGCGGACACCGGCACCGAGCCCTCCCCGGCGGACCACCGCGCATCGGAGCGGCCCCAGCTCGCCGAGGACTGAGCGGGGCACGGCGCCACCCCCTTCGACCCGTAGGAACACCGAGACGCCGGAGCGACGGCACGATGAGCAGGAGGATGAGGATGGAGCTGCCGGAGATCGTCACCCGAGACGAGTGGCTCGCGGCCCGCAAGGAGCTGCTGGTCAAGGAGAAGGAGGTCACCCGCGCACGGGACGAGGTCAGCGCCCGCCGTCGGGCACTGCCCATGGTGCGCGTGGAGAAGGAGTACGTGTTCGAGGGCCCCGAGGGGAGGGTCGGGCTGATCGACCTCTTCGAGGGGCGCAGTCAGCTCATCGTGCAGCACGCCATGTTCAGGCCCGAGTGGGACGAGGCGTGCACGAGTTGCACATCCGACATGGACGACCTGGGGCATCTGCCCCACCTGCACGCCAAGGACGTCACGCTGGCCGTCGTGTCCCGCGCGCCGTTCGCCAAGATCCAGGAGTACAGGAAGCGCAAGGGCTGGGACTTCCCGTACTACTCCTCGGCCGACAGCGACTTCAACTACGACTACCACGTGACGCTGGACGAGTCGGTCGCACCGATACAGATCAACTACCGGAGCAAGGAGGAACACGAGGCCGCAGTCGGTCCCTGGGACATCTGGGGGAGTGAGCTGCCCGGGGTGAGCGTGTTCCTGCGCGTCGGGGACGAGGTGTTCCACACCTACTCCGCCTACTCGCGAGGTCTGGACTCGCTGCCGTTCGTGTTCAACTACCTTGACCTGACCCCGCTGGGGCGCCAGGGGATGTAGCCCCGGACCGGGGCCGTCCGGTCACGCCGGACGGCCCCGGCAACGCGGGACGACGAGTCAGCCGACACTCGTGGCGACGGCGGCGGTGAGGCGCACCGGCAGGGCATCGTTGCCGTTCATGATGAACGTGCCCTGAGGGCGCAGCTCGTCCGGGGACACGGCGAGGGAGAGGTCGGGGAAGCGGGCGAACAGTTCGGAGAGGGCGGTCTCGGCCTCCAGGCGCGCGAGGGACGTCCCGATACACCGGTAGACGCCGTACCCGAAGGACAGGTGCTCCTTGTCCGCGCGCAGCGCGTCGAACCGGTCGGCGTCCTCGCCGTGGACGGCCGGGTCGCGCCCGGCGGCCGCGAAGCCGATGAGGACCGGCTCTCCGCGCGGGATGGTCACCCCGCCGATCTCGACGTCCTCGACGGGGAAGCGGAAGGGCAGATGGGCCACGGGCGCCTCCGCGCGCAGAGTCTCCTCCATCACCTCGGCCCAGCTCACGCGCCCCTCCCTGAGGTGTGCGAGCTGTTCGGCGTCGGTGAGCAGGGCCCGCACCGTGTTGCAGATGAGGTTCTGCACCGGTTCGGTGCCCACGCCCAGCATCAGGTTGAGGGTTCCCACGATCTCGGAGTCGGTGAGCCGTCCGTGCCCCGCCTCCTGGGCGTCGATCAGGCCGCTGGTGAGGTCGTCCCCCGGCGACCGCCGCTTGGCCTCCACGAATTCCTGGATGTCCCGCTGCCACTGCTCGACGTTGGCTGCGGCCTCTTCCGGGGTCAGGGTGGTGTCGACGTCGAGTTCGAGACCGCGGAGTATCCGGGGCCGGGCTTCCTCGGGCACCCCGAACAGGTCGCAGATGACCTGTGCGGGCAGCGGGTGCGCGAAACGCGCCTTGAGGTCGACGGCCTCGCCGGGCGGGGTCTTCTCCAGCTCGTGGAGGAGCTGTTTCGTGACCTCCACCACGCGAGGCCGCATCGCCTCGACCCTGCGGGGGGTGAACGCCTGGGAGACCAGTCTGCGCAGACGGCTGTGATCGCTGCCGTGCGCGGTGGTCATGTTGTCCATCTCCACCCAGCTGATCAGCGGGAACTCGGGTCCGAGCTCGTCGGCGGCGTAGGCCGGCCAGTGTTTGCGCGGATCTTTGGAGAACCGCCGGTCGCTCAGGGCCTCGCGGACACTCTCGTAACCGGTGATCGACCAGGCCAGGACGCCCCCGGGCAGTTCCACCCGGGTCACGGGACCCTGGGCGCGGATACGGCCGAGTTCGCCGTGGATGTCATCACCGGTGGGGTCCAGCACGACGGGGCAGCGGTCTTCCATCACAATCTCCTGTAGTCAACGGGGTCCCTCACGCGCGGTCCGTGCCCGTCACGCCCGCCAGTGGGCGTCTGGCTGTCCGCTCCAGCCACCACTGCGCGATGAAGAGGTTGAGCATCCAGCCGAACCAGCGGGCCGCTTCGAAGAGGTAGTCGATGTCGAGGCTGGGGGAGACCACCTGGCCCGCCATGACGATGGCCAGACCCCAGAAGTTGAGGCCGGTCACGATGGCGAAGCTGTAGATCATCCACCTGCGGTGCTCGGCGAAACGGCGCTGGCGCGCTCGCACGTGGCCGACCGCGGTGGTGGCCAGCCACAGGACGGCCGCGACGCCGACACCGACGGTGCCCGCGGTCGGGTGAAACGGGACCAGCACCAGGCTGGACAGCCCTGAAGGCAGGACACCGCCGAAGACGTAGACGCGTCCGTTCCACCTGTGCACTGCGGGGTGGTGTCGGCGAAGCCACGGCCAGACCTGGAGGAACAGGGACAGCTGGGCCACGGTTCCGAACGCCACGTGCACGATGACCATCGGGTAGTGCAGGGAGAAGCCCTCGTTCAGGACCACCCCCGACTGGCTTGGATCGAGGGTCAGGTACGGAGGCACCATGATGGCCAGGAACGCCGTCATCACGATCCCCAGGGAGATCATCCAGATCCACTGGCCCCGCGTCCCTTGACGGGTGCGCGCCCGGGGCGTCGAGCGTTTTCGCTCTCCGGTACCGGGGCCGCGGGGTTCGGCCCCTTGGTGCGCCATGTCCGTATTCTGCGCCATTATCGGCCCCTTCTGTCCGGTGCGCTGAACGGGTAGGGCACGGCCCGGGCGCGCACCCGGCCTGGCGGGCCGGATCCTGACCGGACACGGAACCCAGCATCCCCGGCCTTTTCGTACCGAACGTCTCCTGGATTGCGCTGTGGAGGGGAGCTGCCGCCGGCCGGAGCCTCCGCAATCCACGAGACGCTGTACCCGGGATCCGCTCCTGAGAATGCGGTAGTGAAGACCGGCCGGACCGGAGCTCGGTGGCGGCGGTGGAGGACCCCGGCGAACCCTCGGGGCCCGGGGCCTCCCGCCGCTCGACGGAGCCACGGGCCGCGCCTGGTCCCATGAACCTAGGGAGGGGAACACGATGGGCGAGAACGCCGGGACCCGTGCGGTCGTGCTCGGGGGAAGCGTCGCCGGACTGTTCGCGGCACGGGCGCTCTCGGAGGCCTACGACACGGTACTGATCGTGGACCGCGACACACTGACCGGGGTCGAGGGGCCCCGGCGCAGCAGACCGCAGGGGCGCCACATCAACGCGATGCACGTGCAGGGGCGGGTCGTGATGGAACAGCTCTTCCCCGGTATCACCGAGGAGCTGATCCGCGACGGCTGCCCCCGCGGGGACTACGCGGGCGACTGCCGCTGGTACTTCCGAGGCAAGCCGCTCAAGCGTGAGAACATCGGCTATGCGGCCATTCCGGCGACCGCGCCGCTGATGGAACGCCACATCCGCAACCGGACCCTGGCGCTGCCCAACGTCTCCTCCTTGGAAGAGCACGAGATCATCGACCTGTGCTCCACCGCCGACCACAGCCGGGTCACCGGGGTGCGCGTACAGCGGACCGGGGGGAAGGGCCCTGTCGAGGAGATCGACGCGGACCTGGTGGTGGACGCGACCGGCCGCGGATCACGGACACCGGTGTGGTTGGAGCGGATGGGCTACCCGCGCGTCACCGAGGAGCGCAAGAAGATCGGGCTGGGATACGTGACCCAGCACTACCGGCTCAACTCCGACCCCTACGGTGACGACCTGGCCATCATCCCGGTGGCCTCACCCGACCTGCCGCGCGGCGCGATCTTCACCAAGACCGACAACGGACGCACGGAGCTGACCGCCTACGGTCTCCTGGGCGACCATCCGCCCACCGACCAGGAGGGCTTCTTCGAGTTCGTCCGGACACTGCCGGTCCCCGACATCCACGAGGCCATCATCCAGGCCGAACCGTTGGACGAACCGGTGGCGTTCCGCTTCCCCACCACACTGCGGCGCCGCTACGAGCGGATGTCGCGCTTTCCTGACGGGCTCCTGGTGACCGGTGACGCCATCACCTGCTTCAACCCGGTCTACGCGCAAGGGATGACGGTCGCGGCGCTCTCGGCCCTGACCCTGCGCGAACACCTGCACACCGGGGCGGCACCCCAACCTCAGCAGTACTTCCGCGACCTCGCCCACGACGTCATCGACCCGCCGTGGGACATGACCAACACGGTGGACCTGAGCTTTCCGGGAGTTTCCGGGCGGCGGACCCTCCAGGTCCGTATGGCACAGACCTACCTCACCCTGGTCCAGATCGCCGCCACCCGTGACGAGAAGGTCACCACCGCCTACATGAGGGCGGCGGGGATGGTGGACCGCCCCGAAGCGCTCATGCGCCCGGCGATGGTCCTCCGGGTGCTGCGCGGGGCCCTGCGCGGCCTCGCCGACAGGGGTGCCGTACCCGGGCGGAACACACGCCAGGTGGCCGGGTCGCGGTGAGCACACTCCGCACCGACCTCTCACGGAGGCCCTCAGCGAGCGCGCCGTCGGCGAGGGTCGGTTCCGCGGGGGCGGCACCGCCTGCGGGACACTCCCGTCCACGACCCTGGCCCCTACGCCCGTCCCGGCACGGCACGGGTACGGGACGATTCGAGAGGAACCATCCGTGCGCCGGGGCGCACGGCGTACGAGGAGTACGAGGTATATCCGCATGCGCCCTTTCCGTATAGACATCCCGCAGTCCGATCTCGATGACCTGCGTGCCAGGATCTCCGCGACCCGTTGGCCGCGGGAGTCGCCCGAGACGGGCTGGGCACGCGGTGTACCCCAGGGCTACCTGAGGGAATTGGCCGACTACTGGCACCGTGACTACGACTGGCGCGCGGTTGAGCGGAGACTCAACGGCTTCCCGCAGTTCATGACCGAGATCGACGGGGCGAACGTGCACTTCCTGCACGTTCGTTCCCCCGTCGAGTCGGCGATGCCGCTGGTGTTGACCCATGGCTGGCCCGGGTCCGTGGCAGAGTTCCTGGAGGTGATCGGTCCATTGAGCGACCCGGTCGCCCATGGCGGGGATGCCGCCGACGCCTTCCACGTGGTCGTTCCGTCCATTCCTGGATACGGCTTCTCCGGGCCCCTCCGGGAAGCCGGCTGGGACGTGCCGCGCGTCGCCCGTGCCTGGGCGGAGTTGATGCGACGCTTGGGCTACGACCGCTATGTGGCCCAGGGCGGGGACTGGGGCTCGGTGATCTCTCTCTGTGTCGGAGAGGCGGACCCCGAGCACACGGTCGGTGTGCATGTCAACATGCTCGTCACCTTCCCACCTCCGGACACCGGGGCACTGACCGGACTGGACACGGCCGACCTGGCCCGGCTGGACTTCGCGGAGAGGTTCGAGCAGGACGGGATGGGGTGGCAGCGGATCCAGTCCACTCGTCCGCAGACCCTGTCCTACGCCCTCACCGACTCCCCGGTCGGGCAGCTCGCCTGGATCGTGGAGAAGTTCAAGGAGTGGACGGACTCGGACACCGCGCCCGAAGACGCCGTGGACCGGGACCACATGCTGACCAACGTCACGATCTACTGGCTGACCGCCACGGCGGGCTCCAGCGCCCAGTTCTACTACGAGTCCACCCACGGCAGCGCCGAATTCGTACGGACCTGGGGCGGTCCCTGGAAACTCTCCTCCCCCGTGGGGGTCGCGGTCTTTCCCGCTGACGCCGCGCGGCCGGTCCGCCGTTTCGCGGAGCGCACCCTGTCCACGGTCACACGGTGGACGGAGTTCGACCGTGGCGGCCACTTCGCGGCCATGGAGCGGCCCGAGGCGCTGGTGTCGGACGTGCGGGCTTTCGTGCGTCCGCTTCGCTGAGACCGGCCTGCGGATGACGGAGATACGGAGATTCCGTCGTGCCCCCCAGGCGCCAGGCGGTGAGTCGGCCGGCGTCGGTGGCCACACCGGCCGCCCCCTGGGCGAGCGCGGCCTGGAAGGGGACCGCGGTGGCGGGCGGGATCCGCCAGGACGCGGTCAGGTACCAACGGCCCTCGCCGTAGTGGACGCGGCCGGCCCGCACCCGGTCGTCCCGCGCGGTGCGCCGGTGCCCGAAGGCGGCCGCGCCGGCCAGGACGTACCGGCCGTGCGGAGCGTTGGCCTACCCGGCAAGCGGAGCGGGCAGTCCGATCGGGACCTCCCCTGGGGGCCACGCGGATGGTCTCGTCGCCGAACCGCTTCCCGGACTCTCCGTCGGTTCGGCGGAACCGGTGCTCGGCCTCCCAGTGCCGCCGCCACGCGGTTCCGGCGGTCTGGGCTTCGTTCGGGTGGCGGCGCGTGACGAGCGGGCGTCTGCCTCCCGGCACCACTCCTCCCGGCGTCGCGGCCGACCCGTACCGCCTCCAACCGGTCCTGGAGCGGGAGCGGGCCGCGGGACTCGGTGTGCCACGCGCGCCTGGACCGGTATCCGCCCGGGGGCCGTGTCCCACGGCCGCTGGCCGGTCCGCTCCTCTCCTCAGCCCGGACCGCCTTGGCGGTCCTGACCGAGGGGAGGAGCAGACCCGGCGGCGGACGGTATCGGCGTCTTCGGCGCGCGGATTCCAGGTAGGGGCGCGGGCCGGTGACGGCGCCGGCGCCGAGTGGGCCGCGTTTCGCGGCGGCGGCGGGGATCGCGAGGGAGCAGGCACGAAGGACCTTCGGGCTCGCGCGGCCAGCCGCCACAGCGGTCACGAAGCCTGTCCCTGCTCGCGTTCCTGGTCGGACCCTCCTGATCGTGTACTCGCGGATCCTGGACGAGCTCTGCGCTCAGGCGGCGTCGCGGGGGCTGTTCTGGTAGGCGGCGAGCTGCCAGCCCTCGTCGGTCCGCACGGCCACCCACGAGGCCCGGATCGCACGCGCGTCCGAGACCTTCTCCTCACCGGGTGCCAGGACGCCGCCCTGGGTCACCAGAACCGCGGCGTCCCCTCCCAGAGCCCGCGCGCTGACGGGCGTTCCGGTGACCCGGGTGCCCTTGAAGGGACCGGCGAAGGCCTGGGCCATGAACGCCCGGACCTCTTCTCGGCCGCGGCACATCACGCCGGGCAGGACCATGGTGCCGTCCTCGGTGAACACCCGGGAGAACGCCTCGGGATCGTGGCCGGCCCACGCGGAGACGATGCGGCCCGGGAGCGCGGTCACGTGGGCCGAGTCCTCTGCGGACAGGCCCGGGATGGTGGTGCCGTTCACGGTGGTCATGTGTTCTCCCATGAGATTTCGACGGGCGTTTCCCACTGATCGTGAACGGTCCGCCGGTCCGAGGACATCCTCTCGATTGCGTGTTATTTCGCGGCCTTTCCAGGTGCCGCAAGAATGGATATTGAGGTGCCGTACCGGGTCGGAGAGCCTGAAAAGCGTTCCGAACCCGATGGGTGATCCGACCTCCAAGGAGTCCCAATGCGGCAGATGTACCGCGTGGCGACGCTAGCGCTGGCCCTGGCGCTCATGGGCGCACTCGGCGTCCTCACCGTCCGCCCCGCCGCTAGTGAACGGGAACAGGCCGAAGGGGCCGCCCCCTTCGCCTTCGAGACACTCGCCCTCAACTCCGAGCCCGACGGCGCCCGCCACGGACGCGACGTGGCACCCGCCCTCGAGCACTTCCGCGGCTGGATCTCCTCGGTCGGAGCCGGCGGGGCCCTGGCCGACATGCGCGGGACCGGCAAGTCCGCGGACGCGTGCCTGGTCGACCCCCGCGACGACAGCGTCACCCTGCGCAACGCGCCCGGCAGCGGTGAGGCCGACTACCCGGTGGCGCACCTGCGACCGGAGGGCCTGCCGTACGACCACACGATGGCCCCCATGGGCTGCGTCCCGGCCGACCTGGACGAGGACGGCGACCTCGACGTCCTCGTCTACTACTGGGGCCGCTCACCGGTGATGTTCCTGAACTCCGGCGAGCCGGGCACCGCTCCGGCTCCCGAGGACTTCACCGCCCACGAACTCGTGGAACCGATGCAGGTCTGGAACACCACGGCGCTCAACGTCGCCGACATCGACGGCTCCGGCGGCCTCGACATCCTCGTCGGCAACTACTTCCCCGACGGAGCCCGCGTCCTGGACCCCGAGGCCGACGACGAGACCCGCATGGAGATGCAGCAGAGCATGGGCCTGGCCACCAACGCGGGCCGCAACCGGATCCTGCTCACGGAGCCCACGGGCGAGGCCGACACCCCGCCGCGGATCAGCGACGCGAGCACCGCGCTCCCCGAACGGGCCATGAACGCCTGGACCCTGGCGATCGGGTTCCAGGACCTGACGGGCAACGGCGTCCCCGACATCTACCTGGGCAACGACTTCGGCAACGACAACCTCCTCGTCAACACCTCGACCCCGGGTGAGGTCGAACTGGAGATCGTGGACGGGGAGCGGGACATGACCACGCCCAAGTCACAGGTCATGGGCAACGGCTCGTTCAAGGGAATGGGCGTCGCCTTCACCTACGTCGACGGCTCCGACCTGCCGCTGATGGTGGTCAGCAACATCACCAGCCCGCACGCGCTGCACGAGAGCAACTTCGCCTTCGTGCCCGACGGCGAGGGCTCCGACCTGCTGGAGGGCCGGGTGCCCTTCGACGAGGACAGCGAGGGCCTGGGGCTGGCCCGCAGCGGATGGTCGTGGGACGTCAAGGCCGGCGACTTCGACAACGACGGCACCGAGGAGCTGTTCCAGGCGACGGGCTTCCTCAAGGGGGAGCACACCCGCTGGCCGGAGCTGCAGGAGATCGCCATGGGCAACGACCAGCTGCTCAAGTACCCGTGGGTGTGGCCCACCTTCGCCGAGGGCGACGACCTGTCGGGCCACGAGACCAACCCGTTCTGGGTCCGGGGCGAGGACGGACGCTACACCGATCTCGCCGAGGCGGTCGGCATCGCCGAGGAGGACGTCACGCGGGCCTACTCCTTCGGTGACGTCAACGGTGACGGCCTCCTGGACGCGGTGGTCGCCAACCAGTGGGAGGACTCCCGCCTGCTGCTCAACGCGGCTCCGGACGCCGCCCCCGGCGTCGTCCTGCGCCTGGTGCGCCCGGGCGCGGTCGGGGACGCCACCACACCCGCCATCGGCGCCACCGCGGTGGTCGACGACCCGGCCCACCCCCCGCAGGTCCGCCAGCTCTTCCCGGCCAACGGGCACGTGGGGAGCTCGGACTCCATCGTCCACCTGGCGGCTCCCGAGGGAGACCTGCCCCTCACCTTCACCTGGAGGGACGGCCGCGGCCGTACCCACAGCGCGGACCTGGTGGTGGAACCGGGGACCCACACGATCCTCCTCGACGACGACGGAACGGCGGTTGTCCGATGACTGTGACCAGACCTGGCGGCGAGAGAACCGCCGACACCGAGACCGGAGCCCCCCAGGCGCCCGAGGCGCCCGTACCGGTCGCCAAACCCCCTGTCGACAGGCGCCTGAAGGCCCTGCGCATGTTCGCCACGTCCATCACCGTGTTCACCATCGTGGGGCACCTGCTCCTGGGCTTCGAGCAGTCGCCGATCACGCCCATCGCCGCGGTCCTGTTCGGCTACGTCCTGGACATGGCCCTGGAGACCATGGACGCCCGCGCTCAGGGCCGCAGGCCCGGGTACGCGGGCGGGCCCGGAGCGCTGGTCGACTACCTGCTGCCCACACACATCGCGGGCCTGGCGTGCGCGATGCTGCTGTGGGGCAACACCTCGCTCTGGCCGTACCTGTTCGCGGTGTCCATCGCGGTGAGCAGCAAGTACCTGTTCCGGATCCCGGTCGCCGGCCGCAAGCGGCACTTCCTCAACCCGTCCAACCTCGGTATCGCGGTGACGCTGCTGCTGTTCCCGTGGGTGGGCATCGCCCCGCCCTACCACTTCACCAACGACACCTTCGGCACCGTGGACTGGCTGATCCCGCTGGGGATCCTCATGGCCGGCACCATGCTCAACGTCAACCTGACGCAGCGGTGGCCGCTGATCCTGGGATGGGTCGGCGGGTTCGTCCTGCAGGCCGTCCTGCGCTGGCTGCTGCTGGACCACATGCTCGTCGCCGCCCTGGCCCCCCTGACCGGCGTGGCCTTCATCCTCTTCACCAACTACATGATCACGGACCCGGGCACGACGCCCTCCCGGCGGCGCAACCAGGTCGTCTTCGGGCTGACCACCGCGCTGGTCTACGGAATCCTGGTGAGCCTGCACGTGGTCTTCGGGCTCTTCTTCGCGCTCGTCCTGACCTGCCTGCTGAGGGGAGCGGTCCTGGCGGCCTCGCCCTGGTTCGCCCGGTGGACCGCCAAGCCCGCACCCGCCGCTCCGGCCGCCCCCTCCCGTGCCGAGAACGGTGAGGTGGCCCCGTGACGTCCACCGCGCCGCAACACCCCGTGGGCCGCTACCGGCGGACGATGGACGTGCTGAACACCGGGCGGCACCAACTGTGCCTGCGCCTGTTCCTGGTGATCGTCCTGGCCCACTGGGCCGAGCACATCGTCCAGGCCGTCCAGATCTACGTGATGGACTGGCCGGTGCCGCAGGCGCGCGGCCTCCTCGGGATGCCCTTCCCCTGGCTGGTCACCTCCGAGTGGCTGCACTACGGCTACGCGTTCATCATGCTGGTCGGACTGCTCCTGCTGCTGCCCGGCTTCACCGGCAGGTCGAAGGGCTGGTGGATCGCGGCTCTGCTCGTCCAGGTCTGGCACCACTTCGAGCACCTGCTCCTGCTCACCCAGGCGCTCAGCGGTGTCAACATCGCCGGCATGGACGCGCCGACGAGCCTGATCCAGCTGCTGATCCCCCGGGTGGAGCTGCACCTGCTCTACAACACGGTCGTGTTCGTACCGATGGTCGTGGCCATGTACGTGCACGCGCGCCCGAACGAGAGGGAAAGGGACGAGATGCGGTGCGACTGCGCGCAGGAGACGCGCCCGTGACCGCTCCCGCCCGTCGGCGGGGCTCGGCGTTCTCGGTGGTGCTGCTGCTCATCGCCGCACTCGTGGTCTACGCGGGGGCCTCCAACGTGGACCGCAGCCTGCGGGCCGCCCGCGCCGAGGGGGCTCCCGGGGTGTTCAGCGGTTCGCACGTGGAGTGCGTCCAGCACCCGGGACACGAGTCGTGCACGTGCTACGGCTCCTACGTCCCGGACTCCGGGGGCCCCGAGCGCGCGGACGTCTACCTGTACGGACGCGACAGGGAGACCTGCCCCGTGGACGCGTCGACCGCTGCCATCGACGTGGGAGCCGACCATCGCGTGTACGGGCCGGAGGGGTCCAACGAGTGGATCATGACGGCGGGGGTGATCGCCGCCGGGCTGGCGATGGGCGGCTGGGCGGCCCGCCCGTGGTGGAAGCGCGGCGCCCCGGCCCGCTGACGCGCTGGTGTGCGCCGTGGACCCCGTCCGCGGCGCACACCGCGGGCGCGTTCCGTGGACGTCGCGCAGCAGGATGAGTGTCCGCCGCGCACGCCCTAGGATGGTCGGCATGCGATTCGCCAAGGGCCACGGAACAGAGAACGACTTCGTGATCCTCCCCGATCCCGACGGGGAGACCGACCTCACGGAGGCGACCGTCCGCCTGCTGTGCGACCGCCGGGCGGGCATCGGCGGCGACGGCATCCTGCGGGTCGTGCGCACACGCGCCCTCGGCGAGGCCCTGGCCCCGGCGGCGCGTACCGCCGAGCGGACCGAGTGGTTCATGGACTACCGCAATGCCGACGGCTCGGTGGCCGAGATGTGCGGGAACGGCGTGCGGGTCTTCGCCCGCTACCTGCTCCACGCGGGGCTGGTCACCGGAGACCGGTTCGAGGTCGGCACCCGCGACGGCGCCAAGGGCGTGTCGGTCGAGCCCGGCGGGAACATCACCGTGGACATGGGCCGGGTGGAGATGCAGGGCACCTCCTCGGCCAAGCTCGCCCGCCAGGTCGTCCACGGCGCGCAGATCTCCGTCGGCAACCCGCACCTGGCCTGCGAGGTCGACGGACCGGTCGCCGACGTCGACCTGTCCCAACTGCCGGAACTGGACACCGAGGCCTTCCCCCAGGGCGCCAACGTCGAGGTCTACGCCCAGGTGGCGCCGGGCGTGCTGGAGATGCGCGTCTACGAGCGCGGCTCGGGGGAGACCCGCTCGTGCGGCACCGGCATCGTCGCCGCGGCGTCGGCCGCGACCCCGGAGGGCGAGGGCGCGACGTGGCGGGTGCGCGTGCTCGGCGGGGAGTGCACGGTGTACCTGGACGCCGACGGAGCCCGCCTGAGCGGCCCGGCGGTCATCGTCGCCGAGGGCGAGACGGTCCTGGTCTGAGCCGCCTGGAGTCCTGGAACCGGACCCCGCCCCGCACCGGGCGGGGTCCGGTTCCGCTCCGGGGGCGCTACCCGTCGTGGATCGTCCCCAGGAACGCGGCCCACTCGCCCGCGGGGACGTCGAGCTGTCCGAGTTCGCGGTGGCGGGTATCGCGCATCGCGACCCGGGAGGCCTCGCGGGCGAGCCTGGTCTCGACGCAGTCGCCGCCCTCGCCGTTGCTGTAGCTGGACTTGCGCCAGCCTTCACTCATCATTGGTTGCTGCCTCGAATCTCTTCCATCCGGGACCGTGACGCGGGAACCGGAAGCGCAGCACCTCGCAGTTCTGCGAAGACCCGGTTGTAGCTCGACACGATCTCGGGCTGCTTGAGGGACATACCGGCCTTGTGCCCCTCGACGTAGACGAAGTCGTTGTTGTCGGGGGTGGAGATCAGCTTAAAGGCCCCACTCAATCCGGCGTGCCCCTCAGTGCGCATCGGCACCACCTGCATCGTGATCCGTGGCCGGTGCGAGAGGTCGATGAGGTGACTGATCTGGGCGTTCATCACGTCCGGGTTCTGGAACCTGCGGAGCAGGACGCTCTCGTCCAGCAACACCGTCACCATCGGGGGGTGGGGGCGGTCCAGGATCTCCCGCCGGTGCATGCGCGTCCTCACCATCTGGTCGATCGTGTCGGGCGGGGCGTGGGGTGAGGCGTTCACGCTGATCGCCCGGGCGTAGCCCTCGACCTGGACCAGACCCGGCACGAGACCCAGGGCGAACTGCCGGATCTCGACGGCGGTCTGCTCGGCCTCGGCCGCCTCACGGAAGTAGCTGATCATGCCGGTCGGCGAGAAGGCGGCGTCCCACGCGTTCACCAGGACGTCGTGAGCGGTAAGCGCCGTGTCGATACGTGCCACATGGTCACGGCGCGTCCCTTTGATGCCGCGCTCCACATCGCTGACCGTGCTCTGCGCAATGACCGCCGCCTTCGCGAGTTCCTGCTGCGTCATGCCCGCCTGAACACGGTACTTCTTGACCAGGATGCCGAAACGCTCCCGGGCGGGTTCGACCCGAACCATTTTCTACCGCCATTATCGCCAGAATATCTTGTTCTATCGCCGGAGATACGAGAAGGACCGGCCTGTGCGATGACTATAGACCTCGGGCGCCCACCCTTGGAAGACTTCGCTGTGTGACCGGTCCGGAACTCCGGGATTTCGTGCGGACGTATATCGCGCCTCATTCTTTCTCATGTGAATGGGGTGGCTCCTGGTGTTGCATATCCGGACCGAACCAGAGAACAGAGGTGAGGCGAATGCAGTGCGCAGATTCCTGTTTCGGGCGCCCCCGGGTTCCCCGGACGGCTTCCGGAGTCCGGCGCCGCCGTCGGCGGCGGTCGACACGGGTCCGGGCCTACGTCCCCGCTCCGGTCGAGCTGATGGCCGCCGTCCTGGACGGGCTCCGGCGACTGGAGGGGCCGCGATGACCTGCGTCTGCGACATCGGGGAACTGTCCGACGTCCGGTCCCTGTACCGGTGGGCGGCCGAGCACGGGTGCCGGGTCGGCTACCTGGGCGCCGATCTCCAGAACCAGGCCGTCTACGGCGCGACCAGGGGCCCGCACACCCGGGTCGCCCGCGACCCCGGCTCCGACCCGCACCCGCGCGCGCTGGTCTGGCAGTCCCCGCTCGAACACCTGGAGGCGGGAGCGTGAGCGGAGACCACCTCCCCTCTCCGGACGGACCGATGCCGGTCCGCGCACCCGGTACGCGCGACACCGCCGCCCGTACCGCGGCCGATCTGGTCGGCGTCGCGCTGATCGCGCCACTCGAACCGGGGCAGCCCGACGATGCCGTGCGCGCCGTGCAAGCCCTCCTGCGCCACGCCCTGCACTCCTGACCCACCGGAGCACACCCATGGACGGCGCGGTCCCGTGCCCCAGTCCCGAAGGACACGACTACGTGCCCGACCAGCCACCGGTGCGCCACGCCAGGACGGCCACCGCGACCTGTTCGCGATGCGGGCACGCGATCACCGCCACGCGGTGATCCGGCGCGGCACGGCAGCCTCAGGACGGCTCCAGCGTCCTCTGGACACTCACGTCGAACGCGGAGTCGCAGGCGTCGCGCACGCGCGCGTTGTGCGTGGCGATGACCACCGCGCGGCCCTGCCGGCTCAACTCCCGCAGCACGTCCACCACCATCGCGCCGTTGCCGGAGTCCAGCGCGCCGGTCGGCTCGTCGGCCAGGACCAGCGACGGCCGCTTGACCAGGAGGCGCGCCAGGGCCACGCGCTGCTGTTCCCCACCCGACAACCGGTGCACCTTCTCCTGCGCCCGGTCGGCGAGTCCCACCCGCTCCAGGGCCTCCTCGTCGCCGGGCGAGCCGCGCCGACGGGCCACCGCGAGGTTGGCCCGTACGGTGGCGGTCTCGATCAGCGCGTAGTTCTGGAACAGGTAGCCCAGCTTGTCCCGGCGGAACCTGCGCTGCCCGCCGCGGCCCAGACGGGTGACGTCGGTGCCCTCGAACACGATCCGCCCTCCGCTGGGCCGCTCCAGCAGCCCCAGGCAGTTGAGCAGCGTCGTCTTGCCCGAGCCGCTGGCGCCCACCAGCGCGAGCATGCGGCCCGCCTCGACGGTCAGGTCCAGCCCCTCCCACAGGGTGCGCGGTCCGAAGGACTTGGACAGGTTCTGCACGGTGATCATGGTCTTCCTCGGATCGGTCAGGCCTGGGAGGCGCCCTCACGGACGATACGGCGGTGGAAGTGGGCGAGCGCCGCCACGGTGATCGCGAGCGAGGCCAGCGCGATCCCCAGCGCGTAGAACGGTTCGGCTCCGGTCGCGAGCGCCTGGCCGGGCGGCGTATACCCGGTCGGGTCGTTCTGTGCGGCGAGCGCGGCGAACGTGTCGACCGTGGCCCACCCCGCGAACGCCGCCGCGATGCCCGCCTCGGCCAGGAGCAGCCTGCGGTGGGTGGCGGCGAACGTCCACCCGCTGATGTGGCGGACGAAGATGTGCTGGGCCCGGGTGCGCACGTAGACCAGGCACGCGCCGATGGCGGTCACCATCAGCACCGCGCCGACGCCCACGAGGTTGAACAGCTCGCTGCGCAGGATCGTGCGGTGGACGTCGAGGTCGTGCCGTGCGGTGGTGGTCAGCGTCTCCACCGCGATGATGTACCGGGCCGCGTCGGGGTTCTCGGCGCGGAAGGCCATGGGGACGGAGGGGTCGGGGAAGACGGTGGCCCGTGAGGTCAGGTGGTTGGCGTAGCTCGTGTCGGACAGGACGCCGCCGTTGGGGAGGGCGACGACGACCGGGTCCGTGACCTGCGGCAGGAACGGGGAGGGCCCCGTCGACCGCGAGCCGTAGGTGAACAGGGTCTGGCCGTCGGCGGAGGGCAGCACGCTCACGGGCGGAGGGTCGGCGTCCCCCGAGACCATGTCCAGCCATCCCCGCACGTGCTCGGTGACCGCGTCCTCGTCGGCGGCCCGCGACTCGGGCAGCAGGACGCGCACACCGTCGTCGGGACCGTAGCGGCTTCCGTCCGGGGCGGTGACCCGCTGCTCGGCGAGGTAGGTGTCGTTCACCACGAGCGCTTCGCCGTCGGGGGCGTCCGCGGTGGGGCGGCTCCACTCCTCGGGGGAGAGCCGGATGGCCAGCACCATCTCGCCCCGACGGTCGGTTTCGCGCAGCCACGGGCCCACGGTCGCGTCCAGGGCGGCGAAGTCGTCCTCGTCGACCCAGCCGTAGTGGGGGCTGAGCGACAGGTGGGAGGTGTCGCCGTGCTCGGTGAACAGCTCCAGTGCGACGGCCTGGTCGCGGACGGTCTGGGCGGTGGACACGACCGTGCCGATGAGCGTCAGTGCCAGCACGAGGACGGGGACCCGGACCAGGTAGAGCGCCGCGAGCGTGCCGCGCACGGGGACGCGACCGCGCAGGGCGGGCAGGATCGCGGTGGCGTGGACGAGGGACAGCGTGAGCGCGTGCACGGCCACGGCCGCGGCGGCGAGCAGTGCCGCGCAGGTCAGAGCGATCCGGGTGAAGAACCACAGCTGGTCCCACCCGTTGTAGAGGCCGAGCAGGGCCAGGACGGCGACGGTCGCGGCGGGGAGCAGGAGCGCCCACAACCGGCCGATCCCCGCCAGGTCGGCCAGGAGGATCCTGCCGTAGGAGTGGCCGTTCAG
Organism: Nocardiopsis sp. NRRL B-16309; assembly: GCF_001279585.1. Taxonomy (GTDB): domain Bacteria; phylum Actinomycetota; class Actinomycetes; order Streptosporangiales; family Streptosporangiaceae; genus Nocardiopsis. The sequence continues at coordinate 97,717 of NZ_LGEC01000002.1, read as the reverse complement.
CCGGAGGACCGCGTAGTCGCGCGAGGCGAGCAGGACCCCGGCCGCGGTCGCCGAGGCGACGACCAGGAGCGCGATCACGGCGAGGTTGAGCATGTGGCCGCCCGCGAAGAAGTGCCACAGCTCGGTGGCGGTCGAGCCGGGAGCGGTGCTCAGGCCGTGGACGCCGAGCGCCTCCTCCAGGGCGGCCGCGGCGGACTCCGGAGCGCCGAAGACGAAGTAGTACCCGTTGGGCCCGATGTCGGCGAACTCCTCCAGCGGGTGGACGTCAACGGTGTAACCGGGGTTGAAGCTCGGGTAGCCGTCGGTGAGCCAGCGGGCCTCGCGCGAGTCGGGATCGGGGGCGGCCAGGTACACGTGGGTTTGCATGGCCAGGTCCGACGCGTCGCGGGCGACGAACCCCACGGCGGCGTCGTGGTCCTCGGAGAACCGGCGCACGGTGGCCGCGACCGCGTCGATGTCGTGGGTGCCGTCGTTGTCCACGATCCACACGCTGGCCGAGCGTTCGGCGGGAAGCTGCAGCGTCGTCTCCACCCCGGCGCAGAACAGGAAGGCGATGAGCGAGGCGAGGAAGAGGAGCGCCGCGTGGGCGAAGACGATGATCCGGCGAGGCATGGGGTCCCTGGGACGGCTGGTGGTTCGTGGGACCCGCCGACCACGGTGGTCGGCGGGTCGTCGGTGCGGGCGTAGGTCAGCACACCCGCCAGTAGGACTCGTTGCCCCAGCCGGCACGGGGAGCCGAGGCCGTGGAGGTGTAGCCGGGGCCGTGGGTGGCGCTGCGGACGGTGTAGGTGCCCACTGCGGTCGAACCGTGGCAGCGGGTGGAGTGGAAGTAGTCGGAGTACACGTACGAGGGGGTGAGCCCGTGGTACCAGATCCCACCGCCGACATGGGTGACCTCGCGCGCGGCGGCGACGCCGACCGCGCCGACGCCGATCCCCGCCCCGATGAGCACGGTCGCGACGGCCTTCTTCCATGTATTCATTTATCCCTCTCCGGGGCCGCCGCTGGCTGGGTCCTTTCTTCGGAGGCCCCGAGGGGAGAACCTACCCAGAGGGGAGCCGTCGATCAATGGCGTTCTTCGGGGAAAAACGTCTTTCCCCGGCGAGAGGGGAATGGTTGTGCCCTGACCAGTGCGTACTCGTGTTCCCGCAGGTCGCGGGGCATATTTTATGGTGTTCGCAGCTCAGGGGTCCGCGCGGTTCCCGCTTTATCGGATCGGATCTAATCGCGGGCCGTGGCCGATTTCGGCCCCGCCACCGCACCCTTTCCGAGCAGTTGCTCCACACTCAGCCCGCGCAGTGAGGCGTCCAACAGCCGTGCGGTGTGCGTCACCGCCACGGAGGCGCCCGCGCGTTCCATGGCCGCGGCGATCTGCAGCGTGCACCCCGGATTGCCGGACACCAGGACCGGGGCCCCGGTCGCCGCCACGCCCTGCGCCTTGCGGTCGCCCAGCTCCCGTGCGGGCTCCGGCTTGAGCAGGTTGTACACACCCGCCGACCCGCAGCAGATCTCCTTGTCCGGCAGGTCGGACACCCTCAGCCCGGGGATCGCGGCGAGCAGTTCGCGCGGAGCGCTCGTGACGCCCTGGCCGTGGGAGAGGTGGCAGGCGTCGTGGTAGGCCACGTGCAGCGGGAGCGGGTGCCGTTCGGCGCGCGGACCAAGCTCCACCAGGAACTCGGTGAGGTCCACGACCTTGGCGGAGAACGCCCGGCCGCGCCGCACCCACGCCGCGTCGGCACCGGCCTCGTCCAGCGTCCGGTCGACGTGCTTCATGCTGGAGCCGCACCCCGCCGAGTTGACGACGACGCGGTCCACGCCCTGGCGCTCGAACGCCTCCACGAGCCGCCGGGCGAACTCCGCCGACTCCGCCAGACGACCGGTGTGGCCCGACAGGGCACCGCAGCACCCCTGGTCGCGCGGGATCACGACATCGCAGCCCTCCATCGCCAGCACGCGGGCGGTCGCCGTGTTGACCTCGGGGAAGAAGGCGCCCTGGACACAGCCGACCAGCATGCCCACGCGGGCACGCGGGCGGCCGACCGCGGCCACGCGCTCGGGCAGCGGCGGCGGGGCGGCCGACAGGGGCGGCGCGACGCGCTCCATCGTGGCCAGCGTCGGGGCGAGCCGGTCCAGCAGTCCGGACCGCCGGACCAGCGACGACGCCCCGCTGGCCTGGTAGGCGCGCAGCGGCCCGCGCAGGAGCCGGAGCCTGCGCCGGTACGGGAACAGGGCGAAGATCGCGCCGCGCAGCAGCCGCTCGCCGCGGGGCCGCTCGTGCTCCTCCTCGACCGTGTGGCGGGTGTGCTCGATGAGCGCGTCGTAGGCCACCCCCGACGGACACGACGACACGCACGCCAGACAGCCCAGGCAGTTGTCGAAGTGTCCGACCGCCGTCTCGGTCAGGACGTCGTCGGTGTGCATCTGCGTCATGAGGTGGATGCGCCCGCGCGGTGAGTCCATCTCCTGGCCCCACAGGACGTGCGTGGGGCACGTGGGCAGGCAGAACCCGCAGTGGACGCAGTCGTCGAGCAGCGCGCCGAAGGGGCGCCGGCCCTCGTCCGCTCCAGAGGCCGGATGGTCGTTCACGGGGGGTCTCCTCGCTTGGTCGCCTGCTTGGTCGCCGTCAGATTCCGCCCGCGAACCGCCCGGGGGAGAGGCGGTGGCCGGGGTCGAAGGAGTCCTTGATCGCACGCATCAGGGGCAGTCCGGGAACCTCGCCCCACAGGTCCACGCCGGCCTCGTGCACGGCGGGCTCGGCGCGCAGCACCCTCACCGACCAGCCCGGCCGGGAGCGCCCCTGGGCCGCGACGGCCGCCACCGCGTCGGGGGGAGCGCCCGGCGGGAAGGCGGCGAAGAGCGCGCCCCTGGGCGCGGAGCCGGTGACGCGCACGGCGACGCCGAAGTCCCGCTCCGCCAGTGCGCCCAGCTCCGTGGCGGCGACCGGTGCCTCGGCGGGCGGCACGGTGACCAGTGCGAGGGTGCCGCGCTCGGGCAGCACGCCCCAGTCGTCGGGCAGTGTGTCGGTCACGGTGACTCCGTCGGGGGCACCGGTCGTTCGCGCCGTTCCGGACGTGCCGGGGCCTCCGGCGCGCCCGCCGCCGTCCAGCCCTCCACTGTCCGGCCGTTCACCGTCCTGCCGTCCGCCGTCCGTCCGCCCACCGTCCGCCCCTCCACCGGCGCCGGACAGCGCGCGGCGGACCTGGGCGACACGGCTGTCCATACCGCCCTCGGTGCCCTCCAGGACCACCGAGAGCCGCAGGGGCCCCGCGGCGGGCCGGTCGATCTCCACGGCCGAGGGCACCGCCGTGCCCGCCCGCAGTCCCGCCAGCGCCGACGCCGCCTCGGCCGCGTCGGCCACGGACGCGCCGACCAGACGCACGGCGGGCGGCAGGGGATGCAGCCGGAAGGCCACCGCCGCGATGACCCCGAGCGTGCCCAGCGCTCCGGTGTGCAGCTTGGCGAGGTCGTACCCCGCCACGTTCTTGACCACCCGGCCGCCGCTGCGGGCCACCACGCCGTCGGCGCGCACGACCGTCATGCCGATCACCAGGTCGCGCAGCGCCCCGGTGAGCAGACGGCGCGGGCCGCTCATCCCCGTCGCGAGCAGGCCGCCCACCGTGGCGTCCGCGCGCACGGGATCGTGGGACAGGCGCTGCCCGGCGGCGGCGAGCACCGCCGTCAGCTCGCGCATCGGGGTGCCCGCGCCGACCTCCACGACCAGGTCGCCGGCGTTGTGGTCGATCCACGACAGGCCGGTGGTGTCCACGAGCAGGTCCACCGTGCGCGGCGGGGCGCCCCAGTCGGCGGCGGTGCCGTGGCCGCGCGGAACCACCGTCAGGCCGTGGCGGGCGGCGGCCGCCATCACCCGGGCGAGTGCCGCGGTGTCGGCGGGCCGCGCGACCTGGGCGGGGACCAGCGCGGGCCCTGCGCCCTCCCCTGGCCCGGCCGCGTCCAACGCGTCCTCGGCGGTGCCCGCCCGAAGGTCGCAGCCCTCGACGACCAGGTCCTCAGCGAGTGCCACGCGGTCTCCCTACTCGTGTCGGCGGCCCGGCCCGGGCCTCAGAAGAGTTCCGCCCGCCCCGACTCCACCAGCGGGTGCTCGCCCCTGCGCACGCCCGACTGTTCGCCGCACAGGCGCGGGGTGGGCAGGAGCTTGTCGGGGTTGGCGATCCCCGCCGGGTCGAAGGCCCGGCGCAGCAGGTCGAAGGTCTCCAGGTCGTCGGGCCCGTACATGCGCGGCATCGTGCACACCTTGTCCACGCCCACGCCGTGCTCCCCGGTGATGGAGCCGCCGTGCTGGATGCACAGGTCGAGGATCGCGCCCGAGACCACCTCGGCGCGCGCTTCCGCACCCGGCTCGCCGTCGTCGAAGAGCACGAGCGGGTGCAGGTTGCCGTCGCCGGCGTGGAAGACGTTGGCGACGCTGATGCCGCTGGAGGCGGACAGGGCGGCGATGGCCCGCAGGACGTCGGGCAGGGCGGTGCGCGGGACGACGCCGTCCTGGACGATGTAGGCGGGGCTGATCCGGCCGACCGCGGCGAACGCGGACTTGCGCCCCTTCCAGATCAGGGCGCGCTCCCGGTCGTCCACGGCCGTGCGCGTCTCGAACGACCCGGCGCCGTGGCACAGGCGCTCCACCTCGGCCAGCTGGGCGTCGACCTCCGCGGCGGGGCCGTCCAGCTCCACGATGAGCACGGCGGCGGCGCCCTCGGGGTAGTCGCAGGCCACGGCCTCCTCGGCGGCCTCGATGGCCAGGGCGTCCATCATCTCCACGGCCGAGGGCAGGACCCCGGCGGCGATGATGTCGCTGACGGCGCGGCCCCCGGCGTCCATCGAGTGGAAGGCGGAGAGCAGCGTGACCGTCTTCTGCGGGGACCGGGTCAGCCCGACGGTGATCCGGGTGGCGATCCCCAGGGTGCCCTCGGAGCCGACGAACGCGCCGATGAGGTCGTAGCCGTGGGCGTCGGGGGACTTGCCGCCCAGGCGGACGAGGTCGCCGGAGGGCGTGACCACGTCCAGCCCGCGCACGTGGTTGACGGTGAACCCGTACTTCAGGCAGTGGGCGCCGCCGGAGTTCTCCGCGACGTTGCCGCCCACGGAGCACACCTGCTGGCTGGAGGGGTCGGGCGCGTAGTAGTAGCCGTGCGGCGCGGCGGCCCGGGTGATGTCGAGGTTGGCGACCCCGGGTTCGACCACGGCGCACTCGTTGTCCAGGTCGATCTCGATGATCCGGCGCATCCGCGAGGTGACCACCAGGACGCCCTCGGTGTGCGGAAGCGCTCCCGCCGAGAGCCCGGTGCCCGCGCCGCGGGGCACGAAGGGGACGCCGTGGTCGGAGCACAGGCGCAGGACGGCGGCGACCTGCTCGCCGGTCGTGGGCAGGACGACGACGCCGGGAAGGGAGCGGTGGTGGGTGAGGCCGTCGCTCTCGTAGACGCGGCGCTGGGAGGTGTCGGTGAGCACGCCGTCGGGGCCGCAGATCTCGCGCAGCCGGGGGACGAGCGCGTCCAGGGCCGGGGCCGCGACGCGTGCCGACTCGGACATGGGGGCCTTCCCTTCCGAGATTCCAGAGCGCAAGAAGCGCTTTCCGCTCTCCGGAGGTTCCTCGGAAGGACCGTACGACGGCGCCCCCTGCCGGGGCAAGGGGCGCCGCACGGGTGTCGCGCGGCGGTGGAACGCGCGCGAAGCCGGTGCTACGGCATGCGCTCGTAGGCCGGCAGGGTGAGGAAGTCGACGTAGTCGTCGGCGAGGGCGACCTCGGTGAAGAGCTCGCTGGCCTGCTGGTACAGGCCCTCGTCGAAGGCGTCGCCGAGGGCGCCGCGGATGGCGGCCAGCTCCTCGTCGATGATCTGCTTGATCAGCTCGGCCGTGACCTTCTCGCCGCCGTCGAGCGTGACGTCGTTGTGCAGCCACTGCCAGATCTGGGAGCGCGAGATCTCGGCGGTGGCGGCGTCCTCCATGAGGTTGTGGATGGCCACCGCGCCGTTGCCGCCCATCCACGTCGCCAGGTACTGCAGGGCGACGTTGATGTTGCCGCGCAGGCCGGCGAGGGTGACGCCGCCCTCGGTCTTGTCGACGGCGAGCAGGTCGGCGGCGGAGACCTCGACCTCCGGGCGCTTCTTGTCGATCTGGTTCGGGCGCTCGCCCAGGACGCCGTCGAAGATCTCCTTGGCGACCGGGACCAGGTCGGGGTGGGCGACCCAGGAGCCGTCGAAGCCGTCGCCCGACTCGCGGGACTTGTCGTCGCGGACCTTGGCGAAGGCCGTCTTGTTGACCTCGGCGTCCTTCCGGGAGGGGATGAACGCGGCCATGCCGCCGATGGCGTGCGCGCCGCGCTTGTGGCAGGTCTTGACCAGCAGCTCGGTGTAGGCGCGCATGAACGGCGCGGTCATGGTGACGGCGTTGCGCTCTGGCAGCAGGAAGCGGCGCCCGCGGGTGCGGTGGGTCTTGATGATGCTGAAGAGGTAGTCCCAGCGGCCCGCGTTGAGGCCCGCGGAGTGCTCACGCAGCTCGTAGAGGATCTCCTCCATCTCGAACGCGGCCGGGATGGTCTCGATCAGGCAGGTGGCGCGGATGGTGCCGCGGGGGATGCCCAGGCGCTCCTGCGCCAGGACGAAGATGTCGTTCCACAGCCGGGCTTCGAGGTGGCTCTCCATCTTGGGCAGGTAGAAGTACGGCCCCTTGCCCTTGTCGAGCTGGCGCTGGGCGCAGTGGAAGAAGTAGAGCGCGAAGTCGACGATGCCGCCGCTGGTGCGCTGCCCGTCGACCAGGACGTGCTTCTCGTCCAGGTGCCAGCCGCGCGGGCGCACGACGATGGTGGCGAGCTCGGAGTCGTCCTTGAGGGCGTAGGTCTTGCCCTGGGGCGAGGTGAAGTCGATGGCGCGGTCCAGCGCGTCGCGCAGGTTGAGCTGCCCGCCGATCATGTTCTCCCACAGCGGGGTGTTGGCGTCCTCGAAGTCGGCCAGCCACACCTTCGCGCCGGAGTTGAGCGCGTTGATGGTCATCTTGCGGTCCGTGGGACCGGTGATCTCGACGCGGCGGTCGGTGATGCCCGGGGCGGGGTCGGCGACCTTCCAGCCGTCGTCCTCGCGGATGTGCCGGGTCTCGGGGAGAAAGTCGAGGTCGGTCCCGGCCGAGACCTGGTCCTGGCGGGTCCGGCGCGCGGCGAGCAGTTCCTGGCGGCGCGCCTCGAAGGTGCGGTGGAGCTCGGCGACGAGGTCGAGGGCCTCCTCGGTCAGGATCTCGTCGAAGCGGTCGTGGAGAGGGCCGGTGATCTCGACCCCGTGTGTGGCGCCCATGGAAGACCTTCCGCAATACGAAAGTTGATTCTGGTATGTGGAAACGAAGCTACTATCTTGATGTCGAGCGGTCAACGTCACTCGCGGGTCACATGACCAGTTAGTTTCCTGTTCTGCGAAGCTTGCGCAAACTTCTCCTGGAAACTTCCGAGGTTTTTGAACGAACCCCCGTGTTCTGTGCGGTTCTGGTCCCGCACGGCACCGTGGCTCGCGTCACCCCTCCTGCGATAATCGAGGTGCCACGGTGACCGCGAGGTGCGACGATCGACCTCGTACCCATCGTCGCACCGGGAAGATCCGGAGCCCTGGACGCGTTGACCCACCTGGAGGGATATGAATACAGCTGACAACCACGGAACCGCCCAGCCCGGCCGCGAGGCCGTCGGCGAGGACGGGTTCCGTGAGGCGATCACCGCCACCGACGGGATCGACACCACCGGGGCCCCGGCCGCGGACCACGGCGGTGACGACCCGACCACCTCACCCGACCGGGGCGAGATGGAACTCGCCGAGCGCCACGCGCTCCGGCGCGTCCAGGGACTGTCCACCGAGCTCACCGACGTCACCGAGGTCGAGTACCGGAAGCTGCGCCTGGAACGCGTCGTCCTGATCGGAGTGTGGACCAACGGCACGCAGGCCGACGCCGACAACTCGCTGACCGAGCTCGCCGCCCTGGCCGAGACCGCGGGCGCCCTCGTCCTGGAGGGTCTGACGCAGCGCCGGTCCAAGCCCGACCCCGCCACCTACGTCGGCAAGGGCAAGGCCGCCGAACTCAGTGAGATCGTCATGGCCACCGGCGCCGACACCGTCATCTGCGACGGTGAACTCACCCCTGGCCAGCTGCGCCAGCTGGAGGACGTCGTCAAGGTCAAGGTGGTCGACCGGACCGCGCTGATCCTGGACATCTTCGCCCAGCACGCGCGCAGCAGCGAGGGCAAGGCCCAGGTCGAACTGGCCCAGCTCAGCTACCTCCTGCCGCGACTGCGCGGCTGGGGTGACTCGCTCTCCCGGCAGGCCGGCGGTTCCGGCGGCGGTGGAGCGGGCGGCGGTGTGGGCCTGCGCGGTCCCGGTGAGACCAAGATCGAGACCGACCGCCGGCGCATCAACGACAAGATGGCCAAGCTCCGGCGCCAGCTCGCGCACATGCGGACCGCGCGCGACGTCAAGCGCGACGTGCGCCGCACGCGCGACGTGCCCTCGGTGGCGATCGCCGGATACACCAACGCCGGGAAGTCCAGCCTGCTCAACCGCCTCACCGGAGCCGGGGTACTGGTGGAGAACGCCCTGTTCGCCACCCTCGACCCCACGGTCCGCCAGGCGCGTACGCCGGACGGCCGGGCGTTCACGCTCAGCGACACGGTCGGATTCGTCCGGCACCTGCCGCACCAGCTGGTGGAGGCGTTCCGCTCCACGCTGGAGGAGGTCGCGGACTCGGACCTGATCCTGCACGTGGTCGACGGGTCGCACCCCGACCCCGAGAGCCAGCTCCGGGCGGTCCACGAGGTGTTCGCCGACATCGAGGCCACGGACGTGCCCGAACTCCTCGTGGTCAACAAGGTCGACGCCGCCGACCCCGACCTGCTCAAGACTCTGCGGACGCGCTACCCCGACATCGTCGAGGTCTCCGCCCGCACCGGCGAGGGCGTGGCGGAACTGGTGGAGGCGCTCTCCGGGGCGCTGCCCGAGCTCGCGCACGAGGTGCACGCCGTGGTCCCGTACTCGCGGGGCGACCTCGTGGCCAAGGTGCACGAGGAGGGCCGCATCCTCAGCGAGGAGCACACCGGCGACGGCACCGCGATCCACGCGTTCGTGCCCGCACTGCTGGCCTCACGGCTGGAGGAGTACGTGCTCAGCACCGCCTGAGCAGGTCCGCTCCGGTCGGTCCACGGGCCGGGACGCCCACCGGGTGTCCCGGCCCGTTCTGTGTGCGCGGGCGGGGCTCACGTTCGCCGACGCGCGTGTCCGGCACGGATCGGGTGGCGAAAGGGCAGGTCACCGATGCCCGGGTGGCGTTCATCACTTTTGGTGGCTGTGAGTGTCGTTCCGGTTCGCTCGCATTCGTCGCGTGGCAGAGGTGTACACGGAGTCCGGGAATGGACTACGGTTTTGGAGCACTGGCCGAGAGTGGCCGCTGTCCCCCGACAGCCTCCCCCATCCACTGCGGCGGCATCGCGACGGCCCCGGCGGTCGCAGGGCCGGCGCCAGTCGGACCGCCGCAGACAATCGAGGAAGCCATGCCCTCCCGTCTCCCTCCCGTGATCCCTGGCGGAGAGCCCTCGGCTCCGGCCCCGTGCCCCCGCGCGCACCGCGCCCGGGTCCCGCATCCGCGCACGCGGATCTGAGCCGGCGAGGTCGGGACTGATTCCATGACGGTCGTACTGCTCACCAACATCGGTCGGCTGTGGACCGGGAACGAACTGCTGACGAAGGCGGCGCTCCTGATCCAGGGCGACCGCGTGGCCTGGGTGGGCCCCGCGGCCGAGCTTCCCCAACGCATCCCCGGCGTCGTGGACGACCTCACCGACGTCGACGAGGTCGTCAACATCGGCGGCGGCCTCATCACCCCGGGCCTGGTCGACGCCCACTGCCATCCGGTCTACGCGGGCGACCGCTACGCCGAGGTCAACATGTGGGCCAAGGGCGCCTCCAGGGGCGACATCTTCGCGGCGGGCGGCGGGGTCTCGACCACGGTCACCATCACGCGGGGGACCGACCCCTGGACCCTGTGCAACGCGGTGCGCGAGCGGCTGCGGCACTGGGTGCTGTCCGGCTGCACGACCCTGGAGGCCAAGACCGGCTACCACCTGACCAGGGACGGCGAGCTCGCCGACGTGCGGCTGCTGCGCTCCCTGGAGGAGGAGCCGGGCATGCCGCGCCTGCACGTCACGTTCTTCCCGGCGCACGGCGTGCCGCCCGAGTTCTTCGGCCGGCCCAAGGAGTACGTCAGCGCCGCGGCGTCCTGGCTCAGCGACGCCGCCCTGGCGGGCGCCGACGGCGTGGACGTGTACTGCGACAACCAGCAGTTCACCACCGAGGACGCCCAGATGCTGCTCGGCGTGGGCCAGTCCGTCGGCCTGCGCACCACGCTGCACGCGTGTTCGCGCCCGCGGCACGGGGCGGTGCGGATGGCCGCGGAACTGGGGTGCTCGTCGGTGGACCTGCTCCACGAGACCGACGAACAGGACATCCTCGCGCTGGCCGCCACTCGCACGCCCGTGGTGGCCTGTCCCACGACCTCGCTGCACGAACGGCGCATGCCGCCCGTGCGGTCCCTGCTCGACCACGGTGTGCCGGTCGGACTGGGCACCGACCACAATCCGGGCCAGTCGGGCGCGATGTCGATGCCGCTGGTGATCTCGCTGGCCGTGTCGATGTTCGAGATGACGGTGCAGGAGGCGCTCAGCGCCGCGACCGTGGGCAGTGCCCACGCCCTCGGGCTCAACGACCGGGGGCTGCTGGTACCGGGCAGCCTGGCCGACCTGGTCCAGTGGGACGCCGACCACGAGGGCGCCTTCGCCTGGTCCATGGGGCTGCACACGTTGCGCGTGTGGCAGGGCGGCCAGACCATCCGCTGAGGCGACCCGCGGGTTTCGTGTGCACCGCGTGTCCCGCTACCCAGCCGTGTGCGTTGTGTGTGCCGGGCTCGGCGGGGCTGGACACCCAGCAGGACCGGACGCAGTGAGACGCCCGCGTTCGGTCAGGCCGGACGCACGGCTGGTCCCGCTGGGTCGGCCTGTGCCTCGTGGTGCGTGTGTCGCTGGCTCAGCGGGTCCCGCGGGCGCGGGCGATCTCGATGACGGCGCGCTCCAGCGCGTACTCGGGATCGCGTCCGGCGCCCTTGATGAGGGCGTCGGTCTCGGCGACCACGCTCATCGCCCGGGTGATCCCCGCCGAACTCCAGCCGCGCGCCTGCTGGCGCAGCGTGCGCATCTTCCACGGCGGGACCTTGGCGCGCTTGGCCAGGTCCGCCTCGCTGGTGCCGCGCGGCGGCTGCGCGGCCACGGCGATGCCGCGGACGGCGCCGGCCAGGGCGCTGTTGATCAGCACGGGCGCGGTCCCCACCGACAGCGACCAGCGCAGCTGCTCCAGGGCCTCGGGGAGCCGCCCTTCGACGGCGCGGTCGGCGACGGTGAAACCGGAGGCCTCGGCCCTGCCCGAGTGGTAGCGCGCGACCGCGGCGGTGTCGACCCGGCCCTCGGTGTCGGCGATCAGCTGGGTGCAGGCGGCGGCGATCTCCCGCAGCTCGGTGCCGACCGCGTCCACCAGGGCCTGGGCGGCGTCGGGGGCGATCTGGCGTCCGGCGGCGGAGAACTCGCCCTTGACGAACGCGACGCGTTCGGGGCCCTTGCTCGGGCCCTTGCAGTCGACCCGCTGGGCCCCTGCCTTGGACGCGGCCTGGAGCAGGGCCTTGCCCTTGGCCCCGCCCGCGTGCGTGAGCACCAGGTAGACGTCGTCCGCGGGGGCCTTGAGGTAGTCGGTGACCGTCGCGGCCAGGTCCTTGGTGAGGTCCTGGGAGGAGCGGAGCACGACCACCCGGCGGTCACCGAACAGCGACGGCGAGGTGACCTCGACCAGGGTGTGCGTGCCGATCTGGGCCGGGACCAGGTCGTGCACGTCCACGCCGGGGTCAGACTCCCGGGCCGCCGCGACGACGGAGGCGACGGCCCGGTCGACGAGCAGCTCCTCGTCGCCGACGATGAGGGTGATCAGGGCGGGTGCAGGCATACACCGAGCATGCCACGATCCGGGGACCGTTCGGCCGCGCCGTGCGGATGATCCGGAAGGGCCGGACCGACAGCTCTGCGCGGCTCTCCGGGCGTCGAGAAATGGTCTGACCTGGTTCGGGCAAGCGATCGTCCGGAAATGGTGCTCAAGTTACACACCGGTAACTGTGTGTCTCATGAGAAGTTCTGTTACAGTGCATCGCGAAATCGGCACATAGAGCGACGTATGCATGCATACGCGTCCACAGCCTCCCCGACATGTGCTCCCAAGAGCCGCTCACCAGCGGACCCTTGGGGCCGGAAAAGGCCAGGCAGCGTTGAGGGAACTCGCATTCTCGATACTGTCGGACAGCCTCCGCACCCCTTCCCCCCGTCCTCGGGCAGCACGCCCGGGCGCGACAGGTGCCTTCAGCGGACGGTCGCCGTACAGCCACAGACCGCGCCCCGGACGAGGGGGCCGGACCGTCTTCACCCCGTCGGAGTGAGTTCTCCGGGAGCTTGACGGTCCCCGGACCGCCGGCTCCGCCAGAGCCCGAGGCACACCCGGCAGCGAAGACCTGAAGCCCGTTCGGCCCTCGGCGGTCCGTGCAGGGGCGAGCGCCCATGCCCGGACTCCGTGCCGTACCCCCACCGCGCTCCAGCGCCTCCCTCCGGTGCGTCCCCGCTACCCGAACACCTGGAACCGCCCTTGTCTCCCCGCCGCATCACCGAAGTCCCACTGCCCGACGAGTCGGTCATCGAGGCGGTCCGCGCGTCATGCGCGAGACTGCCCGCCGGATCCACCCGGCTCGCCGAGCGCTTCTACGAGAACCTCTTCGCCATGGCCCCCGACGTCCGGGCCATGTTCCCCGACGACCTGCGACCACAGCACAAGCGCATGGCCACCGCGCTGCTGGAGGTCGTCCGGCACCTCGACTCGCCGGACGACGTCGCCGGCTACCTGCAGGACCTGGGCGCGCAGCACCAGAGGGAGCTGAACGTCAAGCCCGAGCACTACCCGTTCGTCGGGCGCTCCCTGGTCCGTGCGGTCAGCGAGATCTCCCCGACCTGGTCGTCCTCGATGAGTTCGGCGTGGGTGCTGGTCTACGAGTGGATCACCGCCAACATGCTCGCCGGAGCGGAGCGGGCCGCTGAGCACGTGAACCCCCGGCGGCGGGCGCCCGGTACTCCGCAGGCCGTCCGGGAATCCGTCCCCTCCGGAGCGCCCGTCCACGGGAACGAGCGGGTGCCCGTCCCCTCCGGAGCGCCCGCCCACGGGAACGGGCCGACGCCCGCTCCTCCCGCCGCGGCCACCCACGGGGACCAGCAGGTGCCGGTTCCGTCGCGGGGTAACCCGCAGGCCCCCGCTCCCTCCGGCACGGCCGCCCCCGGGGAGCCGCCGCCTTCGGCACCGTCCGGTGTGCCCCCGCGCGCGAATCCGCGGACGCCCGCGCCCAGGCACACCTACGACGTCCCGCGACGCGACCGGGCCCACCGCCCGTCGCGCTGACCGGTCGGCCGACACCCCCATCCCGCCCACACCCCGTCGAAGGTACGTGCAGATGAATGAGACCGACCAGAACCGCGCGCCCGGCACCACGGGCGAGCGCCATGTCCAAGCGGTGACGGGAACGGGCGCACGCGCCGACCGGTTCTACCAGGACCAGATGCTGGACCGCCTCAACCCGCGGATGCGCGAGTTCATCGCGCGGCAGGAGATGCTGTTCATCGCCACCTCGGACGGCAGGGGCGAGTGCGACTCCAGCTTCCGGGCCGGACCGCCCGGCTTCGTCCACGTGGTAGACGACCAGACACTCGTCTACCCCGAGTACCGCGGCAACGGCGTGTTCGCCAGCGCGGGGAACATCATGGAGAACCCGCACATCGGGCTGATGTTCCTCGACTTCGAGCACGACCGTATCGGCCTGCACGTCAACGGCCGGGCCAAGCTCGTGGAGGACGACCACCTGCGGCCCCGCATCCACGGGCTGCCCCTGCCGGAGGTGCCCGGCCAGCGGGCGATGATGTGGACGATGATCCACGTCGAGGAGGCCTACATCCACTGCCGCAAGCACATCCCCCGTCTGCGCAAGGTCGGCAGGGACGAGGACTGGGGGACCGACGACACCCAGCGCAAGGGCGGCGACTTCTTCGGGGCCAAGGAGACCCCGTCCCCGTGGAGCGCCCCGCACGACCTCCTCTCGGGCCACTACTCGTCCACCTGACCCGGTCCGTGCCCGGAGGCGGTTCACGGCGTCGACCGGGGGCCGCGTGTGACCACCAGGGGCACACCGGACCCGGTCCCGTCGAGCACGGCCACGTCGCCGTCGCGGTCGGTGCGCAGGTTCACCCGCGCCGACCGCTCCAGCCGGTTCCAGGTGGAGGCGGCCGGGTGGCCGTACGGGTTGTCGGCGCCCACCGACGTCACCGCGACCACGGGAGCGGTGGCGTCCAGGAACGCGGGATCCTGCGTCGCGGCGCCGTGGTGGGGCGTCGTGAGCACGGTCACCGCCAGCAGCCCGGCGTCCGGCCCGTTGACCAGGAATCTCTGTGCCTCCTCCTCGACATCGCCGGTCAGCAGGACCGAGAGCGCCGGCCCGTCCGCGCGGGCCACCACCGAGGCGTTGTTCAGCGTCCCGGAGTACCCCGGTTCGGGCCACAGCACCCGCAACAGCCACGGGCCCACCCGCAGCGACCGGCCCCGCGCGGCGGCCAGCAGATCGATCCCCTCCTCCTTCAGCAGTCGCCCGGTCGCCGAGTCCGCGAACCCCTCGGGTGCCAGCGCCGTGTGCACCCGACGGTGGCGCAGCACACCCGGTGTGCCGTCCACGTGGTCGGCGTGGTCGTGGCTGAGCACGAGCAGCGGAACGTCGCGCACCCCCAACCGGCCCAGACAGTCGTCGATCAGGTCCGGGTCGTCCCCCGTGTCGGCCACCACAGCGGTGCCCGGAGCCACCGACAGCACGAACGCGTCGCCCTGCCCCACGTCGCACGCCACCAGCGCCCAGCCCGACGGCGGCCAGCCGCCGGGCAGGCAGCGCGCGGCCAGCCCCAGGACCAGGAAAGCCACCACGCCCGCCGCGATCACGCGTCTGGCCCGCCCGCGCGTGAGCAGCAGGACCACCACCAGCCCGGCCAGGAGCAGGCCCCCGGCCACGTCCGACCGCCACGGCAAGGCTCCATAGGGGACTCCCGCCCCCACCTCGGCCACCGCCGCGAGCCACGCCGCCCCCCAGCCGGGCGGGTACACCGCCACCGCCGCGCCTCCCTCCCAGACCACGCCGAGCACCGCGACCACGGCGCCGCAGACGGTCACCAGGGCGACCACCGGCGCCGCGAGCACGTTGGCCGGGACCGTCACCCACGACACCTCGCCCGACAACAGCACCAGAACCGGGGCGACGGCCACGTGCGCCGCCGCCGCGACCGCGCAGGCCTCGGCCAGCGGCAGCGGCAACCGGCGCGACCACGATCTCGTCCACGGCGGCGCCAGCAGCACGATGCCCGCCGTGGCCAGGACCGACAGCGCGAAACCGTACGAGTCGGCCAGCCCGGGCGCCACGAACAGCACACCGACCACGGTGACGTTCAGCGCGCCCAGCGCCGCGTGCGGCCGTCCGGCGGCCAGTGCCAGCAGCCCGAGGGAGCCCATCACCGCCGCGCGCACCACACTCGGCTCGGGGCGGCAGACCAGCACGAACACCCAGATCATCACCGCGCCGCCCACCACCGACGCCCACGGGGGAGCCCGCACCAACCGGGCCACCGCCAGCACGAACCCGGTGAGGATCGCCAGATTGGCTCCGGACACGGTCAACAGGTGCGTCATCCCGGTCGCCCGGAAGTCGTCGGCGGTCTGCGGCCGCAGCTCGGACACGTCGCCGACGATTAGCGCGGGCAGGAGCCCGCGTTCGGGCTGGTCGAGCTCGGCGGCGGCCCGACGCAATCCGGCGCGCACGTCGCCGGCCAGCGCCTGGGACCGGCTCGGTTCCACCACGTGCTCCGGCGGGCCGCGCACGAGCACGAGCGCGGCCGTCAGGGGATCGTCGGGGGCCGCCACGAAACGGCCGCCGACCCGGAACTCCTGGCCGGGCAGGAGCCCCTCCCAGCCCTCTCCGGAGGCCAGGACCACCACCGGCGCCCGCGCGCCGTGCTGTCGCCCGACGTCGTCCACCCACGAGGTACGCGCCTGGACCACCCATTCCGGACGCCCGGGGCGCGGTGTCCCCGCCCGCGCCCGCGGATCCGCGGTCACGACGCCGGTGAACTCCACCGGCCGCCCGTGCTCGACCGCCTCCGCGGCGGCGCTGGAGGCCACACGGTGCACATGGACACCGGTGACCGCCGCCACGGTCGCGGCACAGGCCAGCACGGCGGCTCCGGTGAGGGCGAGCACCTCCCAGGGCGGCCGGGCCACGACGTACACGCCGACCGCCGCGCAGCCCGCGGCCGCGGCGAAGGACCACGACACCCACGCTGGCACCGCCAGGGCGGCCAGCGCCGTCAGCCAGGCCGACACCGCCGGTGCCAGCAGGCGCAGGTCCGGCGGCCGGTCCCAGCCGTCGGCGTCCGTCCCGAGCCACGTCGTCACGGTCGGCTCACCCCACCGTGATGAGGGGCGTGATGTCCGCCAGGACCGAGTCGCCGATCTTGCTCACGTCGCGCAGGTCCTCGATCTGGACGAAGGGGCCGTGTTCCTCGCGGTGGGCGATGATGTTGGCCGCGATGACCTCGCCGATCCCGGGGAGGGTCTCCAGGGTGGCGGCGTCGGCCTGGTTGACGTTGACCAGCGACCCGGCCGCGGTGCCCTCTGGATCGGGCGGGCCGACCACGATCTGTTCGCCGTCCGTCAGCGGGCGCGCCAGATTGAGCCGGTCGAGATCGGCCTCCGGCAGCGGGCCGCCCGCCGCTTCCACGGCGTCGGAGACCCGTGACCCGGGCTCCAGGGTGTAGAGCCCGGGCTCGGCGACGTCCCCGCTCACGTGGACGATGACGTCCCCGCCCGGAGCCGTGCTCGATTCCGGGGCGGGACCGGTCGCCGCCTGTACGGCCGTGTCCGGCTCGATGGTCTGCGGCCGGTCCCGCAGTGCCATGAGCGTCGCTCCCACGGCGAGCAGGCCGAGGACCGTCAGAGCCAGGACGGCCCGCCGCGACAGTGCCGCGTGGGCGGTCCACCGCCGGGTCCAGCGCTCCAGGAGGGATTCGTCGGGATCGAACTCGGTGTACCCGGACGGCGGCCTCGCCGCCCCGCCCACCGAAGACCCGCGCTCCGCTCGGGAGGGCCTCCGCGGTTCCGCGTCGGCGTCGGGGAGCCGAGGACCGTCCTCCGGTGGAGCAGGGACCGACCCGGCACCGTCCTCGGCCCGGGATGGGGTGTCCGTGCCCCACCGCGGCCCGCGTGCGTGCCCGGTCCGGCTGTTCGGTCCTGTGCCGACGTTCGATGTGTGTGGTGGTCGCCCTGACGCGGGGTCGTGGTGTGGGGGCGGTGTCGTCGAAGGCGAGCGGGCCGGTCGGGTGTCGCCGCCGTGAGGGGGTGGAGCTACCGGTGCCTGACCGGCGACCACGGGAGCGTGCGGGTGCGGGCTTCGCCCGTCCGGGCCTGTGGTGGGGTTCCGCTCCTGCCGCGTCGATGGGGTATCCACGCGGGCGTGCGCCCGACTCCGCCCGTCCGGGCCTGTGGTGGGATCGCGCTCTTGCGGCGGCGATGGGGCGTCCACCCGGGCGTGCGGCCGACTCCGCCCGTCGGGGACCGTTGGGCGGGGGCCGGGATCATGGCCTCGCCAGGCACGGGCGGGGCCGTGGCCCCTGACCTGCCGGGGACCGGACCAGACACGGGCGGGACCCTGGCCTCCGGTCTGCCGGGGGCCGGGCCGGGCGGCTCGCGAACGGGCGTCGCGGTGGCTCTGGGCCGGACGAAGGCGTTCGGTGGGAACCGCGTCCGGGTCGGGTTCCACCACGGGCACCAGACGGGTGCGCTGGACGGTGGTCTCCAGCGCGTCCTCGTCCGCGCTGTCAACGGTGAGCGCACTGTCCGCGCCATCCGTACCATCCGCGCCGTCAACGGTGACCGCGGTGCCCCCGGGGTCCGGGGTGTCCGCGCCGTCCACGGGCGGGCCGTAGGGCGCGTCGGCCGTGTCGAGCGCGTACGGTGCCCGCGGGATCGGTGGGGGCGGGGCGGCGGCCCCGGTCGGTCGGGGGACCCGGGCGTGCAGGCGCCGTGCGGCGGGGGAGTCCGCCAGCCCGAGCGCACGGAGCCGGTCCTGAGGTGCGGGGGAGTGTGGGCGCCGACGGCGGTGAAGGGTCATGAACGCAACGGTAAGGAAGCCTCAACGCTGTGTCATCAGACGATCTCCGCCTGTGGATAACTCCGCCGGACAGCGAAGGACCCGGCCCGGTGTGCACCACCGGGCCGGGTCCTAGGAGCCTGGATCAGGCAGCGGGCTGCAGCTCGTGCAGGCGCTTGGCGATCGCGGACTTGCGGTTCGCGGCCTGGTTCTTGTGGATGACGCCCTTGCTGTGCGCCTTGTCCAGCAGTCGCGCGGCGTCGCGCTGGGCGACGGTGGCCTTCTCGACGTCCCCGGCCTCGGCAGCCTCACGGAACTTGCGGATGGCCGTCTTCAGCTGGGAGCGCACCGCCTGGTTGCGGATACGAGCCTTCTCGTTCTGCTTGATGCGCTTCTTCTGCGACTTGATGTTCGCCATGCGAAAACGTGCTCCAGTTGATCAGATCTGCGCGTCGGTCGAACAGGCGGCTCATCTCGCGGGCAGCCGTTCCGCGAGAGGCCGGCGTGGGCGCCGACGCTGGGTGTGAGAGACCACGGGATCCCGTGGAAGTCCGAGACACGGACTTCCAGTATGCCCCACCGAGACACCACTTCGCGCATCTCACGTCAGCAGCCAGCCGGCGCGATAGGCCGCGAGGTCGTCCGCGTCCGCCTCGTCGGCCACGTAGAACGCCACACCGACGGTCATCGATTCCGGGGGCTCCGCGCCGGTCATGCCCAGGCGGATCCCGGCCAGGGCGGTCTCCGGCGACTCGTGCTCCTCGCCCCCGCCCCACGCGGGGCTGTCGTAGGTGGGCAGACCGAACCGCACGGTCACCTCCTCGCGTGTACTCAGCGCGGCCACGGCCTCGTTCACCTGCCGGACCATGAAACCGCCGTACAGCGCCTCGCCCGGCATCCCCGCGTCCACACCCGGCAGGACGACCTCGTCCGCTTCCCCGGTCACGCGGTCCAGGTACCCCTTCGACCAGTACTTCTCCTCGCGCTCGACCACGAACGACGGCATCCGCCCGCCCGGCAGCAGCTCCACGTGCTGGGCCTGCACCGACAGCACCGGGTCCTCGCCCAGCTCCTCGCGGACCATCGACACCAGCTCCGGCACCGACGGGTCGTTCACGGTGACCGGACGCACCTCCAGGTGCACGCCCGCGAACCCGTCGCCCGCCACCTCCGCCGCCTCGGACGCCAGCGCCTCCCGGGCGTCCTCTCCGAACCGGTCCTGGACCAGCGACGACCCCGTCCGCACGTGCCGCAGCCACGCCAGCGGGCGCACGTCCGGGTACTCGTCGCCCAGCCACGCCAGCAGCGCGTCGGTGTCTGCCACCCGGCTGACGCCGCCCTCGTCGCCGATGTCGCCCGCGTACACGTACACCGTGTCGACACCACCGGTGTCCAGGACCGCGGCCAGGGCGTCGGTGTCCTCCCACGACCCGACCCACGCGGCGTCGGCGCCCTGGGACACCGCCCACGGGGCGGGGTCGCCCGAGTACTGGTAGGCGAGCAGCGCACCCGCTCCCACCAGCACGACCACGACCGCGGCCACACCCGCCAGCACCCGCGTGAACAGCCACTTCACCGGCTCACTCCCTCCACGGCCGCGGACCCCGCGCCTCGCGCCGCGGCGGCCCGTTCCCGGTCCCAGGTCGCATAATCTGGGCACGGGACCGGATGTCCGCGGACCGCTCCCGGTGATCCACCGGCAGCGGCGAAGGCCGTGGGGGACCGGTCCCGGTCCCGCGTCCGTGCCCATACTGCCGCACGGAGGGCGGCGGTCCCCCGGAGAGGGCGCCCCGCCATCGTGGGATGATGGACGATGCCGTAGGCCCCGGCCGCGGCGGGACGGCGCGGATCTCGCGCGCGACCCCGACCCCAACCTGTGAACGGAGCACGGTGGCACAGCCGAACTGGACCGATCCCGCGCTGATCCGCAACTTCTGCATCATCGCGCACATCGACCATGGCAAGTCGACGCTGGCCGACCGGATGCTCCAGATCACCGGGGTCGTCGAGGACCGACAGATGCGCGCCCAGTACCTGGACCGCATGGACATCGAGCGCGAGCGCGGCATCACCATCAAGTCGCAGGCCGTGCGCATCCCCTTCACCGCGCTCGACGACACCACCTACACGCTCAACCTCATCGACACCCCCGGCCACGTGGACTTCACCTACGAGGTGTCGCGCTCCCTGGCCGCCTGTGAGGGTGCGATCCTGCTGGTCGACGCCGCGCAGGGCATCGAGGCGCAGACCCTCGCCAACCTGTACATGGCGCTGGAGAACGACCTCACGATCATCCCGGTGCTCAACAAGATCGACCTTCCGGCGGCCCAGCCGGAGAAGTACGCCGAGGAGCTCGCCGGGATCATCGGCTGTGAGCCCTCCGACGTGCTCAAGGTCAGCGCCAAGACCGGCGAGGGCGTCGAGGACCTGCTGAACGAGATCGTCACGCAGATGACGCCGCCCATCGGCGACGCGGACGCGCCCGCCCGCGCGATGATCTTCGACTCGGTCTACGACACCTACCGCGGCGTCGTCACCTACGTCCGCGTGATCGACGGCAAGCTCAGCCCCCGCGAGCGCATCCAGATGATGTCCACCAGGGCCTCCCACGAGATCCTGGAGATCGGCGTCAGCTCGCCCGAGCCCACCAAGTGCGGCGGCCTGGGCGTCGGCGAGGTCGGCTACATCATCACGGGCGTCAAGGACGTGCGCCAGTCCAAGGTCGGTGACACCATCACCGCCCTGAACCGGCCGGCCACCGACATGCTGGAGGGCTACCAGGAGCCCAAGCCCATGGTGTTCTCGGGCCTGTACCCGATCGAGGGCACCGACTACCCGGTCCTGCGCGACGCGCTGGAGAAGCTCCAGCTCAACGACGCCTCACTGGTCTTCGAACCGGAGACCTCGGCTGCCCTGGGCTTCGGCTTCCGCTGCGGCTTCCTCGGCCTGCTGCACCTGGAGATCACCCGGGCCCGCCTGGAGCGCGAGTTCAACCTCGACCTCATCTCCACGGCGCCCAACGTGATCTACCGGGTGGACATGGAGGACGGCACCGAGCACGTGGTGACCAACCCCAGCGAGTTCCCCGCAGGGAAGATCGCGGCCATCTACGAGCCGGTGGTCAAGGCCACGGTGCTCAGCCCCTCGGAGTTCATCGGCCAGATCATGGAGCTGTGCCAGGACCGGCGCGGCGAGCTGCACGGCATGGACTACCTGTCCGAGGACCGGGTGGAGATGCGCTACACGCTCCCCATGGCCGAGATCGTCTTCGACTTCTTCGACCACCTCAAGTCCCGCACCAAGGGCTACGCCTCGCTGGACTACGAGCCCAAGGGCGAGGTGGCGGCCGACCTGGTCAAGGTGGACATCCTGCTGCAGGGCGAGCCGGTGGACGCCTTCTCGGCCATCGTGCACAAGGAGAAGTCCTACGCCTACGGCGTGGCGATGACCAAGAAGCTGCGCGAACTCATCCCGCGCCAGCAGTTCGAGGTGCCCGTCCAGGCCGCCATCGGTGCCCGGGTCATCGCCCGAGAGAACATCCGCGCCATCCGCAAGGACGTGCTCGCCAAGTGCTACGGCGGCGACATCAGCCGTAAGCGCAAGCTGCTGGAGAAGCAGAAGGAGGGCAAGAAGCGGATGAAGATGGTCGGGCGGGTCGAGGTGCCCCAGGAGGCCTTCATCTCCGCGCTGTCCACCGACAGCGGTGGCGAGGACAAGAAGAAGAAGTAGTGGTGGTTCGGGGCGCTTGACTCGGGGCGCTTGACTCGGGGCGCTTCACGCCGGGTCCTTCGTCGTCGCTACTGCCTGGCTCGTTCCTCGCTGGCGGCAGAGACTCCTCCTGCAGGCACC
>NZ_LGEC01000002.1:0-75575 GCF_001279585.1 Nocardiopsis sp. NRRL B-16309 | reverse complement strand
TCGTTCCTCGCTTTGGCCCGGAGGTTCGGGGGCGCTTCACGCCGGGTCCTTCGTCGTCGCTACTGCCTGGCTCGCAAGCTCGCTGGCGGCAGAGACTCCGCCTGCAGGCGCCGGCGCGCCCCTCGCCCGTGCTCTCTTTGGGCCTCCGCTCGTTCCTCGCTTCGGCCCGACCAACCCCCCCCTGTGGTTGCGGTGAGATGGACCGCTCACCATCAAACCCCTGCGGCACGGCCGGGGACGCTTCACCCCGGGGGTTCGGGTCGCTTGGCGCCGGGTCCTTCGTCGTCGCGTACCACCAGAGGCCGTGCCCTTCGGGGCACGGCCTCTGGTGTGTGCGGTGGGCGGAGTCAGCCCTTGACGGCTCCGGAGGTCAGGCCCTCGGTGATGAAGCGCTGGAGGAACCAGAACACGATCAGCGTGGGCAGGGACAGCAGGATCGCGCCGACCGAGAACATCCCGAAGTTGGCGTTGCGGGACGAGGCGACCACCTGGTAGAGGCCCAGCCCCAGCGTCTTGGCCTCAGTGTCGCGCAGGAACACGCTCGCCAGCAGGAACTCGTTGATGGTCGAGATGAACACCAGCAGGCCCACGATCGCCAGGACCGGGGTGACCAGCGGCAGCATGATCCGGAAGAAGACCTGGGCGTGTGTGGCCCCGTCCATCTGCGCCGACTCGTCCAGTTCCTTGGGCACGGTGTCGAAGAAGCCCTTCATCAACCACGTGTTGATGCTGAGCGCGCCGCCCAGGTACACCAGCAGCAGGCCCCAGCGCGTGTCGAAGCCGATCGCCGGGTAGTACTCGCCGATGGAGGAGAACATCAGGTAGATCGCGACGATCGCCAGGAACTGCGGGAACATCTGGATGACCAGCAGCCCGATCAGCCCCACCTTGCGACCCTTGAACCGCATCCGGCTGAACGCGTAGGCGGCCAGCGCGGACAGCAGCACCGTCACCGCCGCGTTCGTGAGCGCGAAGAACAGCGAGTTGGCGTACCACGTCGTGAACGGAGTGTTCGAGAACAGGTCCCGGGCGTTGTCCAGGCTGGCACCCGTGGGCCACAGCTGCGAGCTGCTCAGCGTGCCGAGCGGGTTGAGCGCGGCCGAGACCACGAACATCACGGGGAAGAGCGCGAAGGCCGCGACCACCCACATGACCACGTGGCGCCAGCCCAGGCGGGTCGCCCACAGGCTCAACCGGGTGCCCGTGCCGCGCCGGTGGCGGGCCGGGCCCGTCCGTACGGTGTCCACCGACATCACCCCACCTCCTTGAGTGCCTTGCTCCGCCACAGGCTGGTCACCGAGATCACCGAGACGATCAGGAAGATCATCACCGACAGCGCCGCGGCGTAGCCGTACTGCGCGGTGGCCTCGTTGAACGCCAGCCGGTAGGTGTAGGTGATCAGCAGGTCGGTGGCACCGGCCGTGGAGTTGTCGGAGAACAGCGGTCCGCCCCTGGTCAGCAGCCACACCGCGTTGAAGTTGTTGAAGTTGAAGGCGAACGTGGCGACCAGGATCGGCGTCATCGCCACCATCAGCAGCGGCAGCGTGACGTGCCGGAACGCCTGCCACGGGTTGGCGCCGTCGATCTGGGCGGCCTGCCCGAGCTCGCGCGGGATCGCCTGCAGCGCCCCCGTGGCCACGAGGAACATGTACGGGTACCCCAGCCAGACGTTGGCGAGGACGACGGCGACCCGCGCGCCCCACACCGAGCCGAACCAGTCGATCCGCAACCCGAGCACCTGGTTGATCACACCGAAGTCGGTGTTGAACATGTCCCGCCAGAGCAGGTACATCGCCAGGGAGCTCATCGCGTACGGCAGGACCACCAGGACCCGGTAGAACACCTTGCCGCGCATCTTCGGCACGTGCAGCGTCAGGGCGACGGCCAGTCCCACCACGAACACCAGCCCCGTCACCGCCACGGCGAAGACGATGTTCCACAGCAGGATGCTGAAGAACGACGACGCGAACGACGGGTCGAACAGGAAGCGCGCGAAGTTGTCGGCGCCCACGTTGACCTGCCACCCCTGGGGGAGGCGCTGGCCCTCGTCGTTGTAGAACGCGCCGCGCTCGTCGTCGGCGGTGTACACGTCGCCGGTCTCGGCGTCGGTGACGCAGTCGCAGGACTCGTCGTAGACCCGCAGGGCACGGCCCTCGTAGGCGGTGGACAGGCCGCTGGAGCGGATGCCCGCCCCGCTGCCCGTCGGCACCGCGAACTCCTCCAGCTCGCCGCTGCGCTCGTTGACCTCGGCCGGGGTGAGGATGGTGTAGCCGAACGCGTCGGTCACCTTCCCCGAGTCCTCGACGGTGGCGCCGCCGAGGTCGCTGAGCCCGTCCGCGTCGCCCACGCGCGCGTCGCCCTCGGCGTCGGTGAGGAGGAAGACCAGCTCACCGGTCTCCGGGTCGCCGACCGTGGCGACCGTCAGGACGTACTCCGGGGAGTCCGCCGTCCGGGTCACGGACAGGGACTCCACGGCGGAGACCGCCTGCTCCTTGCTCCCCCGGTGACCGTCGCTCATGTTGGTCACCGACGTGCTCATCGTGTAGAGCACCGGGAAGATCTGGAAGACCATCAGGAACAGCACACCGGGCACGAGGTACTTGGCGGGCACGGAGCGCTTGGACAGGTAGACGTAGTAGACCAGGCCCACCACGGCGACGACCAGCCCGATGCCGAGCCAGTTCTCGCCGATGTAGAGCGGGAGGACTGCCCACACGCCCAGGGCCGTGAACAGGCCCAGGAGGCCGATCTTGACGACCTGTCCCACCCGTGATCCCTCGCGCGCGAAGCGCCCGCCGGGGAGCGGGGAACGGGAGGGACGGCGCGGGGCGGGTGAGGAGTGGGTGGTGGGTGACGGGTGGGCGGGCGCCCCCTCCGGGGCGCCCGCGTTGTCGGAAGCCGCCACGCCTACTCGCCGATCTGCTCGGAGATGGTCGCGGCGGCGGCCTCCATGGCCTCACGGGGGTCCGCTCCGCCGATGATGTCGGCCTGGGCGACGCCCAGCGGCTGCCAGGTCTCGCCCATCTCCGGGATGGAGGGCATCGGGATGCCGTCGGCGCCGGCCTCGGCGATCGCGGCGATGTCGGGGTTCTCGGCCGAGACGCTCTCCAGGGCCTCGGTCTGGACGGGCGTGCGGGGGTCGATCTCGTACAGGCTGAGGATGAAGTCGGTGTCGGTGACGTAGTTGGTCACGAACTCCTCGGCCAGGGCGGAGTTCGCGCTGCCCTCGGTCACGAAGAACGACTGGTACCCGATGTAGGGGCTGGCGGGGTCGCCGTCCTCGAAGCCGGGGAAGGGGCTGATCTCGTAGTCGATACCGGCCTCCTGGGCGTCGGCCAGGTTCCACGGGCCGGCGACGAAGAATGCGGTGTCGCCGTCGTAGAACAGGGCCGCGTCGTTCTCCAGGCCGATCGAGCGGCGCAGGACGCCCTCGCCCTCCTCGCCGTACTCCGCGATCCGCTCCATCGCCTCGACGGACTCGTCGGTGCCCACGCCCAGGTCGGCGGGGTCCCACGTGCCGGTGTCGTCCTGGCCGAAGAGGTAGCCGCCGCCGGAGGTGAACAGCAGGTTCATCCGGTAGGGGTCGCCCTCCTGGGTGACCGCCATGGACAGGACCTCTTCGACGTCGCCGCCGTCCTTGAGCTCGGTCCCGGTCTCGACCAGCTCCTCGAAGGTCTCGGGGGCGTCCGGGGCCAGCTCGGCGTTGCGCATCAGGAAGAGGTTCTCCTGCGAGTACGGAACACCGAAGAGCTGCCCGTCGAAGGACATGGCCTGCAGGGAGGTCTCGTCGAGGAGGGCGGCCCGGTCCTGGGGGAGCTCGATGGGCTGCACGGCGCCGTTGCGGACCAGGTTGCCCGTCCAGTCGTGCGCGCCGATGAAGACGTCGGGGGCGTTGCCTGCCTGGTGGGCGTTGAGCACGTCGCCCTGCATGTCCTCGAAGGCGACGGTGTCGACGCTGACGTCGATGCCGTTGGCCTCGGCGAACTCGTCGGCGGCGGCCTCGACGGCGTCGGCGCGCTCGGCGTCGGTCCAGATGGTCAGGCCGCCCTCGGCCGACCCGCCCTCGCTGTCACTGTCGCCGCCGCCGGTGCAGGCGGTCGCCATCAGGGCGATGGCGGCGATCCCCGTGATCGCCGGTGCGCTGCGGAGTCTCATGGTGTCTTCCTTCCGGGAGGCCGGTGTGGAGAGGTGCGCATGCGGCTGGCCGGTGGCCCCGGGTCCGTCTCGAGCATGCGATGTGATGTGACGTTAGCAATAACTTGCAATCATTGAAAGTCTTTGCAGACTCCCGGGATAAAGATGTGGAAACACCCAGGAAACAGATGCGTGATGGTGGGCCGAACGTGGTCATTGCGTGACAAGACGTGATCGAATCGGGTGCGCGTCACAGGTCCGGCTCACTCCGCGAGGCTCGCGAGGATCAGCTCCTCGGCCTCGGCGAGCTCCCGCACGGGATCCGCACCTGCGATGATGTCCGCACTGGCCTGGCCGAACGGGCCCCACACCGCGTCCATCTCCGGGATCGCGGGCATCGGTAGGCCGTTTGCACCGGCATTCTGAAAGGCTTGCAGGTCCGGATCCCGCTCGGACACCGTCTCCAACGCGTCCACGAGCGCGGGCACCCTGGGATCGGCCTCGTACAGGATCACGGAGAACTCCGGATCGGCGACGAAGTCGGCCGCGAACGTGCGCGCCAGGTCCGGATCGGCGGCGCCCGCCGCGACGAAGAAGGTCTGCACGCCGACCAGCGGGCGTGCCGGATCCCCGTCCGCGAACGGTGGCACGGGGCTGATCTCGTAGGGCACCCCGGCCTCCTTGATCGCGGACAGGCTCCACGGGCCGGTGACGAAGAAGGGCGCCTCGCCTCCGGTGAACAGCTCCGTGGCGCTCTCCGCGGTCGTGTCCCGGGTCAGGACCCCCGAACCGGCCTCGCCCAGCTCGGCGAGCCGCTCGAAGGCGGCCACCGACTCCGGCGCCGCCACCCCGAGGTCAGTGGGGTCGGGGTCGCCCGCGCCGTCCTCCCCGAAGAGGTAGCCGCCGGCGGAGGTGAACAGCGGGTGCACGTGGTAGGCGTCGCCCTCCTCGCCCACCTGGAGGCCCAGCACCCGCGAGGCCCGGCCCTCGCCGACCAGGTCCGAACCGGTCTCCACCAGCTCCTCCACGGTCTCCGGCGCGGACGGGGCCAGGTCGGTGTTGCGGATCAGCGCCAGGTTCTCCGTGGCGTAGGGGACGCCGTACACCGCGCCGTCGTAGGTCACCGCGTCCAGGGCACCCGGGGTGAAGGCCTCGGCCGCCTGGGCGTCCAGGGTCACCGGCGCGACCGCGTCGGACGCGACCAGCTCCCCGGTCCAGTCGTGCGGACCGACCATGATGTCCGGGCCGAGCCCGTTGGCGTGGGCGCTCACGAAGCTGGCTCGCAGTTCCTCGTGCTCGACGACGATCACCTCCACCTGCGCGTCGGAGGTGCGCGAGTAGGCCTCGGCGAAGGTCATCAGCGCCAGAGCGCGTTCGTCGTCCGCCCAGATCGTCAGGGTCCGGTCCAGCTCGGCGGGGTCGGTCTCGGCATCCGAGCCGCAGGCGGTCGCGGCGAGGACCAGTCCGGCGGCGGCGCACGCCAGGCGGGTGCGCGATGGTGTCAGGAGCCTCATGGCGTCCTCCAAAGGGGGATCGGCGGGGCCCGGCCGTGGCGGGCCGGGGCGCCGCTGGTGTGGGTGAGGGGCGCGAGTCGCGCTGCGGACCGGGGCGCGGTCCGTGGACGGAGTTCCCGGAGCGGCCGGGAGCGGCGGTGCCGGCAGGGCGGTCCGGCGGTGGCACTGGGTCGCCCTGGGAGCGGGAGTCTCCAGGGCGGCCTGGAGGGCGTGTCGGATGGCCGTGGGCGGCGGAGCCGCCGGGGCGGCTCATGGTCAGGGCCAGGCAGGGCCAGGCGTCGCGTGGGTCCCGCCGGGGCGGCCGGGAGGGCGGGCGTCCACGGCCGGACGGCGCGGTCGCCGGGGCCGCCCGCGGGCGGCCCCGGGGTGGTCGGGAGGGGCGCCGCCGGGGCGGGACGGTCGTCCCCGCCCCGGCGTTCGGACGCGCTCGTGTGGACCGCGAACGCCCGCCCCACAGGCGAGGAGCGGCGTCCACGGAGCACGCGTCAGACGCGCAGCCACACCGCCGTCTCGGCGGGAAGGGCCAGCGTGCCGTCGGCGGGAGCCCCGACGGGGCCGCTGGAGAGCAGGACCTCGGCCCCGCCCTCCCCGACTGCGACCTCGGCGGTCTCGCCGTTGAGGTTCGCCGCGCAGCGCACGCCGGGCTCGCGCTCGAAGTACAGCACGCCCTCGGGCGCGTCCCGCCAGGCCATCTCTCCGTCGCCGAGCGCGTCGAGCTCACGGCGCAGGCGCAGCGCGCTGGTGTACATCTCCAGGGTCGAGCCCTCCACACCGCGCTGGGCGGCGCGGGAGAGCCCGCCCCAGCCCTCCGGCTGCGGCAGCCACGGGGCCGTGCCCTCGGGTCCGAACCCGTAGGGCGCCGCCCCGTCCTCCCACGGCAGGGGCACCCGGCAGCCGTCGCGGCCGCGTTCGGTGCGGCCCGAACGCTCCCACGTCGGGTCCTGGAGGGCCTCGTCGGGCAGGTCGGTGACCTCCGGCAGGCCCAGCTCCTCGCCCTGGTACAGGTACACGGCACCCGGCAGGGCCAGCATCAGCAGCGTGGCCGCACGCGCGCGGCGCAGGCCCTGCTCACCGCCGCCGAAACGCGTCACGTGCCGGGTGACGTCGTGGTTGGACAGGACCCAGCTCGTGGTCGCCCCGACCGCGCCGTTGGCGGTGAGGGACGAGTCGATGACCGAGCGCAGGTGCCCCGCGTCCCAGGGCGAGGTCAGATACTCGAAGTTGAAGGCCTGGTGCAGCTCGTCCGGGCGCAGGTAGCGGGCCACCCGCTCGGCGTCCTCGACCCACGCCTCCGCGACCATCGTGCGGTCGCCCGGGTAGCTCGCGGCGATGGCAGCCCAGCGGCGGTAGATGTCGTGCACGCCGTCCTGGTCGAAGTAGGGCAGGGACGTGCTGCCGTCCAGCAGGTCGGCCTTGGCCCCCTCGGCGAGGTCGGGCAGGTCCGGATCCTTGACCATGCCGTGCGCGACGTCGATGCGGAACCCGTCCACGCCGCGGTCCAGCCAGAAGCGCAGGACGTCGTCGAACTCGTCGTGGACCTCCTGGCTGGTCCAGTCGAAGTCCGGCTGCTCGGCGTCGAACAGGTGCAGGTACCACTGCTCGGGCGTGCCGTCCGCGCGCTTGAGCCGGGTCCAGGCCGGGCCGCCGAAGATCGAGTTCCAGTTGTTCGGCGGCTGCTCGCCGTCGGGGCCCTTGCCGTCGCGGAAGATGTAGCGCGAGCGCGCGGGGCTGCCCGGCTCGGCCGCCACGGCCTCGCGGAACCAGCGGTGCGCCGACGAGGAGTGGTTGGGCACCACGTCGATGATCACGCGCAGGCCCAGCTCGTGCGCGGTGGCCAGGAGCGCGTCGAAGTCCGCCAGGGTGCCGAAACGGGGATCGACGTCGCGGTAGTCGGCGACGTCGTAACCGCCGTCGGCGAGGGGGGAGACGTAGAAGGGGGTCAGCCAGACCGCGTCCACGCCGAGCTCGGCCAGGTGCGGCAGGCGCTCGCGGATACCGGCGAGGTCGCCCTCCCCGTCCCCGTTGGAATCGGCGAAACTGCGGACGTAGATCTGGTAGATGGCCGCGTCGCGCCACCACTGCGACTTAAGCGCCATGTGCGGGGGTCCTTCCCTAGTGCGTCTGCAAGTTCTTGCGCAAGATTACCGCCAACTTACGTCCATGTGACGACCATCTCGACTAGAATCACCCGCATGGGTCCACGACTTGCCGACATCGCGCGGCACGCAGGCGTCAGCGAGGCGACGGTCTCGCGGGTGCTCAACGACAAACCCGGCGTCGGCAGCGACACGCGCAAGGCCGTGCTGACCGCGCTGGACGTCCTCGGCTACGAACGCCCCGCCCGGCTCCGGCAGCGCTCGGCCGGGCTGGTCGGCATGGTCATCCCGGAGCTGGAGAACCCGGTCTTCCCGATGTTCGCGCAGGCGGCGGAGGGGGCGCTGGCCCAGCGCGGCTACACGCCGGTGCTGTGCACCCAGACCCCCGGCGGGATAACCGAGGACGAGTACGTCGAGCTGCTCCTGGAGCGCAACGTCTCCGGCATCCTCTTCGTGTCCGGCCGCCACGCCGACACCTCCGCCTCCTACGAGCGCTACGACACGCTGGTCTCGCGGCGGCTCCCCATCGTGCTGGTCAACGGCTTCACCGAGGCCATCCCCGCCGCGTTCATCTCCTGTGACGACCGCGAGGCCGGACGGCTGGCGGTCAACCACCTGGTGGCCCTCGGCCACACCCGCATCGGTTTCACCAGCGGACCCGACCGCTACGTTCCGGTCCGGCGCAAGCTGGACGGGTACCACGCAGCCCTGGAGGCGCACGGGCTGAGCGGCCGCGACCTCGTCGAGCTGTCCCTGTTCGGCGTCGAGGGCGGGCACGCCGCCGCCACGCGCCTCATCGAGCGCGGCGTCACCGCCATGGTCTGCGGTTCCGACATGATGGCGCTCGGCGCCATCCGGGCCGCTCGCCAGCGCGGACTGCGCGTGCCCGAGGAGTTCTCCGTGGTGGGCTACGACGACTCCCAGCTCATCGCGTTCACCGACCCGCCGCTGACGACCCGCCGCTGACGACCGTGCGCCAGCCGATCCAGGCGATGGCCCTGGCGGCCGTCCGGGCCCTGTGCGACGAGATCGCCGGGCACGCGGTCTCGCACACGGAGTACGTGTTCGACCCCGAACTGGTCGTCCGCGCGTCCACCGCCGCCGCCCCGACCGGGTACACCGTCCCGGCTCCCCTCCCCGGCTCCCGGCACGCCGCTCGCGACGGCTCCGCGCGTGCGTCCGCCGCCCAGGACGGTCCGGCCCGACCCGGCGCCGGCCCGATCGCGAGCCAGCGCGTCTGACGCCCTGCCCCGCCCCCGATTCCGACCCCCGCTCCCGCACCTCCCTCCGTCCCTCTGTTCCGGCCCGTCCCAGGGCGGCACTCCTCACACCCCTCCTCGTCCGTCTGCTCCGGCCCGCCCCAGGGCCGCACTCCTCCCGGTCCCGACCAGGGCACGCCGCCGCGTCGGCGACACTGGAGGCATGCCTTCCGTTGCCCTCGACGGCGATCCCGTACCGCGCACCGGGGACCTGCCCGAGCACTCCCTCGCGGAGCTGGGCGCGCGGCCCCTCGGGTTCTACGTCCACGTGCCCTTCTGCGTCACCCGCTGCGGGTACTGCGACTTCAACACCTACACGGCCGACGAACTCGTCTCGCGGGACGGTACGGCCACCGCCTCCCGGGAGACCTACGCGGACCAGGCGATCGCCGAGATCGAGCTGGCCGACCGCGTCCTGTCCGGTGACCGGCCGCCGGTCAGCACCGTGTTCGTCGGCGGGGGCACACCGACCCTGCTGCCGGCCGAGGACCTGGGGCGCCTGGTCGCGGCCGTACGCGAGCGCTTCGGCCTGACCCCCGACGCCGAGGTGACCACCGAGGCCAACCCCGAGACCGTCGACCCGGACTACCTCGCCCGACTGCGCGAGGCCGGGTTCACCCGGGTCTCGTTCGGCATGCAGAGCGCCCGCCCGCACGTGCTGCGGATCCTGGAGCGGGGGCACACCCCGGGGCGGCCCGAACAGTGCGTGGAGTGGGCCCGCCAGGCGGGCTTCGAGCACGTCAACCTCGACCTCATCTACGGCACGCCGGGTGAGAGCGACGACGACTGGGCGGCGTCCCTGGCGGCCGCCGTCTCGGCCGGTCCCGACCACGTCTCCGCCTACTCACTGATCGTCGAGGAGGGCACGCGGCTGGCGAACCGGGTCCGGCGCGGCGAACTCACCGAGCCCGACGACGACGCGATGGCCGACCGCTACGTGATGGCCGACGAGGCGCTGGCGGCGGCCGGGTTCACCCCCTACGAGGTGTCCAACTGGGCCCGCACGCCCGAGGGGCGCAGCGCCCACAACCTGCTGTACTGGACCGGCGGCCACTGGTGGGGCGTCGGGCCGGGCGCGCACGGCCACGTCGGCGGCACGCGGTGGTGGAACGTCAAGCACCCCGCCGCCTACGCCGCCCGGCTGGCCGCGGGGGACAGCCCGGGGCAGGCCCGCGAGGTCCTCACCGAGGAGGAGCGGCGCTTCGAGCGGGTGCTGCTGGAGCTGCGGATCGAGCAGGGCTGCCCGCTGGAGCTGTTGGAGCCGCACGGGCGCGGCGCCGCGGTGCGCGCGGTCGCCGACGGCCTGCTGGACGCGGAGGCGCACGCCGCCGGTCGGGCCGTCCTGACCCGTCGCGGCCGCCTCCTCGCCGACGCGGTGGTCCGCGACCTCACCTGAGGCCGCCCGGGCGGCCGCACCCGGACGACGAAGGAGCCCGGCGCACGCGCCGGGCTCCTTCGGGTCGGTCGGGGTCGGGGACGCGCGGTCCCGCTACTTCACCCAGTCGACGCTGATCGGGTACTTGAAGAGCTCGCCCCGGTTGGCGGCCTGCGCGGCCTGGACGCCCATGACGATGGAGAAGATCCAGGCGGCGGGCCAGGCGAGGATACTGATGAACCCGACGAACGGGATGGCGCTGAGCACGCTCACGACGACGTAGACGATCAGCAGGACCAGCTGGAAGTTCAGCGCGGCGAGTGACTGCTGGCGCACGAACGGGGACTCGTCCTTCTTGATGAGCCAGATGATCAGCGGGACGAGCCAGCCGAGGATGCCGCCGCCCAGGTGGGCGAAGAACGCCATCTGCTTGTCGTCCGCGCCCGACTGGCCGCCGTAGCCGGGCTGGCCGCCGTAACCCGGCTGACCACCGGGGCCGGGCTGGCCCCCGTAACCGGGCTGACCACCGTAGCCGGGCTGCCCGCCGTAGCCGGGCTGCCCGGGCGGCGGGTACCCGCCCGGCTGCTCGCCGTACCCCTGGCCCTGGCCGGGGGGAGGGGGGTATCCGCCGGGCTGGCCCTGGCCGGGGTAGCCGCCGGACTGGCCCTGCGCGGGATATCCGCCGGACTGGTCAGGGGGCGGCGGGTAGCCGCCCTGCTGGGGGTGGCCTCCGCCGGGCTGGCCGGGCGGCGGGGTGTAGCCCCCGGTGCCCTGCTGCTGGTCGGGGTGGCCCTGGCCGTAGGGGTCCTCCGGCGGTGGCGTGTTCGGGTGGGACATGTCGTTCCTTCTGACGAGTGCGGTCGGGGGGTGCCGTCTTACTTCAACAGGCGGATGCTCATCGGATAGCGGTACCACGTGCCCTTGTTCGCGCTGTTGGCGCCGATCACGCCGAACACGATCGCGATGATCCAGACCAGGCCGACCAGGAGGGACCCGATCCACGAGAGCGCTGGGAAGGTGATGCCCAGCACGATGAGGATCACCCACGCGAAGATGTAGCCGAGCAGCAGGGTGATCTGGAAGTTGGCCGCCTCCGACGCGTGGTGACGCACGAAGGGCGACTGGTGGCGCTTGGCGAAGTAGATCGCCAGCGGTGGGATCCAACCGAGGCACGCGATGACGAAACCCGACAGGTGGGCGAGCATCGCCACGAGCGAGTCGTTGTCGCCGCCCTGGGGGCCCTGCTGGGGATATCCGCCGGGCCCGCCGTGGACGGCCTGTTCAGCCGGGTGCTGGGGCTGTTGTCGGGGTTGACCGTAGGGCTGTTGCGCATACGGGGTCTGTGGCGCCTGCGGCGCGCCGTAGGCGGGCTGCCCGCCCGTCGGCTGCTGCGGCGGCGCGAACGCGGGCTGCTGGCCGTAGCCCGGTTGCGGTGCGTAGGGGGACTGTTCGCCCGAGGCCTGGGGCTGTTGGGGTGCATAGCCGGGCTGCTGCGGCTGGCCGTAGGCGGGTTGGCCGCCGGTCGGCTGCCCGTAGGCCTGCTGCTGGGCGTAGCCCTGTTGGCCGTAGTCGGGTTGCGGCGCGTAGGGGGACTGTTCGCCGGAGGGCTGTTGGGGGCTGTAGCCGGGCTGCTGCGGCTGCCCGTAACCGGGCTGCGGGGCGTAGGGAGGCTGTTCCCCCGAGGGCTGCGGCTGGCCGTAGGCGGGTTGGCCGCCGGTCGGCTGCCCGTAGCCCTGCTGCTGGGCATAGCCCTGTTGCCCGTAGTCCGGCTGCGGTGCATAGGAGGGTTGTTCGCCGGAGGGCTGCTGGGGCTGTTGGGGGTAGCCCTGCTGTTCCTGGGGTTGCTGTGGCTGTTGGGGTGCGTAGCCGGGTTGGTGCGGCTGGCCGTAGGCGGGTTGGCCGTAGCCCTGTTGGCCGTAGTCCGGCTGCGGCGCGTAGGGAGGCTGCTCGCCCGAGGGCTGCTGCGACTGCTGGGGATAGCTTTGCTGCTCCTGGGGCTGCTGGGGCGCGTAGCCGGGCTGCTGCGGCTGCCCGTAGGCGGGTTGGCCGCCGGTCGGCTGCCCGTAGCCCTGTTGGCCGTAGTCCGACTGCGGTGCATAGGAGGGCTGTTCGCCGGAGGGCTGCTGGGGCTGTTGGGGATAGCCCTGCTGTTCCTGGGGCCGCTGGGGCGCGTACGGCGACTGTTCACCCGACGGTTGCCGCCCAGGGTCCGACTGCCCGTGCTGCGGCGGGCGACCCTCCTCGGGATCCTCCGGGGCAGGGGGGTTCGTCGGGTTCTCGCTCATACTCTTCCTTGGCTCCGCTGGTGTGGGCGGCTTCTGTACGTCCCGGCAGGACCGACGACCGCGCAGGGCCGAAAGGCGGCGACCACGGCAGTCGGATGCCGGACTCCGAAACCGTCGCCTGCGAGAATCCTAGATCCTGTACGCCTCACACCGCGAAGCCGCGACCGCGCGGCGCGGTCGGCGTTCCGCTCTCACTCGTCCGGGTGGGGTCCGGTGACGAAGTCGATCAGCTCCTCCACGCGCCCCAGGAGCGACGGCTCCAGGTCGGCGTAACTGCGCACGGAGCCCAGGATCCGCCGCCAGGCCTCGCCCGTCTCCATCCGCCAGCCCAGGCCGCTGACGACGCCCTCCTTCCACGGACGGCCGCGCGGAACCTCCGGCCAGCGGTCGATCCCCAGGGCGCTCGGACGGACCGCCTGCCACACGTCCACGTAGGGGTGCCCCGCCACCAGCACGTGCTCGCCCTCCACCCGCGCGGCGATACGTGACTCCTTGGATCCGGGGACCAGGTGGTCCACGAGGACGCCGAGGCGCCGCCCCGGACCGGGTGCGAAGTCCGCCACGATCGCGGGCAGGTCGTCCACGCCCTCCAGGAACTCCACGGCCACGCCCTCCACGCGCAGGTCGTGGCCCCAGACCCGTTCCACGAGTTCGGCGTCGTGAAGGCCCTCGACGTAGATCCGGCTCTCCCGGGCCGTGCGCGCCCGCGCGCCCGGTACCGCGACCGAACCCGAGGCGCTGCGCAGCGGCCCGCGCGGAGCCGCGGCGGGGCGCACGAGGGTGGCAGGGGCGCCGTCGATCAGGAACGCGGCCGGACCGAGGTCGAACACCCGGCGCCGCCCGCCGCGGTCCTCCAGGGTCACGGTCGCCTTGTCCCAGCCGACCACGGCGCCGCAGAATGTCTCGTCGGCGTCCTCCACGACCAGGTCGCGGCTGAGCGGCACATCCGGCACGGCGCCCTTCCTGGGCCGTCGCCAGTCACCCGCCAACACGTCGCGGCCGTAGCGGCCGGTTCCCTTGGTAGCCACGGTCGTGCAGTCTAGTGGGGGCGCCGCGTTCCTACCGAGTGGTAGCCAACGGGGTTTGCGCGCGCGCATAGAATTAGCACTGAGGACCATGGAGTGCCAGGAGGTGGCGAGTTGCTGGATGAGCGCAAGCTCGCGGTCCTGCGTGCCGTCGTCGAGGACTTCGTCAACACCAACGAGCCGGTGGGTTCCCGGGCCCTGGCGGACAGGCATCCGCTGGGGGTCTCCCCGGCGACCATCCGCAACGACATGGTGGCCCTCGAAGAGGACGGCTACATCACCCAGCCGCACACCAGTGCGGGCCGGGTTCCCACGGACAAGGGCTATCGGCTCTTCGTCGACCGCCTGTCGTCGGTCAAACCGCTCTCGGTCGCCGAGCGCCGGGCCATCGAGTCCTTTCTCACGGGTGCCGTGGACCTGGACGAGATCGTCGCCCGGACCGTGCGGCTGCTCGCCCAGCTCACCCGCCAGGTCGCGATCGTGCAGTACCCGTCGCTGACCCGCTCCTCCGTCCAGCACGTGGAGCTGGTCCCCCTGGGGGGCCAGCGGATCATGATGGTCGTGATCACCAACACGGGCCGGGTCGAGCAGCGCGTCATCGACGGCCTCGGCGACGTCGACCCGGGGGTCGTCGGCGATCTGCGGGAGATGCTCAACCGGGCCATCGCCGGACGCCACCTGGCCGACGTGCCCGACGCGGTGGAGGACCTGCCCGCGCAGGTCGATCCCGAACACCGGCGCGTCGCCGTGGCGGTCCTGTCGGTCCTGCTGGAGAGCCTCGTCGAACGGCACGAGGAGAAGATCGTCCTCGCGGGGACGGCCAACCTCGCCGCCGTGGACTTCGCCGCGAGTCTGCGCGAGGTCCTGGAGGCGTTGGAAGAGAACATGGTCCTCATCCGTTTGCTGGGTGAGGCGAAGGATCCGTCGATGCTCACAGTGCGCATCGGCGAGGAGAACCTCCACGAGGGTCTGAGGACCGCCTCCATCGTGTCGGCCGACTACGGTGTGGGAAACCAGTCGCTGGCCAAGATCGGTGTGGTGGGTCCGACCCGGATGGACTACCCAGGGACGATGGGAGCGGTACGCGCGGTGGCACGGTATGTCGGACAGATTTTGGCAGGACAGTAACTCAGTGGCCAGAGACTATTACCAGGTTCTCGGGGTGCGTCGTGACGCGTCCAAGGACGAGATCAAGAAGGCGTATCGGCGGCTCGCACGCGAGCTGCATCCGGACATCAACCCGGATCCCGCCACGCAGGAGCGCTTCAAGGAAGTGACCCAGGCCTACGAGGTCCTCTCCGACGAGAACAAGCGTCGGATGTTCGACATGGGTCACGATCCCTTCGCTCCGGGCGGCGGCGGTGGCGGCGCGGGCGGCTTCGGCGGTGCCGGGGGCTTCGCCTTCGACGACATCATGAACGCGTTCTTCGGCGGCGGCCAGCCCGGCGGGCGGTCCCCGCGCGAGCGGGTCCGGCGCGGACGCAGCATCAAGATCCGCATCGAACTCGACCTCGTCGAGACGGCGTTCGGTGTCAGCAAGGACATCACGTTCCCCACCGCCATCCTGTGCGAGACGTGCCAGGGCGAGGGGACGGCGGCGGGCTCGCACCGCACCACCTGCGAGATGTGCCACGGCCAGGGCGAGGTCTCCCAGGTCACCCGGTCCTTCCTGGGCCAGGTCATGACCTCCCGCCCCTGCCCGCAGTGCTCCGGCCAGGGCACGGTCATCACCAACCCCTGCGGCGACTGCGCGGGCGAGGGCCGGGTGCGCGAGAAGGTCACCCGCACGGTGAAGATCCCCGCGGGCGTGGACGACGGCACCCGCATCCAGCTCGCCGGCGAGGGCGAGGTCGGCCCCAACGGCGGACCGCGCGGCGACATCATCCTGGAGATCGTCCAGAAGGCGCACCCGACCTTCGAGCGGCGCGGCGACGACCTGCACTGCACGGTCACCGTCCCCATGACGGCCGCAGCGCTGGGCGCCTCGTTCGCGTTCGACACGCTGGACGGCACGGAGAACATCGACCTGCGCCCGGGGACCAACTCCGGCCACGTCATCACCCTGCCCAACAAGGGTGTGACCCACCTCGACGGCGGCGGCCGCGGCGACCTGCGCATCCGCGTGGACGTGGAGACCCCGGCCAAGCTGGACGAGGAGCAGGAGGCCCTGCTGCGCAAGTTCGCCGAGCTGCGCGGGGAGGACCAGAACCCGGGCCGCTTCAGCCCCGGGCACGGCGGCCTGTTCGCCAAGCTCCGTGACGCCTTCGGTGCCAAGTGACCCCTCCGGTCTTCCTGGTCGACGACACCGCCGACCTGGCCGCGGCCACGGTGGTGCTCACCGGCGCCGAGGGGCGCCACGCCGCCGTGGTGCGGCGTATCCGGGCCGGTGAGACCGTCGACCTGTCCGACGGCCGCGGCGAGCGCGCTCGCTGCACGGTCGTCGAGGTCGGCAGGGACAGCGTGGTGTGCGAGGTCGGGAAGCGCTGGCACGAGCCGGCGCCCCGGCCCCGGCTGACCGTCGTGCAGGCCCTGCCCAAGGGCGACCGCGGCGAACTGGCCGTGGAGATGATGACCGAGGCCGGGGTGGACGTGATCGTCCCCTGGGCGGCCGAGCGGTGTGTCACCCGCTGGAAGGGCGACCGGGCGGCCAAGTCGCTGGCCAAGTGGCGGGCCGCGGCCCGCGAGGCGGCCAAGCAGGCGCGCCGGGGACGCCTGCCGGAGGTCACCGGGCTCGCCGGCCGCGACGACGTGGCCGCACTGCTCTCCGGGGCCGACACGGCCATCGTGCTGCACGAGGACGGGGCGGTCGGACTGAGTGGGATCGCCGTCCCCGACGGCGACCGGGCCTCCGCCGACGACGGCGCCGACCACGGCGTCGTCCTGGTGGTGGGTCCCGAGGGCGGCTTCTCCGACGCCGAACTCGACGCCTTCACCGGGGCCGGTGCGCGGACGGCCCTGCTCGGGCCGAGTGTCCTGCGTACCTCCACCGCGGGGGTGGCGGCGCTGTCGATCCTGCAGGTGCGGTCCGGCCGCTGGTAGCGGTGCGACCGTCGCCGCCGCTGCCCTGACGGACGCGACGCGCACGGGGCCCGGCGCCGTGCGCCCGGCCACCCCAGTGCCTCGACACCGCGGGGGAAGCGGCGAACGCAAGGACGGGTCCGCGTCGCGGAATCCGGCACACACAGCGCACACGACGACGCCCACGGGACCCGGTCCCGTGGGCGTCGTCGTACGCTCGGTCGGAGCGTGGCCCCGGCGGCGGCGCGTGGCCGCCCCCGGTCACTCCTCCGAACTCTTGGTGGACGTGGTGCCCTCGCCGTCGGAGGACGTCGAGTCGCCGTCCTCGCTCCCGGTCGAGTCGTCGTCGGGAGCCGGCTCCTCACCACCGGTGCCCGGTTCGGTGTCCGGGTCCGTGTCGGAGTCCTCACCGCCGTCACCCTCGCTGGGCTCCTCGGTGGGGTCGCACTCCTCCTGCTCCTCCTCGGGCTCCGACTCCGTGCCGGTCTCCTTCTCGGCGTCCGTCGTGGCGGACGGGGGAGCGTCGTCGTGGGACGGCGCGCACGTCGTCGCGGTGCCGACGCCCTCCTCGGCGGGATCCGTCTCCTCCTCGGTCGGGGAGGGCGAGGGCTCCTCGGCGGGATCGTCCGGGGGCGCGGCGGGCGCGGTGTCGGAGTCCGTGGTCGGATCCGGAGCCGCCAGGCCGGGACCGTCGATGTCGTCCTCGGGCGGGGCGCCCTCGCGGTTGGCGCCCGCGGGGACGATGTTCAGAACCTGGTCGCGCACCTGCGGAGTGGACATGACGACGGACGCGGCGATCAGTCCGGCCCCGGCGAGGGCCAGCGCGGGGCGCAGCCACGGCAGACCGAACCAGGACGTGCCGCGATGGCGGTCGGTGCGCTCGCGGATCAGCTGCAGGCCCTCGCCGCCGGGCGCGACGGAGTCGGCCTCCGCCTTGAGGATCTGCCGGAGCTGCTCCTCGAACTCGGAGTTCATGGGATCGGTGGGGCCGGTCATGTCGTCTGCTCCAGAACAGAGCGCAGCGCGGAGATGCCGCGGGACGTGTGGCTCTTCACCGCGCCCTTGCTGATGCCCATGGCGCCAGCGATCTGAGCCTCGGACAGGTCGCCGTAGTACCGGAGCACGATCGCCTCTCGCTGACGGGTGGGTAGTTTGCGCAGGGCTCGGATCACCGCCTCACGCTCCAAAAGGTTCATGGCGCCGTGCTCGGCGCTGGGTGCGTCGGGCAGCGCCTTGGGCGCGTGCTTCTCGACGACCGCCCGGTGGCGAAGGACCGACCGGGCCTTGTTGACCACGGCCTGGCGCAGGTACGACAGGGCCTTGTTCGGATCGCGGAGGCGCCGCCACGCGCCGTGCATGGCCACGAACGCGTCCTGGACGACCTCTTCCGCGGTCGCGTGGTCGCGGACCAGCAGCGCGGCGAGCCGGACCAGCGGACGGTAGTGCTCTCGGTAGAGCTCCGTGACCGCGTGGTCGGCGTCCCATTCCACGGAAAGCGGAGCCGTTGGGGCTCCAGCCACGATGGTTTCAGTCGTCACATCAGTTCGACGCACACCCTTGTCGCGGGGTTTACGAAAGGGCATACCTCTTCTTTTCCAGGTAGACACGCGTTTCAATCCGAACACGCACAAGGTCGGCCGGTGTCGGACATGGTCGGCGACACGGCGCACAGGGGGAAAGAGTACCGTGCCCGCCAGGCGCGCCGGCAGGCCCCGAGCCTCCCGTTTCCGACGCACGGGGGTGCCCGGTGCCGAGCGAACCGGTGGTCGGCTGCGGCATCATGGGTGGCGAAAGCCCCGAGTCCGCGGCCGGGCCGACGGCCGCGACCCCCGTACGGAGGTGCGTGATGGCCCAGGACGACTGCCTTTTCTGCAAGATCGTGAAGGGGGAGGTCCCGGCCGAGATCGTCCGCGAGGGAGAGCGCACCCTGGCGTTCCGCGACATCAACCCCCAGGCGCCGACGCACGTCCTGGTCATCCCGCGTGAGCACGTTCCGGACGCGGCCACGGCGGCCGCCGCCGACACGGGCGTGATCGACGAGATCGTGCGCGAGGCCCGCGCCGTGGCCGAGTCGGAGGGCGTGGCCGAGACCGGGTACCGGCTGGTGTTCAACACCGGCAGCGGGGCCGGACAGACGGTGTTCCACCTGCACGCGCACCTGCTCGGCGGCCGCGGGCTGAACTGGCCTCCCGGGTAGGCGACCGACCGGCTCCGGAGCGCGGGAAAACGGATCGAGGGGGCCGTGGCCGCCTTGGTAGACTCGGTGCGTGGGCCCCGAGCGACCGGTGGGACCAGCGAGACACCGGTGGTCGAGGGCCGCGGGGCGCCGCGGCGGCGCTTCGACCGTTCACCAAGAGCGTCGGCCGCCCGGGCCGGAAGCCGGAACCGAAGGGTAGGGACAGCGGCCGCAAGGCCACACCATGGCCGAGACAACGCACACGCAGTCGCGACAGGACACCCAGGTCAAGGTCGTGGTGCCGGACGAGCACACGATGATCAGCCTGCTGGGCTCCAGGGACGAGCTCCTGAGGGCGCTGGAGCGGGCCTTCGCCAGCGACATCCACGTTCGCGGCAACGAGTTCACCATCACCGGTACCCCGGACGAGACCGCGGTGGTCGTCCGTGTGGTCGAGGAGCTCATCGAGCTCGCCAAGAGCGGCACCCACGTCACGCCGGACACCATCGAGCGCATGGTCCACATGCTGACCACCCCCGGTCAGGACCGCCCGGCCGACGTGCTGACGACCAACATCCTGTCCAACCGGGGCCGGACCATCCGCCCCAAGACGGTGAACCAGAAGCGCTACGTCGACATCATCGACCGGCACACGGTGGTCTTCGGCATCGGACCCGCGGGTACCGGCAAGACGTACCTGGCGATGGCCAAGGCGGTGAAGGCGCTCCAGGACAAAGAGGTCAACCGGATCATCCTCACCCGCCCGGCCGTCGAGGCCGGCGAGCGGCTGGGGTTCCTGCCGGGCACCCTCTACGACAAGATCGACCCGTACCTGCGGCCGCTCTACGACGCCCTGCACGACATGCTCGACCCCGACTCCATCCCCAAGCTGATGGCGGCCGGCACCATCGAGGTGGCCCCCCTGGCGTACATGCGTGGGCGCGCGCAGCCGGTCCACACCAACGTGCTGACACCGGACGGCTTCCGTCCAATCGGCGAGTTGGAGGTCGGTGACCTCGTCGTCGGCTCGAACGGTGAGCCGACCCCGGTGCTGGGCGTCTACCCGCAGGGTCCGAAGGCCACCTATCGGGTGACGTCGCAGGACGGTGCGTCGACGCTGTGTTCGGAGGACCACCTCTGGTCCGTCCGGACACGGGACGACACCAGGCGGAACAAGCCGTATCGAGTGCTCACCGCGAAGGAGATCGTGGAAAGCGGCCTCCGTACGGCCCACTACCGCAAGTACGAGCTCCCGATGCTCAGCGCACCGGTCGAGTTCCCGGCGCAGGACGTCCCGATGGACCCCTACGCCCTCGGGCTGCTTCTGGGGGACGGGTGCCTCACGGGCAGCACGACTCCGGGCTTCGCCACGGAGGATCCGGAACTCGCGGAGAGCCTCGAACGCCTTCTGCCTGGTGTCCGGGTGAACTGGAAGTCCGGTCCGGACTACGTCCTGAACCGTGAGACGCAGCCTGGCGACGTGATCACCATCGCCAACCCGGTGACGGCCGTCATGCGGGAACTGGGCCTGTGCGGCACGAATTCGGGCACGAAGTTCGTCCCGGACGCCTATCTGTACAACACGGCCGACGTTCGGCTCGCC
Source organism: Nocardiopsis sp. NRRL B-16309 (assembly GCF_001279585.1). Classification (GTDB taxonomy): domain Bacteria; phylum Actinomycetota; class Actinomycetes; order Streptosporangiales; family Streptosporangiaceae; genus Nocardiopsis. Next base: position 55,090 of record NZ_LGEC01000002.1, on the reverse strand, counting down.
GTACTGCAGGGGCTTTTGGACGCCGACGGTGGACCGGTCACGCAGGAGGGCCGGACGTGCCGCGTCCAGTACGGTTCGGCCTCACCACGGCTGGCCTCTGCGGTGCGCTTCCTCGCACAGTCCCTCGGAGGCGTCGCGTACGGTCGTACGCGGCCCGCAGAGGGCCGGGCGCCCGGCCGGGCCAAGGGGAGGGAGGTCTTCCATCGACAGGACGCCCACCTCCTCGACCTACGGCTTCCCGAAGGCGTGGAGCCCTTCCGGCTCAGGCGCAAGAGGGACACGTACAGGGCGTCCGGCGGCGGTCGGCCCATGCGGTTCATCGAGAGCATCGAACCGGCGGGGACCGAGGAGTGCGTCTGCATCCAGGTGGCGGCGGAGGACTCGCTCTACGTCACCGAGGACTTCCTGCTGACCCACAACACCCTCAATGACTCCTTCATCATCCTGGACGAGGCCCAGAACACCTCGCCCGAGCAGATGAAGATGTTCCTCACCCGGCTCGGCTTCGGCTCCAAGATCGTGGTGACCGGTGACGTCACACAGGTCGACCTCCCCGGCGGACAGTCCAGCGGCCTGCGCACCATCGAGAAGATCCTGCGTGACATCGACGACATCGCGTTCTGCCGGCTGACCAGCGCGGACGTGGTCCGGCACAAGCTGGTGGGCAAGATCGTGGACGCCTACGGCCGCTACGACGAGGCCCAGGGCGGCCGTCACGGCGCGAACGAGCAGCGCGGGCGCGACCCGCGGCGCGGTTCCGCCGACACCCCGAGCGAGACCCGGTCGCGGTCCGGGCACCCCGAAGACGGGGCAGACTGAACCAGTACAGCGTTCGAGCCGGTGGGCCCGCCGTGTGCGGGCCCACCGGTGTCGGGTGCCCGGAGACCCCGGACGCCCGGCCATGACGATTCCAAGTGAGGCATCCGAATCAGATGAGTATCGACGTCGCCAACGAGTCCGGCGTCACCACCGTCGACGAGGCGCGGCTCTCCCGGCTGGCCCGGCACGTGCTCGACGCCATGCGCGTCCACCCGTTGGCGGAGCTGTCCGTCGTGCTGGTGGACGAGGGGCCCATGGCCGACCTGCACGTGCGGTGGATGGACGAGCCGGGCCCCACCGACGTGCTGTCCTTCCCCATGGACGAACTGCGCCCCGGAGGCCCCGGCCGCACGAGCGAGCCGGGCGTGCTCGGTGACGTGATCATCTGCCCGCAGGTGGCCGAGCGCCAGGCGGAGAAGGCCGGGCACGGCACCACCGACGAGATCGACCTGCTGTGCACCCACGGCATCCTGCACCTGCTGGGCTACGACCACGCGGAGCCGGACGAGCACAAGGAGATGTTCGGACTCCAGGGCGAGATCCTGGCGGCCTGGCGTGAGCGCGAGGCCGTCGACGACGAGGGTGAGAGCAAGGCATGATTCCGTCGGTGTGGATCGACCCCGCGTCCGCGGGTGAGCCCGCCGCGTGGCTCAGCGCTTTCGCGGCCGCCCTCGCCCTGACTGCGGCGGCGGGCTTCCTGGTCGCGGCCGAGGTCGCCTTCACCCGGGTGGTGTCGGTCGGTACGCCGGTCGCCGGCACCGACCATGACACCTCGGCCGCCTCCGCCTGGGACCGCGTGTCGGCCGACCCCACGAGCCACCTCAACGCGCTGCTGTTCCTGCGCGTGGTGTGCGAGGTGTGCGCGGTGCTGGCCGCGGCACTGGGCATGGTGTTCCTGGTGGGCTTCGGCTGGCTCGCGCTGCTGCTGACCGCGGTGGTGATGGTGGTCGTGGAGTCCGTCCTCATCGCGATCGCGCCGCGCATCCTGGGCCGTCAGTTCGCGGAGCCGGTGGCCCGGGTCGCCGCGGTCGTCGTCCACCCGCTCCAGATCGTCGTGGGACCGTTCGTCCGACTGCTGGTGTGGGCGGGCCGGACGCTCACCCCGCGCGGCAAGGGCGACCGGGACGGCCCCTTCAGCACGGAGGTGGAGCTGCGCCGGCTCGTCGACCTCGCGGAGCAGGGGGAGGTCATCGACCCCGAGGAACGCCAGATGATCCACTCGGTGTTCAAGCTCGACGACACGTCCGTGCGCGAGGTGATGGTGCCGCGCCCCGACATCGTCTTCACCAACCGCGACGCCGACGCCGACGCCGTGCTGTCCCTGGCGCTGGCCAGCGGGTACTCGCGGATCCCGGTCACGGGGGCGGACGAGGACGACGTGGTCGGCATCGTCTACCTCAAGGACCTGGTCGAGCGGCTCCGGGACCGCTGGGCGGCCGCCTCGGGCGCCAACGGTGCCGACGTGCCGCTGTCCGCCGCCGACGTGATGCGCTCGGCGACCTACGTCCCCGACACCAAGCCCATCGACGAACTGCTGCGCGAGATGCAGAAGCAGCGCAACCACGTCGCGGTGGCCATCGACGAGTACGGGGGCACCGCGGGCCTGGTCACGCTGGAGGACATCGTGGAGGAGATCGTCGGTGAGATCACCGACGAGTACGACCACGAGATCCCGCCGGTGGCCTGGCTCGACGACGACCGGGTCCGGGTCACCGCCCGCCTGCCGCTGGGCGAGCTCGACGAACTCTTCTCCGACCGCGAGCTCGACGTGGCCGACGTGGAGACCGTGGGCGGACTGGTGGCGTTCGTGCTGGGCCGGGTGCCCGTCGGCGGGGCGCAGGCCGAATACGCTGGTCTCAGACTCACCCTGGAGGGCAAGAGCAGCCGCCGGAACCGGATGACCACGGTGCTGGTGGAGCGCCTGTCCGAGGACGCCGGCCACGGCGACGGGGGCAGGAACGACGACGTAAGGAGCACGGAGCAGTGACGGACACGACGGGGCTCGGCCCCGAGGACGGCAAGCTCATCACCCTCGCGCGCGCCTCACGCGCCCGCAACGCCGCGCCGGAGGGCGCGGCGGTGCGCGACGAGACCGGGCGCACGTACGTGGCGACGACGGTGGCACTGCCGTCCCTGTCGCTGACGGCTCTGCAGGCGGCGGTGGCCGCCGCCGTGTCCAGTGAGGCCTCCGCCCTGGAGGCCGCGGTGGTCGTCACCCAGGCGAAGGAACTGACCGAGGACGACCGCGCGGTGGCGGAAGACCTGAAGACCCAGGTGGTGGTGATCGCCGCCCCCGACGGGGTGCCCGCGAGCATCACCCGGCGCTGAGTAGGAACGATGAACGACCTCGACCTGGAGAGACTGCGCGTACCGCTGGAGATGCCCTCCTTCCCGGAGGGTTTCCGCAGCGGGTTCGCCTGTTTCGTCGGCCGCCCCAACGTGGGCAAGTCCACTCTGATGAACGCGCTGGTCGGGCAGAAGGTGGCGATCACCAGCAACCGGCCCCAGACCACGCGGCGTACCGTGCGGGGCATCGTGCACCGCCCCGAGGCGCAGCTGATCATCGTGGACACGCCGGGCCTGCACAAGCCGCGGACCCTGCTGGGGGAGCGGCTGGACTCGCTGGTGCGGTCCACGCTGGTCGAGGTGGACGTCATCGCGTTCTGCCTGCCCGCCGACGAACCGATCGGCCGGGGTGACACCTACATCGCCAGGGAACTGGCCGAGCAGACCAACACCCCGGTGGTCGCCCTGGTCACCAAGACCGACAAGGTCGACAAGGAGGCCGTGGGCAAGCACCTGATGGCCGTGGACGAGCTGGGCGACTGGGCCGACATCGTTCCGGTCTCGGCCCAGAGCGGGTTCCAGCTGGACACGGTCACCGGTGTGCTGTGCTCGCACCTGCCCGAGGGGCCGCCGCTGTACCCGGACGGCGACCTGACCGACGAGCCCGACGAGATGCTCGTGGCGGAACTCGTCCGCGAGGCGGCGCTGGAGGGCGTGCGCGACGAGCTGCCGCACTCCATCGCGGTGGTCGTGGACGAGATGTACGAGCGGGAGAACACGCGGCCGGGCAAGGAGCTGGTGGACATCTACGCGTCGCTGTACGTGGAGCGCCCCAGTCAGAAGGCCATCGTGATCGGCTCCAAGGGCTCGCGCCTGCGCGACGTGGGGTCGCGGGCGCGCAAGCAGATCGAGGCCCTGCTGGGTCAGCGGGTGTTCCTGGACCTGCGGGTGCGCGTGGCCAAGGACTGGCAGCGCGACCCCAAGCAGCTGCGGAAGCTGGGTTTCGACCAGCAGACGTAGTTTTCTGGGGGCCTCCGCTGTGTTTTTTGGGGCCTCCGCTCGTTCCTCGCGGCGGCCCCGTCTCCTCCTGCAGAACACTGGCGCGCCCCTCGCGACACCCCCTGTGGCCCCGCAGTCTGAACGCCCTACCTCCCCCTGGGGCTCACGCAGGACCACGCGTGCACGTTCCACCCCTGGGGCCTATGTCACAACCCGGGGGCCGACCTCCAACCCCCGGGTCTACGTCGAACCCCAGGGGCTGTGGGCGCGCGGTCGGCCCACCGGTGGGGCCGGGGTCAGCCCTGGTTGTTGAGGTCGGCGGCCAGGGCGGTGGCGCAGCGCTGCACGATCGGGGCGGCGCGGCTGACGAAGTCCCAGTGCACGCGGGCCTCGGGGCCGGAGACGGACACCGCCATGCCGGAGGGGGCGCCGTCGACCGGGACCGCGACGCAGCGGACGCCGATCTCCTGCTCGCCGTCGTCGATGGCGTAGCCGTCCTTGCGGATGCGGTGGAGCTCGGCGACGAACGTGTCGGGGTCGACGATGGTGCGGTCGGTGGCGGCGGGCATGCCCGTGCGCTGGACGGTGGCCAGCGCCTCCTCGTCGGTGAGCTGGGACAGCAGGGCCTTGCCGACCCCGGCCGAGTGCGGCAGGACCCGGCGGCCGACCTCGGTGAACATGCGCATGGCGTGCGGGGACGGGACCTGCGCGACGTAGATGACCTTGTCGCCGTCCAGCATGGCGAGGTTGGCGGTCTCGCCGAGGTCCTCCACGAGCTGGGCGAGGTGCGGGCGGGCCCAGGTGCTCATCATCTGCGAGGCCTTGTCGCCCAGGCCGATCAGCCGCGGGCCGAGCGCGTAGCGCCGCGAGGGCAGCTGGCGCACGTAGCCGTTGCCGACCAGGGTGCGGATGATGCGGTGGATGGTCGGAAGCGGCAGCCCGGAGGCGTCGGCCAACTGGCTGAGCGAGGCCTCACCGCCTGCCTCGGCCATGATCTCCAGCAGGGCGAAGGCACGGTCGAGGGACTGCACGCCGCCGGCGCGCTTGCCGGAGGTCTCCGGGCGCGGGGCGTCGATGGGGGGCAGCGAGTCTGACAAAGGTCATGCTCCCGAGTTGTGGGCCGCTGAAGTCATCGGTTCTATTCTGCAATACGAAAAGTACTTCCCGCCATCTCGATGCCGCGGTGAGGGCGACGGCCGCGTCGCGAACCGGGCACGGTGGGCGGCTTTCCCGCTGGGTATCCCTTGTTGTTCCGGATGGCAGAAGTTAGTATCCGCATATAGAAATCCGGAGTCCGGGCGCGGGGGAGCGCGGGGCTCCGGCCTACGGAGAGGACACTGAACACGTGGCATCGGACAGCCCTCTGGACCTCGGCGAACTCACGGCCGCGCTGGACGCGCGCCTGGCCGACGCCGACGCGCGCCTGGCCCGCGACTACCCGGGCGCGAACGCGGCCCGCCAGCCGGTCCACACCGTCTACGTCCCGGCGGACCGCGTCCGCGCCGGTCTGGCCGCCGACTGGGGGCGGCGTGCGTCGGAGGCGCTCACCGAGTTCGCGCCCAAGCCCGACGAGCTCGACCAGACGAGGAGGATGAGCGAGGCGGAGCTGTCCGACCTCCTCTCCCGCGTCCACGACAAGCTCGCCCGCGAGCCGATCGAGGACCTGCGCGCCGACCTGGAGGACGGTTACGGCGACCACGGCGACGAGGGCGAGGACGCCGACGTGACCGCCGTCGCCGAGGCGTTCGCCGCCGACCTCGCCCAGGGCGGCGCCACTCCCTACTTCGGCATCCGGATGAAGGGGATGGAGGCGGCCGGCCGGCACCGCGGCGTCCGCAGCCTCACCCTCTTCCTCCAGACCCTGCTGGACCGGCACGGCTCGCTCCCCGACAACCTGCTCCTCACGCTCCCCAAGATCACCTCCGTCGAGCACGTGGAAGCCATGGCCTGGGTGGCCGAGCGCCTGGAGCGGCGCTTCGACCTGCCCGAGGGGCGGCTGCGCTTCGAGCTGCAGATCGAGACACCGCAGTCGGTCCTGCTGCCCGACGGCACCGCGGCCGTGCCGCACATGATCCGCGCCGGGCAGGGCAGGGTCACCGCCCTGCACTACGGCACCTACGACTACAGCGCCGCCTGCGGGATCACCGCCGCGCACCAGAGCCTGGCGCACCCGGTCGCCGACCACGCCAAGGCGGTCATGCAGGTGGCCGCCGCCGGAACCGGCGTGTGGCTGTCCGACGGCGGCAGCAACGTCCTGCCGGTGGGCAGCCGCCAGGAGGTCCACGAGGCGTGGGACCTGCACGCCTCGCTGGTCCGGCGCTCCCTGGAGCGCGGCTTCTACCAGGGCTGGGACGTCCACCCCCACCAGCTGCCGATGCGCTTCCTGGCCACCTACGCCTTCTACCGGGAGGCCTTCGAGCCCGCCGCCGCCCGGCTCAGGGCCTACTTCGGAGCGGTCGCCGGCGGGGTGATGGACGAGCCCGCCACCGCGCAGGCGCTGGCGTCGGCCCTGGTCAACGGGCTGCGCTGTGGAGCGCTGGACGAGACCGAGGTCGCCGGGCGCACCGGAACGGACACCGCGACGCTGGTGGCCCTGGCCACGCGCCGCATCGGACAGGAGAACGCATGACCCACCACGACCTCCTCATTCGCGCCGCGCGCGCCATCACCCCCGACGGCGAGCGCGCGGTGACCGTGGCCGTCTCCGGCGGGCGCACCGCCGCGGTCCTGCCGGGCGCGGACGCGGACGCCTCCGGAACCCGGGAGATCGTCCTGGCCGGGGACGAGGTCCTGCTGCCCGGGCTGGTCGACTCCCACGTGCACGTCAACGAACCCGGACGCACCGAGTGGGAGGGCTTCGCGAGCGCCACGCGCGCCGCCGCCCTGGGCGGGGTGACCACGCTCGTGGACATGCCGCTCAACAGCGTGCCGCCGACCACCACCGTCGAGGGGCTGGCCGCCAAGCGCGCGGTGGCCCGGGCCCGGGTGAGCGTCGACGTCGGCTTCTGGGGCGGCGCGGTCCCGGAGAACTCCCAGCCGGGGCGGACCAAGGAGCTCGTGGCCCTGCACGAGCAGGGCGTGTACGGGTTCAAGGCGTTCCTGTCCCCGTCCGGCGTCGACGAGTTCGGGCACCTGTCGCCCACGGAGCTGGCGACCGCGATGGAGGCCATCGGCGCCTTCGGCGGCCAGATCATCGTGCACGCCGAGGACCCCGGGGTATTGGACGGCGCCCCGGCCGCGCACGGCCGCGACTACGCGGACTTCCTGGCCTCGCGCCCGGACGAGGCCGAGCACGCCGCCATCGCGCTGGTGATCGAGACCGCGCGGCGCACGGGGACGCGGGCCCACGTGCTCCACCTGTCCAGCGCGTCGGCACTGCCGCTGATCTCCCAGGCCAGGGCCGACGGCGTGCCGCTGACCGTGGAGACCTGCCCGCACTACCTGACGCTGGCGGCGGAGACGATCCCGGACGGGGCCACGCAGTACAAGTGCTGCCCGCCCATCCGCTCCTCGGCCAACCGCGACCTGCTGTGGCGGGCGCTCATGGACGGCCTGATCGACTGCGTGGTCAGCGATCACTCTCCCAGCACCGAGGACCTGAAGGACCTGGACACGGGTGACTTCGGGACCGCCTGGGGCGGCGTGTCCGGGCTCCAGGTGGGCTTCTCGGCGGTGTGGACCGAGGCGCGCCGCCGGGGGGCGACGCTGGTCGACGTGGTGCGGTGGATGGCCGAGGGGCCGACCCGTGTCGCGGGGCTGCGCGGCAAGGGCGCCATCGCGGAGGGCAACGACGCGGACTTCGCGATCGTGGCCCCGGACGAGACGATCCGGGTGGACGTGCGCGAGCTGGCGCACAGGAACCCGGTGAGCGCCTACGACGGCGCCGAGCTGCAGGGGCGGGTGCGCCGCACCCTGCTGCGCGGTGAGGAGATCGACCTCGCGCAACCCCGGGGCCACCTGCTCGCCCGCGACTGATCGCGAGGGCTCGACCTCATGACCTCCCTGGGTTGCAATACTTGTATAGCAACCCAGGGAGGTCCACCATGCTGGCACTGCGGCTTCCGGCGGAGATCGAGGAGAGACTCGAAGCTCTGGCCAAGGAAACGGGCAGGTCGAAGAGCTTCTATGCCCGGGAAGCGATCGTCGCCCACCTGGATGAGCTGGAAGAGGTCTACCTCGCGGAGAGCAGGCTTGAAGACCTGCGGGCGGGGCGGGGCGGTACGACGCCGCTCTCCGATGTGATGGACGAGTATGACCTGGAAAGTTGAGCTCTACGACGACGCCAAGCGTGAACTGCGCAAGCTGGATCACCAGGCGGCCAGGAGGATCCTTCGGTTCCTGAACGACCGAATCGCTGGCTCCGATGATCCCCGAGCGATCGGGGATGCTTTGAAAGGCAACCGGCTGGGCGACCTCTGGCGCTATCGGGTCGGGGACTACCGGATCATCGCGGATATCCAGGATGGAATCGTCACGGTTCTCGTTCTTCACGTTCTTCACGTGGGGCACCGTCGCGAGGTGTATCGGGGCTGATGCCCCCTCCCGCTCGTGGCGGGTCAGGCAGGAGATGGTATCGGTCGACGACGCCTCGAAGGGCTGCGTTGACCGTGTCCTGCGGGGTCGTGGTGCCCAGTACGGAGGCGGCCTTGTCCAGCGCCTCTTGGTCGATGTCGATCAGGACCTTGGTCATGACGGCCTTCCCCGTGCTACGAACGTGTCCTCAGCCTAGGGCGAGGCGTGTCGAGCGGGGAGAACGAAGGAGCCGCGGCCCCGGACACGCGAGGTGTCCGGGGCCGCGGCGTGTGGCGGTCAGGAGCAGTACGCCTCCTCCTCACCGATGATGCGGTAGGGGCAGTCGGCGTAGTCGAGCAGCCGCAGGACGGCCTCCCTGTTGCGGGAGGTCTCCCGGTCGATCACGTACGAGGGCGGGTAGAAGCCGCCGCCCCACCAGCTGCGCGGGTACATCTCGTACGTGAAGTTGACGATGCGCTGGTCGCCCCAGAGCCAGTCGTTGATCGTCCCGTCGGTGATGTACAGGTCGCTGGACTGCTGGGGCGTGTAGCCGTTGGCGTCGGCCATGTGGGTGCCCAGGGCGGCGTGGGTGTCGTACTCCTCGCGCGTCATGCCCGGGCCGACCTCGTCGTAGGTGTAGCCGTAGGGCCACAGGATGAGCTCGCTGTAGGTGTGGAAGTCGATGGCCGCGGTGATCTGCTGCTCGCCGCCGACCACCCGGCCGCGCACGAAGTCCGCGACCGCCGACACCTCGGGCGCCGACTCCGGGGCCGCGCCGCGGTAGGTGCTGCTGGACGGACTGCCGGAGGAGCCGTTGCAGCAGCCCCAGAGGTGGTCCCAGTTGCGGTTCATGTCGGTGCCCACGGCGGACGATCCCTGGTTGGGCTGGCGGTTCTTGCGCCAGCTCCGCCAGTCGGAGCCCGCCATGTCGTACTCGGAGCCGTCGGGGTTGACGTTGGGCAGGATCCAGATCTCCCGGGAGTCCACCAGGTCCGTGATCCGCGCGTCGCTGCCGTACTCGTCGGTCAGCAGGCGCATCAGGTAGACGGCCATCTCCACGGTGAGGTGCTCGCGGGCGTGCTGGGAGTGGGTGAACAGGACCTCCGGCTCGTCCTCGTCCACGGCGGCGTTGTCGCTGATCTTGACCGCGACCAGGTCACGGCCCTCATACGACTGGCCGACGACGGACTGCGTGACGATGCCGGGGTGGTCGGCGACCACCTCGTCGATGGTCTCGCGCAGTTCGCCGAAGGTGGTGTAGCCCTCGTCCGGTGCGAGCGGGCGCACCGGCGAGGGGGTGATCTCCGTCAGTTCGTGGCCGAGGTCGGCGAGGGTCTCGGCCTCGGAGGGCGTGGCGGTGACGACGACGGAGCCGTCGCGGACCTCCTCGACGGCGGCGCCGGTCGCGGCGACCGCCGTGCGTTCCACGGGGGTGTTCGGCCCGTGGACCTCGAACAGGCGGGGGTCGGAGTCGGCGCCCGCGCCGGTGGGGCCGATGAGGCCCAGCGTCAGGGCCGCGAGAGCGAGGGGAATGAGGGTTCGTCGGACGAGCGTGGTTCTCACGAGGCCTCCGGGGGAGCGGGGTCGAGGCGTCGAATACTTGACGGTCATTGGAGAAGAGCGCCCTACACGTTGTCAATGTGTCTGACTATGCGTGACGTTCGTAGCGGAATGCCTTGTTTACGAGGTCGCGCAGGTGAAGCCCGCTCACCCAGCGGACCGAAACGAACACGCTGTGGCCGGATGTGGCCACAGCGTGATCACGGTGCGCGGTCGGGGCTTGGGGCGCGGGTCCCTCAGGCGCGCTCGGGGACCGACGGCTCGCCCAGCGCCCGCAGGACCGCTTCCGAGAGCACCCACTCGTGCCCGTGGCTCCACTCGCGCTCCAGGGCCGCCTCCCCCAGCAGCCCGCGCACGGCGGCGATGATCCGGTCGACGTCGAAGCGCTCGGCCTCGGGCAGGGGAGCGCCCGTCTCCTCCCGGGCGCGGGCGGCGGCGCCCAGCAGCCGGGCCGCGCGCACCCCCTCGCCGACCAGGGCGTCGGCCCCCGCCAGGCCCTCCAGCGCCATCGCGACCGCCCGCGGATCACGGGCGAGCCGCGCGCACTCCAGACCCTGCTCGTGCAGGTCCCGGGCGGCGGCCGCGTCGCCGCGCGCCTCGGCGCACATACCCAGCTCGGCCAGGGCGAAGGCCTGCCCCGGCCGGTAGCCGTCCCGGCGGTGGGCGGCCAGGATCTCGCGCAGGTACCGCTCGGCCTCCTCCCACCGGCCGCGCCGCCGCGCCGTCATGGCCAGGCCGCCCCGCACGAACAGCACCTTGGTGTCGAACGCCTGCTCCTCGGACACGCGCAGCGCGCCGTGGTTGTACTCGTCGGCCAGGGCGAAGTCGCCGGTGAGCATGTGCACCCGCGCCAACCGGGTCAGCTCCTCCACGACCACGGTCCACAGGCCGATCCGCTCGGCGTGGTCCAGCGCCGTGCGGTGCAGGTCGGCGGCCTCCTCGTAGGAGCCCTCGATCTCGGCCAGGATCCCGAGCAGGCCGCACGAGCGCACCTGTCCCCAGGGCTCCGCGAGCGCGACGAAGTGCTCCAGGCTCTCCCGGCCGTGGCGGCGCGCCTCGGCCAGCTCGCTGTGCCGCATCGCCCACCAGCCGCACAGGTTCTGCGCGAAGGCCTGCCACCAGCGGTCGCCGGACGACGCGAAGGTGCGCAGGGCCTCCTCCACGACCTTCCCCGGTGAGCTCACGGGTGCCGAGGGCCCGGACGCGGCCGACGTCATGTACACGAGCACGGTGCGGACCCTGGCCGCCAGCAGCGGGTCGCCGGAGCGCTCCGCCAGGGCGATCGCCTCGCGCGCGAGGTCCTGGGGGCCCTCGTGGGGGCATTCGGCGAAGGCGAGTGAGAACCGCCAGAGCAGGGCGACGGCGCGCTCGGCGTCGGTGGCCGGGCCAGGCGCGGCCAGCGCTCGCGCCAGCAGCCGCACGCCCTCGCGGTAGCGGCCCCGCAGGTACCAGGACCAGCCCAGGGCTCCGGTGATGCGCAGTGCCAGGCCCGCGTCCCCGTTGTCGGCCGCCCACTCCGCGGCGGCCCGGACGTTGGGCGCGTCCTGGTCCATCAGGTCCAGGGAGCGCCCGATGTCCACGGTCAGGGTGAGCGGATCCTTCCGCGTCAGCCGGTCGGCGGTGTGGTGGGCGTGGCGGCGGCGGACCTCGGATTCCTCCCCGGACTCGGCCAGCTTCTGGCGGGCGAAGGCGCGGATGGTCTCCAGCAGCCGGAAGCAGGTGCCCGCGCGGTCCTGGTGGGCCACGACGAGGGACCGGTCGACGAGCGCGGCCAGCACACCGGCCGCGTCGGCGGTCTCCACCCGGCCCCCGCCGGGGAGCGGGCCGATCGCGACGGCCTCGGCGGACTCCAGCGAGAACGATCCGACCTGGACGGAGAGCCGGCCCAGCACGGTGCGCTCGGCCTCGGTCAGCAGCCGCCAGCTCCAGTCGACCATCGCGCGCAGGGTCCTCTGCCGCTCGTGCAGCCCCGTCCCGCCGCCGCCCAGGAGCTGGAAGCGGTCGTCCAGCCGCGTGGCGAGTTCGCGGACGCCGAGCGAGCGCACCCGGGCGGCGGCCAGCTCCAGGGCCAGCGGCAGTCCGTCCAGGCGGCGGCAGATCGTGGCCACGGCCTCGGCGCTGTCCTCGTCCAGGGCGAACGAGGGCAGGGACGCCGTCACCCGCCGGGTGAACAGCTCGACCGCGTCTGATCCGGCCATCTCGGCGGGGGAGTGGTCGTAGGGCACCCGCAGCGGCCGGACCTGGTGCAGGCGCTCGCCGGGCACGCCCAGCGGTTCGCGGCTGGTCGCCAGTATCCGCAGGCCCGGCGCGGAGCGCAGCAGGCGCACGGCCAGGGCCGCGACGGCCTCGGTGACGTGTTCGCAGTTGTCCAGGACCAGCAGGGCGGGCTGTGTGCCCAGCGAGGCCGCCAGGCGGTCGGCCGAGGAGCGGCCCCGGGCCTGGCCGCCGACGCCGTCCGCGTCGCCCTCGTCGTGCAGCCCCATGGCGGCGGCGACCGCGTCGGCGACGTCGTCGGGGGTGGTGGCCTCAGTGGCTTGGCCGACCAGTTCCACGAACCACACGGGGTTCGCCGTGGAGCCCTCGGAGAGCGCGCTCAGGGCGAGCGTGGTCTTGCCGACCCCGCCGGGGCCGACCAGGGTGACCAGGCGGAAGCGTGCGAGGTCGCCCCGGAGCCGTTGCGCGGACTCCTGGCGGCCGACCACGTCGGTCAGCGGGGCCGGGAGGCGGACCGCGGCCATGCCCATGGACGCGGGCGCGGGTGCGGCCGTGGGCGCGGGTGCAGACGTGGGTGAGGGCGTCGCATTGGGCTCGGTCGCCGACGTGGGAGCGGTGGGGGACGCGGGTGCGGCCGTGGGTGCGGGCACGGAGGCGGTGGCGGAGGTGGGAACGGCTGGGGACGAGGGCGCGGTGTCGGGCTCCGTGGCGGAGGGGGGTACGGCGGTACGCGGGGTGGCGGTGTGTGCGGGCGCGGTGTCGGGCTCCGTGGCGGAGGGGGCGACGGCCGCGCGGTCGAGGTCGGGCGACTGCGCCAGGATCCGCTCGTGCAGGCGGACGAGTTCCGGGCCCGGCTCCACCCCGATCTCCCGCGCCAGCAGGTCGCGGCCGCGCCGGTAGCTCTCCAGAGCCCCGCTCTGGCGGCCGGAACGGTACAGGGCGAGCATGTGCGCGGCGCGCAGGCGCTCCCGCAGCGGTTCGGCGCGCAGGTGTTCGTCCAGCTCCGCGACGAGCGCGGCGTCCTCCCCCAGGTCGAGGCGGGCCCGGGCGCGGTCCTCGACCGCGGTCAGGCGCATCTCCTCCCACCGGGCGATGGCGGGCGCGGCGAAGGGGGCGTCGGCGTGGTCGGCCAGGGCGGGGCCGCGCCACAGCTCCAGGGCCTGCCCCAGCAGGGCGGCGGCCCCGGCCGGGTCGGCGCCGCGGGCCCGTGCGACCAGCTCCTCGAAGCGGTCGGCGTCGACCTGGCCCGGGTCCACGCGCAGCCGGTAGCCCGAGGGGCCGGACTCCACCCGGCCGCGCGTACCGGCCTCGCCGCGGTCGAGCGCTCCGCGCAGGCGCGACACCGCGGTCTGCAGTGCCGCCGAGGTGTCGTGCGCGGGCCGGTCCCACAGCTCGGCCGCGAGCCGGTCGGCCGACACCGACGTCCCGCGGTGCACCAGCAGGTGGGCCAGGAGCGCCCTGACCTTGGCCCCGGGCACGCGGACCGGCTCGTCGTCGCCGGTCCACACCGCGAGCTGTCCCAGAACGCCGAATCGCATGGGGACCAGCGTATGCCGACCGTCCGCGGCGGACGCCGCCCGGGCCGTGGGCGGGCGGACCCGGGGGCGACAGCGGACGGACGGCGCACCGACAGCGGACGGACAGCGAACGGCAAGCGGTGGCCAGCGGACGGCGAGGAGACGGTGAGCGCCCCTGCCTAGGTTGAGGACATCAGCCAGGGGCACCCGCCCCGAGACAGTGCGGAGACACCACGATGACCACCCTGTTCGACCCCATCAAGCTCGGCGGCCTGGAGCTGCCCAACCGTCTGTTCATGGCGCCGATGACCCGGTCCCGCGCCCACGTCGGCGGCCAGGTCGACGCCCTCGTCGCCGAGTACTACGCCCAGCGCGCCTCCGCCGGGCTCATCGTCACCGAGGGCACCCAGCCCAGCGTGCGGGGGCAGGGCTACATCAACACGCCCGGCCTGCACTCCGCCGAGCAGGTGGAGGCCTGGAAGCGCGTCACCGGCGCCGTCCACGAGCGCGGCGGCCGCATCTTCGCCCAGATCATGCACACCGGCCGAATCGGCCACCCGAGCCTGTACCCCGACGGCGGCCTGCCCGTCGCCCCCTCGCCGATCGCCTCGGGCGAGTCCCTGTTCGACGGTTCCGGCATGGTCGAGCACCCGGTCCCCCGCGAGCTCACGTCCTCCGACATCGCCGAGGCCCTCGACGACTTCGCCTCGGCCGCCCGCAACGCGGTGACCGCCGGCTTCGACGGCGTCGAGCTGCACGGCGCCAACGGCTACCTCATCCACCAGTTCCTCGCCGACGGCGCCAACCGGCGCACCGACGAGTACGGCGGCAGCCCCGAGAACCGGGCCCGCTTCGCCCTCCAGGTCGTCGACGCGGTCGCCGACACCATCGGCGCCGAGCGCACCGCGCTGCGCCTGTCCCCGGGCAACCCCTTCAACGGCATCACCGAGAGCGACACCCGCACCCAGTACATCGCCCTGCTCGACGGCCTGAAGGACCGTTCCGACCTGGCCTTCCTGCACCTGGCGATGGCCTCCCGCGAGACCGCGGAGCTCTTCCGCAAGGAGTGGCAGGGCGCGCTGGTGCACAACCCGGCGGCCGGACTGGACCTCGCCCCGGCCGTCTCCGCGCTGGAGGACGGCGTGGTCGACGCGGTCGCCCTCGGCACCGCCTGGCTCGCCAACCCCGACCTGCTCGACCGCGTCCGCGCCGGAGGTCCCTTCAACGAGCCCGACTCCGGCACGTTCTACGGTGGCGACCACCGCGGCTACACCGACTACCCCGCCCTCGACCGGGCCTGATCCGCACACGCCGCGAGCCCGGCTCCCGCGGGGGGCCGGGCTCCGGGCGTCGAGGGGTCGGTAGGGGAGTGAGGGGTCGGTGTGCGGACGAGGGCGGCGTGTCGGCCTCGTCTCCGCCCGGCCTCCCGACCGGGCGGAGACGTCGTCGGCCTCCGTCAGTCCCGGGGCTCCTCCGGGCGCTCCTGGTAGGCCGCGTCGGCGTGGCTGGTGTACTTGGCCTCACCCGGACCGGCGGTGCCGATCTCCTCGGAGTCGATCTCCTCCGGGGCGCCGCCTCCGCGCGCCCGGCCGAGGACGTTGAAGCAGATGTTGAGCACGATGGCGACGACGGCGGCGCCGATGATGCCCGAGTGCACGACCATCTCGATCGGCTCCGGCAGGAACGCGTAGAAGGTCGGGTAGGCCAGCGGGATGATCGCGACGCCGAAGGACGCGGCCACCAGGACCAGGTTGAGGTTGTGGGTGAAGTCGACCTTGGCCAGGGTCTTGATGCCGCTCGCGGCCACGCTGCCGAAGAGCACCAGTCCCGCGCCGCCGAGCACCGGGGTGGGGATCGCGGCCATGACCCCGCCCAGGACGGGGAACAGTCCCAGCACCAGCAGGATGCCCGCGCCGGTGGCGACCACGAATCGGCTGCGGATCCCGGTCAGGGCCAGCAGGCCGATGTTCTGGGCGAACGAACTGGTCGGCGTCGCGCTGAAGATCGGGCCGATGATCGACCCGCTGACGTCGGCGCGCAGGCCGGCGGAGATGCGCTTGGCGTCCACCCTGGTCCCGGTGATCTCGCCGACCGCGATGATGTGCGAGGCGCCCTCGGTGAGCACCACCAGCATGATGATGCACATCGTGATGATGGCGGTCACCTCGAACCGGGGCGGGCCGAAGTAGAACACCGACGTCGGGTCGAACACCAGGTCGGCCTCGCCGACCCGGCTGAAGTCGGCCATCCCGAAGGGCAGGGAGGCCAGCACCCCGGCGACGAGGCCGAGCAGGACCGACAGGCGGCCCCAGATCCCGGGCAGCACCCGGGAACAGAGGAGGATCAGCGCCAGGGTGAACCCGGCCAGCGCGAGGTTGGCCAGGGGAGCGGCGGGGACGGCCGAGCCGTCCTCCCGGACCATCGTCGCCCCGTCCATGATCCACCGGGCGGCCACCGGCATCAGGCTCAGCCCGATCACCGTGATGATCGTGCCGGTGACGATCGGGGGGAAGAAGCGGATGAGCTGCCCGAAGAACGGCGTGAGCAGCAGGGCGAACAGGCCCGCCGTGATCGACGCGCCGAAGGCCACGGGGAGGTTCTCCCCGTTGTCCCCGGCGGCCAGGGCGGTGATCGCGCTGACGGGGACGAAGGAGCAGGCGACCACGATCGGCATCTGCGCGCCCACGCGCCGGTGGCCGATGGTCTGCAGGAGGGTGGCGATACCGGCGACCAGGAGTGCTCCGCTGACGAGGATGCCGATGGCGGCGGGGTCGTTCGCGAGTCCGGCGGCGGCGCCGATGACGAGTGCCGGGGCCACGGCTCCGGCGTACATGGTGAGGATGTGCTGGAGCCCGTAGACGATCTGCAACCGGAACGGGAGCTTCTCGTCCTCGGGGCGGGGGGTCGGGTGCGGCGTCGTTGTGGCCGAGTCCTTCGCGGACGGACTGTCGTTCATGGCCAGTGTCCAGCCTTCGCTGTCGGCGGTCATCCGGTGGGGGGTGACCGGTTTCTCGGGTACGGGACCCGGTGGTGTGGCCCTGCTCGGCGGGCGTTCTCCGGCATGCCTGAGGTCGGGGCCGCGGCCGAAGCCCGTCGGTCGAGGGCGGTAGCCCTGCTCCCCGCGTAGCGCCCGAGCGTCGTGGCGGGTGAGGAGAGGGGACCAGTTCAGTGCGGCCTCGAACGGTGGAACCCCGGGGCGGAGAGGGGCCGGGACCCGGCCCCGCGGCGCGCGCGGCGCCGCGTCGGGCCCCGGCGGGGACGACCCTGTCGGTCTGGGTCGTGATTCCTGCGGCATTCCGGGCTCGCGGCCGGCAGGCCGCCTCTCGCCGCGCCTCTGCGCTCGTGCGGCACGACCAGGCTGAACGTCGCACATCGCCTTGCGAGAGATGGTCTGGCGACCGCTCGCTCACCCGAAAGCCAGAACACTCCCTAGATGAAGCCGGGCACGCTCTTCCAGGCGTCGCCGGCGTCGGGCGCGTCGTCGCGCTCGACCGTGGCCTCGATCTTGCCGTAGGGCCGGTCCGCGGCGAAGAACACCTCGCCGGGGTTGTCCAGGTCGAACGGCGACAGGTCCACCAGGAAGTGGTGGTTGTTGGGCATGGAGAAGCGGATCTCCGCGACCTCGGGGTGGGCCTCCAGGACGGCCCGGCCCATCTCGTACAGCGTCTGCTGGAGGGCCAGGCTGTGCGTCTCGGCGAAGGCCTCCAGGCACAGGGCGCGGATGGAGGCGTAGGCCTTGTCGAAGTCGTGCTCGGTGCCCGTGTAGCGCCAGCGCGCGGTCACGTCGGTCGCCAGGATCCGGTCGGTGGTCTCGGCGAGCGTCGTGTACTTGGTCTTGGGGTAGCCGTGGAACTCCGAGCCGGTGGACTTCAGGACCGTCAGGCCCTCGAAACCGGAGACGACCCACTCCCGGTCGCCGTCCTTCTGGACCACCGTGGTGCGCGTTTCGGCCCCGCGTCGGGAGAAGGCGTGGTCGTGCGGGCCGTTGGCGGTGGCGATGCGGTCCCAGGAGTACTCCTGGATCTCCTGGCGCGCGCCGTGCACGTAGTCGTGCTCGTCGACGAAGTGCCGGGCCAGGCGCAGGGCGAAGTCCTCGATGGCGCCGACGCCGCCCCACTCGCGGGCCTTGGCGTAGACGGTGTTCTTCTGGGTGTCGGTCGGCAGACACGTGCTGTTGTCGCCGAGGGTGTGCACTGTCTCCAGATCCCCGCGGAGCTGTGAGGTGACGTTGACGTCCTTGATCTGGTGGACGTCGGTGTCGCGGTCGACGTGGACGAGGCGTACCTCGGCCTTGCCGTACTGGTTGTCTCCGAGTCGGATGCCCATCAGGGTGAACTCCGTTCGCTTTCGTTCATGAACTGAAGTCGTCATCGTTCGCGCTGTCGCGCCGTGCGTACGAGGGAGGACCGCTGTGGTCATGCGGAAGGACCTGTCGCGCACTCGAAGAGGGTGGGTGTGTTCGCGGTGGATACCGTCCGGCGGCTCCTTTCCGGGGACGTGCGGCGGGCGGCCGGTGGCCCCGCCGTTCTGGGCGGCGGTGGGCTAGGAGCCGCGGTAGGTCGAGTAGGCGAACGGGCTCAGGAGCAGCGGCACGTGGTAGTGCGCGTCCTCGTCGGCCAGGTGGAAGACGATGGTGACCTCGGGGTAGAACCCGGTCTGGCCGGTCGCGTCGAAGTAGGCCTGGGTGTCGAAGACGACCCGGTAGAACCCGGTCGGCAGCTGGTCGGGGCCGAAGTCGGGAACGCGCCCGTCGGCGTTGGTGCGTCCCTCGGCCACGGGCTTCCAGGAGGTGCGCGCGGAGTCGGCCGCCGCCTCCAGCCGGACGGGGACCTCGCGCGCGGGCCGGCCCAGCGCGGCGTCGAGGATGTGCGTGGTCACGTGGCTCATGCGGCGTCCAGGAGTTTCTCGAGCCGGAGTCCGGCGATCTTGCGGAGTTCGTTGCCGACCACGGCCAGCTCGGTGCCCTGGTCGTTCTCCAGTCGGCCGATCAGGTCCGCGAGGAGTTCGCGGCTGGTGCGGCCGCTGGCGCACACCAGGTAGATCTGCCCGAACCGGCCCTCGTACTCGCCCTGGGCGAACTCGAAGATCCGCTGGACGCGGAGCGAGGCGTCGTCGGTGTCGGCGGCGAAGGCCGACTGCTCCCCGCGCGACCAGGCGGCCTCGGTGCTCTTCCCCTCGGCCTTGTCCCCGATGCGCGGGTGGCGCGCGAGCGCGGAGGCGACCTCGTCGGTGCTCACCGCGCGGGCGTGCTCGTCGGCGTGCGCCAGCAGGTCCCGCCGGTCGGCGAAGGGCGCTGCCGACGCGACGGCCTCGACCCAGCGTTCGATGTCGAGGCACTGCGCGAGCTCGGTGCGCAGCTCCGCGGGGGAGAGCGCGTTGAGGCGGTCCAGGCCGGGGTCGAAGGCTCGGCCCGGCGGGCTCGCGGTGGTCTCGGGCATGTGGGCTCCCGTTGTACGGCCGGTCGTGGTGCTGCGGAGGTCCTCTACCCGCGTTCGTGTGGAGGATGCGGGTGGTCTCGCCCCGCACGGCCAGCCGTTTTCGTAGTGCAGATGGCTGTTTCCGTATGACGGAGTAAACGGACTCTAACCCGGGTGGGTGTGACCTTGTCAACACTGGCTAGGGGGCTTTGCGCAAAAAGTCGCGCCTTCGTTCCGTGCAGTGAACAACCAGCGAAGTTGTCCGTACCGGGCGTGCTGTGTGTCGAGTAAAGCCACGGGTGGCCGGGGGCGCGTGTGCCTGACGGGGCCGATCACCTGCTCCCGGGGTGTGAGGGGAGGTTGACAAGTCGGGGTGGCGCCCCGCACACTCAGATTATTCCTTCAAGTGAAAATCAGATTCCACAAAGCGGAATCAAAGGTGACGGAGGCAAGGCATGAGCCACGCTCTGGGCTACACGGTGAACTGCTCGCTGCTGTTCACCGAGCTCCCCCTGAACGAGCGCCCGCAGGCCGCACGGGACGCCGGGTTCCACGCCGTGGAGTTCTGGTGGCCGTTCGAGGAGGCCACCCCGCCCCAGGACGAGGTGGACGCGTTCGTCGCGGCCGTCGACGCCGCCGGGGTGCGGCTGAGCGGGCTCAACTTCTTCGCGGGGGCCCTGCCCGGACCCGACCGCGGGGTGCTCTCCCAGCCCGCGCGCGGCGCCGAGTTCCTCGCCAACCTCGACGTGGTCGCCCGCATCGCCGAGCGCACCGGCACGACCGGCTTCAACGCGCTCTACGGCCGCCGCCTGCCGGGCGTCGACCCCGCGGAGCAGGACCGCCTCGCCCTGGAGAACACGGTCGCCGCCGCCCAGGCGGTCGCCAAGGTCGGCGGCACCGTCCTCGTCGAGCCGATCAGCGGCGCCGACGACTACCCGCTCAAGACCGCCGCGGAGGGCCTGGCCTTCGTCGCGAAGGTCAAGGAGGCCGGAGCCGACAACGTCGCCCTCCTGGCCGACTTCTTCCACCTTGCGGTCAACGGCGACGACGTGGCCGCGGTGGTCCGCGCCCACGCCGCCGAGTTCGGCCACATCCAGATCGCCGACGCCCCCGGCCGCGGTGAGCCCGGCACCGGGGAGCTGCCCGTCCACGAGCTGCTCGCCTCGGCCGAGGCGCACGGCTACCGCGGGCTGGTCGGCCTGGAGTACAAGCCCACCGTCCCGACCCACGAGAGCTTCGGCTGGCTCCACTAGCCCACCCGTCGCCCACCGCCGCTCCGGGGGCCTTCGGCGGGGGGAGCCTCCCTCAACGGACGGCCTCCGGCCGCGGACCTTCACCCGTCGCCCACCGCCGCTCCGGGGGCCTTCGGCGGGGGGAGCCTCCCTCAACGGACGGCCTCCGGCCGCGGACCCTCACCCGTCACCCGCCACCGAGCGGTCTCCGCACACACCAAGCACAGCCACGAAAGGGGCCACCATGCCCGCCACGAACGTCGCCTTCATCGGACTGGGGATCATGGGCCTGCCCATGGCCGCCAACCTCGTCCAGGCCGGTTACACCGTCACCGGCCACAACCTCACCCCCGACCGCGTCGACTCGCTCGTCCAGCAGGGCGGCCGCCGCGGGGGCAGCATCGCCGGAGCGGTCGCCGACGCCGACATCGTCATCACGATGGTCCCGGACTCCCCGGACGTGAAGGAGGCCATGCTCGGAGAGGGCGGGGTCTTCGAGAGCGCCAAGCCCGGCACCCTCGTCATCGACATGAGCACCATCCGCCCGGACGTCTCCCGCGAGATCGCCCAGGCCGGCACCGAGCGCGGCTTCCGCGTCCTGGACGCGCCCGTCAGCGGTGGCGAGGCCGGAGCGATCGAGGCCAAGCTGTCCATCATGGTCGGCGGCGAGCAGGCCGACTTCGACGCCGCGCGCCCCGTCTTCGACGTCCTGGGCACCACGCCCGTGCTGGTCGGCCCGCACGGGTCCGGCCAGACGGTCAAGGCCGCCAACCAGCTCATCGTCGCGGGAAACATCCAGCTCCTGGCCGAGGCCCTCGTCTTCCTGGAGGCGCACGGCGTGGACACCGAAGCGGGCCTGGAGGTCCTGGGCGGCGGACTCGCCGGCAGCACCGTCCTCCAGCGCAAGGGCAAGGTCATGCGCGAGCGCGACTTCAAGCCGGGCTTCCGGATCGCCCTGCACGACAAGGACATGCGGATCGTCACCGACTCGGCCCGCGAGGCCGGGGTCGCGCTCCCCGTGGGCGCCACCATCGCGCAGCTCGTGGGCGCGCTCAAGCTCCAGGGCGACGGCGGTCTCGACCACTCCGCGCTGCTGAAGACCGTCCTGCAACTGTCGGGTCGTGGCGAGTAACGACCGCCGCGAGTGGAATTCCCGTCGGCGGTACCGGCCGTCCGCCACCACGGCTGACGTGTGAACCGCGTGGCCGGCGGCGGCCTCGGGTGTTGGCCGCACCCTGGGTCCCGCCGACGGAAATCCGTTCAACCCCCCTAGCACTGAAGGGTTCGCTTCAAATGGTACAGATGCCCGCGATGAACGCCGTCGTCGAGGTTCTCAAAGACGAGGGCGTGGACACCGCCTTCGGCTGCCCCGGTGCGGCGATCCTGCCGCTCTACAAGGCCATGGAGGACGTCGGTGGGATCGAACACCTGACGGTCCGCCACGAGGAGGGCGCCACCCACATGGCGGACGGGTGGTCGCGCACCACCGGCAAGGTGGGTGTCGCCATCGGCACCTCCGGCCCCGCCGGCACCAACATGATCACCGGTCTGTACACGGCCATCGCCGACTCCGTGCCGATCGTGTGCATCACCGGCCAGCAGCGCACCGACCTGCTGGACAAGGAGGGCTTCCAGGCCGTCGACATCGTCGAGATCGCCAAGCCCGTCACCAAGTGGGCCGTGCAGATCAAGGAGGCGGCGACCGCCCCGTGGATCTTCCGCGAGGCGTTCCGGATCGCCCAGTCGGGCCGCCCCGGCCCCGTGCTGGTGGACATCCCGGTCGACATCGCCCAGCAGCTGATCGACTACGACCCCACCATCGACGCCCCGCTCAAGATCAACACCGTCGAGCCGCACCTGCCGCGGGTCGAGCGCGCCCTGGACCTTCTGCTGGAGGCCGAGCGCCCGCTCATCCTCGCGGGCGGCGGCGTGATCCTGGCCGAGGCCTCCGACGAGCTGCGCGAACTGGCCGCGTACCTGAACGTGCCGGTGCAGGTCACCCTGATGGGCAAGGGGTCCTTCGACGAGGACTCCCCGCTCTACTCCGGCATGACCGGCGTGCAGACCTCACAGCGCTACGGCAACGCCTCGTTCCTGGAGTCGGACCTGGTCCTGGCCGTCGGAGCCCGGTTCGCCGACCGCCACACCGGGCAGATCGACGTCTACCGCGGCGACCGGAAGTTCATCCACGTGGACATCGAGGCCACGCAGATCGGACGGGTCTTCGAGCCCGACCTGGGCGTGGTCTCCGACGCCAAGCTGTTCCTGCGCGAACTGCTGGCCGCGGCCAAGCGCCGTGACGCCAAGGCGGCCGTGCAGCCGTGGATCGACCGGATCGGCCGGCTCAAGTCCGAGCTGACCCGGCGCGAGGACTTCGACACCGTCCCCGTCAAGGCGCCGCGCGTGTACAAGGAGATCAACGAGGTCTTCGACGAGGACACCTACTTCGTCACCGCGATCGGCCTCTACCAGATCTGGGGCGGGCAGCACCAGAAGGCCTACAAGCCGCGCCGCTACCAGATCTGCGGCCAGGCCGGGCCCCTGGGCTGGGAGATCCCCGCGGCCATCGGCGTCAAGAAGGCCCTCAAGCACACCGAACCGGACGCGGAGGTCGTCGGCATCGTCGGCGACTACGGCTTCCAGTACATGGTGGAGGAGCTGGCGGTCGCCGCCCAGTACGACGTGCCCTACGTCATCATCATGCTCAACAACGAGTACCTGGGCCTGATCCGCCAGGCGTCCATCCCGTTCGACATGAACTACCAGGTGGACATCCACTACGACGAGTACGGCACGGACAACGTCAAGCTCATGGAGGCCTACGGCTGCTCCGGCCGCCGCGTCTTCGAGCCCTCCGAGATCCGCGAGTCGCTGGAGTGGGCCCGCAAGGAGGCGCGTGCCACCTCGCGGCCGGTCCTGGTCGAGATCATGATCGAGCGCGAGGCCAACACCCCGCACGGACCGGCGATCAACGCGGTCAAGGAGTTCGAGCCGGTTCCCGGCGCGTAACCGACCCGCGGGCGGTCGGACAGCCACGCGACCGCCGCCACAGCCCGCCGCGGCCCGGACCTGCACCCCGGGCCGCGGCGACCAGGGCGTGTTCCCCGGAACACGCGCCAGGCCCCCACGGGGGAGAGGGGCGCCACGGTGACCACTTGGCCGGGTCACCGCGGCGCCCCTTCGCCGTGCGCGGGAATAGCGGAGCGCCCGCCACCGTAGGAGAGGGTGACGTCCGCCGAACAGGGTGGCGTCCCACCATCCCAGTATGTGGACGTCGGGTACCAGGGTCTCGGATCCGTCTGCTAGCGTGAACCCCGTTATGCTGCGCGAGCTGCTCCTTCTTAGCGGCCGCGGCGGGGGTCGTTAAAAGGTCGGCTCCCTCGCCGCGGGGCTTCGGCTTGTCCTGGTCGACCTTTGACCACGCGAACTCTCACCGAGGAGCCACCGACATGGTGCCGCAGCAACAGAACAGTCCGATGCCCTTCCACCGTTATGAGCCCTTCGCTCCGGTGGACCTGCCGGACCGCACCTGGCCCACCAAGACCATCACCGAAGCGCCCCGGTGGCTGTCCACGGACCTGCGCGACGGCAACCAGGCGCTGATCGAGCCGATGGACTCCGCGCGCAAGCACGAGATGTTCCAGCTGCTGGTGCGCATGGGATACAAGGAGATCGAGGTCGGCTTCCCCTCCGCCAGCCAGACCGACTTCGACTTCGTACGGTCGCTGATCGAGGACGGGCTGATCCCCGACGACGTCCAGATCTCCGTGCTGACCCAGGCCCGCGAGGACCTGATCGAGCGCACCGTGCAGAGCCTGGTCGGCGCTCGGCGCGCCACCGTCCACCTGTACAACGCGACCGCGCCGACCTTCCGCCGCGTCGTCTTCCGGGTCGACCGGGAGGCCTGCAAGAACATCGCCGTCGAGGGCACCCGCCACGTCATGCGGTTCGCCGAGCAGTACCTGGGCGAGACGGAGTACTTCGGCTACGAGTACTCGCCCGAGATCTTCGTCGACACCGAACTGGACTTCGCGGTGGAGGTCTGCGAGGCGGTCATGGACGTCTGGCAGCCGGGCCCGGGCCGCGAGATCATCCTGAATCTGCCCGCCACGGTCGAGCGCGCCACCCCCAACGTCTACGCCGACCAGATCGAGTGGATGAGCCGCAACCTGACCCGGCGCGAGCACGTGGTCCTGTCCGTCCACCCCCACAACGACCGGGGCACGGGCGTGGCCTCCGCCGAACTGGCGGTCATGGGCGGGGCCGACCGCGTCGAGGGCTGCCTGTTCGGGCACGGTGAACGCACCGGCAACGTCTGCCTGGTCACCCTGGGCATGAACCTGTTCAGCCAGGGCGTGGACCCCAAGATCGACTTCTCCGACATCGACGAGATCCGCCGCACGGTCGAGCACTGCACCCAGCTGCCCGTCGCCCCGCGCCACCCCTACGGCGGCGACCTGGTCTACACGGCCTTCTCCGGCTCGCACCAGGACGCCATCAAGAAGGGCTTCACCGCGCTGGAGGAGACGGCCGAGGCCGCCGGGACCCCGGTCGACGAGTACACCTGGGACGTGCCCTACCTGCCGATCGACCCCAAGGACGTCGGGCGCAACTACGAGGCGGTCATCCGCGTCAACAGCCAGTCCGGCAAGGGCGGCGTCTCCTACATCATGCAGCGGGACCACTCGCTGGACCTGCCGCGTCGCCTGCAGATCGAGTTCTCTCAGGTCATCCAGGGCTTCACCGACGCCGAGGGCGGCGAGTTCCCGGCCGGCCGCATCTGGGACATCTTCTCCGACACCTACCTGTCCGAGCGCGGCCCGGTCGCGGTGCTGGCCCACCGCTCCACCACCGCCGAGGACGGCACGTACCGGATCGAGGCCGACGCCCGCGTCAACGGCGAGATCCGCGAACTGACCGGTACCGGCAACGGACCGATCTCCGCCTTCTGCGACGCCCTGACCGACGTCGACGTCAAGGTCCGCGTCATGGACTACGTGGAGCACTCCATGGGCGGTGACGGCGAGGCCCGCGCCGCCGCCTACGTCGAGGCCGAGATCGACGGCCGCGTCGTGTGGGGCGTGGGCATCCACAGCAGCATCACCACGGCCTCGCTGAAGGCGCTGTGCAGCGCCATCGGCCGCGGCTGAGCGCGCACCGAGCCGCCCGCGGCTGAGCCTGCACCGGCCCACCCGGGGCCGGGCCCCGCCGGGCCGCCGGTCCGGGCTCGGGCCCCACCTGACGCCGTCCGCCACGACCCCGGTCGCGGCGGACGGCGCTCCCGTGCGCGAGGGGTGCCGGCCCGAGGTCCCATGGCGCGGCCGAGCGGCCCGCCTCAGGACGCCGTGCGCCGCCGGCCGGTGGGGCCGTCACCCCCGCCGGGCCGACGCGGTCCGGGGCCCCTGGCTACCGAAAAAAGGCGTGGCGGCCGCATACCGCACGGTGCGACGATGCTGCGCATGCTGCACTCCGAGATCGTCAAGCGGACCCTGCGCGTACCGGAGCCGTCCGGGAAGCCCGGAGACGGCACCGCCGCCACGCGCCAGTTCGACGCCGCCCTGCTGACCGCGGGCTTCACCTGCTCCACGGACCTGCTGCGACACCTGTCCGCGCTCCGGCCGGAGGACGTCCTGGCCACGGCGGGGCCGGTCCTGGCCGCCGTCGGCGCCGCGGTCGGCGACCACGTCCAGCACAACGTGTACTTCGCGGACTTCCCGGAGCACGTGCCGGACACGGCCGACTTCTGGCTGAAGTGCCTGGCCGACGCCCTCACCGACCCCGACGTCAAGCCGGAGGCCGTCTTCTCCGCCGGCGGGGTCGACCTGCTGGAACTGCCGGAGTACGGCCGCTACCAGCACGGCTTCGACGCCCTGCTGCGGGTGCGCGAGCCCTTCGTCGCCAGCGCCAAGGACCGCGTCAGCGTCCTGCACCTCGGGCGCCCCCTGGCCGAGGAGGCGCGGGCGCTGTACCTCGACCTGGCCGCCGGTCCGCTGCCGCTGAGCGAGGACGACCTCGTCCTGCTGGAGGTCCTGGCGGGCGAGTGCTCCGACGGCGAGCAGCCCGAGCGCATTCCGGTGCGCGAGAACCGGGCCGTCATCAACCGCGCCCGGATCGCCCAGGGCCGTGCACCGCTCGTGGACACGGTCACCGACGTCCTGCGCCTGGCCTGCGCGCTCTCCGACGGCGACGTCAGCCTCGACGAGCCCACCCGGTTCCGGTCATTCCGCCGGAGCGAGCGCCGGGCCCTGATGACCGCGCTGGAGGGCGTGGTGGGGAGCAGCCGGGCCAAGCTCGGCGACGTGGCCCGCCACCGCGAGCGGTTCAAGCGGCTCGGCGAGCGGATGCACCCGCACGAGTACCCGAAGCTCCCCCACGCGCGCGAGGTGTTCGCAGTCGCGCGCGGCGAGACCCGGGTGCACGGGCTCAACGCGCGGATCGAGGCGGCCTTCGCCGACGGCGACACCGGCCGCGTGCTCGACCTGCTCGCCACCGCGCCCGGGATGCTCGTCCGGAGCCTCGACCGGGTCCTGCGCCAGGCCACCGAGGAGGGGGCCGAGCGCGTCGCGGCGACGGTGGACGAGCACGCCGACCAGGTCGCGCCCCGCGTCCTGGTGTCGGCCCGCGAGCACCTGGCCTCCCGCCGTCGGGAGGGGGTCGTCCGGATGTTCGTCAACCAGCGGGCCCGGGCCTGGGTCCAGCGGGACGAGCGCGAGCGGCTGCCCGCCGAGCGCGTGGCCCCGGTGGTCGCCGCCCTGGACGCGGCCGTCGCCCGGCGCCTGCCCCGGTTCGACCGGGTGCTGGTGGACGACGCCGTGCGCACCGTCGCCGTGCCGCGGTCGGGCAAGGGCGTGGCCGGTGGCGTGGGCGTGCTGCCGCGCGGATCGGCCATGCCGGTGGACGGCGAGCGGCTGCGGTTCTTCGTGCACTGGCGCCAGGAGGCACAGCGCACGGACCTGGACCTGTCCGTGCAGCTGCTCGACGCCGACTTCGCCGGAGCGGGCCAGGTGTCGTGGACCAACCTCAGGGGCGAGGGGCTGGTGCACTCCGGCGACATCGTCGAGGCTCCCGAGGGGGCCACCGAGATGATCGACCTGGACCTGGCCAAGCTGGCAGGCGACGTGAGCCATGTGGTGCCGCAGGTGCTGCTGTACTCCGGCGAGGGCTTCCTGGAGCTGGCGGAGAGCTTCTTCGGCTTCATGACCCGCGACGGGGAACAGGAGGGCATGCCCTTCGAACCGAGGACTGTGCGGGCCAAGTCGGATCTGCGCGGCGCGTCGCGGGTCGCGCTTCCGCTGGTCTTCTCCCGCGCGAAGGGCGGGGGCTGGACCGCCCGGTGGCTGCA
This sequence comes from Nocardiopsis sp. NRRL B-16309, assembly GCF_001279585.1. Taxonomy (GTDB): domain Bacteria; phylum Actinomycetota; class Actinomycetes; order Streptosporangiales; family Streptosporangiaceae; genus Nocardiopsis. The sequence continues at coordinate 27,192 of NZ_LGEC01000002.1, read as the reverse complement.
CCTGTTCATGACCGGCCGGCTCGCGTCCAACCGGGTGGAGGAGACCGGTGTGACCGCGGGCCTGCTGGCCCGGGCCCTGGTGGAGCGCGACGCCTTCACCGTGGGCGACCTGCTCACCATGACGGAGCGGGCCGGAGCCCGGGTGGGGCCGTTCGAGGCCGGGGAGAGCGCGGAGGAGGCGGTACCGGAGGGGGAGCGCTGGGCCTACGTCGGACTGGAGCGCCCGGACGGGCTGCCCGAGGGGACCGAGGTGTTCACCGCGCGCGAGCTCGGCGCACTCCTGCCGGACTGACCGGCCGGTCGGAGCCGGTCCCGGTGTCCGCACCCGGAAAACCGGGTGCGGGCACCCGGCCCGCCCGGCTAGGCTCGGGCGCGGTGAGGCCATGCGGCGGCTTCCTTCTCCGGCCTCCGGCCGCCCTTCAGATAGATGCCAGTCGCCGCGCCCTCCTCACCGTGCACGCACGAGGCCATGGAGCCGCTTCCTTCTGAACGGCCGTGAGGCCGTCATCCACCGCAGCGGCCCCGCTTTCCTCGACCTGCGCGCACGAGGCCATGCGAGGGCTTCCTTCTCACCCTTGGCTCCGGTAGCCACGCGAGTGGGCCGGACGGCAGCCCTCGCGCTTCCCTCGCCGCGGGCACACGGGCGGCCCTGCGACGGCTTCCTTCTCGGGGTTCGACTCCCTTTTCACACTGGTACTAGCCGTCGCGCTCTCCGCCCGCCCATCGCGCCCAGGGGCGCCGTGGCCCGGAGGGTCCGCCATCCGTCGATGGGCGGCCCTCGGGCGCGGTACTCCGCGGCCGCGAGGCCATACCGGGGCTTCCTTCTCAAGCCTCCTGGAGGCTTCGACCACTGATCGACGCAGTCCCGGTGCCCTCCTCGCACGAGGGGCGGGCCGCACCCGTACGGTGCGGCCCGCCCCTTCGCGTTGGCCCGGTGCTACTCCCAGCCGAACATCTGCGTCCAGGCGTGGCCCGACTCGCCGACACCGATCGCGACCAGGTCGCAGTTGAGGATGTTGGCGCGGTGGCCCAGGCTGTCCATCCAGGCGTCCATCACCTGCTCGGCGTCGCGCTGGCCCTTGGCGACGTTCTCCGCGCCCCAGGCGTCGTACCCGTGCCGGGCGGCCCGGTCACCGGGACCCTCGCCCTCGGGGCTCTCGTGGGCCATGTATCCGCGGGCGTCCATGTCCTCGCTGTGCTCCTGGGCGGCGGCGGTGAGCCGGTCGTCCACCCGCAGTGAGCCGCAGCCCTCGTCCGCGCGCTCGGAGTTGACGATCTCCACGACCCGGCCGACCTGCGAGCTCGCCGCGGTGAGCGTGTCGTCGCCCCCGCCGTCGCCGCCGCCACTGCCGGCGCCGCTCCCGCCGCTGTCCCCACCGCCGTCACCGCTCCCGCCGCCGGACTCACCGCGCTCGCCGTCGGTGTCCTCCGGGTCCTCCTCGTCTCCGGGTGCGGCCGAGGCGGTGACCTCCGCCGCGACGGAGTCGTCCGCCGCGGGTGCGGACTCCCGGGGCGTGCCGGTGGGGTCCTCGAAGAAGTCCGCTCCGTCGTCGGCCTCCGGCGCCCGCGCCGCGTCGTCGGTGACGCCGGAATCGGCGGAGGCCGCGGATTCGCCGGACGTGTTCGTGAACGGGTTCAGCCGCTCGGCCGGGTCGGTCACGAGGAGCGCCCCGGCCAGGACGGCCCCCACCGGGACCGCGGCGACACCCGCCGCCAGGGGCAGGAGGCGGCGCCGCCCCTCCCGGCCCGAGGGGCGTTCGTGAGCGCTCTTCCTGCGCTTGCCTCTGCGGCCACGCGCCATGTCGCTCTACCTCCGTGGGGATGGATGACTTTCGGGCAGTCCCCATGTGGGGTTTCGTCCCCTCCGAGGGGTCGATGGAGCGCCCTAGCGCGTGAGAGTAGAGCAATTATGTTGAAAAGGGAATCCAAATCGTAACAAAGCAGGTCACGGCAGCGGGGGCTCCGGCGCCGCGGGGCTGTGGACGGCGTCCGGGTGGTCGGTGGCATCCGCGACAATGGGGGTGTGAGTCTCTACCGCGACGAGGGCGTCGTTCTGCGCACCCAGAAACTGGGCGAGGCCGACCGCATCGTCACCCTGCTGACCCGGCGCACCGGACTGGTCCGGGCCGTCGGCAAGGGCGTGCGCCGTACCAAGTCGCGGTTCGGCGCCCGCCTGGAACCGTGCACCCACGTGGACGTCCAGCTCCACACCGGCAGGACCCTGGACATCATCACCCAGGCCGAGACGCTGCGCCCCTACGGCGAGTCGGTGGTGTCCGACTACTCCCGGTACACCGCCGCCACGGCCATGCTGGAGACCGCGGAGAAGATCGTCGCCGTGGAGAAGGACCCGGCGCTGCGCCAGTTCCTCCTCCTCATCGGCGCGCTGCGCACCCTGGGGGAGGGGTCCCACGACTCCCGCCTCGTCCTCGACGCCTACCTGCTCCGCTCGCTCGCCGTGGCGGGCTACACCCCCGCCCTGGGCGAGTGCGCGCGCTGCGGCAGCCGGGGGGAGCACCGCGCGTTCGCGGTGCACGCCGGCGGTATGGTCTGCTCGGTGTGCCGTCCGCACGGCTCCGTGCACCCGTCCCCCGAGACGCCGAGGCTGATGTCGGCGCTGCTCGGAGGCGACTGGGAGAGCGCGGACGCCAGTCAGGACCGGCACCGCTCCGAGTGCAGTGGGTTGGTCGCGGCCTATCTACAGTGGCACCTGGAGAACGGAATCCGATCACTGCGCCACGTGGAGCGTTCTTGAGCCTGTTCAACTTCGACGCCGACAAGCGGCGGCGGTACGCCGACCCGGTCCCGCACCCCAGCGGGGCGCGACCGCCGGAGCTGCCCGCCGACCTCGTGCCCCGGCACGTGGCCGTGGTCATGGACGGCAACGGCCGCTGGGCCAAGGCACGCGGGCTGCCGCGCACCGACGGCCACAAGGCGGGGGAGTCCTCCCTCTTCGACGTGATCGAGGGCGCCCTGGAGATGGGCATCCCCAACCTGTCGGCCTACGCCTTCTCCACGGAGAACTGGAAGCGCTCGCCCGACGAGGTGCGCTTCCTCATGGGGTTCAACCGCGACACCATCCGCAACCGGCGCGACGAGCTGCACGCCAGAGGCGTGCGCATCAAGTGGGCGGGACGCGCCGGGATGCTGTGGAAGAGCGTGATCAAGGAGCTCCGGGAGGCCGAGGAGCTGTCCAAGGACAACACCCGGATGACCCTGCAGTTCTGCGTCAACTACGGCGGGCGCGCGGAGATCGCCGACGCCGCCCGCGAGCTGGCGCGCCAGGCCGCGGCGGGGCGGATCTCCCCTGAGAAGATCACCGAGGACGCGATCGCCCGCCAGATGTACGTGCCCGACATGCCGGACGTGGACCTGTTCGTGCGCTCCTCGGGCGAGCAGCGCACGTCCAACTTTCTACTCTGGCAGTCCGCCTACGCCGAGTTCGTGTTCCTGGACGCCCTCTGGCCCGACTTCGACCGCCGCCACCTGTGGCGGGCCTGTGAGATCTACGCGAGCCGGGACCGCCGCTACGGCGGTGCTGTGCCCAATCCGGTGGGAGACCCGTTGGGCGAGTCCGTTTCGGAAGTGGAGGAGTGACGGTGGGAACCGAGACCGCCGGGCCGCTGCGCCCGGGCATGTCGCTGGTGTCGGTGGGGGACAGCTTCACCGAGGGCGTGGGCGACCCCTACCCCGGTACCGCGCCCGGGGCCGTCCCGGGCTCCGGGGTGGACGCGGCGGAGACCGTCGTCTTCCGCGGCTGGGCCGACCGCCTCGCCGAGCACCTGGCCGACCACCTCGGCGAGATCCGCTACGCCAACCTCGCCGTGCGCGGCAAGCTCATGCGCCAGATCGTCACCGACCAGATCCCGGCCGCCCTGGAGATGGCCCCCGACCTGGTCACCCTGTGCGCGGGCGGCAACGACCTGCTGCGTCCCGCCGGGGACCCCGAGCGGATGGCGAAGGTCCTGGACCGCACCGTGGCCCGGCTGCGCGCCCAGGGCAGCCAGGTGGTGCTCTTCACCGGGGTCAACGTCTCCACCGGCTACATGCGCGGCACCATCGGCCTGTTCGCGCGCTACTACATGAACGTGCGCGCCATCGCCGACCGGTACGACTGCTACCTCGTCGACCAGTGGTCGATGGACGTGCTCACCGACTCCCGCGCCTGGGACGACGACCGGCTGCACATGTCGCCGGAGGGCCACCGCCGCCTGGCCCTGCGCGTCGCCGAGGTGCTGGGCGTACCCACGGCGGAGCGCTGGGACGCGCCCTGGCCCGAGACCGCGCCGGTGAGCTGGTCCCAGGCGCGCAGGGAGGACCTGACGTGGGTCCGCGAGTCGCTGGGGCCGTGGATCGGGCGCCGTCTGACCGGGCGCTCCTCGGGGGACTCGGTGACCGCCAAGCGCCCGGAGCTCACCCCGCTCACCAAGGACCGGGGCTGACCGGCGCGTCCGGTCACCGGCATCGCGCGCCGGGCCGCGCGTCCGCGGCCCCCGGTTGTGATGTCCCGCCCAAAAGGGCGGAAACCGTCAACCTACTGTCGCGTAACCATGCCGTGGAGCTGCATCATCGAGCACTATGAGCGGCTTGCACAGTGATCTGACGCAGAAGGACATCGTGTCCTACGTGGCCCTCGGTGACAGCTTCACCGAGGGCATGAGCGACCCCTACCCCGACAGTGACAGTGTGCCCAGCGGTCGCTACCGGGGCTGGGCGGACCGGGTCGCCGAGCACCTGGCGCGGCACGTCGGCGAGGTGCGCTACGCCAACCTCGCCGTGCGCGGCAGGCTCGCCGGCCAGATCATGACCGAGCAGGTGCCCCGGGCGGTCGAACTCGCGCCGGACCTCATCACCCTGTGCGCGGGCGGCAACGACATCATCCGCCCCGGCGGCGACCCGGACGCCACCGCGCAGATCGTCGAGGCGGGGGTCGCCCGGCTCAGCGCGACCGGCGCCCGGCTGGTGCTCTTCACCGGCTTCGACACCGGCTCCCTGTCGGTCATGCGCCACCTGCGCGGCAAGGTCTCCACGTACAACATGCACCTGCGCGCCATCGCGGACCGGTACGACTGCGACGTCGTGGACATGTGGAGCATGCGCGTGCTCGCCGACCCGCGCGCGTGGAGCTGGGACCGGCTGCACTTCTCGTCCGAGGGGCACCGCCGCATCGCGCTGCGCGTGTGCGAGGTCCTGGGCGTGCCGGTGGACGAGGACTGGGGCGCGCCCTGGCCGCCGGCCGAGCCGCGCGACTGGCGGGTGGCCCGCCAGGAGGACCTGCACTGGGCCCGCGAGTACCTGGTGCCGTGGATCGGGCGACGCCTCACCGGGCGCTCCTCCGGCGACGGCCTGAGCGCCAAGCGCCCCAACCTGGAGCCCTGCTCGCCCCGCGAGTGAACCGGCCGTTCCGACGAGCGGCGCGTGCCGTGCCCAGGGACCGGCCCCACGGGGAGCAGGATGGTCCCGACGGCACCGCACGACACAGGGAGACCGCCTTGGGACGCCTCGTCCGCGCCGAGGGCGCCGTAGGGGCGGCTCCGGGTGTGGGCGCCGGTCAGGTGTGCCGGTGCCGCGGCACCCCGGGCCGCGTGCGCTCGGCACGCGGCCCGGGGGTACGGGCTCGCGCGGTCACGAAGAGCAGCGCGGGCAGGTGCCGAACACCTCGACGGTGTGCGTCACGTCCGTGAACCCGTGCTTGGCGCCGGTCTCGGCCGCCCAGGACTCGACGGTCGGTCCCTCGATCTCCACCGCCGTGCCGCACACGCGGCACACCAGGTGGTGGTGATGGCTCTCCGTTCCGCAGGCGCGGTAGACGGCCTCGCCGTCGTCGTTGCGCAGTACGTCGATCTCGCCGGAGTCGCTCAGCGCCTGCAGGGCGCGGTAGACCGTGGTCAGGCCGATCTTGGAGCCATCGGCCCGCAGGTCCGCGTAGAGGTCCTGCGCGCTGCGGAAACCGGAGGACTCGGACAGTGTCTGGCGAACGGCGTCGCGTCGTGTACTCATGGTGTCATCCTCCCCGCGCGGTCTGGGGCATCGTATCGGCCCCGAGCGGTACTTCCGGTCGTCGGGGGGTTCCGGCCCGGCGTCGGCCCCACCGGCGGGTGAGCCCCGCGGCGGCGACGGCGACGCAGAAGATCGCCAGCGCGATCAGCACGATGGTGGCCCCGGGCGAGAGGTCGGAGTAGAAGGCCGTGGACAGCCCGCCCACCGAGGACACCAGGCCGATGGCCACCGCCAGTCCCATCGTCACCCGGAAACTCCTGGTCAACTGCTGCGCGGCGGCCACGGGCACGATCATCAGCGCGCTGACCATCAGCAGGCCGACCACGCGCATCGCGATGACGACGGTCAGCGCGGCGGTGACCGCCAGCAGCATGCTCAGGAAGCGCACCGGCAGTCCGTGCGCGCGGGCGACGTCCTCGTCCTGGCACAGGACGAACAGCTGGCGGCCGAACACCGCCACCACCGCGACCACGGCGGCGGCCAGCACGGCCACCACCCAGATGTCCTGCTCCTCCACGGTGCTCACCGAACCGAAGAGGTAGCCGGTCAGGGTGGCGTTACTGGCACCGGGGGTCAGCCCGATGAGCAGGACGCCGCCGGCGATGCCGCCGTAGAACAGCAGCGCCAGGGCGACCTCGCCGCTGGCCCGCGTGCGCACCCGCACCGCCTCCATGAGGACGGCGCCCAGGGTGGCCACCGCGGCGGCGGTCAGGACGGGGGAGGTGCTGGTCAGCAGGCCCAGCGCCACGCCGGTCAGCGCGACGTGGCCGATGCCGTCGCCCAGCAGCGCCAGGCGGCGCTGGACGAGGAAGGTACCGATGACCGGGGTGACGAGCCCGACCAGTACGGCGGCCAGCAGCGCGCGGCGCATGAACTCGTACTGGAGAAGTTCAGTCACTGCCGGGCACCTCGAGTCGGATCAGGTCCGCGGGCGCGGCCTCGGCGCCGGTCGCCCGCGGGTCGGGGTCGTTGGGGTCGGGGTGGGGGTGCTGGTGCTCGTGCCCGGGGCGCGCGCAGGCACCGGTGGCGGCGGGTGCCCGGCGCCCGTCGTGCCCGATCCGGCCGCCGTCCAGGACGACGGAGCGCTCGATGACGTCCTCCAGCGGGCCCAGCTCGTGCAGGACCAGCACGACGGTGGCCCCGGTGCCGCGCAGGTGGTCGATGGTGCGCGCCAGTTCCCGCTGGTTCTCGGCGTCGACGCCGGCCATGGGCTCGTCCATGACGAAGGTGTCGGGCCGCCCGGCCAGCGCGCGGGCGATGAGCACGCGCTGCTGCTGGCCGCCGGAGAGCTCGCGGACGGAGTGGCGCGCCCGGTCGGCCAGGCCGACGGTCTCCAGCGCCTCGTCGATCGCGGCCCGGTCGGAGCGCGTGGGCAGCGACAGCAGCCGCCGCGAGGCGACCTGGCCCGAGGCGACGATCTCGCGGACCGTGGCGGGGACCGCGCCCCCGGCGGTGAGCCGCTGGGGCACGTAGCCGATCCGGCGCCAGTCGCGGAAGCGCCGCAGCGGTGTGCCGTGGACCAGGATCCGTCCGGCGGAGAGCGGTGCGATGCCGAGCATCGCGCGCATGAGCGTGGACTTGCCCGACCCGTTGGGGCCCATGACGGCGATCGTCTGGCCCACGGGGATGTCGAGGTCCACGCCGTCGAGCACCGGCGCGCCGTCATAGCCCACGACGGCGTCGGTGATCCGGAAGGCGGGCGGTGCGTCGGGATCGCCGACCGCGGTCCCCGTGAACTGGTCAGACACCTGCCCAGTATGCCGAAAACGAAAATGATTGTCAAAACGCGACGAACGGGTCGGCGCCCGCCGCCGCCCGCCGCCGCGCACCTCGGGACTCAGGAGAACCCGAGTTCAGAACCCCAGGAAGCGCGCCACCGTCAGCACCAGCACGACCACCACCATGATCACGCGCGGCACCCGCTGCCGGCGGTCCAGCTCGGGCCAGGTCAGGAACGCCAGCCAGGAGAAGAACGCCGCCACCGCGAGCAGGCACAGGCCGCCCACCGGGCCCGGGGCCATCAGGCCCGCGATGAACAGGGCGCCCAGCGCCACGGGTGGCAGCCACCGCGGCTGCCGGTGCAGCCACACGAGGGGGACGGCACTGCGCCGCTCCACCGCCGCGCGCAGCCGGCCGGCACCGGGGGTGTAGAACGCTTCGCCGTCGGGGAGGGGGCGGCCGGGGACGGGCCGCTGTTCGTCGCCGTGTTCGGGAGGGGCCATGCCGTCCGTTCCGCAGTCCGCCACCGTCGAGGACTCGCCCGCACCGGGGGTGCGCGACCCGCCTCCGGGGCCGTGATCGGTTGTCCAGCGGGCCCCGGGCGCGGCCGGGGGTGAGCCGCTGTGCGTTCCTGTGACATGTTAGGAGTGCGGGGCCCTCCGTGGACACCCGTCGCGCGGAATCCGGACCGGTGCGCGTCGCGGTGTCGGCTCTCCCACCAGGTACGTGCCCCTCGCGGCGCACGTTGGGTCAGGGATCCTCTACATTCGGTGGGTACCCCACTGACAACGCGGACCGCGTCGTGTCCGCACGTTGCCCGTAGCGACGGACCCTTCGGAGGGTGTCTTCTTCCGTGCCCGAACCCACAGTCATCGTGACGTTCGACGTCACCGAGCCCCATCTGCAGAACTGCCTCGACTCCCTGGCCCGCCAGCGCGACGGGGGCGGCGGCGCCGCGACCGATCCCGCGCCGGGGTTCGAGGTCGTCCTCGTCCCGGTCCGTGCCGCGACCGGTGAGGACCCCCGCTCCTCCGACTCCTCGGCGGAGGACGCGGACGTCGACCTCTCCGGCGACGACGACGGCGCGGAGGAGAGCGACACCTCCGACCAGGGCGAGGACGCCGACCAGGGTGACGAGACGGTCCAGGACACGCGCGCGGACGCGCTGGCCGTCGCCCGGGCCTTCGCCGCCGCGCCGCCGCCCGGGCTCTCGGTCGTGCTCCCGGACACCGCTCCCGTGCCGGACCACCCCTCGGCCCGCGTGCGCGGTGCCGCCGCGGCCACGGGCACCCACCTGCTCTTCCTGGACGGCGGTGACGCGCTCACCGGGTACGCGGTGTCCTACCTCGCCGCCAGCGCCGCCGACACCCGCTCGGACCTGGTCGTGGGCAACGTCCACCGGTTCAGCGAGCTCGGCGCCACCCCCTCCAGGTTCCACCGCAAGCTCTGCGGCAAGCACCGTGTGGCGGAGGACCCCCGCGCCGTCCACGGTCTGGTGTCGGACACCGCCCTGGGCAACAAGCTCTGGCTCCGGGCGTTCTGGAACTCCCTCACCGACCACGGGCTCGCTCCCGAGGACGCGGGCCTGGGCCTGCGCCGCGCCGTCCTGGCGGCCGCCGCCGTCGACGTCCTGCCGGCCACCGTGCTGCTCAAGCGCCAGCGCGAGACCGCCCCCGTCCCCCTGGAACCGCAGGCCCTCACCCGTCGCCTGCACGCCATGGGCGTCCTGGCCGCCAGCCTGAGCACCGCCGACCGGCAGCTCTGGGACCGCCCCCTCCTCCAGGGCGAGCTCCGCCAGCTGCTGCTGCGCCTGGACGACGCCGACGAGGAGGTCCGCGAGCTCGTCTTCGACCTGCTCAACACCTACCTGGACCACGTGTCCCCGCGCCTGCTGCGCGGCCTGGGCGTCCTGGACCGCCTCCTGTACCACCTGGTGCGCAAGCGGCGCGTGGACGACCTCCTGGAGGTCGCGACCTTCGCCAAGAGCGTGGAGATCAAGAAGGCGAACGTGGTCCGGCGCGGGCTGGGCTACTACATCCGCTATCCCTTCTTCGACGCCACCGACCCCGCCAAGGCCGTGCCTCGCGACGTCTACCGGCTCGACGACGAGCTCAGGGTCCGCCAGAAGACCGAGGACGTCCACTGGAAGGACGGCCGCCTGCACATCAGCGGCCGTGTCGGCATCCAGCACCTGCGCGCCCGAAAGCGCTGGCAGCAGCACGTGGTCGCGTTCGCCGTCAACACCTCCACCCGCCGCCGGGTCAGGCTCCCCGTGCACACCCGCCTGGCCGCGGAGTACCGCCTCCCGGACCTGGTCGACGCCGCCCGCCACGACTACGGCGGGTTCACGGTGATCGTCGACCCCCGCCGCCTGCGGACGGGCGGGCGCTGGGAGCCCGGGGACTGGAAGGTCGAGCTGGTCGTGGTCAACCGCGGCCTGGCCCGCCGCAGGATCATCGGCAACCCGGTCGCCGGACCCCCGGAGCGGCCCGGCTACCACCAGATCGACGACGACCTCTGGGTCCGGCCCCGCTGGAACAGGGACCGCCACCTGATCGTCGCCGTCGAACCCTCCCGCGCACGGATCACCGACCACCGCTACGACGCCGGTACGGGGCAGCTCGAACTGGACGGCGAACTGGTGTCGCCGCCCGCAGCCCGGGCGACCGAGCTGCGCCTGGTCCGCCGGCCCGGGACCGCCGTACTCAGCTACCCGCTGACGGTGCACGGCGGGCGGGTGAGCGCCCGGGTGCGCGCCGCCGACCTGCTCGACCGGAGCGTCGCCGAGTGCGGCGGCGTGATCCGCCAGGAGGTGTGGGACGCCCACCTGGTCACCCCCGACCAGGAGAGCGTCGCGCCGGTCCTGCCGGACACCGTCCACGGGCGCACCTACGCCGCGGGGGGCTCCCACCAGGAGCTGGCCGTGCAGCGCACGCCGACCGGCCACCTCGCGCTGCGCGCGGGGCACGCGCGCCCCGTGGTCGAGGAGGCCGCCTGGGAGGGCCGCCGGCTCGTCCTGCGGGGCGACTTCACCGCCGACGCCGAGTTGCGGCTCGTGGCCAGGGCGCACGGCCGCGACGAGGAGCACCCGCTGGAGGTGAAGCGTTCCGGAAGCCGCTTCACCGCCGAGTTCGCGCCCGCCGACGTCCCCACCCTGTCCGGTGAGCTGTCCCTGGCCGCGGGCGGCTACCAGCTGTGGGGACGGGTGCTCGGCGGCGACGGGCAGGAGGCCACCGACGTCGGCGTGGAGTTCGCCGAGGACCTCATCTCGCACCTGCCCCTGGCGCTGCAGACCTCCGAGCGCACCTACACGCTCTCCTACAAGGGCCACGGCCTGCCGGTCCTGCGGGTCGGCACGGACCTGCACCCCTCCGAGCGCGGCGCCTTCGCCCAGCGCGAGCTGCGCGAGACCTTCTACCGTGCCCAGCGCCACGAGCCGGTCGTGGAGGGCGTCCTGTTCGACAGCTACACCGGGCGCCAGTACTCCGACAGCCCGCAGAGCATCTACGCCGAGCTGCGCGGGCGCGAGCGCTGGGCCGACTACCCGATGTCCTGGCTGGTCGCCGACGGGCAGGTGCGACCGCCCGCGGACCTGGAACCCGTGCGCCACCGGGGCCGGGAGTACTACGAGGCCCTGGCCCGCAGCCGCTACCTGGTGTCCAACTCGCGCCAGCCGGCGTGGTTCCACCGCCGCCCCGACCAGGTGGTCGTCCAGACCTGGCACGGGTCGATGCTCAAGCGGATCGGCTTCGACGTCGAGAACATCCGGGGCAAGTCCCGCGACTACTTCGACAAGCTCGCGTGGGAGACCCGGCAGTGGGACTACCTGGTCTCGCCCAGCCCCTGGGCCACGCCCATCCTGCGCAGCGCCTTCCGGTTCGAGGGCGAGATCCTGGAGACCGGCTACCCGCGCAACGACATCTTCTTCTCGCCCGACGCGGAGGCCGTCGCGGAGCGGACACGGCGCCGGCTCGGCCTGCCCGAGGGCAAGAAGGTCGTGCTCTACGCGCCCACCTGGCGGGACGACAAGTACTACACGCGCGGCAAGCACAAGCTCGACCTGCACCTGGACCTGCGGCGGATGTACGAGGCGCTGGGCGACGACCACGTCCTGCTGGTCCGCCGCCACCCGAGGGTCGTGGACAGCGTCCCGATCGTGGGCGAGGACTTCGTGTACGACGTGTCCCTGTACCCGGAGATCATGGAGCTGTTCCTGGTCACCGACGTCCTGGTCACCGACTACTCGTCGATGATGTTCGACTTCGCCAACACCGGGCGGCCCATGCTCTTCTTCACCTACGACCTGGAGAGCTACCGGGACAACCTGCGCGGGTTCTACTTCGACTTCGAGGAGACCGCGCCCGGCCCGCTGCTGACCCGGTCCGACGACGTCATCGGAGCCCTGCTGGACATCGACCGCGTCGCGGAGGAGCACCGGGGCACCTACCGGTCGTTCGTGGACCAGTTCTGCCCCCTGGACGACGGCCACGCCGCCGAGCGCGTCGTGGACCGGGTGTTCGGCAAGGACTGACCACGGTGCGGGCCCGGGCCGCGCGCCCGGGCCCGCACCGCCCGCGGGGACGATCGCGGCGGCGGCCGTCCGCGCCGCCCCGTTCCGGCGCCGCGGGTCCGCCGGGTAGGCCAGAATGGTGGCGTGATCGTCATCACCCGCTACTCAGTGCCCGAGGCCGACACCGAGGCCTTCCAGTCCGACGCCGCGGTCGCGGTCGAGGTGCTCTCCCGCCGTCCCGGCTTCCTGGGACACCGGCTGGGCAGGGCCGCCGACGATCCGTCGCTGTGGACCGTGGTCACCGAGTGGGAGGGGGCCGGGTTCTACCGCCGGGCGCTCTCCGACTTCGACGTCAAGGTCCACGCCGTTCCGCTGCTCTCCCGCGCCATCGACGAACCGACCGCCTTCGAGCTCCTCACCAGCGGCGGGTCCCGAGGCTGAGCGGACCGCGGGGTCGCCAGGCCCCCGGGCCACGTGGGAAATCGTGCGCACCAGGGTCCCCGCGTGCTCTAGCCTGGGTGGACGCGGCCGCCTGACGTGCCACTCCCTGGTTCGTCATGCGTTTCGCGCCCCGACCACAACGATGTATCGCGCACCGCGATCCACCGACCGCCAGCCGGATGGAGAGTCACCCATGGCCGCCAAGTCAGAGGCAATGGACGCACTGGTCAACCTCGCCAAGCGTCGAGGCCTGGTCTACCCCTCGAGCGAGATCTACGGCGGCCTGCGCGCCGCCTGGGACTACGGTCCCCTGGGTGTGGAGCTCAAGGCCAACGTCAAGCGCCAGTGGTGGCGCTCCATGGTGCAGGAGCGCGACGACATCGTCGGCCTCGACTCCAGCGTCATCCTGGCCCGCGAGGTCTGGGAGGCCTCCGGCCACGTCAAGGCGTTCGTCGACCCGCTCACCGAGTGCCAGTCCTGCCACAAGCGCTTCCGGGCCGACCACCTCATCGAGGCCTACGAGGAGAAGCACGGCCGCGAGCCCGAGGAGGGCCTGAAGGCGCTGGCCTGCCCCAACTGCGGCGCCAAGGACTCCTTCACCGAGCCGCGCATGTTCAACGGCCTGCTGCGCACCCACCTGGGCCCGGTCCAGGACGAGAAGGGCCTGGCCTACCTGCGCCCGGAGACCGCCCAGGGCATCTTCGTCAACTACAAGAACGTCGAGCAGAGCGCCCGCCGCAAGATCCCGTTCGGCATCGGCCAGATCGGCAAGTCGTTCCGCAACGAGATCACCCCCGGCAACTTCATCTTCCGGACCCGCGAGTTCGAGCAGATGGAGATGGAGTTCTTCGTCCGTCCGGGCAGTGACGAGGAGTGGCACCAGTACTGGATCGACACCCGTCACCAGTGGTACCTGGACCTGGGCATCGCCAAGGACAACCTGCGCCTGTACGAGCACCCGAAGGAGAAGCTCTCCCACTACTCCACCCGGACCGTGGACATCGAGTACCGGTTCAACTTCCAGGGCAGTGAGTGGGGCGAGCTGGAGGGCGTCGCCAACCGCACCGACTACGACCTGCGGACGCACTCGGAGGCCTCGGGCACCGACCTGTCCTTCTTCGACCAGGAGAAGAACGAGCGGTACTTCCCGTACGTCATCGAGCCCGCGGCCGGTGTCGACCGCACGGTGCTCACCTTCATGCTGGACGCCTACAACGTCGACGAGGCGCCCAACGCCAAGGGCAAGCTGGAGAAGCGCGCCGTGATGCGCCTGGACCCGCGCCTGTCGCCGGTCAAGGTCGCGGTACTGCCGCTGTCGCGCAACACCGACCTGTCGCCGAAGGCGCGCGACCTGGCCGCCGCGCTGCGCAAGCGCTGGAACGTGGAGTTCGACGACGCCGGCGCCATCGGCCGCCGCTACCGCCGCCAGGACGAGATCGGCACCCCGTTCTGCGTCACGGTGGACTTCGACACCCTGGAGGACAACGCGGTGACCGTGCGCGAGCGCGACACCATGTCCCAGGAGCGCGTGTCCCTCGACCAGGTGGAGATGTACCTGGTGGAGCGCCTGCCCGGCTGCTAGTTCCAGTCGACTGAGCAAGCGACGGCCGCCCGTCCCCGTGTGGGGCGGGCGGCCGTGTGCTTCTTCCTGGAGCCAGAAGGCAGGCCGGCAAGCCGTCGAGCGCTGACTGCGCTGGTGCTGTGCCGGAATTTCACCCAATACGCACGAATCGCCACACAGAGCATCGGTAAACGGTTAGGCTCCTTACGGAGCCACACGAACAATGTGGACCGCCTCCTCCTCCCCCCCGAGCACGGAGTACCGATGAACGCCGTCCCACCGGACGCCCCCCGGCCGCGGACCATCGACAGTATGGCCGCGCGGGTCGTCTCTCGATGCGCTCCTGCGGAGTCCGCCTACTATCCCGTGGTCAGAGACGAGTTCTTCGCCCGCGGCGCAGTGCCGCGCCGCCCGGGCGACGACCCTCTGGGATTCGGCGCGGTCGCCGTCGGTGTGGTCGCCGGAATCGTCCTGACGGTCCTCAACGAGCTGATCGTCGGGTCGCTGACCGACGTGTTGCGCCCCTGGTGGGACCGGGCGTGGCGGGCCGCGCTGCGCCGCCTGCGGCCGGGAGCGGCCAAGCGCCTCACCCCGGAGACGGAACTACCCGTTCTCCCGGCGGCGAGCGTCCCCGACGTGGCAGCGGCCATCACCAAGCACGCCGTCCGCTCCGGGCTCTCGCCTGAGGACGCGGCGCGGCTCACGCGCGAACTGGTGGCCGAACTCGCCGAGGGCGGGCGGGACTCGAAGCCGGATGACGGGGAGGAGGATGCGGCCTGACGCGCGCTTCGACCCGTTCGTCCTGCCGTCCGCCACGAGCCTGCGTTTCGTCTTGCTGATCATCGGCGCGGCGGTCGGAGCCATGTACATCACACTCTGGCAGGTCGCCCTGCTCGAACTCGCCGGGGTCCCATCGATTCTCGACCCTGCCGCCTGCTCGGCCCGGGCCCGCGCCGACGCGGGAGCCGTTCCGGACGGGGTGCTGCTGGACGACTACCTGTCCTGCGCGGCGGGGCAGGAGAAGCGTCTCGTGGTGATCATGCTCGGGGGCGCTCCCGTGTGGGCCGCCCTCACCGTGGTCGTGTACGCCGCCTATCCGCTCCTCCTGCGACTCCGGCTGCGCCCGATTCCCGTCCGTGACGACGATCCTCGGCTCCTGAGGGCCGAAGGCGACCTTCGGGCGGTGCTCGGTGACCGTGGGCGTGAGCGTGTCCAGGTTCTGGTCACGCTCGGGACGGCGAAAGGAGCTCGCGCCTTCGGCGCCTTCGGCCGCTACTCGGTCGCCGTCGACAGTACTCTGCTCGCCGCGCGTGGTGACTCCGACCTGGACCGGCAGTGCTCGGCGATGATCCGGCACGAGGCCGCCCACCTGCGCAACCGCGACATCGACATCACGTACCTGACCATCGGGGCCTGGTGGAGCTTCTTCGTGCTGCTGGCCCTCACCATGGCCGCTCACGCCGCCGTGGTCGCGACGGCGCCGAGCGCGGGTGAGGCGTTGTCCGTCATCGTGGTGACCCTGCTTCCGCTCGCCGTGGCGGCCGTCCCCCTCCTGCTGCTCCAGCCGGCGCGTGCCCTCGTCCTGCGCACCCGCGAGCACTACGCCGACGTCCGCGCCGCCAGCTCCCCGGGCACCGCCTCCGCGCTCCGATCCGCGTTCGCCGCCATGGCCGAGGGGCGCCCACGGGAAAGCGTCTGGCAGCGGGCACGTTCCTACCATCCCCGACCGCGGGACAGGGCCGAAGTGCTCCGCGACCCGCGGCGCCTGGCCCGGGTCCGCCCGGCCGACCTGCTGACCGCCGGTCTGATCCTCGGCGCCGGACAGCCGCATCTCGGTACGGCCGGGAGGCTGGTGACCGAGGGTGAGGAGCGTCTCGGCATGCTCGCCGTGGCGGTCCTCTTGGGCGCCGTGGTCGGTGTCGTGGTCGCCGCCGTCGTCTGGAATGCGGTCCGTGCGGCGGCCGGTGATCCACCGCGCCTGGGGAGGTGTGCTGCGTTCCTCGCCGCCGGGATCGCCGTGGGCGGTTCGGTGCCGCATCCGTTCGTTCCCTGGGGCTGGTCCTCCACCAGCGCCGCGCCCGTCGTCACCACCGCCGTCTCGGTCCTCGCGTTGTGGCTGACCTGCTTGCTCTTCCTTGCGTGGAGCGCGATGTGCGCTCGCCGCTGGCTGTCCTCCTCGGCATCGCCACGCCTGGCGGGCGTCCTCGGGTTGGGCTGCGCGGGACCGGTGTTCGGGTGCCTGTTCGCGCTGTGGGTGACCTTCGACGGGATCCTTGGCACGTTCGTGGTCCCGGGACCGAGCGCCGTGGCGATGAGCTTGTTCGGCGTGGGATCCGTGTGGCCCGTGCCGCTTGCCGCGGGCCTCATGGTCGGATGCGTCCTCGCCATTCCCGCTCAGGAGACCCGGCTCGCGGCGGCGTGGGTGCTCCGGGCACTCGGTGGCGTCGTCGTCTTCTTCGCGTTCTTGGTGGCCCTCGCCGCCACTGCGGCGGGTGGCGCGTCCGTTCTGCTCGCGTTGATCGTGGCGCTGACGCTGGTGGTGGCCGCTGCCGTCTCTGCGGCACTCGGCGCCCGCCGTGGCGGCCGGGGGCGGACCGGGGTCGTCGCGTGCGCAGCAGGCGCGATGGCGTGCGCGGCGGGATTCCTCGAACCCGCTGCCTTCGAGTCGGGGATATGGGCCGCCTGTCTGGGGTCGGCAGGGGTGCAGTCGTGCTCGGCCATCATGGGGAACTCCCTGCTGACCGCCTACGGCTCGGGTGGCGGCCTTGCTGGGCTCGCCGTTTCCGCGCTAATGCTCGTCTGCGTGCCGGCCGCCGTGGCGGGATCGGCGGTACGCACAGGCGTCGACCGGCGCCGCCGAAGGGGGCCCGGGGCATGGCCCGGGCGGCCGAGATCGGGTCTTCAGGCGGTCGCGGTGGCGGCGGTCGCGACGGCGGCGGTCTTCGTTGCGGCCTTCCACGCTGGGCCGGTCGGTGCCCCGCTCGACCCTTTCGGACCGGAGGAACGCCGGGACCTGCGGGCGTCGGTGGTACCCGGCAGCACGGACGGCGACGAGGCATGCCAGGCAGTGCTCGGCGTCCACGACTCGGCCGCGCGCGGAGACATGTCCAACGAGAGCTGGTCGTCCACACTGGTCACGCTCGCCTCCAGCGACGATCCCGCCCTCGCCGCCTTCGGGCGGGCCATGCTCAACGGCGCCGATCACTCCTACACGAGGTTCTTCCAATTGGTGGACAACTACTGCCCGTCACCGGCGCTCCCTCTGCATGACGTGGATGCGTCAGGGGACTGAACGGCGGGCCACCGGAAGCCGTGCAGGGCGTGGCTCCACCGCCTGGGCCGGCCCACGGCCCCTCTTGTTCTCCTACTTGGAGTAGTAGAAGTACCAGTTGCCGAAGAAGGCCGGCGACTGGAAGCAGTAGCTCTCGATCTCGTAGTAGCGGTCGTACTCGCCCCTCGCGATTTTGCAGTCGCGCTCGGAGTAGTAGGGGCCAGCGGTGTGTAGGGAGGCTGCGCCGGCTGTCCCACTCGCAGAGAAAGCCATCGCCAGGGCGAAGAGGACAAGGGCCAGCCCTCGGGACAAGCGCTTCATCTGGCACCCCTCCATACTGAGTTGTTCTCTACGACAGTTTCCTACATTGTGACTCAAGGGAACGTAGAAATCCACCAATCCCCTCCGACCCCTGCGGACACTCCGTGTCTCCGATGAGCGTGCGCGGTGGGCTGGTCCCCGGCGGGCCGCTCCGACGGGCGCCACGAGCCCGCCTGCCTCGGAGGCTGCCTGCTCATCCGCAACTCCGCCAGTATCGACGCTCTGCCGAGCCTTCCCACGGGCTCCTGGGGGCGGACAAGGCGAGGCGGCCGGGCCGGGTGGCCGGTTTCGGGCCGTCGAGCGTTCCGGCACGGAGTCGATGCCTCGCTCTTCTATGCCTAGCTCTGCTAGGGTAACCATCCCTAGCGGATCTAGGTATGGGAAGTACACGTGCACATCGACAAGGACCTGGTGGCCGCGTCGGCCACACCGCTCGTCCTGGGCATCCTCGCCGAGGGCGAGTCCTACGGCTACGCCATCGTCAAACGCGTCAACGAGCTCTCCGACGGCCGCATGCAGTGGACCGACGGGATGCTCTACCCGCTGCTGCACCGCCTGGAGCGCAACGGCTACGTCCAGGCGTCCTGGGGCAGGTCCGACGCCGGCCGCCGCCGCAAGCACTACGCCATCACGGAGGCCGGGCTGGAGGCGCTGGCCGAGCGGCGGAAGCAATGGGACGTCGTCGCCGACGCGCTCACACAGGTGTGGCAGGCGGCGTCGCGTCCCCCGGCCCTCGGGGACGCCACGGCAGGGGGGTTCGCCTGATGGGCGACACAGCGGGCGAGGGCGTCCTGGAGGCGCAGATCGAACAGTGGCGCGGCTTCGTGCGGCGCCGCCGGGCCATCTCCCCGCAGGACATCGAGGAGATGGAGGACCACCTGCGCGAACAGATCGCCGACCTGGGATCGAACGGCCTCGACGAGGAGGAGGCCTTCCTGGTCGCGGTCAAGCGCATGGGCAACCTGGACGAGGTGTCGCGGGAGTTCGCCCGCGAGCACGCCCACCGGCTCTGGAAGCAGTTGGTCCTCGTTCCCGAGGCCGACGACGGCGCCGGCGGCCTCGGGCGCTGGCGCGACCTCGGGGTGGTCCTCGCGTTCGCGCTCGGCGCGGGCCTGGCGGTCAAGCTCCTGCTCACCTCGGTCGACGGCGAGTTCGCGCAGTTCCGCAACCTCGCCTTCGTGGTGCTTCCGTTCCTGGCGGGATGGTTCGCCTGGAAGCGGCGCGTCCCGTGGCGCGTGTGCGCGGCGGCGGTCGCCGTCGCGGCGGTACCGGCCCTGGCGGTGAACCTCTACCCGTTCGAGACGACGTCCGGCCCCTACCCGGCGCCCGGGATGACGGCGGTGCTCGCGTTCACACACGCCCCGGTGCTGCTGTGGCTGCTCGTGGGCGTCCTGCACACGGGCGGGCACTGGCGGTCCCACGAGCGGCGCATGGACTTCGTGCGGTTCATGGGCGAGCTGGCGATGTACCTGGCGCTGATCATGCTGGGGTCCGCGGTCCTGGTCGGACTCACCTTCGGTGTGCTCTCCCTGGTCGAGATCGACCTCGAACCGGTCCTGGAGGACTGGCTCCTGCCGTTCGGCCTGCCCGGCGCGCTGATGGTGGCCGCCTGGCTGGTCGAGGCCAAGAAGAGCGTGGTGGAGAACATCGCGCCCGTCCTGACGCGGGTGTTCACGCCGCTGGCGTTCCTGATGCTCGTCGCGGACCTGGTGGCGCTCCTGGTGAACGGTCCGCTGACCACGGTGGACCGCGAACTGCTCATCCTCATGGACGGCGTCCTGGTGCTGGTCCTGTTCCTCCTGCTCTACTCGATCTCGGCCCGCGACCCGCTGGCGCCGCCGAACGTCTTCGACTGGCTCCAGCTCGCGCTGGTCGGTGCGGCGCTGGCGGTGGACGCCGTCGCGCTGACGGCGATGCTGACCCGCATCGCCGAGTTCGGGTTCACCGCCAACAAGACCGCCGCCCTGGGCCTCAACCTCGTGCTGCTGGTGCACCTGGTGTGGTCGGCGTGGCTGCTCGCGGGCTTCGTGCGGGGGAGGCGGCCCTTCGCGGCGGTCGAACGCTGGCAGACGGCCTACCTGCCCGTCTACGCGGTCTGGGCCGGGCTGGTCGTGGTCGTGTTCCCGCCGGTGTTCGGCTTCGCCTGATCCCCCGCCGGCGGTTCCGGCCGCCCGCCCCGCCGGGGGCGGGCGGCCCTCACACGTCCGGTCGGTTGTGCCGCCGGTGGTGCGAGCGGACCCGCGCGCGGTTGCCGCAGGCGGCGCCGTCGCACCAGCGGCGGTCCGCACGGGTCGCGACGAAGAGCTTGAGGCAGTTCTCCCCCTGGCACACCGCGAGGGGCGGCCCGGTCACGAGGAGGCCGACCGCGGCGCTCGCCAGGTGGTGGGCCAGGGCCGCGGCCGGCGTCCCGTCCGGGGGGACCGTCAGCTCGTACCGGTCCCCGCGCCACCCGAGGCCGAAGGGCGGCGGGGTGCGGGCGAGCCACAGCAGCCGTTCGGCCGCAGCGTGGTCGGGGGTCCGCGCCAGCGCCGCGGCGCGCAGGACCTCCTGGACGTCGTCGCGCACCGCGCGCAGTTCGGCCAGCCCGTCGGCGTCGACGGCGCGGCCCAGGGTTCGGAGGCCGTCACGGGCGTCGGACCAGGCGTGCCACCGGTCGATCCCCTCGATGCGGTCGCGGCGCGGGGACGAGCGGGTGTTCGCGAACCCGACGGCCACGGGTTCAGCGGGCACGGCTGTGCCCCACGGATCGGAGCACGTTGCGGCCCGCCGTCCCGTCCGACCACGTGAAGTCCTCGACGAGCACCAGGCCGCCGTCGCCCTCGCCGGTCAGGCGCATGGCGGTCGTCCCGGTCCGCGCGCGCCCGGCGGTGTCCATCTGGGTGTAGGCCGCGGTGACGCGGTCGCCCTCGCGTCGGCCGAGGAGGAAGCCCTGCTCGACGGCGCCGCCGGAGTAGCGCGCCTCCACACGGCCGTCCCGCTCCCGGAACTCGAACCGGGCCCCCGGTGAGATCGCACTCGCGCCGGAGGTCTCGGCCACCTCGAACACCCGCAGGTCGAGCCCGGTGCCGTCCCCGGACGGTGCCCGCCGCAGTTCGTCGATCACGGCCCGGACGCCTGCGGCGGCCTCCAGCGGATAACCGAGGTAGTCGAAGATCCCTCCCCGGCCGGGGTTGTCGCCGCACACGACGAACACGCCGCTGCCGGTGCCGCGCTTGACGGCCGTCGACAGCCACCCGACGTATCCGCTGTTGTCGATCCCGTGCGGGAAGGTGCTCAGTGTGAGCCCGAACGGTTCCGCCACCTCGCCCTCGGCGGGGGTGAGGGCGCACCAGCCGTCGGCGTCCCTGACCGTGGCGACGGCCCCCTCCGGCACGGTCCCGGTGAAGCGCCGGAAGCACCAGACCCCGGGCAGGTGGTCGATGTCGGTGTCGCGCAGGACCTGTCGGAGGCGGGCTTCCGACTCGACTTCGAGTTCGTGCGAGATGGAGACCATGCCGCCACTGTATCTAATGGGTTTCCCCATTAGTCAAGAGGGGGCAAGAATCCCCGTGGGAGGTCAACCCTCTTCGAGGCGGGCGTCTCGGAACTGCTGCCCCCGGTTGAAGAGGCGCACGACGCGGGCGGCGAGGTCCACGGGGCGCCGAAGCCGTGGGCCGATCCGCCCACGGCTTCATTGCTGCGCCCCTCGCCTGGCACCGGCGGCGGGCGGCGGGCTACCGGGCGTCGATCTCCACGCCCGAGGCGAGCAGGCTGCTCAGGGACAGGCCGAACGTGCGGCGCACGGTCTCGCTCAGGTGGGACGGGGAGGAGAATCCCGCGTCGGCCGCGCAGCGGGTGAGGTCGTGCCCCCTGGTCAGTCCGTCACCCACCACACGCAGCCTGGCCCACTGCCGGTAGCGGCGGAAGGTGGTCCCGGTGACGGCGGCGAAGGTCCGCAGGAAGTGGGAGACCGACATGCCGGCCGCGTCGGCGGCGTCCTGGGCGCGCCCGCATGACGAGGGGTCCGAGCGGATCGCGTGCACGATCCCCATGATCCGGTCGTCGGCGGGACCGGGCGGGGGCACGGCCCCCGAGACCAGGCGGTCGAGCTCGTCCACTCCGGCCCGGACCGCGCTCAGCAGGGCGGACTCGTGGCGCGAGTCGAAGCCGTAGGGCCCCTCGGTCAGGGTCATGCCGTCGAGCAGCGTCCTCGACGCGGCTCCTCCGGGCTCGGCGTACAGCAGCAGGATCCAGCCGTCGGTGACGATGCGGTGCCGCGCGCGGGCCGCCGCGAACACGCTGCGTGCCGTGTGCCGACCGTGCTCGGCGGTCTCCAGGAGGAACGGGCCGTCCACGCCCAGCCCCAGGCAGGACACGGGGGTGGAGTGCACGCCGACGTCGAGCTCGGGGCCCAGGTACCCGACGTGGCCGGGGCGGAGCCACACCAGCGGGGTGCGGGCGCACGTTCGTGAAAGCGCCGACGGAGGCATGCCCGCGATTCTAGGCGCAGGCGGGCGCGGCCGAACGGGGCGGCGCCGCGGGCAGGGAAGGCGGCCGGTGATGGCGATGCGGATCGTGTGCGCGGGTGACAGCAACACACGTGGAGAGTACGGAGTGGGATACGTGCCGATGCTCGGTGAGCGCTGGGACGGCGACGGCATCGAGGTCGTGGGGGAGGGGGTTGACGGGGACACGGCGTACGACCTGCTGCGGCGCCTGGACCCGATCATCGAGCGGCGTCCCGACGCGGTCACCGTGCTCATCGGCTCCAACGACGTGTGGGGGTCCCTCACCGAGGTGAACGGGCGGCGGCTGGTCGAGCGCAAGGAGCTGCCGGAGCCGCCGACCCTGGACGGGTACCGTCTCCGCCTCGGGGAGATCGTGGACCGGCTGGCGGAGGAGACCGCCGCGCGGATCGCGGTGCTGTCGCCGCCGGTGCTGGGCCAGGACCTGGACGGTCCCGCCGCGCGGGCGGGTGAGCGGTTCCAGGAGGTGGCGCGGGAGGTCGCCGAGGCGCGCGGGGTCACCTACCTCCCGCTGTTCGAACGGCAGAGCCGCTACCTGCGCGACAGCGGCGCGCGGCGTCTCCCGCTGCCCGCCGGGCTGCGCGAACGGTACACCTCGGTCATCCGGCACCGCCTGCTGCGCCAGTCCTACGACGCGATCTCGGCTGGTCGTGGGCTGGCCCTGACCACGGACTTCGTGCACCAGAACAGTCACGGCGCGGCGATGATCGCCGATCTCGTGGACGGCTTCGTACGCCAGGAGGTGGTGGCGTCCCGGTGAGGCGCCGGCCCCCTGGACCCCGTCCGAGGGGGCGACGTCCAGGTCAGCTCGCCGTGTAGACCACGAAGGACACGGCGATGTAGTGGCAGACGAAGGCCGCGATGGTCAGCGAGTGGAAGATCTCGTGGAAGCCGAACCACCGCGGCGCGGGGTTGGGCCATTTGAGGCCGTAGACCACGGCGCCCACGCTGTAGAGCACCCCGCCGACCAGGATGAGGATCCACGTCGCCGGGTGCGTGCCGCCGATCAGGTCGGGGATGAACAGCACCGCGACCCACCCGATGGCCAGGTACAGCGCCGTCGACAGCCACCGGGGCGCGTTGAGCCACAGCAGCTTGAAGGCCACGCCCGCCGTGGCACCGCCCCAGATCAGCGCGAGCATCGCCGTGCGCAGCGCTCCGTCCAGGACCAGGATGACGAAGGGCGTGTAGGTGCCCGCGATGATGAGGTAGATGTTGGAGTGGTCCAGGCGGCGCAGGACCCGCTGCGCGCGCGGTGACCAGCGGCCCACGTGGTAGACGGCCGAGGTGCTGAACAGCAGCACCGAGCTGAGCGCGTACACCGCGCTCGCGGCCATCGCGGGGAGGGTGGGCGACAGGCACACCAGGACGATGCCCGCCGCCAGGGCGAGCGGCGCCGTGCCCAGGTGCAGCCACCCGCGCAGTCGGGGCTTGACCGCCTCCAGGAGGTCCTCGGCGGCTTCACGCGCCCTGGTCCTCACCGTTTCGCCTTGGTGTTGCTGCTCCTCCGGCACCGTCGCACTCCTCGCGTCCACCCGTCCCGCGTCGATGCGGGCCTCACGGGCAGCCTAACTTACGGCCCCGTAGGTTACTGCGAGGTAATGCTGTGTCGAGTCGCACATCTCGGCAGTCGGGCCCGTGTGGGCGCTACCGTCGGCATCCGGCGTGGCGGGTGTGGTTCTGGAGGGTCGTGTGCCTCCAGCGGCCGGTTCCGGCCTCGGTCGCCTCCTGTCGCCGGGGAGGAGTTCCCAGGTCGGCGGCGGTGTCGCTCGGATCGGGGCCTCCTGCGGTCGTATTCTGGACACCAGGGGCAGGTGTACCCGAGCTGAACCATTGGTATAGACCTGTTTAACATCTCTGAACTGCGAAAACGCCGCAATCGGGGAGTTCATGACAGGGGAGTCGCGCACGGTGCGGATAGAGTCCGGACCCATCCGGGCGAGGGGCCGATCCCACCGCGGAGCCGTCGAGAAGAACGAGGGAGCACCCCCGTGGCCAAGTACGTCTACAACTTCACCGAGGGCAGCAAGGACCAGAAGGATCTCCTCGGCGGAAAGGGGGCCAACCTCGCCGAGATGACCAACCTCGGTCTGCCGGTGCCCCCCGGTTTCACGATCACCACCAAGGCGTGCCGGCACTACCTGGAGAACGGCAGCGTTCCGGCCGGGCTCGACGCCGAGATCGAGGACAACCTCAAGGAGCTGGAGAAGGCCATGGGCCGCCGGCTCGGCCAGCCCGACGATCCGCTCCTGGTGAGCGTACGGTCGGGCGCCCGGTTCTCCATGCCCGGCATGATGGAGACCGTCCTCAACATCGGCCTCAACGACGAGTCGGTCGTCGGCCTGGCCGCCCAGGGCGGCAACGAGCGCTTCGCGTGGGACTCCTACCGCCGCCTCATCCAGATGTTCGGCAAGACCGTCCAGGACATCGACGGCGAGCTCTTCGAGGACGCCATCGACGAGGCCAAGGCCGCCAAGGGCATCACGAACGACCTCGACCTGGACGCCTCGGACTTCCGCGACCTCGTCGCCCGCTTCAAGGACATCGTCCACGAGCAGACCGGCCGCCCCTTCCCGACCGACCCCCGCGAACAGATGACCCTCGCCGTCAAGGCGGTCTTCGACTCCTGGAACGCCCCCCGCGCGGTGCTCTACCGCCGCCAGGAGCGCATCCCCTCCGACCTGGGCACCGCGGTCAACATCTGCTCCATGGTCTTCGGCAACCTCGGCATGGACTCGGGCACCGGCGTCGCCTTCACCCGCGACCCCGCCTCCGGCCAGCAGGGGGTCTACGGCGACTACCTCCAGAACGCCCAGGGCGAGGACGTGGTGGCCGGTATCCGCAACACCGTCCCCCTCGCCGATCTGGAGAAGATCGACGCCCGCAGCTACCAGGAGCTGATGGGCATCATGGAGACCCTGGAGAACCACTACCGCGACCTGTGCGACATCGAGTTCACGATCGAGCGCGGCAAGCTGTGGATGCTCCAGACCCGCGTGGGCAAGCGCACCGCGGGCGCCGCCTTCCGCATCGCCGACCAGCTCGTCGACCAGGGCATGATCACCCTCGACGAGGCGGTCCAGCGCGTCACCGGCGACCAGCTCGCCCAGCTGATGTTCCCCCGCTTCGACGACCGCGCGGCCACCGACCCCGACGTGCGCCGGCTCGGCCGCGGCATGAACGCCTCGCCCGGGGCCGCGGTCGGCAAGGCCGTCTTCGACTCCTACACCGCCGTCAAGTGGTCCCGCAGCGGCGAGAAGGTCATCCTCTGCCGCCGGGAGACCAACCCCGACGACCTGGAGGGCATGATCGCCGCCGAGGGCATCCTCACCAGCCGCGGCGGCAAGACCTCGCACGCCGCCGTGGTCGCCCGCGGCATGGGCAAGACGTGCGTGTGCGGTGCCGAGGAGCTCGACATCGACACCAAGAACCGGCGGATGACCGGGCCCGGCGGCGAGGTGGTCGAGGAGGGCGACGTCATCTCCATCGACGGCACCAGCGGCCAGGTCTACCTCGGCGAGGTCCCCGTCGTGGACTCGCCGGTCGTGCGCTACTTCGAGGGGGAGATCGACCCCGCCTCGGACCAGGCCGACGACCTCGTGCGCGCCGTGGACCGGCTGATGCACTACGTGGACGCCGCCCGCCGCATGTACGTGCGCGCCAACGCCGACACCCCCGAGGACGCCGCCCGCGCCCGCCGCATGGGTGCCCAGGGCATCGGGCTGTGCCGGACCGAGCACATGTTCCTCGGCGACCGCCGCCAGCTGGTCGAGCGGCTCATCCTGGCCGACACCGAGGAGGAGCAGGGCGAGGCGCTCGGCGCGCTCCTGCCCCTCCAGCGCGAGGACTTCAACGGCATCCTCGGCGCCATGGACGGCCTCCCGGTCACCGTGCGCCTGCTGGACCCGCCGCTGCACGAGTTCCTGCCCGACATCACCGAGCTGTCGGTGCGCGTGGCCGTGGCCGAGGCGCGCGGTGAGAGCCACGAGAACGACCTGCGGGTGCTCCAGGCCGTGCACAAGCTGCACGAGCAGAACCCGATGCTGGGCCTGCGCGGCGTGCGCCTCGGGCTGGTCGTCCCCGGCCTGTTCACGATGCAGGTGCGCGCCATCGCCCAGGCAGCGGTGGACCGGATCAGGGCGGGCGGACAGCCGCGCCCGGAGATCATGATCCCGCTGGTGGGCACGGTGCAGGAGCTGGAGATCATCCGCGACGACGCACTGCGCGTCCTGCGCGAGGTGGGCGAGGAGAACGGCCTCGACCTGGACTTCCCGGTCGGCACCATGATCGAACTGCCCCGCGCCGCGCTCACCGCCGGGCAGATCGCCGAGCACGCGGCGTTCTTCTCCTTCGGCACCAACGACCTCACCCAGACCGTGTGGGGCTTCTCCCGCGACGACGTGGAGGCCTCGTTCTTCTCCGCCTACCTGGAGAAGGGCGTCTTCGGGGTCTCGCCGTTCGAGTCGCTGGACGTCGACGGCGTCGGCCGCCTCATCCGCATCGCCGTCGAGGAGGGGCGGGCCGCGCGCCCGGGGATCAAGCTCGGCGTGTGCGGTGAGCACGGCGGCGACCCGGCCTCGGTGCACTTCTTCCACGAGGTGGGGCTGGACTACGTGTCCTGCTCGCCGTTCCGAGTACCGGTGGCGCGCCTGGAGGCCGGCCGGGCCGCGGGCCGCGCCTCGGGCTGACCGGCACCCGTCCTCCGCCCCACCGCCCCCGCGGGTCACCGCGGGGGCGGTGGTGTGCACCCCGACGGAAAGGGCCGGAAGGCCGCGGCGTGAAGCGCCCTGGCCGAAGTGAGGGACGAGCGGAGGCCTAAGGCGAGCACGGGTGAGGGGCGTGCCGGTGCCTGCAGGAGGAGTCT
>NZ_LGEC01000001.1 GCF_001279585.1 Nocardiopsis sp. NRRL B-16309 | reverse complement strand
GCGGCGTGAAGCGCCCTGGCCGAAGTGAGGGACGAGCGGAGGCCTAAGGCGAGCACGGGTGAGGGGCGTGCCGGTGCCTGCAGGAGGAGTCTCTGCCGCCAGCGAGGGACGAGCCAGGCAGTAGCGACGACGAAGGCCGCGGCGTGAAGCGCCCCGAACCACCCGGCGTGAAGCGCCCGCGAGCCCTCTAGACTCGGGGGCCGGCGGGGAACAGCCCACCTGGGGTCATCGTGACCTATTCGTGATATATTTTCGACTGCTGGCCTGGCCGTCTTCCCCGACCCCCTACCTCACCTCAGGTTCGCCCCCGATCGGGTCGGCCTGCCGAGAACCAGCGGCGGTCGGAAGTCGTCCCAGTGGGGGAGTACTCCAGTCAGCGAATTGTGCGGAGGTGAGCCGGTGCGAGTGGCAGGCGACGGTCACGGCGACGAGCCGTGGGAGGGCCCGGCCGGCGCCTCCCCCGATGACGAGGCCACCCGGGTGTTCTCCCGGAGCGAGCACGCCCCGGCCGCGACCGCGGAGGGGGACGAGGCCACCCGGTCCTTCTCACGCGACCCCGGGGCCACCCGTGCGTTCACCCGTGACGCGTACCAGACGGGGCCGGAGGGCCCGGCCGCCGACGATCCGTCCACGGCCGCCCCGGCCGCCGACGCAGGTGCGGAGACCTCCTTCACCCGCCGCTTCGTCCGCGAACGCCATCCGGCCCGCGGACGCGTGCCGCGCACCGACCCCCGCCCCGAACCCCCGGCCGAACCGGACCCCGGCTTCGGCCCCGGCCCCGACGCGGAGCGCGAGCGCGCCGACCGGCGCCCCCCGCGGCCCCGGCGCAGGCGCCCGCGCCGCAAGGTCCGCAAGCGCTGGATCGTCGCCCTCCTGCTGATCGCGGCCCTGGCCGTCGTCCCGGGGACGTGGGGCTGGGTCTGGTACACCGCCCGCCAGGACGACCGCACACCCTCCGACGCCATCGTGGTCCTCGGGGCCAGCCAGTACAACGGCGTGCCCTCACCGGTCTTCGAGGCGCGGCTGCGCCAGGCGCAGGAGCTCTACCTCGACGGCGTGGCCCCCGTCATCGTCACGGTCGGCGGCAAGCTGCCCGACGACAACTTCACCGAGGCCGCCTCCGGCCGGAACTGGCTGGTGGAGGTGGGCGTTCCCGCCGACTCCGTCGTCGCGGTCGAGGAGGGCAGCGACACCCTGCAGAGCTTCGCCGCCGTCTCGGAGGTGTTCGACGCCAACGGCTGGGAGACCGCCATCCTGGTCTCCGACCCCTGGCACAGCCTGCGCTCCCAGGTGATGGCGGAGGACTTCGGCATCGAGGCGGGCGCCTCGCCCGCGCGCTCGGGGCCCGCCGTCATCGAGCGCCGCACCCAGCTGTGGTACATCACCCGCGAGACCGCGTCCCTCTGGTACTACTGGATCTTCAACGACAGCAGCGACATCCAGGTGAACGCCGCCTGAGCTGGGTACGGTTCCGTCACCGCCGGGAAGTAGGCTCGCAGTGATGACGAGCGGTCCCGGAGACGAAGGTCGGGTCCACGGCTACGAGGCCGCGGACACCGAGCGCATGGCCGGCGAACGGCGCAAGAACCGTGCCCGGGGGCCCTTCGAGCGCGACCGCGCCCGGGTCCTGCACAGTTCGGCGCTGCGTCGCCTGGCCGCCAAGACCCAGGTCGTCCAGCCCGGCGTGAGCGACTTCCCGCGCACCCGGCTCACGCACTCCCTGGAGTGCGCGCAGATCGGGCGGGAGCTCGGCCAGGTGCTGGGCTGCGACCCCGACCTGGTCGAGGCGGCGTGCCTGTCGCACGACCTCGGCCACCCCCCGTTCGGGCACAACGGCGAGCGGGCGCTGGACGAGGCGGCGGCCGCCTGCGGGGGGTTCGAGGGCAACGCCCAGAGCCTGCGCCTGCTCGTGCGCCTGGAGGGCAAGGTCATCGACCCCGACGGGCGCAGCGCCGGGCTCAACCTCACGCGCGCCACCCTCGACGCGACCGTGAAGTACCCATGGCGCCGGGGCGAGGGCGGCGACACCCACAAATTCAACTGCTACCCCGACGACACCGAGGTCTTCGACTGGCTGCGCCGGGGCGCGCCCGCGGGCCGCACGTGCTTCGAGGCGCAGGTCATGGACTGGGCCGACGACGTCGCCTACTCGGTCCACGACGTCGAGGACGCCCTGCACGCCGGGCTCGTGCGCATGGCCGCCCTGCGCAGCCCCGTCGAGCGCGCCGAGGTCGTGCGGGTGGCCGCCGACTCCTACTGCTCCGCCGATCCCGCGGAGCTGGACGAGGTGTTCACCGACCTGCTGGCCGCGCCCGTGTGGCCCGCCGAGTTCACTGGGGACCTCGCCTCGCTCGCCGCGCTGAAGAACCTCACCAGCGAGCTGATCGGCCGCTTCTGCCGGGCCGCCGAGGGCGCCACGCGCGCCGCCCACGGGCCCGGCCGCCTGACGCGCTACGGCGCGGACCTCATCGTTCCGCGCCGGGCCCTGCTGGAGTGCGCGCTGCTCAAGGCGGTGGCCGCCCACTTCGTGATGTCGCGCGAGGAGGCCCTGGCCTACCAGGTCGAGGAGCGCAGGACGGTCACCGAGCTGGTGGAGGCGCTCTGGAAGAGCGCCCCCGACGAGTTGGACCCCCAGTTCGCCGAGGCCTTCACCGCCGCCGAGGACGACGCGGCGGCCCTGCGGGCGGTCGTGGACCAGGTCGCCTCCCTCTCCGACACCTCCGCCACGGCACTGCACGCGCGCCTCCTGGGCTGACCCGTTTCGGGAGATTTCTCCCCGGGAAGTCTTGACGCCGGTTCTGTTAACGCTAACAATGTTGGCTGCGTCACAGAACTTTCCCGAGCGTTACGAGGAGGTGCCGTCCAGGTGACCCCGCAGAGTGGCCGCAGCCCGGTCATGGCCGACGTCGCCCGCCTGGCCGGCGTCTCGCACCAGACCGTGTCCCGGGTCGTCAACGGCCACCCGAACGTGCGCGCCGAGACGACGGCGCGCGTGCAGCGGGCCATCGACGAACTCGGCTACCACCGCAACTCCACCGCGCGCGCCCTGGTCACCCGCCGGACCAACGTGCTGGGGGTCATCGCCTTCGACACCACCCTGTTCGGCCCGGCCCAGACCCTGGCCGGAATCGAGCGGGCCGCCCGCGAGGCCGGGTACTTCCTGAGCATCGTCAGCCTGGACGACGTCAGCCCCGCCGGGGTCGCCGAGGCCGTGGACTACCTCATCCAGCAGTCCGTCGAGGGTTGCATCGCTATCGCTCCGCAGCGCGCGCTGGTGCGGGCGCTGGCCGCCGTGCCGGGCCCGCGGCCCCTGGTGGCGGTCGAGGGCGGAGAGGGGTCTGGCCTGCCGGTCGTGTGCGTCGACCAGGCCCAGGGCGCCCACGACGCCGTCCGCCACCTCATCGACCTGGGGCACCGCACCGTCCACCACATCTCGGGCGACCCGGAGTGGCTGGAGGCCGAGTCCCGCGTCGCCGGCTGGCGGCGGGCGCTGGAGGAGGCGGGAGCCGCGGCCCCGGAGCCGCTCGTGGGCGACTGGAGCCCGCGCTCCGGCTACGAGATGGGCCGGCGCCTGATCCAGCGGCGCGCGACCGGTGAGGAGGTCACCGCGGTGTTCGTGGCCAACGACCAGATGGCGATCGGCCTGCTGCGCGCCCTGGGCGAGGCCGGGCTCCGGGTCCCGGACGACATCAGCGTCGTCGGCTTCGACGACGTCCCCGAGGCCGAGTTCCTCGCCCCGCCGCTGACCACCGTCGCCCAGGACTTCGCCCAGGTGGGCCGGGTGAGCCTGCGCGTACTGCTCGACGAGCTGGGCGCGGGGGAGCGGCCCGCCGGCGAGGACGCCGCCTCCGGCCCCCCGCCCGCCCCACGGCTCATCGTGCCCGCACGACTGCGGGTGCGCCAGAGCAGCGGGCCCGCCCCGGCCCCGGACCCCCACCGCTGACCCCGTCCTCCGATCCGTACCGCTGACCGACCCCGCCCCCGATC